>JAFIGV010000013.1 GCA_017849575.1 Flavipsychrobacter sp. | reverse complement strand
TTTTTTATTCCGAGTTGTGGATATTGTTCCGTGTTTTTTGGGATTGACTGATGGGTCAAGTGGTTGACAGTCTTTGGCTAAAGCCGCCCCTTGTGTGCGTCGTTCCCCGGGGCTAAAGCCCCGGGGAACACCGTATGGCTGAAGCTTCGCTAATACGTGGGACCATATCCAGCGATAACCGTTTAACAAGTCGCTTAAGTTCACGTGGTACATGAGTTTAACCCTGGACTTTAGCCCAGGGTTAGAGAGAACGTCGAGCCGGCTTTAGCCAAAGTGGATACTTTCTGCGAGTAGCTCTGCCGTTGACATAAAAGAAACATTGCCATAATCTGCCGGTCACATCCGTAGGTTGGATTTGTAGTCGTTCCCCGGCGCTAAAACCCTGGGTTACAAACGTATGGCTGAAGCCCCGCTAATACGTGGGGCCATTTCCAGCGATACCCGCTTAGCCAGTCGCCTAAGTTCACGCGGCTCATGAGTTTAACCCTGGGCTTTAGCCCAGGGTTAGAGAGAACGCTGGTCCGGCTTTAGCCAAAGTGGATACTTTCTGCGAGTAGCTCTGCCGTTGACATAAATGAAACATTGCCATAATCTGCCGGTCACATCCGTAGGTTAGATTTGTAAAAAGCGCCGCTTTGCACCATGAACATCATGTATAGCCACCTCGCCAACGAAGTGCGGGTAGTATTGAACGAGGATCAGGGCGAATTACTGCAGTACGAGTTTTCAGATGAACACCGCCGGGTGGTGCGTCGGGGAAAACTACCGCAGCAAACAAAAACACACAACATCAGCACGAGCGGTTTGCCCGATGGCTTGTATCAGTTTCATATCGGTGACAAGACTATCAGCTTTGAAAAGCGAAAGCTGTTTGTGCCGTAAAGCATTAGCATTAGCTGTAGCGGCTCCGTTGGATTGATTTTTTTGCCTTTATCCCAAACTATCTGTTTCTATGACACTATTCGGAAATATAGTTTTGGGTCTGCTCTGCCTTCTTGTGGCGCTGACATTAACGCGCAAGGAACATGAGGATTAGTCTCCTTTTTAAGGACGCTTCACAAAGCGGTCATCTGTAAGTGCATTGAGAAAAGCCTCGAGATCGTCCTTCTCCTGTTCTGTAAGTCCCAGCGGTCCGGAAAGCACGCTATCCCTGTTGATACCTGTGGGCAACGAACCATGAGGATTATCGTAATAGTCTATCACCTCCCGAAGGGTCTTCATGCTGCCATCATGCATATAAGGTGCGGTCATGGCCACATTTCTCAGCCCCGGCACTTTGAATTTGCCGATATCTTCCGGTTTCTTCGTGATGCGATAGCGGCCACTGTCATTATGTTCTTTGCCGTTAAACAGGCCTATGCTTCTGTACTCATCGCCGGTAAAATCGGGCGTGAAATGACATTCAAAACATTTTCCTTTTTCACGAAAAACTACCCGGCCTCGTACCTGTTGCTCCGTCATTCCATTCGGCTCATCATTCATCCACCGGTCGTTGGGCGTATTGCTGGTTTCCAGGGTTCTTTCGTAGGCAGCAAGGGCTTTTCCCAGATTGTTTTTATCGGCCGCCTGTTGAAACACCTGGTAGAACAATCTTTTGTAACGTGCGCTATGATTGAGCCGCCACAGTGCCGTAGCAATCGGCAGGTTCATCTCGTTATGGTCCTGAATGGGTCCCAATGCCTGCTCCTCGAGTGTAGCTGCACGTCCATCCCAAAACAAAGACTCTCGTGCGCTTACATTCATGGCTGAGGGTGCATTACGGCTGCCCTTGCGTCCATGTACCCCTGTACTTACAGCACTTGTATCGGCAAAGGCAAATTCCGGCTTGTGGCAGGAGGCGCAACTGATGCTGCGGTCTTCGGACAAGATGGGATCGAAGAACAATTGCTCACCCAGTTTTTCGATGGTGATGTTCTCCTCTTTTTTCGAAAAGGAACTGGCGACCACGATCGCACCCAGAACCAATAGCGATGTAGTTATTTTTTTCACGGTATAAAAATACAACAGGTGCTCATCTTAAGTCCACACTTCCTGTATGATTGTGGTTATGTACCTGCCCGCAGCAAAATGGCGTTTCTTTATAATTCGCTAACGAGATCTGCTACCAGACCTGCCAGTAGGGGAGCGGCAGCATTGGCGGCGGCAAGCACCTCCTCGTGCGAAATCGTATTGAGTTCATCGCGGATACCCAGGTCAGTTACCACACTGGCGGCAAACACTTTCATGTTCCCATGCCGGGCAACAATTACCTCCGGCACCGTGCTCATGCCTACCACGTCGGCACCAATTACATGCAGCCACTTATATTCGGCGCGGGTTTCGAAAGTTGGGCCCTGTAGTCCGGCATACACGCCTGTATGTACCCGCAGATTTTTGCTCTGTGCAATTTTCTGCGCCATAGTGATGAGCTGAAGATCGTAGGGCTCGCTCATATCCTGAAAACGCACGCCTAAACGTTCATCGTTGGGGCCACGTAGCGGATGTTCGGGAAATAAGTTGATATGATCTTTGATGATCACCAGATCGCCCACCTGATAGCTTGTATTCATCCCCCCAGCCGCGTTAGATACAATCAGCGTTTCGATGCCTAATGCTTTCATTACCCGGACAGGAAAGGTCACTTCCTGCATGTCGTATCCTTCGTAGTAATGGAAACGCCCGGCCATCAGCATAACGCTCTGTTCTCCCAGCTTGCCGAAAACCAGCTTGCCGGCATGGCCCTGCACGGTAGAAACAGGAAAGTGGGGCAGATCGCCATAGCTTATTTCGGCCTCCTTCACGACGAGGTCAATGAGCCCGCCGAGGCCGCTTCCCAATATGATGCCTACACGGGGTGTAGCCTTTACCTTCGACCGTATAAATGCTGCGGTCTCCTGAATTTTTTCGAATAAGTTGGTCATAAATAGCGGGTGCAAAGGTAACTATAGATCTTTATCGGCGGTTTCGGGGTCGGGCTCAAGGACAGCTCGTGCGCTCACCGGGCCTCCAAAAGAGGGAAGATCGAGCAGATGCCTTTGTTCCAGCATTTCAATACTCGCTTTTCTTCTTAGATGCTGGGCTGTAAGGATCATGACATTACTGCGGGCAATCCTCAGAATGTTGTTCTTAAGCATGAGGTAATGCAGCATTACCCCGGCGATGAACAATAATATAGCTATGGCACCTGCAAAAAGATACACGCTCAGGCTCAGGTACTCTGCCTCACGCAGGTGCGAGAGGTCGGAAAGCTGATGCAAATAGCGCAGCTTCGACAGTGACCGGAAGGGCGTAATATGGCGCATCTGTACCATCAGGACGATCATGCCGGCCGAGCAGAGAAAGCATACTATTTCCAGAATAATGAGCAAGGCTTTGGGCATCAGCCTCGAGGCTGCTTTTTTTCGAAGAGATGTGGCCAGCGGGTCGAACAATTCTATCTGTTCTACCATCACCTGCTTTTGTTCGGTAAAGTCATTAAGCAGATCGTCTTGTAGCCGGGTCATTTCCATGCGCCTTATGCTTTGACAGCAAATCTAATATCCAACTCAGATAATCAATGTAGTTTTTGTGCGGGGCAATAATATTTAGTCTTTACTCCCTGTTTTTTCTGAATTTTGCCGCTCTTATTGAGAAATGAGCTACGAAAAAGAAATAAGCCGGAGAAGAACTTTTGCCATCATCTCGCACCCCGATGCCGGTAAGACCACACTCACCGAAAAATTGCTGTTGTTTGGCGGCGCCATCCAGGTGGCCGGTGCTGTGAAAAGTAATAAAATCAAGAAGCATGCTACGAGCGATTTTATGGAAATCGAGCGTCAGCGCGGTATCTCAGTCGCTACATCGGTGATGAGCTTTGAGTATAAGAACGTACTGATCAATCTGCTCGATACACCAGGTCACAAGGACTTTGCTGAAGATACCTATCGCACGCTTACTGCGGTGGATAGTGTAATCCTCGTGATTGACAGCGTGAACGGAGTGGAAGAACAAACCCGCAAACTGATGGAAGTCTGCCGCATGCGCGACACTCCGGTAATCGTGTTTGTGAATAAAATGGATCGCGATGGAAAATATCCCTTCGATCTGCTGGATGAAATAGAAAAGGAACTGAAGATAGCGCTGCATCCTTTGTCCTGGCCGATTAACATGGGTAAAGATTTTAAAGGAGTGTATAATCTTTTTGATAAGAGCCTGAACCTGTTTACGGCTAATCAGAAAGCTACAGAAGAAAATACATTGCCGATACCAGACCTGTCCGATCATTTGCTCGATCAAAAAGTCGGAGAGCGCGATGCACAACAACTGAGAGAAGACGTAGAGCTTCTGGAAGGCGTCTATGGCGAACTCGATACGGAGGCCTATCTGAAGGGCGCTATCGCACCTGTATTCTTCGGTTCCGCAGTCAACAATTTTGGAGTAAAAGAGCTGCTCGATACGTTTATTCGCATTGCTCCGGTGCCCTTGGGTCGTATGACCGACAAGCGTTTTGTAAGTCCCGACGAGGATAAGTTTACAGGTTTTATATTTAAAATCCACGCCAATCTCGATCCACGCCACCGCGACCGTATCGCTTTCTTAAGGGTCTGTTCCGGCAGGTTTGGGCGCAATACTTATTTTCATCATACCCGCCTCGATAAGGATGTGCGCTTTAGCAATCCGTATTCTTTCCTGGCACGCGAAAAAGATGTGATCGAAGAAGCATTCCCCGGCGATGTAGTGGGCCTGTTTGATACCGGCAATTTTAAGATCGGCGACACGCTTACAGAAGGCGAAGAGCTGCAGTTTACCGGTATTCCCACCTTTTCGCCCGAGTTGTTTAAAGAGCTGGTGAATAAAGATCCTATGAAGACCAAGCAACTCGACAAAGGTATCAGGCAGCTTACCGACGAAGGCGTGGCCCAACTCTTTACGCAACATGGCGGCAACCGGAAGATCATTGGCTGCGTCGGCGAACTGCAGTTTGAGGTAATTCAATATCGTCTGTTGCAGGAATATGGAGCATCTTGTTCCTTCGTTCCGTTAAGCTTTTACAAGGCTTGCTGGATCACCGGCGATAAAAAGAAAGTGGAAGATTTTATCCGCTTCAAACAGGCAAATATCATGGAAGACAAAGATGGCAACCTTGTCTATCTTGCCCAAAGCGAATGGTTCCTCAATACCGAGCGCCAAAACAATCCCGATATTGAATTCCACTTCACCAGTGAGTTTAAGACCCAAATGGCTTGATGCTTTTGTTGTTGATTTGTTTTGTTGTTGATTTGTTTTTTTGTGAAGATGTGAAGTTGTCAGTCGAATAGTGGTTCGTCCGTTGAAGCCTGCTCATAACTCACATCAAGGCCGTCATGTCGAGTGAGCTGCTGGCGGTAGCCATTGTGCAAGGCAGCAGCGAAGTGAGACATCTGTTGGGTTTATTGTTTATCTGTTTATCTGTTGATTTGTTTTTTTGTAAGAATGTAAAGTGGGGATTTGTAAAGTTGTAAAATCGTAAAGTCGCGAATTTGTGGATTTGTAAAGTTGGTTGTTGACCGGCTTTCAAGTCCTATCCAACATTGGCTAATCGGCTCATTAGCTTATTGGCAAATTATCTTCAAATCCATTGGCAAATTGCCGAATTGGCTCATTGTCTAATTGTCTTCAAATCTTCAAATTCATTTACCCCATTGGCTAATCGGCTCATTAGCTCATCGGCTAATTGTCTTCAAATCAAAATACATTCTTCTTTTCTTTTGCTGGTCCAAAAGAAAAGAAGCAAAAGAAAAAGACCGCGAAAAGCGATTGCTCCGCCGCTTTCCGCAGGCTCGGCGCTGTTCGCGCACTTTTCTACTTCCCGCCATGGCGCTGGTTTTCCTGACCAGAGTTGGAAGTAGCTATTGAGCTTATAGCCATTTCTTTGCTGCCGCTATTTTATCATCGTAGTCAAAGCAGGAAAAAGGCGCCATCATGGGCTGGACGAAAATTCATTCTTCAGCAATTGTGAAGTTGTAAAGTAGGATGTTGTCCGACTTTCAAACCCGCCCAAATATTGGCTAATCGGCTCGTTAGCTTATTGGCAAATTATCTTCAAATCCATTGGCAAATTGCCGAATTGGCTCATTGTCTAATTATCTTCAAATCTTCAAATTCATTTACCCCATTGGCTAATCGGCTAATTAGCTTATTGGCAAATTATCTTCAAATTTTCAAATCAAATGAGTGCTTCTTCATCAGCCTTCAACTCAATTCAAGTGCCATTTCATATTGACTAATGAAGGGGTGCAAACCCATAGCGGTGAGAAAAGCGGCGCAGGACTCGCAGTGCTCATCAACATTGACCACCGAAACGGGTCCGGCTACCCGGGCGGCGATGTGTGTAAAAATCGCTGTGCCCATACCTTTCCGCCGGTGTGCGGGATGGACCGCAAATTGTAACACACGTCCGTCTTCAGGACGAAACCGTGCATAGGCAATGGGCTGATAGGCATCATCCACGATCCCAATAGTTTGTACAGCTTCGCCAGCATTTTGGATTCGTTTGTGGCTTTGCTGCCAGGCCGGCAAAAAGTCACCAAGCGCATGCTCCAAGGTTTCGTCTGCCCCGGTCAGGTTTTCAATTTGAAAAGGGATATTTTTTGTGCTCAAGATATTTCCTTTATAGGCATTGAGCCGCCTTAGTAGGCTGAACCCTAAGCCGGAATAAATGTTTCGTGCTGTGCTGTTGTTTTCTAATACTTCGAGCAATATGCATTGTACGCCTTGCTTCCGCAACAGGGGCAGTGCAAATCCGAAAAGCTTTTGTGTGATCTGTCTTCCCCGGTAGGCTGCTCGTACCCCCGTACCTCCGTCCCATGCGGTCACCCTCCCGTTCAGATTGCGGTCTATGCCGAAAAAAATAAAGCCGCCAAGCTGGTCTCCGTCGAAGGCGCCCACTGAAAGTTGCAGGTCTATATCCTCGATCTCTAGTTTTCGCCGCAGGCTTTCTTCGGTATGCTGCATGGGTATTTCGTATGCAGAGAATGCGTCATTAAATGTTTCAGTTATTTCCGCCAGGGTGGTATGCTGCAGACTTTTGAATTGCATGCCCAAAATTATCGTCATCATAATAACGTGCCGGGGGAATTTTGGTGTGAATTAGTTGAGTAGCACAATAGTGAGTCGAATATTTGCACGGCGGATAGGTACGGCAGAAAAATTTCTTCCACGATCAATTATCAGGGCAGCACTATCGGTTACTTTGACCTGCACGCCTTGCCCGCAGGAGCTTATTGGATTGAAGTCAATCAGGCGGGTGCCGATGTCACCAGGAAAGTCCTGGTAGAACGACAGAATATTCTGTACGATGAGAAAGGTGCGGGTTCGCCGCACTTTTTTGTATGGCAATTCCCCCGTTTTATAACCCCGTAAAACCCGAATAAACTTTCTAAAACAACCTAATTTCACACTTTATAATTCACACACATGTACAAGAATATTGTAGCCGGTGCAGCAGTTATCGCCACGCTGGCCTCCTGCCAACCGTCGGATACGGCAAAGACTGAGCAACATAGCGATATCCTGCGGGCCAACCTCGATACTACGGTAAGTCCCGCAGCAGACTTTTTTCAGTATGCAGAAGGAGCCTGGCTGAGTGCCAATAAGATACCTGCCGACCAAACGAGTTGGGGCATTGGTCAATTGGTGCAGGCGGAGCTCTATGAGCGGCTGCGCAAGATCAATGAGGAGGCAGCACAAAAGAAGGCGACTGCCGGAACCGATCAGCAAATTGGCGATTTCTGGTATAGCGGCATGGACACGGCCTCGATAGAGAAGCTGGGAATACAACCGCTTAAAGACGAATTCGACCGCATCAGTGGGGCACAAGATGTCGCGGGCCTGATGCGCACCGCAGCGCATTTGCACACGCTGGGTGTCGGCGTTTTCTTCGGCGACTTTGTAACGCAGGATGCAAAGAACAGTACGGAAATGGTTTACACCTTATATCAGGGTGGACTGGGAATGCCTGGTCGCGATTATTATTTTAATACCGACGATCGTACCCGAAAGATTCGCGAGGCATACCCGGCCTATGTAGCTCAGATGCTCGGATTTTTGGGCTATGATACCTCTGCCGCCCGGGCAAAAGCGGATGGGATTATTAAGTTTGAAACCGCTCTGGCAAAGAATTCAAGAACGCTGGAAGCCCTGCGCGATCCGTACAAAAACTACAACAGGATGTCGGTGGCAGCCTTAAATAAGTTGTCGCCAGAAGTGAACTGGACGGAGCAGATCAAACAAATGGGTGCCCAGGGCGTGGATACGGTGATCGTAGGACAGCCGGAGTTTTACACCGCGCTTGGAAAACTGATAGCCGGCACCGATCTGCAGACACTGAAAGACTATATGTCCTTTCATCTGCTGCGCTCTTTTGCGCCTTATCTGAACCAGGAAGTAGTGACCGCCAGCTTTGATTTTTACAGTAAAAGGATACGGGGTGCGGAAGCGCAAAAGCCCCGCTGGAAAAGGGTGATAGACGCAGAGGAGGATGCAATGGGCGAGGCTTTGGGACAGTTGTTTGCCAAAGAATATTTTGATGCCACTGCAAAAAAGCGGTATGAGGATATTGTCGAAAACGTAAGGAATGCCTATCGCGAGCGCATCGAGAAGCTGGACTGGATGAGCGATAGCACCAGGCAGAAGGCCCTGCGCAAGCTGGCGGGTATCAGAAAAAAAGTGGGCTATCCTGATAAATGGAAAGATTTTTCAGGCCTGAAAATAGACCGGGGACCCTACGTGCTGAATATGGTAAGAGCCAATGAATGGTGGAACCAATACCAGTTGAACAAACTGGGCAAACCCGTAGATCGTGATGAATGGGACATGACCCCACAGACCTACAATGCTTATTACAATCCTTCCAACAACGAAATCGTACTTCCTGCGGGCATTTTCACCGTACCGGGTTACCGGGATGAAGAACTCGATGATGCCCTGGTATATGGTTATGCAGCAGCATCGACAGTAGGCCACGAGATTACTCACGGATTTGACGATGAAGGCCGGCAATATGACGAGAACGGAAATCTCCAGAACTGGTGGACGAGCAAGGACGAAGACGAATTCAACAAGCGCGCTAAAGTGCTGGTCAGCCAGTTCAACAACATGGTGGTGGTAGATACGGCACACATCAGAGGTGGCCAAACCCTTGGCGAGAATCTTGCCGATCTCGGAGGCATACTGATCGGGCTCGATGCCTTTAAGAAAACTGATACCTACAAGAAGAACGAAAAAATCAGCGGGCTTACGCCGTTACAGCGTTTCTTTCTCGGCTATGCGCTCGGCTGGATGTACAATATCAGGCAGGAGCAGATGGCGAGTCAGTTGATGACCGATGTCCATTCGCCGGCAAAGTTCCGGGTAAACGGCCCTATGCCCAATGTGCCCGAATTTTATGAAGCCTTTGGTGTGAAGCCAGGAGATAAAATGTACCTGCCCGACAGTATGCGGGTGCGCCTCTGGTAAACACGTTCCTCGCCGTATGATTACATCCCGGAACGCAGCTAGCCTTCCGGGATGTTTGTTTTACTTAATATTCCATTCATCTTATCATCATGTTTAGATAAAGCAGGCATAATCTCTGCATCATCTGCTCTGCTTCTCTTTGCTTAACCAAACAGGCGGCAAGCTCAGATATGGCAAAAAGGGAAGTTGATGTGGTGGTGATTTCAGATATTCATTTGGGTACTTACGGATGCCATGCAGTAGAACTGCTTCGCTATCTCCGGAGCATTAAGCCCAAAGCAGTGGTGCTTAATGGGGATATCATTGACATCTGGCAGTTCTCCAAACGCTATTGGCCTGCCACCCATATGATGGTCGTTAAGCAGTTGCTCAGCTTTATGGCGCGGGAGATACCGGTGTATTACCTTCCGGGAAACCACGACGAGATGCTGCGTAAGTTCCGGGGCTTCCGTATGGGGTCATTAAAGATCACCAATAAACTTTCGCTTAAAATAGACGGGCAGAAGGTCTGGATTTTTCATGGAGATGTTTTCGATGTGGTGATGCAGCATAGCAAATGGTTGGCAAGGCTTGGTGCAGTTGGGTACGATCTGCTCATCCTCATCAACAGGCTGGTTAATTTCTGCTCGGAGAAAATGGGCAGAGGGAAAATTTCGCTTTCAAAAAGGGTAAAGAACAGCGTAAAGGGCGCTGTGAAATTTATCAACAGTTTTGAATCTACAGTCTGCGACATTGCTATAGAAAACAAATACGATTTCGTGGTCTGCGGTCATATCCATCATCCGGAAATCAAGACGGTCAGTAATTCTTCGGGCTCGGTAGTGTACATGAATTCCGGCGACTGGATCGAGAACCTTACGGCGCTCGAGTATCACGATCATCAATGGAGCATCTACCGCTATGCCGACGACAGCGTAGCTCAGTCGATCGAAATCGACAAGCCGAAAAAGAAGACCGCGAAACCAAAGGCGATGATGGCGAGTTTGCTGCGCGAGTTGCAAATGCAGCCTGCGCCCTTGCCCGCCAGCGGAATTTCACCCAATACTGAAGCTGCCTGATATACTTGCGGTGAAAATACTTTTTGCAATACAGGGTACAGGCAACGGACACCTCAGCCGTGCACGCGATGTGTACCCCGAACTCTGTACGTACGGATCGGTGGATGTGCTCATCAGCGGCATACAGGCCGATGTAACCGTATCTTTTCCGGTAAAGTATCGGCTTTACGGCATGAGCTTCATCTTTGGGAAAAAGGGCGGGGTATCCTTTTGGCGCACCTTGCGTTCGGTCAATCTGTTCCAGCTTCTGCGCGATGTTTACAGGATACCTGTCGAAGATTACGATCTTGTCGTCAATGACTTTGAACCGGTAACCGCCTGGGCTTGCAAGCTGCGCAAAGTGCCCTGCGTGGGCCTCAGTCATCAGTCTGCTGTCTTGCACCCCGCCGCTCCGCGACCGCAAAAAGGCGATTGGCTCGGCGCGTGGGTGCTGCGCTACTATGCACCGGTCAACACAGCTTTTGGCTTTCATTTCGCTGCCTATGGTACCCATGTGTTTACGCCGGTCATACGGCGGGAAGTGCGCGCGCTGCGTCCTGAGAAGGGGCGGCATTACACTGTATATCTGCCTGCGTATGACGACAAATTTCTGGTAGACTATCTTTCCAGATTTCCGCAGGTGCAGTGGCAGGTGTTTTCCAGGCACAGCAAGCAATCGTATGCGGCGGCTAACGTAACGATACATCCCATCGACAATGTAGCTTTTCTCAACAGCATGGCCATGGCTGCAGGCGTGCTCTGTGGCGCCGGCTTCGAAGGGCCCGCCGAGGCGCTTTTTCTGGGTAAAAAATTAATGGTTGTACCGATGCATCTGCAGTATGAACAACAGTGTAATGCCGCTGCTTTACAAAGCCTGGGTGTGCCGGTAGTGCCCCATCTCGATCAAGAACATTATGATCTGATCGCGGCCTGGATAGGGGAAGGAACAGTGGTAATGGTCAACTTTCCGGATTGCACAGCGGAGGTAGTAGCGATCATGATGCAGACGGTCTCAAGGTCTTCTTCACCGGGGTATTTTTCCGCTTCAGGAATTGCCGGCGCGGTCAGGGAGTTCTAACTGTATTTTACGATTATAGCATCAATGACATGCACAGCGTCGCCGCATTTATCGAGCAGCAATTGCACTGTCTTGAAATGATCCACCAGCTTTATGGTTTCAATAGGATTGGGTTTGCCATTGAGCAAATCGGCCGTTGCGTTATCTATGATCTTGTCGGAAGTGTGTAGCAGGTCTTTAATTTCTTTGCTCATGACCGCAAGCAACAATAGGTCTTTCGTAGTGAGGCTGTCAAGTATTTCGTGCAGCAGTTTAATCACTTTTCTAAACCGTTCAGCCACCTGCTGCGTGGCCCGGGGAACCGTTGCTATCTGGTAAATGATGCGCTGCTTTACCAAGGCGTACATATAATCGGCAATGTCATCGAGGGTAGAAGCAAGATAGTGAATGTCTTCCCTGTCGAAGGGCGTGATAAAATTCTTGCCCAGTTCAATGATCAACTTGTGTGTGGTAATGTCGTTGGCATGTTCCAGGTCTTCTATGGTTTTCAAGGCTGCTTTCGCAAGATTTAGGTCGTTTTCGTAGAGAAAGGGGTAAAATGCCTGTTCCATATGCAGGAGGTTTTCTGCTACATCGTCAAAAAGTATGTAGAATTTCTTGCTGCTTGGACGGAACAGATCTTTGATGGAACCCATAGACATCAGCAAAGCTATTGTACCTGACAACACTGACTGAGCATGAGGCGGATATATAACGATAACTTAATAGAGCGCTTCCGGAAAGTGGCGCTACGGTTGTGTGGCCAGTTGCCTGAGCTGGTTTACGAAGTCTTCGCTGTGATAAGCGGCTGCCCCTGTTTCCCTAAAGACGATCTGCCCCTGTTTGTTGATCACAACTGTGGTTGGAAGCGTGCCGGAGAAGAGGGTTGCGGGTATTTCGGAGTTCAGTTGATACAGTGGTAAATGATACTGATGGGTTGTAAGAAACCGGCGGGACTTCGTTAGATCGCCATCGGCATCTACAAGTATAAAGACCAGATCGGGCAGTTTATTGAGATCCTGATACAAGTCGTTTATTCCGGGCATTTCGGCAATACAGGGCGGACACCATGTCGCCCAAAAATTGAGGAAAACTACTTTGCCGCGGAGCTCGCTAAGTCGAACCTTCTTGCCGTCTTCCCGTTCAAACAGCACATCATCAGCCGGAACAACCGCGCGCGAACCAGCTTCAACGGTTTCTATCTTTGGTCTGAAAAATCCCAGTCGCATCAGGCCACGGATCAGGTAAGCTTTAGAAGAAGGCACCAGCCATAACAGGGCGATGAGGCCAACCATCAGTACGTTAAACCCATTTTTTCGCAGCCACTGCGCCATGTTCCTTCCCGCAGATGTTTTTGGTTCCTTCATTTCCCGGCAATAGTTTGCTGCAAAGCTATGATCTCCCTTCTCTGGTCTTGGTGATCATCATTACAGAGGTACTTTTTTGCTCCCCGTCCGAACAATTCATCGTGCTGCCTGTTTATAAGTCCCGGATGCATCCATTATCAGCCATGAGAGAAGTTTCAGTGATCGGAGCAGGTATTTCAGGTCTCGTAGCCTCCTGCTATCTGGCAGATCGCGGCTTGCCTGTCACTGTGTTCGAAAAAAATTCTTCCCTTGGCGGCAGAGCAAGGGTGTTTGCCGACCAGGGTTTTCTGTTCGACATGGGTCCGAGCTGGTATTGGATGCCGGATGTCTTTGAGTCGTTTTTTAACGCCTTCGGTCGTTCTGCAAGTGACTATTTTGATCTTGTGCGGCTCGACCCTGGTTTTCAGATCATATTGAAGGGTGGCGATCTCTTGCCCGTACCGGCCGATATCCAATCTCTTTATGCGGTTTTTGAAAGTCGCGAAAAAGGCAGCAGTGTCCGGCTCAGGAAATTTCTTGGTGAGGCCGCTGAAAAATACAGCATAGGCATGCAAGAGTTGGTGAGGCGTCCGGCATATTCTCCGCTGGAGTATGTTACACCTGCGGTGCTACGATCACTGTTGCGGATGGATGTGTTCAGGTCGGTACGCAGCTCTGTGCGCAGTGCCTTCAAGGATCCCGCACTGATCGCACTGCTCGAGTTTCCGGTGTTGTTTCTCGGTGCCATGCCCGATCAGATTCCGGCACTCTACACGCTGATGAACCATGCTGCGCTAACGCAGGGAACCTTTTATCCGATGGGCGGCATGCATAAATTGGTTGAGGCTATCGCATCTCTGGCGGTAGAGTTGGGTGTTTCCCTTCAGCCGGGTATGCCTGTGGACAAGATTGCGGTAGCGGGAGGGAAGGCCGTTGGTGTGGAGGCCAATGGTACGCTTTATCCTTCGCAGGGCGTCATTGCCGCCGCCGATTATCATCATGTGGAGCAGTGTTTGCTTGAGCCGTCCTATCGAAACTACAGCCAACGCTATTGGCAGCAAAAAACATTGGCGCCCTCCTGTCTCTTATTTTATCTGGGCGTGTCGCAGAAGTTGCCGCGCCTGCAGCATCATAATTTGTTTTTTGATACAGATTTCGAACAGCATGCGCGCGATATTTATCATCAGCCACAGTGGCCGCGCGATCCGCTTTTCTATGTCTGTTGCCCATCACGTACCGACAGGGCTGTGGCACCCGAGGGCATGGAAAACCTTTTTGTACTGATACCGCTGGCCCCGGGCCTTGAGGATAACGAAGCCCTTCGCCGCAGCTACTTCGACAAAGTGATGGAACGACTGGAAAAGTTTGCAGGCTGTACCATACGCGACCATCTGGTGGTGCAGCATTCTTATGGCATAGACAATTTTGTATCGGACTATCATGCTTATAAAGGCAATGCCTATGGTCTGGCCAATACGCTTCGACAAACGGCTTTTATGAAGCCTTCCCTGCGCAATCGAAAAATCAGCAATCTTTTTTATTCCGGTCAGCTTACCGTTCCGGGCCCGGGGCTGCCCCCCGCGGTGATCTCCGGCGAACTTGCAGCAAAACAAATGATCCACCATCTAAAAAAAGCATCCAGGTATGAAGGCGCTATTCGATGAAATTTCCATGTGCACCAGCAAGCAAATCACGCGGCGTTACAGCACCAGCTTTTCGCTCGGGATTTTTTGTCTGAATAAAAAAATGCATGTTCCTATTTACGCCATTTACGGGTTTGTACGGCTCGCCGATGAAATCGTGGATAGTTTTCAGGGCTACGATCAGCGAGGTTTACTTTCGGAGTTTAGGTCGGCCACCGATCGCGCCATAGCAGAGGGCATCAGCCTCAATCCTGTGCTGAATGCGTTCCAGCATACGGTTCGGCAATATGGAATAGAGCAGGAGCTCATCGACTGTTTTTTTGCGAGTATGGAAATGGATCTGGACAAGCAAAGCCATTCCTTGCCAAGCTATGAGCAATACATTTTGGGTTCCGCTCAGGTTGTGGGGCTAATGTGTCTGCGGGTGTTTGCTCAGGGCAATCGTTCGCTCTATGATACGCTCAAGGAGCCAGCGATGCGTTTGGGTGCGGCATTCCAGAAGGTTAATTTTCTCCGCGATCTCCGAGACGATCATTTGGTGCTTGGGCGGGTCTATTTTCCCGGTGTGGACATGCAGCGGTTTAGCGCCGAGGATAAGAAATGTATAGAACAAGAGATAGAGCGCGATTTTGACGAGGCTTTGCAAGGGATCAAAAGATTGCCAGCTTCATCTCGTTTTGGCGTGTACACTGCTTATATCTATTACCGCAAGCTGTTTGACAAGATCAAATCCATTCCGCCGGCGGCAATTTTGCAGAGCAGGGTGCGCATACCCGACTATCAAAAAATGAATTTGCTGGCTTATAGTTATCTTAAGAACAGCCTGCGCATGTTTTAGACCAGGGAAAAATTGAAGCTGATGAAGATGTTGTTGTATTTCGCGATTATTCCTTTGGTGTTTTGCCTCATGGAGGGCTTCACCTGGTGGTTGCACAAGTATGTGATGCACGGCTGGCTTTGGGTATGGCATGCAGATCATCATGACCCCACACACAGGGGCTGGTTCGAAAAGAATGATTATTTTTTTGTGGTGTTCGGTAGTTTGTCAGTCATCGTATTTTTGCTGGGAACCCTTCTACCGCAATGGCGCATTCTACTCTTTGTTGCCACGGGTATTACTCTCTATGGCACCGCTTATTTCCTGGTTCATGATGTGTTCATTCATCAACGCATACGCTGGTTTCGCCGCGCCAGACATTTTTATTTCAGAGCGCTGCGCAAAGCCCATAAAGTGCATCACAAGCACATCGGGAAGGAGCATGGCGAATGTTTTGGAATGCTTTGGGTTCCACTGAAATATTTTCGTGAGGCAAAAAGAGCCGGCAATTCATGATCCCTCCGGCCTACACTTACCTGGCTGTAGATATCGGTTGTCTGGCGGCGCCGCTTCTGCTTTCCTTTTGTCCGCGCTATCAGTTTTACAAACAGTGGCGGTTTTTTTTATTGCCGGGTCTGGTCATCGCACTTGCATTTCTGGTTTGGGACGCCTGGTTCACTCATCTGGGCGTGTGGGGATTCAATGCGGCATATACCACAGGTCGCTTTTTTGCCGGCATGCCTTTGGAGGAGTACCTCTTTTTTTTATGCATTCCCTTTGCCGGCACTTTTACTTTTTATGTTTTTGGATTGATTTTCAGGTACGACTTTCTGAAGCGGGTATCAAGAGGGTTCACAGCATTGCTGGCCTGCGTCCTTCTGTTGGCAGCGGCCTTGAACCATAACCGTCTCTACACGGGGCTAACCTTTTTGTTGTTGGCGGTTGCTCTTATCTTTTTTGTTGCAAAAAATGTGGCTTGGTTACCGCGCTTTCTATGCAGCTATGCCTTCATCCTGATTCCCTTTGTCTTATCCAATGGCGTTCTCACCGGCAGCTTCTTTGGCCGCACCGTTGTTTGGTACAATGACGCAGAGCATCTGGGAATCCGTTTTCTGACAATACCCCTGGAAGATGTTTTCTACGGCATGTTGCTGTTGCTGCTCAACGTGGCAGGCTTTGAGTGGTTAAGAAACAAAAAGCTATCGTCGAGCCTCACTGGGCTCCCGGCGGGCTTGTAGCCTTAGTACTGTATGCGCCGCCCGGCAATTGTTGACGGAGCAATGCAAGTTTCTGCCTTTCCAGATCCAATAGTGTTTCTTTGTTTTTCTGATCGTCAAATCCATCGCGAAGGTCTGCTTCCAGTTCTTCTTTTTCCCTGAGCAAAGCGTTTACATTTTCCTGGCTTTTCTCATACATCTGTTCGGCTTTCTTTACCATAGCTTCCTGCGCTTCTACACGTTTACGCAGATCATAAAGCGACACGATGGCTTCAAAGCGGGCGAAGAAATTTTTCAGGTTCTGAATCTTGCCGGGGTCGGAGTTGTAGGAGATGAAATTGTTTCCTTTCGAAAGCAGGATGGTCAGTGTGCTATAACCGCTTTTGCCCTCAATACGCACATGCACATTCAGGCGTTCCATCGATACTTCATTCCAGATGATGGTTTCATAAACGGTAAAATCATGCGCGTTGTTTCGATAACGCGGGCTTTTGCGCATCAGGTGTTCATCGAGAGCCGCCATCATCTGATCGGCAGGTAGGTTGTAGTCAGCCTGCAGCGCCGGCCTGTTGCCCTTTTCATAGCGTACCAGCACCTCCCTTACGTCCTGAGCCTGCAAGGTAAAGGGCAGTGCCAGGAGTAAGAATAGCCAAATTGTTCTAAAGCGCATTTTGATAATGTTTAGAATGTTTATAAACAGTGGTTTTAAATGGACTTACTCCATTAACCTTCAAAATTGACAAGAATTTTTTTATCGGAAAATCCCGAAAATGGGTGGTAAGCCGTGTCTATTCCCGCGGGTAGGCAGGGGTTGGTGCGAGGGGCCTGACGGCAATAGTTCGTTTCTCTACAGTATAAACCGCTGCCAGCTACCGTATTGCTGCGTAATTTTTCCTTTGGGTATGGATACCAGGGCAATTAAAATACCGGCAAACAGAGCACATATTTTCAGCGTGAGACTTTGAGCGTCCATAGTCCAGGGGAGCAGGGCAATGCAGGCGCCCAGCGCAAGGTTGATCCACCTGATGGCCCGGACTACCTCGCCCATGGCAATCACCGAACATACCACCACAAGGGAGCCGCAAAGATGAAAAACATCGGATATCGGGTCTTTCACCGGCAGGCCAAACCATGCCGGTAAAACGACGACCAGCATTCCCAGTGCCGTAGCAAGGATCAGCGTTGCCGGGGCACTCATACCCCAAACTGATGCCCTCGTGACGGCAGCGGGATTGTCCGGCAGATGTTTGAGGTCCGGGGTACGACTGTCGTCTTCTTCTGTGGCCGCCGTGCCTCCTTTCCAGAATACATCCCACAGTTTTTCGCCTCGCCGTGAAGCCTGCACCATATGCTGTCCCATCGCTACTACTTCATCGGCCTCAAGAGGAATCATGGGTAGCATGATGGCGGCCGCTGCAATGCAAAACAGGCACCATGCTCCCACCGTCAAGGGCTGTGAAATGACCAGAAATATATGAACAAGTCCAAGGGGTATGACAAGGATGCCGAAGAAGGCCACCATCCAGGGCATGGTGCGCCAGCGTGCAGGACTGCCCATAAAGCCCATCAGGAACTCGAATGTGTAGGCGATAGCACCGAGACCGGCATCCGATACAAACAAAGATTGTGACATGCCGGAGTTAAGCACTTGTTCGCTGCTTACTCCGAAAACAGGATCCCACACGGCGGTGAGGTATCCGAGTTGATAAGCCGCCAGGTAACGCGACACCACAAAGCCCAGAAAGCCAGTGACAATCATAATCCAACGCTGCGGCCACGACGATGGATTGTAGGTCCACCCCAGGGGAAGCGTTCCTCCCATTTTCATGTAGAGTAGCATGCCCGGCATGCCGGGAATGAGGATAGAAAGCGAGATGACCAGCATGCCCACCAGGGTGTCGCTCACGTAGCCTGCTGCCGTAGGCGACCAAAACAGCACCGGGGCCACCGTGATCCAAATGCCGATAAAACAGCAAATCCAGCGGCTGACCGGGCGGTTAGGTCGCAGACAGCGCCAGCCGAAGAACATCAATGCCGCCCCGCTCAAAATATCGCTCCATTTCATCAACATGATCCGATCCTGCAGCGACAACCAGAGTTGCCGTCCGCCCGAGGGCTGCACAATGCCCGTGTTGTAACCAAACGTAAGCGGGAATATCAGCAACCATGCACCAAGCAATACCAGAGTCCAGTAGATCCAAAGCGTCTGTGCATGATGTGCTTCCAGCATCTCCATTCGGTCCTTTTCAGACATCTTCATTGCTTTACCGTCGGCCGCTTCATTATGCATCTGCGGTCTGCTTACTCCACGATGGCCCATTCCGCTATGGCCCTGTTCATGATCCATGTCATTTTTTGTTTCTGCCGTCTATGCTGATATAAATTTTGTTCCCCGTCTCCGCTGTCTTTAGTCGTTTTGTGGCACAAGCTTTTAAGGGTTGGCAATATGAGCCTTGCCCGATATAAACAGAAGCGGTCTGCCCAGGACACGCCAGAGCCCTTCGGCGGAAAGCCGGGGAACGATGCCCTGCGTTTTGTAGTGCAGAAACATGCAGCCTCGCATCTTCATTACGATTTTCGTCTGGAGGTGAATGGTGTATTGAAAAGCTGGGCCGTTCCTAAAGGGCCCTCGCTCAATCCCGCTGTAAAGCGACTTGCCATGATGGTAGAAGATCATCCCTATGATTACCGAAGTTTTGAGGGGGCAATTCCGAAGGGGCAATACGGTGGAGGTACGGTCATTGTTTGGGACGAAGGAACCTTTGAGCCTGACGATGCAGCAGCAGATCGGGACGAACAACAAAAAATTCTTCAGAAAGGTCTCCGAAACGGAAAACTAAAATTTCGCCTGTACGGAAAAAAATTAAAAGGGAAATTTGCGTTGGTGAAGGCGCCCGCCCGCGGACAACAGGGCTGGCTGCTGATGAAGTTGAAAGACGGCTGTGCGAGTACCGCCGACGTACTTCGGGAAGACTACTCTGTATTGTCCGGAAAGACGGTTGAAGAAATGGAAAAAGCTCCCGAAGAAATTTACGGAAAGCCAGGGCAAACCGCAGGCCGCACTTCAGGTAAATCGGCCACAACGACTCCAGCAGGTATAGGTTCTCCCGATCCCGAAAGCTTACTGAAAGGCGTCGCGAAAAAGAAGTTTTTTGATTCCATTCCGCAACCCATGCTGGCTACTTTGGTGAAGCAGGTGCCCGAAGGCGACAACTGGATCTATGAAGTGAAATGGGACGGTTACCGGGCTCTTGCCTATATGAATAAAGGGAAGGTGGCCATCAGATCACGCAATAACAAGTCCTTCGACGAGAAGTTCTATCCAATTCATGAGGCGCTGTCGGCGCTGAAGCTTAATGCTGTTCTCGATGGCGAGATTGTGACGATAAAAGCCAATGGGAAGGCCGATTTTGGTGCTTTACAAAACTGGCGGAGCGAAGCCGACGGTATGCTTGTCTATTATGTATTCGACCTGCTTTGGTACGAGGGCAGAGACGTAACCACCCTGCCGCTGGTCCAAAGAAAGGAATTGCTGGGGAAGCTCATTGCCGGACAGGAAAATATCCGGATCAGCGAGGGGTTTCGTACCTCAGGACAAGATTTTCTAAACTCAGCCCGGCAAATGGGCCTGGAAGGAATTATGGCGAAGCAGCAGGATAGCCCCTATCGCATAGATTCCCGGTCGGGCGACTGGCTGAAGATTAAGGCTAATAAAAGTCAGGAAGTTGTGATCGGTGGTTTTACCAGGAATGAGGATAGTCCCAAGCCGTTCAGCTCACTACTGGTGGGCGTGTACGAAGGCAAAAAATTTGTGTACACCGGAAAGGTCGGCACGGGTTTCAGCGTCAAAACGCAGAAGGAAATTCTGGCGCTCTGCAAGCCGCTGATCATCGAAAAGTCTCCTTTCAGCCTCGTGCCCGATATCAACAAACCCAGCCGGTTTCGACCGCAGCCACCGGAGGCAAAGGCCACCTGGCTGAAGCCTCAACTGGTTTGTGAAGTTCACTTTACGGAGATAACTACCGACGGCGTCATGCGTCATCCCTCATTCAAAGGACTAAGAAATGACAAAGCTGCAAAAGATGTGGTGCTGGAAAGAGAACAAGATGCGGAGGCGGCAGCACGAAATCTGACTGGCATCAGGCAAGCGCCTGCTTCAGCCCGAAAAACGCTGCTCAATCCCACGGAAGACACACAGGTGAAGACGGTGCTGGGCCACAAAATGAAGTTTACGAATCTAAACAAGATATTCTGGCCGGAGACTGAGGGTACCAAGCGCGATTTGCTGAATTATTATTATCAGGTTGCCCCATTTATCCTTCCCTACCTTGTAGACCGGCCCATGTCTCTAAATCGCTTTCCTAATGGTATTTCCGGCAAGAGTTTTTATCAAAAAGACATGACCGGTAAGGTGCCGGACTGGATGGAGACCTATTGCTATCATAGCCAGGCGGATAAGCGCGACCGGCACTTTCTGGTATGCAAAACGGAGGCCGACCTTTTGTATATGGCCAACCTGGCCAGCATTGAGATGAACCCCTGGAGCAGCAGAATAGCCACACCGGAAAATCCTGACTGGTGTGTGCTGGACCTCGATCCGGACAAAAATACTTTCGACCAGGTAATAGAATGTGCAAGAGTCACACACGATCTTCTCAAGAGCATCGGAGTGCCTTCGTATTGTAAAACTTCCGGCTCAACCGGCTTGCATATATACATACCGTTGGGTGCCAGGTATGAATACGAAGCATCCAAAGAATTTGCCCGGACCGTTGCCACACGGGTACATCGTGAATTGCCCCGATATACCACCATCGAAAGACTTACAAAAAAGCGGGGTGGAAAAATGTATATCGATTTTCTCCAGAATAGGCCCCAGGCAACACTTGCAGCCCCGTACTCTGTGCGTCCAAAACCGGGGGCGACTGTGTCTATGCCCTTGCACTGGGATGAGGTGAAAAAAGGGCTTAAAATATCCGACTTCACCATTTACAATGCTATAGCCCGGCTAAAGGAAACCGGTGATTTGTTCCGACCGGTGATTGGCGAAGGCATTGATCTCGACGAAGCGGTGGAGCGCCTGAATCAGGGGTAAAGCATTCTCTTCAGGAAGAAGTTTTCTTTCAGCGGTCCTCCAACAGAAGGGCCGAATCCCAAACGTGTTTTTTATTAAACCTTAAAAAATCAATCATTATGAAAGCAGCAGTATTTCACAAAGTAGGAGACGTCAGTGTAGATCGGGTGGGTGATCCCAGGGTGGAGCATGAGGAGGATATTATCGTCAAGGTAACCTCGACAGCTATTTGCGGATCAGACCTGCATATTTACGATGGATTTTTCCCTCAGTTTAAGGATCAGGTGCTCGGACATGAATTTATGGGCGTAGTGGAAGAGACGGGCCGGGCGGTACATCGGGTTAAAAAAGGAGATCGGGTAGTGGTGCCTTTCCCTGTAGCCTGTGGTCATTGCTTTTTTTGCAATCATCAGTTACCCACACACTGCGAAAATTCCAATCCCGAACATTACGGCCCTCAGGGCGATTTGTTGAAAGGTAAGGGCGGCGGTCTTTATGGCTATACCGATCTCTATGGCGGTTATGCCGGAGGTCAGGCCGAGTATGTGCGCGTGCCCTTTGCCAACTTCGGTCCGCGCGTTGTTCCCGAGGGTGTGACCGACGAGCAGGTGCTTTTTCTCACCGACATTTTTCCGACCGGATGGACAGCTATAGATTGGGCCGAAGTGAAAGGAGGAGAGACTGTGGTCATCTTTGGGTCTGGTCCTGTTGGGCTGATGGCGCAGAAGGCCGCATGGCTGCGGGGAGCCGGGCGGGTAATAGCCATAGACCGGCAGGCTTATCGTTTGCAAAGAGCAGCTAAGGTTAATGCCGTAGAAACGCTGGATGCGCATGATGACGACCTGATCGAAAAAATATACGAGATGACGGATGGACGGGGTGCTGACGTATGCGTAGATGCTGTAGGCATGGAAGCAAGCCGATCGGTCCGCGATAAAATAAAGGCTGTTCTGAACGTAGAAAAAGGAACATCGAAGGTGATGGAAAATTGTTTCGAGGCGGTGCGTCGGGGTGGCCGGGTTTCTGTGATCGGTGTATATGGTAGCCCTTACGACAACTTTCCCGTTCATAGACTTTTTGATAAGGCCATCCGCGTGCAGTTTGGTCAGGCTCCTGTTCAGAAATATATCGATCAACTTTTTGACCTGACGCTGGAGGGCAAGGTGGTACTCAACGATATTATCTCCCATAGATTGCCGCTTTCCGAGGCAGCACATGGTTATGAAATATTCAAAAAGAAGGAAGACGATTGTGTGAAAGTAGTGCTCACTCCTTAATCCAAAGTAGTCTGTCAGTTTTGCAATTCGCTGGTATCAATCCGGCGAATTGTTTTTTTATCGAAAAGCTGATCCGGGCAGGGGGCCGTCAGCATAGAAGCGTCTCTTTCATCGGGGCTGGTAACGGTAGTGGCCGATTATTTTCCAGTGGAACAAGCAATCTTCCCATACCTGTCCTGCGCCAATGTTGTGGACAATGCCATATCTGCCACCTGCTGCCATTTTCCCGGAGACGATTCCTATATGCGTCACCCCGTTGCCGAGGTCCCAGCATACAAGATCGCCGGGCTGATAGTCAGTGGCCTGGTGCGAAACCGTCAGTGCTGCTCCCTCACGTTTGAAGAAAACCATCAGGTTGGGCACGCGCCTGTGATCTATATTCTTGTCTGTGGTCTTGGAGCCCCAAATGCCCGGATACATAGAAAAATGCCGCTGCATGTCTTCGTGTACAAGTTGCTGAAGATCCGTACCCATGCGACGATAGGCACGGATCACTACGTCGGTGCAGACCCCTTTGTCGGCGGGTACATCACCCATGGGATATTTGAGTTTGAAATAAGAGGGGTCGTAGGTTACTTTTTGACTGGTAAGGCCAAGCGCGGCCTGCGCAAGCAATTGGAAAAAGTTGCCTTTGGCTGCAAAGCTATGTCCGCACCACGAGCAGACTACAATCAGTAACAAGAACCGGCGCATGATGATTTTGTTTTCGATCAGACGTTGGCGCATCCAGTTTCCATAAACCTGCCCTGGTTTTACACCTTATTCGCTTCCAGTCTATTGCCGGCAGGGTAGAAAAATGTTGAACACCGCACCTTGTCCCGGCCGACTGCTGGCGTCGATATATCCGTTGTGGTTTTCGACTATTTTGCGACAAAGTGCAAGGCCGATGCCGGTGCCGGCATATTCGTGTTTGCCGTGGAGCCTTTGAAAAAGTGAGAAGATCAGTTGCTTGTATTGCTCTTCAAACCCAATTCCGTTGTCGCTAAAGGTGAGTTTGAAAAATTGCTTGTCGTCCACTCCGGGGGCAGCGTCCGTTATCTCGTTTCCGTTTACTGTTGTTGCCGTAATGCGGATGACCGGATCGGTTTGGCAGAATTTAATGGAGTTGCTGATCAGATTGGAGAAAAGCTGACCGAGCTGCAGACGGTTCCCCGACACGTAGGGCAGTGGGCCGCTGATGATCTGCGCATGGCGTTCTTCTATCAGCAGTTCAAAATCCTGTTTCGCATCCTGCAATATTTCGTTAAGGTCCACGTCTTCAAAATGGGTGGTCTCTCTGGTAAGCCTGCTAAAGTTAAGCAGCGAGCGGATGAGCTCTGACATGCGCCTGGCAGCGGTCTCGAGACGGACAAAATAGTTTTTGGCAAGTGCCTCGTCGTTAAAATTCTCCCGGATCAACTCTGCGAATGTGCGAATTTTCCGAAGGGGTTCCTGAAGGTCGTGAGAAGCTACAAATGCAAACTGCTCAAGCTCCCTGTTCTGTATTTCCAGTTCGCTGGTATATGCGGCCAGTTTGTCTTCGGCTAATTTTTTCTCCGTCAGGTCGCGGGTCACCTTAGTAAATCCGATCACGGTTCCGTCTTTTCCATGAAGTGCGGTAATGGTGATACTTCCCCAAAAGCGGCTTCCATCTTTCCGCACGCGCCAGCCCTCATGTGTGGCTCTTCCCGAAGTTCTTGCTACATGAAGCAGCCTCATAGGCAGCCCGCTTTCGCGGTCGGCGGTGGGATAAAATATTTCAAAGTGTTTGCCAATAATGTCCTCGGCCCTATATCCCTTAATTTTTTCGGCCCCGGCGTTCCAGTTTTCGATAAAGCCTTGTTTGTTGAGGAGTATGATGGCATAGTCCTGCACCTCCGCCACCATCTGATGATAGCGTTCTTCACTCATCCGTAACTGGTCTTCCGCCATCTTTTTGTCCGTCAGGTCGCGGGTCACTTTGCAGTATCCGATAACGGCCCCGTCGTCGTCGTGCACTGCGGTAATGGTTATGCTGCCCCAGAATCTGCTTCCATCGCTTCGTTTTCTCCAGCCTTCGTGAGTGGCGCGTCCTGTTTCTTCAGCCTGCATCAGCAGTTGCCGCGGAAGTTGGATCGCCAGGTCTTCCGGCAGGTAGAATATGCTGAAGTGTTTCCCAATGATCTCCGTGTCTTTGTAACGCTTTATTTTTTCAGCACCCTTATTCCAGTTGCGTATAATGCCGTTTTTGTCCAGCAGAATAATGGCATAGTCCTGAATTTCTTCAACCATTTTCTTATAGACATCTTTTATACGGGAAAAATGATCTGCGCCCTGTTCTACTTGTTGTCCGTTCATTGTTGTGTGCTGTTTTCAAGAGAAGTGTTCGCGGAATTCAGGATACTGTTTAATATCTGCCTGAGTTCCACGGGACTTGCCGGCTTAACGATAAAGCCGGATGCGCCGAGCTCGTTGCATTGTGCGACCATGGCTGCTTCTGATGTGGTAGAATACATGTATATACGGGTCTTGCCCGCCGCACCTCGGGCTTTAAGTGTCTTGAGGCATTCCACACCATTCAGTTTGGGCATGTTTACGTCCAGAAAAATAAAGTCGGGCAGGGCAAACGAACCCTCGGAAAGCATGCTCACCGCAGCAACGCTGTCGCCCAAGGCATTGCATTCCATATCCGGGTCTATATCACGGATACAAAGCCTGAAGATATCCTGATCGTCCGGATCGTCGTCAATGATCAGACAACTTTTTTTAGTACTCATGGCCACGAAGTTGTGTTTAAAGGACTTGTGCAGTTAGGGGTAAAAGATGAAACACAAATATTGTTCCCGGCATGGCGGCAACTTCTGTTAGCGCCTAAAACCCGTCCTTTTTCAGTGATTTCGGAAACAAAAAGCCGGTCGTGGTGACCGGCCTGTAACAAAAAAAGTCTTCCCGCTTTACAATGTGGAAATCAGTTCTTTAACCCGAGATTTTATCTGGTCGCGCACTTCATTGAATGCATCCTTTTCCATGTTCCGGGGGTCGGGTATCTGCCAGTCTATGTGTTGTTTTGCCGGCATCCACGGGCAGGCGTCACCACATCCCATGGTCACTAACGCATCAAATGGCGCTTCCCCACGTACTTCGTCGAGGCTTTTGCTGGCATGGGTACTTAGGTCATATCCCAGTTCTGCCATAGCGGCAACGGCTTTTGGATTTATCTTTCCACTTGGGCGCGAGCCTGCACTGAAAGGCAGTACTTCCGACGCACCGAAGATGGTTGCAAATGCCTGCGCCATCTGGCTCCGGTTGCTGTTTTCAATGCAGACAAAGAGAACCTTTTTCATAGCTTGTCAATTTTAAGAATGCTAATCGCTATCCAGAGCAGATTAATGATGGTAAACCTTGCATCGAACCCATAAGCCAGGTTGAGTGAAAGGATTCCCGCCAGAATAATGCCGAAGCGTTTGTGTCTTCCCAGCCAGGCTTTCATGTTCATGAAGGTGTGGTGTTAACAGCAACCGGATCCCGGAGTACAACAGGCTGGTTTTTTACCGAATACTGTAATGCTATAGATAGAAGGCGGATTGCTTTTGAACGATGCCAGCTCATCTGCATTCAGGTAGTTCTTCAGAATATCGTCGGGAATGATAATTGGCTTTTCTTTTTGCAGCGTCACCGAGTCAAAGCCTGCTTCTTCAATAGCCGCAAGGTAGTCTTCTTTCATCACGGCGCCACTTACGCAGCCGGCATACATCTCAGCCGCCTGACGCAGGTTGGGAGGAAGCGTACCCGTCAGTACAATATCGGATATGCTGAAGTGTCCTCCGGTCTTTAACACTCTGAAAATTTCGCTCATCACTTTTCGCTTGTTCGGTACAAGGTTAAGGACGCAGTTGCTCACAATCACATCTGCCACAGAGCCTGCAACCGGAATGTTCTCGATATCGCCCAGCCGGAACTCCACGTTGTTAAATCCCAGCTTGTCTGCATTTGCGCGGGCTTTTTCTATCATCGCTTCGGTAAAGTCAATGCCGATCACTTTGCCTGTGGCACCGGTTTGTGCGCGCGCTACAAAGCAATCGTTTCCTGCGCCGCTGCCCAGGTCAATTACCGTATCGCCCGGCCTGATCTGTGCAAACTCTGTTGGAAGTCCGCAGCCCAGTCCCAGATCCGCATCAGCATGGTAGCCCTCCAGATGCGTGTAGTCGTCGCCCATAATGTTGTACACTTCGGTGCTGCATCCGCCGGCGCCGCAGCAGGAAGCCGCGTTTGTGGCTTTGTCCTGCAGAGCAATTTCACTGTATTTCTGCTTTACCAGGTCCTTTAGTTTCTGTTCGTTGTCCATCATTTATTTTTTTAGTGTTATCGCAATATTGCGATGAAAAAAGACAAAAATTTTTTAACAGCAGCGATCTTTACGGGCTTCCACAAAAAAGTTGTTGAACAACGCTCTGCACTGTGCCCAAACCTTGGGATTGATACAATAACAAACACTTGTTCCTTCCACCGTGCCCTGAATGATGCCCGCAGCTTTCAGCTCTTTGAGATGCTGCGAAATGGTAGCCTGTGCCAAACCGAGCTCGCCCACAAGATCGCCGCAAATGCAGGCATCTGCCTTCAGCAGCTCCTGTAAGATGGCAATCCGCGCAGGATGAGCCAGAGCTTTTGCCAGAGCTGCGATCTCATTCTGCTTTTTCGTAAACAATTCTGACTTGGTAAGTCCCATTTCATCGCAAAATTACGATGAAAGATTATTCGGTCAAAAAAGAATTTTTTGGGCCTATAGGAAACAGATTGTGGTGTATCAGACGGTGGAGAGAATTGCACGTACGAGGGGTATTACTGCCGCTGCAGGGACGACAACGATAATCTGGTTTCCTGCATCAGTGCTCCAACAAGTCTGTAGGCTTCATTTTCCGGGGTAGTGGTCTGTTCTATCTTTAGGGCTAACGCAATGGATTTTTCCATACCCATCATCTTCCACTTCGGCTTAAAGGCGTGGATGAGTTTTGCGATTCCGGGTAGGTCGCGGGCGGTAAGGGCCTCTTGCATTTCGGCTAAAAAAGCGGGCACGGCTTCTTCATACAGCAATAGGTAACGATTGATCCGGTTGCGGTCTCCTTCGCAGAATTTATGCAACCGGGTAAGGTCCATACTGCTCGTATTTGCGGCGGCTGGCGGTGCTTGCTGGCCTTTTCCTTTCTGCGATAGAACCGTGTTGATCGCCAGAAGAAGGACCTCTTTTTCGAATGGTTTCGAGACAACGAGGTCCATTCCTGCGTCCAGACATTTTTGTTGTTCTTCCGGTAACACTCCGGCGGTGAGGGCTATGACGGGTGATGTATGCCCGGAAGCTCTGTATTTTCTGGTGAGTTCAATGCCGCTGATATCCGGCATTTGCACATCCATCAGGATGATATCGTAAGGCCTTGTCTGAAGCAAATGTGCCGCTTCAAGACCATTCGTGGCGATATCGAGCTTTTTGTAGGTGTAGTGCTGCAAAGCATCTTCCACAAGAAGCCTGTTGTAATAATTGTCCTCAGCCAGCAAAATATTGCGTATTTCGGGAATAGCCCCGGAAGCCTTTTCATCACAGACCTGCTTTACAGGTGCCTGGGCAATAGCGAAAGGCATCATGCAGCAAAAAGTAGAACCCATGCCTGGCGTACTTTCTACAGTTATGGTTCCCTGCATTTGGGAGACGATATTTTTTACGATGGCGAGTCCTAATCCGCTTCCTCCAAACCTTCGGGTGTCCGACTGATTCGCCTGTACAAACTGGTCGAAAATATGGTAAAGATCTCCTGGCCCGATACCTATGCCGGTGTCTGCGATACAGATCTTCAACATTATTTTTTCGGATGAATGATGGTCAATCTGTGTGGAAAGTCGGATTGAGCCTTCCTCTGTAAATCGTATGGCGTTGCTGCAAAGGTTGGTCAGTATCTGTAAGATGCGATAGGGATCGCCTGCCAGTAAGGGAATTTCCGGCGGTTGATCAACAAAAAAGTCGAGTCCTTTGGAAGCTGCCTCGGGGGCAAACATATCATACAAACGCGTGGTTAATTCTTCGAAAGAAAATGGGATTTGTTCCAGCTTTAATTTCCCCGCCTCTATTTTAGAGATGTCCAGGATATCATTAACAGTATGGAGTAATAATTCAGAAGAATGATGAATGCTGTTGAGCCAGCGTAACTGACCCGCGTTGGGATGATCATCGATCAGTAAGCGTGTCATTCCGCGGATGGCATGGATAGGTGTTCTGATCTCATGGCTCATGTTGGCAAGAAACTGGCTTCGGTATTGTTCATTTTTTTCTGCGCGTTCTTTTTGCGCCCGATATTGTGCCGTCCTTTCGCTCACCTTCGATTCCAGCCGGGTGGTTTGTTTTCTGAAAATATTATTTCGATATCTGTTATAGCCGGCAACAGCTATTGTCACGAATAAAACACAAGAGAGATAAAACACCCATGTCTGCCACCAGGGCTTTTCGATAAGGATAGTAATGGGCATCGAATAACTCCAGTCTGAAAAAGGAGTCTTGCTGCGAGCCCTGAAAAGATATTTTCCCGGAGTGAGGTTAGAAAAGTTTGCCTGATGTGCCACCCCAATATCTACCCAGGCAGTGTTTAGTCCTTCGAGCCGGTAGGCATATTGTCGGGCAAATGTGTTTTCATAATCGGGAGTTACAAAATCAATGGTGATAAAATTCTGATCGTGAGCAAAACGATACAGTAGTTTAGATGCCGGAGCACTGTCGGCAAATAAGGGCTTGTTGTAAATATTGAGATTCGTCAGGATAACGGCATTTGGCTGCGGTTTTTCCTTGAGCGTTGATGGGAAAAATCGAATGAGACCCTCATTGGAGGTCAGGTACATGGCTTTGGAAAGGCGATCGTACACTATTTTGTCTTCAAGCTTATGTGCAGGTATATCCCGGTCCGCTAAGAAAGCAGTCGAAGTATGCCTGTGGGGGTGATACCGGATCAGGTAGTTTTGTGTCACCATCCATAGATATCCGTCATCGTCTTCAGCCATAGCGATGATGGTGCCCTTGGGCATTTGTCCGGCAGGCTTGATATGGCTTACCGTTTTTCTGTCGCTGCTGATTACATCCAGCCCCATATCTGTAGCGACCCAAATATTGTTTTGCCTGTCGCAATAAAGGGTGTGTGCGTTGTTCGAGCTGATCGTGTTGTTGCCTTTCGGGTCATGAAGCCAATGCGAAATCTGATCACTTCGATCCATACACAGAATGCCTCCTGTAGTGTCGGCGCCCACCCGGAACGGAAGACACCATAATTGCCCGTTTTGGTCTCTGATGCTTTGAATGGAGCGTAAGGGAAGGGTTTTCTGCCTCCTGGCGGAAGATAGTGAAATGCGAACCGAACGATTGGCGAGAAAATCCAGGATTACCGCTGTATCATGGCAATAGGTGATACCCGTAACCGGAACGTCGGTCGCGTAGGCGCTTTGAAAATGGGCAGGTATTACTTTGGCGTAATTGCCGGAGCTCAGGTCGAGTTGCAACAATTCGTTGTTGAAAGACAGTAGATATCGCTGTACACCAACACGAGCGATGGCACGCACCGCAGATGTCCCTTTTAGTGGCTGGGAAAGACGGTTGTAAAAATCAGTTTTACCCGTCTTTGTATGTAAAATGGCAAGTCCGGATGCGCTTCCCAGCAGTACCCTATGGCTGTCTGCCACACAAACGGAAAAGATGGTGGCTTTTTCTGATCTTGAGCCGGCGGGTATCCTAAGCAGCTTGTTGGGGTAAAGACTGAATTTTCTCTCCCGCAGATCCACCACGTTGATGCCGCCACCTTCGGTAGCAATCCAAAGGCGATCTTGCTCATCTTTATACAATGCTCTGATATAATCGTCCGAAATGCTGAAGGGGTTTTCTACATCGCTGCGATAGTGAGTAAAGTGGTTGTTGTTTTCGTCCAGCACCGAAAGTCCGCCACCGCCCGTGCCGAAATACATTTTGCCGTTTACTTCACAAATTGCCCTGACCGTATTGTGCGAAAGACTGTATTTGTCGGTCGCATCGTTTTCGTAACAGTTCCATTTTCCGGTTGCGGGGGTGAAGCACAGTATCCCGCAATAAGTGCCGAACCATATTCGTCCGCGGGAATCACGAAAAATGGTGTGGACAAGCCGTTCGAGCTGATGAACATCCTGCCGGTAGTTTTTAGGCAACCTAAGTTTGGGAATGGGCAAACCTGAGAACCGATGGGTCCGTGCATCAAAAACATTGATATGCCCGAGCGATTTTATATCCTGTAAGCCATCGCCGGCTTCAAAAGTTCCAACGAGATATTGGTCCTTCTGAAATTCCAGAATGGCTTTCACCTTGTTGCCCACAAGGGAATGTGGATCGCTGCTATTCCAGGTATGATGCAGAAACCGGTTTTGTTTTGCGTCAAACTGATCGAGCCCACCGCCATAAAGGCAAATCCATATCTGCGCCTTGCTGTCTTCATACACCTGCGCCACGTAGCCGGGGTTGATGCTTTGAGTGTGTTGGCTATGGGTGAAGGAAACAAATCGTCCCGGTATAGGATTGTAAATCGCCAGTCCGTTTGCTGTTCCTACCCAGAGCCGCCCTTTGGAATCCTCAAAAAGAGAAGTGATCCGATTGTCGGGTAATGTGCCGGAGTCGCCGTTTTGATGCTGATAAATTGTGAAACTGCTGCCGTCATAACGATTGAGTCCGTTATCAGTGCCCAGCCACAGGAAACCCATCCGGTCTTTAAGAATGCAGGTTACCACATTGTTGGAAAGCCCCTGTTCTTGTTTCAGGTGCTGGAAAAGATAATGATCAGCCTGTTGAGCACCGGCGAAAAAGCAGGTGCTGATGAACAGTAGTAAAACAATAGCTGTTTTCATTCCTGCAGTGCATTTGAGCGAAACCGTATAGTGAATTATAGATGAGAGACGGTCCGCAGCAATTCTTCCTTTTTTCTCCGCGATACATCGAGCACTTTTTCATTCGTCATGATCACTTGTCCGCCTTCGCCACGCAGATATTTTTTCATGTGGTTGAGGTTGACGAGATATGATTTATGGATGCGAAAAAATTGATACGGCAGCAGGATTTCTTCAAAGTTTCCGAGGTTTTGCGATGCCATGATCGTCCGGTCGCTTGTGGTAATAATCCGCGTGTACTTATCTTCTCCTTCGCAATAAATTATCTCCGCAGTATCAATAAACAACAAGCCTTCCATCGTGGGGACAGCCAGGTTTTCAAATTTTGTCTTACCGATTTCCTGTCGCACCATTTCGAGCTTCCGGAGGGATGGGTGCGTCATCGTCAGCTTTTTCTGCCGCACCCGGCTGATGGCTTCCTGCAGCGAGGTTTGTTCCACCGGCTTTACGAGGTAATCCAGCGCCGAACACCGAATGGCTCTTATAGCATAATGTTCGTGCGCAGTTGTGAAGATCACTTCGAAATTGATTGCCGGCAACATCTTAAGTAACTCAAAACCGCTAAGGCTGTCGGGCATTTCCACATCCAGAAAAACTATATCAGGTTTAAGCTGTTGAATCGCCTCCATCGCCTGCTCTGCATTCTTACAAACGGCAAGTATTTCGAGTCCGCTGGTTTTGTGTTGTATAAGGTCCTGAAGATGAAAGCAGGAAAAAGGATCATCATCAACAATTAGGGCAGTCAGCGAAAACTTGCTCATTTATTAAAGATAATCCTTTTATCCTCAGTTCGGCTGAATTCGATGCCGGCAAATGGTAATCGTATTTTTTATTGTTTCAATATTTTGAATTGAGTCGTACCTTTTTCTGAGGTGATATGGAGCATATAGGCACCATAAGAAAGGGGAATCATGTTGATTTTCATGGTCTGATCCTTTTGCACAGCAGACATCTGTTGTTGCACCAGCAGTTTTCCGCTCATATCATACAACTGTAGCGTGGCGGAACGTACGGGCTGGTGAAATTGTACATTGATTTCGCTGGTAGCCGGATTGGGATAGGCTTCTGCGTCCATAGTGTTTGTCAGTTCTTTTACATCGAGTGCTATGAGTCCGGCAAAGGCATTGATCTTTCCCCAACCCCATGTGTTGCTTCCCGCTGCGGGTATCGTACCTGTGGCGGTATCCGTGAGGGCGCTGCTTTTCATCAGCGCAAGTGCCTGAGCAAGATCGAGTGTAGGATTTTTCTGCAGCCATAGTGCCACAATACCCGTTACCATGGGTGCCGCCATTGATGTTCCCTGATCCAGACAGAAATACCAGTCGCGGCTGCTGCCGGTTATTTTGTGAATCATTGCAGTGGAGTCGGTGAGGGTTTCAAAACTATTCCAGGATGATGCAATAACACTTCCTGGTGCCGTGATCTCTGGTTTGGTTCTTCCATCACTACTGGGACCACGTGAAGAAAATGAAGCGATTGAAAATATAGGACTGGACGTGTAATAGTTGTTCGAATTTGTGGCCGTCCAGCTATTTTTTGAGGTGTAAGCTCCTGCACAGATCGTGCTTTGGCTCGTGCCGCCCATATCGGCAACACTGCCGGAGTTAGAACCCGATACAAACGGAATCGGCATTCCTAAGTTAGAGAAGCTCATATATTGTTGATAGCCCCACATATCTACCTGTGCGTTAGTGCTACTGATTTGTACCAGCAGGAAACGATCTCCCGTAGTCTGTAGCGTATCCTCGATTTCGATGTGGCATTCCGGTTTATTGCCTACAGAAGCCTGTATGCCGGTGCCGATTTTTAAGTACGCCGGCACATTATCTATACCTACCAACGTATCGAAGATTGTATGGGTCAGGTTGGCAGAATAGAACACAGTGGAATCTTCCCACACACCGGTGGTAACATTGAACAGATAAACAGCCACCTTGAAGTTGCTGCCGGCATTGCCCCAAATGTCAGCGAATCCAAGACCGTAATTTCCCGTAGGGCAAGCATTAAAAATGGCTGCTGTTTTTATCAGGGTGTCCGTTGTGGTAAAATTGTGTGCAACGTGGATTTTATTGCGTCCGTCATTTCCGGCGGCGCTCACAAGCAGGTTGCCGGGACTTGTTTTATTGGCAAGGTACTGGTCGAAGATAGAGTTGCCATCATGCGGTCCTGCCTGGCTTCCAAAGCTCATATTGATCACAGAAGATTTTCCAACAGATGCTGCGTAGGATTGAACATAGCTGATACCGTCTGCCACATTTGCATCGGTCAATCCGCCGTTCGTTGGGGCAATCATTACCAAATCTGCATGCGGAGCTACACCAGCATACGGGCTGCCGGGAAAACCACCTGAGCCTCCCGCAATACCCAATACATGCGAACCATGACTTTCGTTTGAGTCGCTGGTACCCGCATTGAGCAATTCAGTTTGGGTAACGAGCTCCCGACCCATGGAGAAGCCTGCCGGTGGTGTGCCGTTATTATTCATCATTTCCCATACGCGCTTGATCCGATAGTTATTACTGCCCGTACTGTCATAAAAGTTCGGGTGTGTATAATCGAAGCCAACGTCAATATCGGCGACTACCACACCATCTCCTTTGTAAGGCATGGCAAGCGGAGCCATTCCCTGCTGCACTTTGTCCACATTGGTCTGCCTGCGGGCGCTATCCATAAAAAGCGTTGCCGGCTGACCTATCGCTACATAGAGTACGTCTTTGTTTCCAGCAACATTCCTGATTTGTTGCACCGGTATCAGCGCTGTGCTGATATTTCCCGATCTTGACCCGGGTAATACTCCGTAGTGGCGTAGCTGCGATAAGTCGAATTCGCTCTTTGTTTTGATAAAGCTATTGGCATAAAGTGTATTTCCTTTGCTGATCAGCTTATACTTTTTGATCAGATCAACCGTGTTTATAACCTCAGGCTTTTGTTCGCTGATGGTAAGATCGGCCAGCAGAAATGCAGTAAACGGCGATATTTTATCGCTTGCCGGTCCATCAAAAAACTGTTGTGCTATCACTGTGTGCAAGGCAGACAGCACAAAGGCAAGGGTAACGAATAGTTTTTTCATATGCTTGTTATTTAAGTGGAGACAATGGAGTAGCGATGCTGAAACTTTTGATGTTGGGCCAGTGCAGCAGTTGTTCTATAGCATCGAGATCTGCGATGACGGTTCGTAAGTTCCCGGCTTTGGTTTCTATGCTGATGCCGGCATTCCTCAACTTCGCTTCGTCAAGACTGCTGCCGGCTTCAATAAAGCCTCTGATGTAGTAATGACCGCTTCTTTGAAAAATCTGGTACTCTTCGATCAATGAAGCTGAAGGCACAAATGAGAGATGTTTTGCTCTTGCCTGGTCTTTTTCCTGCTGCAGGTCTGAAAGAAAAATGGCTGTTCTGGCGGAAACCGCTGCGGTGCGCTGATCAGATTTGTTGGGGTCGCTGATCGTCTTAGGGCTATAACAGCCGGCGGCCATCAACCCAAAGGCGACAAAAATCCAGAGGTGCTTCATACAGTGACGCAGTGAAATGCCTCACAAATCTTTTGCATTTCTTAATCAGGTTAAAACCATAAGTAGGGAACGGCAGGTATGAGGAGGCAACGGCGGAACATCTTTCTGCCGGAGAGTAATCGCCTTCCTGGCATCACAGTCGTGAACAGTGCACAGGCGGAAGGCAGTGAGTTAACTGCTGGAAACATTTACTAGCCTTTTGGCAGATATCCGATGGTACATTTTCTAACTGTTCGTTAACCAGATACAAATTCAACGTTAACCAGTGCCCACATTTTTCTGGGGCAGGATTCCCGCTGCATCTTTGTGTCATCAAAGCAAAAAACAAAAAATAATGACTGCTCCAACTTTAAACATCGCTCCCGTATTCAACTTCGGTTTTTCGCTGAAAAAAGACGTGCTGGAAAAAGTAATGCTGTTTGCCGCCATCCTCGCTTGTATCAATTTGGTAGCCTTCAGCTAAACGAGCCCAGGTGTTGGAACGCTGCGGCTTATCATCGTATTTAGCCTGTTTTTTCCACCCGCCCCGTGCCGCAGATGGTCTATCTTGTATGACTATGCGCACTACTCTGTTACTCTCCTTTTTGGTTCTGCTTGCTCTGCAAACTCGGGCACAGCTTCCTGATTACAACCTCGATTTCGAACACTGGGACAGCACTACGCTGCAAAGCGATAGTGCTACATTTCACTATTTCTCTGCCATGCACCAGGTCGCTCATCCTTACAAGGGAGCATTGGATGCATGGGTGACACCACCAGTCATGAGGCAAATGATACAGACTACCGATGCCTATTCTGGTCAATATGCGATGGTGCTTTACGAGTGGTACAACGGTGCGCCCAACTCTTTTCTTTTGGGTAATTGCCCTGGTACCGGCTCGGGTATATCGGATAGTTGTGTCAACGAGTGTCCACAAGCGCTGTATGGTATTTCAGGATTTTATAAGTTCTATCCGGACAGTCTGATTCCCGCGGTGCCCAAACTCATTGTAAAAACTTATCGCAACAACGGAAGCAACCATCCGCAATTATCGTCAAGAGATACGTTCAATTTTCAGCCTGCTGCCAGTTATACTTATTTCAATCTCTATCTTCAAAACCCCGGAGTAGCGAATCCGGACTCCTTTGCTGTACGTTTCGAGATCAACACGCTGGGTATGGGTTCTACGATCTATGCCTACGCCAATTTTTTATACCTCGATAATCTCAGCTTTCATTATAGCCCTTATGTGGCTACCGGAGTTTCAGACCTGCCTGCGAAGCCTGCACGGATTGTTTATGATCCGGTACAGCGAATCATTTCGATTCAACAAATGAACCCTGACGATGTGCGTGCCGTAAGCATTTTTGATATTGCAGGCAGAGAGGTAAGAAAATGTTCAGGAGCATTTTCCCGATGCTCTGTAAGCGATTTGCCAGCGGGTTTGTATGTAATAAAAATGGTCACTCCAAATAGCAACTTTACTGAAAAGCTAATTATTGAATAATGATGGTTTTCAACATGAGTTTTTCAATCAATTACTATTTGCGGTTTATTTTTGAAGTTGCTTCAATTTTGTAAGTTAGCGGATATCAGTTGTTTACCAACCAGTCTGAATATCAGATGAACTTATCAAAACGAACTATTAAACCGTTGCTGCTTACTGCCGGCATTTTTTCCTTCCTTTTTTTCTATGCGACAACCGCTTTTGCACAGGGCGTCGATCTGCTGAGCCTCGCCAGAGGAGAATACCTTGGGATGAATGCACTCATTGACGAAAAAGGCAAGCTGTTTGGCTATGTTTCCTTGTATGACTACGGAAAATCGGGCGAGCGCACCAAAAAATTTGAGTATGTAATTCTCGATAAAAATCTGAATCCCGTTGCCAACAATACTTTTGAAGGTGATATTACAGCCGGGGATTTCTTTGGCTATCTCGATGATGATGGTAAATTGATTCTTAAACCTTCTTCCATTGATTCACGGTATATCAAGTACCGCGACATTTTTGCGCCTGCTTCAATGGAAATTGATCTTGCCTCGAATACGATCAGGCGGAAAATTTTTTACAAGTTCGATCATGGTACATTTCAGGAAGTAACCGAACAGCCTTCGTGGAAAGAGCAGAACCGTGAAAATAGACATGAACGCCGCGAAAACGGTTTCAACTATTTTGCAGATGTGACGGATCTGAAGGGTGGCGACAAGTTGGTATTGGAGCTGGATGATTATGGAAAGTATGAAGCCAACGATCATATCTATCGATTCGATTCATCCAAAAAAGAGATTTGGCGCTATTCGTTCAATCAAAATGGCTCAAGATCGTCCTATGAACAGTTGTCTTATCTGGGGATAGATGAAAATAATTACTACGGCTTGATCGAAACAAAGAAAGCTGATGGAAAAGGAACATTTGCTTTGCTGGTGCTCGATCTGAAAACAGGAAAGGAAAAAGTGAAAAAGGCGATCGAAGGCTCCTATAGTGTTTTGTCTCGAATCAGGAAATTCAACTCCAACTTTGTCGGTTCAATTTTTAACCACAAGGACTTTGATGACAAGATAGTCTGGGTAGGGCGTACCGTGTATCAAAAATTTGACGTGATAAAATACAATGGAATCGCCCGGATGGTGATTGACAAAAAGAGCTTCGAAGTAGAAGTTCGTACTGTAACTTATGACGATCTCAGCAAACTTTTACCAGAGGTAGATAGCTACGGTGGCGTTGGTAAAGGTTATTATCTGGACCCGCGCGACATCTTCTTTTTGAAAAATGGTTCGGTGGGATTCTTATTTGAAAAACTGAAAATCAGTGAAGATTATACCAGCCTGAAAACGACCGATCTGGTCTATGTTTCTACAGATAGCACCTTTCATTTTTCCGCCGCCAAGATTTTTGAAAAGGAAAAGTCAAAATACTTTATCTCCGATTACCTGTTTAAGCAATACCTTAATGATGGTGAAGATCTGGTTTTTTTCTACCGGGACTACCAAAGAGATACGGCAGGAAATAGAAACTGGAATCTCTTTATAAACACCTATATACGCGGTGAGTTAAAGCAGGAGATGATTCCCATTTCTTCCAAAAAGGAATATTTTATTGTTCCGTACCTCGCGAAAGAAGGATATATTCTGCTGCGCGAATACAACGTTAAGGACAAATACAACAAAGCGAGGTTGGAACGACTTAACTATTGATCGGTCAGGTTTCCGGTGCCGTAGAAGTTGGCGAGTGTGTCGAGTTCGGAAGGCGTCATATTCCACATAATCCCCAAAAACAGACGATAGCTAACAGTCTGCGTTTGTGGCGCTATACGGTCCAGGTACTTGTTGAGCTGGTATTGTTTCCGCGCTTCCGCTAAATGCTTCAGTCCTTTTCCCATCCATTGCAGACTTGTTGTATCGTGCTCATTTTTTTGCAGTGCCGCCAGGCATTTATAGATCAGTTTACCGTAGTCTTCGCTAAAGTAAATATCAGGCACTCGCAGCGCCTCACCCAGTTGTTTTACAGATTCATAACTGTCCTTACCCGTCTTGTTGAATTTATTTTCTGCAACTTTTTGCAGGCTGGGAAAAAGCTTTTTCAACCGTTCCATGCGGTCTGAGTTACTCGGGTGTGTTGCCACAGAGTCCCGATCGAAATCTGATTTAAAATGCTTGTAGTTGTAGGCTGAGAAGTCTTCAATGTCCAACCATTTTTTATTGAAAGGATGATCAGGAACAGAGAAAAATTTTTGAAAGGTTTCCAGCGCAACGGGCTCCGTGCCCACACTATCCGCCTCGGGCAAATGCCCGAGCATTTCAATAAAAGCTCCTCCTGAATAGCCTGCCTTTACAAAAAGTTCAAAGCCGCACGAATCTGCCTGAAATTCCTGTTCGCGGCTGTTGTATTCTTCATTATAAATGATGCTGCGCAAAAGGTTGAAAGCTTTGTCCCGCCTGCCGTTTTCGACTTCCGAAAGCAATCGGGCATCGTGCTTAGTTTCCTGCAGCATTTCATACTGACGGCGCAAGGACGCCAGCGAATGCCGTAATAAAATATGGCTCAGCTCGTGCGAAAGTATGGCTGCAAGCATATCTTCAGAATCAGCCCATGCAAAAGTTCCGTCGTTTACAAGTATGCAGGTGGCGCCCGGTGTAAACGCATTTACAGTCTCTTCTCTTAGCAACAATATTTCTATCGGCGGGACTGTAATTGTGTTCTTACTGATGATACGATCCAGTATTTCCCCGGCGGTTCTTTTGAGCACCGGCTGACAAGCTATTGACCCTTCACTAATTTGCTTTTCCAAAAGTTCGAAAAATAAGGTGTACTGCTTTCTGTAAAAGCGCATCAGTTTCTTATCCTTCAGCGAATCGGCTTCATTGTTTAAATAACTTTTTGAGCGCTGAGAAAGAATTTTACAGATGTTTAATTGTTGTTGGTTACAACTATCTTCTGTCTTTTGGAGCACCTGCCCTGAAAGGTTGTTCGACAGCATCAACAGAAAGTACAGCAGGGTTTTTGATATCAGGTTCATAGACTGTTTAATGAAACGGTTCATTTCGCAATCGACAGCTTTTTATAAAGTAAAGAGTTGAATGCCCGAAAGTTAGCATTTATAATAATTAGCTTTGCGGCAAAAATTTCTTCCATGTCAGATTTTGCACCATGTCCTCAATGTAAGTCAACTTTTACTTATGAAATAGATCATCTGCTTGCTTGCCCCGAATGTGGCTTTGAATGGGATCCTAAAGCAGGTAACGAAAAGGAGGAAGCACTTGTGGTAAAAGACTGTAACGGGAATCTGCTCCAGAATGGAGATTCGGTGGTTACCATAAAAAATTTACCGGTAAGGGGCGCTTCTCAAAGCATCAAAGCAGGAACCAAAGTGCGCAACATTCGCCTTGTGGAGGGCGACCATAATATTGATTGCCGCATTGATGGATTTGGCGCCATGGCACTGAAGTCCGAATTTGTAAAAAAGGCATAGTGTCGCGCTTGGCTGAATGAGACCGATGCAAGGTTGGCCTTGTTTCCCCGGAAAAAATCTGCTCTGATGCGGTGATAAAGCACCGGTCAGGACAAGGAGACAGACCACTGAAATCAGCATTTTAACATTTACAAGTTTACGCTCTTAAACAAGTGTTTATATTTTCGTGCCCGAAATGAAACTCCTGCTCAGGATTTTTCTGTCTGTTTTTCTGCTGTTTGTTAGCGGCTTCGATACTGGTTTCGCCCGCGATGCCGGTTACAAAGCTTTTTTAGCGGGCAACCCCGGCACTGCGGTGCATGAGGGCATCAAAGTGCTCATGGAGCAGGGGCGCAATGTCCACACCGGTTTTTATACCGCCGTTCCCGAAGATGAGCGCGACCCGTTCTTTGCAGAAGAGACCGAAAACGAAAGTGTAGATATACCGCCCATTCGCCGGGTTTACGAAGAAAGCAATTATTTCACATCATTATTTGCAATACCGTCCGACTGTAGTGACCACTGCAGTGGTTTGCCTCTACCTTTTTGCGAGCATCTCTCCTTTAGCTCGTCCCGCAAATGCATCCTGCTGCGGGTGATTAGAATATGATACCCGACTTTGGAGACGCCGGTTTTGAAAGCCGCCCGTCTCTCTATGGTTTCGCCCCACTGTCCGCAATCTGCGGCTGACGGCGTGCATCATTCGTTTGTGTATCCCCTCAAAAAATAGTCAACAATACATCGGTAAATAGCAAACAATCATGAAGAGAATTTTCATGCTCATGGGCTTATGTGCAAGTTTCTGCTACGTAGGCTGCAAATCTGAAACGCAAGAAAAAGAAGTAGAGCAGAAGCTACTCGTCACCAGCCCTATACAACAGGATACCTCGCTGGTGCACGAATATGTATGTCAGATCCATTCCATCCGCCACATCGAGCTCCGGGCGCAGGAACGAGGCTATCTGCAAAAGATTTTTGTGGATGAAGGCCAGCATGTGCATCAGGGGCAGATTCTGTTCCAGATCATGCCCAACCTGTACCAGGCAGAAACGCAGAAAGCACAGGCAGAAGTGAATTTTGCAGACATAGAATACCAGAATACCAAGCGCCTCGCAGATAGCAATGTAGTGTCGCCCAACGAACTGAAAATGGCAAAGGCAAAGCTGGATAAGGCAAAAGCTGAGCTGGCACTCAACAAAGTGCATCTGCAGTTCACAGAAATAAGAGCACCCTTCGATGGCATCATCGACAAATTTCATGTACGTCCGGGAAGTCTGGTGGACGAAGGCGATTTGCTGACCACCCTTTCTGACAATAGTAAGATGTGGGTGTATTTCAATGTGCCGGAAGCGCAATACCTGGACTATAATTCCAAAACAGCCAACGAGAAACCAAAGGTACAATTGGTGATGGCCAACAATCAGCTCTTCCCTTACCCCGGCATCGTAGAAACTGTGGAAGCCGACTTCGATAACGAAACCGGAAACATCCCTTTCCGTGCCACTTTCCCCAATCCAAATGGTTTGCTGCGTCATGGTGAAACCGGTAATATCCGCATGAGCGAGCCGGTGAAGAATGCCCTGATCATTCCGCAGAAGGCAACCTTCGAAGTGCTGGACAAAAAGTATGTGTATGTAGTGGGTAAAGACAACCGCGTAAAATCGCGCGAAGTGAAGATAGGCGCAGAGATGGAAGATCTGTACGTAGTAACCGGAGGCTTGTCTGCCGATGAAAAAATTCTTCTTGAAGGACTTCGTAAGGTGAAGGACAACGATAAGATTTCTTACGAATTCAAAGAGCCGAAGGCAGTGATCGCCAATCTTAAACTGCCTGCGGAATAGTTCACCTGAAAAAGAAACAATCAGATGTTTAATAAATTCATTCAGCGGCCGGTACTCGCGATCGTGATGTCGCTTGCCATCGTGTTCATGGGTTTCCTGGCTATCAATACCCTTCCGGTATCCCAGTTTCCGTCTATCGCCCCGCCAATGGTGGTGGTAAACATTGCCTATCCCGGAGCGAGTGCCAACGTACTCGTTAACTCCGTGCTCATCCCTATGGAAAAAGCCATCAATGGTACTCCGGGGATGAAATATATGACCTCCGATGCTACCAGTGCGGGTGAGGCAACCATACAAGTAGTATTCGATCTCGGCACCGACCCCAACCAGGCAATGGTGATGGTGAAAACCCGTATCGAGCAGGTAACACAAAGGCTTCCGCCGCTGGTACAGCGCGAAGGTCTGGTAGTAAGCTACACCTCGCCCAACATGTTGATGTATGTAAACCTGTACAGTAAAGACCCGAAGGCGGATGAAAAATTCCTTTACAACTTTGCCAGCGTCAACATCATCAATGAGGTAAGTCGCCTCCGGGGTGTGGGTAGTGCCAAGATCCTCGGTAGCCGGCAATACGCCATGCGTATATGGCTGAAGCCCGACAGGATGCGCGCCTATAACGTTTCTACCGATGAAGTGATGGAAGCGCTCAGCGAACAAAGCGTGATCGGGTCTCCCGGTCGGATAGGACAGGCAACGGGTAAGCGCTCGCAATCGCTCGAATATGTACTGACTTATCAGGGTCGTTTCAACACACCTGAGCAGTATGAGAATGTAATTGTTCGCGCTAATCCCAACGGTGAAATACTGCACCTGAAAGACATTGCCGATGTAGAGCTTGGTAGTGAGTTTTACGATATCTACTCCAATATGGATGGGCACCCCTCAGCTGCCATTGTATTGAAGCAGACCTACGGTAGTAATGCGAGCGATGTAATTAAAGAAGTAAAAGAAAAGCTCGAGGAGATAAAAGCCAACGGATTTCCTCCGGGCATGGATTATCAGATCAGCTATGACGTATCGAGCTTCCTCGATGCGTCTATAGACAAAGTACTGCACACCCTGCTGGAAGCCTTTATCCTTGTGGCTATCGTTGTGTTCATCTTCCTTGGCGACTGGCGTTCTACGCTCATACCCACGCTGGCGGTGCCGGTTTCACTCATCGGTGCCTTCATCTTCATGCAGTTGTTTGGGCTCACCATCAACCTCATTACACTATTCGCCCTCGTCCTTGCCATTGGTATTGTGGTGGACAACGCCATTGTAGTGGTGGAAGCCGTGCACGCTAAGATGGCAGAAGAACATTTATCGCCCTTCAAAGCGGTGAAAAAAGTATTGCAGGAAATCAGCGGAGCCATCATCGCTATCACGTTATTGATGACGGCGGTGTTCATTCCTGTGGCATTTATGACGGGTCCGGTGGGCGTATTCTACCGTCAGTTCTCTATCACTATGGCAACTTCCATCGTTATCTCAGGTTTGGTGGCGCTTACGCTCACGCCCGTGTTGTGTGCCATGATCCTGAAAAACACGCATGGTCAGCCACGTAAGAAAACATGGATGAACCGGGCGCTGGATGGGTTTAACAACTGGTTTGAAAGAGTGACCGGACGCTATGCCAACCTGCTGCGGAAAATTGCAAACAGAAGAACGATTACCTGGGGTATGCTGATCGGGTTTTGCGTCGGTATCTGGATCACTTCCAAAACGTTGCCTGCGGGCTTTATTCCTGCGGAAGACCAGGGTATGATCTATGCCATCATTCAGACACCTCCGGGCTCCACCCTCGAACGTACCAACGACATTGCCCGCGAACTGCAGGGCATTGCAGAAAAAGTGGATGGTGTGCAATCGGTATCCTCACTGGCAGGATATGAAGTGTTGACAGAAGGTCGCGGATCGAATGCCGGTACCTGTCTGATCAACCTCAAAGACTGGTCGGATAGAAAGCACTCCGCACAAAAGATCATTGAGGAGCTGGAAGAAAAAGCCAAGGTGATACCGGGTGCTACCATTGAGTTTTTCCAGCCGCCCGCCGTACCGGGTTATGGTGCTGCAGGTGGTTTCTCTTTGCGCCTGCTCGACAAAACCAATTCGGGCGATTATAAATCTTTCGGAAAGGTAAATGATGAGTTTATGGCTGCGCTCAAAAAGCGTAAGGAGCTCACGGGTCTCTTTACCTTCTTTGCTGCCAACTATCCGCAGTATGAGCTGGAAATTGACAATCAGGCAGCCATGCAGAAAGGGGTCTCTATTGGTAAGGCGATGGATAATCTTTCCATCCTTATTGGTAGTACCTACGAGCTGGGCTTTATTCGGTTTGGTACCTTCTTCAAAGTGTATGTGCAGGCATTGCCCCAATACCGTCAGTTGCCCGACGACATCCTGAAGTTGTACATCAAAAACAACCGCGATGAAATGGTGCCTTATTCTGCCTTTATGAAAATCAAAAAGACCCAGGGCTTGAATGAAATCACACGCTACAATATGTACACTTCATCAGCCATCAATGGTGCGCCGGCTGCGGGATATAGCAGCGGTGAAGCCATCAAAGCCATTCAGGAGGTAGCTGAGAAGACGCTGCCCCGAGGCTATGGCATTGACTGGCTCGGTTTGTCGAAAGATGAAGTGGCACGTGGTAATGAAGCGGTTTATATTTTCCTCATCGTACTGTTGTTCGTTTATATGGTGCTGGCTGCGCAATACGAAAGTTTCCTGCTTCCTTTTGCGGTAATCCTTTCTCTGCCTGTGGGTGTTTTTGGAGCTCTATTGCTGCTGAAGCTAATGGGTTTATCCAACGACATCTATGCGCAGGTAGGATTGGTGATGCTGGTAGGTTTGCTGGGTAAAAATGCTGTACTGATTGTAGAGTTTGCGGTGCAGAAACACCAGCAGGGTGCTACAGTTCTGGAAGCGGCAATTGAAGGAGCAAAAGTCCGTTTCCGTCCCATCCTTATGACCTCTTTCGCCTTTATTGCGGGTTTGATTCCGCTGCTGATGGCTACGGGTCCGGGTGCTATCGGTAACCGGACGATTGGTGCTTCTTCTGCAGGGGGTATGCTGCTGGGTACGCTCTTTGGCGTGTTGGTGGTGCCGGGATTATACTATGTTTTTGGAAGCCTGGCAGAAGGCAAACACATGATTCGCGACGAAGACGAGGTGCCCTTGTCAGAAGACTTTATGCACCACAGACATCAGGGTAAAAAGAAGAGGAAGCTCAAGCTTTTCAAAGCAAAGAAGACAGAGGAGGAACATTCATTCATCGAAAAAAACGGAAACAATGTTGAGAACCACAATCTATAAATGTCTGGGCATAGCGTGCCTTTCGCTTACCTATGGCGCTTGTAGCACTCCTTCCATTGTACATAGAACGGAAAATACAACTACACCCGCCGGCTATCCCGGCAAGGATGCGCAGGACACTACGAATTCTGCCTATATCCAATGGCGCAACTACTTCACCGATGCCGATCTCGCGGCGCTGATAGACACCGCCCTGATGAACAATCAGGAGCTCAACATCACCCTGCAGGAAATAGAAATCAGCCGGCAGGAGATTCGCGCCAGAAAAGGGGAATATCTTCCTTTTGTAGGCATACGTGGCGGCGCAGGCGTGGATAAGGTAGGACGTTATACCAACATCGGCGCGCTGGAAGCCAATACAGAGATTGAGCCCGGCAGGGAAATGCCCGATCCGCTGGGCAGCTATGGGCTTGGACTGTATGCCAATTGGGAGCTCGACATCTGGCGCAAACTGCGCAATGCAAAAAAGGCAGCGGTGTATCGCTACCTGTCGAGTGTCGAGGGCAAAAATTTCATGGTCACTAACCTGATTGCAGAGATCGCCAATTCCTATTACGAACTGCTGGCGTTAGATAATCAGCTCGAACTAATACAGCAGAACATAGGGGTGCAGACCAATGCACTTAAAATTGTAAAGCTGCAGAAGGAGTCTGCAAAGGTTACAGAGCTTGCCGTACGCCGATTCGAAGCACAGGTGCTGAGTACGCAGAGTATGCAATACAACATTCAGCAGCAAATCACCGAGACTGAGAACAGAATCAACTTTCTGATGGGGCGCTTTCCGCAGCATATCCGTCGCAGTCATCAGGCTTTTGGCAGTACAATGCCGCAGATGGTGTATTCGGGTATTCCTTCGCAGTTGTTGCACAATCGCCCCGACATCATGCGCGCAGAGCAGGATCTTGCTGCGGCGAAGCTTGATGTGAAAGTGGCAAGGGCAAGATTTTATCCTTCGGTGGGTATCTCCGCTTCTGCAGGTTTTCAGGCGTTCAATCCCTCGTATCTGTTCAAGAGTCCGGAGTCGCTGCTTTATTCCCTTGCCGGCGATCTTGCTGCGCCTTTGATCAATAGGAATGCTATAAAAGCTAATTATAAGACAGCCAATGCCAAGCAGGTGCAGGCGGTGTATAATTACGAGCGCACCATCCTGAATGGCTTCATTGAAGTGGCGAATCAGCTTGCCAAGATCAAAAACCTTGATAGCACCTACACGCTGAAATCGCAGCAGGTGGATGCTTTGACGCGGTCGGTGAATATTTCCAATGGGCTATTCACCTCTGCCCGTGCAGATTATATGGAAGTGCTGCTGACCCAACGCGACGCACTGGAGGCAAAATTTGAATTGATAGAAACTAAAAAGCAACAGATGAATGCCATGGTCAACATCTATCAGGCGCTGGGTGGCGGCTGGAGATAGACGATTCCTCATCTGAACTTTTTTGAACAATAATGCGTTCTTGAACCCTATCAAAAAAGTAAAGCAGTCGCTCTTTCGGGCGGCTGCTTTTTTATCGGGTAGTATTTTCTGCTACTTCTTATTTCTTTCCTCGTAGGTTTCCTTGCAGGTGCTGCTGCAAAACCACACGGTGTCGGTGCCATTCACCACATGCTCCGTCCAGCCTGCTTCTCTGGGCATTTTGCAAATAGGATCCACATCGGTAGTGGCTAATGGAGCCGTGGCTGAAGTTTCATTTTCTGTTTTTGTAGTTTCCTCCTGCTTTGCTGGTTCGTTGCTGCAGGAAAAGAGAAACACAGTAGCTGCAAGAGCGAAAAAAGTTGATTTCATAATTAGTTCTTTTTGCACTGATTGGTTGTAAAAATAAAGGGAATAAGCTGAACATCCGGTGCCGGAGATCACTATTTAGAATCGAGGTCCTTCTTCTACCTACGATTTCTTTTTCTTCACCTTGCCGCCGCCGGTGTACACTTTTTTCCAGTATGGATCGTGGAGGCTGGAAATATGCACTCCTACGCCTTTTGATGAATGCACAAAAAATCCATTGCGGAGATAGATGCCTACATGGCTGGGATCATCGCTTTCGGCAAAGTATATGATGTCGCCTTCGCGCAGTCTTCTTTTCCGTTTAAAGTTTTTGGTAGTGGCATGTTGTGTGGCAACTGTGCGTTTGATATCTGTGTGGTAAACGTTGGCATAGAGCAATTTGGCGAAGCCGCTGCAATCCACACCTTTCTTGTCATTGCCGCCCCATTTATATTTCACGCCATTCCAGTCGTCAATAAAATAATAGAGCGCTTTGTTTTTTATTTTCCTGGGTTTGGTGTCGAGTATTTGTGCATATTTCCTTTTGAGTTCCTTGGGTCGCAAGGGCTTTGAAGCCGCCGTTTTTTTAGACGAGTGGCAGGAAAGCAGGAAAAAAGCGGAGCACAGCAAAAGGATGAACCCGGAAAGTTTTTTTGCTGAATGCAGCATTCATAGCGTTTTCATAAAGATAAAAAACCTCGCAGCTTTCAGCGCTACGAGGTCGTTCAAAAAATTTGTCTTGATATTACTTAGATATGCTGCTTAAAATATTCAAGTGTTCTTCTCAATCCTTCTTTTCTGTCCACCAGTGGTTCCCAGCCCAGTATTTCTTTGGCTTTGGTAATATCTGGTTTGCGTTGTTTGGGATCGTCCTGCGGTAATGGTTCGTAAACGATTTTTACATTGTTGCCTACCAGCGCAACCACTTCTTCAGCAAAATCCTGCAATGTAATCTCAACGGGGTTGCCGATGTTTACGGGCTTATGATAGTCTGACAACAGCAGGCGATAGATACCATCTACCAGGTCGTCGACATAACAGAAAGAACGGGTCTGACTGCCATCGCCAAATACGGTAACATTTTCTCCGCGCAGCGCCTGGCTCATGAAGGTAGGCAATGCACGTCCGTCATCGAGGCGCATACGCGGACCGTAAGTGTTGAAGATGCGCACAATGCGGGTTTCTACTCCGTGGAAGTTGTGATAAGCCATCGTCATGGATTCCATAAAACGTTTGGCTTCGTCATATACACCACGCGGACCGATGGGATTTACATTTCCCCAATACTCTTCGTTTTGCGGATGCACCAGCGGATCGCCATATACTTCTGAAGTGGAAGCTACAAGAATGCGGGCACCTTTAGATTTTGCAAGTCCCAGCAGGTTGTGCGTTCCCAAAGAAGAAACCTTCAACGTCTGAATAGGCATCTTCAGATAATCAATAGGCGATGCCGGCGAAGCGAAGTGCATGATATAATCCAGCTTGCCGGGTACATGGACAAACTTCGTTACATCGTGATGGTAAAATTCAAATTCTTTAAGCGGAAAGAGATGCTCGATATTCTGGATGTTGCCGGTAAGGAGATTGTCCATACCTACTACCTGATGACCCTCTTTGAGAAAACGGTCGCAGAGATGCGATCCGAGAAAACCGGCAGCACCTGTGATGAGTACACGCTTCATTTTTTGATTGTTGATTAGTGTTGTTCTTGAAAAATGTTTAGTCGAGCGTACCGCGCTGTCTTACGAAAGAGTCGGAAGCATTATTTACTTCAAGCCTTACTTTTTCGTTCACAATCTTCCTGCCTATTGATTCATAATAGAAAGGAAGAGTCATCATCTTGTCGAGCGTATAAACATTTCGTCCGTCGAAGATAGCAGGGTGGCGAAGAGTCTCTTCAATGCGTTTAAAATCAGGGTTGCGGAACTCGCTCCATTCAGTTACAATAATCACCGCATCCGCATCATTGATGGCATCGTACATGTCTTCTGCAAAATAAACGCTCTCGCCAAAAATGCGGCGTACGTTGTCCATAGCTTCGGGGTCGAATGCGCGCACGCTTGCTCCCGCCGCGGTCAGTTCTTTGATCAGTTCCAAAGCCGGTGCTTCGCGAATATCATCGGTTTCCGGCTTAAAAGCTAAACCCCAGATACCGAAAGTTTTTCCGCTTAGATCGTTGCCAAAGTATTCTTTGATTTTTTTACCGAGCACAGTTTTCTGCCGGTCGTTTACCTGCATGGTCATTTCCACGAGGTTGAAGTTGAAATCGTGTTCGCGGGCAGTACGTGCCAGCGCCTGCACATCCTTAGGGAAGCAGCTACCGCCATAACCCACACCCGGAAACAGGAAGCGCTTTCCGATACGGCTATCGCTACCCATACCTACGCGCACCCAGTCCACATTGGCGCCTGCTTTTTCGCACAGCAGCGACATTTCATTCATAAAAGATATCCGCATGGCGAGATAAGCATTGGCAGCATATTTTGTCATTTCCGAAGAGCGCTCGTCCATGAAGTAGATCGGATTGCCCTGGCGGACAAAAGGCTGATATAATTCTTCCATCAGCTTTTGAGCGCGTTCTGAAGATGTTCCCACCACTACTCGGTCGGGCTTCAGAAAATCGTCCACAGCCACTCCTTCGCGCAAAAATTCGGGATTAGACACTACGTCAAACAATTCCTTATCGAGATTGAGCGCCAGAACAGAAGACACTTTTTCCGCCGTTCCTACAGGCACCGTGCTCTTGTTTACAATCACCGTATATTCTGTGATCATGTTGCTGAGTTGTGCTGCCACATCGAGCACATACTGAAGGTCGGCTTCTCCATCTTTACCCGGAGGGGTTGGCAGCGCCAGAAAAATGATTTGTGCGCCTTTGATACCTTCGCTCAGCGAAGTGGTGAAGCTGATCCGCTTTTCTTTGATGTTCCGCTCAAGCAGGTTCTCAAGTCCGGGTTCATAGATAGGAGTTTTTCCTGCACGGAGTTGGTTGATTTTTTCTTCGTTGATGTCAATGCACATCACGTTGTTTCCTGTTTCAGCAAAACATGTTCCTGTAACAAGCCCAACATAGCCTGTTCCGATAATAGCCAGTTGCATATGGTGTTAAAAAATATTTTTTACCCGCCTGAATGAACGGGCACGCAAACCTACATGAAAAACCGCAGTTGACATATAGGTTGCTGGTAATATTGGTGCCGTTAACAGCAACTTAAAATTTCTCAGGCCTCCCGTTAAACCTTTGTTGTTTCGCTGCGTCTCAAGGATCAAACTTTCAATTCTATGATGCAGAAATCATCACTTAAGACCATCCTTGCGGTTGCTGTTTCCGGCACCCTGATGTTTGCCGCTTGTAAAAAGGACAACAATAGCAGCACTGTCGGCGACGATACGGAAATGGCCCTCGAACAGGCTGGGATGGAGCAAACCTTCGACGATCTGGATAAGATCACCGATGAAGCCACGAGCAATGGTACTTTGTCGAACTTTAAGACTACCAATGGCGGCGGACTCATACTAAGCAATTGTGCGACGGTAACCCGCGATACGGTTTCTATTCCGCACACGGTGACGATTGATTTTGGCAATACAAATTGTCTGTGCAATGACGGTCGCTATCGCCAGGGTCAGATTATCGTGAGCTATATGGGCCGTTATAGAGATAGTGGGTATCATCATCAGATTAGCTTCAATAATTATTTCGTCAACAACAATCAGGTGACGGGTACCAAAACGGTAGTCAATGCAGGTTCCAATCTTGCTAACCACCTTGTTTATCATGTTCATGTAAATGCGGCACTGGTCTTTGGCAATAACCTGGGTACAAGGTCGTGGGTGAGCAATCGTACCAGGATATGGGTTCAGGGCGACAACACACAGACCCGCGCAGACGACGTCTATGAAGTGAAAGGCTCCGGCACACTCACCCGTGTCAACAGTGTAGTTGTGTATGATTCGATCACATCACCGCTGCGTGTTGCGCTCAACTGCCAGTGGATAAAGCAGGGCACCGTACAAATCACTACCTCTAACCCCAATGCCCCCGTCCGTACACTCGACTATGGCAATGGAACCTGCGATGCGCTTGCAACCCTGACCGTAAACGGCAATACCTATAACATTACGCTGCCGTAGTTCACTGTTGATTTGTTTTTCCGTTGTATTTGTCGGGAGAGATTTCATTTTGGAGGCTTTGTTTGTTAGGACACACCCCTGCTCCGCGCCAAGCCACCGCACGTCCCCTCTTAAGAGGGGACGTGGTGGAGTGGTGTTGTTGATTTGTTGATTTGTTTATTTGTCGATTTGTTTATTTGTAAACTCGTAAAGTCGTTCATTGCCCTTTACTGTTACTCGCGACGAGTAATTCTCAAATTTTCAAATTTTCAAATTCAATTCACGGCATTTGTGATGGTCTGGAGTTGTGAGTTCGACGATGTCTTCAGTTCAGTTCCATCAAGGCAGTCATGTCGAGTGAGCTGCGCGCGATAGCCGTCGTGTGCAGCAGGCAGCGAAGCGAGACATCTGTTGGGTTTATTGTTTATCTGTTTATGTGTTGATTTGTTTATTTGTAAACTCTTAAAGTCGTTCATTGCACCCTTTACTGTTACTCGCGACGAGTAATTCTCAAATTTTCAAATCAAAAATAGATTGCTTCGTCGCTCCGCTTTGCTGCGCTTCTCGCAAAGACGCGAGTAGGATGTGCGCCATTGCCATATTGACTAAGTACCGCAGGCGATACGGATGTGGGCCTTGGGTGAAAAGCCGTTAAGAAGTTGAAGTTCTGGAGCGATAAGTAATGAAGAGGGTGCATAGCGATAAGCGGTAGTCGGGGTGTTGATTTGTTTACTTGTTGATTTGTTTATTTGTCAAGCTGCGCAGTTATAAAGTTGTGTAGTCGTATAGCTGTGAAGATGCAAAGTCGTGAAGTTGTTTGTTGTCCGACTTTCAAACCCGCCCAAATATTGGCTAATCGGTTCATCAGCTTATTGTCTAATTATCTTCAAATCCATTGGCAAATTGCCGAATTGGCTCATTGTCTCATTATTTTCAAATCCTCAAATTTTCAAATCAATTTGCCTAATGGGCAAAATTTTTTTCGGCGCCCGTCCCTACCTCTGCGAGCGCAGAAATCTCCCACTTCATCTCTGAATCTCATGGGGCAGTTTCTATCCTGAATTATCATCCATTAACAAATGAAATAAAAATAATACAAAAAATAATTACTGTTTTGTTTAATAGTTGTGAGGTGCTTGCATTTTATCTTATTTCTGAATAATTTGCTATTGTACGGGTAAGGGTATGCAATAACCGGCTGGCGTACAGCTACTATTCCGCAACAGGCAAAGCCATAGAAAGGGATAGTAGAAAAGATGCCGCCCGAAGTAAACACTTCAATTGTGAACACCCTAACCGGAACAAGCTCTTTCTTTTCAAAATTTTTAAACTTATGCAACCTTTCAAACAAATCTTAAAAACCTTCATGTTGGGGGGGGTAATTCTGAGCTCCCTTACCGCCAACCGCGCAATGGCGCAACTAGTTCCGGCCATACTGCCCGACAATCCAATCGGTAATGTTAATCCGCCACTTATGCTTGACGATATAACCGTAAACTCCGATATGCTTATGACGCATCACTCCAAAAATCCGCTAAAAGTTGTGGTTTGGGACGGGGGGTCCACAGGTAATCCGTGCGTAGGGTGGAATAACATGAACATAAGCACCGTCACCATCCGGGTGGAGGACTGGAATGGAAATGTGGCTACTGCTAGCATACCAGCCGCAGCGCATGCAGATGTAGCCCTGGGGGATAATTTTCAGGCTCCAGGACAGGTCTATTCCCTTGCTGTGGCTTTTGCAAGCGTACAACAGAACAACCCTTTTATTCTTCAATCGGTTCATTTTTACAACATTGTTGGTGCTGGCACACCCTCCATCAGTATTGTATTTCACGCGCTGCTACCACTGAATGCACCTACGCCCCAGAATATTTGTAGTAATCCACAGGGTGGCTTTTACGATCTGGAGCGTTTCCCTCATATAGACGTGATACCACGCCCCGGTGCCGGTCCCAAAGGATTGCCCCTTATGGAGCAGTTTGTCGTCACTTACGATGACCTTGCTTTGGCCGTTTCAGACGTGTACTACAGGACGGGCAGCATGACCCTCGGCGCTTCCGGTCCTGGGATATTTTTGTCCGATGGCAGCGACCCCGACGTGGCAGGCCAATATGACATAGCACAAAACAAGCCGCTGGCTCACTTTATTTTCAATTTGGGTAATAAGCTATTTGAACGTAGTCTGGACCTCAGCACCGGCACGCTCAGCGCACCCCTGCAACTGGATGCAATAACGCCCAATACGGCGGCTCCCATTTTGCGATGTGTATTTTTCCCCAGGATAGAAGCCATGAATATCTGGTACAAAAAGCAAAACGTAATGCAATGGCAGGGAATAGGGGTAAAGTCCTTAGTGGCCACTCCTTTTTACTCAGTGGTGAAGCCGATGGGTTATAATCCATTGACACCGCCGACAGACCTTTATGACCCCTTAATGGTACCGCCGTTATTTTATGCATTGCCTAACAATTCTATTAATGTAAAGTCGCCCTGCGTATCGGCGGGTTGCGGACCCGGCAACCCATATAGCGGTGAGATCGGCAACAAATATTATACAGTGGGTTACTACCCCTGGGCAACTGACTACTCCATGTACGCGAGGCTTGTTGACCCTTACACGGGAATTGTAGATCCTGCTTATTACCAGATCAATCAAAATCCAATAGATCACAATAACTATGCTGAGGCAGACGCTTCCAAATCTCTATCCATCAGCACCTGCAGTAATACCGGTGAGGGGCAGTATGCGGCCTGGTATGATGGCCTGACTGATGTCTGGGATAAAACCAACCTGACAAGTATGGTTCAGTTCAAAACTACTGATGTGTCAGCGTTGAGTACGGCTGCCGGCGATGACAGACCCTATCCTAACCCGATACGGGAGGAACTGCATATACCCGGCACAGGAACCTACAAGCTTTACGACGTGAAAGGATCCTTACAACTGCAGGGCAGCCTCACCGGCCGCGAGGAGGTGATCAGCACAAGCAGTTTACCACCGGGCGTCTATATGCTGCAGGTAACTGATGAGGTTGGTCAACATTCTTATAAAATCAATAAGCAATAAATCTAATCGGCGGTGGGGTTTACGAACCTAAACCCCGCCGTCTTCACTAATAAAACAGCTAACTATGAAGTTTAGAACATGTTTACTGCCGCTCATGCTGCTATTTATAGCACAAGGCATCAAGGCACAGGGGGTGCCGCAGGTAATTTTGGGTAACCCCTACAATTCTCCAGGTTTTACCGGAGATACCCTTATTGCTGGAGATGGGCTGGTTACTGGTTGTCCACATTCCTTTCAATATGCATTAAAACCCTCCTGGTTTTTACCGATGCTGCCGCAACAGGGCACGATTACGGACATTTTTTTCCGTTTACCCCGAAAACGAGATGTTTGGCCCGGTTGGGAAGTGCATCATTTTGACAGTATTTTGGCCAACTCACCATTGCGGGGTGCGCGGATCAAAATGACCATTTACAATCAGGATACTATATATGCGGGTACAATTTCGGGTATAAATTGCTCACGTGTTACCAACATGACTACTGTGTTTAACACGCCGGTTTTTTATGTGCCCAGCGCCTTGCAGGGCGATGATACGGCTAATTGCTGGTGGAAACTGCCCCTCAATCCACCATTTTCCTACAATCTGGCTGCCACTATTGGAGAAAACGACACAACCGGCATCCGCAATTTGGTGATTGATTTTTTGTTCGACTCCCTTAACACCTGGTTCGATCCCGTAAATAACACTTCCGCTTTTGTCAATATGTGGTATTCAGGTTTCGGTGTGCCGGGAATTCCAGCATCTCAGTTTCACAACTATATGTCTAAGTTGGAGTTCTTCTCTGGTACTGTCTGTAGTGGGCAGTTTTACTCTTGTGGTGGCATTAGTCGCTTTCCCGCTATCGGGTTCAATTTTGCGCCCAATGGTATATCCGACGTACAGCCGGAAGTGCCGGGAGGGGTTTATCCCAATCCGGTGGGTGCAGAAGGCAGGCTGCGTGTGCAGCCCCACCTCAGGGGAGAACCTTATGAGCTCTACAACCTCAATGGCAGCTTGTTGCAAAAGGGCACTACCACAAAAGACGGCATAGATATAAGTGCGCTACCGGCAGGTATGTACCTGCTCCACTGTGGCGATAAAAGGTTTAAGGTGGTGAAGATATGAGTTGTAAAGTCGTGAAGTTGTAAATACGTGTAGTTGTGAGTCGAATAATGGTTCGTCAGTTGAAGCCTGCTCATAACTCACATCAAGGCCGTCATGTCGAGTGAGCTGCGCGCGATAGCCGTCGTGTGCAGCAGGCAGCGAAGCGAGACATCTGTTGGGTTGATTAGTTTATTTGCTGTGTTTGTGGGGCAGATTTCGTTTTTGAGGCTTTGATTGTTAGGACACACCCCTGCTCCGCGCCAAGCCACCGCACGTCCCCTCTCAAGAGGGGAGGTGGTGGAGTGGTGTTGTTGATTTGTTTATTTGTTGATGCGTTTATTTGTAAAGTCGTGAAGTTGTAAAGTCGTAAAGTTGTAAAGACGTGAAGTTGTGAGTCGAATAATGGTTCGTCAGTTGAAGCCTGCTCATAACTCACATCAAGGATGTCATGTCGAGTGAGCTGCGGGCGTTAGTAGCTTATTGTCTAATTATCTTCAAAATCCATTGGCAAATTGCCGAATTGGCTCATTGTCTCATTATTTTCAAATCCTCAAATTTTCAAATTTTCAGATCAATTTGCCTCGTTGGCAAATCGGCTCATTAGCTAATTATCTTCAAATCCATTGGCAAATTGCCAAATTGGCTCATTGTCTCATTATCTTCAAATCCTCAAATTTTCAAATCTTCAAATCAATTTGCCTCATTGGCCAACCGGCTCATTAGCTTATTGTCTAATTATCTTCAAAATCCATTGGCAAATTGCCGAATTGGCTCATTGTCTCATTATTTTCAAATCTTCAAATTTTCAAATCTTCAAATCAATTTGCCTCGTTGGCTAATCGGTTCATCAGCTTATTGTCTAATTATCTTCAAATCCATTGGCAAATTGCCGAATTGGCTCATTGTCTCATTATTTTCAAATCCTCAAATTTTCAAATCTTCAAATCAATTTGCCTCGTTGGCCAACCGGCTCATTAGCTTATTGTCTAATTATCTTCAAAATCCATTGGCAAATTGCCGAATTGGCTCATTGTCTCATTATCTTCAAATCCTCAAATTTTCAAATCTTCAAATTCAATTACCCCATTGGCTAATTAGCTCATTGGCTAATTGTCGCCGCTTTCTGTCTGTGCACGGTTTCTTTAATCAAAACTTGTTTTGTACTTTTCTCGCAAATGAAAGCAGTGAGCAGGCATGAGTAAAAGACCGTACATATCCCCATCCTTTTCTTACGTACCTCTGGAGGAAACGCTTGAGATTTTACCCAAGAAACGGCAGCTTTTCATCGGTATTCCCAAGGAGACTGCATTTCAGGAAAACAGGATTGCCCTCACGCCCGAAGCCGTTTCGGTCTTGGTAAACAGCGGGCATGAAGTGGCTGTGGAGCACAATGCAGGTGAAGGTTCCTTTTATTTTGACAGTGATTATAGCGAAGCGGGTGCGCGCATTGTTTATGACAAAGCCGAGCTGTATAAGGCTACGACCATCATTAAGTCAGCGCCGATTATTGAAGAAGAATTAGCTTTATTACAACCTAATCAGGTGATCATCTCACCCATTCATCTGCCTTTTCTTAAGTCGGAGATGGTGGAGCAGCTTATGCACAAAAAAATCATAGCCATTGCTTTTGAGTCAATAAAGGATGATGCCGGCACTTACCCTATTGTACGCTCGATGAGTGAGATTGCCGGAAGCTCTGCCATACTTACTGCTGCAAAATATCTGAGCAATGTGCATAACGGCAAGGGTATATTGCTGGGCGGTATCTCAGGAGTGCCCCCCGCTAAAGTGCTGATCATCGGCGCCGGAATTGTAGGCGAGTTTGCTGCACGAACGGCCACCGGACTGGGGGCATCGGTCAAGGTGTTTGACAATTCCATTTACCGGCTGATGCGCCTACAAAACAACATTGGCAGACGATGTTTTACATCCGTTATAGACCCGGTTACGCTGGCAGAAGAGCTCGCCGGTGCAGACGTGGCTGTCGGGGCTCTCAAACCCATGAACGGCATTACGCCGGTGGTGGTGACCGAAGAAATGGTGAGTAACATGAAAGCGGGTTCGGTGATCGTAGATGTGAGTATAGACCGTGGCGGTTGTTTCGAAACATCGAGGGTCACCTCTCATGAAAATCCCATTTTTAAACGCTATGATGTAATCCATTACTGCGTACCGAATATCGCCTCAGGCGTGTCTCGCACCGCATCGAGGGCAATCAGCAATGTGTTGATGCCTATTATGCAGCAGGTAGCTGATATGGGCGGCATGGACGGGCTCATCCAGTCGAAGCAGGGGATACGGAATGGCGTATATCTCTATAAAGGCTGTGTGACCAATGCCCCAATTGCAAAAAGATTCGGTTTAAAATATACGGACCTCGACTTATTACTTGCATCTCAAAGCTAATATTCCCACGCACTTTATGCCAAACAACAGACTTAACAAAACGGTTGCCGGCTACCACTTACTTATGATTTTATCGGCAGTTGATTTTCGCGTTACCGCAGAAGAAGACAAGGTGATTCGCGATTATCTTGTGCAGGAATTTCCATTTCGGGTCAACCTCGACCGGGAAATGGCCATTATCAGCAACCTGAAGCCTGATGAATGGGAAGGTCATTTCCTGAAAATGATGGATGATTTCTATGATGACGCTACCGAAGAGGAACGCAAGAAACTGTTGCATTTTGCCATCGAACTCACCAAAGCCGACAACGTCATCACTCAGGAAGAAAATCATTACCTCAATCTTCTGTTCGAACACTGGAAGCCTGAGGAAGCGTAGTAAAAGCTTTCTATAAGCTGCTTAAATGATCTGCAAACTATGCCCGCTCCACAAGAGGATAAGAATGATAGCGCCCACGATAATTCTGTAGATGCCGAACACCTTAAATCCGTGCCGGGTAACAAAATTGATAAAGGAACGAATAGCGATAATGGCTACCACAAATCCTACCACATTGCCAATAGCCAGAAGCATGCCTTCCTGATGATTGATGGTATGACCGTCTTTATAAAAGTCTAAAAGTTTTTTGGCTGTAGCGGCAAACATAGTGGGCACAGCAAGGAAAAATGAAAACTCTGCAGCCGCTTTCTTTGTGAGTTTTTGCTGCATTCCACCGATGATGGTAGCCGCCGACCGCGACACGCCGGGTACCATGGCCAGGCATTGAAACAAACCAATTACAAAGGCAGACGGATAACTTACTTTATCAGCATCATCTTCCACCGGCTTGTTAAACACTTTGTCCATAAACAGGAGTACAATACCGCCAATCACCAGCGAAAGAGCTACAGTTTGCGGGCTTTCCAGCAATTCGTCTATTTTATCGCTCAGCAATACTCCAAAAATGGCTGCGGGGATAAAGGCTGTTACCAGCTTGAAATAAAAATTGATGGAGCGAAAAAAGCGTTTGAAATAAAGCACAACTACCGAAAGGATGGTTCCTAACTGAATGGCTACGGTAAAGAGTTTTACAAAACTATCGGAGGCAATTCCCATAAAAGAGCTGGCAAGGATCATATGTCCCGTGGAAGAAACAGGCAAAAATTCTGTGAGCCCCTCTACAATACCGAGGATCACTGCTTCGAAAGTGGTCATGACTTATGGAATGTTGATGTACTTATGAGTTTGTAAAGATAACTGCCAGTTGGGATGCCGTTGAATATAGTCTATGATCAGCGGCGTCATCGTCTCCCGCTTGCTCCATTCGGGTTGCAAATAAAGCCGGCATTTTGGCGAAACCTGCGCGGCATGCTGTTCTGCCCAGGTAAAATCCGAAGTATGATAAACCACTACTTTCAGTTCATGTGCATGAACAAGGCACTCACTAAGCGGCGCTTTAAATTTTTTGGGTGAAAGGGTAATCCAGTCCAGCGCTCCACTCAAAGGATGTGCACCGGAAGTTTCGATATGGGTACGGAAGCCTGCATTCTGTAATGCGTCGCATAAAGCGCTCAGATTGTGCATACAAGGCTCGCCGCCGGTGATCACAGCTATTCTTCCCGGGTATGCGGTTGCTGCATTTAATATTTCTTCGGTAGTCATTACGGGGTGCTGCGTTGCATCCCAGCTTTCTTTTACATCGCACCATACACAGCCCACGTCGCATCCTCCCAGCCTTATAAAGTAGGCTGCCTGTCCCGAATAGAAGCCTTCGCCTTGCAAGGTGTAAAAGTGCTCCATTACCGGATATTTCACCGTCATCAAGGCCTCAGTCACTTCCCGGAATTCTTCGCTGCGTTAAGAGTATTTTTCATCAGCCCGCAGATTGTCATCGGACCCACGCCTTTGGGCACGGGTGTAATGTAACTGCACCGGGGCGCTACGCTGTCAAAGTCCACATCGCCTACCAACCGTGAGCCTGATTTTTTGCTGGCATCGTCCACCCGGTTGATGCCCACGTCAATAACGATGGCGCCTTCCTTCACCATTTCGGCGGTGATGAACCGCGGGCGGCCTATCGCTGCAACGATTACATCTGCCTGAAGGGTGAACTGTTTTAAGTCCTTGGTTTTTGAATGACAAAGCGTCACGGTGGCGTTACCCGGACGGCTGTTGCGGCTCAGCAGCACCGACATGGGTGTGCCTACAATATTACTGCGACCCACTACTACACAATGTTTTCCGGTAAGGTCAATGTTATAATATTCAAGCATCAATAGAATGCCATAAGGAGTGGCGGGTAAAAAGCCCGGTTGCCCCAGCACCATTTTTCCCTGCGATATAGGGTGAAAGCCATCCACATCTTTATTGGGGTAAATGCTGTTGATTACGGCGTTCTCGGCAATGTGCGCGGGCAAGGGAAGCTGCACTAATATGCCATCAATGTCAGCATCTTCATTAAGTTTTTGAATTTCGGCGAGCAACGCCGCTTCCGTGATATTGCTTTCAAAACGCAGAAGGGTAGACGCATAGCCGAGTTCGGCACAGGTCTTTACCTTATTGCCCACATAGGCTTCGCTCGCAGGATTGTTGCCTACAAGTATCGCTGCCAGATGCGGTGTCTTTCCGCCTTTGGCTTTAAGCGAGGCAACCTCTTGTTTCAGTTGCTCTTTGATATGAGTGGAAACTGCTACGCCGTCGAGAATTTGCATGCGACAAAGATAGGTTAGTGCTTCTGTTTAGTAAGTGCCCGAAAAAATCATTGTTCTGCGATGGAGCCGACCCTTTCTCACCGGCATTCAATTAACTTTGGCGAAATTTTCTTTTGTGAAAAGACTTTTTACATTATTAACCTTCCTGCCCTTCTGTGCTGCTGCGCAACCACCCGCCGGCTATTATAACAGCGCTGCAAACCTCAATGGGCAACCGCTCAGGGTAGCACTCTATAACATCATCAAGACGGCTACGCAACTCTCCTATACACCCGGTTTGTGGAACGCTTACTATACTACCGATGTAAAACCAAACGGAAAACTCTGGGACATTTATTCGGATGTTCCCGGCGGCACTCCGGCTTACCAGTACACGCTTGGCTCCGATCAATGCGGCAATGGCGCAAATCACGAAAATAGCTGTTACAATCGAGAGCACCTCTGGCCGCAAAGCCTGTTTGGATCGGCATATCCTATGGTGAGCGACCTTTGGGTTGTCTATCCTACCGACTACTACGTTAATAATCAGCGTGGTAATCTGCCATACGGCAAGGTAGGAACCGCAACAAAGACATTCACCAATGGGTCAAAGCTGGGCAATAACGTATATCCAAATGCACCCACCTCAGTAAATTGCTTTGAGCCCATAGACTCGTTCAAAGGTGATATTGCCCGTAGTTACTTCTACATCGTAACCCGCTACTACGCAGACAGCAATTATTTTACCACCTGGGAAATGGCCAATAAAATAGCGCTGAAGCCCTGGGCGGTGCAGATGTTGCTCGACTGGCACCATCTCGATCCGGTTAGTCAGAAGGAGATCGACCGAAACAATGCAGCCTATGCGCTACAAAACAATCGCAATCCCTACATTGACAATCCCATGTATGCAGACTGCATCTGGGGCACAGCCAATTGCAATAGCCTTTCTGTGCTGGCGGTCAATAAACTTGGGCAGTTGGTAGTGTTCCCCAATCCGGCGGAAAACCACGTAAGTATCGCCTCCGAAGACCTGAAAGAAGGCACGCTTGATGTGCTGGATGCCACAGGCAAAAACGTGTATCATAGCACGGCAGCGCATGAGCAGCGCGTAGAGATCGCTACAGAAGGCTGGGCTAAAGGCGTGTACATCATCCGGCTGCAATCCGAAAAAAATCTTCAGGTTACCAGACTTATCGTTCGTTAGGTTCTTTGATTATGAGGGTAAAAGATATTATTCAGGCAATAGAGGCATTTGCACCGCCGGTGTATCAGGAGTCCTACGACAACAGCGGGCTTCAGGTAGGATCAGTGGAATGGGAAGTGAGCGGCGTATTGATTGCACTCGACATTACCGAGGCTGTGCTGGAAGAAGCAAGGACGCGCGGCTGCAATATGATCGTGGCACATCACCCCCTTCTTTTTTCCGGATTGAAGCGCATCACGGGCAGTCACTACATTGAACGCATCGTTCAGGCGGCTATAAAACATGATATCGCCCTCTTTGCTGCGCATACCAACCTCGACAATGTGCGCAATGGGGTAAATAAAATGATATGCGAAAAGCTGGGCCTGCAACATACTCATATCCTTGCCGCCAAAGCAGCAACGCTCTCCAAACTCATTTGTTTTGTGCCCGCCACCGATGCCGATCGGGTGAGGGAAGCTATGTTTTCTGCGGGTGCGGGGTCGCTTGGCGAGTACACCGAATGCAGTTTTCAATCTGCAGGCACCGGCACTTTTAAGCCCGGCGCCCATACACAGCCGGCCATTGGCACCCCCGCAGGCGAAAGAGAATATGTGGAGGAAGTCAGGATAGAAGTGTTGGTGGCCACACATCAGGTTTCGGCAGTCATCAGTGCACTGGTGGCAGCGCATCCCTACGAAGAAGTAGCCTACGATATTATTGCCTTGCAGAATGCTAATCAGGAAATTGGCGCCGGCATGCTGGGCGAACTGACTGAAACCTGCACGGAGGAGGCTTTTTTAAGCATCCTGAAAACCCGAATGAAAGCAGAGTGTATCCGGCATACCGCACTGCTGGGCAGGCCTGTGAAAAAAGTGGCGGTGTGTGGTGGTTCGGGCAGTTTCTTGCTTCAGGATGCCATCAAAGCAGGCGCAGATGTATTCGTTACCGGAGATTTTAAATATCATCAGTTTTTCGACGCCGACGGAAAAATTCTGATCGCCGACATTGGTCATTACGAAAGCGAACAATTTACGACCGAATTATTAGCTGGTATTCTTAAGAAAAAATTTCCTAATTTCGCCCCTCTTTTATCTGAATTATCAAACAATCCTGTAAAATATTTTTGCTGATATATGGCTAACGTAAAAGACTTTTCGGTAGAAGAAAAGCTGATCGCAGTCCTCACCTTACAAAAGATTGATTCAAAAATTGATGAGATCCAGACGTTGAAAGGCGAGCTTCCTATGGAAGTAAAAGATCTCGAAGACGAGATAGAGGGTCTGCAAACCCGTATCAATAATATTGACGCCGAAATTGACAGCATCAACAAATTCATTGCGCAGAAAACGGACGCAAAGAAGGAAGCTCAGGCGTTGATCAAAAAATACGAAAAGCAGCAGGACAACGTAAAGAACAATCGCGAGTTTGAAGCCATTAACAAGGAAATGGAGATGCAGGAACTCGAGGTGAAGCTTAATGAAAAGCATATCAAAGATGCCAACATAGAGCTGAAAGACCGCGACATGCAGCGCGGCAAAACTGAAGAGAAGATCAATGAACTGAACGAGGCGTTGAAACTGAAAAAGTCCGAACTGGAAAAGATCATCGCCGAGACAGAGAAGGAAGAAAAGCAACTTGCCGGAAAATCTTCTGAAGCCAAAGAGAAAGTGGATGCTCGTCTGCTCTCTGCTTACGAGCGCATACGTACGAGCTATAAAAACGGTCTTGCCGTGGTTCCCATTTTGCGCGATAGCTGTGGCGGATGTTTTAACATCATCCCTCCGCAACGTCAGTCAGAAATCCGTCAGCGTAAAAAGATTATCGTTTGCGAACACTGCGGACGCATTGTAGTGGATAATGATCTGAACGATCAGATTAAGATACAGGGATAATAACTTTTCCGAAAAATATAGCAGGGAGCCAGCATGGGTTCCCTGTTTTTTTTTACCTCCCTTTCGGTACACGCCGTTTTAGGTATTTTTACAGCGTACAAGAAGTGCGCCTTATGGAAATCAACGAAGTGCCACAAGACTCGCTGGACTATAAAGACCGCGATAAACTGAAAAAGCTCGTCTATGCCGTGGATAAAGATGGCAAATATACCGGTATCGGTTCCGTAGGCTGGGAGGCAGAAAATATAGCCACCAGACAGGCCTGGGACGCTATCGAAGAAGAGCTCGCCGAAACAGAGCAAAAAGTGAAAGCCGGGGAGCTTAGCCCCATAGCCTGGTTCATGCAGAAGAAACTGATGGACATCGCCCTGCTTGCACAATATATGGACAAATGGCAGTGGCAGGTAAGGCGTCATATGAAGCCTCCCGTTTTTGCCCGCCTCAACCCCGCGACTTTGGAAAAATACGCCGCTACTTTTGGCATCAGCGTAAAAGAATTAACTGATTTCGGTAAATAATTCATTGAAGTGATCGCATCAAATTATCAGCATCATCAGCACGCACATTGCGAAAGCGGGGTTACAGCCAATCTGCTCAATCATAAAGGGCTTACAATCACCGAACCGCTGGCTTTTGGTATCGGCGCAGGTTTGTTTTTTGCGCATATTCCCTTCGTAAAAGTGAGCGGCACACCGGGAACCACCTTCCGCACCTGGCCGGGCGCCATCTTCAAGCGGGTGGCAGAGCGCCTTAATATTCAGGTGCATACCGAAAAATTCCGGTCGCCCCAAAAGGCTATGGATGCACTCGACAAGGCGCTTGAAGCCCAGAATCCTGTTGGGATGCTCAGCAGTGTGTATTATCTTCCTTACCTTCCCGAGGCATTTCGCTTCCATTTCAATGCCCACAACCTTATTATCTATGGCAAGGAAGGAAATCAATATTTGGTTAGCGATCCTGTGATTGAAGATGTGGCTACTATAGCTCCGGAAGATCTTGCCAAAGCTCGTTTTGCAAAGGGCACACCCGAACCCCGCGGTTTTATGTACTATATCCGCTCCGTACCGGCAAAGGTGGATTTCGAAAAGGCGATACAGCAGGGCATTAAGCAAACTTGTTTTTTCATGCTTTCGCCTCCGCTGCCCTGGTTTGGAAACAAAGCCATTTTCTTACTCTCCAGAAAAATAAAAGATTACCCCAAGAAGCTTAGTCCGAGAAAATCAGCGCTTTACCTTGGAAACATCATCCGGATGCAGGAAGAAATAGGCACCGGCGGCGCGGGCTTTCGGTATCTGTATGCAGCTTTTTTGCAGGAAGCCGGCGCTATGCTGCGCCGCGATGATCTCCAGGAACTTTCCTCCGAGCTTACTCTTATCGGCGACGACTGGAGAAATTTCGCTTATCATGCCGCCCGGCAAATGAAAGCGCGTCAAACGGACCGGGTGTCTTATGATGACCTGAGCGAACTCCTGCGTACCTGCGGCGAAAAGGAAAGGGATTTTTTTAAAAAAATGGAAAAGCTCCGGTTTTAAAACCCGGAACAGTTTGAAAAGAACTGACATTTCTCCGGCTTGAAAGCTTTATCGTTTGCCAGATTTGACTGCCGTTGTGGGCAGAGCGTGCAAACATTGCAGCCGTCTATTTGTAACGTCCTCTCTTTGTCAGCCCTCCTGACAATATTACTGACATTCTTCCCGTGGCATATGGATTGACCATAGAAGGAAAACCCGAAAAATTTAAAACAACGATACTTATGGCAAAAATTATTGGCATTGACTTAGGAACTACCAACTCGTGCGTCGCTGTAATGGAGGGTAACGAGCCGGTGGTGATCGCGAACGATGAAGGTCGTCGCACCACTCCTTCCGTAGTGGCATTTCTTAAAAACGGTGAGCGTAAGGTAGGCGATCCTGCAAAACGTCAGGCTATTACCAACCCTACCAATACCATCATGTCTATCAAACGTTACATGGGTCGTCGCTACGACGAGGTAACGGGCGAGATGACGCACAACTCTTACAAAATCGTAAAAGGTGATAACAATACTCCGCGTGTTGACATTGACGGACGTATGTACACGCCGCAGGAGATTTCTGCGATGATTCTTCAGAAAATGAAGAAAACAGCTGAAGATTTTCTCGGTCAGGAAGTAAAAGAAGCGGTGATTACCGTTCCTGCCTACTTCAACGATGCGCAGCGTCAGGCAACTAAAGAAGCCGGTGAAATTGCGGGACTGAATGTGCGCCGTATCATCAACGAACCTACGGCAGCAGCGCTTGCCTATGGTTTGGATAAGCAGCACAAGGATTCAAAAATCGCGGTGTTCGACCTTGGTGGGGGTACTTTCGATATCTCCATCCTGGAGCTCGGAGACGGTGTTTTCGAAGTGAAATCTACAAACGGAGATACGCACCTCGGTGGCGATGATTTCGATAAAGTAGTGATGGACTGGCTGGCAGATGAGTTTAAAAAAGACGAAGCGGTAGATCTGCACAAAGATCCTATGGCCTGGCAACGGCTGAAGGAAGCGGCTGAAAAAGCGAAGATCGAATTGTCTTCCTCACAGGAAACGGAAATCAACCTTCCCTACATCACTGCGGTTGATGGTGTGCCTAAACACCTGGTGCGCAAACTCACCCGCGCTAAGTTTGAACAACTTGCCGACAGCCTTGTAGAGCGTACTCTGGAGCCTTGCCGCAAAGCTTTGAAGGATGCCGGAATGAGCACTTCTGATATTGATGAAGTGATCCTTGTAGGTGGTTCTACACGTATCCCCAAGGTGCAGGAAGTGGTTGAAAAATTCTTTGGTAAGAAGCCGCACCGTGGGGTGAACCCCGATGAAGTGGTAGCCGTAGGTGCTGCTATACAGGGTGGTGTGCTGACCGGAGATGTAAAAGATGTATTGTTGTTGGACGTTACTCCGCTATCCCTCGGTATAGAAACCATGGGTGGTGTCATGACAAGGTTGATCGAATCCAACACTACGATCCCTACAAAAAAGAGCGAAGTATTCTCTACCGCAAGCGACAATCAGCCCAGTGTTGAGATCAATGTATTGCAGGGTGAGCGCCCGATGGCAAAAGACAACAAGACGCTTGGTCGTTTCATTCTCGATGGCATTCCACCGGCACCACGCGGTGTTCCTCAGGTAGAAGTGATCTTTGATATTGACGCTAATGGTATCCTCCACGTAACGGCAAAGGACAAAGGCACCGGCAAACAACAAAACATCCGCATCGAAGCAGGTTCCGGACTGAGCAAGGAAGAGATTGAAAAAATGAAGAACGAGGCGAAAGCCAACGAAGAAGCCGACAAGCAGGTGCGTGAGCGCGTAGAAAAGCTCAATATGGCAGACGGTCTGATCTTTACTTCCGAAAAGCAGTTGAAAGAATACGGTGATAAAATTCCCGGCGACGAAAAATCTAAAATTGAAACCGCACTGAACAATCTGAAAGAAGCGCATAAGGCGGAAAATCTGGATGGTTTGGATAAGGCAATGGAAGAACTGAATGCCGCATGGCAGGGCGCAAGCCAGCATATCTACAATGCGCAGCAGCAGGCAGGTGGCGACGGTCAGCAAGCTCAGGAAAATGCAGGTGGCAATGATGGTAATGTTGCCGATGCAGAATATGAAGAAGTGAAATAGATGGTGAAGAGATAATAGAGATTGGTTTTTAAGGAAAGGAAAAGGGTACCCAATGCGGTATCCTTTTTCGATTTAAGGAACTTTTAGACTTCGGGGGAATTGTTTTTCTATAGAGTAGGCAAAACCTTTTATTATGAAAGATATCAGAAAGCAAGAGCATCCGCAGTCTCAGCAGCTTGTGACGAACACTCAGAGACCCGAGAACAAGGACAACCTCGACAGCCGGGAAAGAAAGGAGAACAACTATACTGAACGATCGAACAAAGACGGCAAAAAGCCCAACAGTCGCGATAAAGACAAGTATGGTGCATAAATGGAAGGGGCGAAAAGCCCCTTTGATACTTTTGGCATAAAGCCTGCGTTATAACATCATGATCAAAAGTCTGGCGCTGAGCCTATTGCTATTTTCTCCTTTATTTGCTGCCGCACAAACGCTTGGTTTTTTTGGTGGTGCTGGTATCAGTGCCGATCTTTTTTCCTTCGATAAGCAGAGTGTGAGAGCAAAGAGCTCTTTCGCCACAGGACCGTTAGCCATAGCGGGTTTAAGGTATCATACCCGGCAAAATTTTGATATTCTGTTGGATGCCTCACTCGGCATTGCGAAGATTCGTCTTCCGCTGCCTGAGGGCTTCGACGGCTCTTTGCGATATGAACAGATACAGTCGGTATTGACTGTAGGTAGCGGACTGAACATAGCTTTCGAAAAATCCAACCTGATGCCTTACATCGCACTGGGGGCAAGTTTTCTGGACTTCTGGCGGCTTACCGCTCAGGGCAACGGAACCCACATCCGAACAGGCAACAACGCCGATCTTAATACCAATCGTTGGTCGCTGGTATGTGGCGCGGGCATCGATTATCAGTTTAAGCTTTTTCTCTCCTCTGGCATTAATCTTCGCGCCTTATACACACCCCTTAATATCTTTCCTGAAGCACAAACCGTTTCATTACAATCATCCAACTACGATAAGGGTTCGGTCGCCCTGCAGGGAAAGTTTCTACAGTTTCAACTCACCTATCGGGTCAACCTTCCCCTTGCCCATTGGAAAGAAGACTATGATTGATTTACTTCCCTACAAAAGCTATAAAATCAGTTGCCGGCAGTTTTGTAATGCCCCGCTGATGTAGCATAGTTACGAGCTGCCCGCGGTGGTAGGTTGCATGGTTGAACGTATGCAGCAAAACATCGCTCACCTTTTGCTTCATGGATTGTTTTTTCAGATTGTAATACTGCAGTACATGGTCAAAAGCCTGATCGTTATATTGGCTGCGCACAAAGGCTGTAAGCTCTCCGGAGGTATGTGTCCACGCCTCACACAGAAAAGAAAAACTGCCTGAAAAACTACTTTGTTGCCAGATCGGTTTTTCTTCCAGTTGTAACCGCTGCAGCCAGATGCTTTCGGCACTCCAGAGGTGCAGTACCGTTTGCTCGAGACTCTCAAAGCTGCTCGCCGATGCGGTGGATAGCAACTCCTCATTCAGAGGTAACATGACTTCGATTAGTCGTTTGTTCGCCCATTCATTATAGCGGGCATAGCGTATCATTAATTCCTTCATTGAGGAGGTTGCGGAGGGTGAAAAATCGAGATTCATTTAGATTCATACATCCATAGAATTACTGTGGAGCGCATGCTAAAAAAAAGCGTCAAACGGAATGTTAGAATCCGTCTGACGCAAAATTAGTTTTAAAAATAGTTTGGCAGCGCCTTCTGCTGAATCGGTTGAACTATGCCCTTAGTATTTGGTTCTCCCCTGCAAATTCATTCATGAGTCTATAATTTCCGGGGCATTGTTAGCACGTTGCACGCAGCGAAAACCTATCTATTATGTGCAGCCTTTCTAGGGTATTACAACCGTGTAATGCTCCTGTCTCACGGTGCTGAAATCCAACGCATTCATCATGGCTTGTCCGTTGGGGTCTTGCTGAAAGATGGGTGACCAGGCGTCGCCCGCTTCCTTACTTGTCCAACAAATTCTAAAATACCAAAAGCCGTCCGCATCTTTTCCGAACTCACGACTGATAAAACCGGGTTGCTGGTTTATTCTGCCATTTCTGATGTTGCGTTCTATTTCAATAAACTGTTCATCCGTTACTCCGGGTTTCAGTTTCATTTTTCCGATTTCTATAAACATTGTTTTTGCTTCCATTTTTTTATGATTTTGAGATTTGTTTTTTGATTGGGCATGGGCGAATGAAACCATCATAAGCCATGCAATTAACGTTGAGAAAAATTTTATTTTGTTCATTTTGTTAACCTCATTCAGTTTTAGCTAATTAGTTGTTTTCGCAAACTTCATTTGCACCGACAGATATTTTTTAGAGTTTTCTGTGCTTTTAGCATCCGCTTCCCTTGATGAACATTGAATGCTACACTGCCGAATGACGGTCAGACAACTTTCCCGATTTTCTGCAAACAAGCCTTACTCTTCTGCTAAGGTTTTGCGGATTTCCTTTAGCTATTTTTTGCTGTAGCCTTGTTCCACGGCTAATTCAATAGCCAAATCTTTAAGCCGTGCTACAAATGTGATGAAGCATAAAACCAACACAATGCTACAAATAGCTACATTGCCCCATTGCCCTGAAACAATTGTAGTAGCGATAGCGCCAATCATTATTAAAGCCATGGCAAGCGAAGCAGGCATACGCAACTGTCGGGTAAAAAGTGCCAAACCACCTAAGACCTGGGCTACCCCTACGAAGTACATAAACCACTGGGGGAAAGCCCACAATTCAGTAAATTCTTTGGTCAAATCAGGTTGACCTATAAGTTTCGTTGCTCCAAAAATCAGATGAGCTACCCCTAAAGCATAAGCGATAACTTTAAACTTCATATCGCCGTCTTTGGGTTCTAACGCTTTTGACATCGTACTATGATTTTAATTGTTTCATTGCGGTTCCCCAATCTTCCAGATGATGCACGGAAGTCAGTTTTCCGTCAATGACGGTGTGAAAATCAATGGACATAATTTGGAAAGACTTTGTACCATCGGTGGGCGTTCCCATAAAATCGCCGTTGGGTGTTCCGCTTACCAAACTGCGAACCACATATTTATCGCCATCGTTAGCAATATCTTGCGGCTCCCATTTGAGGTCGGGAATGAGCTTCCAGAAGAATTCCACTTGCGCAATCAAAGCAGGTTTCCCTTTGCTTTCTACCGAACCGTAAGAGATAAAATCATCGGCTAAAACTTCTGCCAATACAGAAGTTGGTACAGTGTCCGAATTTACGGTTAAGGCTTTTTTGTAAAAAGCAATTAGCGCATCTCTGTTTTTGTCCATTATTCTAAATTTTGATGGTTTGCAATAACAGGACGAAAGTAGATTGCCGGAAAAAGCGGAAAAAGGTAAAAACCTGCGGTAGTATGATACTTTTGTGCAGGTTACTTTTTTACGTGATGTTCTCGGAATTCAAGAGGTGTTTGAGCGGTTTGCTTTTTAAAATATTTGACGAAGTTGGTAGGTTCTTCAAACCCTAAATCATAGGCGATTTCTTTTATGGAATGGTTGCCATAAACCAAAAGTCTTTTGGCTTCCAGAATAATTCTTTCGTTAATCATTTCTTTTGGCAGTTTTCCAAAAAAATGATGGGTTGCCTGTCCCAAACGCCTTTCTGAAATAGCTAATTGCTGCGCAAAAAAGCTCACATTTCTTTTAGTTTTATAGTGGCGTTCTATCAGGTCTTTGAATGAGGTGGAATATTCAAAGTCAATATTTTTCTCAAAAGAGTTATTACTGTCCTTGCCTTTTTCCCGTTCTGCCGTTAAAAGGAAGTTTTGAAGCAGATTTTTAAGAATTGTCGGACTTGTATGGCTGTCAAACTGATTTATTTCCTCGTCAATTTCTCTGCTGATGCGAAACAATTTTTGAAAGCCCTTGTCATCAGGTGTAAGCAAGCAATTGTCTTGTAAATCGTTGAATAAGGTTGACCCTTTTAAAAACTTGATGTCATTTTCATTTTGACAATAGAAGTTGTCTGTAAAAATGATTATTTCTCCATCATAGTTTAGCAATTGGTCAAACTGATGAACCCTTTCTTTGTCAATAAATAAAATTGAATAAGGCTTTATGTTGATGGTTTTAAAGTCAACCAAATGTGTGGGTTGACAGTTTTTAAACAAGAATATGTGGTAAAAAGTAGTTCTGTGCGGACTTACCAGGTGGGGTCTGTTGTCAGTAGTCAAGGTTGCCAACGGAACAACCTCAATTTGTACTTCGGTCTTTTTTGAAAATGTATATTTTTTAATTTCCTTACTCATTTTCATCGAATAGTATGTCTGTAGCGGTGGTATATTCCCCGTAACTTTGCCCACTAAAATTACTAAGTCTGATCATGGTTACAGACCCCAAATTCGGCTTCGACACCGTATGTGTTCATGGAGGTCATCACGAAGAAGGTCATCGAGCACACCTCACGCCTGTCTATGCATCGAGCACTTACACTTTCGACTCGGCAGAGCAGGCAGCAGCCATTTTTCGTGGCGAAGAAAAGGGCTATGTATATGGTCGCTTTGGTAATCCCACCATTAATGAGGCAGAAGAAAAAATTGCTTTGCTCGAGGCTTATGGGCTTGCTGATGCCTCCGGAAATCCCTTACAGCTTAAGGCTATTTTGCACGCCTCTGGCATGGCTGCCATCACCACCATGTTGCTGTCAAACCTGAAAGCGGGCGATAAGCTGATCACGCATCCTTCTCTTTACGGCGGCACGCAGGAGCTGCTGGATAAGGTGCTGCCCGCGCTGAATATTGAAGCGGTGATCGTAGATTTTCACGATAAAGAAACTGTTGCCAAATCTATACTTGCCGACACAAGTATTCGATTGATGTATATAGAAACACCGGCAAATCCCACTTTGCGATGTATCGATATGGAAGCCCTCGCTGCCCTTGGTAAGGCTCATGGCTTAATCGTGTGTGCCGACAATACTTTCGCCACACCTTTTCTTCAACAGCCTTTCCGCTATGATGTGGACTATGTGATGCATTCCACCACGAAGTTTTTGAACGGACACGGAACTGCTGTGGGCGGTGTGCTGATCGGTCGGGATCTGCAGAAGATGAACAGCACGGTGACAAAGACACACCGGCTGCTGGGTGCCAATAGCAATGCGTTCGAAGCTTTTTTGCTTACCAATGGTCTGCGCACGTTTTCCTTGCGTATGCAGCAGCATTGCAGCAATGCTACAATGGTGGCGGAGTATCTGGTGCAGCATACGGCGGTGGCTCAGGTTAATTATCTGGGGCTGAATGAACATCCGGACTTTGACATTGCAAAGCGGCAAATGAAACATCCCGGCGCCATGATGAGTTTCGAGTTGAAGGGTGGTTATGAGGCAGGCGTTCGGTTCATTAACAAGCTGAAACTGTGTACACATGCGGTTTCGCTGGGCACCTGCGACACACTTATTTCTCATCCGGCTTCTACCACCCATGCTGGCGTTGCGCGCGAGCACAGGTTGCTGTCGGGCATCACAGATGGTCTGATACGATTGAGCGTGGGCATCGAAAATGTATCAGACATTCTTGCGGACTTAGAGCAGGCATTGGCTTAGGATTCGCCGGAATTTTTTAGTATCAAAAAACAGACTTGGTCAAATCAGATTCCTACAATGAATACAGTTTATATTATTGATGCAGTACGAACGCCCATTGGCAAACATGGTGGTTCCCTTGCCACGGTTCGTCCCGACGATTTGCTGGCGCTGGTCATCCGGAAACTTATGGAGCGCAATCCTGAAGTGGATGTACATGCGATAGAAGATGTGATTGCCGGAGCCGCTAATCAGGCTGGTGAGGATAACCGAGACGTAGCCCGTATGGCTGCACTTCTTGCAGGCTTGCCGGTAACGGTGGGGGGCAATACCGTCAACCGGCTTTGTGCTTCTGGTTTGCAAGCGGTAATGGACGCATCGCGGGCAATCATGTGCGGTGACGGCGAAATTTTTATCGCCGGCGGCGTTGAGTCTATGACCCGTGCACCCTTTGTAATGGCAAAGGCAGACGCCGCGTACCAACGCAAAGTAGAAGTGTTTGATACCAGCATTGGCTGGCGTTTTATTAACCCGAAACTAAGTGCTCTTCATCATCCGTATTCCATGGGCGAAACTGCAGAGAACGTTGCAGAACGCTGGAATATTACCCGAGATGAACAAGATCAGTTTGCCTACAACAGTCAGGAAAAATATTTTGCTGCGCATGCTTCAGGTAAATTTTCTGAAGAGATTGTTCCGGTTACTGTTGATCTCGGAAAGGGAAAGAGTTTTGTATTTGATACCGACGAGCATCCCCGCGAAACCACGCTCGAAAAGCTCGCTTCTTTGAAACCTGCATTTAAAAAAGAGGGAACAGTAACAGCCGGCAATGCGAGTGGCGTGAATGATGGCGCTGCTGCTTTGTTGCTGGCGTCTGAGGAGGCGGTTAAAAAATATGGATTGAAACCTATGGCAAAAGTGAAAGCGATGGCAATTGCCGGCGTGGATCCAGCCATAATGGGTGTGGGTCCTGTCCCCGCGTCGCTGAAGGCTTTGAGCCGTGCCGGTTTGCAGGTCAGCGATCTTGATCTGGTAGAACTCAATGAAGCGTTTGCCTCGCAGAGCATTGCCTGTATGCGCGATCTTGGGCTGGAAGCCGCAAAAGTAAATGTGAACGGTGGTGCTATTGCTTTGGGGCATCCTCTGGGCTGTAGCGGCGCACGCATTTCTACCACTTTATTGTACGAGCTGCGCCGTCGTGGCGGAAAGTACGGACTGGCTACCATGTGTATCGGCGTAGGTCAGGGTGCAGCAGTGGTGTATGAGATGGTATAGCGTAATGTTACTTTGATCATTAAAAATTAGTTTTCGATTTTGAGAAAAATAGACATCCACACGCATATTATGCCCGAGCATATCCCGAACTATTTCGAGAAATTCGGGTATGGAGAATTCATTCATCTGGAACATCATTGTCCCGGTTGCGCCCGCATGATCAAGGGCGATAAAGTGTTTCGCGAAGTAGAGCAAAACTGCTGGGACGCTGAGGTGCGCATGAAAGAAATGGATCTGACGGAGGTGGGCATTCAGGTGCTTTCCACCATTCCGGTGTTGTTCAATTACTGGGCAAAGCCCGAACATGGTTTGGAGACTTCGCGATTTTTCAACGATCATATTGCACATTCCTGTTCCCTGCACCCCGATCGTTTCATCGGCATTGGCACTGTGCCTTTGCAGGATATTGATCTGTCCATTCGCGAGATGGAGCGCTGTGTAAAAGAGCTGAAAATGCCCGGACTGGAGATCGGTTCAAACATTAATGGAAAAAATCTGAGCGATCCCTATTTCGAACCTTTTTGGGCGGCGGCGGAAGAAATGGGTTGCTGTCTTTTTGTGCACCCCTGGGAAATGATGGGCGAAAAGGACATGGTAAAATATTGGTTGCCCTGGCTGGTGGGTATGCCGGCGGAGACGGCTCGTGCTATCTCTTCCATGATCTTCGGCGGTGTGTTCGAACGACATCCCAATCTTCGTGTAGCATTTGCTCATGGCGGCGGAAGTTTTCCATTCACCATCGGCAGAATCGAACATGGTTTTAACGTGCGTCCGGATCTGTGTGCCATAGACAATGAAGTCAACCCACGCGAATACCTTGGAAAGTTTTGGATTGACGCATTGGTACACGACCCCAAAGCTTTGCATTATGTAGTAGATGTAATGGGAGAAGAAAAAGTGTGTATGGGTAGTGATTATCCTTTCCCGCTCGGCGAGCATCATCCCGGAAAGCTTATTGAAAGCATGAGCGACTTTTCAGAAGCACTTAAAGAAAAATTGCTTTTTGAAAATGCTATGGGGTGGATGGGGAAATCGTAAATATCGGATAAGAGAAAGCCTTCCGTTTTTTTGATCTTGCAGGATATGGCAACGGAAGGCTTTGGTTCACTTCATATGTATCGGTTTGGTTCTGCTATGCTCCGCCGGTATTTGCTCTTCTTTTTTCATCCTCAGCGCCACTGCTGTGCCTTCTGCTTTGGGGCACTGTGCGTTTGCCAAAGCGATAAGTGAATGAAATATTGGCAACGCGTGTTTCTCTTTCTGCAACAAAATCTTCCTTATAACCTGTGTACACGGATGTGGCTCTGGGATAGCCTTTCCAGAAGATGTCCTGAATGTTGATGCGAACTGTGGCTTGCTTGTCCCAAAACGTTTTCTGTATGCCTGCATTCAACATCCAGTTGGGCTGTACGTCCATGTATCCGTAAAGTTGTCTTGCCTGATACCAGCCGCCCAGCTCTGCCGAAAAATCATGAGGCAGCAGAAATGTATTGTTCATGTTGATGTCGAAAGTCGGGCGACCACTATTGAGTGGTGTGTTGGCAATATTGCCTTCGTAGCGGGCGTAGTAGGCGTTGAAGTTGGTATTGTTGGTCCACCAAGGTGTGATGTTGAACATATACGAGCCACCAATACCCACAAAGATCATCCGGTCGAGGTTTTTATTGGTTTGAACCGTCACGCTGTCTTCGGTTTCGCTGGGTTGGATTACTTCGGTAATAATGCCCTTGTTGATGCCATAACTAAAGCTCGTCACAAACCGCTGCTTGTAAGTATGCGATATTTCTACTGAGTAGTAAGATGCGGGTTGCAACCGGGGATAGCCTTCGCGGTAGGTGGTTTTGTCTATAAAGTATTTAAAGGGGTTAAGCTGTTGATAGTTGGGTCGTTCAATGCGGCGGCTCAGGGTGACGCCTATATCGTTTATTTTATTGAGGTGGTATTGAAAGGCGAGGCTGGGAAACAATTGCGTGTAGCTATAGCTGGTATCAAATTTTTGATTGCTGGCTTGTTGCTCAAAGTTGATGTTGGTATTTTCCAGACGAAGTCCAAACTGCGCACCGAATTTTTCCCATTCCTTGCTTGCGTTCAAATAAGCGGCATTGATGTTTTCGCGATAAATGAAGTGGTTGCTGCGCGAGCTATCGAGTTGATAATCTCCAGTGGTCTTCACCCAGAATTTAGGCTCATTGTAGGCAGTAACAAAGCTTGTTTTCACGCCTGCTTCAAGCTTAGCGTTTTCAGGAAGCGGTTGTGCGAAATCGGCTTTTAAGGATCGTATCTGCGTGATGCCGGTTAGGTCGCTGCGCAGATAATAGTCCGGCTGCGTCTGCACCGGATCGGCATAGGTATATTTCGTTACAAAGTTTTGATTGCTTTGATTGCCGAAGGCGGCATAATCGAGATCTACATTTAGCTCTTTGCCGCTGCTGTCGAAGGTGGTTTTCAGGTAAGCATTGGCAGCATAGTTATAATAGAAGTTCTCGTGTCGTCCGGTGGTATTGAAGTTGTAAAGAAGTTCGTTGTTTGCTCCGAGCGCTTTTGATGCATTGTCTGCTTTCGGACTAAAGCCGTTTGTGGTTATGCTTCCCGACATTCCGATTGTTGTTTTTGACGATAGCGAATAGTCGGCGCCCAATGTGCCCATATGGTTTTTGAAATCGAACAGGGCATTGTTATCCTGCACATAACGGAACAGTTGACGCTCGCCTTCAGAAAGCGTGTCGGTAAATTTTCTGTCGAGCATGAGGTGGTTGAACCAAAGCCGGTAGGCATAGTTATAACTTGCAAAAAGGTTGAGCTTTTTGTTGCGATAGTTGAGCGTTCCGCCCAGTCCGTATTTTGCATACACACCTTGTCCATAGCTCAGGTTCAGGGTTCCATTGGCTCCCATACGCTGGTCTTTTTTCAAAATAATATTGATAATGCCAGCGGTGCCTGCTGCATCGTATCGTGCGCCGGGGTTAGAGATGATCTCAATTTTTTCGATGGAATTAGAAGGCATGCTTTTCAGAACGTTGGCAAGGTCTGTTCCGCTCATAGGTGTTTGTTTTCCGTTGATCCAGATCATCACACCTTGTTTGCCTTTCAGCGAAATATTGTCGTTGTTATCAACCCTTACACCCGGCGCACGCTGCAGCACTTCATAAGCCGAAGCGCCTGCACTCGCAATGCTGTTCTCTACATTCACGATCATTTTGTCTGCGTGCAATTCGATCAGGGGTTTTTTGGCACGCACAGAAACCTCCTGCAATGTGGTCGTTTTTTGTTCGAGCGTTATCTTGGGTAAAGTCAGGTTGCCTGCCACAGCCAGTGCTTTTTGGCTATAGGTATTGAAGCCTGTGAGGGATACCCTGAGTTCATAAACTCCTGAAGGGACATCTTCCAGAGTGTATTTGCCCTCAACATCGCTGACCGCTGCCTTTACCAGTTTTTCACCTGCATCCAGCAACACTACGGTGGCAGCCACAAGGGGATCGCTGGTCTGATCAGTGACGGTACCGGAAAGTACATTGCCCTCTTTTTTGGCGTAAGAAATGCTCATGCTGAACAGTGCTATCATCATAAAAAAGTATCGTTTCATCTTTGCGTTCTTTGGTTACTTCAAATGTATCGGTGAGGTTTTTCTCGCTTTTCACCCCGACCGGGTGAAATGCATTTTTCGGCATCACCCCAGTGGGGGGAATTCCTGGCTTTGTTCCACAAAAGCGGGTGAGAACGCTGCACAAAGAAGGACTGAAATGAACTAATTTCACTTTGGCTATGACCAGTTTTTTGAGCTTGACCAAATTTTTTGTTTTCGTTTTTCTGCTGCTGTTTTTCGGCGGTATGAATGGTTTTGCACAGCGATACCCTTTCTACAATGTGAATATTGAAAGTGGTCTTATCCAGTCGCAGGCGCGCGATCTGGCGCAAGACAGCATGGGGCATCTCTGGGTCGCCACATTGGGCGGGCTCTCGCGTTACGATGGCAGAACTTTTACAAATTACACGGTCCGCGACGGGCTGCCCAGCAATACGATCAATGCCGTAGCTGTGGACCGGAAAGGCACGATATGGGTAGGCAGTATGCGTGGAATATCAAGCTTTGACGGCCGGATGTTTCAGCACTTCCTGATGCAGTCCACCGAAAATCCGAACGGCAATACAGTATCGAGAATCCGTATTGGGTTCGATGATGATGTATGGTGCCTTTCGGGAAATAAGGTTTACGCTATTCATTCTAGCAAAATAACCGAGGTGAACCCTCCGGGGCCGGCACAGATTATTTCGGCTTTGCTACCGGAAAAAAATCAGCTTTGGCTGGCCGCACGGGGTCAGTTGCTCCGGCGCAACGGAAAAAATTGGGACAGTCTGCAAATCTTACCCGGCGACCCCAGGCCTGGCCCGTTGGTGACAGATCTCTACCGCGATCGGCAAAAGCGCCTGCTCATCGGCACGTCGAATGGGCTGTATTTTCTGGATAGTAATCGGGTAAAGCCTGTTGTCGTCAGGGGTACCTCGCTGGATGCCCTACCCGCAGTTCTTTCTATTACCGAAGACCGGCAGGGAGCCATATGGGTGGGACTCACCAGCGGTGTATTGCGGATTACCGACAGCACAATTCATGTCTTTAGTAAGCAGAATGGGCTGAGCAATAATGCATTTCCTGCTTTACTTACCGATATGGAAGGCAACGTCTGGATGGCTTCCGACGGACAGGGTATTTTTCGTTTTTCAGGCGCACAGTTCACGGTTATTGACGAGACCATTGGCTTACCCAGCGGACAAGTAATGAGTATTGAGGCCGACCGTTGGGGTCGTCTGTATCTGGGCACCTACGATGCAGGTTTGTATGTGTATGAACGCGGTGTTATCGTTCCCTTGCCTTTGCCGGTAAGGGCCAAGCCTGCCATTTACGCACTGCGGTTTAGAAAGGGTAGTTTGTGGATGGGCACTGCCGGTACCGGATTGTGGAAATGGGATGGCCTTCATTTTTTTCAGTTTACTACGCAGAATGCAGACATACCGTCCAATTCCATTACCTCGCTGTATCTCGACGAGCAGGAGCGCCTGTGGATAGGTGGCATCAATGGCATCGCTTTTTTGCAGCGCGATAGCTTTCATAAGGTGTCGCTCAATGCATCTTCTGTACAGGATTTTATCAGTATAGGGAACGATAGCGTATTGCTGGCTACGGAATCCGGTATCAAAGTATGTGTTGATGGAAAAGTGTATCCTTACCTTACCGGCAGAGCGCCCGACAGTTCGTCGCTGCAATGCTTTGCTTTAAAGGGTCGTGAGCTATGGATTGGCTCCAGCAATAACGGCCTGATGTATTATAACCTCTCTACAGGCAGGTCTTTCACACTCAACAAAAGTTCGGGCCTCCAGTCCGACTTTGTGTACAATCTTGTAGCCGATGATGAGGGCAATATTTGGGCAGGCACGGGCTTTGGTATTCATAAGATTTCGATGCAGCCGGGTGGAAAGCCGCTGATCTCCTTCTATGGCAAAGGACAAGGAGTGCTGGGTATGGAGAGCAACCACGGAGCAGTATTGAAAATGGATGATGGAAGTATCTGGTTTGGAACCACCAATGGTGCCGTGCATTATCGTCCACAGGCAAAAAGTGTGCAGGCGCACCCTACCAGCATCGTCCTGCAATCCATAAAGGTGTTTGGCGAAAACATCACTGATACCAGCTATTACGACAGCACCGACGTTTGGTATAAGGTGCCGATGGGGCTTCACTTACCTTATCGCAGAAATACCCTCACGTTTACCTTCCATGCTGTATCTCTGAGCAGCGATGAACAGATAAGATACCGGTATAGAATCGAAGGGCTCGAGGCCCCCTGGTCGGACTGGTCGCAGACCAATACGGTTACTTTTTCAGCTTTGCCCCCAGGTAACTTTGTCTTGAAGGTGCAGTGCAAAACCGATGGTAATGGCGGAGTTTCAAAGGAGTTATCTTATCCCTTCGAGATTGAAACGCCCTTTCAGAAAACAATCTGGTTCCGGCTGATTGTTTTGGCCGCCTGCATACTGCTGGGTGTTTCCATTCAGTATATAGCCAATCAGCGAAAGCAAAACCGGCTGCGCCTTGTCGCCAAGCTGCGAAAGGAAGAACAGGCGAAAGTAAGGCAACGTACTGCCGAAGACTTTCATGATGAAGTGGGCAACCGACTGACAAGAATCAATGTGCTGACCAACGTACTCAAGAACAAGCTTGGCGCTACAACTGCAGATACCGACCGGTTGATTCATCAGATACAGGACAACACGGCGCAACTGTATAGTGGCACACGCGACATTCTATGGTCGCTAAAACCTTCTAACGACAGCCTCTACGAAGTGCTGCATCGTATCCGCGATTTTGGCGGCGAACTTTTTCAGGATACGGACGTGGACTTCACCTTCATTGGCACAGATGAACAATGGCGAAAATATCGTCTTCCGCTTGACGTAAGTCGCAACCTGATCATGATTTTTAAAGAAGCACTGAACAATACTCTAAAGTATGCAGAGGCCAGCCGTTTGAAACTCGAAGTACATCTCCGCATTGACCAGACCCTGCAACTCGTGCTGACAGAAAACGGTAAGGGCTTCGATATCCATTACGTAAAAAAGGGGCATGGCATTGACAATATGAACGTGCGGGCAAAAAGGATCGGCGGAAGGCTGTACATTGATTCCGCGCCGGGCAAGGGTACCATTACCACCCTTACCTTCAGATTGCCGGAAGATTCGGCTTCGGAAGCTGTGCTGGAATAGCGCAATTTTTACCCTAAAAAAGGGGATGGCGCTTTCAGAAAACATTGGGAACTTCGAAGGAAACAATTGGGTATGAGTCGCGATCTTACTATAAGAGTGAGCCTGATCGAAGATGATGAAACCATACGCGAAGGGTATGCTTATCTCATCGGAAATACGGAAGGCTACAAAGTTGTGAGTGCTTACCGTTCTTTCGAAGACGCCGCACGGCGTATCGCCCAGGATGATCCGGATGTCTTATTGCTGGATGTAGAACTGCCCGGTCTTTCGGGCATTGATGCATTGCCGAAGTTGAAGAAGTTATTGCCGGAAACCCATATTCTGATGCTCACGGTCTATGAACATGAACAACAGATCTTTCGCGCATTAGGCAACGGAGCTGCGGGATACCTTACTAAAAACACGTCGCACGACAAGATCATTAGCGCCATCCATGAAGTGATGGAAGGTGGTGGCCCCATGAGTGCCCATATTGCCCGAATGGTGATCTCTTCATTCAAGCGCAACGAACAATCGCCCCTGACCAGAAGGGAGACAGAAATACTGGAGCAGATTGCCACCGGTAAAAGCCGTAAGCGGATAGCCGAAGAGCTGTTTATTGACCTTGAAACCGTAAAGTCTCATATCAAAAACATTTATCACAAGCTCAATGTGCACTCCAAGGCCGACGCCATAAAGACTGCGAAGGATAATAAATTCATTTGAGAAAATTGATCAGATCCCTATGGAAGCGCACAGGTATTTCCAGGTGCGGAATATGTCCTGTGTGATCGTATGTTATCAGCTCCGCATTTTTTATGGCGTCTGCTGTTTGCTTTCCCAGTTGTTCATAATGCCCCAGCTTTTCTGCAACGGCTTTGGAAGCGCCCCTGGCCAATCGGGTATGATCTTCTTTGCCCACCACCACAAGTGTAGGCATCGAAAGGTTTTTGAACTCATGACATACCGGCTGATTATAAATCATGTCATAGGTCAGTGCATTTACCCAATCCAGCCGCTTCCTGTGTTTGCTTAGTTTCATCCCATACTGCACATCAACCCATTGGCCATATTTTGGTTCCCACTGCGGATAGTAGGAAGTTTGATGGTAGCGGCGTATGCTCTCGTAGGTGGCGTTTTGCTCGTCGGCAAACCATGCATCCACCTTGCGGTAAGGCACTCCTTTCGCACGCCAGTCTTCAAGACCAATCGCATCCTCAAGTACCAGTTTTTCAACCCTTCCGGGATAGGTGAGCGCAAAGCGTGTGGCAAGCATTCCGCCCATCGAATGTCCCACCACATACACACGTCCGACTCCCGCTTCGTCGAGGAGTTCTTTAGTAAGGCTTGCCAGAAGTGAGAAACTATATTGAATTATAGGTTTTGAAGACTTCCCAAATCCCAAAGCGTCCGGAGCAATAACCCGAAAACCTGCCTCGTTGAGCGCCCTGATCGTTTGTTCCCAATATGCGGCGTTAAAATTTTTTCCATGCAGAAGCAAAACGGTTTTACCATTAGGCTTTCGCGGCCGAACATCCATATAGGCGATCTTCACGTCCTTATGTTGTACTACGGAAGGGTGGTAGTACACCGGATAAGGATAGTCATAACGCTGAAGGTAAATTCCCAAAGCATGTTGCGCCCGAGCCGTGCAGCAACTGAAGCAAAGCAGCAGAACAATCCATCTTGTAAGCATGCCAATCGAATATAAAAATCGAACCTTAGCCAACCCTGATGAACACTGTCGCAATCAATGCTTATTTTGTTTGTTCAAATCAAAAAATTGACCAGCACAAACAACCAGCAACTGCAGCGTGGGCTTTCTCTCACACATGCCACCGCTATCAACATGATTGATATGGTGGGGATCGGTCCCTTCATCACCCTGTCGCTCATTGTCGGGTTGATGCAGGGCAATCTGAGCATCCTGGCCTGGTTGCTTGGAGCGTTACTGGCTTATATGGACGGTTTTGTTTGGGCGGAATTAGGTGCCCGGTATCCTGAGGCGGGGGGCAGCTATGTATTTCTGCAGAAGCTATACAAAGGGAAGATGGGAAGGCTGATGGCATTTTTGTTTGTATGGCAGACCGTCATTCAGGCGCCCCTGGTCATAGCCAGCGGAAGCATAGGATTTGCGCAATATTTTTCCTTTCTGGTTCCCCTGGGCGTATTCCAGAAAAAGATATTGAGCGGCACATTGGTGTTACTGCTTGTGCTCCTGCTCTACCGAGGAATAAAGAGTGTGGGGAAAATTTCTATTGTGCTTTGGTTGATTACCGGCGGTACAATATTGTGGCTGATCATTTCGGGTATTCCATCCGCCCATTATCGTGAGGCGCTACAGCTCAATCTCTCCGGCGTCCATTGGAACACGCTCTTTTTTGCGGCGCTCGGTCAGGCGTCCATGAAAGCGGTTTATTCCTACCTCGGCTATTACAACGTTTGCCATCTCGGCGCCGAGATACGTGATCCGGTACGAAATATTCCCCGAAGTATGTTTCTCTCCATTACCGGCATCGCCTTGCTTTACCTTGCCATGCAAACCAGTGTGCTGGGCGTGCTGCCCTGGCAACAAGTGGCGGCTTCGGAGTTTGTCGTGAGCGAATATTTTGAGAAGATCTACAACCACGGTGTAGCACAATTGGCAACCACATTGGTATTGTGCATTGCATTGGCTTCGTTATTTTCTGTGATGCTCGGCTATTCTCGTGTACCCTATGCAGCCGCGCTCAATGGAGATTTCTTTCCCATTTTTGCCAGGGTCCACCCGAGGCATCATTTTCCGCATGTCTCGCTGCTTGCACTGGGAGGACTTGCATTCATTTTCAGCCTTTTGTTTAAAATGAAGGATGTCATCAGTGCTATCATCATTATGCGCATTCTTATACAGTTTGTATCTCAGGCGGTAGGGCTGTTATTGTTGCGCAAACAGCGTAAATCTTATCCTTATAAAATGCCTCTGTTTCCGCTACCGGCTGTGGTGTCTATCATCATCTGGCTTTTCATTTTTGTCACCAGCGAGCTCAGATTTATGGGCTTCGCATTCGGTATTATCGTGGCGGGCATCGCCTTATTCTGGGTAAAGGAGCGAATGCTGCCGGCGCAAAAGCGGTGATGTTTGCAAACCTTCAGCTTTGAAGCTTTGTCTTATCTAAGGAATTAGCTATTTTGTACTTATACATTTTGCCTTATGCGCCAAATTTTGTTATCCATTGCCGTGCTGTGTGCCTGTTTTACCAGCGCCCGGTCACAAGAATCCTGCGGGTTTGAAAAAGCTCATCAGCGATTAATGACCACTGATGCTCACTATAATAAGGCTGTAGCGTCCGAGAAAGTAAACTGGGCGAAATATGCCGCTCTTCAGTCCGCACAACGCCTGATCATTACCGGCAACGACACTGTTTTTGAGATTCCGGTAGTCATACACGTTATCCATACGGGCGGTGCCATTGGCACTCCGTTCAATCCTACCGATCAGCAGCTTATTGATCTTATAGATTTTACCAACAAAGCCTATCAGGCCACCTGGCCTTCCTTCCCCGATGTTAATAACGGGGGTACCTATGTGCCGTTTCGGTTTGTGCTGGCAAAGCGCGATCCGAATTGTGATTCCACAAATGGCATTGTTCGGGTAGATGGCAGCGGACTGGCCAACTATGCCGCAGAAGGCATTGAGCTGGGCGGCGGATTGGGTGCAAGCGAAACTGCAGTAAAGGCGCTTAGCGACTGGCCACACAACAAGTATTACAACATCTGGGTGGTGAACTATATTGGAGGACCCGGTGGCGGTACTGCCGGTTATGCCTATTATCCCGGTGCGGGGCAAGGGGTTGATGGAACGGTGATACTTGCGGGTGTTGCACAGGCGGGTTCCACCACGTTGGCCCATGAGATCGGTCATGGCATGGGTTTACCGCACACTTTTGAAGGAGACAACAACGGCACAACCTGTCCGGTGAATAACAATTGCAATATCGATGGTGATGGCATCTGCGATACGGAGCCACACATGCGTGGAGCAGGCTGCAATGATCCGCTCAACCCCTGTACCAATGCGCCTTTTGGAACTACACTCCACAGTTTTATGAGCTATTCGGGCGGATGCCGCGATCGTTTTACGAATGGTCAGAGACTAAAAATGCATTACAACCTTATGGCCAACCGCACCTTACTCATGCAATCGGACGGTGCTTTACCGCCACCGCCGCAGGCAGCTACTACCTGTGTTCCTACATCCGGTAATCCAGGCAGCAGTATGAATTACGGACCCCAGCAGGTCAACTTTGCCTATATTGCTCATACCTCCGGAGGGTTTAATACCGAAGGTGTTTATGCTGACAACCGCTGCGATCAGACCGAGGTGTACGCGGGTAGCAGCTACCTGCTGAGTGTAAAGACTGGCCCCAATGTGGAGAACGTGCGTGTGTATATTGACTACGATAATGATGGGAACTTCACCTTCCCCGAGCTGGTGTTGAACCACAATGGAACAACGGCTAATGAAGTTCATACGGCTACAGTAACGGTACCTGCTACGGGTGCCACGCTCTGCACTCCTTTGCGGATGCGCGTGCTTAGCGATATTCCCACCAATTCTTTTATACTTCCTTGTGGCGTTTTAGACCGCGGACAAGCTGAGGATTATGTAGTGAAAGTAAAACCACCGTCCACAGCAACCCTTGCAGCGGTGAGTGCCAGTACCTTTCCTTACTGCAAAGATTCGATGGTGTACTTCACCGTTAATACTACAGGAGTGCCCGCTGGATCACCGGTTTCGTGGTTTGTGAACGGAGTAAAAGTAGGCTCGGACAACGTATATGGCTCTGCCAGTCTCTCCGCCGGCGATCAGGTGTTTGCCAAAGTTGTCGTTAATAACCCCACCTGTAACACGCCCGATACCCTTACTTCGGCAGCATTGAGCATTTCCTTTTTGCCCGGACCAGCCGCCCCAGTCATTTCTTTCATCAATGGCAACCTTGTATCCAATATTTCACCTGTGCTGTGGTTTGGACCTAACGGCTTGATTCCTGGCGTTACCTCTGCCGTGTATCATCCCACCCAGTTCGGGAACTACTATGCCATTGCCCTCGGAAATCCCTGTCCGTCCGATAGCTCGAATGTGCTGAATGTTTCTTTGCTCGATATTGAGTCCGTCACTGCAGGTTCATTAAGGGTTTATCCTAATCCCGCCGCATCGTCACTGCGTATCGAATCGACAGAGGGCGTTCGCCCGGTAAGTCTTTCGGTGTATAATCTGGTAGGGAAGCTGGTAAAACAATATGAATTTTCGGGAAAGGATGCTTCGATTTCCGTGGCGGATTTGTCCAATGGTTTGTACTTTATTTCGGTCACGGATGAGGTCGGTGCCCGGCATACAGTTCGTATCGAAGTGCTGCATTAATATTCTTTCGCCCTGTGATATAGATGATGTGAAATTTGTTGCGATTCAGGGAATTAACGATTGTAATACTTAACTTTATCGAACTTTACACCGAAAATTGAAAACCGGCTCCTGGTTAGTGGCAGTAAGTTTATGAAGTCAATTCGCCGAGTAGTGCAACAAATTGCCCATGTAATAAGCCCCTTGAATTCTTCACCTGATCATCTTCACCTGGCACGTGCTTATCGTCCTGTTTCTCAAAAGATGTTTCCACGCTGGAGGAACCTGGGCACGGCCATAACGCCATATCACTACCTGCAGCCTGCTTTAGTGCCAGTAAAACGGTGCCAGCAGCCCAGATAGTTTTGAAAGGTCTTGAGGAGAGAGGAACTGCCCCGCAATGCGGGGCTTTACTTTTTTTGTCGGTCAAAAGGGTGATGCAAAAGATTCCAGCCTGGGAAAGGACAGGTCTCTGGACGATAGGATGGGTTGGGTACAGTGCCAGTTAAAGCCAAAGGAGTCGAAACGTATGCCCGTATCGTGTTCCTTACTATACATCGAAGACACGAGGTAATAGGTCATTGCCTCGTCTGTGAGGGCTTTGAAGCCATGGGCAAAGCCGGGCGGGATATAATAAGCTTTGTGGTTCTGTGCAGATAGCTCTGTCGCCACATATGTTCCATAGGTTGGCGAAGATTTTCGTAAATCTACAATGACGTCCATAATGGCCCCTTGCGGGCAGAAGACAATCTTGGCATGATCGTGCGGGGGCAACTGAAAATGCATCCCCCGAATGACGTCTTTTTTTGAGCAGGAAAAATAGCTTTCCCGGAGATTGAACTCAATGCCGTTTTCTTGTAACGATAACTGGTGAAAGGTCTTTACAAAACTGCCTCTTTCATCAAGAAATAAGGGTAAGGTAATGAGCGATGCACCGGCGAGCGGTAAAGGTTCAAACTGCCACATTTACGCGAAGTTGGAAAAATAGTTTTCAATTTGCTGCTGGCAACGTTCGCGTGCAGGTATATGTTTGTTGGCATACCAGCTTGCTGTGCGTTGAATGGCTTGTTCCGAGTTCAGTTGCGGAGACCAGCCCAATTCTGTTTTTGCCTTTGTGCTGTCGAGCAAAAGCAATCGGGCCTCGTGAACCTGGTTTTCTGATCTCAGAACCTCGTATTGGTTTTCTTTACCGAAAGCCCGAAGGAATATTTTTGTAAGGTCTTCCACGGTTCTTTCATCGTTGGGCTCCGGGCCGAAATTGAAAGCCGGTGAATAGGCGGTAGGCTTGGTACTAAGCTTTGCCGCAAGGAGCAGGTAGGCCCCAAGTGGCTCCAGAACATGCTGCCAGGGTCGCACCGATGCCGGATTGCGCAGCTCAACGGCCTCGTCATTTTCCAAAGCCCTCACAATGTCGGGAACAATACGGTCAACAGAATAGTCTCCGCCACCGATCACATTGCCGGCTCTAACAGATGCCACCACCTTCCGGTGTTCCGCATACTTTGCAGGGTGAAAGAAGGAGCGTCGGAAAGACTCGGTAACGATTTCTGCCGCTGCTTTGCTGGCGCTGTAAGGATCATATCCGCCCAGTTTATCGTCTTCTTTAAAAGGAACGCCTCGCTCCGGGTTTTCATACACCTTGTCGGTGGTAACGATGATGCCCACCGCCGGGTTTTCCAAAGCGCGCATGGCCTGCAATACATTGGCAGTTCCGATGGTGTTCACTACGAAGGTATCCACGGGCTCTTCGTAGCTTGGGCGTACGAGCGACTGCGCTGCCAGATGGAATACAAAATGTGGGTCAAAGCGAACCATTTCGCCCTGAAGGGTCTTGAGATCTTTCAGGTCTGCAATCACTGATGCATAACAGAGCTGATCGCCATCAATCTGATGATAGAGATCTTTTTCAGACTTTGGAGGTAGTGCATATCCTTTTATATCAGCGCCGAGCCAACTAAGAATCTGCAGCAGCCATGCACCTTTGAAGCCGGTGTGTCCGGTGAGAAATATTCTTTTGTTTGCAAAAGTTTCTTTCAGCAGATGAAGCATCCTGTAGTATTGTAGCGGGTGAAGATATCTGTAGTCAACGTTTTCATTTTACCATTTTTTCCAACGAGGGCTGTTGTCCCACATCGCCTCAAGTTCTTCCTTGTCGCGCAGGGTATCCATACATTTCCAGAAGTCATGATGTCTGTAGGCTGCTATTTGTCCGTCGCGTGCCAGGTCATTCATGGGTTGTCGCTCCCACATCATGTCGTCTGCATCGTCTTTAAGGTAGGCAGCGATCTGAGGCTCTACGACAAAGAAGCCTCCGTTGATCCATGTACCGCTGTCTTCGGGTTTTTCTTCAAAGCTGTTGATGGATCCGTCGTGCTCCATTTTTATCACCCCAAAGCGGCTGGTGGCCTGTATGGCCGTCATGCTGCAAACCTTGCCATGCTGGCGGTGAAACTGAAGCAGCTCATCGATATTTACATCACTCAGGCCATCTCCGTAGGTAAGCATAAATGTTTCGTTGCCTACATACGGAAGCACTCGTTTTAGCCTACCGGCGGTCATGGTATCGAGGCCGGTATCGATCAGCGAAACTTTAAAGGGCTCTGCATTGTTGTTGTGTACCTCGAGCGAATTGCCCGAGAGATCAACTGTGATGTCTGCATTGTGCAGGAAATAATTAGCGAAATATTCTTTGATCATCCATCCTTTATAGCCAAGGCAGATGATGAATTCCGTATGTCCGTAGGCTGCATAGATCTTCATGATATGCCACAAAATGGGCTTTCCGCCAATCTCGATCATGGGTTTGGGACGCAGCAATGATTCTTCCGAAATACGGGTTCCGCGGCCACCTGCAAAAATTACGACCTTCATCAGGAGTGTGGTTTGTTTTGAAAAAGACTGCAACAAATATAAACCACCTTTGTACAGACGGGGGGCTTTTTACTTTCTTTTATAACTCCTCGGTATGGAAAAAGGAAAATCCACGTGGTCGGTAAACTCGGCCTTGGTAAAATTCATTTCGAGTTTATACTGCTCACCGGCATTGATCACGTTGATATCACGGTTCATCGGAAACTTCTGCCCGTTGATGATCTGGTAATCGCTGAAACTGATGATTCCGGATAGCGCGGCGTTGCTGCCCGCCTGCATTTGCAGGGAGGCAATGGTGGTGTCTGCTTTGTTGAAGTTCACCTGTTGACTGAGCGTTTCGTCGCTCACCTGCAAGGTCAGCATGCTGCCAAGGTCAACTGCGTCTTCCGCCATTCCTTGCGTCTTCAGCGCTGCTCCCATGATCAGATTTTGTAGCGTTGCAAAATCTGCCGGAGCAGGAAGCACTTTGCTGGCTTCAGAAAGGGGCATCTCGGTGACCTCTTTATCGAGATAGTTGATCAACTTAAGACTGTCGGGGGTGATATACAGACGGGCCACCTGCACAATACCGCCCAAAGCGATGACCGATGCCCAGATCGCCTCATTATTTTTTATGCGGAAAATGGTGGTAAAGTCCTGACGTTGTCCGCGGCCCTCGTAGTGCATTTTTGCCTTTCCGGTAAAGGCTACGAAAGAGGGCACATGTTTCCATGCGGGTGTCAGGGCGTCGATCATTTCCTGCCGGGCATCGGGGACGGGCAGGGTGCTCAGGGCGGTATCGGCCCGGGCGCTATCTGTTGTCACCGGTATAGCCACCACCAACGTGGTATCCTTCGCCGGGTTGTTGCTCCGATGTATTCCCCTTTTGAAAAGCCCGCAGGATGATTGCATCAGAACAGCGAACAACAACGCAAGAGCGATCCCACATCTTTTACTCATAAAGTTTCTTGTCTTGTATTTTTTTGTCTATCAGCTTGTTCTCCGTGCCTTTACGTTTAGCTTTTTTCCAAAGCTCGAGCGCTTTTTCTTTGTCGCCAAGTTTATAATACAGGTCGCCAAGATGTTCCAATAAGGTGCCGTCTGGATCTTCAGATTTATCTACTGCCTGCTGGATGTATTGTTTCGCCTTTTCATACTCGCCTTTTTTGTACAAAATCCATCCATAAGTGTCGAGAAATGTGGCTTCTTCTGGTCTCAGCTCGAGCGATCTTTTCGACATTTTTTCGGCTTCATTGAGTCTTACACCGCGAACGGACAAGTAATATGCATAATTGTTCAGCAGGGATGCATTGGCGGGGTTCAGCTTCAGCGCCTGTTCGTAGGCAGAATCGGAAGCGCTGTGGCGGTCCTGCGCATGATACACATCGCCAAGCGTAGAGTACATATCGCCCAGCAGGCTCTTATTATCCTCCGGTTGAAGATCGATGGCCCTTAATATGGATTGAGCGGCAGGTTTGTAATCCTCTTTGTTGAAATATCCGATGCCTTGCAAAAAATGTATGGTGGCCTGATTAGGAAAATACCGCAGAGCCTTGCCGGCATACCTGATCAGGGAGTCTGCGTCCTGTTTTGCGGTATAGGCAAACAGCAATCGCTGCCAGGCTACAAACCGCGATGGGTCTAAAGCCACAGTCTTTTTAAATGCTTCCTGTGCTTGTTGGTCCTGACCCTGACTGAGCAAGACTTCCGCATACAAGTTGACAATCTGCGCACTGTTGGGGTGAAGCGCAACAAGATCGCCTGTCAGTTTCAATCTTTCTTCATTGTGCGTGGTGTCGTCAGAGAGGTCCTGAAGATAGGCCATCAGGATTTTCGTTTGGGTTTCGTCATCGAAGGCCGGGTTCAATACCGCTTTGCGAACGTACTCCTGATATTTTGCAACATCCTTTTGCTCTTTATAGTACAGTGCCAGTCCATATTGCAGGCTTGGGTCGTCAGGAAACTTCTTCATTGCCTTTTCAAAGATTTCACGGGCCTTTTCCGGCTGGCCATTATTGCTGTACAACTCGGCAAGATTAGCATAGTAATGACCCTCGCCGGGGTTGGCAGCTATCATTTGTTCTGCAACCTTCACCGCACCAGAAAGATCATTCATGCGCAGATAGAGCTGTTGCTTCAGTCCCAGTATCTGCTCATCATTGTCCGTCTTGGCCAGCAGCTTGTCAATCATGTCAATGGCTTCCTGATATTTACCCGAGCCTTCGTACAGACGTGCTGCATGAAAAAGATATTCCTTGTTGTAACGTTCTTTCTCTGAGAGCAGCCGGTAAACGTTCGCGGCTTCCTCTGTCTTGTTTTGTTCTTCCAGTACTTCGGCGTAGGTAGATTGGTACCAGATATTTTCTTCACTACGATCAATGGCCTTTTTGATATTAGCCTCGGCCAGGTCGTACTTACGTTGCTTTTGGTAAAGGCGGGCAAGATCGTAGTACGGTGCTGCCTGACCGGGTTGGCGGCTGATCACTTCTTTTAGCAAAGATTCCTCTGTTTTGTTGTCGTCGAGCATGCGGGCCTTCACAGCATCTACATACAAGGCTTCAGCATCTCTGGCTTTGTCAGAAAGCGGCGCAGTGACTGGCACCTGCGCCAGGGCCATACTGCAGGCAAAGCAGAGCGCAACGGAGCTGGCAAAAACTTTTTGCAGAAAGATCATAATTGAGTTGAAAAGTCGCCGAGGCTTATATCCTGCGACTTGCCATCGTAATTTACATGTTTACCCAGCATCGAATTGTGGAGCCGTGCATTTTTAACAATGCTGTTGGCCTGAACAATGCTATTGCTGATACGAGAGTCCTCGATGGTGGTGCCTGCCTCTACGGAAACAAACGGCCCAACTACTGAATTTTTAATCACTACATTTTCGCCAATGAAACAGGGTTCAATGATCATAGCATTCTCGGTGGCTGCAGTGGGGTGCACCAGCGATTCGCTGCCGTTTTTGATGTCCAGTATGCGGGCATTTGTGTAAACGGTTGCATCCTTGTTTCCACAGTCCAGCCATTCTTCTACCTGATCGGTATAGAACTTCAGTCCCGAGTTCAGCATATGGTCCATCGCATCCGTGATCTGATATTCACCCTTCAGTCGTATGTCCTCATCAATCAGACGCTGTAGTTCTTTGTGCAGATTCTCTCCGTCTTTAAAGTAATAAACACCAATAATGGCCAGGTCTGAGACAAACTCTTTGGGCTTTTCTACGAAGGCTTCGATCTCATGAGCACTATTAAGTTTTACCACGCCAAATGCTGAGGGGTCTTCAACTTTTTGTGTCCAGACTATAGCGTCTTTTTGTGTGTCGATGCTGAAGGAGGCTTTAAATAAAGTATCGGCGAAGGCAATGAAGACATTTCCTTTCAGTGCATCTGCAGCGCAGAGTATAGCGTGGGCCGTACCCAGTGCTTCGTGCTGGTAATAAATCTTGCCGGTAGCACCAAGCGCTTCGGCCACACTGCAGAGGTGTGCTTCTACCTCTTTGCCAAATGAGGGGCCGATGATGAAAGCAATCTGATCCACCTTTTCGTTGCTCGTGGCTACTATATCTTCTACCAGCCGTTGTACGATGGGTTTTCCGGCAATGGGTATCAATGGTTTTGGCGTAGTGAGTGTATGCGGGCGCATTCTTTTGCCCATGCCTGCCATTGGAATAATAATGTTCATTTTTCTGCGTATTTTTTTAAAAATTTCGAAGTTTTTGTCTTGCTGTTAATTCAATGATGCGGTTTATCACCGTGTGCCCGAATGTCCGAAACCACCATCGCCTCGCGGGGTTTCATTCAGTTGCTTCACTGCGTTCCATTCCACGCTTTCATATCGTGCCACCACCATTTGCGCTATCCTTTCGCCGTCAGTGATCTCCTGCTTTTCGGCAGAGAGGTTGATGGCAGGTATCATGATCTCGCCACGATAATCTGCATCGATCGTTCCCGGAGTATTCACTAAGGTGATTCCTTTTTTTATAGCCAGGCCGCTTCTGGGTCTTATCTGTGCTTCGAAGCCGGGCGGTAAAGCAAGGTACAGGCCGGTGGGTATCAATCTGCGTTCCATAGGCTGCAGGATCACCGTTTCGGTGAGCCAGGCACGAATGTCCATGCCGGCTGCATCCGCGGTGTGGTATTCCGGCAGCGGGTGTGGCGACTTATTGATGATTTCCACAGTAACCTTCATAGCGGCGCAAAGGTAAACAACGGACGAAATATTGAATTTAAATTAACGACTGCGGGGTGGCTTTTGGCCTGTCGGTCCAACCTGTTTCCGTCAGGCCTGTTGTAAAAAACCTGATGCTGAACGCATAGTGTGTGGTGTACCACCGTTACAATTTTAGGAGGTGGTATGATTATGCAGTAGATAAAAAGTTACTTTTGCAGGTCTGTTCAGAAACTGCTTTTTTGAACATGGAGCTTGAATTGTTGACTAACTACTAAGAAGAAAGAAATGGCATTGCTGGGCAATCTGATCGCTCGTTCCTTACATCTGCGCAAACGTTTTAATTTACGGGTGGCCTCGCCGCGTACCTATCAACGCCACACCCTACGCCAGTTGCTGGAGCGTGGGCAATATACTTCTTTTGGCAAGCATTATGGTTTTGATAAAATTCTCAGCGAGGAAGTAGATTTTGTTACCGCCTTTCGTACACGGGTGCCGGTTTTTACCTACAACGACATGTACCGGCAATGGTGGTATCGGTGTCTGGAAGGAGAAGAGAATGTGGCCTGGCCCGGAAAGGTGAAATATTTTGCCCTTAGCTCAGGCACTTCGGAGTCGGCAAGCAAGCACATACCGGTTACAAAAGATATGATCAAGTCGATCAAAAATGTAGGCTTCAAACAGCTATACAGCATGACCGAATTTGATGTGCCTCCCGTAGCTTTTCAAAAGGGTATCCTTATGCTGGGCGGCACAACCTCCTTGTTCGAAAAAGGAGAATACTATGAGGGCGATATGAGCGGTATCAGTGCTAAGAACATGCCGCGCTGGGTAGCCAATTTTTTTTATAAACCGGGTCAGAAAATTTCCAAGAGGCCGGTGTGGGAAGACCGTATAAAGCTGATTGTAAGAGGCGCAAGAAACTGGGACGTGGGTACGGTGTGTGGGGTGCCCGCGTGGGTACAAATCGTTTTCGAAGAGATTATCAAATACCATAAGGTCCGCAACATACACGAGATATGGCCCAACCTGTCGGTGTATATTCATGGCGGGGTATCATTCGAGCCTTATCGCGAGAGCTTTAAAAAACTGTTAGGGAAACCTATTACCTACATCGAAACCTATATGGCCTCTGAAGGTTCATTTGGTTTTCAGGCAAAGCCCAATGTGCCGGGCATCAGGCTGGTGCTGAACAATGGCATTTTTTATGAGTTTGTGCCCTTCAACTCCGAAAACTTCGATGAAGACGGAAACCCACGGCAAGGCTGCAAGACCTACATGATTGATGAGGTGGATGAAACTACCGACTATGCCGTGATGCTGAGTACCTGTGCCGGAGCCTGGCGGTACATTATCGGCGATGTGGTGCGTTTTTCCAGTGCAAAAGATGGCGAGATCATTATTGTAGGCAGAACGAAACAATTCCTTAGCCTGTGCGGAGAGCATATGAGTGTGGACAATATGAACAAGGCTATAGACACGGTATCAAAAAAGCTGGGCATTACCATACGCGAGTTTACGGTGGCGGGTTTTAAGTACGATAATCTCTTTGCACACCGCTGGTATATTGGTTGCGATGATGATTGCGTCAATGCTGCGGAGGTGCGGGAAATACTGGACAAGACCCTGTCTGAAATAAACGATGACTACGCCGTAGAAAGAACTTCTGCGCTTAAGGAAGTTTTTGTAGAGATATTGCCCAATAAGGTTTTTTACGACTATCTGAAAAGTAAGGGGAAGGAGGGAGCTATGAATAAATTTCCGCGGGTGATGAAAAACGCAGCGCTCGATGAATGGCAGCAGTGGCTGAAGGCCAACAAAGTGAAAGCGCTTAGTGCTACAACAAATTAACCCGGTCAGGGGTTGAGGAACAGATTGTCTATAAGGCGCACCCCTCCGATACTGGCTGCAATGAGTGCCACCATTTTTTTAGACGGCTCGTAGTCTTCGAGCAAGGTAAGGTCGGTAGCATCGGCCAGCGATACATATTCTGCATCCAGACCTTTTTTCTTTAGCAGATCCAGACATTCTTTCCTCACCAGCGAAAAGTGATCGGAGTTCTGCTTTCCCTGTATGGAAACAAGGCACTGATAAATGCTGGCGGCCAGCGCTCTTTGTGGCTCCGTAAGCCGTACATTTCTTGAGCTCATTGCCAGTCCGTCTTCTTCGCGCACGGTATCGCAGATAACCAGTTGTATCTGTTGCTCGCGGCCCATCATTCCCAATAGTTTTTTCACAACCATGCACTGCTGGTAATCTTTCTGACCCATAAACAGAATATCGGGTTGCACCATCTCGAGTAGCCGGGAGACTATTTGCCCTACCCCCCGGAAATGGCCTGGGCGGTGCGCGCCTTCCAGAATGCTATCGAGGTATCCGAAATCATAAGTTCGCACTTCAGCAAAGCCCTGGGGATACATTTCTGCAGCGTCGGGCATAAAGGCAACATCGCAACGGGCCTCCAGCAACAATTTTAAATCTGCATCGGGCGTTGCAGGATATTTGTCGTAGTCGGACTTGTCATTGAACTGTGTGGGGTTAACGAAAATGCTGCATACAGTAACGGTCTCTGGTTGTACAGAACGATCTATTAATGAGCGGTGCCCCGCATGCAAAGCACCCATAGTGGGCACAAAGCCGATACGCTTTCCGAGTGCGCGCTGCTGACTGAGATATGTACGCAGGTCTTGTTCTTTTTTGAAGACGATCATGTAAAGAAACAGATGGAGGGATGCAAAGTAAGGTTGGAATTCAATATTTTCGTAATTTTGCAGACCTAATTTTTAAGGAACCAGGTTTATCGGTTTTAATCTAATACAAACCATACATGTCTGCAGACAAGAAACGTGTTTTAATAGTTGCAAACGAACTTTCCCCCTACATCGAATTCACTGACTTTGCTCAGATACTCAACCGGCTCGCAATCAAGGCTTTCGATTCCGGGCTTGAGATACGGGTGATCATGCCCCGCTTCGGCGTCATCAACGAGCGCAGGCACAGGCTGCATGAGGTAGTTCGGCTTTCCGGCATCAACATCATTATCGACAAAGATGACTATCCTCTGATCATCAAGGTGGCTTCTTTACCCAATGCACGCCTGCAAGTCTATTTCATGGACAACGAAGACTATTTTAAGCGGAAGCACGTTTTCCGCGATGATAAAGATCATTTTTTTGAAGACAATTCGGAGCGAATGATCTTCTTCTGTAAAAGTGCTCTTGAAACAGTTAAAAAATTTGGCTGGCCGCCGCATGTCATTCATTGCCACGGCTGGATGACCTCACTGATTCCCGCCTATCTGAAGACGGCCTATAAGAAAGAGCCCGTATTTGGCTATTCTAAAGTGATCTTTACGGCTCAGAATGATCAGTTTAAAGAGAAAATGAGTGCGGATTTTATCAAGAAGGCGCTGGTAAGTAACGATATCAAAGAAAAGGATCTGGAGCTTTACAAAGCCGGTACCAATACCGCGCTCACACTTGGTGGAAGCAAATGTGCTGATGTGGTGATCTTTGGTGAGGAAAAGTTGAAAAAGGAAATTGCTGATGAGGTGAAACCCAGCCGTTACAAAAAAGTGGTGAAGTATAACGAGGGTTGGAAGGATGATGTAACTGAGCTTCTGGACCTGTATAAAAGCTTAACAGAGTCTTAGGTTTAATTTGATCACATTCGCTAAAATCATTCCCTTGAAACAACGCTTTTCCGGAATAATGGCAGCAGCGTTTGCTGCATGCTTTCTTGCTATTGTTTGCTCCGGTTGTAAAGAAGATACCATATTAGGTGCCAATGTGGTGCCGGTTGACGATACGGCAAACACCTTTGTGGTGGGCGACACCCTCACTATTCTGACCAAGACCGTGTTGAGTAATAAGTATGTCACCAGCACGAGCATCAGCGGGTTGCCTATTTATCACGCTCTGGGTACGGTTGCTAACGATCCATATGGGGGTAAGACCCATGCAGGCTTTTACTTTTCTGTAGTGCCGCCAAGTCTGGGTTATTCATTTCCGGCCCGCCCGGATTCTGCTTTCCTTGTGCTCCCTTATGCCGGGCTCTCGTGGGGAGATACAACCCTTACAAATCTCGATCAGCTTATCAATGTATATGAGATTGCTGATAACGATTCTTTGTCGTTGGACAGCACGTACTACAACTATTCTTCTACCGCTTATAACAGTCAACCCATAGGCACCGCAACGATTGGATTTAATTCTTCTTCGCAGCATGGCGCTATTAAAGACTCTGTGAATGTATTGGGCACCTTGCGCAACCCGCATGTACGGGTAAGACTTAGCCAGGCATTCATTGACAAGATGTACAATGAGGCCTCTAAAACTTCTGGTAGTGCATATGACGCTTATGCGGATTTCGCACGGTTCCTGCATGGTTTTTATGTAGCCCCTGCCGATACCAATTCGGGCAACTCCCTCTATTATTTCCTTCTGAATGGCGGCACCGATTTCAACCGTGCCAACATCCAGTTCTTTTACACGAAGGACACTGTAAACTATGTTTCCTTCTACTACGACCAAACCCGTGTAGCGCACTACAACCATATTGTAAGAAACCCATCAGTATCTCCTACGCTTGATAACCTTTTGCACTCTACAACAACCTCTGACTCGATATTTATTTTGCAGAACGAACCGGGTGCTGCGCTGGATGTCAAGATTCCGTTTATTAAGAATCTGCCCAAACAGCCCATTATTCGTGCGGAGCTAATCCTCACACAATACAAAATTCCCGGCGATGAATCCGAGAAATATTACGGACCGGCAAGGCTCTATCCGGTTCGCATGCAGGGCGATTCTGCGGTGAGTGTTCAGGATCGCAGCCCTATCACCAGCACAGAGCCGCTGATTTTTATGGACGGACTACGCAAGGATGTAACCATAAACGGAGCTACCTATTCTCAATACACTATCAATATCCCAAGAGAGGTTCAGCGGGCTATCATTGAACAAAGAGATACCTTACATTTGCGGATAGGCGGTGCAGCTACATTTCCCGCTGCTTACCGGTTGATCGGTGGCGGCAGAAATCTAAGCAATAGTGATGTGAAGCTGAAACTCCGTATCTTTTACTCGAAAATCTAACTCATTAACACATGTGCGGAATAGTTGGCTACATTGGCAAAAAAGAGGCATTCCCTATTTTGCTGAAGGGCTTGAAAAGACTTGAATACCGGGGCTACGATAGCGCCGGTATTGCCGTTTTGAATGGCAACCTTCATGTCTATAAGAAGGCGGGCAAGGTAAGCGAGCTCGAAAACTATACTACCGGCAAAGATGTTGCTGCCACCATTGGCATCGGTCATACGCGCTGGGCTACGCATGGTGTGCCCAACGATACCAATGCACACCCGCATCTATCCAACTCGGGCAACCTTGCACTGATACACAATGGTATCATCGAAAACTACGATGCCATAAAAAAAGAACTGATCAAGCGCGGATATGTATTTCACTCCGATACGGACACTGAGGTGTTGGTTAATCTTGTGGAAGAAGTACGTAAGCAGGATAACTCGAGCCTTGAAGATGCAGTTCGTACCGCACTCAATGAGGTCGTGGGTGCCTATGCCATTGTCGTAATTGATCGCAATGACCCCGACCACCTGATCGCTGCGCGAAAAGGAAGCCCGCTGGTGATTGGTGTAGGCGAAGAAGAATTTTTTATTGCGTCAGATGCCTCACCGATAATCGAATACACGAAAAATGTAGTCTATCTCGACGATCAGGAATATGCCTGCATTAGTCGCGATGGAAGCTTTTATATCAAGACGCTCGGCAATGTGCAGAAATCGCCCGCCATTCAGAAGCTCGAAATGAGCCTTGAAATGATTGAGAAAGGCGGTTTTGAGCATTTCATGCTGAAGGAGATTTACGAACAACCTAAAGTGATAGCTGAGGCCCTTCGCGGGCGGATGAGTGCATCGCAGGGATGGATCAAACTGGGCGGACTGAGCGAATACAGCAATCGTATTGAAAATGCAGAGCGCATACTCATTACGGCTTGCGGCACTTCCTGGCATTCTGCTTTGATTGGCGAATACCTCATCGAAGACCTGGCGAGGGTACCCGTGGAGGTGGAATACGCTTCTGAATTCCGATATCGCAATCCCATCATCAACGAAAAGGATGTGGTGATCGCTATTTCGCAATCGGGCGAAACCGCCGATACCCTGGCTGCCATCGAACTGGCAAAGGAAAGGCAGGCGCTCATCTATGGCATTTGCAACGTTATCGGATCTTCCATTGCGCGCATGTCTCATGCAGGCTCTTATACGCATGCTGGTCCCGAAATTGGCGTAGCGTCCACCAAAGCTTTTACGGCGCAGATTACTATTCTCACCCTCATTGCGCTGCAAATAGCTAAAGAGAAGGGTACCATTTCTACATCCAAGCTTCGGGAAATATTGTACGAGCTGGAAAACATGCCCGCCAAGATAGAACAAACACTCAAGCTTGATTCGCAGATTCTCGAAATAGCCAAGGAATATAAAGACGCTGCAAATTTCCTGTATCTCGGTCGCGGTTATAATTTTCCTGTTGCATTGGAAGGTGCTTTGAAACTCAAAGAAATCTCCTACATCCATGCAGAAGGTTACCCTGCTGCTGAAATGAAACACGGACCGATTGCGCTGATTGATGAAGCTATGCCTGTGGTATTTCTGGCAACCAATGCGAGCGCTTACGAAAAAATAATTTCGAACATACAAGAAGTAAAGGCGAGGAAAGGCAAAGTGATCGCAGTGGTCAATGAAGGCGATACACATATACGCTCACTGGCTGACCATGTGATTGAAGTGCCGGCAACAGAAGAAGTGTTGTCGCCGCTGGTGACCATCGTGCCGTTGCAGTTACTTTCTTATCATATTGCCATTCTTCGCGGTTGTAACGTAGATCAGCCTCGAAATCTGGCTAAATCTGTAACTGTAGAATAATGAATTTTAGAAAACCTGTGCGGCTCAGAAACCACACAGGTTTAGTTTCTCTTTATTAAGTTTGCATCCAATCTAATTTTTTCCATCACACATCTAAATAAACTGAAGTAGCAATGCCTTATTTATTTACTTCTGAATCTGTATCAGAAGGGCACCCGGATAAAGTAGCTGATCAGATATCTGACGCACTGGTTGATAATTTTCTCGCCTGGGATCCGCAGGCAAAAATTGCATGCGAAACATTGGTAACTACGGGTCAGGTAGTACTTGCCGGAGAAGTGAAATGCAATACCTACATAGACGTGCAGACTATTGCCCGCGAAGTGATCGCAAAGATTGGCTATACCAAAAGTGAATACATGTTTGAAGCGCACTCTTGTGGTGTGCTTTCAGCTATACATGAGCAATCGCCCGACATTAACCAGGGTGTAGATAAAAAGAAGAAGGAAGATCAGGGTGCCGGCGACCAGGGTATGATGTTTGGCTATGCCACCAACGAAACGGCAAACTATATGCCGCTTGCGCTAGACCTTGCACACTTGTTGCTGCGCGAGCTGGCTGCCATTCGTAAGGAAGGAAAGCAAATGAAATACCTCCGTCCGGACGCAAAGAGCCAGGTAACCCTGGAGTACAGCGATGACAACAAGCCGGTGCGCATTGATACCATCGTGATCTCTACACAGCACGACGACTTTGCCGATGAGAAAAAAATGCAGGAGCAGATCAAGAAAGATGTGATCAGCATTTTGATTCCACGGGTGATGAAAAAAGTGCCGGAAAACAAACATCTGTTCAACGATAAGATCATCTATCATATCAACCCCACCGGAAAGTTTGTCATTGGCGGACCGCATGGTGATACGGGTCTTACCGGAAGAAAGATCATCGTAGATACCTACGGCGGAAAGGGTGCGCATGGTGGCGGTGCATTCTCCGGAAAAGATCCTTCAAAAGTAGATCGCTCGGCTGCGTATGCTACGCGGCATATTGCCAAAAACCTTGTAGCTGCAGGTGTTTGCGATGAAGTGCTTGTTCAGGTTTCTTACGCTATTGGTGTAGCAAAGCCTATGGGAGTTTATGTCAATACTTATGGCACAGCAAAGGTGGATATGAACGATGGGCAGATAGCACGTATTGTGGAAGAAGTGTTCGATATGCGTCCTTATTTTATCGAACAGCGTCTTAAACTGCGCCAGCCCATGTACAGCGAATGTGCGGCTTACGGACATATGGGGCGTCAGAGTGAAGTAGTCACCAAGTCCTTCCGGTCTGCCGATGGCAAAAGCAAGAACGTAAAAGTTGAGCTCTTTACCTGGGAAAAGCTGGACTACGTAAGCAAGGTGAAGAAAGCTTTTAAGATTAAATAGTCTTTTTGGAACTCCGAAATTCATGAAGCCATCCTTAGCGGGTGGCTTCTTTTTTTGTGAATTTTGATGGATCCCAGGATGAAGCAAAAAAATATCGTCTATTGAGACGTATTCCTAAATGCTCTGTTATGGTTACCCGATATTTACTGCTGCCCTTATTGCTTAGTTGGGCATTAGCCAGTTCTGCCAATGATAGTCTAAGCCGCTATTATGTTAGGATTGGTGTTGGTTATGGAATGGGGGTCGACGGACAGCTGCGCATCAATGGCAACATTATTAGTGGCGATTATATTGATGGCTACAATGGTGGACTGGATCACGCAAACGCCAATTCAGTTTCTTTTGGGCAGAGCGTAAAAATCGCACCAGCATTGGGCTTCTACCTTTCTCAGCATGTAGCGCTTGAGGTAGGATTTCTTTTTGATATCGCTTCTAGTCATTACAAGGCAAATTATTCACAATATTCACCCGGCGGCAGCTATGACGAAACGGTAACTACATACTCCCGAAACACCTATTCTTTCATTCCTGCACTTGTGTTGCAACTACCGTCAAAAAAACTGGTTTGGTACGAACGAACAGGCGTTGTACTACCGTTGAATAGCAAAATTGGCTGGGAAAAAAATGGACTTTCTTATAGTGCGACAAAAAACTCAGAAACGAATTTAAAAGGAGCTTACTATAGTCGTTTCTCGGCGGGGCTGCATTTGGCAATGGGCTGTAAAATAAAACTCAATCATTACCTTGAATTGTCCCTCGAAGGTTTTTGTATTTGGCGAAATGCTTACGCCTCAAGTTTTAAAGTTGAGCGATATGATATAGACGGCGTAGCACAACCTTTACCAGAAACAACCTCCTTCAGTAATTCAACCAATCAAAATGAGCCGCAATCTTTTGCCATTCCTTACTCTAATGCCGGATTAATGGCTGGCTTGTGCCTTTCCTTTTAGCCAATACTCGTCTCTGTAACTTATATCCTTTTTTTATCGGGTTAATCGTGCGAAATTCGCAGCCGAAATTCAAGAAAAGCATAAGCTATGAATATGAAAAAAGTCCTGAGCACGCTGGGCATCGAAAAGATGAACGAAGGCGTGGCTACCGGAACCAAATGGCTGAAAAGCGGCGGCGAAAAAATTGATTCCTTTTCACCGGTGGACGGCAAACTGATTGCATCCGTAACGGCTGCTGACCAAAAAAACTATGAAGCAGTTGTAACACAGGCGCAAAAATCGTTTGAAGAATGGCGCATGTATCCCGCACCCAAGCGCGGCGAAATCGTTCGGCAGGTAGGTGATGCCTTGAGAAAATATAAGGATCCCCTGGGTCGTCTTGTGTCATACGAAATGGGTAAAAGCCTGCAGGAAGGCTGGGGTGAAGTGCAGGAAATGATAGACATTGCCGATTTTGCTGTAGGGCTTTCCCGCCAGTTGTACGGACTTACCATGCACAGCGAGCGTCCCTTGCATCGTATGTACGAGCAATGGCATCCGCTTGGTGTGGTAGGCATCATCAGTGCGGTCAATTTTCCGGTTGCTGTATGGAGCTGGAATGCATTTATAGCCTGGGTTTGCGGCGATACCTGCGTATGGAAGCCCAGTGAGAAAACACCACTTACTGCTATTGCCTGTCAGAAGATAGTAGCCGATGTGCTGAAGGCAAACGGAGTGCCTGAGGGTATCAACGGATTGATCGTAGGCGGCAGAGAAGTGGGCGAATGGATGAGCCATGATGAACGTATCCCTCTGGTATCAGCTACAGGTTCTACCCGCATGGGCAAGGCTGTGGGCGCAGCAGTGGGAGCACGCCTTGGCAGACCCTTGCTCGAGCTTGGCGGTAACAATGCCATCATCATCTCCGAACATGCAGATCTCAACATCGCTATGCGCGCTGCAGTTTTCGGTGCAGTAGGTACGGCTGGTCAGCGTTGTACGACTACGCGTAGGCTTATCATTCACGAAAAGGTGTATGATGCTTTTAAAAAGAAACTGGTTGCCGCATATAAGCAACTGAGTATCGGCGATCCGCTGGATGAAAACAACCATGTAGGTCCGCTGATTGATAAAGCTGCCGTGGAAAATTATCTGAACGCGATAAAGGCTGTGAAGAAAGAAGGAGGAAAGCAAGTGGTAGCAGGCGGTATGCTCGAAGGTGAAGGTTACGAAAGCGGATGCTATGTGAAGCCTTGCGTGTATGAAGTGACGCCCGACATGGAAATCGTAAAGCACGAAACCTTTGCACCGATTCTCTACATCATGAAGTACAATTCTATCGAAGAAGCCATTGCGATACAAAACAATGTGCCACAGGGTTTATCATCATCTATCATGACACTGAATATGCGCGAAGCAGAACTATTCCTCTCGCACAAAGGAAGCGACTGTGGCATAGCTAATGTGAATATCGGTACAAGTGGTGCAGAAATTGGCGGTGCTTTTGGCGGTGAAAAAGAAACTGGCGGTGGGCGTGAAAGCGGCTCCGATAGCTGGAAGGCTTACATGCGCCGGCAAACAAATACCACCAACTGGAGTGACCAGCTACCATTGGCGCAGGGTATAAAGTTTCATGTGTAGAGGTTAAATAATGTTGTTTGGATAAATTAAAGCGCCTGCAATCGCGGGCGCTTTAATTATAGCGGGAGTGTGTTACTCCATCGTTATATCTGCCCGGTTGATCTGTCCTAATTTTACTCGTACACCCGATTGGTGATAGTCCACATATCCTTCTTTAATTGCGGAGAGCTCATAGGTTCCATTTTTTAGCACAAGCCGATATTCTCCTTTATAATTGGTCATCACAGATGAAGCATAGATCTCGTTGCGGAACGCCAGCTTTGCAAGTGAAACACGGGGTAAAGAAATGAAAAGAAAGATATTAGCCGAGACGCGAAAACCTTTGATTTTTGAGTATAACCAGGTAGAAATCGAATTTTGAAGAAGGAAGTCAAAATTTGTAGATTCCTCTATATAGAGACAGGGTAAGAAATTCAATAGTATTTTGGAGTAATTTTTCAACATGCCTACCAAAGAAGCTGCTTATCAGGAAATAGAAAGGCTGGTAAAAAAGTTTGATGCGCAAATTGCCAACTTCAAGCAATCAGACTATAATGAAACACAGACCCGACGCGATTTTATTGATCCTTTTTTTGAAGCCCTCGGCTGGGACATGAACAACAAGATGGGCGCATGGGAGGCTTACCGCGAAGTGGTGCATGAAGACAAACTAAAGGTGGGTGGTGTAACGAAAGCACCTGACTATAGCTTTAGGTTTGTAGGCGGGCAACGACTATTTTTTGTAGAGGCAAAACGACCAAGCGTAGTAATAAAGGACGATGTAGCCCCGGCTTATCAGGTACGCCTATATGGTTGGAACGCAAAACTTTCACTAAGCGTGGTTACCGATTTTGAAGAGTTTGCCATTTACGATTGCTCAAAAAAGCCGCTCAAAACGGACAAGGTGAGCAAGGGAAGACTGCATTATTTCACTTACAAAGAATACCTCACACAGTTCGACTTTTTGTGGGATACCTTTAGCAAAGAGGCAGTGATAAAGGGAGGGCTTATACGGTTTCAGCAGGCTGATAAGAAGGGTACTGCCACTGTGGACCGGGAATTTTTAGCCAGCCTGGATGAATGGCGTAAGCTACTGGCTGGAGCTATATACAAGTTCAATCAGGATATTGGCGAGGATGCACTTAGCTATGCTGTTCAGCAAACAATTGACCGAATAATTTTCCTTCGCATAGCAGAAGACCGGGGGCTGGAAACGTACGGCTATTTAAAAGGGTGTCTTCTCCATGAGTATCATTATGGGGAACTTTTCAGACTGTTTAGAATAGCGGACGATAAATACAATTCTGGTCTGTTTCACTTCAAAAACGAAAAGGAAAATACGGCGCCCGAAGACAAAATAACGGGAAAGCTCCATCTGGATAATAAAACGCTTAAAACCATTATTAACAGTCTTTATGCGCCACAATGCGACTATCTGTTCAACGTATTGCCTGTAGAGATACTCGGTAGCGCTTATGAGCAGTTTTTAGGGAGCGAGATAGTAATAAAAGGTAGCAGGGCAGTAATAGAAGAAAAGCCAGAGGTGCGAAAAGCGGGTGGCGTTTTTTATACGCCTCAGTATATTGTGAACTACATTGTCTCTAAAACTGTTGGGGAAAAGTGTAAAGGAAAGACCCCGAAGGAAATAAGCTCACTAAAAATTGTTGATCCTGCATGCGGGTCGGGCAGTTTCTTATTAGGTGCTTATCAATACCTGCTCGACTGGCATAAGGAATATTATAGCAAGGAAACTGCACAAAAGACAAAGGAACTATTAACCCCCGAGGGCAACCTAACCACCAATGAAAAGAAGCGCATATTGCTTAACAATATCTACGGAGCAGACATTGATAAAAATGCTGTGGAAGTAACGAAGCTGAGTCTGCTGCTGAAATGTATGGAAGGGGAGACAGCTGCAAGTGTAGGTACACAAACCAGATTTTTTAATGAACGTGTGCTGCCCTCGCTGGAGCAAAATATCAAGTGCGGCAACAGCCTTATAGACCACGACTACCACGACCTTTTGTTATTTGACGAAGAACGAGATGTAAATACATTTAACTGGAAGCAGGCGTTTCCCGCAGTGTTTAAAGCTGGCGGCTTTGATGCCGTAATTGGCAATCCACCCTATGTGAGACAGGAAATGCTTACCGCTCAAAAGCCTTACTATCAACAGCACTACGAGGTGTACCACGGTATGGCTGACCTTTACACTTATTTTTTCGAAAAAGGCTTCCAGATACTTAAAGAGGGCGGATTATTTGGCGTAATAGTAGCCAACAAATGGATGCGCGCTAACTATGGAGCAGCTTTGCGACCGTGGCTGAAGCAAAGAAGGCTGAAAGAAATAATAGACTTTGGCGACCTGCCCGTATTTCAAAATGCTACCACATACCCCTGTATCATTATTTATGAACGGAACAAGCCTGCATCCAGTTTTGCGGTATGCAATGTAAAAACACTTGACTTTGCTGATCTGACCGAATATGTAAGCAACCATGCTTTGCAACTAAAGCAAAAGGATCTTGATGATGCTGGCTGGAACCTTGCCTCGGACGCAGAGAATAAACTATTGAAAAAGCTGCAGGGCGCGGGCATACCACTGGGAACCTACGTGAAGGGGAAAATATTTCGAGGAGTACTAACCGGTCTCAATGAAGCATTTGTAATAGACAAGGCTACCCGCGACCAACTGATAAAGAAGGATAAGAAAAGTGCGGAATTAATAAAACCCTTTCTTGCCGGCAGAGACATTAAGCGGTATCAGCAGCCTGCATCTGACCGGTATTTGATATTAATGGAGAAAGGGTTTACTAATAGAAAGGGTAATCATCCTAAAAACGCTTTCAGTTGGTTAAAAAATGCCTATCCCGCAATTGCAGCCTATTTAGAGCCTTTTAAGATTAAAGCCGAAGCTAGATACGACAAAGGTGACTATTGGTGGGAACTGAGGGCTTGTGATTATTATCAGGAGTTTGAGCGACCAAAGATAATGCTACCGGATATTGCTTTGAGAATGCAAGCTACCTACGATATCGGCAAGTACTATTTAGTAAATACAGCTTACATAATTCCTGTAGACGACAAGTTTTTACTTGCAATTTTGAACTCTAGTTTGACGCAGTTTTATTATTTAAAGATAAGTTCTGCAATAAGAGGAGGCTATTTGCGGTTTATCCGGCAATATCTTGAGCAAATTCCTGTTGTTTTTGATAAGACTAAAGCTCGTGAGATAATTCAATTAGTTGACAAGGTCATACAGATGAACGGTGATTGGAAATCTGATGAATCTCCTAATAGGCTTGAGCAACACAAATCCAAATTAATATACATCTACCGTAAAATTGATCAGCTTGTTTATGAACTGTATGGTTTGACGGAAGAGGAAATCAAGATAGTGGAGGCGCAAAATCTGTAACCGATATTGATAATATGCATGAATTGCATGTGTCCATCCAATGCCAAAAAAAAAGAAGTAACAATTGGCTGTTACTTCTTGGGGGGGGGAAGGGGCGTAATACAAGGTATCATCCCCCTCCAAAGTAAAGGTATGAAAATGTCATAGATATTTTTTCGAGACAAGGCAATCTACCTGTTGCACATCCGTGTAGGTGAGAAGGCCGTGATCAAAAAAATGTATGTCAAATAGCGAATGATCGCTTTGCCAAGATGATCTAAAGCAACAAAGACCAGCTATTTGCCGGTCTTTGTTGTTTAAAATACTCAGGTAATTAGTTGTTGGTATCTATTTCCAATTGTATGCATTTATCAACTTGCACCAGTGTATAGTTTGAGCCCGTCGTTACATCGGCATCTTCACCAACCACAAGTACCAGTGCATTTTTCAAAACTCCCGTTTCGCTCTTTACGCTCAGCGCATAAGTGCCGGGGTCGAGCGAAAGGTTAAGTGCTTTGCTGTCGCCGCAATCGGTTACTCCCTCGGGTACATAAGGAAGTTTGCCTTTTTGCTGTTCATTCACATACAAATAGCTTGCTGCACTGTCGTTAGTACTATAGGTGGTGAGGGAGTAGCTTTTGTTATCACTGTCTTTCTTGCAGCGGGCAAACAACATTCCCAGGGCAACGACGCTCAGCGCCATCGTGATCTTTTTCATAGTGGTTGGTTTTTAGAAAATCTATTTACTTAAGTACGGTTCTGCTGATGACGATCTTTTGCACTTCAGTAGTGCCTTCGTAGATCTGTGTAATCTTCGCATCGCGCATCAGGCGTTCTACGTGGAATTCTTTTACATAACCATATCCGCCATGGATTTGTACCGCATCATTGGTTACCCATTGGGCAATTTCAGAAGCGTATAGCTTAGCCATAGATGCAGGCAGCGTATAATCCTGTCCCTGATCTTTGGTCCAGGCAGCTTTCAGGCACATGAGCCTTGCTCCTTCAATGGCAGTTGCCATATCCGCAAGCTTAAAGGCGATAGCCTGATGGTTCATGATTTCGGTATTGAAAGCTTTACGCTCTTTGGAGTATTTCAAAGCAAGCTCGTAAGCTCCGCTGGCAATGCCCAAAGCCTGAGAAGCAATGCCTATCCGTCCGCCAGCAAGCGTCTTCATGGCGAAGGTGAAGCCGAAACCATCATCTCCGATACGGTTTTCCTTCGGCACTTTTACATCCTGAAACATAATGCTGTGTGTATCGCTTCCGCGGATACCCATTTTATTTTCCTTCGCACCTACAGTTACGCCCGCCCATGCTTTTTCTACAATAAAAGCATTGATGCCTTTGTGTTTTTTCTCAGGATAAGTTTGTGCGATCACCAGATAATAATCCGCTGAGCTACCATTAGTGATCCAGTTTTTGGTGCCGTTGAGCAGGTAATAATCGCCCTTGTCTTCGGCAGTGGTGCGTTGAGAAGTAGCATCAGAGCCCGCTTCCGGCTCGCTGAGCAAAAAGGCGCCAATGCTCTGTCCGGTAGCCAGCCGTGTAAGGTATTTTTGTTTCTGGTCTTCGTTGCCGAAAGTTTCCAGTCCCCAGCACACTAGCGAATTGTTTACACTCATACACACAGAAGCAGATGCATCTACTTTCGAAATTTCTTCCATAGCCAGCACATAGCTTATGGTGTCCATACCCGATCCTCCATATTTAGGATCCACCATCATGCCCATAAATCCCAGCTCGCCCAGTTTCTTGATCTGTTCTGCCGGAAACTTTGCCTGCTCGTCGCGCTCTATAACACCGGGAAGCAATTCATTACGTGCAAAATCGCGGGCAGCCATCTGTACCGCTATTTGCTCTTCTGTGAGTTGAAAATTCATACCCTTACGTGAAATTTTAGGCTGCAAACGTACAATATATAAGGCAATAACTCAATAGCGTAACGAACCCCTGTGGAACTACTGCAGATTGGCAAGCACGGCTATGGGTTAACAGATATTTAATTGGATCTGAGGGAGTGTCCGACGCTTTTTCGCTATTTTTGAAACTTGCTTTTTCCAAACCCATGTCTTTACCACCGCTCTTAAAGCACGTTTATAATTACGGAACAGAAGAAGTGATTCGCCGCGGAAAAAAGATTTTTCATGCGGCGGGCGTGCAGCTTTTGGATGTAGATCATCTGCTGGAGCAGGTGCGTTTCCGTGTGCGTAATGATCTCTATCAAAACTATTATACCGTTACCGTTTCCAAATACCTTCATCCCAAAGAGCTCTCCATTCGCTGTCAGTGCCCCTATAATCTGGGAGAGATATGCCGGCATGAGGTAGCGGCACTTTTTCAGCTTAACGATATTTTACAGAGCGGTTTTTTTGAGCACACAGACATCAGCTACGATCAGAAGCACAGCATGGTGCGCATGCGGCAGGTCAATCATCAACTGCTGCAGGTATTTGCATCGCCCGGCATTATGGAGCGTGCAGAGGCACTGGCGAAGGGGCATAAGGTGATCATCACATCAGGTAAAGACGATGTAATTGAAGCAGAGGTGCCCGAGGGCGAGCAAACCTACAAAGTGGTTCTGAGGCAAAACGAAGAACGATACTTTGACACCTCGTGCGGCTGTGATGAGACAGAACATCCGTTGTGTGTGCACAAAGCTGCCGTGTTTCTGCAGGCGCTGTACACCTACGGTGCTTCGTATTTTCAAACCATGCGCAACTGGGATGAACAGAAAAACCGGTTGCTGGGGCTCTACGGCTATTCCCTCAATGACGACCTGACGAATAAATTCACATTTACCTACGAAAACGGAAAGCCTTTTTTGCGGGTGCTGGATCCTACCATCAAAAGGATAGAGCATCAGCCCAAACCGGCGCCGGTACCTACCGCAACGGCAGAAGCAGAGCCCGTAGAAGAACTGCGGCTTGGTATCGTACTTGATCTTTCTGCGTCGTGGTATCCGTTTGCCGGCTTTAGCCTCGTGGCGGGAAACGTGGCAGAGCAAGGCGATCATTTTGTTGATGGCATCGAGAAACTGGAGCTCTTACAATACGTAAACCCGGTGCGTTACCAGCCCGGCGACAGAGAGCTCATACCCATTATCAGAAAGTTTTTGCCGGAAGAACTGATGAAGTACATGCGAAAGAATCTTCCTTTCGGTGATTTTATCGGCGACTATCAGGATGTATTGAAAGATATGCCTGCGGCTGAGGTGCGCGATCAGGTATGGGAATTTCTTCTTCCCAAATATCAGAAGCTATTAGAGCGTTTTGCAGATTATCCGCTTTGTTTTTTGTTGCCGCAGGGCAAGCGGCTTTCCTCTAAAGAACTGGAGCCGGTTGCTTTTTCCGAGAAAAAGATACACCCGCAGCTTTGGATTGAAAAGCATGCGTCATATTATACCATCCGTCTGAAATGGTTGCTGGGTTCAGCAACCGTTCCTTTTGAGCCAGCTCAGGTACTCAACAGCGGTCTGCTGCTGATCAATGGACATGTTCATGCTCTTGGTAAGCAGGAGGAAGTGCAGTTGATCGAACGCTTTCTGCCCGACGGTCTTATGGATATTCCGGCATCGGATTGGAATCAGTTTCTGGAACATGAGGTTATGGAATGGAGCCAGACGCTGCATGTGCATTTTGCAGACGAACTGGTAGAGCGGGTAGAGCATGTGCGACCCGATTATCAGTTATACCTGCAGGAAAAGGAACAGATGCTCATTTTACAGCCGGCATTCTCTTATCAGGATACCAACATCAAATGGGGTTTTTTCGGCGATGTGATCAAACCGCAGGACGGCGTTGTGAAGGTCATTCATCGCAATGAGGACGCAGAGGAGAAGTTCATCAATCACCTCAGAATGATGCACACCGACATGCAGCAGCATTCCAAAGATCATTTTCTCTACCTTCCCGCAAGCTCTGTGTTGTCCAACAACTGGTTCTTTCGTTTCACCGACGAAATGAAGGAATGGAAGGTTGAGCTCTTCGGGTTTGAGGGTTTGAAGGGTCTGCGTATCAATGTGCACAAGCCTGAGACCCGGGTCAATGTAGCCAGCGGTATCGATTGGTTTGATGCTGCGGTGGATGTGGTGTTTGGCGATCAGCATGTTACTATTGCGGAGGTGAAAAAAGCGCTGGCACAAAAGCTGAACTATGTAAAGCTCGGCGATGGCTCTATAGGATTGCTGCCCGAAGAATGGCTGAAGAAGTACTCGTTGCTGATAAAAATGGGTGAGGCAAAAAATGGAAAACTTCGCCTGAAGAAATTCCATTTCAGCGCCCTCGACGAATTGCTGGCCGAGGTGGATGAAGAGGCATTGCAGCACGAACTGGAGGAAAAGAAAGAACGACTTACCGAAATTATTTCCAACGATTATTCCACTCTTGCGCCGCCTGAGCAGCTCCGGGCAACTTTGCGTCCGTATCAGCGTGCGGGATTTCAATGGCTCACCTTCCTCAACGAAGCGGGCTGGGGTGGCATACTGGCTGATGATATGGGCTTGGGTAAAACGGTGCAAACACTTTCCTATCTGCAGCATTATAAAAACAACAACGAGGATGCGAAATTTTTGGTGGTTTGTCCCACTACTCTGATGTACAACTGGGAGAACGAGATCAAAAAGTTTACCCCAGGTTTAAGACATTTCATTCACCACGGACCAAAGCGCACGGCTTCTGCCCGAACGTTTAATGCCTACGATGTGATTATCACCACATACGGCACGATGCGCAGTGACATCAAAATGTTCAATGCCTATGAGTTTGACTATGCCATACTTGATGAATCGCAGGCAATAAAAAATCCACAGTCGCAGGTGGCCAAAGCATCTCTGCTCATCAACGCAAAACACCGTCTGGCGCTGAGCGGTACGCCGGTTCAGAACAATACCTTCGATCTTTATGCACAGATGAATTTTCTCAATCCCGGCATGCTGGGGAGCAGGGAGTTTTTCATGAATGAGTTTGCCACGCCGATAGATAAATTTCAGGAAGATGAAGTGAAACAACAGCTTAAAAAGCTCACCTATCCCTTTATGCTCCGGCGTACCAAAGAGCAGGTGGCCAAAGATCTTCCGGAGAAGACCGAAACCATATTGTATTGTGAAATGGGTAAGGAGCAGCGAAAAATTTATGACGCCTATCGCAATTCTTATAAGGACCAGATTCTGGGAATGATTGATGAACGAGGTATTGAACGCTCTCAGATGCACATCCTGCAAGGGCTTACCAAACTAAGGCAGATCTGCGACTCTCCAGCCATTCTACGCGAAGAAGAGCAGTTTGCCAATCACTCTATTAAGCTCGATGAACTTGTGCGCGAGATAAATGAGAATGTGGGCAATCACAAGGCTCTGATCTTCTCACAGTTTCTCGGCATGCTTGGTCTTATTCGTGCAGAGCTGGAGCGTATGCACATTCCCTATGCTTATTTTGATGGTTCTACTTCTGCCGGCGATCGTGAAAAAGCGATCCATGAGTTTCAGAATAATGAAGACTGTCGTGTGTTTCTGATTTCTCTGAAAGCGGGTGGTATCGGTCTCAACCTTACCGCAGCCGACTATGTGTATATCGTAGATCCCTGGTGGAACCCGGCAGTGGAGCAACAGGCAATAGACCGTACACACCGAATCGGGCAAACCAAGAATATTTTTGCCTACCGCCTGATCTGCAAGGAAACGATAGAGGAAAAAATGCTGATACTGCAGGAAAGAAAGCGTGCGCTTGCCAGTGAACTCGTTGCCGATGACAGTGCATTCTTGAAACGCCTTACCCGAGACGATATAGCTTATCTGCTGAGCTAAAAAAGCTCCCGTTGTGGGAGCTCTGCATTCTTAATTCTTTTCGGACAACTATTTAAATTATTTACCGTCGTATGCCCATTTGATGAAGGTGGCACCCCAGGTAAACCCACCGCCAAATGCGGCAAGGATGATGTTGTCTCCCCTGCGGAGTTTAGACTCCCATTCCCAAAGGCACAACGGCAGCGTTCCGTTTGTAGTGTTGCCATAGCGCTCAATGTTAATCATTACTTTCTCTTCGGGTAAGCCCATCCTTTCGTAGGTGGCAGCAATGATGCGTTTATTAGCCTGATGCGGAACCAGCCATGCTATATCATCGGCTACAAGATGATTGCGCTCCATAATTTCTGCCGCTACTTCCGCCATGTTTTTTACGGCAAACTTGAAAACTGTCTGTCCTTCCTGATAGACAAAATGTTCTTTAGCCATCACCGTTTCTACCGTTGCAGGTTTCACCGATCCGCCGGCTTTCTGATGCAGAAAAGCACGGCCGGAACCGTCTGTGCGTAGGATGGAATCAATGATGCCAAACCCTTCCGTGTCGGGCTCCAGTAGCACACAGCCACCACCATCGCCAAAAATGATACAGGTAGCACGGTCTTCGTAGTTCAGAATGGAGCTCATTTTATCTACGCCGATAACAAGCACTTTTTTATAGCGTCCGCTCTCGATAAATTGTGAGCCTGTGGTAAGAGCAAAAAGAAAGCCGCTGCAGGCTGCGCTCACGTCGTAGCCGAAAGCATTCTTCATGCCCACTTTATCGCATATAACGTTGGATGTAGCCGGAAACTGAAAATCGGGAGTTGTAGTGGCACAAATCACCAGTTCTATTTCTTCCGGACCGATGCCTCTTTTTTCGAGCAGATTTTTTACCGCTTCGACGGCAATATCCGATGAGCCTTTTCCTTCTCCTTTCAGAATGCGGCGCTCTTTGATTCCGGTTCGGGTTTGTATCCATTCGTCGGTAGTGTCCACTATGGTTTCCAGTTCAGCGTTGGTCATCACATAGTCGGGAACATATCCGCCTACAGCGGTAATAGCAGCATGTATTTTCTGCATTTAGGTTTTTTTTGAAAAGGCAAAATTAGACAAAGTCAAAGCTAAAAAGACAATGTGCAAAGGTCGCGGAAAGTCTTGTTTACGGAATTTTAAACTTTTGTTCTCTATTCGCAGACAGCCCAGTCCCTTAGGTGTTCATTCCACCGCAGGCACTCAACACCTGCCCGGTTACGTAGCTGCTCATGTCGGAAGCGAGGAACAGCGCAACGTTTGCTATTTCTTCCGGCTTTCCAAATCGTTGCAATGGAATTTTCTCGAACCATTTTTCTGCACCTCCATCTTTGAGGTAATGGGTCATGTCGGTTTCCACAAAGCCCGGTGCTATGGCATTAACGCGTATGTTGCGACTGCCGATTTCCTGAGCTATTGATTTGGTAAAGCCGATAATGCCTGCCTTAGAAGCGGCATAGCTGCTCTGTCCGGGATTACCCTTCACACCTACTATAGAGCTAAGGTTGATGATGCTGCCGGCGCGTGCCTTCATCATGGGTTTCATCACCTGCCTTGTAAGGTTATACACCGATTTCAGATTTGCCTGCATCACTTCATCCCATTGCTCCGGGGTGAGGCGCAGCAAAAGATTATCGCGGGAAATGCCTGCATTGTTTACGCAAATGTCAATAGCGCCAAATTCTTTCATCACATCCGCTGCCAGTTGTTCGGCCGCAGCATAGTCGCCCGCGTCCGATTTGTACGCCCTGGCTTTTACGCCAAAGCCTGCCAGCCTTTCTTCAAGTGCCTTTGCCCTTTCGTCGGAAGAGAGATAGGTGAACGCGATGTGGGCACCCTGCTCGGCAAATTTTACCGCTATGGCCTCGCCAATGCCACGGCTGGCGCCGGTTATCAGTGCAACCTTATTTTCCAAAAGTTTCATTTAGAGTGGATTTGGAGGGCTAAAATAATGATTAGGTCGAAGAATGTACGAAGTCTTCGTCGTTATGGGGTCTGAATTGCCATTCTTCCTGGGGATCGAATTGAAGGTTTGAGCTGTGTGATACTTTTTTTATTGGTCCCGCTTTTTGCTGGCTCCGAGACAAAGGCAATAGTGTTTGACAAAAAAGTGAGGAACTAATCAATCCAGTCGGAAAGAAACAGTTCACTGGCTATCCTGTCGGCAAAAAGTTTTCCTGCATTGCGGAGGATTAATTTTTTCCCTTCCTGCAGCAGCCACTTTTTTTCCTGAAAGATGTAGCTGTTTTTTTCCACTTCGACGGCTGCGGGCGAACCATATTCTTTTTCAATCTTTTCCAGATCGCAGCCCCACATTGTGCGCAGTGAGGTCATGATATATTCGTTCAATTGCTGAACCTGCGTGAGTGTTTCCTCTTCGTAGTTCAGACGATTGTCCTGTAGAATGTTCCTGAGGTACAAGGCATTGTTGGCAATATTCCAGCGGCGGCTTTTTCCGTTGAAGGAGTGTGCAGACGGGCCTATTCCCAGATAGGGAACTCCCATCCAATAATTACTATTGTGCACCGCATATTGGCCTTTTTTTGCAAAGTTGGAAATTTCGTAATGCTCATAACCCATCACTTCTGCCTGTTCCATCAGTATTTCAAACTGGGTTGCAGATTGCTCAATGTCCACCGGCGGCGCCTGTTTTTTGTCAATGGCATGATGCAATACGGTGCCTTCTTCTACCGTTAGCGCATAAGCAGAAAAATGTGGGATCTGAAGTTGCTGCATCTGCGCCAGGTTATATCGCCAGTCTGCATCCGACAATCCGGGTGTGCCGTAGATCAGGTCGAGGGTCATGTTGGTAAAACCTGCATCCTGAGCTGCTTTGATGGCATAGTCCGACTGCTGTGCATTGTGTGCGCGGTTCATGTACCTGAGGTCTGCATCCTTAAACGATTGTACGCCCAGGCTTAGCCGGTTTACCGGCGTCTGACGCAACGATCTGAGGTAGGCAGAGGATAGGTCATCAGGATTAGCTTCGAGCGTAAATTCCTGGATCTCTTGTAGTGGATAATTTGCAGCAATGGTTTCAAAAAGGCGGTTGATCTCATCGGTACTGAGCAGAGAGGGTGTACCTCCGCCAAAATACACGGTTTGTATCGGTTGGCCGGCTAAATAATTCCGTTGCATTTCGAGCTCCTGATGCATGGCGAGCAGCACGTCGCTCTTGAGCTTCAACGAAGTTGAAAAATGAAAATTACAGTAGCTGCATTTTTGCTTACAAAAAGGTATATGAAGGTAAATACCTGCCATCGGTTAATTTTGAAAGGATGATTCTTTGGGTGTCAAAATGCGAGCGGTCAAAGTTCGTAAAGGTTTTCCGGAAACTGCCTTTGCGTTTTGCTGTCTTGATTTCCCTGATTTCATTATGGGTTACCGACCTTCGGGCGCAACCTTATGGACTAAAATTGCAGAATACAGGTGCCGACAGCGCACTGCTTAGGAATCTGTTACAGCCTCCCGAAAGCTTCGCTACGGCTGAGGCAGCATTTTCGTACATACAGCATATCGTTCCCGATCTTCAGGAGCAGGGCTTTCTCGCGGCTTCTATAGACAGTCTGTATTTAGGCGATAAGGAATACATTTTGAACATCTTTTTGGGTCGTCGCTATACGTGGGTGCAACTTGATATGAGCAATATACCAGATGCCGCGATAAGCCAACCGCAGATGGCGCGGACTCGATGGGCCGGACGGCGGCTGCGACCGGCTGAGCTGGCAGTGATGAGCGAAGCCTTGCTCGAATGGGCGGAAAACAGCGGCTACCCATTTGCGAAAGTCTGGCTCGAGGCCGTAAAAGTCCATGGAGACGGCTCGGTAGAAGGAAAGCTGATGCTGGATCGCGCAGAGTTGCAGCACATAGACAGTGTCAGGATCAACGGTGATGTAAAGATTTCCAGAAGTTTTTTATTGCGCTACCTCGGTCTAAACGATCATGATTTGTATAATGAAGGAAAGTTGAGAGATATTTCCCCAAGACTTCGGGAACTGCCTTTTCTCGAAGAGCGTGCACCGTGGAGCTTTGCCTTCAAACTGGGGCAAAATACACTCGACCTCTATCTGCGTGAGAAGAAATCGAACCAGATCAATGCCCTGGTAGGTCTGCAACCTAATAGCGCTGAAACCGGACGTTTGTTGTTGACGGTAGATGCCTTGTTTGCATTCCAAAACATATTGGGGCAGGGTGAACGTCTGAGCCTTACTTATCAAAACCTCCAGTATAAGTCTCCGCGACTGCAGGCTGATGTGGTCTATCCGTATATCTTCAATACACCGGTTGGCCTTGATGCACATTTCGAACTCTTCAAAAAAGACACCAGTTTTCGGCGGACAAACTTTCAGGCAGGGCTTCGCTATCTGCTTTCCGCAAAAGACTATGTGCGGGTTTTTTTTCAAAATCAAAGTAACCGCCTGATAACGATCGATACAGCCTTCGTTAAATCACGCAAGGTGCTGCCAGACAATATTGATGCTACTGCCAATGGTGCGGGTATAGAGCTTGAGTTGAACCGGACCGATTACCGCTTCAACCCGAGGCGAGGTTGGCAGCTTCAAATGGGAGTGAGTGCGCTGATACGGCGCGTTCAGCCTGCGGATGCCATTACCGGCCTCAGGGATGGCTCGGGTTTTGACTATGGCTCGCTTTATGACAGCCTGAAGGAACGGCAGTATCAATACATACTGAAGGGAAGCCTGGCGAACCACTGGCCGTTGGGAAAGCACTTCGTCTTCAAAGCCGGCTATAGCGGAGCCTGGATTACAGGCAAAAGTCTGTTTCGAAATGAGTTGTTTCAGATCGGTGGGTTCCGCCTGCTGCGTGGGTTTGATGAACAAAGTATTTTCACCGATCAGTACCATATCCTGGCTCTGGAATTGCGTGTGTTGCTGGATAACAACTCCTACGTATATCTCTTCTCAGATAACGGTTATGTGGAGACCAACTTCAGCAACTTTCACAACAGCGACTTCTACAATGGATTTGGCATAGGCACTACGCTACAGAGCAAATCGGGAGTGTTCGCCATCAGCTATGCGCTCGGGCGAAACAGCGCCAATCCCATTCAGTTTCGACAGTCGAAAGTGCATTTTGGCTACATTGCTTTCTTTTAGCGGTCGACCGGTCAGCTTTGAAAAAAATTAGGGGGAGGGAAGCATCACAGGCAACCCCTCAGTTTTCAAAGTAGAGTTATAGCTTTGTGGCTAATGTGCCGGGCTGCCAGACCTTTTTACTTCGGATTGTCGTTTCTGTTTTTGTTGTTTTTGTCTTTTCGCAGTTTGGCTGCGGCAGACATGGCAAACTATGGACTGCCCCCACTCAGCGACAGTGCGCGGCGCAACATTGCTTCAGCTACACAAGCGGCTTATGACAGTCTGCTCCGGGCACATCCTCAGTATGCTAACCGTCATGTGGTCAATGCTATTGCACAACATCATTTTTTCGACGATAAGACCACCGATTTTTATCTGCTCATCACACTCTTCCTTTTTCTGGGACTCATCCGCCTCACCGACCCACGCTACTTCCATAGTCTGTGGCAAGCTTTCCGAAACCCCGGTAGTTCGGGCCGCCAGCTTAAGGAAAAGCTGCAGAGCGCCTCAGTATCGAACCTGCTGATGAATCTTTTTTTTACGATGTCGGCTGCCGCCTACGGATTTTTCGTAGTAAAGAATTTTATGCCCCAACGCTCCGGTAATTTGCCGGCGTCTTTGCTGTTTATTATGCTTATAGCGGGTATGATCGTGGTGTATCTGGGTAAATATGCAGTCATCAGATTTTCGGGATGGGCGTTCAGAGTACAGGGCATTACGGAGCATTATCTTTTTAACGTATTTCTGGTGAACAAGATACTGGCCATGTTACTGTTGCCGGTTATTGTGCTACTGGCTTTTGCCGGTCCTATCGTTGCTCAGCCGGCGCTTATTCTGTCCTTCCTGCTCATCCTGTTCCTGTTCATTAACCGCTATATGCGTTCGTGGCAAGTGTTTGGTTCGTTCTTTCAATACAGTAAGTTTCATTTTTTTACCTACCTTTGCGCCTCGGAATTATTGCCTCTGGCAGTGTTGATGAAGTTGTTGGTACGCGGACTGCTATATTGATCAGTGAGAAAAGACAGACGACCACGGCATTATTAACCCATAAACAACTGTTTTCGACCCCATATGGCTAAAACTGTTCGATCGATTAGTAAAGGCGGTGATAAAAAGGAGCTGAAAGTCAATTCGATTTTAATAACACAGCCGCGCCCCGATACCGACAAGTCTCCCTATTTTGATCTTGCGAAAAAGTACAATCTCCAGCTCGAGTTTCATCCGTTTATACGTGTGGAAGGGCTTAGTGGAAAGGATTTCCGAAAGCAACGTGTAGATATCAACGAGTTTTCTGCCATTGTTTTTACGAGTCGCAATGCTGTAGATCACTTTTTTCGGATTTGCGAGGAGCTGAAGGTAAAAGTGTCACAGGACATGAAGTACTTCTGCATTACTGAGGCTGTGGCGCTGTATCTGCAGAAGTTTATCCTCTACCGGAAGCGCAAGGTTTTCTACAGTGCAGACGGCTCGTACGATGGGTTGATCGAGGTGATCAATAAGCATAAGAACAACGAACGATTTATTGTTCCTACATCCGATAGTGGTAAAAATGAAGTGAGGGATTTTCTGGCCAGACACAATGCCACTTTTGCCGAAGCTACTTTTTTTAGAACCGTATCCAACGACATTGCCCCGGTCATGAACAGTGTCTATGATATGATCGTGTTCTTCAGTCCGTTCAGCGTTCATACACTTTTTGAACATGATCCGAAATTTCAGCAAAACGGTACCATCATCGGTGCCTTCGGTCCTACCACTTCAAAAGCAGTAGAGGAAGCGGGCCTGCGGCTGGATGTGAAGGCACCCGCACCCAATGCACCTTCCATGGTGTCTGCTCTTGATCACTACCTTCAGGAGGTACTCAAATAGAAGCACATCTTATCAATAATTAAAAGCCTGGGTTCACTCAGGCTTTTTTGGCTACATGAGTCACCGAGAGATCTGGAAGGGATGACTACCTTCGGGCTATGCCAAACAGATTGATCAACGAACAAAGCCTCTATCTGCAGCAACATGCACACAACCCTGTGGACTGGTATCCCTGGGGCGAAGAAGCCTTTGAGCGGGCACGTAACCTGAACCGTCCTGTATTGGTCAGTATAGGGTATGCTGCCTGCCATTGGTGCCATGTTATGGAGCGTGAAAGTTTTGAACAGGTCGAGGTAGCAGATTACATGAATCAACACTTTGTAAACATCAAGGTTGACCGCGAAGAATACCCCGACGTAGATCATCTCTACATGGATGCTGTACAAGCAATAACGGGTAGTGGCGGGTGGCCGCTGAATGTTTTTGTTACACCAGACCGCGTTCCGTTTTATGGAGGAACCTATTTCCCTCCACGGCCTCTGTACAACCGTCCTTCCTGGCTTCAGATTCTGCAGCGAATGCATGAGATCTGGACCGCCAGCCCGGAAGAAGTGACACAACAGACCGGACAAATGCTTGATTACCTGAAGCAGTCCTCGCAAGTCAGTTTTCCACGCGCTGCGGAAGCAGTCGACAGGCAGAGTATCGAGGGCATGGCTGCAGTGTTGCTGCAGCAGGCCGATCTGGAACTAGGCGGCTTTGGGAAAGCCCCTAAATTTCCCGGTAGCATGGCTATTAGTTTTTTGCTCGAACACGATCATTTTATTGGCCATCCACAAGCCCGGCAACACGCGCTGCATAGTCTTCGGGCTATGATGTGCGGGGGTATCTATGATCAGCTTGGCGGTGGCTTTGCGAGATATGCTACAGACGATCGGTGGCTGGTACCCCATTTCGAAAAAATGCTGTACGATAATGCGCTACTCCTGCTCTCCTTATCCGATGCTTTTCAATGCACACAGGAGGCTTCGTTTCGGGACATTATAGAGCAGACGATCAACTTCATCAATAGAGAATTGAGAGATGAGAGCGGCCTATTCTACAGTGCGCTGGATGCCGACAGTGAAGGGGAAGAAGGTCGCTACTATACCTGGAACTGGCAGGAATGGTCTTCTGTGATCGACGATCCGGTGGTGACACAGCATTTTGGCGTTACCGAAGAAGGAAACTGGGAACATACGAACATCCTCCATCTGCAATTACCCAGGTCTGAGTCCGCCGGTCTATCAGCGGGATTATCTCCGGAATTATCTGAAAAAATAGCGCTTGCTAAAGAACAACTCCTGGCCCGCCGGGCACAACGGATGCGTCCCGCTACGGACGATAAATGCCTGCTGTCGTGGAATGCCCTGATGAATCTTGCACTAACGCGTGCGGGCACTGTGCTGGAGCAGGAAGCATGGCTGCAGCAGGCGATAGAACATGCCGAACTTATGTACAACCTTTTCCGGCAGGGAGAGCATTTGCAGCATGTGTGGAAAAAGGGCATGGCCAGGATTGCAGCAAACCTCGATGACTACGCTTATCTCATCCATGCATTCTTGCAGCTTGGCCAGGCCACCGGCGACCCAAAATGGCTACACCGGTCGCGGCAGTTGCTTGAGGTTGTAAACCGCCAGTTTCTGCACGAGGATGGCAGCTTCTATTATTTCTCCGGAGCCGCGCATCAGGATATTCCGGTCCGGAAAGTGGACCTCTACGATGGCGCCACGCCTTCAGCTAATGCCGTAATGGCCCACAATCTTCTGGTACTCGGAATGTGCTTTGAACAGACCGGCTGGATAGAGCAGGGTGGCTTCTTGCTGGAGCAAATGAGTGCCCTGTGCACACGTCATCCGGCTTCATTTGGCTATTGGGCTACACTGCTGCAGCGTTATGTTTCGGGCTACAAAACGGTAGTCTGCACCGGACCAGATGCGGCCAGACATGCTGCTGCGCTGCGCAAGCTGTTTTTACCCAATGTCTTTGTGCTCACTTCTGAAAAACAAATATCTGATTTGCCGGTTCTGAACCAGAAGTCTTTTTTTTCTGAATCGCTTATATTTGTTTGCACACAAGAAGCGTGTTTGCCACCGGTTGATAACGTTGCAGCATGTGTACAATTAATTTCAGCCTATTGAGAAGTTTGTAGTTGAAGTGATTTTTCCAGCACTAAGTGTTTAGATGAAGAACAAATTTTTTTTGACACTTGCATTTTTGGAAAAAACTTTAAATATTGTGTGCCAGTTTCGAGGCATTTAAACACTTCGAGCAAAAAATTTTACTTTATTTGCCTAATCGCAAAAAACAATAACAACAGTAGTATGAAACAATTTTCCCTGAAGATCTCGGCTGTAGCGTTGATAGCATTGGCTGCAAGCTGCGGAAAATCAGGTCCTGGAGGTCAGCTTGTGGGTACTCCTACCAACATGACTTACAAGGCTCCTGTACCGCTTGGCATGGTGTATGTTCCATCAGGTGTTCTTAAAATGGGTGCAAGTGACGAGGATGTTCGAGGAAGAAATGATGCCATGCTTCGTACCGTGCAGATGACTGGTTACTGGATGGATGCGACTGAGATTTCGAACGCGGAATATCGTCAGTTCACCACATGGGTACGGGATTCGATTGCTCACGTTCAGCTAGGTGATTTCATTGATGATCCGGATGGCAATCAGCGTGTGGATTTCAAAAGGAGAATTAATTACAATGATCAGGATGTGCAGGATCAGCTTGCCAATCTGTACATTCCTGCTGAGCAGTCTGGCTGGGGCAAAAAAGAATTTGATAACTCCAAGCTGGTTTATCATTACGAAACATTCGATTACGACGAAGCTGTAAAGAATCCAACACAGCCCCGTTCTAATTTCGTGCGCAAGTACGATATAGGCATCTACCCTGATACTACCGTTTGGATGCGTCAGTTTGCCTATTCTTACAATGAGCCTATTGCGATGCAGTACAACTGGTTCCCAGCCTTCAACAACTATCCTGTGGTGGGTGTCAACTGGTTCCAGGCCCAAGCATTCTGTAACTGGCGTACAAATCTGTGGCGCGCAGAGAGAGAAAGAAACAGACAATATTTTGAAGGTGAGTTCCGTTTACCCAATGAGATGCAGTGGGAGTGGGCAGCACGTGGTGGACGTCAGGAATCTCCTTACCCCTGGGGTGGTCCTTATCTTGTAAACAAGAAAGGTTGCTATCTCGCCAACTTCAAACCTCAGCGTGGAAACTATGCAGCAGATGGCGGTTTGTACACCGTGCCTGTTGACCGCTACTGGCCTAATGACTATGGATTGTATAACATGTCGGGTAACGTAAGTGAGTGGACAGAGTCTTCTTATTTCGGAACCTCTTATTCCACAGTGGCCGATGTTAATCCTGAGGTAGGTTACAAGCTTCGTGAAAACGATCCTCAGTGGATGCGCAGAAAGGTTGTGCGCGGTGGAAGCTGGAGAGATGTAGCTTACTTCCTTCAGGTAGGTGCACGCGATTGGGAATATGCAGATACGTCTAAACCCTACATCGGTTTCCGTTGCATCTATCAGGAAATTGCTCCTGCACTGACCAACAGCCCTGTAAGACAATAAAATCACAATTACTCATTCATCAAACAAGAAAAAGAAAAACTAAAAAATAACATGAACTCGATAGCGCTGTTTTTCGAAACTAAACAAGGTAAGTATATAAAGAACCTTATCATCGGTCTGGGTGCCTCGGTAGTATTGTTGGGTGCCTTGTTTAAAATCCAACACTGGAACGGTGCAAGTATCATGCTCACTGTTGGTATGTGTACAGAAGCCTTCATCTTTGCGATGCTGGGTTTGCTTCCACCACATAAGGATTACTATTGGGAGCGCTACTATCCGAACCTCGATGAGAACCCCCATGTGGAAGCTTATCGTAAAGGCGGAAAAGTGGACAACAACCTGAAAGTTTCTGCTTCCCGTTCTATGGATCAGATGCTTGAAGAAGCTCAGATTACACCTGCTAATATGAAGAAGCTTGGAGAGAACTTCCAGCGCTTTGGCCAGGTGGTGAATCAGGTGAAAGATATTGCTGATGTAACCACATCTACCAATACCTACTCTCAGAGTGCCCGCGAAGCCGCAGAGGCACTGGGTCAGATGAAAAACACCTTCCAGGGTGCAGCGCAGACCATGCAGTCGTTCAACAATGCAGCCGAAGATACCACACGCTTCCACGAGCAGGTGCAGGTATTGTCAAGAAACCTTGGCTCGCTCAATCAGATCTACGAAGTTGAGCTGCAGGATGCAAACAATCACTTGAAAGCGATGAACAAGTTTTACAGCAATTTGGTGAGCGCTTCAGATGCTATGGCTTCCAGTGCTTCAGATGCACAGGCGGCAAAAGATCAGATTGCTTTGTTGTCTAAGAACCTGACAACACTTAACCAAATCTACGGCAATATGCTGTCTGCAATGCAGGGTAGATAAGAGCTCGCATAGAGGATTAAGAAGTAAAAACTAGTTTTAAACAAAGTAAATTATAAACAAGGATGTCTCTACCTAAAGAGCCGCGGCAGTTGATGATCAACCTAATGTACTTAGTGTTGACAGCCATGCTTGCCTTAAACGTATCATCCGAAATCCTGCATGCGTTCAAGACGATCAATCAGAGTATTACTTCATCTAATGCAGCGATTGAAGACAAGAACAATAAACTCTATAAGAGTTTTCAGGAGCAAGAGGATGATCCCGTTACCCGTGATAGAATTAAATCATATAACGATAGGGCAAAGCAGGTTAAAGCATTGTCTGAAGAGATGATTAAGTATCTTGATACGTGGAAAGAAAGAGTAATTACTGAGTCGGGAGGAAAGGAAGAAGATGGTTCAATAAAGCGCGAGGATAATATTGATGCAAGTACACTCCTTCTTGTTGAAAAGAAGGGTGGTGACACTTTGAAGAATAGGCTCGTGGATTTGAGAAATGCATTTTTGTCGCAGGTAACGTCTGCTGATAAAGAACAACTGGAGAAAGAGTTACCTATTCGTATTAATGACGCTGAAAAAACGGATAACAATCCACGAGGCGATTGGGCTACAGGTTATTTTTATAACATGCCTACAATGGCCGTAGTGACTTTGCTTTCTAAATTTCAGAATGACGTGCGCAACAGTGAGGCAATGACCATTAGTATGCTTGCTAAAGAAGCCGGTGACATTACGATTAAGTTCGATGAAGTTGAGGCGATCGCAATACCGCAGACAAGCTATGCATTGGTAGGTCAAAAGGTAGAGGGAAGAATCCTGTTGGCAGCCTATAACAAGGCCGTAAATCCTAGTGTTACTTCTTCGACTGGTCGTGTCACAAAAGTTGAAAACGGTGTGGCAACCTGGGAAACCGTTGCATCCGGCGTAGGTCTTCAGACTGTATCTGGTAGGGTTTCTCTTGATTTGGGTGGTAGGAACATTACAAAAGATTATAAGTTCCAGTACATGGTAGGTTCTACCGGTGCTTCGATGCAGTTAGACAAGATGAATGTATTCTACATTGGTGTACCCAACCCAATTACGGTTTCAGCGGCTGGTTATGCGATCGAGGATATTTCTGTAAACATTCCCGGTGCTGAGCTTGCTTCCACTGGAAAAGGTAAGTGGGACGTAAGGGTTAATACAGCAGGTAAGATTGTCGCAAAGATCAATGCCAAGACTGATGGTGGTATCAAAGAAGTTGGCGCGATGGAAATTCGCGTGAAGATGATTCCGGATCCTGTCGCGAAGATTGCTGGCAAGACAGGTGGTTATCTACAGTCTTCTGTTTTTCGCGCTCAGACGGGTATTCCTGCCGTTCTGGATAACTTCGAGTTCGACGCTCGTTTCGTTGTTACAAGTTTTGAATTCAGTTATCTGCCTAAACGCGGCGAATATCAACCTCCGGTTACTGTAAATGGTGCTTATTTTAGCGGTAATCCTCAGGTAAATCAATACCAGTCAACGTTGGCAAGGCCCGGTGATAAGGTGTTTATCGAGAATATAAAAGCCAAAGGGCCCGACGGTAGAATTAGAACCCTACCTTCGATTAACTTAACTCTTAATTAATATCAATAGCAAATCGTTCAGGATTATGGTTGTCCTTAAACAATACAGATTATTTCTCACAGCTACGTTTCTGCTCGGCAGTTCGCTTTCCTTCGCACAGGATAATTCGGCTATCATGGATCAGGCGCAGTCTCAAACGGCGGCGCAGGATGCTGTAAACGTGACCTGGAAGCCTTCCTTGGTGAAGGACGGTGTTTACGACCGGGTACAGCACATTAACAAGCCGTTGGAATGGCAACCCGTGCGCGAAGCAGATGTACTTTGGAAAAAGCGTGTTTGGCGTGATATCGATACACGTCAGAAACAAAATATTGCATTTCGTTTTACAGGAGACGATAATAGTGGTGGTGGAATGTTTATCGAAATCTTGCTGGACGCAGTAAAGAAAGGCAAGATCAAGGCTTATTCTACCATGGATGATCGTTTTACTGCTGCACTGACGAAAGAGCAGATAATGGAAATGACGATGGGAAAGGTGGATTCGACTCCGGTGGTTGATCCGGTAACCGGCGAGATGACTATCCGTGTTACCCGCACTGATTTCGATCCCTATTCCGTTACCCGATTCCGTATAAAAGAAGATTGGATTTTCGATCGCAATCTTGGAAGAATGGTGGTTCGTATTGTAGGATTGGCTCCGCTAATTGATAAGAATAACGATGATGGTACTTATTTACTCTCCTATCCTATGTTTTGGATTTATTATCCCGAAGCACGCGATCTTTTCGCACAGTATGAGGTGTTCAATCCGGAGAACGATGTAGCTCGCATGACCTGGGATGAGTACTTTGAAAATCGTTTTTTCTCAAGCCACATAATAAAGGTTAGTAATCCATTTAATACCACATTTTCAACTATGGGCCTTCAGGGCACCGATGCTCTGTATGAAGGTCAGCGTGTAAGCGAGCAGATCTTCAACAAGGAGCACGATATGTGGATCTATTAATTCAGTTTTTATGCTATTGTATCGGCGCCGCGATTTTCGCGGCGCTTCTTTTTTGTAATCTCTGCAGTATCTATCTTGCAGTTCAATCGAATGGAATGAATACCGAAGCGCCTGTTTTAGAAGTTTGTTTTTCGCCTGCTTTGCTGCATTTGTATGATACCCGAAACACCGTTGTTGTGATCATCGATGTGTTTCGTGCTACGTCAACTATTGCCGCCGCCCTTGGTAACGGTGCCAAAGAGGTGATTCCTGTAGCTTCCGTAGAGGATTGTATCCGAATAGGCCAGGAGACACCCAATAGCCTAACAGCCGGTGAGCGGGATGGAAAGATTGCACCGGGTCTCGCCTATGGGAATTCGCCGCTTGAATACCCCCGCAGTTTTGTTGAGGGCAAGTCTCTTGTATTGACGACCACCAACGGGACGCGTCTCTTGCATATGGTCAACGATGCGGACCTCATCATTACCGGTTCCTTTTTAAATCTTACTGCAGTTTGCGACTTTCTCTTGTCGCGCCGGCAAAAGGTTTTATTGGGTTGTGCATCGTGGAAAGACCGTTTCAATCTCGAGGATTCGCTATTTGCAGGGGCTGTAGTGAGCAAGCTTCGTCCTTTTTTTCAGGTGAACTGCGATAGTGCCCGTGCCGCCCGGCATCTCCATGAAAGTAGTGAAGGCCGATACCTTGATTTTCTGAAAGACAGTTCTCATTATAAAAGGCTTTCCGGCTACGGTCTTGAAAAGGACATGGAATACTGTACCACACCCGATCTTCATCCGGTAGTGCCTATTTATCAAGCTGGTGCATTGGTAGGCCTTTAAACGCAAAATAGCCGCCCATGGAGCGGCTACTAAATATGCTTTATATCTCTGGTATTATTTCCTGCGTCCAAAAAGTGAAGGGCATTTGGTTTGCCAATAGTCTGCAACATTACCAAAGGCGCTGAAATATACGGCTACAGATATTCCTCCATACCAATACCAGTCGTTTGCCTTGCTGTCACCACGCTGGTCTTTGTAGTTTTTATAGTTGCCATCCCAGCCTGGTACCTCATCACCACGAAATGCCAAATCAACAGATTGCTGACTGCGATAAGCAAACAGAGTGTCTGCGTTTACGTACGACCTGCTCACATCGTCAAGATAATCGGTAGTCGTGTAGCGGAATCCGATTTCGGTTGTGATCATGAGGGTCTTACCCACAAAGAACTTAAGTCCTCCGCCAATGGGAAAGGATGCGTTTACCAAACTGTATTCTTTTCTGTCGGGGTAAGTAGGAATACCCTGTCCTTCCGTACTCAGCGGTCGCAGGTAAACCTTTTCTCCATTTACACCGTCTGTATAAGGGTTGTAGTAAAATACGCCAATACCGGCAAAAATGTATGGACTTACCTTGGCACGATCGATATCTACAGCCAGTAGGTTTATTTCCAAACCGGCATGAACTTCGAAAAGTCCTGTCTCGAAACGAAGATTACGGGCCTTTTTTACCGGTATGTCTGAAAGACTATCTGCAGCGGTGAGTTTGGTATAGTTCGCTCCCAGTCTGATACCGATTCTGGGGTGCAGAAAGTATTTATAGATGATACCTGCATTGGGCTTATATCCATAGCTTGGGAACCATTTGTCCTGAAGGTCTCCGTAGTAGTTGCTAACCCCCGCAAATAACCCTATTTCGTGGTGTTTTTGCGCCTGTACAATCATTGGAAGCATCAACAGCAGAGAAAGTAAAATCCGTTTCAAGGCTCTTCTATATTTTTAGTGACGATAGCGAAAGATAATAACAATTTCTGAAAAACAAAACAGGCGTAACCCGGCACTACCCTTGCAGCAATACACGCCGGGTGCTAACGCATGATATACATTTTACCATATCCGTTTTTAAAGAACTTATCTACCTGATTTGAACCGGCAGAATTGTTCAGGTCCATATCTGCCCTATGCTCGATACTGTTGCCGTTTATGGATGTAACTACGCGATAAAAATAGACACCGTTGCCCAATAATTGTCCATACTGATCGCGGCCATCCCATTTGTATTCCGTGATGTTGCGGCCAACGTGTATCGGCCCAATCTCCTGCCGGGTTATTTCCCGAACTACTTTACCGGTCACCGTCATGATCTGTATCTTAAACTGAGTCGGTATTTCGGCACCGGTAAGCGTAAACAGAAAGGCGGTAGAAGTGGAAAAAGGATTAGGATAATTGAGGACATTGGTGATGGTAGATTTGTGCACCACTTCAAAAGATATCTGATAGTCCGAACTTCCTGCCTGATTCCCCGTCTTATCCTTACCATTCACATACAGTTCATAAATTCCTTCTTCCGGTAGGTCGGGCCTGAATTCAATAATCGCACGGTTATTTTCTGCGGCGTTTTGTGCCGGAACGAATTTACAGATGCTACCGTCGAAGCTCACATTTCTGCTGCTACCAACGTCCGAAGGATAGCGCAGTCTTAGCTGCAGCAGCGAGGTGTCATCTAACTTGAGGTATTTGTTTTCATCGCGCAGCACGATCTTAATGAAGGGCTTTGCCGATACAATATCGCGGTCAAGAATATGTACACCATCGAAGGTTACATCGATAAGGGGGTTCCGTTGATCGACTTCCACACGAAGCGGAAGGTATCCGAGGTTGTTCGGGTGGTATTGCTCCGGTTGATCGTTGTCGGGATTGGCTTCTACAAAAAAGTAGTTATTGCCGCCATATCCTCGTGGATCAAAGCTAAAGCCTGCATGCAGCGTATCATTTCCCCGCAGTTTTTTATACCGAATTTCTGAGAGTACATGCGAGTTGTTGTTTCCGTCAATGATCTTGTACCGCACCAGCATGCTATCCATAGGTAATTCGGTGAGGTTTTCAATAGCCACAGAAAAATCGACAAACTCACCTGCCTGCACACTGTCTTTGTACACAAACCATGCATTGGGATTTAAAGCAGCTTCCGGCACGGGGCTATACATTACCCGCCAGTAATCAAGCTGCGGGCTCGTAAGGTCTATGGAATCGAGGCTATTCCATACCAGCCGGATGTTTGGATAGGTAGCAGCATCAATAAAGCTCAGACTTGTGTCTTTGGCAATGCCATCGTATAGCAATGTGCTGCTATTATTGTTGTTTAGTCCGTAAATCTGAACCGTGGGCCGGTCATTTTGTGGATTCTGATTAGAAGAATAGCGCCATTTCAACTGTTCCCAGGCTTTGGCAGGCCCGATGGTTACGCCGGTCATACTTCCGTTGGGTTTCAGCGTGGGTAACTGAAAGGTCTTCACTAGGGTATCGAGGATCGTTTGCCCGAAATACTGATATACGGGATAGGACGCATCTCCTTTTTTCCGAAAGAAAATGAAGGGTCGTATTCGATCGAAAGAGTCAATCTCCGTAAAACCCAGGTTGACGAAGCTCTGATAGAGCGGCGCTCCCGGGTCTGCTTTCCATTCGCTGACCAAGGTTGTATCATACTGGCCCAGATTGATGATGTTTCTTACCAAAACAAAATCTCCATGAGGAATACTGTCGAGGAAATGGGCTGCATTGGCCCGGCCCTGCGGAGTATTGATCGGAAATTCGAAAGTGTAGTAATTTCTCGTGTTGAGACAAACCGGATAGGAGCCGGAAGTGCCATTCAGTGAGTCGTTCTTCCAGGGCAGGTTGGTTACCGAGTCGAATACATTGATCTGGAGTGTGCCATCCCAGGGATAGCAACCCAGTCGTTGAATGTCAGTGCCATTCATCATTACCTTTACAAAATCGGCGGTGTTCCATGGCCAGTTGGGTATCAGGTCGGCGTAGATGGCATTAGATGCGGTCACTTCATTGTAGGCAACCGGGTACCGAAACCTGCGGTCGGAGCCGTAATCCAGTCCGTTGAATGCGTTTTTCAGGTATTGGAAATAGTGCGATTGATTCCAGCCATCGGAGCCGTTTGCGAGGTAAATAAAGGAGCTGTTCGACCATTGAAAACTTCCATTCACGGCACTGTCGTAGGTCGTGCGCCAATAATAGACGGTACTATCCATCAGGGCTATGGGAGCGTTCCACTTGATTACACCACCGCTGCTGCTTACGGTGGTTTCTTGTTTTAGAGCGCTGTTAAAAAGTTCTGTGGTGTCTATCTGCAACCTATATCGTCCCATGGCACGGAAAGGATTGAGGGTTGAGGCTTTTAGCGTGACTGGCGTCTGATGTACAATGGCAAACTCCCTGGGATAGATCGGTACAAGATTGTCGGAATAAATAAAAACATCCAGCGTGCCCGTATTGTTGGCTTCGCTGATCTCGTCAAAATGGTTGTTGTCATCTATGGTCACCCGATACTTATTCAGGCCTATGTCTGTGGTCGCATTGATTCCAACTTTTAGCTCAAGGGTATCACTAAAAAAGAGGTTTGTTATCCTTATCGATTTCAGTACAGTAAGGGCACCCGCAGGGTTAATATGCTCTACTTTGAGGCTCACCGTGTCCCGAAGCGCGCGGCCCAGGTTAAAGGCTACAATCCTAAAGGTAAACGAGTCCATAGTATTGGTAACATTTGCGGGTATGCTGGACAACCGGCCGGAGCTAATGTGGTAATCGGGTTTGGCCGGGCCAAATACAGGCAAGGCAGGATCGCCCTGCAGCAAAAGGCTTTCGAGGTGATAGAAGTATTTTTCGGAATTCAGGTAGGTAAGCCTTAGGCTATCGTATGCATACTCCTGATGCTGACCAATGGTTCCTCCATAGTTTCTGTTGGTGATACTGTTATAGAAGGTAGGCAGATAAACCCTGTGAAAATCCGGATACTGTGCATTGTTGCTGGCAATAACGCTGATGGAACCGCCCACCGGTGTGAGCAAGTGGCGCTCGCTTAGGGTACGCACTGCACTGTTGAGGTTGAATATTTGTGCAATATCGCAGCCCAGCGCAATAAAATGAGGAAACTTTGCTACCGTGCTGTAGGTCTCCGGGTCTTTCAGGCTAAAATCGAAGCCGTTTGAGGTAGCGTGGCCGTTGAAGGCCACGAGGGAAAGTCCACTATTTACAAGGCTATCTATACGCTGACTGTTCACAATATCTATCGGGTTGGCGGTATTCTTGCTGATGGTCGTTACAACGCCACCATAGGCCGTGTCTTCCAACAAGTCTTTCGAAATGTTTAGCGTGCCGAGCAAAAGGTCTTGCAGCAGTTTAGTGTCGCCGCCGGCCATATGCAAAGCCATCTTTTTCCAGGCTTCTGTTTCTAAGGTAGGAAGGGAGCTTGTGGCAAGTGCAGATTCGTATGACTTTACTTTTTCAAGATAATCTCCCACTTCTTTGCGGGTCCAGGCAGAGAATCGACCCACTGCAATTCCCTGCATTCTGTTCGGCAGAAAGTTTGCAAAATCATTGTCAGAGCCCGGGTCTCCATAAGTAGGCACGATGGCTGCGTAGGGATAGGCGCCGGGGTTTTGTAGGTAGGTGCGGTATTTTCTGTACAGCAGTCCTTTTCCCACAAAGAAGGCATAGCGAGGCTTTATCGAAAAGCTATCGAAAGCGTATTTGAGAAAGCGCCTGATCGAGAGCGGGTGAATGTCATATCCATAGCCAAATTGATCGTAAATCTCCTGCACATCTACAATCGTGGCCTGATAACCTCCGCCGGCAGGCGAGTTTCGGTAGTTTTTATATTCTGTAAGGTAGTTGCGGCCATTTTCGCTCGCGTCGTAACTGCTGTGGGAAATGAGCAGATAGTCGCCCTGTTGGCTGGCATTCCTGAAGTTGCGAAAAGTATGCGGAATGGCGGCTGTGATGTTGACTACTTCAGAGCCATTTACGGAGAAGAGAATGAATTCACGCTCAGTAAAAGCCGGGTCAATAGAGAACCGTACTTTTCCGGGTTGTGCCAGGTCGCCGGCATACCAGCGTTTGCTCGTCAGGTCACAGAGCCTCGGTGCTTGTCCGCCGGAAGAAAAGCCCGAAAATTCGAGGTAGGGAGCGGTGCCCGAGGCAGGAAGCCTGAAACGGAAATAGCTCGCGTTGTTCATATTGAAGTCGCGCGGGTACTGAAGCTCCAGATAAGACACACCATATTCATTGGTTTTGGTGGTCGTTGTAGTGGTCGTAAAGGAGATCGTATTGCTGGAAGACACCAGCGCTGCAGGTACGGAAAGGCTAAAGTGCTTTGTAGCGTCCACGGGCAGCGTCGAATCCGCTATCTGTTGATTGTTTAGATAAACTTTAATGTTGTCCACACTTGCTTCGAAAGTCATCCGTACTACAGAGCCGTTAAAGCTTGCATTTACCGGGGCATTTACAGCATTTGGCGCAGGCAGGGTATAGCTAAGAGGAGCGCCTACAGGAACCAGTGTGTCCACATAACCTTCGGCGTTATCAAAAAGTGCCTGATGGATCGCCTCGCCAGAGACGATGATGCGGCCTTCGCAAAAGTTTCTCAGAAAATAGCTGCCGGTAGTGGCCATGCAAAATGCCTGTGGTGCCGGGGGGGTACCGGGAATGTTATTGGGTGCTTGTCCGTAACGTTGGTGGTTGGTCTGGTTGTCGTAGGTAAGAAAGTACACCGCAGTGTCCGAAAACAGGCTGATGCGATCATCGGGCTGAAAGGAAGGCTGCTCATAAAGCAACTTGTCGAGCGAGCCATCCGCTTTTTTACCATAAAATTCGAGGTAGTCGCTGGTGCTCATACTGCCGTTTGTTGTCGTCAGCAGCGGCACTTCCTGACCACCACGAAACAATATGAAATTAGCGCCAGAAATGCCCGCAGGTACCCCCGGCAGGGCCGATAACGAAACCCGGTAGATGCCTTCGGCGCCCACCTTTATTTTCCAGTACGATTTGTTGTAGTCAATCCACTCATTTCCTCTTTGCGCCACCGCAAAATGTGTGGTCAACACGCTGATCAATAAAATTAGAAGTAGTCTGACTGATTTCATAACGGCGTATCATTATTGTGGTTCTGCCTCGGCAGCGGGCGTGTCTTTTTTCTTTTTTAATTCCTGCTTATCGATAAGTACCCGTATGGAAATGATATGGGTAAAAAGTGGATTAGCCTGTGTTTGCAGACTGGTAAATGCATAATCGAAAATGAGTCTGCTCACCTTGATGCCTACGCCCACGGAGGGTTGATAAATGGTAAACTTCTTCTGATTCAGACTGTCGTTATCATCAAGTACCCGCTGAAAATTACCAATGCCTGCTCGTAGAAAAATAGTGTTCTTATAGCTTGCTTCCAGTCCCAGATGAGGGTCGAAACTAAAGGTGCTGGTGCTCGCCAGGGTATTGCGTTTTCCATCGGTGGTTACATCTACGCCAAGCTCAGCCAGGAGTTGTATGGATTTCCCCGGTTTTAAAAAATTTCTTGCTGCACCAATATTGAATCGCGGTAGCATTACCTCATAAGACTTTACTGGTATTTCATTGCCGGTTTGGTAAAAAATTCTTTTTTCTTCGTCAGAAAGATGGAAGCTCCACGCGGTGTAGGTCGTGGTGATATCCTTTGCCATAATGCCAAACATCCACTGTTTGTAGCTGGCCTGCAACCCCAGGTCGATACCCAGTCCCCAGGCATTTGCCATGGTGCCCAGGTGCCGGTAAATGATTTTTGCATTGCCGCCGATATTGGTTTTAATCTCCGGATTTTTGAACAGCTTTATCCCTTGCGCATAAGACAACAAGAAGGCATAATCGCCCGCAGACATAGACTTGAGCTTGCTTTCATCAAATGAGCCATCGGGTTGTACATAGTCAATGGTGTTGGGAATATCGTCGATGGCGAAGCGCAGCACTGAAAGACCCACTACCCGTTTCTTGTCTTTGAGCGGTTTGATGATACTGCCATAGTCATATTTGGCATTGCCCGAAAAATACTCTGCATGCATCAGTCCCACTTCGAGGTCGCTCTTGATGTTCATCAGTCCTGCGGTATTCCAGTAGGCTGCGGTAGCATCATTGGCGCTTGCCGATTGAGAGCCCGCCATAGAAAGACCTCTGCCTCCCACGCCGATATTGAGGTATTCGTTGACGTAGATACGGCTTTGCGCCAGCGCCGAGGTGCTGATTGTCAGGCACAAAAAGGTAACAGTGAGTTGTTGGAACCTCATGTAAATGTTGAACTATATAAAGCTTATAAAATTAAGGTTTAAAAATGAGTTGTGCCTTTGCGTGAGTTGTGTCAACAGAACGGGAAAATACTTGCGATATTTTGTGATTCATAAGAAAATATTCAAATTGTGTGGGCAGAATGCCGTATTGATCAAACACGCGATCCATGAAACTGAAAATTCTTTTTTTTCTAGCAATAATTTTTCCTTCTCTTGCCATGGCACAGCAAAAAACTCCTGTTGATTTTCGCGAAATAGAACGCTCAGTAAATGACCCCAAATCGCATTATTACTACCCGGAATTACTTCGTCGTTATCGTGCTGCAGATACCTCATTCACTCTGGATGAAAAGCGACATTTATACTATGGTTCTTCCTTTCAGGACAACTATGATGCTTATGGAAGTAGTTCTTATGAAGATTCTATCAGAACCGTACTCAGGAAAAAGACATTGTTGCATGACGACTATCTCAAGGTGATCCGTTTGGCAGATGCTGCTTTGCTGGAATTTCCCTTTGCACTACGGGCGCTCAATTACAAAGCGGTGAGCTGCAGAAAGATCAATGAACAGATGCTTTACCGACAGTGTCGCGCACAAATGGATGTGATCTTCGATGCCATTATCAGCTCGGGAGACGGCAAGACTTTGGAAACTGCAATGGCGGTGGTAAATGTAGCCGACGAGTATGCCACACTTTCTGCACTGGGTTTACAATTTGCCGGCAGCCAGCAATTGGTGGAAGATCACTACGACTATCTCACAGTGCAGAAAAATGAGTATGGACTGGAGGGTTTATACTTCAATGCCGAACGCTGTTTTGCAGCTATGGACAAGCTCTTTGGTGATGATGAAAAGAAGAAACCGGAAAAGTAGCCTAGTGGTTTTTTAGCCTGATTCCGGATTGTCTGCCTGTTCTTTCAAATGATTTTGCACTACCGCTGCAACGGTTTCCGGCGAGATGGCGTTTGTAAGACAATATTTGCCTTGTAACCAATCCTTTAGCTTTTTGTTTCCTTTGCTGGCGTTACAGGAGATGCAACAAAGTGCAATGTTATCTTCTCCGTTTCTGCGAATATCATTTATAATATGTTCCCAGCTTTTCCGTCTTTTTCTGCTGGTATCAAATGCTTCGAATTTTTTTCTGCAGTAAACACAGTCAAGATCTCTTGCCTGAACGAGGTCTTCAATATGTTTTGGTATTCCCCAACGATTCGACATGAGCTTTTTTTTACCGGTGACGGATTGATCAGGGTTTTACTGGCAAGATACTAACTTGGGTTTTCTTCCCTATTGAATGCTAGGTTATCCGAAAATTTTTCAGAATATGCAATATCGAAGACTATTTTTTAAAAGCGTTGTAGGGTGAGTGAGCATTTTGCCGGAAGGCATCGACAATTCAATTATCCTTCAGCTTTCTCCCCTAAAACTTACATTTGCAGCGTTTCAAAAATATATTCGATGAACCTCGTTGAAGAATTACGGGCAAGGAATCTGGTGCATGATATTATGCCGGGTACGGAAGAGCAACTCGCAAAGGAAATGACGAGCGGCTATATTGGTTTCGATCCTACTGCCGATAGCCTGCACGTGGGCAGCATGCTGCAAATTACCCTGCTGCGCCGCTTACAACTTGCGGGGCACAAGCCCTATGCCCTGCTGGGCGGCGCAACGGGAATGATCGGAGATCCTTCCGGAAAGTCTGCCGAACGTAATCTTCTGGATCGTGAGACCATCGAAAAAAATATTGCGGGTCAGCGCCGGCAACTCGAAAAGTTTCTGGACTTTGATGGGTCGAAACCCAATGCCGCTGTGCTGGTCAATAACTACGACTGGCTGCGCGACTATACCTTTCTTGAGTTCATCCGCGATGTAGGTAAGCACATAACCGTTGGCTACATGATGTCGAAAGACTCTGTGCAAAAGCGACTGGAGACGGGGCTTTCCTTTACAGAATTTACCTATCAACTGATACAGGGCTACGATTTTTACTACCTCTACAATAGCCAAAATGTAAAGCTGCAAATGGGCGGCGCCGATCAGTGGGGCAATATTGTAACGGGCACTGAGCTCATTCGAAAAAAGGGGAGTGGCGAGGCTTTTGCCATGACCAGCCCGCTAATCACAAAGGCAGACGGCTCGAAGTTTGGCAAGACCGAAAGCGGCACGATATGGCTGGACGCAGAGAAAACTTCTCCTTACCAGTTTTATCAGTATTGGCTCAAACTTTCTGACGCAGACGCCGAAAAGTCTATTCTTTCTTTTTCATTCAGGTCTGTTGGGGAGATCAATACGATGATTGAAGAACACAGACAGGCGCCGCACCTGCGTAAGTTGCAGAAGGCAATAGCGGAAGAAATCACCACCTTGGTGCACGGCGCCGAAGAGCTTTCCTTTGCTCAAAAAGCATCGGAAATATTGTTTGGTCAGGCACCGGTAGAAGCATTGCGCTCACTCAATGAAAAGCAATTGCTTGAAGTGATGGATGGAGTACCGCAGGTTACGGGGGTAAAGGATACACTGGAGGGCGAAGGTCTCGATCTTCTGAATTTTTTGGCGGAGCAGAAAGTCTTTTCATCAAAAGGAGAAGCCAGGAAAATGATTCAGAATGGTGGTCTTAGCCTGAACAAAGAAAAAGTATCCGCTCCGGATTTTAAGTTGACAGCGGAGCACTTGCTCAATGAGCGTTACCTTTTGATTCAGAAAGGAAAATCGAATTACACACTAGCTATTTTTAACTGACCTACTGCTGCGCTTCTGAAGGCGAATAAGTAAATTTGAAGAAATATCCTTGTGCAATGGGAAAGGATTTTCTTGAAAAGCTAAACAGACTCTCGCCCGCGAAGCAGAAAGAGGTAGAAGACTTTTTGAATTTTTTGCTGAGCAATACACAGCAAAACACTGATGAAGTTTCTGCGGAAATTGCCGTGCAACGAGAAGAGGCAATGGGTAGAATGAAAGGGCAAATTTGGGTGTCTGACGATTTTAACGACACTCCAGAAGAGTTTTCTGATTATATCTGATGGCTTTACTACTCGACACGCATGTCATACTCTGGCTTGAGTTGGACCCGCAGAAAATTCCTTCAATTACGAGGAAAGAAATTGCAGTTTCCCCTTTGTTTGTAAGTATTGTTTCTATTTGGGAACTGGCTATTAAAATGCGGGCAGGTAAACTCAATTTGGCTGAAAGATCGCTTCAGGATTTTATTAATTCTTTTCTGGTAGAATATCATTGCCAGCTATTAAATGCTGAATTGGATGACACTTATCTAACGCAAAAATTGCCTTTAATTCATCGTGATCCGTTTGACCGGATATTGATAGCGCAAAGCATTAATAACAGGTATCACCTGGTTTCCGCAGATCGCGTTTTTGCAGCATATCCTGTAAAAACGATTTGGTAGAATATGCGCACGTCCTTTTACAAAACGCTTCTACTCGCTATGCTGGTTGTTGGCATCACCATCAGTTCCTTTTTCTGCACTACGAAAACGGAAAAAGCAACTTCAGAAACACCAACCTCTCTCTGGCAAAATGTGTACGATACTGCGGCACACTACGTGGGCATGCAAACCTGCCGTGGTTGTCACAACGACATTTACGAAACGTTTATGCAAACCGGGATGGGGCAATCGTTCGATCATGCGACGAAGAAAAAATCCGCAGCCGATTTTGATCAACATGCACTGGTCTATGACAAGCAGCTCGACTTTTATTACAAACCTTTTTGGCGGAGCGATAGCCTTTATGTGATGGAGTATCGGGTAGATGCGGGCGATACGGTACACAAACGCGTGCAAAAGGTGGACTACATCATCGGTTCTGGTCAGCACACCAATTCGCATATTTTTTCCACCAACGGTTACTTGTATCAGGCGCCCATTACCTTTTACACCCAAAAAAGAAAATGGGACCTCGCTCCGGGATTTGATGCAGGCAACAATAGATTTTCGAGGTTGATAGAAAGTGAGTGCATGACTTGCCACAACGGTTATCCTGATTTTGTGGCGCAAAGCGAAAACAAGTACATCAGCCTCAAAACCGGTATTGATTGCGAACGTTGTCATGGCCCCGGTAGCCTGCATGTTGCCGACAAAAGCAAGGGTATTTTAGTAGATACTTCAAAGACACCCGACTATACCATTGTCAATCCGCGACGCCTCAGCACTGAGCTGCAAAACAATGTATGTCAGCGTTGTCACCTGCAGGGCATAGCGGTATTAAACGACGGTAAGACATTTTTCGACTTCCGTCCCGGCATGAAACTAAGCGAGGTGATGAACGTTTTTATGCCGCAATACGAAGGTGCTGAAGACAAGATGATCATGGCTTCGCATGTAGAACGCATGAAGAAAAGCGAATGCTATGTGCAATCGGGCAAAATGAGTTGCATTACTTGCCATAATCCGCATGTGAGTGTGAAGTTTACAGCACGGCAACAATACCTGAATGCCTGTTATTCCTGCCATCAGACTAAAGACAATAGTGCCGCGTCAGCAACTTTGGCGAGCCACGGCTGCACAGAAAGTGAAAAGCTTCGGGCAGCAAAAGAAAACGATTGTGTCACCTGCCACATGCCTCACAACGGAAGCATCGATATTCCACATGTCGCCGTCACCGATCACTATATTCGTAAACATCCCGTCAGCAATCTGGAGCAAAGTAAGATCCGGGCTTTTCTTGGACTGAAATCTTTTAATAATGATCATCCCGACGATATTACAAAGGCACGGGCTTACATGGAATTTTTCGAGCGGTATAATCCTAATACGGGATTGCTCGATTCTGCCCTGCATTATCTTTCGCTGCAGCCTGAGGTAGAGCGGAGGCAGAAACAAAACCGCGATTATATCCGGGCTTACTTCCTGCTGAAAAATTATCAGAAAGTGGTGGAGTATGCGTCTGGGTTGCAACCCGCAGCCATCAACGATGCATGGGCGGCATACCGGGCGGGTGAGTCCTACTATCAGCTTCAGCAATTTGACCGTGCTTTACCCTGGTACAAGCGGGCAACGGAAATATGGAAGTATGCACTCGACTTTCAAAGCAAGTACGGCGTTTGCCTGCTTTCACTCAACCGGACAGACGAAGCGAAAAAAGTTTTTGAATTTGTGTTGGCAGAAAACCCGAATCATGTAGCGGCAAACACCAACCTTGGCTTTATTTATATGCAGGCTGGGCAAAATGCCATGGCGTATGACTATATGAGTCGCGCCCGGAATTTGGATCCTGACTATGAACAAAACCTGATTAATCTTGCGGTGTGGTATCACAACAATCAGCAGTTGCCGGCAGCAAGAAAGGTATTGCAACATGCCATTAAAAAGCATCCGGAAAATGAACAGATAAGAGCAATGCTCGCAGATCTGTAACTATTACTTCAACTTAAATTTTCCAACCACGGTATATTGATCGTTCTTCAGCAGTTCTTTGCGCATCAGCAGCAGCGACTCCGAGAGAAAATTGCTTTTGTAAGGCTTGTCTTTAAAGTAAGTCCAGGCCTTGGTAAACTGTGCTTTCTTTAGGTTTCGCGCCAGCAAAATAAAGGGTTCAGTACTGCTGTAAATATTGCTTTGACGGTTGATGCCATCGCAATTGAAGATGGTAGGGTAGAGATATTTGAGCAGAAAGGAAAAGTAGTTTTTGGGCTGTGGAGAGAGATAGATGCTTCCCGATCCTTCAAAGGAACTAAAGTCTTCAAGATGTATAAAACAAGACTTTACATTTTTTGACACTACCGACAATGCATCTATGATAGACGATTCCTTTTGCTGAAATCCCAGAAAATTGTAGATGGTAATATAAGGTTGATGATATTGCCCGGGATAGTCGCCTGCAAGTTCCCATATCTTATTTCTAAAGTAGCGGATGTCTGCTGCAATGTTTTCGTCGGGCTGAATGGCAAGTAGGTATTCGTAGCCGCTTACCGCCTCTCTCGAAGGCAGGAACAAAGGAGCCTGGTAAGCAGTCTGCGGCATATTTGTTACATAAAAGCGATTCTAAGATATAAAAAACGTCTTAGTCAATAAAATCTTCCATACTTGTATTGATCGTAAGCTTCACACGTTTAATGCGCATTTTATCGAGCTCAAGCACCGTAAAGTCAAAATTTTCGAAGCTGATGGTTTCGTTGATGGCAGGAAATTTTCCGGAGATCTCCAACACCAGCCCGGCTACCGAATCGCTTTCTCCGCGCACGGTTTCGAAGGTTTCCGGTGGCTCGCTTATTATCCGGCAAAAGTCATTGATCAGCGTTTTACCTTCAAAGATGTAATTGTTGTCGTCAATCTTTTTAAACTGTATATCCTCTTCATCAAATTCGTCTCGTATATCGCCAATGATTTCTTCCATGATGTCTTCCAGCGTCACAATGCCCGACGTGCCCCCAAACTCATCCACCACTACCGCAAAGTGTATGCGTTTTTGCTGAAATTCTTTAAGAAGATCTTCAATAAATTTTCCTTCAGGTACAAAGTATGCCGGACGAATGAGTTGGTGCCATGCAAAGTCGTCGTCTTCGGTGTGGGGCAAAAAATCTTTGGTATGCACCACACCTTTAATGTTGTCAAGGTTGTTTTCATAAACCGGCATCCTTGAGTAGCCCACTTCTATGGCAAATTGCTGCACTTTCGGAAACGAAAACTCATAAGGCACGCCGCTTACATCCAGCCTTGTGCGCATGATCTGCCGTACGGTGATGTTACCAAATTTGAGAATGCCCTTAAAAATGTTCACTTCTTCGCGGGTGGCAGTGTGCCCTACCGTTAATTCTATCGCCTGCTCAAAATCTTCATTGGTCAGGTTGGCTCCTCTGGTGCCAATTTTTTCTTCGATATACACAGTTGAAGAAACCAGCATTTTGCTCACGGGGCGAAACAGGCTGCTCATGGCTTTGAGTATAGGCGCAGCAAATAGCGCCATGCGCATGTTATTTTGCGTTGCATACACCTTTGGCAATATTTCTCCAAAAAGCACCAGCAAAAAAGTTACCGCTATCACCTGGATCAGAAAGCCGATGACCGGGCTCAGGTCCGGGCTTACCAACTGGCCCACGAGCATATTGGTGGTGATGACCACCGCTATGTTGATAAAATTATTCGCCACAAGGATGGTAGCCAACAGCATCTTGGGCTGCTCCAATAGCTTTATTGCCTGTCGTGCACCGGGCTCTTCCTTTGTTTTGAGAAAATTAATGTCTTTGGCACTGAGGGAAAAGTAAGCCGTTTCCGCCCCCGCAGTAATAGCGGTCAGCAACAGCAGGACAAGAATAACTATGATAAGGATGGTAGTATTTGAAACAGAAAAAGCTCCCGTAGAAGCTTCCAACAGTAAATTTGCTATCGTGATCGTCCCGCCTTCAGGTGTGCTTTCCAAGGTTCAGTTGCTTTGGTGAACCATTCAAAATTAGAAAAGGGAAAGAACAAAATGTTTCTCTCCCTTTGAAATAATTATTTCCCATCAAAAAGGAAGGTTGTCTTTGCTGTCGTTGCCGGAGCTGTTGTCGAAGCTCATATCTCCCGGCGAGGAAAAACTATTGTTATCGTCATTGTGCGCATCACCACCGTGGTATTCGCTTTCTTTCCGCTTGTCCAGCATCACCAGGTTGTCACCAACTATTTCAGTGCTAAAGCGTTTGATCTTGTCTTTATCTTCCCAGTTGCGGGTTCTGAGGCGCCCTTCAATAAACACCAGACTGCCCTTGTGCAGGTATTTCTGAGCAAGTTCTGCCAGTCCTCTCCACAGCACCACAGTATGCCACTCCGTCTGAGAAACCAGATTCCCGTTCTTGTCCTTAAATGTTTCTGTAGTAGCCAACGGAAATTTTGCTACAGCAATGTTTCCTTCCAGGTACTGTAAATCAGGATCGCGGCCCAAATTTCCAATCAACATGACTCTGTTAACGCCTCTCATGATGGATCATTTTTCAATTAACAAAAATTATAACCTATACCGATTCTAAAAGTAAATTTTTTTTTCTAAAAAAGAAACTATCGTTCGTGGGAAAGCCAATTTATTAAGCACTTTACCAGGCACCCAGAAGCCGTCGGCTGGTAGCAGCCCTCTGTCGCCCGCATAGGCAACAAGGAAAAAACGGGTTTCGATCATTTGATGCGTAAGTCTTTGTTGGGTCTGCCAAAGCAGTTTCGGTGCTTTTCCCTGCTGAAGTACCTTCCATTCCTCCGTTTCCATAAGTGCCTGCACCGTGCAGCTATCAGGTGTTTCTATCAAAAAAAATTCATGAAGATTTTGCCAGATGTCTTTGCCCTTACGTTTTACAACCCAGTATTCCTCTCGGTTCATCAGCAGCAGGTAGTTGAAATGCCGGCTCTTCACTGCCATTTTTTTCTGCTTCACAGGCAGCAGTGTGGTAGTACCTTCTTTTCGCGCTGTGCATCGTTTGCTTAGCGGACAGGCTGCACAGTCGGGGCTTTTGGGGGTACATACTGTGGCGCCCAGGTCCATGATGGCCTGGTTGTACGCAGCACTGTGATTTGCAGGGAGCAGGCTGCTGGCAAGCGTCTGAAAGTATTTTTTCCCTTCGTGGCTGTCTGTCGCAAGTTCAAGACCAAAGTACCGCGCGAGCACCCGATAGACATTGCCGTCGACAACTGCGTGTGGAAGGTCGTAGGCAAAAGAAGCTATGGCTGCTGCCGTGTAGTCGCCGATGCCTTTAAGGCTTCGGAGCCCGTCATAATTTTTTGGGAAAGAACCGCCGTGCAACGCACGTACCGCACGGGCCGTGTCTAAAAGATTTCTACAGCGGTTGTAATATCCCAGCCCCTGCCAGAGCCGGAAGACTTCATCGTCGGCTGCATCTGCAAGCAACTGAAGGGTTGGATATTTTTCTATAAACCGAAGGTAGTAGGGTAATCCCTGAGCCACGCGGGTTTGTTGCATAATGATCTCCGACAGCCATATTTTATAGGGCTCTCGATCTTCCTGCCAGGGAAACGATCGGTCGTTTTCCTGCTCGTGCCATCTCAGTAACTCTTCTGTGAAATACCGCTGTTTTGCGTTATTTTTTTCCGCCATCGGCTGCAAATTACTATCCGTTGGTTAACAATAGCGGGCGGGCTACCATAGTCGGCTTTCCGTTTTATCTTTAGCCCTTCGAAGCAATTACTATTATTATGTTGGGCCATGTACTTATCGTAGATGACAGTAAGATGGACCGCTTTATCGTTGAAAAAATGGTGGAGCGTTCGGGTCTTGCCGCACGTGTGGTGTCTAAAGAACTTGCCCGGCTCGGGCTCGAATATATCCGCAATTGTATGGAGAATGACCATGATACGCCCCGTGTTATCTTTCTCGACATCAACATGCCGGAACTCAGCGGTTTCGATTTTCTGGAAGCGTACAAAGATTTTCCGCCGGAGACGGTTCAAAATACGTCGGTGGTGATGCTCTCTTCGTCGCTCAATGAAGACGACTACGAGAAAGCCATGTCTTATGACATCGTGAAAATGTTCTGCAACAAACCGATAAGCATTGCCCGGCTGGAAGAACTTGATAAAATGCTGGAACAATCGTCTGCACCGGAATTATTAGTAGACGAAGAAGCCGATGAAAGCTTCACTGCCGAAGAGGCCATTGATCAGGAACTACAGCTCGACTGGGAGATCACCGATGTTTTTGGACTACTCGAAGATGAGGCAGAAGCCGAGATCAGAAATGAGCAAAAGCACCGGGAAGAACCTGAATAGGAAGGGACCTCACTGAGTTGTTCGCTGTGGTGAACGAGCAATCATCCGTTATCCGTTATATCAGTTGGTTTCCTTAACGAGATATACCAGTGTAGGAAAGTGATCACTGTAGCCATTAAGCCATTGCGTGCCGGAAAACGAACGAAGCGGATAACCCTTGTACTGACCGAACGGAGATTTCAAAAACTCTTTGTTGAAGACCTCAGCTCTGTAGAATTGCAGTGTGCCTTTTTGCGGATGCAGAAAAGATCCGCTCAGTATGATCTGATCAAACAAGTTCCAGCTATCATTGTAGCCCAGCGTGCCGATGCCATTTTTGTAAAAACCTACAAAGGGGTTGTACATTCCCTTTAGCCCAACTTCCGACTTGTCTCCCCGGGCACCCAGCACTTTTACAACGCTGGCATCTACAGGGTCATCATTAAGGTCGCCCATCACTATCGCCTTGGTGTGTGGATTTATGGCTTTCAAAGAGTCAATCACTTTTTTACTCACAGTGGCGGCAATAGCCCTGAGCGGAGCTGTTGCTGCCTCACCCCCCCTGCGCGAAGGCCAGTGGTTCACGAATATATTCACCGTATCGCCAAGCAACACACCCTGTACAAACAGTACGTCGCGGGTTTTACCGCCTTTTTCGCCATACTGACTGATGTCGGTATTCAACGTTCTTGCAGAAAGTACGCGCAGATATTTTGGGTTGTAGAGCATGGCCACATCAATACCTCTTGAGTCGGGACTATCGAAATGCAGAAATTTATAGCCGCGTTCTTTTATTTCCGGCTGACGCACGAGGTCTTCCAACACCTTATCATTTTCAATTTCCGCCGTGCCAATCAACGCCGGTCCGTCGGGCGTTACCTCTGTGCCGAGCTGGCGGATCACCGTGGCAAGGTTGTGTAGTTTCTGATGGTAGATTTCCTCGGTGTAATGGTAGGGACCGGTGGGTAAAAACTCATCGTCGCCCCAGTTTTTCGGATCGTCTTCGGTATCAAAAAGATTTTCGAAGTTGTAAAAGGCCACGGCACATACCTGATAAGACTTTTTCTTTTGTGCCCGAAGCGGCAACACCATACAAAGCGCAGGCAGCAGCAGTAATAAACTCTTGATCTTCACAGAAAAATTTTGCAGTGCAAAGGAACTAAAAATTCGGCTTGTGGCTGAGCTTTGAAAAAATCTATTAACAAACACATAATGGACAATAATCACTGTTTAGCTCGTTTGTTAACATTATCTTTGCACTTCCGACAAGTAAACGAATTATCTTAATAACTCATGTATTTGAAATTACGAATGTTGCTCGTGCTGCTCCTTGGCTTGTCTATCGGTGCACACGCGCAAGAGGAAAAAAAGAAAGCGCTGGTGAAAGGGCGGCTCGTAAACCAAAGCACCGGAGAACCAGCTTCCGATCTGCAGATCACCATTCCTTATCTGCGGCTGCTCACTCATTCCGGTGGTCTGGGTGAGTTTACCTTCAGCCAGGTGAGCTATGGTACGCATACGCTGGTCATTACCGGCTCGGCTGGTTTTACCGATTCTGTCAAGATTGTAGTCAACAAAGAAGTGGTTGACCTTGGCAGTATCAAGGTAAGCCAGGTAGCCGCTACAACAGTAGCCTTGCCCGAACTACCCACCATTTCTCTGGCTCAGGATTTTGAAACTTCCGAAGACCAGAGCGTTTCTAATCAAAGCGTAAGTGGATTGCTTACGGCTTCACGCGATCCTTTTCTGAACGCAGCCGCCTATACCTTCGGGAACTACCGCTATCAGGCCCGCGGCTATGAGCGCAATCAGCAGGACATACTGATCAATGGTGCGCCAGTCAATGATATTGAAACCGGAGATCCCTTCTGGAACCAATGGGGCGGCCTTAATGATGTCTTCCGCGGACGGAGCACCACCTACGGCCTTCAGCCCTCCGACTATGCCTTCGGGGGTGTGAACGGAACTGTTTCTTTTGATGCCACTGCGGCGAGTCAGCGCAAGCAAACCCGTATTACTTATTCACTGACCAACCGGACCTATCGGAACAGACTGATGGTAACCCATAGCACAGGATTGATGAAGAGCGGCTGGGCTTATTCTCTTTCCGTGTCGAAGCGCTGGGCTAAAGAGGGTTATGTGCCCGGCACTTTTTACGATGGCTACTCTTACTACGCTGCGGTTTCGAAAAAAATCGGGTCAAAACATATGATCCACCTTACCACCTTTGGTGCGCCCACCCGCCGCGGAAAGATGGCAGGTACCTATCAGGAAGCCTACGACCTTGCAGGTTCAAATTTTTACAATCCCAACTGGGGCTACCTGAATGGTGAAAAGCGGAATGCCAAAGTGGCTAACCTTTATCAGCCTATTACAATGCTCAACTATGAGTATGCTCCCAACAGCAGGTTTCACTGGAACACCGTAGTAAGCTATCAGTTTGGAAAGAATAAAAACTCTACCCTCGACTGGTATAATGCGGCCGACCCACGCCCGGATTATTACAAATACCTGCCGAGCTACTATCTCAACAGTGTACCTCCCGATCCTGTGGCCGCGGCTGTTGCCGGACAGGAATTCGCCAACGATCCGCAGATCAACTGGGAGGAACTTTACCGCGCTAATATGCTCAACACTATGGCTATACCCAATCCTGACGGCACACCCTCCGGTGAGTTTGGCAGAAGATCGGTGTATGTATTGGGCAACGATGTAGATGACATCCGTAAGTGGACCTTCAGCACCACACTGCAGAAGGTGATCAACGACCATGTAACCATCTACACCGGCGCAAATTATATTACACAGAAGACAGAAAGCTACCGCGAACTGGAGGACCTTATGGGTGGCGATTTTTTCCTCAACGTCAATTCGTTCACCGAACGCAATTTTCTGGGTACGACCACGCTCAATCAAAACGACGCCAGAAATCCTAACCAGGTGGTAAAGGAAGGAGATAAATACAATTACGATTACATCATCCGCTTCAACAAAGCATGGTGGTGGGGACAAGCTGCTTTTAGCTACAATAAAGTGGATTTCTTCCTTGCTGCCAATGTAGGGTTCAATTCGTTTCAGCGCGAAGGCTTGTTCATGAACGGGCTTTATACCAATGGCAACGAGTCTTTCGGAAAGGGTGAAAAGCAATCTTTCACCACGTACGGACTGAAAGGTGGCGTGACCTACAAGGTGAACGGACGCAACTATCTGTTTGTGAATGCAGCTACGGCTGCTGAAGCGCCTACGGTAGATGCTACTTACTTTTCTGCACGCCAAAGGAATGCGGTGGTAAATGATCCTACAACACAGAAATATCAAAGCATTGAGGGTGGATACCTGCATCGCTCACCCAAAGCAAATGCACGGGTAGTGGGGTATGCTACCGACATGACGGACGTGGCAACGGTTCAACGCTTTTTCTACACGGGTACGGGTACGTCTAACGCCATGGTGGATTATGTGATGCAGCACATGAACACCCGCAACATCGGTACAGAACTGGCTTTCGAGTATAAATTCACCTCTGCCTTCTCTGCCGCTGCGGTGGCCGCCATCGGGCAGTCGTTCTATACCAACAATCCCGAAGTGACCCGCCACTACGAAAACACGATAGATGTACCGGAGAAAGAAGACGTGTATATTAAAAACTACTACCTCGGCGTAGGACCGCAAAGTGCCTATACGCTGGGCGGCACTTACCGGTCTAAAAAATTCTGGATCGCCAACCTCAATGTCAATTACTTCGATCGCAACTATATGGATATAGCGGCGAGCAGACGTACGCTGCAGACTACCGAACTTATACCGCAGGGAAGCCCCGAATGGCATGCCATCGTTGATCAGGAGCGGTTCGATCCTGCGTTCAGTGTGGACATTTCATTTTATAAATCGTGGCTGCTTAACAAGTGGATGAAGTCGCTGCCGCGCAATACCACCATAGCACTGAACATCGGCATTACCAACCTGCTCGATAACAAAGACATCCGTACGGGAGGCTATGAAAATCTGCGGTACGACTACGCAGGCGGTAATGCGGGCAAGTTCAACTCCAAATATTTCTACGCCTTTGGCCGCAACTATTTTATCAATCTTTCCCTCAAATTTTAATTAAGCATAACTACCTTAAAGACATATAGAACATGAGAAAGCTAACGCTATTGATACCGGTCCTCATCGCAGGTTTTGCCCTTACCATTAGCTCCTGCCTGAAGAAGGACTACGATTCGCCGCCCGATGTGAGCGGCTACGATCCGAACCTGCCGGTGAACATGACCATCGCACAGCTCAAAGCAAAAATGCCTACTTCAGGTGCACAGCTTATAGACAGCGACTGGACCATCTATGGTATTGTAAATGCAGACGACCGTTCGGGCAATCTGTACAAGCAGATCAATATTGAGGATAGTACTGGCGGTATTACCATACTTATCGACGCTTATTCGCTCTATACCAAATACCCTGTGGGTCGAAAGGTGTATGTGAAACTAAAAGGTCTTTATTATGGCTTTTACGCCAAGCTTCCGCAGCTCGGCGCTACACCCGATAGAACCGGCAGCCTGTCGAACATCGTGAGTACAGCAGTTGATCAGTATATCGTACGGGCTAACTACCCTAACGAGGTTCCGGTCTATAAATTCTCTGGCCTCAGTTCACTAAAAGCTGTAAACCCTTCCATGGTTCAGCGGCTGGTAGAAATTTCGGATGTACAGGTGGCCTCCGGCGATCTTGGCAACACCTATTCGGATGCTGCAGGCGCTACGAGTGTAAATATTGAAGATTGTTCTGGCAATGTAATTGTGCTTCGTACCAGCAACTATGCCAGCTTTCAGGGCTTTAAGCTGCCCGGGGGCAAGGGTACCATCACGGCACTTTATACAGTGTACAACAGCACACCACAATTGGTCATTCGCGATACCAACGACGTGAAATTCTATAATAACCGCTGCGATGGTTCATCCGGTAACACCCAATATCTGTTGAGCGACGGATTTACTGATTTGTCAAAATGGAATCCGGTAAGTGTGCAAGGGGCAGAAGTGTGGAGCATTGCTCAATATGGTAACCCCAAACCCTGCGCCTTAATGAGTGGTTTTGCTGGGGGCAATCAGGCGAATGAAGATTGGTTGATTACTAAAAATGCCCTCGATCTGAACGGTTTTAATACCATAACCCTGAATTTTGAAACTGCCAGCAAATATTCCGGCAACGCTCTGGAATGCTATATTTCGACCGATTATAGCGGCACGGGCAGTCCTGCCGCTGCTCATTGGAGTTTACTCCCCGCCAACTACGACCAAAGCGGAAACTTTGTATTCACCCCATCAGGAAATGTAGATCTTTCAGCCTACAAAGGCCAGAAAGTTTACATCGCCTTTAAATACACCTCCACAACCAGTGCCGCTGCAAACTGGGAGGTTGACAATGTAAAAGTGGCTGCACAGCCTTAAAAAAATAGTTGCTTTATACAAGAAGAAGCGCTCCCGCTCCGGGGCGCTTTTTTCTTTTGTTTGGATAGGTCAGTGAGCGACAGACCACACGGAAATTTGCCTGACAGCTATAATCGTTTACTATTTAGTAACCTAAAAGTTCGGATTTAAGAAAAGAAAGCCTGAAATTTGCCTGACAAATCGAAAAATGAAGCTTATGAAAAAGATTGCTTTACTCTTGTTGTCTTGTGCGTTTACTTCTGCGGCCTGGTCTCAGATCAATATCACCGGGGGCGGATTTACGTATATGGAAGACTTTAACACCCTTGACTCTAACACTACAAACAGCAGCAATCTGCCTGCAGGATGGGCGATCAAGGAAATCGGTACCAGTACCAGTACGGTAAACAACATGTATCGTAGTGGTTCAGGTACAGCAAACTCCGGCGATACGTACAGCTTTGGTAGCCCTGGTTCGGCAGATCGTGCTCTCGGCTCAATTGCTTCCGGTTCCAATGCTCCGAGCTTTGGTGCTAAGTTCATGAACACGTCTTCTACAGATACCATCACCAAGATTCTGATGGATTTCACAGTGGAACAGTGGAGAGCGGGAGATACCTCTTCTATGCTCGATACTACATTGTTTATGTATTCTCTGGTAGCCGATAGCGTTGGCGACACCGTAGCCGCAAATTGGATCGCTGTTCCCGCCATGAACCTGAATTCAGTAAATCCTTCGGGTGCAGGCATTGCTTTAGACGGCAATATGATTCATGCAATGATGTCAGATTCTTTCAATGTTGTTATCCCTCCTGGTGGCCACATTGTGATCAAATGGATCGATAGAAACGTTGCAGGTTCTGACGATGGTCTTGCTGTGGACGATCTTACCATGATGTTTAAGTCGAGCACGGTAATCAACAGTGTGAAGACTGTGGATATGAAACACCTGGATATGTCCGTTCTTGGCGCAGCTACGGCCAACAGCATCAAGCTTGGCTTTGCTACAGAAGGCGGCATGTACCATCTGAGTGTTACGGATCTGAGTGGTCGTGTAGTGTTTGGTAAAAATATCCAAACCCAAGCCGGCGCTCAGCAATATACCCTCAGCGATCTCAACCTCACAGGCGGTCTGTACATCATCAAACTTACCGATGGTCAGTCTGCCGGTATTGTAAAAGCTATCGTAGAGTAGTTTTAAATTATTTCAATAAAAAATCCCCGGCGCTTGTCGGGGATTTTTTATGCTCATCAATAAACCGTTTTACATCCGGTCGCTATGATATTTGAGCAATCTGTCCATCGGGCTTTTCTCCACCGATCCCAGCTCTATTTCATACTGATGGCAGAGTGTCTCGATCACATCGCGAAATTCGTGGGCTACCGAGCCGGTGAAGTAGAGGGGTAGTTTCCAGCTCTGGCGATATTTCATAATGTGGGTATGAAAGAATTCGTTGAGGCCATCCTCCACAATATTTTCCACCATATAGTGTCCTCGTTGTTCCTTCAGCAGTTGAACAAAGCCGGCAAGATATCGGTTGGGAAAAGGCTCGCGGTAGAGTTTATGAAGCATCTGGGCCAGGTTATCGCCAAAAAGCTGTTCGAAAGCCATCCGCAGCTCTTCATCAAAGGTCTTGTAGGCGTAGTACTGCAGCACTTTTTTACCGAGGTAGTTACCGCTGCCTTCATCACCGGCAATGTAGCCCAGCGATGCATGCCGTTCGCCGATGGTTTCACCATCATAGTAGCAGCTATTACTGCCCGTGCCGAGAATACACACAATACCCTTGCTATCTCCACACATGGCTCTTGCCGCGCCCATCATGTCGCAGTGTACTTCTACCTTGGTGCTGCCGAAATGCCCGCCGAGGAGCGCCGCCAGTTTTTCCTGTTGTTCGGGCAGGCTGGCGCCGGCGCCGTAAAATGCAATGTGAATTGAGGGCTGTTGCTGAAGCCGGCTGTCGAGTTCCTGCTCGAGTACGTTCTTTATTTGCGCGGGCGACTGCAGCCAGGGATTGATGCCCGAAGTCTTAAAATGCTGCGGGCTACCTGTTTCCGGAAGCAGGCACCAGTCGGTCTTGGTAGAACCACTTTCCGCCAGCAATAGTGAGGCCATGATGATTTACTGTTTTGTTACACAAATTTGGGCAGCCAGTCTGCAAATTCCTAATAAAATAATGTTCTTATCGTCAATGATTATGGTCTGATATTTTATGTGTTCAGTTCATATCGGTTTAAACTCTAAATTTGCGCTCACTTTAAGAAATGGATCAACGAAGAGGCAGTGGATTGCAGGTGTGGACCCCGCTGCTGTTTTCCCTAATACTGATTTTTGGTATGGTGCTGGGTTTCAACCTGCGGGATTCTCTGCGCAGTAAGCGAGACATACAGACCATCATAGAACGCAACGACCGCCTTGAGCAGATCATTGACCTCATTAATGAGAAATACGTGGATAGCGTCAACGCCAATCTACTTTACGAAGATGCGGTCAGTGGAATACTCAGCCATCTCGATCCCCACACGGTTTACATCACGCCCGACCAGCTTCAGACGGTGAACGAAGACCTCGAGGGCAGTTTCTTTGGTATCGGTGTTGAATTCAGTATTGTGGAAGACACCATTCAGGTTACCTCTGTAGTCGATGAAGGACCGGCTCAGCGGGCCGGTGTTAATATTGGCGATAAACTGATAAAGGTGGGCGATAGTGTGGTGGCCGGTACAGGTATATCTTCGGAGCGTATCATACATATGCTGCGCGGCAAGCAACACAGCAAGGTGCTGGTAACCCTTCAGCCGGCTTTCGACGATGCACAGAAAAAAGTGGTCATAGAGCGCGATGCCATACCGCTATATAGCGTGGATGCCAGCATTCTGCTCGATCCTAATACCGGCTACATCAAGATTAACCGGTTCTCAGCTACTACGTTCGATGAGTTTCAGAAGGCGCTGAAAGATCTTCTGGCCAAAGGCGCAAAGTCTTTGATCATAGATCTGCGCCAAAACCCCGGGGGCTATCTTGATGCGGCAACACAGATTGCCGATCAGTTGCTCGACGATGAAAAGCTGATCGTGTACACAGAAGGCAGGCACGCTCCACGGGAAGAATATCGTGCAGAAGAAAAAGGCGTCTTTGAAAAAGGCAAGCTGGTTATCCTTGTGGATGAGAGCTCGGCATCTGCCAGTGAGATTCTGGCCGGCGCCATTCAGGACTGGGATCGCGGGGTGATCGTGGGGCGTCGTACCTATGGAAAGGGCCTCGTGCAGGAGCAATATGAAATGGAAAATGGAGCCGCACTGAGGCTTACCATTGCCAAATATTACACACCTTCTGGCCGAAGCATTCAGCGCAGCTACGCACAGGGAAAGGAAGCTTATGAAGAGGCTTTTGCTGCCCGATTTCACTCCGGAGAACTCACCGGCAGAGACACGCTTCAGCAGGCCGATACCAGCCGGAAATATTTTACCAACAACAAACGCCCGGTGTTTGGCGGAGGCGGTATCACACCCGATATCTTCGTACCCTACGATACATCAAGGCTCAATGCAGCACTGCTCAATGTGGCCTACAGCGAGTCGGCGCGCAATTTTCTCTGGCAGTTTTTTCTGAGCAGCCGTCAAAGGCTAAAGGAATACCCCGACGTGAACCAATACGATACTGCATTTGATGGAGAAGTATTGCTTGAGAAACTGTATAAGAACCTTAAACCCAATTTACAGGTAGCTTACAAAACTGTATTGTCAAAGCCCGAAAGCCGGCGCTATCTCATTGTTTTGCTCAAAGCGCAGCTCGCGAGGCTTCTGTATAAAAACAATGGATATTATACGGTGAACGCTCATGCTGATGAAGTGCTGCAGAAAGCGCTAAAAATTATTCACGGCGAAAAATACTCACAGGCCATACACCGGTAGCTCCTCCATCCAGTGGATATGATTCAGGTCGCGGGCGTCGGCACAAAAATGTTGATGGCCATTGGAGATGAGCCAATACCGACAAGGCAGAGCACGGTGATAATGCAGCAGTTGAAATAACGTTTCTTCCGACAGCGTCACTTCGGGCTCTTTACATTCGGCCAGCAGCCAGGGTTTATGCTCGCGGTCAAAGACGGTAAGATCAAAACGCCGGGCCATCTTTCCTACGGCAATCTTCTTTTCAACAGCAATAAGCGATGCGGGGTAGTCCATTCTGTGCAAAAGGTATTGTAGCAGGTACTGCCGCACATGCTCTTCCGGCGTAAGGCTCACCCATTTCTTCCTTATCGGGTCGAATACTGTCGTTTTTCCGGAGTTGGTCGCCAGGCGCAGATGAAGGTCAGAAAAGTCGAGCGTGATCATGATCTGGTTTCAAAAGTAAAGGCTACCGGTGAATGTTGGGAGGCGGGAATGCAAAGGAGGTGGACAGCAACATAGTGAAGCTCAGCCCTGGCGCAGTTGTTGAAGTAAGGGGCTTGCAACTTTTCGCTTAACTTTAGTTATGAAGACAAAAGAAGAGATCGTTGAAAACTGGCTTCCGCGATACACCGGTCAAAAGCTCGAACAGTTTGGAGAATACATTCTGCTTTGCAACTTCAGCAATTATGTAAAACTTTTTGCCGACATGCACTCGGTTCCGATCGTGGGCCTGGATAAGCCTATGCAATGCGCCACAGCCGAGGGCATTACCATCATCAATTTTGGTATGGGTAGCCCTTCGGCCGCAACTATGATGGATCTGCTGAGTGCCATTGATCCTGCTGCCGTATTGTTTCTGGGCAAATGTGGCGGACTGAAAAAGAAGAATAAAGTAGGCGACCTGATCCTGCCAATCGCAGCTATAAGGGGAGAAGGTACCAGTAATGATTATTTTCCGCCAGAAGTACCCGCCCTACCTGCCTTTGCCTTGCAAAAAGCGATATCGACCACCATACGAGACTATAAAAGAGACTACTGGACGGGTACGGTTTACACCACCAATAGAAGGGTGTGGGAGCACGACGACGAGTTTAAAGATTATCTGCGCCGGATACGGGCGATGGCTATTGATATGGAAACGGCAACGATCTTTACTGTAGGCTTCAAGAACAAAATACCTACAGGTGCTTTGCTGCTGGTTTCCGACCAACCGATGATTCCCGAGGGTGTGAAGACAGCGGCGGCAGATGCTACGGTGACCAAAAACTATGTGGATCTGCATCTGCGCATCGGCATTGACTCGCTGAAGCAAATGATCAATAAAGGTTTAACGGTTCGCCACCTAAAGTTTTAGAGCCCTGATGTTACGTGCAGATTGTCTTACGATATCTTTTCCGGGAAGTGAAAGCAGGCCCGCCGTTCGCGACATTTCTTTTGAATTGGAGCACGGAAGAACGCTGGCCATTGTAGGGGAAAGCGGCTCGGGTAAATCGCTGACGGCACTCGCCATGATGGGCTTACTGCCTAAAGAAGCACAGGTGTCCGGAAAAATATTTTTGCAGACGGATACGCAGCAGGAAGAGCTTACCGCCCTTGGTTCCGACCGGAACTGGAAACATATCCGGGGCAACGCCATTGGGATGGTTTTTCAAGAGCCCATGAGCTCATTAAACCCATTGATGAAGGTTGGCCACCAGATTGAGGAGTGTGTCCTGGCGCACCAGAAATGCAGCGTGTCTGAGTCCAGAGCGCGGGTGTACGACGGGTTGAAAAAAGTTCAGCTACAACATCCGGAAAAGATGTTTGAGCGTTTCCCGCATCAGTTGTCGGGCGGGCAAAAGCAAAGAGTAATGATTGCCATGGCTATGTGTAATCATCCGCAGTTGCTCATTGCAGACGAGCCGACCACGGCCCTGGATGTAACCGTGCAGCAGGAAGTGGTGAAGCTGATGAAAACGCTACAGGAACAAACCGGTACAGCCATGATCTTTATCACACACGATCTTGCCCTTGCAGCCACTATCGCAACTGATGTGCTTGTCATGTATCGCGGCGAGGCTGTAGAACAGGGCGATGCCATGGAGATTTTTCGTCAACCCAAACATGCCTATACCCGAGCTTTGCTGGCAAGTAAGCCCTCGCCGGAATATAAAGGCAGACCTCTACCCACCGTATCCGATTTTCTGGACTCGTCCCCGTCGGAATCACCATCTGTAAAGCCGGTGCAGTTCACCTCCTCCATCAAAAGCGCAGAAGGTCCTTTGCTGGAAGTAAGTGATTTGAGCATTGGGTTCACAGAACGAACAGACTGGCTCGGAAGACCCACTCATGTTTACAAAGCGGTAGACGATGTTTCCTTTCAGTTGCAGCCCGGGGAAATCCTGGGGCTGGTAGGAGAAAGCGGATGTGGAAAAAGCACACTGAGTAAAGCCCTGATGGGTCTGGTGCCGCTAAAAGAAGGAACAATAAAATATAGAGGGCAAGATATTTCCGGGCTGGGAGCTCAGGGCTGGAGACAGTTATGTCGTCAGATCCAGATGATCTTTCAGGACCCTTTTGCTTCCCTCAATCCCCGAATGAATGTAGGCGATATGCTGGCAGAACCGTTGCGCGTTCACCACATTGTGCCGCGGCGGGAAGTGCCCCGGGAAGTAGCCAGGCTGCTGGATGTGGTGCATCTGCCTGCAGATAGCATTGGGCGATATCCGCACCAGTTTTCCGGAGGGCAACGGCAGAGGTTGGGCATAGCCCGCGCCTTAGCGATGCGGCCAGCCTTGCTGATCTGTGATGAAAGTGTATCGGCCCTGGATGTAAGCGTGCAGGCGCAGATTCTAAATCTTTTAAAGGAGCTGCAATATGAATTTCAGCTTTCCTATCTTTTTATTTCTCACGACCTTTCAGTAGTGCACTACATTGCCGACCGCGTATTGGTGATGCAGCAGGGCAAAATTGTAGAAGCCGGCGCCGCCGCCGACGTGCTTACCCATCCGCGTCATCATTATACCCGCAGGCTCATTGAGGCCATGCCCGGCCTTTAGCCGTCAGGGACATACAGTTTTATAAAGCTTTATCGGGTTAATTGCACCAGAATTATCTCTTATGCCCTCGTCCGCTGCATTGAGCCAGAAAAGGGTGTCGCCTTCCACGGTAAATCTCAGGGTTTTGTGAGATCGTTGTCCTTCCTGCCTATAGTTCCATTCGGCAAGGATACTGTCGGCACGACGTATGCCGAGGAGGCTGCCCCTCCGGCTGTCTTTCTGCCAGGGTTGATAGATCATGGTACCCACAACCGAATCGGGCCGAAGTTGCACCCTGATGAGTGTGGTATCTTGCTGGTGTTGTCCGGCGGTATGAATATAGCAACTACTGTCTGCTACGGTGTGACTGAAATGCTCTGTACGAGGTATAGTCCTTACCTGTGCGCCTTTTTCCGGTGTATGGCGGCACCCGCAACAAATGGCAAGGAACATGGCCGGGAGTATAATTTTCATAAAATGATATTTCCCCAGTCACCGGAAAATTAATGCCAGCCAGTGTTGCTCACCGAAAAGCATAAAAAAAATGGTAACTATATACAAGTTGGGACAAGTGGTAGAAAATAAAAAAACAGATGCTATTTGACCTATTTCCGCGATTTTCTTTTAAGATTGGCTATATCTGATTTTAGCTGTCTTATCTCGTTCGACTTTTCAACCCTGAGATGTTCAAGTTCATTTTCAATTCGCTGTAATTGATAAAACAGTGATTCAAATACTTTGCGTTCGACTTCGATTTTTTTCACGTTGCCCCATCTAATTGGTTTGCCATATTCAAGGTTGCTGTTCGCCATCGTTTTTCTTTTCTTGCTTGTTCTTTTCAGCATCCTTCACGCTTAGCCCTATCATATCTTCAAACGTACCGTCAAAAGATACTTTCGGCTCATACTTCTCAGCACGTTTCTTCTCCGGTTTCTTCTTTGATGCTTTAGCCATGTGGTAAAGTTCGTATATTTGCATTGAAAGAAACAACCCTTGCAACACCCTTGCGTCTAATGAGGAACCTCTAATGAGAAGGCGGTGTTACTTGGTTCGCAGCAGATATATTGTTGCTGCTATTGTTCCCGGACTATATTGATACCGCTTGAAAAATCAAGCGGTATTTATTTGGGGTTAAACTCAATGACTCGCTTTGTCTTTACTTGAATTTTAAATCTTGAATTCTTGAAATACTCAAAGTAATCCCCCTCATTTATTCCTAAAACGTCCAATATTTCAGGTAGCGTGTAACCCATATCATTCTCGTAAGCTTGAATAATTAGATTGCATATCGAAGGTTGCTCTAAGTCAACATAGCCATTCTCCTTTTTGCGTTCACCGTTTCTGCTAAGTTCTATATAAAGATTCTTGCATCGCTCCGGCGTGATAGAATTTAATTCCTTTGCTCTGAATAATACCATAGCTTTTGATACGCCCCAATAGTCTTTCATTATTGACAACTGCGAATACCTAAGCCCCTGTAACTCATTTCTGCACTCCAAGCGAGGCATCAAAAATTCTGCTGCACCTTCATTTGCCTCGCCTTCCGGATCGCGATCAGATGGTAAAGGCGTGAAAGGAATGTGAGCGGCAAGATGGATTAATTCATGTGAAATTGTAAAACGCTTTCTATCGTTAGGCATGTCATCATTTACAAAGATGATTGGTTGCCCCTTATCTGTAATTAATGTTATTCCGTCAAACTTATCAATGTCGGCTTTAATGAAGTAAACAATAATTCCTGCGGCTTCTAACGTGCGAATAAGATTCTTAATTGGCCCTTTGGGTATTTTTAAGAACTCTCGAAGCCTTACAGCCACATCAGTTGCTGTGAAATTGTCGGTAATTTCAAATTTTGGCATATTATATTCTGGTATTTCCACAGAATCCAATAACTCGTCAATCAATATTCGCACAACATCCAACTTAGCCTCTAATAACGAAAGGCTCTTTTTCGGCATACTGACACGCTTACGATAGTAGAAACTTGAAATAGGTGTGCGCACTCCTTTCTTGTAAAAAAAGGAGACAGGATAATCTAACGCCTTAGCAATGTTGCTAAGCGTTTCTTGCGGAACATTCAATAGTCCCTTTTCCATTTTTGAATAATTGCTCTGTTGCAGATTGGGAACCATAGCCACTATTTCCTGCTGCGTTCTCCCTCTGGATTCACGAGCAAGCACCAATTGGTTGCTGTTAACTATGTTCATAAAATGTAGTGTTTTAAAGTGAGCGGTGGGGGCGCTCACAAGTAAATTATTGTGCTTTTTTCTTTGGTATAACCCTAACTCCGACTTGCGGCGCAGGGGCATCTGGCGTTACAGGAGTAATAAACTGGTTGCCGGATGCAGGTGGTTGTAAAGAGGATAGGTCGGACACCCACATCCTTTCCTTTCCTTTAAAACATACTGCATAGGTGCCCATTACCTTATCGTTTGCCTTGCTTAACACATAGCCTATAAAGATTAGTGGTAACGGTTCCTGGTTCTTCTTCGCTAACTGCTGAATCATCGCAGCCGTTGTTATAGTGTGATTATATGCCGGACGAAGTGAACCTTTGTTTAATTTTTTCACAGGACACTCATAGTTTGGAGGTAGCATCAGAGTATAGTTTTTCCTGCCGGTTGGCTTAATATACTCTGGGTACTCACGAGCTATCTCTGCGATCATATTACCGTTCATGGTGTTTGCAAACCACAGGAAATTCATTGATAATGGAACCTTCCCTTTCATTTCATTCCTTGTTGTTTCAAAAGCATTTAGAACCAATTCCGGTACGCTTTGTAGAAAGGCGTAATTCACCTCTTCAAATTCCTTTTGCTCTGGGGTTGGTCGGTGCAAAAGGTTGCTCATGTCAAAAAGAAATTGTACTTTTGAAGTCATAAGTCATAATGTTTTATTGATTTAAAATACCCCCCGCCCCACACGGGGGTTTTGCCAAACACAAAGATATATAATTCCACCAATAAAGTTGTATATAATTTCCATAAAAAAATTGTAGAAAATATTAGGCGTTTTGTGGGACAAGAATTATCTTTGTTCCACAAATCCGCAAAATGAATAGCCAGTTCAAAAACTTACAGCAACTTTTAGACTTCTTCAAAGATGAAGAAACCTGCAAGGCTTACTACGAGCAAGCTCGCTGGAACGGTAACATCACCTGTCCTCATTGTGGACATGATAAGGTTTACCGGACTAATCGCGGCTACAAGTGTGCTAATAAGGAGTGCTACAAAAAGTTCTCAGTAACAGTAGGAACGATCTTCGAGAACAGCAAAGTGCCTCTGAGAATTTGGTTTGCGGCTATGTTCTTAATTACTACATCAAAGAAGGGTGTAAGCTCTATTCAGCTATCTACGCAGCTTGGTATCACTCAAAAGACAGCATGGTTTGTATTGCATCGCATACGTGAAATGCTTGCAAGAACTACGAGCACAGAACCATTGAACGGTATGGTAGAAGTTGACGAAACCTATGTAGGTGGAAAGAATAAGAACCGTCACAAGGATAAGAAGGTTCCTAACTCACAAGGTCGTGCAGCGAAGGATAAAACGCCTGTTGTTGGTTTGGTTGAACGCGGTGGTCGTGTACTTACGTTTGTTGCAGAAAACACAGATCAGGAAACACTACACCAAATCATAGACAACAACTGTTCTGATGAAGCGATCATAGTAACCGATGCTTACAAATCATACGTTGGTTTGAATAAGAAATACAATCACGTTGTAGTAAAGCATGAAGAAGGCGGCTATGTAGTGAAGCAGGGACAACACAAGTTCCACACTCAGAACATCGAGAACTTTTGGTCAATCTTCAAACGTGGCTACATTGGTATCTATCACTACATGAGCAAACCGCATCTTCATAGGTATTGCAATGAATTTGGCTATCGTTACAACACTCGTGAATTAACCGGCGTAGAAAGGTTTGAGAATGCTATTAAGCATGTGAGCAGCGCAAGAGTTACTTACAAAGGTTTGATCGGGAAGTAAGCAAGGGCTGCAAACCAGAAGCCCCACCACACTTATCTAAACGATACGTGAGGCGGGGCTTTTCTATTTGCGGTAGGAGAGGGATTCGAACCCCCGAACCTTTTACAGTTAACCGAGTTTCAATCGGTCGGTTTAAGCCGCTCACCCATCCTGAAAGTGATAACTCGCCTTCACAATGAGCGAACCCAAATTTATGAATATTCTACCTTTGTCCCAACAGGTATATAGTTACCAAAAAAATAAAAGCCGGTAAAAACCGGCCTTCCGAAAATTAGAATTGATTACCGCACCTATAGACGACAGACACAGGCTTTGCGTTAGGGGGTCCGGTTTGCAAACATGGCTGCTGTTGCGTGTTTGCATATACTACGCTTTGAAAAACAGGGAGTTCCCGGCTGGCATTTTTTTAAAAAAATTTAAGGCGATGGGTTTACTGATGGGCTTCCCCACTTTTTAGCACGCCGCGCTGTCTTTCCATCAAAGTGTCTGACTGTTATGTTTAAGTCTGTACTGTTGTTTTTATTGCTGTCCTGTTGTCTGCCCGTGCGGGGCACTGCGCAAACCGCCTGCGATTCGCTGGAGGTGCATGTGCGTTACCATCCCTTTTACGATTCTCTTATTGAGGTAAAGGTTGTTAACCACGGCAATCGTTTTTTTAATTACCCGGGCTTTGTGCTCTATGGTCCCGCCAATGATACGGTCGCTAAAGAAACGCTCAATTTGTTTGGAATAGCGTCGTCATCTTCTCATATCCTACATCGTTATCCGACATTCACGGGCGGCCATTCGTTCTCCGGTCGTCTTGATCTTTATACCTATGGATTTGACAGTCTCACGTGTTCCTTTCCCTCAGTTTTCGATCTCTGTCCTGACACTTGTAGCCGGGTGGTCGTCTATCTTGGCAATATGGGTGGTGCATGGGTTACCGGGTCTGTTCATTATACGGTGAAGGATGCCTGGCAGCAGAGTGTACACAGCGGCATGCTCAGCATGGGCACAGCACAACACGACGAAGACACCCTTTGCCTTTTGCCTGGCCTCTACACAATTGAGTATGCGCGGAATACCTTAAGTGCAGGCGGCGCAAAATATTACTGCATCACTCAGGATAGCCTAACGGTTGCGGCGCCCTCGTGGCTGTATCAGGGAACCAACGATACCACAGCGGCATTCAGTTTTTACAAGAACTGCATGGGGATCAATCCCGTACAAGACCCCGCTGCAAGCACCAACTGGCGTGCAGTGCTGATGGGTAACACCCTGCGGATCGGTACTGCGGCGGATCAGTGCCTGGACGGTGTGGCTATATTTTCGGTGGACGGACGTTGTATCTATCGCGATAGCGGGAGGAGGACGAATTATCAGATCGACGCGGGCAACTTTCCTCCGGGTTTGTACCTCATACAGAGCGGCCATTTCGGCCATTTGCAAACCTATAAGCTGATCATTCCCTGAAAACCGAAATCTTTTTTAGTCGGCTGGTTCAAGAACGAACAATTCCTCAACTGGTTTGCTAAACACTCGGGCCAGCTTAAGGGCCAACACCGTAGAGGGAACGTACTTATTGGACTCGATAGCGTTTATCGTTTGCCGGCTGACGGAAATTCGCTGGGCCAGTTCCTCCTGTGTAATGTTTAAGACAGCCCTTTCGATCCTGATCCTATTCTGCACTTGCGAGACTTTTTACGTTTCGATAGAGAATGAAATGAAAACGTGCAATGAAGATGATCAGCACCGTAAACATGTTGTACACCATAATGCTGAGAAAGGCAGTGTCGTAAACCAGGAGGAAGGCAAGCAGCAGCAATGTATAATGCACCAAAACAGCCCACAGCAAAGACGAAAGCCGTATCCGGGCAATAAACTCGTCTTCATTTTTTTCGCGTGAAAAACCAACCAGCAAAGCCCCGACGATAAAAGAAACGCCCACGATAGTCTGCGCAAAATTCACTTCTACAATTCCAAAAAAATGTTGATTGGCCATGGAGGGTAGCAGCGATCGTGCATGGCCGTTGAGAAACTGAGGCTCATAGCCTGTAAGGGTTAGAAACAGACCTAAGAACAGCGAGGGTATAAAAAGCATCCACCCAATTTTCTTGAAACGATTAGGAAACAGCAAGTTCTTTAACATCGAACAAAGATTTGCTACAAATGTATAGTTTACTTTACAAAAAGGAAAGTTTATTTTACATTTTTTCGGTAATACGCTGCCTGGCTACTCAGGGTCGCGGTTTTCTGTTTCTGTCATCGGGCTTTTCTCCGGCGATTCGTCGCCCAGCAATACACCCCATTGTCTGAAGGACTTTGAGTGATCGAAGATGATCTTGAAGATTGCCATCACCGGCAGAGACAGGAACATGCCGGCAATGCCCGCCAGTGTGCCTCCTACAATGACACCAATGATACTCACCAGTGCATTGAGTTTCACCTTCGAACCCACAATGCGTGGCATCAGGATATTATTATCCAGAAACTGCACCGCTGCAATAGCCAGGAGCACCTCGATAATGGGCGTAAGGTCCTGTGAGGAGGTAAGGGTAAGTAATACGCCGATGATATTGCCGATAAGCGCGCCAACATAGGGAATGAGGTTGAGGATGGCGAAGATGATGCCGATGAGCAGGGCGTGTTTGATGCCCAGAATGGCCAGCAAGCCGCCCAGCAGAATAGTGATGTAGGTAATCTGGATCAGCAGTCCGATGAGGTAGCTTTTGATAATGCTCTCAGCCTCCGTCAGCGTGGTCTTAACCGTTTTGTGATTGTCGGGCTGAAACCACATGAAAATAAACTGGAGCAGTAGGTTTTTGTAATAGAGGATCAGAAAAATATAGATGGGCAGCAAACCCACAAATACAAAAACGCTGGTGAGCGATAGGGCTGCTCCGCTGAGATAGCTGCCGGCATTGCCCAGTAGTCCGTTGGCCTGATCCTGAAGCCAGGTGAGTTGCTGGCGGGAAGTGAAATTTGTTTTTTCGTTGACCCAGCCACTTATGTTTTGCCAGTGAATGTTTAGGTTTTTCTGAATTTCGGGAATGTCGGAGATCAGCACGCCTATTTGCATAGAAAAGAACCACACCAGCCCTGCTACCACGGTGGCGGCAGCGAGGATAGAAAAAAATATGGCCAGCACCCGGGGCAGCTTCCACCGGACCAGCAACCGGTAAATAGGCAGCAGCAATATGGCCAGGAAAAAAGCCATAAGCAGGGGTGTGATCACATCGCGACCATTGCTCACGATCAACGCCAGCAGGCACAGGCCCAGCAGCTCAATAGATCGTTTTACAGTAGTGGGCAATTGTTGCATAAGTACCGGGTGGTTGTGCTGATAAATTTAGTTATTCTCCTGCGATGCAAAACTGTGCCCCGGATGTACAGGCTGCTTCCTTTATCCTATTTTTGGGCGCAAATGATTTTCAGAAGGTATTCAGGTCCTTTATTCTTGCTCGTGTGTTTGCTGCTCGAAGGCTGTGCTCAGGTTATGGCTCCGACCGGCGGAGCCAAAGATGTCACCGCCCCTCGTTTGCTTAGTGTTACCCCCGAGGACTCGCTGCTGAATACCCGTGTCACCAAAATAGTGATGCGCTTCGACGAGTTTGTAGCGGTTAACGACGTCTCCAAACAAGTGCGGGTGTCGCCCATCCTTCCCTTTCCGCCCACCGTGGAGGCAAGTCGTAAGACGGTAACCGTCAAAATTCCGGATAGTTTGCTGCAGCAAAATACCAGCTATAGAATCTCTTTTGGAAGTGCCATTCAGGATATTCATGAAGGCAATCCCTTCACCGGTTATGATTTTGTCTTCAGTACCGGCAGTTATTTCGACTCGCTGTCGCTGCGCGGATTTGTAATACAAGCTGCTACCGGACTCAAAGATACCGGCGCGCTGATCCTGCTTTACGATGCATCAAAACCGGATAGTGCGGTACTACGCGAAAAGCCTCAGTATGCAGTGAAGGCAGATCAGGGGGGAAACTTTTTGCTGAATGGCCTGCCGGGAAAGGCGTTCCGCATATTTGCGCTGCACGATGCCAATGACAACATGATCTTTGATGGAAGTAATGAACAAATCGCTTTTCTCGATTCCGTTGTGCACCCATCGTTACATCCGCCCCTATTACGTCTGAATATCTTTACCGAAAAAGATACCGCTGTGCAAGGGCAGACAAAAGACAGAAACTCGCCGGTGAACATGCGTATGGGCGGCGCAAAAGAATCCGCAAATAATGTATTCAGCTATATTGTTCCGGTAGATACAAGCGACAGTAAACGCCGCACCGCCGACATAGATCGCCCCCTGAGTGTCAACTTTTCAAAACCGTATGATCAGTTGAACATCAACCGTGTGCAGCTTAGCTACGATAGCTCCGGTGTGGAAGTAGAGGCAGACTGGAAGGCATTGGAAGATACCGCTTTGCCGCGAACGCTCAGGCTGGCAATCCGGTGGAAGGAAAATACAGTATATACCCTTCGTCTGCTGAAGGGATTTGTAAAGGACAGTGCCGGCACTGATGCCATGCCTTCCCGCTATACTTTTCGTAGCAAGCGCGACGACGATTATGCAAAGCTCCATGTGCATCTCCCATCAAAGTATTTTGGCCGCGACTATCTTTTTGCCCTGCTCAATAATAATGATACGGTATGGCAACGACCGGTCCTCGATACAATCATCCATTTTACCCGATTGCAGCCGGGCACTTACACCCTGCGTATCATAGAAGATAAGAACCACAACGGCATTTGGGACGCGGGCAAACTGCTGGAGCATCTGCAGCCTGAACATGTAATTCCTTATTCTGAACAAGTCAATCTTAAACCCGGTTGGGAAAATATGATTGACTTTCCGGCAGAAAAGGAAAACAGCGCCCGCGAGGATTCACCCGGTAGAGGGGATAGGTTGCGACGCTAAAAAATTATTTTTACCAGAGTATAAAATTTCTCCAATGAAAAAATTATTGCTTCCTCTGGCGCTGCTGTTTGCCACGGCAACCCTCGCGCAAGACCGCATGACCCCCGATTTGTTGTGGAGCCTGAAACGCGTAGGCGGCGAAGGTGTGAGCGAGGATGGAAAGACAGTGTTCTACAGTGCTAGAACGTACAATACTCAAACAGAAAAGAGCAGCACCAAGCTTTATGCGCTGGACGTGAAAACCGGAAAGAAAAGGGAACGCAGCGAACCCAAAAGCATCTTTCAGCGCGATGGAGCTGTCTGGTATGCCATGGACGAAAAGTCAATTTATCGCAGCATCGACAACGGCAAAACCTGGAAGCCGATGTATGCCAATCCCGAAGGTGCCGAAAACTATCGTATCTCACCCGACGGCAAATTCATCGCCTATACCAGAGAGGTGATGATAAAGCCAACCCTCGCTAAAGATATTTACCCCGATCTTCCTAAGTCAACGGCACAAATCTATACCGACCTGAACTACCGCCACTGGGATACCTGGGAAGATGGAAAATATGCGCACCTGTTCATTGCACCGATGAAAGGTGGCAAGGAGAAAGACCTGCTCGCCGGCGAGCCCTATGACGTACCCCAGAAACCCTTTGGCGGAACAGAAGATATCGTTTGGTCGCCCGACAGTAAATCGATTGTGTATGTCACGAAAAAGAAAGCAGGAAAGGAGTATGCTACCAGCACCAATACCGATATTTATCAGTACCACCTCGACAACGGACAAACCGTAAATCTCACGGCCAATATGATGGGCTACGATACCAATCCTTCCTTTAGCCCCGATGGTAGTTTTATTGCCTGGACCAGCATGGCCCGCGATGGTTATGAGGCAGATAAGAATGATATCTACGTGCTCGATGTAAAAAGAAATGCGGCATTGAAACGCAACCTGACCCAGCAATGGGATGGCACGGTAGGTAGCTTTGCCTGGAGCAACGATGGTAAAAAAATATACTTCAACGCAGCATGGCAGGGCACCGAACAACTCTTTGAAGTAAACTTCCCCGGCTATACGAAGATGATGCCTGTGGTGCACAAGATCACAGAAGGCAAATTTGATGTGACCGGAATTCTTGGCGAGTCGGGTAATGATGTGATCGTATCGCGCTGCGATATGAACCACGCTACCGAACTCTATGCCGTAGATGCAAGCAGCGGAGAGATGCGCCAGCTTACGCACGAAAATGATGCTGCGTACAACGCCATCAAACTGAGCAGGACGGAGCTGCGAAAAATCAAAACCACCGACAATCGTATGATGGGTGTCTGGGTGATCTATCCTCCCGATTTCGATCCTTCCAAAAAATATCCTACGCTGCTATACTGCCAGGGCGGTCCGCAGTCGGCGCTCTCACAATTCTATAGTTTCCGCTGGAATTTTCAGTTGATGGCCGCAAACGGATATATTGTTGTAGCGCCCAACAGAAGGGGTATGCCGGGCTGGGGTACCCAATGGAATGAGGACATCAGTAAAGATTGGGGCGGCCAACCTATGCAGGATTATCTTTCTGCAATCGATGCCCTTTCGCAAGAGCCTTATGTGGACGTATCCCGCCTGGGCTGCGTAGGAGCAAGCTACGGTGGCTATAGTGTGTACATGCTTGCGGGTATGCATGGCAATAGGTTCAAAACATTTATTGCACACGATGGTTTGTTTGACCTGAAAAGCTGGTATGGCACTACGGAAGAATTGTGGTTTGCTAATTTCGACATCGGTGGCCCATACTGGCAAAAGCCTGCGCCCAAGAGCTATGAAAAATTCAATCCCAGCAATTTTGTGGACAAATGGAATACCCCGATACTGATTGTGCAGGGCGGAATTGATTATCGCGTGCCCATTGAGCAGGGGCTGGAAGCATTTCAGGCAGCACAATTAAAAGGTATAAAAAGCAAGCTGTTGTACCTGCCCAATGAAAACCACTGGGTGTTGCATCCGCAGAATGCACTGGTTTGGCAGCGCGAATTTTTTAAATGGCTCGGGGAAACTCTGCGCTAATGCCGGGTGCAACAAAGTGAAAAACACCACACTGTGAATAAGTGAAAAACGCGGTTTTGTGTTTGCAGCATCGCAGCTATATTTGCAGCCTAAGAGAATCATAAGCATGAAGCATAATAAGATCAATATCCTTGTAGCGGCAGGACTGATACTGATGGCAGCCGTTGCCCGCATCATCAACTTCGAGATGCACCTCTACAACCTTGCTCCCGTAGCAGCCATCGGGCTGTTTGGCGGGGCGGTGATCAAAGACAAACGTTTTGCTTTTCTCATGCCTTTACTGGCTATGTTTATCGCCGATCTGTACATACAATTATTCCCCGGTAGCGCCGCCATGCGTGGCTTCTATGGCACCGAGCAATGGCTTGTGTACGGAGGTATGCTGCTGGTGTCTGTTTTCGGCAGCACCATGAAGCAAACCAGCGCAGCAAAGGTGTTGGGTTATACACTTGCCGGTTCCACCATCTTCTTTGTGGTATCCAATTTCGGCTCTTATATCGGCGGTATGTATGGTTATGGCCTTAGCGGGTTGACAACCACTTATGTTATGGCTATACCGTTTTTTAAGAACACCCTGCTGGCAGATATGATCGGAAGCACCTTGCTGTTTGGCAGTTATTATCTTCTGCAACAGGCATTTACCACCAAGCTGCAGAAAGGCTAAGGTTTTTAAAATGATATTGTATAAAGCTCCATTCAAAAAATGGGGCTTTTTTTGCGAAAACGGGGCATCGGACGCTTCGGTAGTGTCTCAGTTTGAATTTCAGTTTACAAAATAAAACTTAGCCCATTATGCGGTGGGATGTTTTGAGAGAAGTTAAATAATACCACATAATCGTTCTCTACTTTTCTAAAAAACCCATAGTTATTCACCAAGTAAGGCTCTATCTCATCATCGGTGGGGTGATCTTTTGTAGTAAACGTATATGCTGGAAAATGCTCCTTATTTGCCTTCGCCCATGTCCGAGGTATAGTTTTAACGAACTCTCTTATTCTATTGTCGTAGTATATGAGAAAATGTTTTTTACGCATGAATTAAAGTTAATAAAAAAGGGAGCTATTCAGCTCCCTTGGTTTTATACTTGCCTCTTGTTTTCGGGGCTTCAATCGGAGCAAGGTTTACTATATCCTCTATCGTCATTGGCCTGCTCATTAGCTTAGCTTCCATTGCAGGAGTAACGCGAAGCGATTTATGCACCTTGCAAAAGTTGTAGTAAACAAAGTGTAGTGCGATAGCATAGCAATGGTTTTCTACCTTCTTTGAGAAAGCATTCGTAAGACGTGTAAACCTACGCATGTGCATTCTCATTGTTAGGTTCTGACGCTCTACATAGCTGGTAGAAATAAAAGCTTCGTCGGGTCTGCCTTCAATGATTTTCTTTTCAGCACCAGTACATTCAGCAGGACTATACTTCCTTTCGTTGCTGTTGCCTTCCGGTTGACCATATATCTTAACTAACTGAGCAAAATCTATTTCACCATCAAAAGCATTTTCGACAGCTTTAAGATATGGTTTGAAACCGTCTGTTGTAAGTTGTACTCGGTTGCTTAATCTGCTTGCTACATCCTGCATGAATTCATTTGCTGAATAGGCATCTCTGTTTCCTACATACCAAGAAACGATCAGCTTACTATCGGCATCTAAACCAGTCCATGTCCAAACATCACCGATACCCATTTCATCTATTCCATTACGATCTGCTGTCTTTTGCTTCATGCCAACAAATGACCATATCTCATCGCACTGCACACGTTGAGCGTTTACATTCACCACCTTTTCATCATGGAATTTCTGACACGCCTTGCCTACATCAATCAATAGCTTAGTCACGGTGTTGACAGAAACATCAACTATACGCGAAGTAGCACGCAGTGAATTACCCCCTACAAGAAGTTGCACTATTTGTTTACGTTTTTGAATTGGCAACTTGTTCATAGTTTATAACTTTAAACTTTTTTAGGAAAAATTTTTATCCTTTTGTCGGGAGCATTGGAAATTTGCTTGTATCAATAAACTGCACACCGTCAATATTGACCACTTGCATTTTCTTTTCTTTAACCAGCTTATAGATGTAAGCCGGAGTCACATTTTCTCGCACAGCATAGTTTTTTATTGTTAGAAGTTTAGCAATGTCAACCTTCATGATACAAAAATACGAAAAAGTTTGTAGTTGCAAACTTTAAACTAATTTTTTTAATAAAAAAGATTAGTAAAAAGCAAAATTAAGCAAAACGGTTAAAACCTTTGCTATACAAGGCTTTATAAAAAGAGTAGTCTTAGTTCGGAAGTCGGTGTCTGATAGGTTTGGGGCTTAAATTGACAAGGTTAGGTTACTAATT
>JAFIGV010000012.1 GCA_017849575.1 Flavipsychrobacter sp. | reverse complement strand
CGTTGAAGGCTTTGTTAGAACGCACTTTCAGTTGTTGGGTTCCGCTTTCTACGCCGCTGGCATAATCGCTAACGGTATTGAACGGGATAGAAACCGTAGCGCCATTAGCACTGTTGTTGCCGGTGAAGGTAATTTCGAGTGCATTGCTCAGGGCCAGTTGTACGGTTTGCTGTGCGGTACCCGATGCATTGCTGCTGTTGATCTGTGCGTTGGCTGCTGATGCGAAACCGAGGATGGCTGTTGCTGCGATGATAATCTTTTTCATGACTGGTTTGTTTTGTTTGTTTGATGATGCAAAGATGAAACCGCGCACAAGGCTGTGCAAACAAAGCAAGCTCGTTAACGCTGCCTTTGCAGGCGGTTAACAAGGAGTTTACAATTTGTATCCCATCGCTTTTTGCCCTTCATCGTACCTGTTCATTATACGTAGCTTCTTCAATGAGAGCATGAAACCTGTATCACTATGAAGCCATACGCCAACTGAAAAACGAAATATAATTCTACAAAAGGCTTGCAACTTTGCCATTAAATTCATTTTTTGGGAAGATGAAACCAATAAGCTTTATTATCCTTCTCTCCTTCCTTCTTTCCTCCTGCCAAAGCACGGACAAACCCATACTTGAAGGAAGTGATATCATCACGACCGACCAGGCAGAAATCAACAAGCTGACGAAGACTGTAGTGAAAGTACTGGTTACAAAAGATGGAACGCCCATCCTTGGCATACTTGCCGACGAGCTCAAAAACAGCCTCAACAATTATCCGAAAAAAATTCAGGAAATCGTATCCAGTGTGAGTCTTGACAGTAGCAATCTGCTTCGCAATATTGTGTATGAATGTGAAGTGATGAACGGCCTGTTTACAAAGGTGGGTCGCGTTACATCGAGGGAAAACCATTTTACCTACACAATACCTGTTCGGGGCCGTACCTATGTGCGGTTGTTCACGCTACCTGCTGCCGACCCGTATGAGAAATACCTGATCACTACGATCTACTACAAGAAGTCCGGAAAATGGCTACTCGGCAATTTCTATATTGGCTACTATTCTTTCTATGGTCGAAATGCTGAAGACCTTTATAGCGAGGTGACGCTAAACACCTACAAACAAAATTATGTCCTGGCCTTTTTGTACATCACGATGATGGAAGTTTGTATGAATCCTGCAGACGGAAACCTCATCTATGATTCCCAAACCGAAATGATGTCAGACATTGCGGAGCTGCGTACAAAAATTCAGGAAGTCACCGGCATACCGGCCAAAGTAAAGGAACTTAAAACCCAGCCCGAAATATTTGAGCTGCGTACCAAACTCACCCATCGCATTCCGAGCCCTATCGTTTACTACAAAACCAATATACCTCTCAGTAAGACCACCGAACTTGAAAAAGAAAATCTTCTGCTACACGATCAGATAGACAATTATCTTCCGAAGGCAACGGCCATTTTCGATTCCGTCTATTATGTCGCTGTCAACGAATTTCCTAACCAATACCATGCGGTAGATCAGGTGTACTATGCCCGGCTTGCAGAACTAAAAAAATAGCAGAGGCGATATAGCTACCGCCTCTGCCACAGATGGTAAAGCATCTTTACTTCAGGTCGAAGCGGTCGAGCTCCATGACCTTAGTCCAGGCGGACACAAAGTCATGAACAAACTTTTCATCGGCATCATTGCAGGCATACACTTCTGCAAGGGCGCGCAATTCAGAGTTCGAACCAAAGATCAGGTCAACACGGGTCGCTTGCCATTTTTTTGCACCACTGCCGCGTTCACGGCCTTCGAAAAGCTGATTCTTGTGATCTAAAGCTTTCCACTCAACTCTAAAATCAAGCAGATTTTTAAAAAAGTCGTTCGTCAGCATACCGGGACTGTTGGTTAATCTGCCATTCTCTGAATGATCATAGTTGGCGTCGAGTACGCGCAGTCCGCCCACCAAAACCGTCATTTCCGGCGCTGTAAGACCGAGCAACTGCGCCTTATCCACCAGCATTTCTTCAGGCCGTGCAACTGAACTTTCGTGATAATAATTTCGAAAACCGTCAGCCATGGGTTCCATCACTGCGAAAGATGCTACGTCGGTCTGCTCCTGCATTGCATCTACCCTTCCTGGTCTGAACGGAACTGTTAGCGTTCTACCGGCACGTTTGGCCGCATGTTCCAGGGCAGCGCACCCAGCCAGCACGATGAGGTCGGCCAGCGAAATGCGCTTCTTACCACCTTGCGTTTCATTAAACGTTTGTTGCAAGGCCGTGAGGGTGTGGAGAACCTTTTGCAGACGTTGAGGATTATTGGCAGTCCAGTTGTTCATGGGTGCAAGTCTTATTCTTGCGCCGTTGGCACCGCCCCGCATGTCGGAGCTACGGAAGGATGACGCGGAGGCCCATGCGGTTGCAACAAGTTCTCCAACCGAAAGCCCACTCAGCAATACATGACTCTTCAGTTGTTCAATGTCTTTGTCGTCCACAAGCTCGTAATCACGCGCGGGCAAAGGATCCTGCCAGATGAGATCTTCCGCCGGCACTTCGGGACCCAGGTACCTGCTTTTTGGACCCATGTCGCGGTGTGTGAGTTTGAACCAGGCCTTGGCAAAGGCATCAGCAAAAGCCTCGGGCTGCTCCAGAAATCTCCTTGAGATCTTTTCATACTCGGGGTCGAAGCGCAGAGAGAGGTCAGTAGTAAGCATCGTGGGTGCATGCCTTTTATCGGGGTGATGGGCATCGGGTACAGTATTCGCTCCGGCACCGGCCTTTGGCTTCCACTGAAAAGCACCCGCCGGGCTTTTGGTCAATTCCCATTCATACTTAAAAAGATGCTTAAAAAAGTCATGGCTCCAATGTGTGGGCGTCGTTGTCCAGGCGCCTTCCAGACCGCTGGTGATGGTGTCTGCGCCATTTCCTTTCCCCAGACTGTTGTGCCAACCCAGGCCCTGTTCTTCTACCCCGGCTGCAGCAGGTTCCTTCCCAACATGTTTGCCGGCATCGCCCGCGCCGTGCGTCTTACCAAAGCTATGGCCACCCGCTATCAATGCCACTGTTTCTTCATCGTTCATGGCCATGCGGGCAAAAGTTTCTCGAATATCGCGCGCTGCGGCCAGCGGATCGGGTTTTCCGTTCGGGCCTTCAGGATTCACGTAGATAAGCCCCATCTGCACCGCGGCCAATGGGTTCTCAAGGTCTCGCTCTCCACTATACCGGTTGTCTGCTAGCCATTCTTTTTCCGCACCCCAGTACACTGCTTCATCGGGCTCCCACACATCTGCTCGCCCGCCACCAAATCCAAAGGTCTTAAAGCCCATGGTCTCGAGCGCTACATTGCCTGCAAGGATCATTAGGTCGGCCCACGAGATTTTTTGTCCGTACTTCTGTTTTACCGGCCAAAGAAGGCGCCGTGCTTTGTCGAGATTAGCATTGTCCGGCCAGCTATTCAACGGAGCAAAACGTTGCAGGCCTTTTCCGCCTCCACCCCGTCCGTCCTGTACACGATAGGTACCTGCACTATGCCAGGCCATCCGGATCATCAGCGGTCCGTAGTGGCCATAGTCCGCAGGCCACCAGTCCTGGGAGTGAGTCATCAGTTCGGCAAGATCTTTCTTTACAGCGGCAAGGTCGAGCGATTGAAATGCCTCAGCATAAGAAAACTCCCCACCCAATGGATTGGAAAGCACTGAGTTTTGACGAAGAATGTTGAGTCGTAACTGTTGTGGCCACCAGTCTGTATTGCGAGTGCCGCCGCCTGCCGTATGTCTTGCATGCGGAAACGGGCATTTAGCCATGGCATCATTGACGTCGAAAACATTTGTGTTTTGTGCAGCGGTATTTTCCATATCATGTTTGTTTGTTCATGCTCAATTTAAATAATGCACTTGTTAACGAGCGTCAGCTTTGCTTATTCTCCGATATAGAAGGCTGATAATATGGACGGGACCATTGCAAAACCCAAGGTTCGGCCCGCACCCCTTTTTAAACAACACCCATCCTGACGAAGCTGAAGAACCGGTCGCAACAAGGCTTTGTCGGGAGTCAAAAAAGAGCTATCGTTCTGCCAGGCCTGGAACTTAAATTATCGAAAGTGCCGCCTCCATCTTATCTTTAACTTGTAAACGGCCAGTTACTCCAAAACGCTTTCTCGATAGGGCCGTTTCAGTGGGGTTTCTGACCATTTGCAACTCACTCTAAATCACTTACCTGTACAAAATCACTATTAATGAAAATTGATATTTCCAAAACCTTGCTCAAAAAAAAGAAACAGATCTTAGACCTGTGGATGAAAAATCAGCTTGCGGATGACGGACTGCGTGACGATCTGATGAGCAACGAGGCACTGCGCGAACAGTCCGGAGAATTGGTTGACGTGCTGCTGCAGAAACTTACCGACGAAAATCTTCATGATGTGCAGTCACCGGAGTTTGATGACGTCTATGAAATACTGGGCGGCATATCAATAACCCGCGCCCGCCAGGGATTTTCTCCACGCGAAACGGGCATTTTTGTCTTTAGCCTCAAAGATGCTTTGATCGAGATCATCCAGCAGGAGTACAAAAACGATCCGGCACTACTTTACGAATCTGCTATTCGGATTGGCAGACTGATCGACAGTTTCGGCATTGTCACTTTTGAGACCTTTATCAAAGGCCGCGAAGAAGTGATCCTCAGGCAGACAGATGAAATTGCAGAAATCTCAACGCCGGTGATACGGGTTTGGGACGGTATTGTAGCGCTTCCCATCATTGGCACGCTCGATAGTGCGCGTACACAGGTGGTGATGGAAAGCCTGCTGCAGGAAATTGTGGACACAGGCAGCAGTATCGCCATTCTCGACATTTCGGGCGTACCGGCGGTAGATTCGCTGGTGGCGCAGCACCTGATCAAAACCGTAAGCGCCACAAGGCTTATGGGTGCGGAGTGCATCATCAGTGGCATCAGGCCCGAAATAGCGCAGACCGTTGTACATCTGGGCATTGACCTCTCGTCGGTGGTTACCAAATCTACCCTGGCCAATGCATTGCGCTACGCTTTTGCCAGCCTGCAACTGGAAGTTCGGAAAAAGCAAAAAGACTATCCATCTATAAAATAATCGCTGCACTATGGAAAAGATTCCTATTCTCCGGATGGGACCATTTCTGTTGGTCACCATACAGGTAGATCTTTACGACCGTCTGGCACTCAACCTTGAGTCCGATCTGGTGCAGGCGGTAAGCAAAACCGGCGCAAGAGGCGTATTAATCGACATCTCTGCAGTCACCATTGTGGATTCCTTCATGGGGAGAATTATCGGCAATATCGCCAGCATGTCCAAGATCATGGACGCAGAAACCGTAGTGGTGGGCATGCAACCCGCGGTGGCCATTACGCTGATAGAACTGGGGTTACCGCTCACCGGGGTACATACGGCTTTGAATGTAGAAAAGGGCATGGAGCTTTTGAGAAAAAAAATTCTTGTTGATGGAGAAGAGATGGACGTCGACAGGGACGACAGCGCCGATGACGACGCTGAGTAAGGATAAGATGTTGATCGTAAAAGAGCAGGACGTGGTTCCCTTTCGAAATCGTGTAAAGGAGTATGCGACCCGGATTGGCATGGGGCTGGTCAACCAGACCAAACTCATCACGGCTGCAAGCGAACTGGTGCGCAATATGCTCCGCTATGCATCGGGCGGTGAAACCCTTATAGAGGTGATCAGCAAAGGAAGAGAAGCAGGCATAAGACTCACTTTTTCAGACAAAGGCCCGGGTATTGCAGACATTTCGCTGGCCATGAAAGATGGGTACACTACGGGCAAGAGCCTCGGCCTCGGCCTGCCGGGAACCAAAAGGCTGGTAAGCGAGTTTAATATCCAAAGCACGCTTGGAGAAGGCACTACGGTTACGATTATAAAGTGGAAGAATGGTTAGAGACGCACATATCAGCTTCAATGCAGAAGACCGGAGTTACCTGGCGATTCTGAAAAAAGAGATTCATGCTTTGGTGGGCAGCACAGGCTTCTCAGAAAATAAGACCGGCAATGTAGATCTGGTGGTGGCGGAAATGGCCTCCAACCTGATAAAACATGCGGGCGGCGGCGAGATACTTGTAAGGGTAAGTGATGATCCGAAAAATGAAATGGTAGAGCTCATCAGTATTGATAACGGACCCGGTATAGCCGACCCGCAGAAAATGCTCGGGGACGGCGTCTCCACAGTCCATACGCTTGGACATGGTTTGGGCTCTATGAAAAGACTCTCAGACTTCTTTGATCTATACTCGCTGCCAGGCTGGGGAACAATCATCCTGTCGCGCATTTATAAATCAAAAGTACCCGCCCCTTCAAAAACCGAACAGGTGGTGTTCCGGTCGCTGGTGGTAGCCAAGCCAGGCGAACAGCTTTGCGGAGACGGGGCCGCCATCAGGGAAAAATCCAACTGCTTTAAGATATTTCTGGGCGACGGACTGGGCCACGGGGCAGATGCACACGCCGCAGTACAAAAAGCCATTCAGGTGTTTAAGGAAGGGCCAGACGACCAACCTCTTGCCCAGATACGATCAATACACGGCGCAGTAAAAAAAACCAGGGGCCTGGTAGGTACCGCAGCAACCTATTTCTACAAAGAAAAAAAGTGGCACATCTGCGGCGTAGGCAATATCGCTACAAGAATGCAGGGAACGTTGTCCTCAAAAAACTGCCTGTCTTACAACGGCATTATCGGCATGAATATACCAACCTCTATGAAAGCGCTGGAACTCGATCATGCCCATGGCCAATTGCTGATCATGTGCTCCGACGGCATCAAAACACGTTGGGACCTGCAGAAGTATCCCGGCATTCTAAGGCTTGATCTGAGCTTTATTGCCGCCGCACTATACAAGGATTTCGGACGAAAGACCGATGATATGTCATTGGTAATAGCCCGGGTAAACAGTCCGCTATGACAGAGATAACACAAATCACGCTCGAAAACGAGATGGACCTGATACTCGCCCACAAACAAAGCATGCGACTGGCAGAGCTTACCGGGCTTTCCATTTCGGCACAAACCACCTTTGCCACCGCGGTATCGGAGGTGTCACGCACCGTTATCTCCAAAAACGAGGCGGCTGTACTTAAACTCTTTGTGAGCGACAAAGGAGAGGTACCTAAAAATATCTGTGCCCGGTTAGAGGACAGACGTGCGGATTTTTCACCGCTGCAGGATGAGGGCTATAATTATGCCCGAAGATTGCTGACCGACCTGCATTGTACCACCTGTGAAGGTCTGAATACAACATTGCTTAGCTATCGGCTGCCCATTGCTGTAAGAATTGATGAAGCGCATATTGAAAAATGGCGTATCCATCTCAACCATGATCCTACCATTTCGCCCTATGAAGAAATAAAAAGAAAGAACCGGCAACTCGCAGCCCTGGCGGAACGCCTGGCACACAGCGAAAAGCAGTATAAGCTGCTCACCGATTCTTTGCCCATCATGATTCTGTCGGTTGACGACAAAGGCCATATCGTATATGCCAATAGCTGGGTGGAAGAATATACGGGGCAATCAGCATCTCTGCTCAATGAAACGCGTTGGTCGGGCGTGCTTCACCCCGAAGACTTTTCAGAGGTGTGGAATAGCTGGACTGCAGATACTGCACGAAAGCGCATGACCGTGCGACCGGAACGAAGGTTTAGGAACCAGCATACGGGTGAGTACCGATGGCATACCGGCATGGCAACACCGGTACACGACGAAAGCGGAAAGATCACCGGCTGGAATATCTTCATGGCAGATATCCATGCGCAGAAAACGATGGAAGCCGCATTGAAAGATAATGTTGTTCTAAAAACGGCACAGGCAGAACTTGAAGAGAAAATATTACAACTCAACCATAGTAACCAGCAGCTCGAACAATTTGCCTATGTAGCCAGCCATGATCTGCAGGAACCCTTGCGAAAAATTACGCTGTACAGCGACTACATGAACAGAAGGTATGCACCGGATTTGCCTGCTGAAGCCGCTCAGTATTTTAAAAAGCTCACCAATGCCTCCGAACGAATGAAGGCGCTGATACAGGATATTCTGGTTTACTCCACCGTACTACATGGCGGTTTTTCTGAGGTAGATCTCAATGAAGTGCTGGCTGAAACCCTGCAAGACCTCGAGATCAGTATTGCAGAAAAATCTGCTGAAATTTCTGCAGACGAGCTGCCCGTAATAGAAGGGAACAGCACACAGCTTAAACAACTTTTCGAAAACCTGTTGTCGAATGCGTTAAAGTACAGCCGGGCAGACCAGCGTCCGGGAATTCAGATCTCCGGGTCGGTGAGTGCAACCCATGTTGAACTTCGCTTTGCTGACAACGGAATTGGTTTTGAACACGAGTATATCTCCAAGATGTTCAACATTTTTCAAAGACTGCATACTCGAGATAAATATGAAGGTACCGGCATAGGACTGGCTATTTGTAAAAAAATTGCGGAGCAGCACAAAGGCAGCATCCGTGCGGAAAGCCGGCCCGGTGCAGGAGCTACTTTCATCGTCACACTTCCTTTGGCACAATCGGCATGACAGCGCGAAAGGATTGCGCATAAGAAGCAGTACCCGCTATGGGTTGCAGTGATCGCAATACATAGGGTCTTCCGTAGTCTTTCCATCCGGATACAGTTCTTCGGTTTCATGCTGGCAGCCTGCACATCCACGAGTAACAGACAAAATGCTGCGGGTGGGTATGCCGCAGAGCTCACAAGGTAGCCCGCTACGATAGGAGACCACATCAAAGCCTGGCCTTTTGCACCGAGGACAGATCTGATTTGCTTTGGCCGCCAGTTTTACTGCTGCTCTTTCTATCTGCTTCATTCTGGTAGGATTGAAACAGGCCCGCATATCCGTTTCGACAAAAACACCACCATAACGATGAAGGAAATTTTCAGCTTCGCTTCGCAATTGGTCTGCAGCCACAATACCCTTCACCATGCCGGCTATGCAGTCGCGATCTCTTTTCAGGATAAGCCCATGCGCGGGAAAACCTATTGTGGCAGCAAAATCCATTAGCGGTCGCATCTCGGTAAAAGCAGCTCCCGCGAAGTTGGTTTCTGTACTGAGGATACGTGTGTGGATCTCTAATGTATGTTCGAAATCCATAAGCAGTAAGACCTCATCATCGCAGGGTAGAAAAAAACCTGAAGGATGCGGACCAAAGGAGCCCTCGCTGGCAACAACGAGGGCACCGGGATAAAGAAGCGCTGCCGCATTACCCTTCGCCCGAGCCGTTTCCAGAGGGTCGGAAACACGCCCCACCTCTCCGCTGAAGGTGCCAAAGCGATCGGTGTCTAAACCCCGGAAGGGAACGACCTGAACACCTAGTTCTCGCTCCAGAACGGGCGCTATTGCCGCTTCCTTTCCGTGCATGGTAGCAACGATCAGTTGCCGTCCGCGAAAAAAATCTGTGCGCATCAGCCTACAGCAAAGCGGGCTTGCCCATTGCGGATCGTTCCTTCGGTTCTGCGTTATGATAGTCCGGGCACATATCGAGGCTAAGGCTGGCATGGAGCGCCACATGTCTGTAATTGCCGGCACGAAGCTCCCGGGTCAGCCCCCGCAGTTCTTCTTCCAGTTGTCGGATCCGCTTCTCGGAGTGTTTAATGTCTTCCTCCGAGGCAACCGCGGTATCGATCTTTGCCAGATGAAAATCAATCTTCACGCGAAATAACCTGGTGAGGAGTTGTTCTGCCTCCGCGGTGGTGTACCGTCCATTGAGCAATACTGCTTTCATTGTTTGTCTATTTTGAGTGTGAAAAAAATTTTTATTGTCCCTGCCCTGCACTGAAAGCCGGCTGACCATCCATGAGGTAGAGGTTCTCCGTTTTGATGATAGTCAGTTCACGGTGATGAATTTTTTGCAGAAGATCGATGACGCCCTGATAGCTGATGCCTTGTTCTTCCGATCGGATGAAGCGACAGCGCCAGTGGTCCGTACAAAAGGTTTCCGGAAATCCCCCGGGCCATACTTTGGTGCCGCGATTGGTGATCATTTTCAACTGCATACCACAGGATTCGAAGGTTGATAGTAATGCTCCGAGACGGTCGGGATTTCTATCGTCGTGCCGGAGAAAAACATCCACTCCTACCAGCGCCTTGATCGACGGTGGCTCAGGAGTCCAGGACACTGTGATCTGTTTGTTTCCTTCAGCATAATCCACTGCAGGCAATTGCCGGGGTATGGCTCCCAAACGATCGATGACAGCATCAGCAAATTCCCGGGTGCCCACCAACGCCGTTGAGACACCCTCTTTGTAAATATCCTTGGTATGTACTCCGTCTTCTATCGTCCTGAGCCAGGCATTGTGCACGTTGCAGGCCACATCCTGCTGCCCGATATGCACCAGCATCTGCACAGCCGCCAGCAGCAGCCCTGAGGGATTGGCCAGATTTTTTCCGGCGAGGCGTGGTGCAGAGCCATGTATCGCTTCAAACATGGCAAAACCATCGCCTATATTGGCGCTGCCCGCCAGTCCTACAGAACCGGTGATCTGCGCTGCCACATCGCTCAAAATGTCTCCATAAAGATTGGGCATCACGATCACATCAAACTGCTCCGGGGTTTCTGCCAGTCGCGCTGCCCCGATATCTACGATCCAGTGTTCTTTCTCGATTTCCGGATATTCTTCTCCAACCCGGTCGAAGGTTTTATGAAACAGGCCGTCCGTCATTTTCATGATGTTGTCCTTGGTAAAGCAGGTCACCTTTTTCCTTCCGTAGGCCCGCGCATATTCAAAGGCATACCGGATGATCTTTTTAGTTCCCGGCTTTGAGATCAGTTTGAGGCATTGCACCACTTCATCCGTCTGCTGATGTTCGATGCCTGCATACAGATCTTCCTCATTTTCCCTTACAATCACCACGTCCATCACAGGATGCTTGGTGGGTACAAAGGGGTGATAAGAGGTGCAGGGGCGCACGTTGGCGTATAAGCCCAGCATCTTTCTGGTGGTTACATTCAGGCTCTTAAAGCCTCCTCCCTGCGGCGTGGTAATAGGTGCTTTTAGAAACACACGGTTACGTCGGAGCGACTCCCATGCAGCGGCATCAATGCCGGCAGTATTGCCCTTAAGGTAAATCTGTTCGCCGATTTCAATTTCCTCGATGTCGAGATGGGCGCCGGCGGCCTCTATTACTTTAAGTGTCGCCTTCATGATCTCGGGTCCGATGCCGTCGCCATAAGCAACAGTGATCGGGGTGGCCTTACTGATGATACCCTTGGGTACATTTCTTTCTTCCGATTTTTGAATGGTTCTTTCCATTGTTTGATTATGATTTAGATGGTTCAATTTTTCAGATCCGGATGTTTTGCGCAATGGGGTGCCGCAAGCAGCTCGCAAACCACAATGGATTTAGCAAGAAGTTCATAAGGATCGTCTACCGAAGGCCCTGTACCCAACAACCGCTCACGGTAGGGGCTGTACGAATAACCCCTATCGAATGCGGGGAAATCATCAGCGCAGAGGATGAGCCTGAGCGCGTCGCTTATCGCTTTTTTACGAAACGCTGCGGGCTCCAGTATTCCGGGCAGCAGGGTTGTACGGTTACCGGTGCTGGTGGGAAGGCCGAGTGTGCTTCTGAGCGCGAGCACTGTCTCCTGATCTTTTGCATAAGCAACGGCGGGCAGTCCTTTGCCCCCCGGCACTGTACTTATTTTTCCTACAAACAATCGTTCATTATGGCTCAGATACATCTCTACAGAGAGCATACCCGACAACGAAATGGCTCTGGCCAGGCGGGCAGCCAGGGTACAGGCATTCACAGCAGTCTCAGGATTGAGATACGCGGGGCAGGTGCGCAGATCGAATTGTATCTGGCTACCATTGTCCGTCATCAACGCAGGATGAAAACAGGTGACATTTCCGGAGAGGCTGCGCGAAACGATTACGTGCAGTTTCCCGGCCTGCAGATCTGGGTAGGGACCGGAGGGGCGACTTGTCAGGACTTCCTGCAAAGGCAAAGGTCCTGCCAGGTGTTGCTTCTCCGAAATCCTTTGCTCCTGCACTTCGTAGGGCGCCGCAGAATCCGCCAGGCTGAGCATCGGGATATTGTGATCGTTCAGCAGCAGATTGCGCAGTAGCCGGTTTTGCAGTGTTTCTATCGTTCCGATGCCGGGCGTGATGACGATACCCATATTACTCAGGCTTCTCAACGCGTCAACATTGGCCTCCGCTGTCCACACCGCAATCAAATCGAAATCTTTGCCGAAACGGAGCAAATCCTGATCGTCCCTAACATTGCCGGCAACAAAACGAACACCTTCGGGCAGTTCAGACCGGCAGGAAAGATCATCCATCAGGGATAGCTTCCAGCCCGAGGATACGGCATGCTGAAGCAGACTGCGGCAACGCTTTCCCCCTCCTACAATTCCGATTTTTAGTTGTGCTGACATGGCTCTTTTATTTTTTCTTTTACCGTGACCGCACAAATGTCTGATGGCCGTTTCATTTATTTTCATTTAACTTTAGCATGATTACCATTAACGTATTTTATGATTCTAAAAAACAACTCTTAAACACCAACGTGATTTGAATGAATTATACACTGAACCAACTGAAGATATTTTTGAAGGTGACGCAGGTAGGCAGTATCACCAAAGCGGCAGAAGAACTGCACCTGACTCAGCCGGCTGTATCCATACAACTCAGAAATTTTCAGAACCAGTTTGACATACCGCTTACCGAAGTTGTAGGGCGGCAATTGTACATTACTGACTTCGGGCGAGAGATCGCCGCTACGGCGGAACAGATTCTGGAAGGAGTGAACACGCTCAATTATCAATCGCAGGCGCACAAGGGCGAGCTGACCGGCAGGCTGAAACTCTCCGTTGTATCTACGGGAAAGTATGTAATGCCGTACTTTCTTTCAGATTTTCTGCGGCTGCATCCGGGCATTGACCTGCTGATGGATGTAACCAACCGGGCAAAGGTGATTGAAAGCCTCGAAAGCAATGAAGTTGATTTTTCGCTGGTCTCTGTATTGCCCGATACACTGGCGATCAACTATGTGCGCCTGATGCAGAATAAGTTGTTTTTGGTTGCCAACCGGCAGTTGGCGTCGGAGCAGGAAATCATTGATCAGTCCATTTTTCAACGGCTGCCGCTGGTGTATCGCGAAGCAGGATCGGCGACCCGCATGGCTATGGAATCATTTATCCAGAAACATAAAATTCCGGTGTTGAAAAAACTGGAACTCACCTCTAACGAAGCCGTAAAACAAGCCCTCATAGCGGGTCTTGGCGCATCCGTTATGCCCCTGATCGGAATCAAGAATGAACTCAGCAATGGAGAACTCCAGATCATTCCCATGAAAAAATTCCCATTAAAGACGCACTGGCATCTTGTCTGGCTCAAAAACAAGCGCTTTTCAGCAGCAGCAGCAGCTTACCTCACGTACCTCAAAGCAGAAAAAGACAATATCATTCAAAATAAGTTCCACTGGTTTGAACAATATTAGCCTGCAGGAATTTCAGCAAGTAAAGAACATTCAAAAAAACATTTCCATAAACATTATATCTTTTGCCTAAACCGACTTATCTTGTCTTCAATAAAAAATTAGCTAACATGAATTGCAAACAGTTACTCGTTGGTTTGTTGCTGCTGCCCGTCGGTGCATGGGCACAGATAACTATTCAGGGATCGTCGCTCAATAGCTGGATGCCACCGGATACCGTCGCAGACGTATCCAATGCCAGCGCTGCAGCGACTACCAATGGTATGTGGGATCTTTCTTCTGCTACCTATGCACCCGGCACATTCATCACTACCGATGTGGCAACCACAAGTACCACCTTCCCGTCGGCAACCTATAAAAGAACCATCTCCTATACGCTGAATGGCACCTTGGGATACGGAGCAGAACTTTACTGGTCGAAAGACAACAGTGGCTTCTACGAATATGGAGAGAAGATTGCGCGACAGGCCTACTCTCTGGCCTCGGTGACCGGCAGCAATATGGATAGCCTGGTGTTTCCTGCGCAGGATGTAATCTACTCCGCACCGGGAAAAGACAGAATGTACCCCATGACCAATGGCACTCACTGGAGCAGTAGTTATGATGCCGTGACGCACCTGAACCTGACGGTAACCATGGCCAGTATGAACAACACTCCCGGCGAACGCCGCACCCATAAAGAAACCCGCGATACTGTGAAGGGCTGGGGACAGATGCGCATAACGGATGGAAATGGTATGACCTCGGGCTACATGAACGTGCTTGCGGTACAGCACCGCGAATACGTAAGAGACAGCTTTTACCTCGGTGGCGCGCCTGCCTCGCCCACCCTGCTCTCTGCCTTTGGCGTTACTCAGGGTCAGGTTACTACACGTTTCCAGAACCTATTCATTCGCGATGGGGAAATGACAGCCCTGCTTGATCTTACATTTTCGGATAGCACCTTTACTGCCGTAACCGACGGGCAGGTAAGCCGCACCCGGCTCGCCGCGGGCACCAATAGCGTGTCTGCTGTTCAGCCCCGCTTCGAATACAATGCCTATCCTAACCCCGTTACCAACGGCACACTCCACATCAGCGGCCTGAGCCAAAACCACACCTGGACCTATTCCATGACTGCCCTCAACGGACAAACGCTGAAAACCGGCACGCTTACCGCCGGCAAAGCAGAACTGAACCTGAGCGAACTTACGCCCGGCGTATATACCCTGACCGTATTTAAAAACGGCAGTGCGCAGGGGGGAGAGTTCATCATTGTTCGATAAGACAAACCGCAACAGAAAACCTCAAGGCTGCCTCAGGGCGGCCTTTTTTTTAGTGAGGAGCGTACTGCATATTAGCCAACACCGAAAAGAGCAGGGCCGTGGTGGTGAGGATGAGCAGCAGAAATAAAAAGAACATAGTAAACGCCCTGAAAACCGCCGGAAAGAAACGCGTACCGTACACCCTCCGGAGTGCCGCCACAAGATAGATGGCGGCAGCGCCACAGGAAAGCAAAATGGTAGGGCCAAACCAACTATCGGGCGTGATGGCCGCAGGTATCAGCGTGAGATACCAGAAAGACAAAAAATGCAAGGCAAAAATGGTATGAGCGGCCAATGATATTTCCTTGCGGCGGAAGTACATCAGGCGCAGCAGAAAGACAAAAAACAAACTGGTAAACAGAAAGATTTTTAAGGCCGAAGCATCTATCTTTTCCCAAATCGGATCGCCCAACTGATCGGTAAGATAAACATGCCAGGCACGCTGCCAGAAACCCATATGCGACATGTCCGGAACGGCGGGACTTTCGGGAACCACAATGAGCGGAGCGGCAGCCGGCGCTTGAAAATGACCATAGACCGCAGTGAAAATATAAATCAGTAAAAAGACAGAAATGCTGATGAAGATGAATAACGAAATAGGATCAATATATCGGGCTCTTTGTTTTTTTTCGTAGGCCACGGTAAGCGCGCCGGGCTGGGCCATCAGTACCGAAAGGGTGCGCCAGAAGCGCGACTCGAAATGGAAATAGTGTCCGAAAAAATGGCCGATGAGGCCAGCAAAGGTATCATCGTGGAGATGTGTGGGCTGGCCACATTCTGCGCAATAATTGTGCGAAGCGGAGTATCCGCAATTGGGACAAACCCCATGTTTCCCCTTCGACATCCTGAAAAATTTTACCCTGAAAATAAAGGATCATCAGGAAAAATCCCATGCTTACTGCGATGGGTTGGATGAGGAACACAAGGGAGACCGTGAAAAAGTAAGCATGTGTGCCACCGCTCGCACACAGTCGTTGAAGCGCATAGGCTTTACCACATACTTGCAGGCGCCGCTCAGCAGGCATTTGTCCACATCAGATTTCAGGGTAGAAGTAGAATAGACCACCACGGGCACCATGCCAAACCTTGTGTCGGACTTGATCAAACGCACAAGTTCTGCACCGTTGATCTGGGGCATGTTGAGATCTACGATAATCAGCCCCGGAGGAACAGGCACTGTGTTTAAAGCTTCAATCAGCGAGAAACCATTACTGAAAAACAAGCAGCTCTCCGTATGGCCCAGCACTTCTAAACACTTATTAATGATGTAAACGTCTTCAGCATCGTCGTCAGCCCAGAAAACAGTCGGTCGTTGTAGCATGTATGCACATAGATGAGCAATAAAAAATGTTTGACCGCAATGCGAAGATGACCTTAATTTTCTGAACCACAAAATAAGGAGCGGCCATTGAACACCGGCTCCATCAATAGTCTGAGCTTTGTTCATTTGTAATCGTTTCGTTAACAGCGGGGGTGAGCCCAAAACTTCGCTAAGAAGATTCTAATCTTGCCTGATTATATTTTCGGCCATGAATAGTCCGTCAAGATTTGCCATAATCAGGCGCAGAGTGGTTGTGCTGCTGGCGCTTACCATTTGGTATGCAGTATCGCTGCTGGAGCAGATCACCGACCTGCTCCGGTTTAACTGGCCCTGACGTGCAGATACAAGATCGTATTCAGCAAACCCGTTCGGGCGAAGGCCGGCGTGTCGGATTATCCCCCGCATATAGCCGTTGCCCCACCTCATCTGCACAGAAAATCAGCAGCAATTTTGTGAGTACAAAAAACAAGCTGCTATGAAGAACAAAACCGTCAGGATCATTTACTGGACCACCACGATTCTCGTATTTTTGATGGAAGGCGTAATGCCCGCCCTCACCGGCAATTCCGAACTTGCCAAAGAAGGTATCCGCCATCTTGGCTACCCCGATTATTTTCGCGTCATGCTCACCGTTTTTAAGGTGGTGGGTGCGCTGGTTCTGGTGCTTCCCTTCATCAAAGGACGCATCAAAGACTGGGCTTATGCCGGCTTTAGCATTACCCTCATCTCCGCCTTCGTAAGTCATTTTGCGGTGGATGGCTTCAACGGGCAAACTGCCTTTCCGCTGATCTTTCTGGCTGTGCTGCTCAGCTCTTATTTTTGCTATATAAAGCTGAACGCCGGCAAAGAAGAAAGCAAACGCAAACCTGCCTATAGCTAAACCCCGGGGTTTAGTGAGCGGTGCAACATTCACGATGGATATAGTCACGGAACAAATAAAACTCGTCCGCCCTGAGCTTGCCGATGCCCCACAGCTTTTCGCGCTCCGTACGCATCCGGCGGTCAACAAGTTTATTGACCGTGACCTGCCTGAAAATGTAGCCGAGGTTGAAAAATTCATTGAAACGGTAAGGCAGAAGGGTCATTACTTTCTTATCAAAACCCTTCCCCGCGAGGAACTTGCGGGTGCCATCTGCCTTTGGAACATAGACCGCGACGCGCATTATGCCGAATTGGGCTACGAACTTTTGCCTGGATACCAGGGAAGAGGCATCATGAAGCAGGCGGTTCTCACCATCATCCATTTTGCCTTTACCACCCTTCAGCTCCAAACACTCGAAGCCTTCACGCATCAGGACAATGTGCGCTCCAGAAAGTTATTGGAGCGCTGCAACTTCAAATTGATTGCGGGCAAAACAGACCCGCACAATCGGAACAATGTGATTTATTGCCTGAACAAGACCGACTGAAATTTCCAGATCGTTACTGTCTCGGCAGTAGGGAATGAGAAAAAGGCGGATGGTAAAACCCGATGAGCGACGGAGGTGAGACTTGTAAGAAGGAGGGGGTGCTGAGAGTTAGTTTACCACTTAGCAATCCGGCTACAACACTGCGGGACGTTCGACAGGAAATATACGACAAAGGCGTCGGCAGGTGCACTGATGAAACATTTGAATCTTTGACGTATATTTCAATTAGCATTGTAGGCAATTTTCTTGACACTCTAGTACTAATTGAAGCCAAAAAGACATTTCTCGATATGCCATTTTCAGACGATGAACAAATTTTGGTTGAGGAAAAATCCAAGTTAAAGACACTTGTATTAATTAGCGGGACTGGGATTTATATTTTTTCACTTTTCAACATTTGCTTTTGTACAGACAACGGTTGCAGGACTTCAATTGAAGCATTGCTAATTGGTTGGCTTGCAATGTTGACTGGTGGTGCAGCAATAGCTTGGTTGGCAAATCCACTTTTGATTATAAGTTGGGTATTGTTGACAAGGAATAAAAAATCGGCTTGGCTATTTAGTCTGTCAGCTGTATTATTTTCTATTTCGTTTTTGAAATTTCAGACAATAATTGAAAACGAAGCAGGACATTCTAATCCTATAACAAAAATAGGAATTGGTTATTGGCTGTGGCTTTCAAGTTGTTTGACCACATTTGTTGGCAGTTTAACAATAAGATTATTGAAAAATAAAAACTAATAGTTAGACCCCACTAGATTAAGTCTTGCGAAGCAGACTTAATCTAAATCATAGAAGCCGGTTTTTAACTGGCATGATCACCATGTAAGTTGAAGAATATTAGCCTTTCTTTATGGTTTCCGTCCCCGGCGCCTCATTTGGAAGAATTAAGGTACCAGCCGGCATTGGAAGGAATGGAAAGGCTTATTACCGCAGATAATACTTTAGCAAGCATGATGCAGGCACACTGCGGGACGAACCACACGAAATATACGAGAAGGGCATCGGCAGGCGCACTAATGAAACATTTGAATCTTTGACGTATATTTCACTTAGCGTTGTGCCTCATGCTAAAGACGGCTCCGACAAAAAAATGGAAAATGACAACCAACCTTGAAAATAATTCCTTATTTTTCACACGTTAAAGTTAAATCATATGGACAGCAATAAAAAAAATGGTCTTGCCAACTTGACGAAGAAGGCAGCCGCAATTTTCGGAGCAGCTTTTGCCGCCTTGACAGGTGTTGAAACGACCGCTTCGAATCCTGCTCAAGTTGACAATCTTGACAGTAAAACAATTCAGGTTAAAGAAATCGGCAAGGTTAAACCGATGCCAGTTCTTAAGTTGAACCCTAACAACCCTGAGAACAGCCAATTTGTGGCTCAACACCGTTCACATTCTTCACATAGTAGTCACAGTTCTCATAGTTCCCACTATTCCCATAGGTCAGGAGCAATGTTTGCATAAATCATTCTGTTATGCCATTCCAGAATGAAATCAAAGACAATGAAATAATTGTTTTTGCAGACACTTCTTTGTTTTCAAAAGATAGTATTTTCAAATGCCTTTATTGGTATGGAGACAAATTCCATACGAATGTTTCATTTGCGGACAGCAATACTTTTAGAGTTTCTGTAAAACCAATTTCAACTAACCGGCTGTCACAACAAGAACAGGAAAACCTATTGTTGAAGCTTGAAAGAGACTTGGTTGATTTCAACCTGCGTGACATTGTTACAAAAGAAACGCAGAATGTCAGAGATTTATTAATTGCAAAAGCATTTTCAAACGGAGAATTTGACGAGTTACCTCCTGGTGACGTGTCAGACCCTGTAGGTTTTAATGTAAATCAGTTAAAGAATGATTGATGCAAAACCAGACAGAAAATCAAGAAAATTCAGAGAAATTGACCAATTCGATTTAAACGAAAAAAGTCAATATTATTTACTTCCTTTTCGTTTCCACCGAATAACAGATGAAAAAGAAATAATCGTCAACGAAGTTGGGGACTATTTGACGTTATCAAATGGAACATTTGAAAGAATTGTAAAACGCCAACTCGATAAAGAAAAAGATGCTGAACTATATGGTGATCTAATTGCAAACTTTTTCATTTCAGAAGAACCAATTCCTCCCCTAATTGATGTTCTTGCGACACGCTATCGGACTAAAAAACTATTTCTAAACTACTTTACAGGATTACACATATTCGTTATCTCTTTAAGATGCGAACATACTTGCCATTATTGCCAAGTATCACGAGTTACTCAAAATAGAGACTTATATGATATGTCAATTGCTAATATTGACAAGGGAATAGAAATAATGTTCAAATCGCCCAACCCGCATGTTACTATGGAGTTTCAAGGTGGAGAAGCACTTTTAGCATTTGACAACATAAAATATGCAGTAGAAAAAGCCGAAAGAATTGCAGACGAAGTTGGTAAAGGTTTAACTAAAGTAATCTGCACCAACTTAGCACTAATCAATGAAGAAATATTAGAATATTGTAAAGAACATGAAATCCTAATATCCACCTCATTAGATGGACCTAAATATGTTCATGACAAGAATAGACATAAGCCTCATGCAAGTAGTTACGAATTAGCAATCAAAGGAATTGAACTTTCAAGAAAAATTTTAGGACATGATAGAGTTTCCGCTCTTATGACAACGACAAAGTTATCATTAGCTTATCCGGTTGAGATCATAGATGAATATTTTAATTTAGGGTTTCAAGGAATATTTTTAAGAAATATCAGTCCTTATGGCTTCGCCCTAAGAACTGATAAGTCAAAATATGAAACTGAAAAATTCCTGACTTTTTATAAAAAAGCACTTGACCGAATTTTGGAATACAATTTCAGCGGTCACTATTTCACAGAAGATTTGGCTAAAATATTTTTAACCAAAATTCTCACTCCTTTTAATGTTGGCTTTGTTGACCTTCAATCTCCAGCAGGTCTTATAAACGGTGTAGTTGTTTTCAATTATGATGGTGGAGTATATGCCACAGACGAAAGTAGAATGTTGGCAGAACAAAAAGATTACACATTTAAGCTTGGCACATTAGATGACAGTTACAATGATTTGTTCTTTGGTAAAAAAGCCCAAGAAATTGCCCAATTATGGGCGAATGAAGCTTTGACAGGTTGTTCTGAGTGTGCATTTCAACAGTACTGCGGTGCAGACCCAGTCCACAATCATGCTACACAAGGTGACATGTATGGATTCCGCCCAAATAGTGATTTCTGTCAAAAGAATATGGAAATCATAAGATACCTAATTGTGCTTATGGAGAGCGACAATAGAATCAAGAAAATATTTGAAAGCTGGGCAAAAACAGCAACCCATTAATAAATGAATATGCTGCTTAGAACTAAAGGGAAACCTATAAATATAGAAACTCACCTAGTAGGAAAGGTTACAAGAAACCCCGACCAACTCGATGAAAATTCATTTTTACTAATTGACAGCTCAATTTCTGAATTGCCAAGTAAGAACTATATGGGTGTTCTAAGCCGTCAAGATGAATATGAAGTAAAGAATGGAGAATATGTTGTTTTCAAAATACCAACACTAGACCATTTAACGGACGGAGATATCGTTTCAGTTGGAAATGACGGAAATATAAATACTCTTTACAGAGTAAACTCATTTCATAATACTTTATTAGCGACTGAAAGATGTAATAGCAATTGTCTCATGTGTTCACAGCCACCGAGAGACAAAAATGATATTCCTATTCATTATCAAATTCACAAAAAGCTAATTCCTTTAATACCTAAAGACTGTTTTGAGTTAGGTATTTCAGGTGGTGAGCCTACTTTGATGGGCGACTTATTTTTTGACTTACTTTCTCAAATTAAGACTGAACTACCCGCCACTGAAATACACGTTTTGACAAATGGGCGTTCTTTCGCTTGGAACCAGATGGCAGAAAAGCTTGGAGAGCTAGATTATAGAAGATTAATGTTAGGCATACCTCTTTATGCAGACTATTATCAGGTTCACGACTATATAGTTCAAGCTGAGAATGCTTTTTATCAGACAATATTAGGATTACACAATCTTGCTCGATATAACCAACGACTTGAAGTAAGAATTGTTTTACATAAACAGTCAATTCCCCGATTAACAAGACTTGCCAAATACATTTATAAAAACCTACCTTTCGTTGAACATGTGACTTTTATGGGACTTGAATATATAGGATATACTCCTCATAACATTCAAAAACTTTGGATTGACCCATACGACTACCACGACGAATTAGGAGAAGCTGTAGAGTTCCTCGCAGGACAAGGAATGCATGTTTCTATTTACAATACGCCTTTATGTGTATTGCCAGAAAGGCTTTGGAAATTCGCAAGAAAATCAATTTCAGACTGGAAAAATGACTATTTACCCGAGTGTTCAAGGTGCTCAAAACTTAACGACTGCGGTGGACTATTTACATGGAACTTGAAAAAACACAGTGAACATATACGACCGTTTACCGCATGACGAGAGAAGCACGAAGGCATAACACACGTTTGGCATCATGAGGGGTGACGTACTTAAATTCAAGTTCAGTTTTCCACTTTAACTGTAGTGCTGGGTTGACTGTTTTGTGCTCCGAAATCCGCCACTGCGCCAAGTGCCAAAACGTTGGCGGCTATTATCGCAGACCTTACTTCATGACTTTAAAAATATTTGACAACGACGACAATGTTTACTTAGAATGGATGGACAAAAACCCATCTTACTTTGTAGTCAACACCCGTAGGGCAAAGAATTCTGACTACTTCTATTTGCACAAATCTAAATGTCATCACGTTTCTACAACCGCCGGGCTTGACAAAGGAGCTTATACGGAAAGGAATTACATCAAGATCGGTTCTGACGATTTAAACGAACTCAAAAATTGGTTTGAACAAAACAACTCAAGGTTCAAAGGCGACTTTACAGAATGTAAAACATGTAAACCTTTTTCGGAAAAATTTATAGACAATCCAATTTTCCTGTTTCCAGACACAATTGAAAATGAAACGGAAGTACTATTTGAAGGTGCGAAAAAGCAAATTATTGTAAACTCATACGAACGCAATTTTAGAGCAAGACAAAAGTGTCTAAACCATTATGGCTATTGCTGTTCAGTTTGTAAAATTGACTTTGAAAAAGTTTACGGAATAATTGGAAAGGATTTTATTCACGTACATCACTTGAAAGAAATCTCTGACATCGGCGACACTTACATTGTTGACCCAATAGCCGACTTAAGACCAGTTTGCCCGAATTGCCATTCAATGCTGCATCAAAGAAAACCATGTTTTACAATTGATGAATTGACCAACATGATGAGATATTAGCCGCCAACATTGCACTGGCATTATGGCGGCTGACAGTTGTAAACCCAACATTTGTGCAGCTATCGGGCATTTGTGCAAATGTTGGGCTGACGTTTTCCAAATGCCCTACCATCGCAAATACGTAAACCGTTTTGTGTCATACAAACGCAACCTTCGATAATCCTGAGTAAATGAAAAGGAATAGCACCATTATTTTGATTGCAGTTGTTAGCATTTTACTAATTGGACGGATCATTTACGTTCAAACTGGTAAGAAAACCATACAGACAAAATATCCAATAGACAAAATTGTATTAGAGAGGAATGTTATTATGATCCACGCATCAAAAAATGTAGAACTAGCTGACATAATAAACTTAGATATTTTCAAAGGGTTGAGACCAGATATGTCTAGCGGTAAAATAACTGCGCTTTTGGGAGAACCTTCAGACACCTCTAACCAATTTGACAGCCGATTTCTTGTTTACTATACTGATAAAGGAAGAATTGAAACAGGAGTTTCATCTGGTGTCCTTTCAAATGACCAATTCTATAACACAGGTATCTGCATGTTTTACAAGCAGGATATTTCTAAAGACTTCATATTCAAAAGTTCAATTTTAAAATATCTGCCTGACGATATTTCTGACAAACAAGTTGGGGTTTTTATCAATGAGAAATGTGACTTTGTAGTAAACTTCTCAAGTAAGAAGGAAGACTGGATACAATGGATGGTTGAAAACTAGTAGGGCACAAAATTACTAGGGCTTCGTTGCGCCGAACGGGCAAGACATGATCCCGATAGTTATCGGGACTGTTGAACGAACTTTTCTCAGCGAAGCTAAACCAATGTGAGCCTGGTGCTCTCCAGCAGACTGGCGGATGCCGCCTATTCAACGACAGAACACACAACTAACGAGAAAGGAAAATGGGATTTGGATTCAATTTACTATTCGCTTTTATCGTTCTTCCACTGACGGGAATTTTTTTAGTAATCTGGTTGCTGACAAGAAAGATAATTTTCGGAAAAACAATAGGACTGGTCTGGCTTGGAATATCGGGGCTTTTATTTTTTTTTCAGGTGTTATCCAGCGGTTGACTGCAAAAACTGAATTGAAGAAAAAGGACTATTACGGCGAGTATATTATTGACCGGGACTGCTTTCCCGGCAAACAAGCCGACTGGCAATATGAACATTTCAGATTCGAAATCAATGAGCATGACTCCATTTTCTTTTTTGTGACGAACAAAGAGAAAATAGTAAGAACGTTTCGGGGAACAGTTTCAACGACACATTCAAATAGTTCACAACGACTCATCATCAATATGAAGCAGCCAACGCACCATATTCTCAGCAGTAACCCGACCGTTTATCGGAGCACCTGGAGTTTCTATCTGGTATTCTATTCGCCAAAGTTCAATAACGTGTTTTTCAAAAAGGGACGATGGAAGCAACTTCGGTATTAGTGAACCGTTAACCACTTTGGTTTTGCTTTTGCAGTTCCTCCTGCGGACGATCAGGATTCAAATTCTTTACCGTTATCTTCAAAAGGGGCGATATAGTTTGACATAGTAGCGAGTAAATCGGTCATTGCCTGATGAAATATATTGAATTGCTCCAGGCTCCCTAAACTATTCAGCACAGGCGCTCGTTGTACTAACGAAGGCTGCGTATGCTGGTAATCGTGAAAAGATGTCCATTCCCAGTCCTTAATACTGGATACAAACCGGTGCTTAATGGGGTTAAGATGGATATAAGTAACTACTCGATCAAAATAATCGTCAGATTTTACCTCTTTGCGCTTGAAATTTTTGATAAAGAGTGAACCTCTGCGACTATATCTTTTGTTGAACGCCTGTGTAAAGCTGCTGAACAGGTTCGCGAATTGTTTGCTGAGGATGTTGGAAGAGCACAACTTTTCCAAAGTTTCGAACTTTGGAAAAATTTGTAGCAGATCGTCAGCGGGTTTTATTCTTATCAGTAGATGAAAATGGTTGGGCATCAGGCAGTACGCAAGGGTATCTGCAGCAGGAGCAATATGCTTTTGGTATTGTTGCAGAAAAAAAGGTAATTCTATAAATATTCAAAGAATAAGGAACCAGTCGGACATTTGATGACGCAGCCGTGAAAAAGCAAACCCCACAGCTGTGTTAATACTGTGTTTTCTTCTGATATTTGATTTGATAAGTAGATTTCACAGACTACTCGTCACTATTTATATATGGGTGTGTTCTCCTACCATCTTATACGGTTATCGTTGGCTTCTGCCTTGAAAATGATGTTCTTCCCTTTCCGATCAAAAAACATCGATGGTTTGATCCATGCAGAAACCATGACCGTCATGATTTTGGGCTCGCCAATTTTCTCTAAAACCAGATTTTTCAACCGGGAAATCGCTGTTTTCGCGCAATGGGAAAATGAAGAATGTCTAAACAGTTTTTTACGGTCACATTATGCCGGAAAGCAATTGGCAAAAGGTTGGCATTTAAGACTGGATTTTCTCAGACAATGGGGAAGCATCTCAGGATTTCGCATTCCCTTCCAGAAACAAAATCAAATAGCCGAGGATGAGCCGGTAGTAGCGGTGACCATCGCCCGAATGAAGTATCTACAAATACCTAGATTCCTTCGTTGGGGAAGACCTGTAGAAAAGCAAGTCAGAGATGATCTTAACGCGACTCTTTCGCTTGCCTCGATTCGCTATCCAAATATTGTTTCCACTTTTTCAATATGGAAAACGCAGAAGTCCATGACGGATATGGTTCAAGGTCACAGCAACCTGCCCTTACCGAAAAGACATGTGAATGCGATGAAAGAACGCGACAGAAAGGACTTTCATTTTGAATTCACCACTTTACGATTTAAACCACTAGCTGAATATGGAATGTGGAATAACAAATCGAATTACCTGTTTACTCAAGCAAAAATTCAATGAGTTTAGCTTATCCTAAGCAAAAATTTCAAGATTGGTGCACACAGCAGTGGGTCATCTTAACAGGAAGAAAGTTGGATCCTTCAATACATTCATGGTTAATCGGACCGTTTGGGGAGTTGGATGGAATTGGTGAACACTTTATCTACCAATTAGCACAAAAAGAAAATCTTATCGTTAGCCGAGACCTATCATCCAAAGGGCTTTTAGATTCATTTTCATTACTGAAACTGCACGATAACGACATCGAAAAACTACCGCAAAGTGTGATTGATTTCTATGAGAAAACATCTGATTACAATTTGAAGTTCAACGTCCATTGGAATCCTGTCTTTAAGGTATTCGGATATTTAGTTAACAGGCTGTTCAGTCAGCGGATCAACCAACTAAACATTCCCACCTCAAGTATTTCTGAGGCAGGAGAATTAACGAGCGAAATAATTCAACTGATTTCCACAGACAGCAAGGTAAAGTACACGGTGTGGTTGAGAAAATTTCGTTCGACAGGGAAAGTAATTTATTCAGGGGTTTATAGGACTTGCATCATTCCCTCAGGTGTCACGTACATACAGGCTATTTTTCCACTCCCAAAGGGGAATGCAACTGTAGTTTTGAAGCCGTCAGTAGGAGCGCAGAACGAGCTAATTCTGGATTCTTCAGGAAAAAAATTTGGCGACGCTGGCTTTTATTTTCTGCTCAATGATTCAAAAGGTAACCTTTGGGGTAAGCATATCAGATCATTTACAGACAAATTGATAGTAAGAGATGAAAATGGCGCTTTGAAAGCAAAACAAATTCTGAGACTTTGGCGCGTCAACGTTGCAAGAATGGAATATGAAATAAAAAAGCATGAAGTAATGAAGAAAGCACATAACCTTCGCTTCATCTCCTAATACACCAGCCGCTCCTGCACAGAAACATTGCCCTGTAAGCCGCCGGAGTGAATGCATAATACCTTACTGCCCGGAGGAAAGTAGTGGCGCTGCAATAGTTGTTCTATGCCGTACATCATCTTGGCTGTGTACACCACATCGAGAGGCAGCATGTTGAGTTCATAAAACCGGTTCATAAACTGCAAGAGTTCGCTGTTGTGTTTTCCGAAGCCGCCAAAATGAAATTCGTCGGTGAGTTGCCAGCTTTTGTCCTTCGGTGGCAATATATGTTGCCGTATGGTCGCTTCCAAATAGTTGCCGCCCTTCATGGGCACAAAGCCGAAAAGTTGAACATCTTCAGGTAGCGCATTTCTTAAACCGATAAGGGTAGTGCCCGTTCCCACCGCGGTGCATACATAGTCGTAGCCTTGAGGAATGAGCCGGGCTATAGCCGCTGCACCACTCCTACCCGCTTCATTTGCCCCACCTTCGGGAACAATATAAGCTTCGTAACGAAGCGCTAGTCCTTGTAAAAATCCGGGATCATCCTTTTTATCATAGTCCTCACGACTTACAAATTCGAGCTGCATTCCAAACTGCTTACAGTCGCTCAGCGTGGGCGTAAGATTTTGCTGTGCGTAGGTGCCGCGGACTATACCCACCGACTGCAAACCGGCTGCCTTTGCGGCTGCCGCGGTGGCAACGAGATGATTGGAATAAGCACCGCCAAAGCTGAGTAGGCAGGTGTATCCCTGGGCGAGCGCAGCTTCCAGATTGGGTTGGAGCTTGTACCATTTATTGCCGGAAACGACGGGATGCAACAGATCGAGCCGGAGCATGTCTATATGGGCAGACCCATTGCCTTCTGCAAAAGAAACGGGATCAATCCTGATCTTTCGCTCATCCATTGTATCCATACTCGCGCAGATAATTTTCATTGTCGCGCCATTTGGGACGAACTTTTACGAAGAGCTCAAGATGCACTTTTGTCTGCAAAAACTCTTCTATGGCTTTACGGGCATTGATGCCAAGCTGTTTTATGAGGCTGCCACCCTTGCCAATCAGAATGATCTTCTGCGTTTCTCTCGCCACAATGATCTCAGCCTTGATCACGTTGAGCGTGCTCTTTTCTTCAAAACTCTGGATGATCACTGCGGTTTGATAAGGAATCTCTTCGTGGTAAAGCGCGTAGATCTGTTCGCGTATCAACTCACTTACAAAAAAGCGCACGGGTCGGTCGCTCATGCTATCATCGGGATAGAAAGGAGGCGCCTGCGGCAAAAATTTAAGCACCAGCGGAACTATTGCTGAAACATTATTTTTCAATGCAGATACGGGCAACACTTCATAGCCCGGAAAAGCATCCTTGTAGCGCTGCACTTCTGCCTTTAGCTTTTTGGGGTCGCGTATCAGGTCAGCTTTGTTGAGCAACAATAAAGTGGGCACTTTCAGTTTCAGCGATCCGGCTATGGTTTGTATCTCTTCAATCGGTTGCGTAATGTCGTGCACCAGCATCGCTACATCCGCATCTTCGAGGGCGCTCTTCACCTGGCGCATCATCTTTTCGTGCAGCTTGTATTTGGGTTCTATAATTCCCGGCGTATCAGAGAAAATGATCTGGTATTTTTCATCGTTGAGAATACCAATAATGCGATGGCGTGTGGTTTGCACCTTTGGCGAAGTGATCACCAGTCGGTCGCCCAGTAAGGCATTGAGCAAGGTGGATTTGCCGGCATTGGGAGCGCCGAAGATATTAACAAAGCCCGACTGGAAATGTTCGTACATACGCCGGCAAAATTAGCATAGCCAGGACGAAAAGCCGCACAGCTTATCCGGGCAAAGCGATCCCGCCGCTATTCCCGGCACTTTACTAATTTAGATGGCATGAGCGACATCCCTTTGCGCAAACAGCCCCATGAAGAAAAACACATGCAGGTGATTCCGCTGGGTGATGATATGCCTTATGATTACAAGCATCCGCACCGACACGCTTATTTCGAGTTCTTTCTTTTTAGAAAAGGTGGCGGCACTCACTTTATTGACTTTGCAGGTTATCCTATCCATCCACATACCGTACACGTGATCTTTCCGAGTCAGGTGCATCTGCTGAAACGCAAAGGCGCAAGGGGTCGCATACTTATTTGCAGCGCAGAGTTGATCAGCCAATTGGATGGATGGTTTTATAGAAAGTTGTTTGAAGGATGTACCTCTCAGCCCTGTATCAGCTTTTCACCTTCTGCGTTCGAATTTCTGGATCTGCTCATGGGGCAGTTTGCGGATCTCTGCAAGGCTGATCAGAAGCTGGAACGTGCTTTGGTGCCGGGATATCTTTCCGTATTTCTGGACAAGTGCATCGAAGCTTTGCAACAAACATCCGATTTCTCCCGTGTCAGTCCCAGCCCGGAACTGCAGCTATATCGACAATTTGCCTTGTTGCTTGAAAAGGATTTTCCGGAAAAACGAAATGTAAGCGCTTATGCCAAAGAACTATTCGTAAGCCCGAAGATTTTGAGCCATGCCGTAAAAACGGCAACGGGGAAAACCTGCATTGAGTGGATTCAACAGCGCACACTGACGGAAGCAAAAAGATTGTTGCTTTTCACTGATTGCAGCGCTAAAGAAATTGCCTGGCAGTTACAGTTTAAGGACAGTTCTTACTTCACACGGTTTTTTACACGACTTCAGGGTCAGACTCCTTCTGCATTCAGGCTACACTGGGAAGAAAAGTACCAGCAATCGTCCTGAAAGGATAAGCATAGTGACGGTAGTATTGAGGAATTTTAGTAAAGGAAAAACGAATAACTATGAAAAAGACTTTACTACTATGCACACTAATGGCGGCAAGCTTCTTTGTCTCAGCCCAAAACTACTGGCGCGAAATCACCTCCGGCACGCAGAAAAACTTACTGAGCGTTTCTTTCGGCAGCGCGCAAACGGGTTATATCTCGGGCGAAGACAGCTTGCTGCTTAAAAGCACTGATGGCGGACAAAGCTGGCAAACCGTTGCTACCTCAGGCTTCACTTTTACTGCCACGCATAAAGACATTATTCACGTCAACTTCCTCAATGATAGTACCGGATATGCAATTACCGGTAACCATGCGCATCCTGTTTATGCCGGCGAGTTGTATAAGACTACCGATGGGGGCAATCATTGGTCGCCTATTGCCAGCGGAAACATTGCAGGCAGCACTACTTTTTTCTTCGACGAGCTCAATGGATTTGAAGCAGGTTCCGCCTTTTTCGCTGGCTACACCATTACCCGTTGCACGGGTGGCGTTTGGGATCAATATCACTATTTCAATTACGACCCCTACGATTTTCTTTATGCCATTGACTTTTACAATACGCAATACGGCATAACGGGCGGAAGCAGGGGCTACATCTACCGGACATTCGACGCGGGCGTAAGTTGGGACACTGTAAAAACCAATACAGACTCTGCGATTCGGGGCATACAGTTTATCAGCGACAAAGTACTGCTGGCAGCCACAGAAGATGATGGTAAAGGAATGATTTTAAGTACTGACAGTGGGAAGAGCTGGCAACTCGAGCCCACTACGCTTACTTTTTCCTATCCTCAGTTGACAAGTCTTACCCGTTCGCCTCGCGATTCTTTTATTGCGGTGGGAAGACTCACACAATCGCACGGTGGAATATTACTTTATTGGTATGGGAGCTTTGCCGCCAACCAAACAGTTGCGCAGCCGCTCAATGCTGTGGCTATGGCAGACCAAAACATCGGCTTTGCGGTGGGCGACAGTGGCATGATCGTGAGCAATCGCGAAGTGGTGCTTGGCGTTGCTTCTTTTCAAACTGAAAAAGAACTGAAAGTATTTCCGAACCCTGGCAAAGGCGAACTGCATACTGTTGCACACCAGCCGCATTGTCTTTTTGTTTATGACCTTGCGGGCAAATTGCTTTGGTGCGATAAAAATTTTTCCACCACACACCAGGTTCGTCTCTCACTTCCCGACGGTTGCTATGTGCTGGAGGCAACTGATGCGCAGGGACATCGGCAGCATCAAAAAATAATTATCAGTAGAGCGCAGCAACAATAAAGAGGCACTACCGAAAAAGAACTTGAAAATAATGCTGAAAAGATTTGTGCAGTAAGGAACTGCGGGCTATCTTTGCGCTCCACATCGCGAGGTAGAGCAGCGGTAGCTCGTCGGGCTCATAACCCGAAGGTCCTAGGTTCGATCCCTAGCCTCGCTACGAAAAGAAAGCGCATCACAACGGTGCGCTTTTCTATTTTACCGTACCAACGCCTTCATTTCGGCATATTGCAAGACGTGAAATCCCGGATCTATCGTTTTTGCAGCCTTTACCATCGCCCTCGCCACATCCTGCGCTTCAATAGGTTTGTATTTTGAAGGAAGAAGAACAGTAATAGCTTTCGATACCACTTGAAAAAATCTTTCGGCTGGTCGGGATTCCTGCCGATTTCCCAATAGCATCGAAGGTTCGAACGCACAAATGGTTTCAATACCTGTCGCTCGAATGGCATCTTCCACCTCTCCTTTCAACTTGAGGTAAAATCCATTGCCGTTGCTATCGGCTCCCACTGAAGAGACAAACAAAAACTTCGAACACTGATCCTGTTTGCCAATGCGCGCAGCATTTACCGGTATGTCAAAATCAATTTTGCGGTAGCGGTCTTTATCGCCCTTTACATTTTTTTGTGTGGTGCCCACAGCAGAGAAAATGACATCGCAGTCGCGCAATGCCCGCGCATATTCCGCTGTATCATCAAAGTCAATGATCCACTCTTTTATCTTGCTGTTCCTTTTTCCCGTACTGCGCCGGGTTATTACCTGAATGGCTGAAAAATAGTTGTCTTGTTCCAGCAAGTCGAGTACATGACCGCCAATCAATCCCGTAGCGCCAATTACTGCTGCTTGCATAGCCCTGTAGTGTTGCGATGAATCCTAAAAATACAACTCGTTTCAGAGCTGCGGCATGCAAAAAAGGCTGGCGCCAATCATCTATTGTGGAATGATAACGATATCCTTTTTGCAGCCGGGCTTTGCACCCGCTCCTGGCTTCGGTCCCGCTGTTCGCTTTTACTCCTCGCGCCTTCGCACAGTGCCCTACCCTTCGCTGCGGGGTAATCGCTGCCATCGGGGCTGTAGCTCAGCGTAGGTGCTTCCATTAAGCACGCATGCTTCCCTGGGGTGAAAAACCGAAAGCAACAGCCCGTTTGTGTCCAGCAGGTTACAGAAAATACGGACAATTTCACGACAACCCGAACAAAATTCATAAAGTCAGATGGGCTGAAAGGCCACGCCCAACTGCCGCCTTTGCAATACTGCCCTGATCTCGTCCAGCACCGAAGGGTCGTCAATCGTAGAAGGAATGGAGAACGATGAGCCATCTGCAAGGGCACGCATGGTCTTTCTGAGAATCTTTCCACTTCGTGTCTTCGGAAGTCTGTTGACGACAGCAGCATTTTTAAAAAAAGCCACCGGTCCTATCCGCGAACGGATCAACTCGATCAGAGCGGCTTCCAGCTCTTGTTCGCTGCATAAGGCGCCGTCTTTAAGCACCACAAGTGCAATAGGTCTTTGCCCCCTCAGTTCGTCGGCAATGCCCAATACTGCACATTCGGCAACATCGGGGTGACCGGCCACTATTTCTTCCATCTCTCCCGTACTGAGGCGGTGTCCGCTCACATTGATCACATCGTCCACCCGGCCCATAATGGAAAAGTAACCCTCAGCATCTTTGAAGCCTCCATCACCCGTGAAGTAGTATCCCGGAAAACGCTCGAGATAGCTTTTCTGAAAACGGATTTCATTGCGCCAGAGTGAGGGTAAACATCCGGGCGGCAACGGTAGCTTCACCACAACATTGCCCTCCTTTCCGGCTTCGAGTTCCGTGCCCTCGTCAGAAAGTATCCGCACATCGAAACCGCAAACCGGCTTACCAGCAGAACCCGCTTTGGTATGCGGCTCTTCCAGGCCGGTCATAATGCCCAGCATGGGCCAGCCGCTTTCCGTTTGCCACCAGTGATCTATGACGGGTACGCCGGTCACCTTTCCCAGCCACTCATAGGTGGCCGGGTCACAGCGTTCGCCTGCGAGGAATATCTGTTTCAGGCTCGAGATATCGTAGGCCTGCTTCAGCGCCGCTTCGGGATCATCTTTGCGGATGGCCCGTATAGCTGTTGGCGCGGTGAAGAAGCTATTAACCTTATACTCTTCAATAACCCGCCAGAAGGCACCGGCATCGGGTGTTCGTACCGGTTTGCCTTCGTAGATAACCGTGGTGCAGCCAAACAACAGAGGCGCATACACGATGTAAGAGTGGCCTACCACCCATCCGATATCGCTCGCAGCCCAGAACACATCTCCTGGCTTCATCCCATAGAAATAATTCATGCTGAAGTGAAGCGCAGTAGCGTAGCCGCCCGTGTCTCTCACAATGCCTTTCGGCCTGCCGGTAGTGCCGGAGGTGTACAATACATACAGCGGGTGTGTGGCTGCTACCTGCTTGGGCCCCACCGAACCGCAGCGCAGCAAAGCTTCGAAGTCGAGTTCATTCTTTCCACCCAGACTATCAAAACCTTCCTCGCGGCGATAGTAAATTTGAAAGTCGGTCTTATGCTTTGCTTCTTTAAGCGCAGCATCTACTAATATCTTGTAGGGAATTTTTTTGTCGAACTCAATACCATACGACGCTGAAATGATCACCTTAGGGCGAGCGTCGTCAATACGCATCGCAAGCTCGTGCGGCGCAAAACCTCCGAACACAACCGAGTGAATGGCTCCGATACGGGCACAGGCCAGCATAGCCACCACAGCCTGCGGAATCATAGGCATATAGATGATCACGGTGTCGCCATACCCTACTCCGAGATTGCGAAGGCCGGCGGCAAAGGCGCTGACCTGCTCCAGCAGTTGCCGGTAGGTAATCCGCTCCCTATGGCCCGTAAAGGGAGAATCGTAAATAAGCGCAGGTTGCTTGCCTCGCCCTTCGGCTACATGTATATCCAGGCAGAGCTCGCTCATGTTGAGCAAACCATCGGCAAACCAGCGATAATGGCCTTCTTCATCGCGGGAAAGGATCTGCTCGGGCGCCTGACTCCAGGCGATGCGCTGCGCCTGTTGCCGCCAAAAGCCCTCAGGATTGCGGATGCTTTCTTCATACAACTGTTGATAGTTCATGTGAAAAAGAATTTCAGAAACAGATAACGCCCTGAAATTAAACGATTACCACAACTAAAAATCAGTCGTATATACTTGTTGAGCAGATTTATGACTGTGTTGGCTGCAAGAGCTCTTTTACAGACTTCATCAGGTCTCGGGTAGAAAAGGGCTTGCTGATATAAAGCGCCGCGCCAAGATCGTAGCCTTTCTTTACATCGGCCTCTTTGGTTTTGGCACTCAGAAAAACGACTATGATATCGCTGAGCTTCTTGCTCGATTTGATATGGCGGCAAATAGCATATCCATCCACATCTGGCATCATAATATCGAGCAATACAAGATCGGGGTGAAGTTTCTCCACTGCATCGAGGGCTTCCTCACCGTTTCTCGCTATCATCACTTCGTACCCGTTCTTTTTCATCAAAAACTCAAGCGACATCAAGATGTAAGGATCATCGTCCACCACCAATATCTTTTTCATAAGGGCAAAATTAATTAAGGCAAGGCTAAAACGCGCTTAGCTGAACGGTAGAGCGACGACAAATTTTGCACCTTCACCGGGCTTGCTTTCTACCCAAATCCTTCCGCTGTGCATCTCTATTATACGCCTGGAAATGGCCAGTCCGAGTCCGCTGCCTTCGGGCTTTTTCAGGGTTTGGTTTCTGGCCTGAAAGAATTTATCGAAGATGAGTTCGTGGAGTCCGGGTTCTATGCCCTTTCCATTATCTTCCACCCATATCTGCACCTCGTCATATCCGTGATGTAACCGAAGGTTTACCCGACCCCGACCGGGTGGTACAAATTTCAGCGCATTAGAAACAAGGTTGTACACCACCTGCCGGATGAGGTCTTCGTCGCACTGCAAGACATACATGGTATCGGGCGAATGGTAGCTGAGCTGAACCTGATTTTCGGTGGCCAGCGGCTGCACGGAGGCTACTACATCCTGCAGAAGCTTATTGAGGTGTACACTTTCTATATGCAGTTTCTGGCGGCCACTTTCATACCGTTCCAGGTTCAGTACACTGCTGATGAGATGTGTCAGTCGTTCCGTTTCGCGTACGATGGACGCCAGATAATGCTGCCGCATATCGTCTTCCATATCCGGATTGTCGTGAATGATTTCAGAGAGTGCCCGAATGGATGTGAGCGGCGTGCGCAATTCATGCGTTACCGTATAAAGAAACTCATCCTTCAGCACGTCCATATGGCGTAATTGCTCGTTGGCATGCTGCAGCAGCTCCGAGGCCTTGGTCAGTTCCACCGATTTTTTCTTTAGCTCCTTGTTGAGTTCAAGAACCTGTTGCGATTCTTTGGCAATATTAAGCACAGCTTCCACCTGTATCTGCTCATCTTTGGTCACAGAGCGCACCAGCAGCCTTGCAGAAGCCGAACCAATTACACCGCTCAAAATCCGCTCCGTAAAAAGCACTACCCGCGGATCGGCATTATCCTTATTCATGTCTATCTGATGCCGCTGCGCATAGGCTTGCAACAAATTATTAGCGCGGTCTGATCCCAGAAAATTGTGCAGCAACACTTTCAGGTCTTTCATGGCTGCAGTACCGCGCCACACGGTACCCGGCTGATCGCGGAGTATGTTGACAAATACTGCGGCCTGAATCTTCTCCTGTTCGGATAAGCGCGAGAAAAGAGAAACAGAGATATAAACGCCGGAGTTGAGCAGGATGCTCCAGAAAAATGAATGTGTGAGCAGGTCGGGCAACTGCAGGCCCAGCAAGGCATCGGGCCGAAGGAAGCTGAGTCCGAAAAGCCCCGCACTGCGGATAGATGCGGGTAATAAGCCCGTGTCAGTAAGCGTAGGAACCACAAGCGTAAACAACCATACTAAAAAACCGGTAACGATACCCGCAATAGCTGCGTTCTTGGATGCCTGCTTCCAAAACAAGCCACCGACTACGGCGGGTGCAAACTGTGCAACAGCCGCCATGGATATAAGCCCTATTGACACCAGCGAAAAAGAAGCCGCTACGAACAGATCGTAGAAAAAAGCCAGCCCGAGAACCAGCACAATGCTGAAACGCCGTGTAAAAAGTATTTGCCGGCTGATGCCCGCCTGCTGCCGGGGACGGAGTTGCTTTACGGATAGCAGCAGTGGAATGAGCAGATGATTGCTCATCATAATTGCGAGCGCCATAGTCTCTACAATGATCATTCCTGTAGCTGCCGAAAAACCGCCGATAAAAACGAACAGACCGAGCCACGACTGCCGGAAATGCAGCGGCAGCGCCAGTACAAAACTATCGGGATCCGTACCCCCCTGAAAAACGAGCAAACCAGCCAATGCTATGGGCAGCACAAAGATGTTGATCAGAAACAGGTATAAGGGAAACTGCCAGGAGGCTTTGCGAAGATGCGATTCATCGGTGTTTTCCACCACGGCAATCTGAAACTGCCGGGGTAGCAATACCATGGCAAACATGGGTAGCAACAACATCACCAGCCACTTTCCATAGCCGCCGTCGCCACTGATCGTAAACAAACGTGCCAATTGCTGCTGCGCGGCAGCCTGAGAAAAAATATCAGCGAAACCATCGAAAACGCCCCAGGTAACAAAAATGCCCGCTGCCAGAAAAGCAACCAGCTTCACTACCGACTCGAAGGCCACCGCCGACACAAGACCCGCATGCTTTTCGGATACATCAATGCGCCGTGTGCCGAAGAGCATGATGAAAAGGCCAAGTAATAAAACCACATAAAGCGTAGTGTCTTTGTAGGTATCGCCAGGCCCGGGCATGGCATGCTGATGCGTGAGAATAAGGTAGCTCGAGGATACGGCCTTTAACTGCAAAGCGATGTAGGGAATGATGCCCATGACGCAGCAAAGAGTGACGATAATACCCAGCGTAAAGTTTTTTCCATAGCGTGCGGCCACAAAGTCGGCAATGCTATTGATCCGCTCTCTGCGTGAGATCCGCAGCATTTTCAGCAGCAAAGGATAAAACAGGATGCAGGTGAGCGTAGGCCCAATATAGACCGTTAAAAATTCGATACCCCCTTTAGCTGCTCGCCCTACGCTGCCGTAGTAGGTCCAGGCGGTGCAATACACTGCCAGCGACAAGGCATAGATGGTGGGATGCTGGGTCAGGTTTACGGATTTCCGCTTCAGCAGCCTTTCGGCAAACCAGGCTATGAAAAAAAGCAGGGCCAGATAAAGTACCGCGCTGGCAATGACAACAGCCCTATTCATTGCGTCGCTTTTTTCGGTCAGTAAAATCGGCGACAAACAACACCAGAATCACCATGGCCCAGATGCCAAACAGATACACATACAGCAAGGGTATCTTCCCGATAAATCGTTGCCGGTTGGCAATAGACAGTAAGGGAAAATTCACCAGCATCAAAAACAGAAATGCCAGTGCATAGTGTTTGATCTTTCTTCGAGAAGGCACCTGGTAACTCATTTAACTGCAATAAGATAAGCTGTTGCGCGGAATAAAAAAAAGGGACTGCCTGAGCGGTCCCTTTACCTTTGGCTCAACTGCGGTCAGGTATTGTATTCGCCCTGCAGGGAAAATTTCCCGAAAATGATAAGCCCAATAGCCACAGGTACGAAAATGATGACGATAATACCCCATTGCAGAGTTGTATTCGTCCGCGCAGCCTCTGCCACCGCCCGGGCCTTTTCGGATGTTGCAGCAGCTACTACCGCATCGGCCTTTGCCAGTGCTTTAAGTGCATGCGAAATGATAAGATAAGCTGCATAGGGACCCATGAGTATCCAGATGACGCCGAGTGCTCTTTTTATAATGTTCATGCTTGCTGAATTTTTTCGTTAGGAATAGAATGATCAGGATGGATGTAGCTGTTTTCTTCATCGGATACATCCTCGTCTATCTCGTTGTTCAGGTACACCAGACCAATGATCAGACAGACGGTGGCAATTCCAATAGGATACCAAAGACCCGACAAAGGATCGCCGCCCGGTTTCGACGGTGATTTTGAGTATTCAATGATCAGCGTACTGAGAAAGGGAACTAGACCGCCAAATACGCCATTGCCCACATGGTAGGGCAGCGACATAGAAGTATAGCGAATCTGCGTGGGAAAAAGCTCAACCAGAAAAGCAGCAATAGGTCCATAAACCATAGTAACGTAAATGATCTGCACAAAGACCAGCAAGATCATCATCCAGTACTTGCTGCCGATCTGCTTTTCCACCTTCACACCCGGTTTGGCACTGTGGTATTCCGAGGTCACCACGGCTTGTCCTTCGCCTTTAGCATCGCTGATTTTCACATAAGCACCAGCGTTCACATCCGGCCCGAAAGAAACCGAAGCGATACCCGCTGCCAGCACACTCTTCATTTTGAATGTATCGGTAAGGGTATATTTATATTTGCTGCCATCGTTATAAACCGTATCCGTTTTGGTCACCAATATCAACCGGGTGGCGTCTTTGGCATCCACCAGCACGGATTGTGCTACGGTGGTGGATTTCACTCCATAAGCTTCTTCGGTTTTGGCAGGATTGGTATAGTCCAGAAAGGTCTGATAAATGGGGCGATAGGTAAGTACCCCCAGCAACATTCCTCCCATCATAATCCACTTCCGTCCAAACCGATCACTAAGCGAACCGAAAACGATGAAAAAGGGTGTGGCCAGGACAATGGCCCAAAGCAAGATGGTGCGCGATTGCTCAAAATCCACCTTACAGGTATTCTCAATAAATGACTGGGCATAAAACTGACCCGTGTACCAGACTACGCCCTGACCCATCACAGCACCAAAAAGCGCCAACAGCACCATCTTCAGGTTCTGCTTATGACGAAAGCTTTCCTTCAATGGGTTTGCCGATACCTTTCCCTCTTTTTTCAGTTTTGTGAAAGCCGGGGACTCATGCATCTTAAGCCGGATATAGATCGATACGATCACCAGAAGGCTTGATACCCAGAAGGGCACCCTCCAGCCCCAATCGCCAAATGCATCTACACCCATAGTGTTGCGCACCAGCAGAATGACGCCCAGAGAAAGGAAGAGCCCCAGCGTAGCGGTAGTCTGTATCCACGAGGTAAAATAACCTCTGCGGCCCAGAGGGGCGTGCTCTGCCACATACGTAGCGGCACCCCCATACTCGCCGCCCAGCGCCAGACCCTGAATGAGCCTGAGCAGCAGAACGAGTAGCGGAGCAGCTACGCCAATAGATTTATAACCCGGGATGAGGCCGATGGCGAAGGTGGATCCGCCCATGAGCACCAGCGTAAGCAGGAAGGTATATTTGCGCCCCACCAAATCGCCGAGGCGGCCAAATACCAATGCGCCAAAAGGGCGAACGATAAAGCCCGCTGCGAAGATGGCCAGCGTACTGAGCAACGCGGCCGTGCCGGCATCCTCAGGAAAAAACTGTTTGGAAATAATGGTGGCCAGGCTACCGAAAATATAGAAGTCGTACCACTCGATAAGCGTACCCATCGAAGAAGCAGAAATCACTTTCCAGATGCTCTGGGTCTGACTTTGTTGTGCCATAAAAATATTTTAGTGTGTTTGTGATTAGAGATAAACCTGGAGTTGCACAATCATTTCACCCTTCCTGTCTTTGATCTTTGCACTTGCCGGATCATAGAGCGGACGTGACGAGTATTGCGCAGTCAGCTTGGCATGATGGCCATCGAGGAAGACATTGGCACCCGCGTCCCAGTAAGCGCCCGCTTCTTTCAGTGCCTCGAAATCTTTGTAGGCTACAGATGCAATAGGCTGTATCCGCAATTTGTTTCCTTTGAACTTCGGCAGCAGGAAGCCAGCCTGAGCATAGTAGATAGAACCCGTACCCAGGAGCACCCGGCTGTTGCCTGCACCCTCAAGTACTTTGTCACTGCCGGTGTAGCCCGACGAAGGAAAAGCCCCGGGATTAAGGATGCCCGTGGTGCGCAGGTAGTTAGGACCAAAATTGAAATTGTAATACACACCATAGGCAGTAAGCGCCATGTTCTTCTCTTTTGGACCCAGTGGAATGTCCGCAAACACATCGGCACCGAAAAGATTGATGTCGTGCGAACGGGTAATGCTATTCAGGTCAGAGCTCTTGGTTCCGTCGGTATTGTGATAAAAACCCGCTCCAATATTGAAGACCTTTTTTGTGCCGAGGTAGGTACCCACACGGTAAGGCAGCAGTTGCGACTCCTGATCGAGAAACTGATAGTCCACATAGCCGCCAAGTGCCGCCTTAGGATCGCCGTTGTTATCTACTGCAGTCTGGCCTTTGTCTTTGGGAGTCTGGCTCGTTACAAAAGGTTTGTTGAGATGAAACTGATAATGCAGTTTTTTATAGCCGCCTTTTGCATACAGACCAAACTGGCGCGCAAACTGGTCAGAATTTTCTATGGTTGGCCAGTTGAAGATTGGCGCATCCACCATCAGAAAGTTTAGCGTACTTGCTGAAGTCATACGGGAAATACCATTCCAGTAATGCAGGCCGGCGCCGAGATAAAGATTAAAGTCATTTTTCTTTTGTGTAGCGGCATTCACAGTGGGAATGATGGCATACTCATTCCATACATCGTGGAAGAAAAGCTGTGGCTTTTTACCAAGGCCATAGCCGCCGGTTCCTGAGGTGCCGGAAGCTCCACCCGAGGAAAAGCTCTGGTTGTTGATACCGGCATGAACCAATATGAGGTAGCGTGGCGAGATCTGTGCATAAGCAAGCAACCGCATTCTGCGCGCACCAAAATCCATGGTGGTCCGGCTTTCCTCTCCATTGATGACGGTACCGGGATTGTTGTCTATAGACTGTGCCCAGAATTGATTCCAGAAAATGAAGCGAACATATTTGTTACCCTCCTGATTGAGCGGAAGCTTCAGGCCGCTGCCATAGTCCGCCGAGCCCTGCGCCCAGGCACCGCCGGCGAAGAGCGAGAGCGAGGCGAAAATAATTTTTGAAAGATGTCTCATTGCCGTGTGTTGATTTTTTTGAATGATGAAAAATTGCTGTTTCCAAAAATTCAAAGAATCTCACGAGGCAAAAACTTTGGTATATAGCTTTGCTAAGGAGTATATATGGCCATCTATTTTTTCTTAAACCGCTCCCACTTAATTACCATGAACTTGTCGCCCAGTTCCGTAATGAGCGAACCCGCACCCCGCAGCGCTTCGCGATTCTGAAAAAACTCAATCAACTCCGCGTGGTTCAGCACCTTGTAGGTGGGATGATAATCCAGATTTTCGGGAGCCTTTACATGATACCGCCTTACCCAGTTGATCACCGACACATGGCTCACCCCTAATATCCGCTCGATTTCGCGATAGCTCACCCCCTCTATGTAGAGCTGCAGCGCTTTGATCACATAGTAAGGATCTACACTTTTTCCGTCTTTGACCACAGTAAAAAAATAGCCGCAGTCTTTGCACTTAAACCGTTGCTTTCCTTTAGCCATGCCGCTTTTCACATAATTTTCGGATTTGCATTTAGGACAATAGACATCTTTCATAACAGCTAATATAAAAACAATGCTATACCAAATGAGCATAAATACACCTATTTAGCAACAAACGCTTTTAGCCTACCAAAACATTTGGCTAACTATGTGTTGTAAAACATAAGCGTATGTCTTATCCATATCAGATCAAATCGTTCGACCAATATCAGCAAGTGTACCGGCACAGCGTGGAGCAGCCGGAACAATTTTGGGCAGGCATCGCCAGTCACTTTACCTGGAAAAAGAAATGGGATAAAGTGCTGGACTGGAACTTTGAATCTCCCGATGTGAAATGGTTTGTAGGCGGGAAGCTGAACATCACGGAGAACGCGCTCGACCGCCATCTGCAGTACAATGGCCATCGACCTGCCATTATCTGGGAACCTAACGACCCGGACGAACACCACCGTATCATTACCTATCGCGACCTGCATTTTAAAGTAGTGCAGTTTGCCAATGTATTGAAGAATAACGGCGTAAAAAAAGGCGACCGGGTAGTGATCTACATGGGCATGGTGCCCGAACTCGCCGTGGCCATTTTAGCCTGCGCCAGAATCGGTGCAGTACATAGTGTAATATTCGGCGGCTTCTCGGCACAAAGCATAGCCGACCGGCTGCAGGATGCACAGGCAGAATATATTGTGACCTGCGACGGCGCTTTCCGAGGTAATAAAGACATACCGCTAAAAGGGATCATAGACGATGCTTTGGTACAATGCCGTTTTGTGAAAAGAGTAATTGTACTGACCCGCACGCGCACCCCCGTAAGTATGATCAAGGGCCGCGATGTGTGGTGGGAAGACGAAATCAAAAAAGTGGAGACGATGGGCAATCCCGATTGTCCCGCTGAAGAAATGGATGCCGAAGATCCCTTGTTTATCCTATACACTTCCGGCTCGACGGGAAAACCCAAAGGCGTGGTACATACATGCGGCGGATACATGGTGTACACTACCTATTCGTTCGTAAACGTCTTTCAGTACGAACAGGAAGACATTTACTTCTGCACCGCCGATGTGGGCTGGATCACCGGACATAGTTATATCGTCTATGGACCACTGTGCGCCGGGGCTACTACCCTAATGTTTGAGGGAGTGCCGACATGGCCCGATGCCGGACGATTCTGGGACATTGTAGATAAATACCGCGTAAATATTCTGTACACCGCGCCCACCGCTATCCGCAGCCTGATGAGCTTTGGCCTCGGTCCCGTGCATGGACACGACCTTTCGAGTCTGAAGGTGCTGGGCAGTGTGGGAGAACCCATCAACGAAGAAGCATGGCAGTGGTTTCATGAGCACATTGGAAAAGGTAAATGTCCGATCGTAGATACCTGGTGGCAGACCGAAACCGGAGGCATAATGATCTCTAACCTGGCGGGTGTGACGCCGGCACGACCGGCCCATGCCACACTTCCGCTGCCCGGCATACAACCTGTGCTGGTGGACGAACAAGGCAATGAACTGACCCATGAGGGCAGTCTCAGTGGGAATCTTTGCATTAAATTTCCCTGGCCGTCCATTATCCGCACTACCTATGGCGACCATGAGCGATGCCGCACGACTTACTTTGCTACCTATCCGGGAAAATATTTCACCGGCGATGGCGCACTCTGCGATGAAGAAGGCAACTACCGGATTACGGGCCGGGTGGATGATGTGCTGAACGTAAGCGGCCATCGTATTGGCACCGCAGAGGTGGAAAATGCGATCAATATGCACGGAGCCGTAGTTGAAAGTGCAGTTGTGGGCTTTCCGCACGACATAAAGGGTCAGGGCATCTATGCCTATGTGATCTATGGGAATATGCATGGCGATGAAAACCTTACCCGACAGGATATTTCACAGACTGTAAGCCGGATTATTGGTCCCATTGCAAAGCCTGACAAAATTCAGTTCGTAACAGGATTGCCGAAAACCAGAAGCGGCAAAATCATGCGGCGCATTCTGAGAAAAATTGCCGAGGGAGAATTGTCTAATTTGGGAGACACCACCACGCTGCTCGATCCCGGAGTGGTGGAAGAGATCATCAGCGGACGACTCTGACTTAGCCCGGAATCTACCTACATCTGAAGCCGCACCCACAGGAGCGGCTTCCTTCTTTTTCACCATATGACCTGGAGACTTGCATAGGAATTCGTCAGGCTTATTTTTGCAACTGCGTCACCTGCTTCCTTTGGAAATTGCTTGTTGCGGCAATCACTGTTTAGCCTGAAAACACCCGACTATTTGTGAAGAAGAAAATGAACAGACTAAAAAGTATCATAACCATGCTGGCCGCCGGAGCCTCTCTGTTGCTGCCGGCCTGTCGGAGTTCGCAACAACTGCTCGAACCCACACTATCCCTGCAGATACGAAAGCCCCGACCCACTTTTATCAACGACATAAAGATGGGCAGCAATAACACCCGCATTGAGTTAGAAAATACAGTGAAGGTGGATAAAACTTCCGTTCCCAGACCGCTGGCGGCCGTCCCATCCGAACTGCAGTGCAAGTACAGCAGCATGCTTGGCGTAACCCCCACTCAACTGCACAACCGATCGCTGTATGACTTTATTGAAGAATGGTATGGCGTTCATTACAAGATGGGCGGAAATGACAAGGACGGTATCGATTGCTCAGCCTTTGTACAAAAACTCTACGAGGACGTGTTCAGCACCAACCTTGTGCGGACAGCCCGGGAGCAGTTTCGTTTTTGCAGAATGGTTTTCGACAAAGAGACACTCAAGGAAGGCGATCTGGTGTTCTTCAAGACAAAAGGCAGGAAGAGAATCACCCATGTAGGCGTTTATCTGGCTAACAATTTCTTCGTTCATGCATCCTCCACTCAGGGCGTTACAATCAGCAGCCTGAACGAACGGTACTGGGAGCGCTATTTTGCCGGCGCCGGGAAAATTCCGGTTACCGATTCGAAAGATCAGCCATAAAAAAAGCGCCCCAAAGGACGCTCTGAATTGGAAACTTTTTTTATTAGATTATTGCTGCGTAGCAGTGTACACCACATCGGTTGCATATACGCCTGCAGGGTAAGCGAAGCCCGGTGTAGCCTTATACTTTACGGTGAAGTTTTGGTTGCCACCATAAGTAGCTGCTGTGATCAGATTGGCTGCTGTG
>JAFIGV010000011.1 GCA_017849575.1 Flavipsychrobacter sp. | reverse complement strand
TCACAAAAACCGCACGACCAGCAACGCTTTTTTTACTGCTTTTCATAAAACAAAAAAAGTTTATCGAAACCAGTTTCGATAAACTCTCACCAAACCCTTTTACAGCTTAGCTTTCAGAGGATTTTACCAACCATTTTTGGCTATTATACCTTTTAAAAAAGCTGCGAACTCCGCAGTCATTTTTGTGCCTTTTTGCACCAGATTCCAGTCCCGGCTGATGATCTGACCTGTTTGCTGATGTTCCCAGCGTCTGCGCTTTATCTGCAGCACAACTTTATTACCCCGGATAGGAAAGTCTTCAACTAATACCGGAGGAAGAAAACCCTTTGAATGAAACGGCTGACCTTTATAGACCTCCGGAAGCTCGTTCTTTTCCTCCAGACTGATAGTCATCTGTTCTCCCTTATGAGCAACACCAATTATATCAAAGTACTCCAAAATGCCTGCCGGAAGAAACATCTTCACCAGATCAACATAAAGCGCGTCCAAATTCTATTCATTTTTCAACACGCAAAACAATAGATATTCTTCAATCCCCCAAAAAATGTTGTTGATCCAAAAAATGTTGTTGATCCAAAAGAATCTATAACAATTTGTGCAAAATTTGTGCAAATAAAAAAGGCTTTCAGGGTATAATCCGCTGAAAGCCTTTACTGTTTTGCTCCCCCTGTTGGACTTGAACCAACGACCCCCTGATTAACAGTCAGGTGCTCTAACCAACTGAGCTAAGGAGGACTGTGTTTTGGGACTGCAAAGATAGTCACCAGTTTTTTTCGGCAAAATCTTTTTAGCCTTTTCTTCCTAAAAATTTAAGGTTTCGAAGTACCAGCGAAACATCCAGTGCAGCATTGTAGTTTTTGGCATAGGCTATGTTCATTTGCCTCCGCACGGTGTCATCCGGTTCATAATCTGCTACGATGTTATAGGGCGGTAAAACTGATGGCCGGATAGGAGGAAGATCCTGGGTAACGCCCGGTGCATAGCCCACCCAGGTCTTCCGGGCTGCCATTACCTGCAGACAATTTGTTACAAACTTTGCCAGGTCGGACACCAGAAATAACATAACGGGTAAAGCCATCAACAACAAGCCCGAGAGGACAACGTCTGCCACGCGCTTGTTACGTATCTGCGACCGGTGTGCGAGGTTGTAACGACGGTCGGCGGTATAAAGATCGCCGGAGGTATTGCTGGAATTACTGCCCACGAAACTGTCGCTGCCGGGCAGGTGTATCTTATACTCATAGCGACGACCACAGTGTTCCATGTGTTCGATCACGTCTTTGAAACCAAGCCCATTGATGCAAAAGATCACTTCGTCAATGCCGGCGGTGGCCAGCAGCGGTTTCAGATGCCTCAGGTCAGCAAGTGCCTTTTCCTTTCCGGCGGCCGCAGCTATTCGGCCATAAATATCCGGAGCATAATGTACGCGTTTCAGTAAGTCGGCAGTGTTCAGATAAGCGTCCTCATTAGCTACAATCACCGCTTTTCGGGGTAGGGCATCGTAGGGCACAAGGCGAAAAATGCCAATCCGATACAATGCTTCATGCAACGCCAGCAAGAGTACCGAGCCGATCACTCCGGTCAATACAATGATTGCCCTGGAATACCGGAGCTCCGGCGAGATCAGTCCGAAATAGGCGAGACTAACGATGGTGCCAATGGCCATTCCTCTCACCACACGCACGCCCCGATAGGGCTGATCATAAGCGCCATTCAGGTACATCGACACAATCCAGAACAGCGTGTAGGCAGGAAAAGTGAGATAGACAGAATGCATCGGCACGGGCAGTATTCCCTTCACCTGTTCTGTCCAGAATTCCTTAATCAGCCAAAGGTTGATCAAGAGTACCAGCGCATCAAACAAAGGCATCTTAAAGACCTTCAGCACCGTTTTTATAGCGCTAAGCAGGCCACGCAGCACCACGCCCGCCTGTATGAAGAGCATGAACATGCGCGCATATTGTTTGCTGTAGTGTTTGCGGGCAAAGATGGCAAATGCTTCATTGAAGACTTTCACATAAGAAAGGGTGGTCTTTCGGGTGCTTTCTCCTTTATAATGGATTACGGTGGTTTCCGGAAAGTAAATATTTTCATAACCGGCTTTCCGGATGCGGTAGCAAAGATCACCGTCTTCGAAGTACATAAAATAGTCTTCGTCAAAAGCGCCGCCGGCTTTCTCCACAGCTTCCTTTCGCATAAGCATGCAGCAGCCCGACAGTGCATCTACAGCAGCAGTTTCATGTTCGCCGATGTGCACTGCATAATATTTATTGAAGTAGGGAGACCGTGGAAAAATCTTATTGATGCCTGTACCCTTAAAAAGCGCTACAGAAAGCGAGGGAAATGATTTTTTTGCATCCGGAGCAAAAACGCCCTTTCCGTCAATGAGCCGGGGCCCAATGCCGCCCGCACCAGGATGCGCGTCCATATAGGCCAAAGTTTTTTGAAAAAAATCTTCGGGTAAAACGGTGTCGGGATTGAGAAAAAGAATGTATTGACCTTTAGCCTGTGCATAAGCCTGGTTGTTCGCCCGTCCAAAGCCTTTGTTGTCCTGGTTGGCTATCAGCACTACCCCCGGAAACTTTTCACGGATATAGGCAAGGCTTCCATCGCGGGAGGCGTTATCTACCACAAAAACCTCGCTTTCAAATTCCTCCAGCGCGCGCAGGGTACTATGAAGGCAAACCTCGAGAAAGTACTTAACGTTGTAGTTGACGATGATAACGGAAACCTTCATGTTGTATCGGCGCACCGATTGCGAATATAGCGCTACCCGCCCAATAACGAAAAAAGCCGCCGGCAATTGCACGACAGCTCTTTATAAGTGTCTTTAAATATTAGTCCACCAGGTAGTAGATGTTGGTTACCCACCTGGTAGAATCCTGCTCCTCCTGCATGCCCCGCAGGTATTCTTCAACTACAAGTTTGGGCTGTAGCTTCAGCGAGGCCAGGTATTCGTTCACTGCCTTGTGTGCTTCCATCATTCCACTATAGCCTCCTCTCAATTGGGTCATGTATGCTTTCGACGCAGGCACCTGAACGATTGTTGCGCCTTGTATGGAGTCGCCACTGTTCACCGGGAAGGCGGCTGCTACATCGGTCATATGGTTTTGCTCGTCCCATGTGTAGGTGAGTGCTGCTGCGGGTCCGGCTATTTTTGCTCCGGCAGCCTTACCCAGCGCCGGGTAGCTTTCAGAGAAAAACTTCATCATGCTCGCATCATCGTTGCCGATCGTTTTTCTGATGGTAGCGTAGGTTTGTGCGGGGAAGCGTGTCGCCATCACTTGTCCTGCATCCTGCGCATGCTTTTCGGAATATTCTTTAAGGCGATTTAGTCCTTTGTCAAAATCCTTTTGCAGATACTTCTTCATGCCCATAATCATCAAGAAAGCATTGGTGGGAAAGCCTGCGTGCGTTGAAAAACTCCAGGTAGCTTTGGAAGTGCCGGGCCCGGTTTCTACTACGCTCCATACTCCCTTTGCATTCGATTCCCAGGGTTCTTTAAAAGCAAGCTGGTAATCTATAGCACTCATTTTTTTACCTTCTGTCTCGTTGTCGGTTCGTTCCGTCACGGTCATCTCGCCCTTGCCTACATCCTTATTACCGTGCCAGGTGTATATGGCTCCCTTCATACCGTCATGTCCGGTCACTTCGCTCTTCATGGCCGGGTCGTTATCCTGCCAGGGGCTCCAGTGGCTAAAGTTTTTGTATTGCAACATATGCGCAGCCACTACGGATTGGGGTGCTTTGATCTCAACCGTACGTTCTACCGTAATGTCTTTTGGGGCCACCAGCCCTATGACCAGCACCACTACGATAAGCAGCAGTAAGAGCAGGCCGATAAATCGTAAAAACTTTTTCATACAATTTTTTTTAAAAATAGGAATTCCCGGCAGGAAATGAAATACCCGCAGCAGGGGGCTCAGTTACTTCTATATTAACTAAATTATAGAACTGGCCGGCGTACTTTTGCAGGCTATGAAAAATATCAGGCAGCTCAGCCGCGAGGATTTGCAGAAGCAGTTAGAAGAGTGGGGCGAACCGGCATTTCGTGCGCGACAGATTGAAGGCTGGCTTTGGAAAAAGTTTGTAGGAAGCATTGATGAGATGAACAACTTATCTAAAGCATTACGGAGCAGGCTTGCCGAGCATTATTTTATTCCCAAACTACAGATACACCATAGTCAGTACAGCAACGATGGAACCATCAAAAACAGACTGGTACTGCATGATGGACATTTTACCGAGAGCGTGCTGATACCTACGGAAAAGCGTATGACGGCCTGCGTCTCTTCGCAGGTGGGTTGTTCGCTTTCCTGCAAGTTTTGCGCCACGGGTTATCTGACTCGCAAGCGAAACCTTGAGTTTGATGAAATTGTGGATGAGGTTGTTGCCGTAAATGATCAGGCAATGAAGCACTATGGCAAGCCACTTTCCAATATTGTGTTTATGGGTATGGGCGAGCCTTTGCTGAATTACAAAAATGTGCTGCGGGCAATAGAGATCATCACTTCTCCCGAAAGCCTGGGCATGAGCCCGCGGAGGATAACCGTTTCGACCGCAGGCGTGGCCAAAATGATTCGTCAGCTTGGCGACGATGGCGTTCGCTTTAAGCTGGCACTGTCGCTGCATGCCGCTACCGATGAAAAGCGGAACGAGATTATGCCGATCAACGAGACTAATCATCTGAAAGCACTGATCGAAGCCTTAAATTACTTCTATACCTGCACACGGAATGAGATCACCTTTGAGTACATTTTGTTTAAAGGCATTAATGACAGTGTAAAAGATGCCGATGCCCTCGTGAAGATCTACCGTCAGGTGCCTGCAGATCTTGTGAACATCATCGAATACAATCCTATTTCTGCCGCCGATTTTCAAAAACCGGAGGAAGAGGTAGTGCTTCATTTTATGAAACATCTTGAGAAAAACAGGGTGAATGCGCGCCTTCGTCGTAGCCGTGGAAAAGATATAGATGCTGCATGCGGACAACTTGCCAATGTCGATCATCCTGCCACAGGTCAACCGAGTCTGCTATCCTAAAACTAAAAGCCCTGCTTTGCGGTAGCAGGGCTGTTCAAAAGGCCTCATGTTCGGTTTAGGGCTGTGTATGAATGATTACTTCCCTGCTCATCTCATGGCCGTCGTGGTCTATTTCTACGCTCACAATCACTTTTAGTTCCTGTGCCGTCAGGCTGTTGTTTACCCAGTTTTCGCTTATGTTTACTGTGGTGCCGTGTATATGTTCGTCTGCGTCTAAAAGCGTATCGCCTGAGGCGCTAACGATCAGAGCACGGTAGCCATGCATCTCGGCGACATAGCTGGCGTAGGCCGATATGTGCACTGTGTCGCCTTTGGCAAATGTTTGCTGGTTTACCGGCGTCATTATCTGCAGGGTTGCGGCAGGAACTTCTGATGTTTTTCTGCATGCTGCTATTAATATAAGGGCCAGCAATTGGCTGGTATTTCTGAGTAATTTCATTTTGAGTTTTTTGTTTAGAGTAGAAAAAATATTCCGGCTTCCGACCGGAGCTTGGCGCGTACCATTCCTCCGGCGTAGTGCTGTGCCATGGGCAGGTATGCGCTAAGCTGAAAGCCAAATTGTTTGTAGTACGTCTGTATGCCTAACATGCTATAGAGTTGTAGGCCACCGCTCATGTCATTCCTGATACGAAATTGGTAGTTGTCATAGTCCGTTCCGGCGATATCGAGACGGAGACCTGCCTGCGGAAGTACGTGCCAACTGTTTTGGCTGTGCCAAAAAAAGCAGGTTGCCCCCGCACTTAGCCTGTTTCCGAATTTATATCCGTCCGGCGCAGCAGTGGTCAGGGTATAGGAGGCATCGACGTTCATACCCCACCGTCTGTGTCTGATGGTGTAGTTGAGGTTCGCCAGCACATCCCAGGTGCCCGTTCCCGGTTGCATGTTCGGAAGGCCGTCGGCCTCGTTTCCCGTATAGTTATCTACACCAGTGGGAAGCTTAAGTCCTCCGCCCAATTGCAGATTTTGTTTCCAGGCCTGGTGGGCATCGGTATGATTCAAAAGCTGGTAATTTGCCAACAGGGTTACATCACCGGGGCCGGCGACTTCTGTGTTTTTGCCGTTCTCGTTTTTCAGATTGGCGACATAGGGGAGATAGCCAAAAAGTTGAATTTTCTTTCCGAGTTGATACCGTCCCCATACCTGCAACATGCGGTAGTATTCCTGAGAAACACCCCCATCCTCGCTTGTTTCCAAATGCTTGCTTTCAAACGACCGGTATTGCGCCTGCAAGCCGATGAAGTGCCTGTGAAACTGTGGAAGAATGCCGAGGTAGGGGTTGCTTGCGGAGCAGCCGCATACGGTGCAGGCCTGTGCACCGGCTGCCCACACCAGTAGCAACGCGAGTAGTAAACTGCGTGTCATTGCGCATAGATTGATAACGTGAAAAATGAAGTGATGACGAGTACTATGCGCTGGCGGGCGGTGGATGGAATACCCGCTTCAGTTGGCGAAAATGATAATGATTGGAATAGAGGCTTATGTGATCCGTATTACGCAATGAAATAGCACTGAGCTGGTGAGCTGGGTTGGGAATAATGAACAGCACCCAGTCGGTCTGTTTTTTTTCCTGATCCTTATTTTGGGTTTTGTCTTGTTGCTCCAACTGTTTCTTCAAATGACATTTTCCATTGCAATGCAGTTGAGGTTTGTCTTTGTTGATGCAAAACTTTTGGGTGATGGAAGCTTTGTTGAGTTCATACCAACCTACAATTCCAAGCTGCATGAAGCATTGTAGAGACAGGCATATGAGCAATATGGCAGCGGTAAACCGATTCATTCCCTGGTCGCAAATGTAACAACTGAGTTCATTAAAACAGAAACCGGCGAATAAATGCCGTATCTGATAGATGAAACGGGTAGATCTGGGCAGAAGTACAAACAATCTTTTATCCTGATTTTTCTTTTTCGATGCAAACCATCAGGAATAATGCGCAAAACAAAAAAGGGTTTCAGTGCTTATGGCCTGAAACCCTTGTTTTTTTGTTGGTGGAAGCACACGGATTCGAACCGCGGACCCTCTGCTTGTAAGGCAGATGCTCTGAACCAGCTGAGCTATGCTTCCGTTTTTTTAAAGAACTTCGATACCGCTGTATCGTTTTGGGATTGCAAAGATAGGTAGCGCAATCATTTCTCCAAATACTTCTTTATAGAATTTCTTTGCTAATGTAAAACCGCGCAGTCAGGGACGAAGGGTCTGTCAGGGTGTAGCAAAAATTGTGGCATACCAACGGGCTTCGTGCAATTGATTTGCGGGGTCGTACGGAATGGTGTCGGTCTCTACGAGTACATTATTGCCCGTGCCGATGATCTGCAATTTGAAATTTCCGCTCTTAGTGCTGGAACCAAATAAAGATATCTGCTCGCCGGTAAGCACCTTTGCGGGAATGCGGTAATCTCCGGGAATGGTCAGCAGAGTGTCTTGGGTAATATTGCCCTTCACCTGATCCTCATAAACACCCACCCGATACTGCACGGAAACATTTGAATCGCCGGTGACGATCCGGTAAGTTACACTGGTATAGTGCTCAGAACGTACAGCCGTGTCCGTTTTGCTACAGGCACTCAGCAGCAACACCAGGCCCAGGAGTAAAGCAACGTTTTTCATGCTTGTAAATCTAAATCATTTTTCCGCTCAGGACTTAAATAAAGAGGCTATGAAAAAAAATTGAAAAACTACGGGCTAAAAACCTCTACAGGCACGGGTTTTAAGCGATATAGCACAAAATAAACGCAGGGTAGCAGTTTTCGTTTTCAGGTACGGCCAAGTAACCCAACATCAATAAACTGCGCCTGCGTTATAAGTAAAAGTCATATCCAATAGGAGTAAAAAGTTATGCCAGACAGAGAAGTTTCCTGCGGACTTGACTTGCGGGCCGGTAAGCAAAAAGCCCTGACGTACAGGGCTTTCCAAGGCAAAGTGGATGCATGCAGCCGCCAAGCGTTAATACTTTCCTAACGGCTGGTGAAGCTCATTTTGTTAAAATGCAGTGTCGTCGGCGCTTGGCCCGTAACTGCCCGGAATGGGGATATCGAGCAGGCGTAGATACACACCCAGTTGAGCACGGTGGTGCGTAGTTTGAGAAAAAGAATGTCTGATCACTTCGTACTTGGTCATCACGCCATGCACGGTTTCTCCGGAACGCATGGTCCATGTGGGCAGCAGGTCCTCTTCTTTTGCGGCCTTCAGCGCACCGAGACCTGCCTCAAGGCTTTTGTCAAAAAGATCGAGCAGCTCCTGCCTGTTTGCCACCGGTGTGGGTTCGTAAGGCACAGCAGCGAAGTCTATTTCAGTAGTATGTAAGCCCATAGAAACCCAGGACGGAAGCTCGGCGATGTGCACGGCCAGCCTTTTAAGATCCATACTTTTTTCATGAGGTTTCCAACCCAATTTTTCTTCCGGAACGAGGGCTAAAAATTTGCGGGTAGTCCGGGCTTCCTGTTCCATTTCCTTCACCAGCAGTGGGATGATCTCCATAGTTTTTTGTTTTAAAGTTACTCCCAATTAAAGCCATTAACGCATCCGGAGCATGAGTTTTTATAAAAAACAAAAACCGCCTACTTTCTCGCAGGCGGTTAAAATAAACTCGAAACGGATCTATCGTGTCAACGTAATTCGTTGCGATCCGATATTTCCTTTATGGTCGCGTACCACTATGAAATAGTTTCCGCTGGCAAAATGAGAAAGGTTCAATTGTTTGCGGGTGCCATTTTTCAATTCTTCATGAAGCAGACCTTGTCCGTTGGCACTGTAGATCTCAATGTTTACGCTGGTTTCTTGCTTGCCCCAGTCGAGGATGAGCAGACCATCGGTAGGATTTGGATAGATCTTTACCTGGCTCATATCGTAGGTGGCAATATCAAGCAGGGACACGGTGAGCATATTAGAAGGAGCCGACGGACATCCGTTGTTTACGACAGTTGCAAAGTATGTACCCGGAGCAGTGGGGTGATAGCTTGCCGAGTTAGCGCCCGGAATCTTAACGCCGTTGGGTCCGTACCATTGCAGGTTGCCCGAAATATTGCTGATCAACATATTCCCCACAAAAGAAATCACCGGTGCCGCAGGCGTGCTGCTGCGCACCATCACGATAGGCGCAGAGGCCAGTGTATCTGTTGTGTAGCAAGCCGTGTCTGTTGCTGCAGAGCGCAGGGTAACCACATCGCCATTCAGCAAGGTATTGCTGCTGTAAATGTAGCCGGTATCTACGGCTATGCCGTTTACATACCAAACCAGGTCGGGTGCGGTGCCGTGATGCATCACTGTAGCCGTAAACTCAATCAGAGAATCAAGACAGCCCGGATTAGACCCTGCCGTGATGGCAATGCTGATGTTGGGGGTATCTGTCGGGTTGATGATGATGGTAACCGGATCAGAGGTATCCGTAGGATTGAGGATACACGGGCCTGTGGCCACCGAAGCCGCCGTCACCACATCGTTGTTCGCAAATGTTGATGAAGTGAAGTTGATGCCCGTGGCGCCCGGTATGGCTACGTTGTTCACCAGCCATTGCAATTGCGTGGTAGCCGATCCTGCGTTGGTTACAGCGGCTGTGAGCGTGATGGGCTTGCCTGCGCAGGAAGGATTCGATCCTGCGGTCACACCGATCAATACATTCTGTACATCCAGAAGATGTTGTATCGTGATGGGCGACGAAGTAGCCGTAGTAGGTGAAGCGCAGGAAGAATTGGAGACAATATCTACGGTAACAATATCATTGTTGTTAAACACAGAACTATACGTGGGGCTGTTGGTGCCCACATTGCCGCCATTCACCTTCCATTGATAGGTGGGCGCACTGCCACCGTTGATGGGCGTTGCGGTGATGGTAAGCGTCTGTCCCGGACAACCCGGATTGGTACCCGAAGTCACTGCAATCGTCACATTAGCAGGTACGGTCGATGACCTTTGTACGAGATAATTTGTGGAGTTAGAACTATCGCTGCCACAGGGCCCTGAGAAATACATTCTTACAGAAACAAGATCATTGTTGGCCAGTGAAGATGAAGTAAAAGTAGTACCTGTACTGCCGGTGTAGTTGCCATTTACAAACCACTTATATCCGAGCGCCGTTAAGCCGGATCCGGGGGTGGCTGTGAAGGTAAGCGGGCTGTTGAAGCAGGAAGGATTGGTGCCGGAAGTCAAAGCGATGGTCACTGATCCGGTGGTTGGGCCGCCGCCGCGTATCACGATCGAGTAATCTTCAACCTGGCCGGAAGCAAGTGTAGTGGGGCAGGCCACAATGGCGGGACCAGCCGTACGGTCGGACACGATCCGCATACGAAGTGGAGTGCAACTTACAAGACCCGGAACAGTGCTCGTAGTGGGCACACTGTATTGAAACGTGTGCGCACCGGTACCGCCGGAATAGCTGTATATCTCCTCGTTTGTCTGGAAGGTGCCATCATTATTATAGTCAACGAAGACCTTACCTTTCTCGGCAACAGATGCACCGGTTGTTACAGTAAAGTTGTAGATATTACCCGCAGTCAGTTCTACCTGATGCTTACATGAATTATCTACATACACCATACTGCCATCTCCGCTGTAACCCTGAGAGTTGAGGTCCATATAGGTAAGCGATGCATCAGATATAGTGACGCCCCAGACACCGGAGTTAGAGCTTGTCGTCACGCCCGTAGGTGCGCAGGCCGAAGGCATTGGCGTAGTAGGCAGAGGCTGGCCACCCAGAGAGCTAATCAGGCTGGCCCGTACAGAATTTACCAGACTGTTGATGATCCTGGTTTTTTGACCCGGGGTAAATCTATCCTGACAACTGGAGTAGTCCATGAAGTTATGCACGACAGTGCCGAAGGGGCTACCGGTACAAGTGTTTGTTCCCGTAGGACAGTTAAAAACAGATCGTTTGTGTGGATCCGTATCGCATACGCGGTCGCCATCAGTGACGCAATTGTTGTTGGTCGGGCAGACAGAACCGCCGCCGTCGCCTTCGAAAGTATGATACAGCGAAAAAGCATGTCCTACTTCATGAGGCAGTGTGATCTCTCCGGCCTGTGCCGTGTAGGCCAGCATTACGGTGCCATCTACTGTTGCACTGGCACCCGGAAACCATGCGAAACCTGCAACAAAACTTCCTGTAGTAGTAAATCCGTCTTCGCCATCGATTTTATTCACGATCCAAACGTTATAGTACTGTGTGTTCGGCCAGATGCTCAGGGCTTTTACGGCTGCCTCTGGAGCGCCCGTTGAAGTGTTGTGCGCCAGTCCGCCGGACGCGTAGTTTGCCAGCGAACTTCCGTCCACACGAACGATGCCCGTTGTGGGGTTGCATTGCGGGTCGCGCTGTGCGAGCACAAACTGAAGGGGGATGTAAGTGCCGCCATTGCTGGCATTGGGGTAACCACTCCATGTGGCCGCGTAGCTTTGATTAAGATAGTTGATCATGCCGGTGATCTGCGCCGTAGAAGGGTTGTAATTACTGCCTATGGCACCTCCGGTATGGATTACGTGCACTACGATTGGTATCTGATAAACCGGTCCGTTGCTTGTGTTGACGATTAAACTGTTGCTGTTGGGCGAACTCAGGATCTGTGCGATCCTGGTGTTCATCTGATTTACCTTTTGTGCAAACACAGGATCAGTGGCCATAGCCTGCTGATATACATGGTCAAATCCACAAGTCTGGGAACTGGCGGACGTAAACATTCCCAAACACGCTAAAAGAAAGAGCGTAGCTTTACGTATCATGCTTTTCAATTGATTAAATACTGATAAATTATAGTAGTTCGTAAAAATAAAGCATTCACTTATAAAAAGGGAAAACATTTCGATAGGGCCAAATCAATTAGCGATTTAAATGAATGTTTGATAATCTCCTACCCCATCTTTATTTTTTTATATTAAATCCTATCTTTGCCCACTCTCAAATTTTCACGTATTAAGTATAATCAAGACAACCTATGCAATTAAAAGGATTGGTAAAGTTTTTTACCGTTGCGCTTATCCTTATTTCACTGTATCAGCTTTCATTCACGTTCATCGTTCAGAATGTAGAAAGTAAGGCACGTGCGCAGGCCCGCAGGGAAGTACTCGCCGGCCAGCCCGATGCGAAAGGGGAAGAATTGGACAAACTGATTGACGCACGCTACGAAAGGATAACGGACAGCCTGCAGGGAGAAACGGTATTTTCATTACCGCTGCTCAAATACAACTACCAGGAGGCAAAGGAACAGGAGCTTAATCTGGGCCTCGACCTTCAGGGCGGGATGAATGTGACGCTGGAGGTAAGCCTTGACGAGCTGGTACGTTCGATGTCGAACAATCCTAAAGATCCGGCGCTGAACAAAGCGATCCTTGATGCAAACACAGCAAAGGCAAATAGCCAGGCGGATTTTGTGACACTTTTCGGCAATGCCTTCGAAAAGAATAATCCCAGTGCAAAGCTGGCTTATCTTTTTACAAAGCCTTCGGAGAAAGAAATTACCCTGCAATCTTCCAATGAGCAAGTGCTGGCTAAGATTCGCGGAGAAGCGAAGGATGCCATACAACGTACCTACAAAGTGTTGTTGACGCGTATTGACAAGTTTGGTGTTGTGAACCCCAATATTAATCTCGACGCCAACAAAGGTATCATCACCGTAGAGCTTGCAGGTGTGCGTAACCCAGAGCGGGTGCGGGCCTACTTACAGGCTACTGCCAAGCTGCAGTTTTTTGAAACCTACACCAATCAGGAGATTTATGCCGGCCTCCTCGATGCAGAAACGGCATTGTCAAAATATCTCTCTGGTGATAAATCTGCAGATACCGCTGCATCGGCAGCTACTAATGCGGCTACTGCGGCAACAGACAGCACCACCAAAACTTCAGACACCGGAAGCCTTGCAGCTTTTGTCAATACCAGTAATACCAATAGTGCTGGCGGCGCTAAGGGTGCAGATTCTAACGCGGCTGCCGTGGAAAAGGCACAGCGCGAATATCCGATCCGGTCTATGCTGTACATACCCGAAGACCTGGCCAGTCAGCCAAGTCCTGTATTGGGTTATGTAGCCAAAAAGGATACGGCCAGACTCAATGAATACCTGGCGCTGGACGTGGTGCGGAACAAGTTTCCTAACAACGTGAAGTTTTTGTATGGCGCAGAAAACAAAGAAGCACGCCGCAATCCTAATGCACCCCTCCGTCTGTATGCGATTAAAACCGCAGCGGGCGCTGATGAAGCGAAGCTGGAAGGCGACCATGTAACACAGGCCCGTATGGACTACAACCCGCTCAGCGGCCAGCCTGAAGTTTCTATGGAAATGGATGCTACCGGAGCACGTATATGGAAGAAGATGACCGGTGAAAATAAAGGTCGCTATGTTGCCGTGGTGCTTGATGACAAGGTGTACTCCTCACCAATTGTAAATGACGAGATTGCCGGTGGACGTACCTCTATCTCCGGCGGTTTCACCTCAGAAGAAGCCACGGACCTGGCCAATATTCTGAAGTCGGGTAAACTTCCGGCACCTGCCCATATTGTGCAGGAGCAAGTGGTAGGACCTACGCTCGGCGCAGAATCTATTGCGGCGGGAAGGAACTCTCTGCTCATTTCCTTTGTTGTGATCTTCGTGTTGATGCTCGTGTATTACAACACCGGAGGAATTGTAGCCAATATTTCCCTAATCCTGAACGTACTGTTTACCGTTGGTATTTTGTCTGCGCTACATGCCACGCTTACGATGCCGGGTATCGCGGGTCTTGTTCTCGGTATCGGTATGGCTGTAGATACCAACGTAATCATTTTCGAACGGATCAAAGAAGAACTCGCCGCGGGCAACAGCTATGCAGAGGCCGTGCGACGAGGGTATAAGAATTCTATGGCGCCGGTGCTTGATGGTCACGTAACGGTACTGATTACTTCAATCATTCTGTTCATCTTCGGTCTTGGTCCGGTACTGGGCTTTGCCACTACGCAGATCATTAGTATCCTTCTTTCTTTGTTCTGTGGTATTCTTGTAGCCCGCCTCGTTACCGAAATGTACACGAAGCGCGAGCGCCACTTCAAGTATTTCACAGGTCTTTCAAAAGCAATTTTCAAGAAGGCACACTTTAAGTTTGTAGAGGCACGTAAGTACGCTTACATTATCTCTGGTGTGGTACTGATTGCCGGTATCGCTTCTTTCTTCAATGGTTTCGACTATGGTGTGGAGTTTGCAGGTGGCCGCAGCTATACCATCCAGTTCGACAAAAAGTATGAGGTATCCAACATACGCGAAAAGCTGCACGGCTATTTTGGCGAGTATCCGATCGTAAAAACTATTGGCAACAACAATCAGGTGAACATTACCACGGCATACCTGATCAAACAACCCGGTCAGCAAATTGAAAGACAAGTGCAGGAAAAGCTGTACGATGGTTTGACAAAAGAAGGATTTTTGCCTGCCGGTACCAGTTTCGAAACCTTTATCTCAAAGAATATCCAAAGTTCGCAGACCGTACTGCCTACCATTTCTGATGATCTGGTGAACGGTGCAAAATGGGCTACAATTCTTTCACTGCTGGCAATCGCTGTGTATATCCTGTTGCGATTCCGCAAGTGGCAGTACTCACTGGGTACGCTGGTGGCCTTGCTGCACGATGTATGCGTAACGCTTGCCGTGTTCTCTTTCTTCCGTGGGCATGTACCCTTTGCGTTAGAAATTGATCAGCACTTTATTGCGGCTATTCTTACCGTTATCGGTTTCTCCATGAACGATACCGTTATCGTATTCGACCGTATTCGTGAGTATTTCCGCAAATCGCCCAGCGAGAGCAAGACCAGCGTGATCAACCGCGCTATCAATGATACGATGAGTCGTACGATCATGACTTCTCTCACTGTGTTCCTGTCTGTATTGATCCTGTTTATCTTCGGTGGCGAAGTAACCCGTGGTTTTGCCTTTGCCATGCTTATTGGTGTGGTGACCGGTACTTACTCATCGATTTTTGTGGCAGCTCCTGTGTTGGTTGATATGGACAAGAGCGATAAGCTGCAGCAGGAAGTAGATCGCGAATCGCGCATTGAAGAGTTGAAGAAGCTGGCTTAGTTTTTAATTAGGAACCTGAATGGAAATGGCTGTCCAGTTTATTGGGCAGCCATTTTTCATGCCCGGGAAATAAGTGCGGTACAGAAGGATTTCGAACCTTTGGAAATAACCCGTTTAACGGTATTCCGCAGGAAATTTATTTTCTTATCTTTCGATCTCTAAAAAATCAATTACAATCTATGTCACACTTACAGGAAGAAGTAACAGGTGCAGCATCCGACCGGCCGTTTGACCTGGAAGCTGAGTCTTCTAAGGGTCATCCGAAAGGACTCTACCTCTTGTTCTTTACAGAAATGTGGGAGCGCTTTAGTTACTATGGTATGCGTGGAATACTTATCCTCTACCTAACCAAAACCTTGTTAGAAGGTGGATTAGCAATTCGTCCGGAAGATGCCTCTTTAATATACGGGTTCTTTACAGGGTTTGTGTATTTCACACCATTGATCGGAGGCTGGCTCGCAGACCGTTATTTGGGCCAGAGAAAAGCAATCACTATCGGGGGGATCACGATGATGTTGGGGCAGTTTACCCTTTTTGCTATAAACTCTCATGCCGGAATGTATGCTGGCTTATTTCTTTTAATTATTGGAAATGGATTTTTTAAGCCAAATATATCCACGCTTGTTGGCAGATTATATAAGGACGGAGACTCGAGACGAGACTCAGCTTTCTCTATCTTCTATATGGGTATCAATTTTGGGGCATTTTTTGCGCCGTTAGTCGTTGGTGTTTTTTCGGACCAGTGGTTTGCTGTAAAGGATGCTACCGGGGCGATTGTTACTTATGGCTACAAATATGGATTTTTGGTAGCTGGGTTGGGAATGCTCCTGGGTCAGTTGATCTTTAATGGCTTCGCCAGAAAATATCTTGGTGATATCGGTCTTCATCCTGCAACCTCTGCTAGTGCTAAAACAGTAGATCTGAAAAATGAGATCAAACCGGTTACAAAAGAAGATAAGCAAAGGATGACAGTCATCTTTATTTTGACTGCTTTCGTTATTTTTTTCTGGGCAGGTTTCGAACAAGCAGGTTCTTCGCTTAGCCTTTATACCGATAAATTTATAGACAGGTCTGTGGGTAACTTTGTTATACCAACTTCATGGTTTCAATCTGTTAATCCGCTCTTTATAGTACTGTTGGCGCCACTATTTAGTATTTTCTGGACTTCCAGGCTAGGAAAGAAAATTTCTACCCCCGTAAAAATGGGGTTAGGGATGGTATTACTGGGAGTTGGATTCTTTTTTATGTTGGGTGCGATTGCCCAACGAGGCGGTGATGTAGCTGATGAGACAATTAAGGCTAGTTTATTTTGGCTTGTGATGACTTATCTCGTACATACAATAGGGGAACTATGCCTTTCTCCTGTTGGTTTGTCTGTTGTAACCAAGTTAGCTCATCCAAAATTTGCGTCGTTGATGATGGGTGTTTGGCTTTTGGCAACTTTCGTGGCAAACATTGTTGGAGGTTTCCTTGCCTCTTTCGTCGAAAGCATGGGAGCCCAGTTAATTTTTTCCACTATTTCAGGTTTCGTAATTGTTTTAGGACTCGTGTTAATAGCGCTTAATAAGCCGATCCAGAAAATGATGCATGGTGTTAAGTAGTCACCACTCAACTTTTAGGTCCCGGTTTAAACAACCGGGATTTTTTTATACCGTCAATAATCCCGCCTTGTATAGTTGATTTACAGGCTTGTTGAACCAGAACATTTCGAAGTCTTCAAAGTCCGCTTGTTCGTATCGGGTTTTCACTTCCTGCATAGTCCATGTTTGCTCATGGTATAGCATCAGGGCAGGTAGTAATGCGCACAGCCAGTTCCCTTTTTCTTTGTCCAGGTTGATGGTCATTTCGCCCGATGAAGTATAAAATGTTAGCAGTGCATTTTCCCAGGTTGCACCTTTTTTCGATTTAGTCTGGTATTGCACCGCAGGCAGTGTGCCGAGGAAGATGACTTTGGTGTTTGCTTTATATTCAGGCAGCGCATCATCTGCCAATGCGGCCGTGATATAGCCAGCCGCAACAGTAGTCTTCGGCGTCTTAAAGTCAAACCATTTATGCAAAGGGTGGTCGAGACATGCTCCGTGCATATAGTTGAAAAGGGACTTTTTTAAGCCAAAAGAAAAGCTCTCGTGATCTGCTCCGCCGGGGTCATGGTGTACTCTGTCATTGTTCGCAAAGCTCCCTGGTTCTGCGTTTTCGATGGTTACCTGATATTGTTCGGGTGCAAGGCCTACCGGGCTATGGGCCGTCATGGCAAACTGATGCCAGAAGGCCGACTGTAAGATTCCCGCCGCAAACATTTGGCGCACCATTTCCAGCGAGTCAATTGTTTCTTGCGCGGTCTGCGTAGGAAATCCATACATGAGGTAGGCGTGCACCATTATACCGGCTTCGGTAAAGTGTTGGTTGACCTGTGCCACTTGTTTTACTGTAATGCCTTTTTGTATCAGCGCAAGCAACCGGTCGGAAGCCACCTCCAATCCGCCGCTTACGGCTATGCAGCCAGAGGCTTTGAGCAGCATACAAAGGTCGCGGGTAAAGGCTTTTTCGAAGCGGATATTGGTCCACCAGCTCACCACCATTTTGCGCCTGATGATTTCCAGTGCCAGCGCACGCATCAATGCCGGGGGGGCAGCTTCGTCCACAAAATGGAAACCCGTAGTTCCGGTTTGTGCAATCAGTTCTTCCATTCTGTCTGCCAGCAAAGAAGCTGCCACAGGCTCGTAAGCGGCGATATAGGGCAGCGAGGTATCGCAAAAAGTACATTTGCCCCAGTAACATCCATGGGCCATCGTCAGTTTGTTCCACCTTCCATCGCTCCACATGCTGTGCATGGGGTTGGTCACTTCTATTACCGATATGTATTGGTCGAGCAGCAGATCGCTATAGTCGGGTGTGCCCACCTGCCCCTGTCGGTAATCGCTGCATTGTTGATTATTTCTATACACAACGCCGTCGTTGAGTAGCAGGTAAGTTCGTTTTAGTTCGGCTTCGCTTTTAGTGCCCTGCACAAAATGGATCAGGTTTTCTAAAGGAGCTTCACCATCATCGAGCGTGATGAAATCAAAAAACTCAAAAACACGCGGGTCGCTGAGGGAGCGTAGTTCGGTGTTGGGAAAACCTCCGCCCATCACCACTTTCACAGCAGGGTGTTCCTGTTTTAGCCATTGAGCACACCGGAAGGCGGAGAACAAATTTCCCGGAAAGGGCACGGAGAATCCCGCTATTGCCGGTTGCATAACGGCCAGTTTTTCGGAAAGCGTTTCGATGGTGAGCTGGTCGATCAGGCTCAAAGGCTGTTGCAGGGCAGTGTAAAGTTCGTCGAAGCTTGCCGCACTTCTTCCCAGCCGCTCGGCATATCTGCTCAATCCGAAGTGGGGGTCCACAGCCTGTTGTATCAGGTCCGACAGGTCTTCAAGATACATGGTCGCCAGGTGCTTGGCTTTATCTTGTATGCCCATTTTCCCAAAGGCGTGCACAAGATCATCCATTTGCGCAAAGCGTGGTCCTTCCGGTAGCAAATTTCTACTGCAGATCAGATGGGCCAGGGTTGGGTTCTTTCCCTGTAAAAATTCCACCGTAGCCTCGATAGTATTGCAGTAGCGTTCGCGCAACTCATACATTCGGCTATAATCCTCGGTGAGGTCAGCTTCTCTCAGCCTTGCGAACAGACGCGTTAGGCCAGATTTTGAAAATAACCTCAGGGTCACTTCTATGCCCAGGTCGCATTGAAAGGACGGTATGTTTCGGGTGTTGAGAAATCCCTTTAAATAGGTTGTGGCCGGATAGGGTGTGTTGAGTTGTGTGAACGGCGGCGTAAGGAGCAGTATGGAAGGAGACAAGCCAGTTAAGTTTCTTCAAAAGTACGGGCTGAAAAAGTAACGGTTATGGCGCGGCCGATATAGAGATCACTTCAAAGGCTACGCAGGCATAATTGTTAGCGGCTGCAAAAGCTTTGAGACCGATATGCGGAAATGCCTTGCAGAAATGGGTGTAAGCGAGATATTCGTGCTCTTGTGCAGAGAATTCGTCAAAGACCAGAATATCGCCCACTCGGAGCCACGGTGCAAGGGTAGTAAGTACGAACAGTGTTGCGCTGTAAAGATCCGCATCGAGCGAAATGAACTTTTTTTTATCGTTGGGAAAGGTCTTTAAGAAATTGAAAAGCGTTTCCTGAAAAAGTCCTTTAATAAGGGTTACTCTTTTGTCGGCTACGGTCGGTATCACCCCCTGCAAGTCAAAAGTTCCTTTTTTGTAATGACCCCAGTCTTCCGGAAGTCCGGTAAAGGTGTCGAAGCCAAAGAATAAAGACTCAGGATGTTTGTTCTGACTGATCCACCACAGTAATGTTTCGCAATCGGCGACGCCAAATTCCAGATAGTGAATGGGCTCATCCTTCAGCTTTGCGGCGATGAGTTCATGCACGTTGTAGCGGCGTTTATACACACTTCCGTCTGCTCTGAAATCGTTGTATTCGAGCTGCTGATTTTCCTCCACCCATTGGGCGAAACGCAGGAAGTGCAGCACTTTAAAGAGCCGGTCCGTGAGCGGCCTGAATATCTTGTGTGCCGATAGTTTGTAAAGAGCGTATTTTCCGGGGGTCATAAGTTTAGGCGTTGATCGTTTTCATCTTCAAAAAATAGAAAAAGCTTTCCGCAAAAAAAAGCCGCGCTTGCGGCACGGCTTCAACAATTTATTCCCAAACTTTATTGAGCAAGCTCTTTAACTTTCTCAAATACCTCATTTTCACCTCCTTCTTCATAACCGGTATGCATGTAGGCCACCTTCCCATTCTTGTCCACGATCAGTGTAAACGGCACGGTTTGAAAATTGAGGGAGCGCTTTAGATCTGAGTTCGGATCAATATAGTAAGGAAAATCCCATCCTTGTGATTTTGCGTAGCTGCGTACCAAACCCTCGGCTCTCGATTCATCAATGGATACAGTAACGTAATTGAAGTCGGCTTCCTGTTTCCAGGCTGCCATTTTTTCGCGGATATTTTTTATTTCTTTTTTGCAGGGCACACACCAGGTAGCCCAGAAGCTCACCAGCGTAACTTTCCCTTTTTCAAAAGTTTCGCCAAATGCAACCTTTTTACCGGTGTTCACATCTTTTACCTGTGTATCGGGCAGTTCGCTCTGCGCAAACAGGGACATCGAAAATGCAAGGCCGGCTACGGTTGCAAAAAATTTCTTCATAAACGAGTAGTTTTTAAAATATTAATCCAAAACCTTGCCATTTCTTAACAAGTGTTCTAAATTCGGAAAATTTTTGATAATCACCAGTGTAAATTAAAGAAGTGCAGGCCCGCAGCGGGCGGTCAGGCCTGGCGGTGGTGGCATACCGGGCTGGTTTGTACTGCATTTCTAAGGCAACCAATTGCCAATTAAACACAACACAATTCAATGAAGAAAGCAGTTCTATTCTGTTTGTTGTCGGGGCTGGCCCTGCGCGCTTCGGCTCAGGGAAACCTGTCGGGCGATCTGATGGCCAATGTAAATTTTTATCAGCGCGATTCATCCATCAATGCTGCCAACAATCCGCTTTATGACAACTTGCTCAGTGGCGGAGATGCCTGGCTTACGCTGCGCTATTCCTACAAAGGATTTCACGCTTTTGTACGGGCCGATGCCTTTCACAATTCCAACTTATATCTTCCGGGTACAGCTTTTACTCAATGGGGTGTGGGCGCGTGGAGTGTGAGTAAAGACGTGAAAAACCTAACCATTACCGGCGGCTACATCTACGATCAGATTGGTAGTGGCATCATTTTCCGGGCGTACGAAGACCGCGGTCTGCTCATTGATAACGCACTTGTGGGCCTTCATTTGCGCTATCAGCTTACGGATAATATCATGGTGAAGGGATTCACCGGGCAGATGAAGAATATCGCAACCTTCGGCCGTTATGATCCCATCGTAAAGGGTATCAATGCAGAGGGCGATTTTCAGGTAGGGAAAGACATTCATTTGTCGCCGGGTATCGGAGCGGTCAACCGTACACTTGATGCAGAAAGAGTAAATCAGATTGCCACGGCCATCAATAACGAGCCGGAAGTAAGTAACAGATTTGTGCCTACCTACAATACCTATGCGTTTACAGCCTACAATACTCTTACGGCTGGTGCTTTTTCCTGGTATGCAGAAGGTGCCTATAAAACGCATGAGGCTATTCTGAAAAACACACACTTTGAAGATCTTTCAGGAAGCGTTTTGTACACATCTGTTGGCTATGCCCGAAAAGGTATTGCCGTCAATCTGAATGGCAAACGCACGGAGAATTTTTCTTTCCGGGCTAATCTGCAGGGTGAGGATGTACTGGCCCAGCGCGGTTCTATAGCCTGGCAGCCGGTTATTGCGCGCATTCGTCCGCAAAGACTTATGGCGCGGTACACACCCGCTTCACAAGACCTTTCTGAGATGGCGCTGGGTGGTGATGTACTGATATCTCCCAACGACGATCTTGATATTTCGCTGAACTATACTCATATCAATACGCTTGCCGATACTACACTGTATCGCGAAGCCTATGCCGAAGTAAACTATCGGGGGGTGAAAAACTGGCAATTTCAACTGGGGGTGCAATACCTTAAGTACAATCAGGCGCTCTATCAGGTAAAGCCGAATGTGCCGCTGGTAGAAGCCCTTACACCCTTTTTGGAAGTGGTGTACAAAATCGACCCAAAGAAATCCATAAGGACTGAGTGGGAATATATGCATACCGAGCAGGACTATGGTAGCTGGCTCTTTGGTCTGATCGAGTTCAATATAGCACCCAAATGGTCGTTTGCCGTATCGGATATGTACACGGTAGATCTCAATCCGCACAATCTGAGCGGGCTCAAAGAACCCCAGCATTATTACAATATTTTTATGGCACACACGCAGGGCCCTCACCGGTTCACGCTGCAATATGTGCGTCAGGTGGATGGTATTAACTGTACAGGCGGTGTGTGCCGGTATGAACCCGCCTTCAGCGGTGTGAAATTTTCGGTGACGTCGAGTTTTTAGCCTGTTTCACCACACACGAATTTTACCTTTGAAAACGGTTCCTTTCCGGAGCCGTTTTTGTTAATGAACATTTTATGCTGCAAACAGATTTTCTGATTATTGGCTCGGGCATAGCAGGTCTTACGTTCGCGGTGAAGACCGCAAGACGATTTCCGGACAAGAAAATTGTGATCCTTACCAAAGCCAATACCGATGAGACGAATACCAAATATGCTCAGGGTGGTATTGCTGTAGTAAACGATCTGGAAAATGACAGTTTCCAAAAGCATATTGACGATACCCTTGTGGCCGGCGATGGCCTTTGCAACCCTGCGGTGGTAGAGATCGTTGTGAAGGAAGGACCGGAAAGGGTGAACGAGATAATTGATTGGGGCACCAATTTCGACAAAGACGAGGCCGGTGGATTTCTCAGAGGAAAGGAAGGAGGTCATTCGGAGTTTAGAATATTGCATCATAAAGACGTTACGGGCTTTGAGATAGAACGCGCCCTGGTGGAGGAAACCCGGCGTTACCCGAATATTGAGATCCACAACCATTGGTTTGTAGTGGACCTGCTCACACAACACCATCTGGGTTTTTTGGTCACCAAATCTACTCCAGACATTGAATGCTATGGCGTATATGCGCTCAACCTGACCACGGGCGGCATCGAAAAGATACTGTCGAGGATCACGCTGATGGCCTCCGGAGGCACAGGGCAGGTGTATCGCACCACTACCAATCCGCGCATAGCCACCGGCGACGGCATAGCTATGGCCTACCGTGCCAAAGCCCGGATCGAGAATATGGAGTTCATACAGTTTCACCCCACTGCGCTGTATGAGGCGGGTGTAAGTCCATCATTCCTGATCACAGAGGCCGTGCGCGGCGACGGTGGAATATTGCGCAACAAAGATGGCGAGGCCTTCATGCAACGCTACGATGCGCGCCGCGATCTTGCTCCGCGCGATATTGTGGCCCGTGCTATAGACAACGAGATGAAACGCACCGGAACCGAACATGTGTACCTCGATTGCAGGCATATGGATATGGAAAAGTTTCGTGCGCATTTTCCCAACATCTACGAGAAATGCCTGCAAACAGGTATTGACGTGGCTCAGCAGATGATACCGGTGGCGCCCGCTGCTCACTATTGCTGTGGCGGAATAAAGGTCGATGAACACGGATGCTCCTCTATTCGCAACTTCTACGCCTGTGGTGAATGCAGCAGCACAGGTCTGCACGGTGCCAACCGGCTGGCTTCCAATTCGCTGCTGGAGGCATTGGTATTTGCCCATCGGTGTGCGGCCCATGCTGCAGAAAGAATTGATCAGATCGTAGGACATCCGGATCTTCCCGACTGGAACGCTTCCGGAACGACAGATCCGCGTGAAATGATCCTGATCACCCAAAGTCTTAAAGAGCTTCAGCAGGTTATGAGCGACTATGTGGGGATTGTGCGCAATGACGTGCGTCTGCAACGGGCCATGCGCCGGCTCGATCTGCTGCATGAAGAAACCGAAGAACTGTACAAAACCACTTCTGTATCGCCACAGTTACTGGAGCTGCGCAACCTGATTACTATCGGATTCCTGATCGTAAAGGGAGCACAGTTTCGTAAAGAAAGCCGGGGACTCCATTACAACACAGACTATCCTGCCAAAAGTAGTTTACTGCAAAATGTAGTGTTGTAGTACGATCAGGCTACGGGCAATAATATTGAAAAAGTGCTGCCTTTACCCGGAGCGCTTTCCACCTTCACCTTTCCACCGTGCGCTTCTGCCATGGCTTTTACATAGCTAAGACCCAGTCCGAAGCCCTTTACATCATGTAGGTTGCCGGTGTGTGCCCGGTAAAATTTTTCAAACACTCTCGACTGTGTTTCCTTATTCATACCGATACCGTTGTCCTTCACTTTGATAACAAGCATTCCGCTTTGGTTCACCGTTTCTACTTCTATTTTGGGCTGGTCTTTAGAGTATTTTATGGCGTTGTCCAGCAGGTTGAAAATGATGTTAGAAAAGTGCACATCGTCGGCGTTGACGTTGTGGTTGTGCGCCGCAAGCTTCAGGGTGAGCGATCCGTTGCGTTCCTGTATCTGCAGCGAAAGGTTGTCCGTTACCTTTTGAATAATATCATGCGCATTAAGTGTTTGCAGGTTCAGTCTCACTTCCTGTCGCTCTATACGTGCAGCCTGCAATATTTTTTCCACCTGCTTATTCATTCTTTTATTCTCGTCTTTGATCATGCTGCTGTAGTACCGTATCTTCTCTGTGTCGTGGATCACTTTTTCGTTCGTCAGTGCATCAATAGCGAGCGATATGGTGGCCAGCGGAGTTTTGAGCTCATGGGTCATATTGTTGATAAAGTCTGACTTGATCTCAGAAAGTTTTTTCTGCGTAAACATCTGACGAACCGTTAGCGCAAAGGCCGATATAATGATGATGGTAAAAATGATAGACCCTGCAATGATCCAGCCCAGTCTGCTGACGATGTAGTTGTTATTCTCTCTGAAGTATAGAATCAGCGTTTCCTTGAAGGGCGAGTTTTCTGTTGTGAGCTGCACTCTTATTGCGGCATGGCTTTCCTCAGGCCGGTAGCCCGGTGAGCGAAAAAGGGTATTCTGAAAAATATCGGTGATGATGTATTCGTATTTTTCTTTGATGCCCGTACGTTTGATGGAACCGCTGATGAGCCGGTCCACATCCTTTTGCTCCATGAAGCTGGTCGTGAAATTGGACAAGTACCAGTTCTTTGATTTTTCATCCTGTGGATACTGGCCGATGACGTTGAAGTAATTTTGGTAAAACTCCTCCTTAATACGGTTTACGGCAGTGTTTATGTCTTGTTCGTGTTGCTGCTTGCGGAGGCTTATGGCACTGCGTATCCAGGAGATCTGGATGAAAATGATGCCCAGCACCGAAAGCGTGATCAACAATACGATAACAGGAAAAACTTTTTTCATCCAAAAAGGTTTGGCTCAGTGAGCACCATGATCTGTAAAAATAATATACCCCGGGTGGCGGCCCGCAGCATCGCCCTCAGGTTCCTCGTAAACTTTTCTTAAAAAAAATTAGTTTTTCCTTTCACTTTCTTCCATCTGGATTAACTTACAGTGTCAACAATATCGCTTTTGAAACCGGTAATCAGCGCAAAAAATCTTACGAAATCTTTTAAAGAGTTTAAAGCCGTCGACGATTTGAGCTTTTCTATCGAACAAGGTTCCGTTTATGGTTTCCTTGGAGAAAATGGTGCCGGTAAAAGCACCACTATGCGCATGTTGCTGGGGCTCATCAGGCCCGATGCCGGGCAGGTGTTTATTAAAGGCCGCGAGTTTACGAGCCGCAGGAGGTACCTGCTGAAGTATGTGGGAGCTATCATTGAACGGCCCGATCTTTACGGCTTTCTTTCAGGCTGGGATAACCTGCGGATGATGGCTTTGTTGAGTCGTAAGCCGATAAGAAGAAAGCAGCTCTATGAGGTGTTAGAACTTGTGGGTCTGAGGGGCAGGGAACAAGACAAAGTAAAAGACTACTCCCAGGGCATGAAGCAAAGGCTGGGCATTGCTATTGCTTTGGTGCATGAGCCCGATCTGCTCATTCTCGACGAGCCTACAAACGGCCTCGATCCGCAGGGTATTGCCGAAATGCGGTCACTGATACTGAAGCTCAGCCGGGAACATCAGAAAACGATATTGGTGAGCTCGCATTTGCTGTATGAAATAGAACAGATCGCCACGCAGATGCTTATTATTCACAGGGGCAAAAAGGTGATCGAAGGCAATGTGGCGGAGTTGCTTGACCCTAAGGAAACCCTTTTCGACATCAGAATGGAACCCGACGATATGGTGCTGCGCTCGCTGAGGGAGAGCCGCTGGCAACCCTATGTGGCAGAAGCCGGGCAGGGTATGCTCACCATGAAGATGCACCCCAGGCAGATGCCGGAACTCAATCGCTGGCTGGTACATCAGCATGCTGCCATTCTCGAGATCCGTTCTCGTCATTCACTCGAAGCATATTTTTTGTCACTCACGCATGAAGCAGCTCGTTAAACTTGAACTGTATAAGATTTTCCGGCGACCGCGCACCTATATAGCCTTTGGCGTTATAGCCGCTGTTACGTTGATTATAGAAGCCGCGTTGTATGCCGATGGCAACAGCTTTATTCAGTTTGCCCTGGCCAGCGTCACGGAGCAGTTCGATCTGCAGGGCAATATCATCAATGGTTACCTCGTTACCTACATCGTTCTGCAGTCGCTCATCGTCAATATTCCGTTGCTGGTGGCACTGGTAGCGGGCGATGCCATTGCCGGTGAGGCCAATAACGGAACCCTGCGCCTCTTGCTCACCAAACCGATAACGCGGGCTAAGCTGGTCTGGGCAAAGTTTCTGGCCAGCGTAGTGTACACTTTGCTCCTGCTGCTGTGGCTGGCTATAGTATCGCTCGGTTTGTCACTCCTTATCTTCGGCACCGGCGATCTGATCAATATGAAAAGTGATGCGATGGTGTTGCTGCTCAAAGACGATGTGCCCTGGCGTTACCTGGCGGCCTTTGGCTTTGCCGCATTAGCTATGACCTCCGTGGCCGCATTGTCCGTGCTGCTTTCCGTGTTTGCCGAAAACTCTATCGGACCTATTGTGAGTACTATGGGTGTGATTCTGTTTTTTACCATCATTACCAATCTGGGGCTGCCCTCATTTGAGGTAATCAAACCCTACCTGATGACGACACATATGATAGCGTGGAAAGGTTTTTTCAACGATCCGGTGCCCTATGGCGCCATTTTGAAGTCGGCGCTGGTGCTCACCGCCTATATCTTTGGCTTTGTGCTCACCACCATAATAGTTTTTAGTAAGAAGGATATTAAGACATGAGAAAGTTGATTTTGATGATCGCGCTGCTTTGGGGAAGCGTAGCGGCCGGTGCTCAGTCTTTGTCGGCAGAAGAGCTTTTTTACGGCATGCGCGACAAGCTGGAGCAGGTACATGACTATGTGGCCGAGGTAAAGATGAAAATAAATATCTCCTTTATGCGGGTGCCGGTGCTGCACGGAAAACTGTATTTCAAAAGCCCCGACAAAATGAAGCTGGAAAGAAACGGAGGCATTTCTATCTTACCCAAAAAGAGTATCAGCCTCACCCTCAACAACCTGGTGCCCGGCGGCGAGGCTACCGTAATCGATGCAGGCCGCCAGATAATAAACGGGAAAAGCCTGCGGGTGATTAAAGTGATACCGGACAGTGACCAAACGGATATTGTACTCACCAAAATCTGGGTGGATGAGCAAAGACTTCTGGCCATACGTACAGAAACCACCACAAGAGACAACGGTACGGTGACAATGGATCTTAAGTTTGGAAAATATGCTGCGCTGGCTCTGCCCGACGAAGTGATATTTTATGTGGATGTGAAAGAATTTAAAGTGCCAAAGGGTGTGGCTATGGACTATGACCCGCAGGCAGAAACCCGCCCTGTAGAAGCATCTGCCACCGGAAAACCCCGAAAAGGAACCATTAAGATCAGCTATCTCAGTTATGAAATAAATAAAGGCCTCGACGACCGGATCTTCACCAGCGAAAAGAATTAAGCCACCATTTTTAAACATCATTTCAATTCATTAGCTTTAGCTGAAATTTTCTGTATTTAGTATGAGGTATTTGTTAGCATTCGCAACCTTAGTGCTTGTTTTTTCAGCTTGCAGCAAGGCTCCTGAAAACTCTCCAAGCAAGGAAGATGACCTGCGCGGCGGTAAATGGAAGATGGTAGCCGGTACGCAAAGACTCGATCCTGCCGTAGGGATGGACACCATTTATCATTATTACGATTCGCTGGCGCTCTGCGCAAAAGACGATTATCTCGTTTTTTCTGAAAACATGGACGGCACGCAGAACAGTGGTGAAAAATGCGACCCCAGCGAACCCGATGTTGTGGATTTTAAGTGGTTTTTGGAAAATAACGGAAGCAAGATCAACTTTTACAACGCTACGCAGACCTTTCTTCATCAAAGTGCAGTAAGTGCGCCGTTTGTAAGCTTTGGCCCCAACGAGTTTACGATTCGTTATGTAGAGTTGATGGCAAGTACGAATGCTCCCGGTAAAAACGATACGATGACCTATACGTACACCTTTCGAAAACAGTAACCAGTAACTTTTTTTCATAAAGACCACTGGTGCATGCCGGTGGTTTTTTGTTCAATATATTTCATCATAGGCGCAATTAGTACATTTGCAGCCATCAAATCAAGCGAGTTCATTTTATGATACATATTTCTTTCCCCGACGGCGCCGTACGTTCTTACGAAGAAGGCATCTCGGCGCTGGAGATCGCAAAATCAATTAGTGAGGGCCTGGCGCGCAAAGTGTTGGCCGCCGAAGTAGACGGAGAAGTGTGGGACGCTACAAGGCCCATTTCTAAAGATTCGAGTCTGCGCCTGCTGACCTGGGACGACAAAAGTGGTAAATCTACTTTCTGGCATTCCTCGGCACACCTGATGGCTGAAGCATTGGAATCTATCTTTCCGGAAACCAAGTTCGGTATCGGGCCTCCCATCGAAAATGGTTTTTATTATGATATTGATCTGGGAGGAAGGGCGATAAGCGAAGACGATCTGAAAAAGATTGAAGATAAAATGAAGGAACTGGCCCGCCAGAGCAATGCTTATCAGCGCCGGTCGGTACCCAAAGAAGAAGCCATTGGCTATTTCACTGCCAAAGAAGATCCTTACAAAATCGAACTCTTGCAGGATCTGAAAGACGGAGAGATTACCTTCTATACTCAGGGAAATTTTACGGATCTCTGTCGGGGCCCGCATATTCCTCACACCGGTTTTATTAAGGCCATCAAGCTTACCAATATTGCCGGTGCTTATTGGAGGGGAAGTGAGAAAAATAAGATGTTGACACGCATCTACGGTGTGACCTTCCCAAATCAAAAAGAGCTGGATGAATACCTGCTGATGATGGAAGAAGCAAAAAAGCGCGACCATCGTAAACTGGGTCGCGAACTCGATCTGTTTGCTTTCTCTGAAAAAGTGGGCAGCGGGTTGCCCTTGTGGCTGCCCAAGGGTGCTATGCTGCGTGAGCGCTTACAGCAGTTTTTGCAGCGTGCGCAATTGGATAGTGGCTACCTTCCGGTCATTACACCACATATTGGCAGCAAGCAACTCTATGTTACCTCGGGCCACTGGGAAAAGTATGGTAAAGATTCCTTTCAGCCCATCACCACACCCCAGGAGGGCGAAGTGTTTTTGCTAAAACCCATGAACTGTCCGCATCACTGCGAGATCTATAAGTCTTCGCCGCGCTCTTATCGCGATCTGCCCCTGCGTCTTGCAGAGTTTGGCACTGTGTATCGCTATGAGCAGTCGGGAGAGTTGCACGGGCTTACACGGGTGAGAGGATTTACTCAGGATGATGCGCACCTGTTTTGCAGAGCCGATCAGGTAAAAGATGAATTTAAAAAGGTAATAGACCTCGTCATGTTTGTGTTTGCTTCGCTCGATTTTGAAAATTACACGGCGCAGATATCACTTCGCGATCAGGAAGACCGCAGCAAATACATTGGCAGCGAAGAAAACTGGGAGATTGCAGAGCGCTCCATAATGGAAGCGGCAGAGGAGAAAGGTCTGAAAACCGTGATAGAGTATGGTGAAGCCGCATTTTATGGGCCGAAGCTCGACTTTATGGTTCGGGATGCACTGGGACGTAGCTGGCAATTGGGAACGATTCAGGTAGATTACAATCTGCCCGAAAGGTTTGAGCTGGAATATGTTGATGCAGATAACAGCCGCAAAAGACCGGTGATGATTCACCGGGCGCCCTTTGGATCTATGGAGCGGTTTATAGCCGTGCTACTGGAGCATTGTGCCGGCAATCTTCCCCTTTGGCTGGCCCCCCTGCAGGTAAAAGTGCTGCCTATCAGCGACAAGTTCAGCGAGTATGCACATTCGGTAGCTGCCCATCTTCGTACATCAGACATCCGCGCAGAGGTGGACGACAGGAGCGAAAAAATCGGTAAAAAGATTCGCGACACCGAGCTGATGAAGGTACCCTATATGTTAGTTGTAGGAGAGAAAGAAATGAACGAAGGAACCGTTGCCGTGCGCAAACATGGAGAGGGCGATAAGGGATCCATGACCAGCGGCGAGTTTACGGACCTGCTAAAATCAATTGTTAACCAGCAGACGAACGGCAGAAAGCCGGAGGCAGTGGCATAACTTTTTTCAAACTGGATTAGTTTGTTGATATTACAAATACGCTATTTTTGCCATCGTTATTAATAAATTTTAATGCAAAAAAGAAGCAGAGGACCTTTCATAAGACCAAGACAAGTACAGCGTGAGCACAAGCTCAATAATGAAATAACAGCGCAGGAAGTGCGCGTGGTAGGCGAAAACATCGAACCCGGTGTTTACCCGCTCGCCAAAGCGCTTCAGATGGCTACAGAGCTGGAGGTTGACCTTGTGGAGATTTCTCCAAATGCCGTACCCCCGGTTTGTCGGTTGATCGACTATCAAAAGTTTCTGTACGAAAAGAAGAAAAAGGATAAAGAACAAAAGGCCAAATCGAAACAGTCGGAAGTGAAAGAAATTCGCTTCACACCCAATACCGACGAACATGATTTCGACTTTAAGTCAAAGCATGCCGAAAAATTTCTTCAGGATGGCAACAAGGTGAAGTGTTATGTGCAGTTCAAGGGTCGCGCCATAATGTTTCAGGAACGCGGCGAACTACTGCTGCTGAAGTTTGCCGAGCGCCTTGCCGAAGTAGGCTCGCTGGAGTCTATGCCCAAGATGGAAGGCAAGCGGATGATCGCCATTTTTACACCGAAAAAGAAGAAGTAGATTTTAATCTCGGTTTAATACTTTAACATTTTGTTAACAAAAATAAATTGGCATTTTTTAATGCCATTTTTATTTTTGTACCTGTAATCAATGCCGATGTAGCGTTTCCATCCATTATAAAAAAGTTTTCATGGTGATAGGGTTTATAGGGGCTGGTCTGTTCTCAGACTGGCTTTCTCTTTGTACATAGCTCATCAAAGCCGCACCAGTTGCCCATCTTCATATTCCTTCCATGCGTTTTTTTTCGATCCCTTTAAGGTCGCTCTGAGGTGCAGATAAACATATGGCTATCAAATCCAATAGAAAATATTATTTAATTCTTAACGGAATTGTTTTCAGTAATTTCAATAGAGATTGTTTTGAAATAATTTTTTACCGCGCTATTGTTTTTTTAAAAAAATATTATTTTTGCAACAGTTTTCATAGTGATAGGGTTTATAGGGGCTGGCCTGTTCTCAGGCTGGCTTTTTTATTTTAACTTACCAAACATTTCTGCTGCACATGCTGAAGTTTTTAAGTTTCCTTTCTACCATTCTGTTGTCCGTCTTTTCATTTGCTCAACCGCTATCCGCCTATGTCAATCTGCAAAATCAGGTAATGGTGTGGGACGATGGAATTATCCGCAAGATTGATTATCTGACGCCCATATCACTTAAGATTGGCCGCACGGCTATTCCTTATCTCGACAATTCGCGCTCCTTCAAAATATATTATGGAGGCGGGATGCGCACCATCAATGCCGGCTTTACCAATGACTATTTTGTAAGTGACAATCTCGTTGCCTACATCAATGCCCGGTCGCTCAATGTGTTCGACAACGGTGCTACGCGCAATTTGTCACCCATGGTTCAACAGTACTTTCTTGGCGATAGCGTACTCTTATTTCTCGACGGTATTCGCAGTGAATGGAAGGCTTATTACAACGGCGATATCTACCCGATTGAAAATTTTCTGGCTGCAGAGGCTATTGAGGTGGTGAAAGTTTCGGATAATATTGCCGCCTACGACAATTACGCCAATCAGTTCCGGATATTTTTTCACGGCACTGTTTTCGCGCAGGAAAATTATGCAGTGAGTAGTTTCGATGTGGGCCGCAATACTGTGGCCTATGTGGATATCAATCGGCAGTTCAAAATTTTTCATAACGGCAATACAATAGTTGCAGAAGCTTTTCCACCACAGAACTACGCCGTGGGCGATAATGTGGTGGCCTATGTTTCTAATGACGGATATTTCAAAGTTTTTTACGACGATACCGTTACCACCATTGGTTTCTTTCGGCCAGACTATCGGGTGGGAGATTATGTTGTGGCCTATCGCGATGGCGGCGGCTACTTTAAAGCCTTCTATAAAGGGGATATCATCACACTCGAAAGTTATTACCCCGACAATTATGTAGTGCAATACAACTCTATTGCTTACGTAAACCGCGCAAACGTGCTCCGCCTGATGTCTGAAGGTGAAGTGTATGATGTATCGACCATCTTTAGCAATGGTGATGCATCCACCAGCGAAGGCTGGCAACTTACTTACGATGTGCTCCGCTACAAAGTGGGCGCCAATCTTTTCAGGATTTTTTACAAAGGCAACGAATATTAGAGATAGCGCTTAACCATACGCAGGTTGTGGGTTCGTTTCCGCAACGATACACTGATAATTCCTCCCGGGTCTATACGGTCAATGACCACTCTTCCACTGGTTTCTGTGGCATGTATGATGTTATGCTCGTCCAGCAGCATCCCTACATGCACAATCCGTCCTTCGTGATCGTCAAAAAAGGCAAGATCGCCGCATGCCGCATGCTGTAGAAAATCAACCGTAGTTCCTTCCGCTGCCTGTTGAGAAGCATCGCGAGGCAGGCGGATGTTGCTAAGCCGGTAAGCAAGCTGTGTAAGTCCTGAGCAATCAATACCTGCAATGCTTTTGCCGCCCCACTGGTAGGGTGCATGCAGAAATTGCAGGGCAGCTTCACGCAGCCGTGTGCCGTCGGCCACGCCATCCTCCGGCTTAAGCTTTCTGCCTTTAAATTTTCCGGCTTCCTGATGAAGGGTAAATTTCAATTTCATCAGCTCAGCGCCGGCGGGCAACCAGAGCTGGCCCTGTTCAAAAAGAAGATAGCCCTTACTATCGGCTGCCAGGGCGCGGGCTGGTTTCAGAAAATCTTTCCGGTGTATGGAGGTCAATTGCGACAGACGGCACCAGCCTATATACCCATCCCAGCTATTTCGGATTCTTACCCATTCCTTGGCGTTGGTTTCCAATATCTCAGCTTTCTCACCAAACAGCAATTGCGTAACCTGTTCAGCTCGGTGTGAGGGTTCGCTGCGAACGGGAAGTACCGAAACGTTACAGAAGGCGTAAGAAATCGTCATGACCATTTGTTAGCGTCGCAAATTACGACCTGTTGGCACGGTTTCAAAACGGCCCGAGCGCCGCATTTCGGCAACCGAAATCTTTTCTTAATTTAGCCCACTAATCTATGTCCGACCAAATGAGACTAACATATATTGGGCAGGCGTAAATGGAATTATTTATCAGACAAAAAGTTACAAAAAGGTTATGGAACCCACAATTGTTGCCTCCATCATAGGTGTGGTGGCTATTTTAATAGGTATATTTCTTGGTAAAATAATATTTGCTAAAAACACTCAGAAACAAATTGAAGAAGCGGAACAAACTGCAAAGAAGATCGTTGATGATGCAAAGGCACACGCGGAAACGCTGAAGGAGAAGAAGATACTGGAAGCAAAGGAGCATTTTCTACAATTAAAGAGTGAGCATGAAAAAGAAGTAATCCTCAGAAATCAAAAGATTGGCGAATCGGAACATCGACTGAAGCAACAACAGCAGAGCTGGAACGACAAGAATGCCAACCTTCAGAAGCAGATCAACGAAAACGAACAACTGCGTCAGAACCTCGATAAGCAGCTTGAAGTCGTAAATATTAAGCGCACAGAGCTGGAAAGACATCAGGAAGAACATATTCGCCGCCTGGAGAAAGTGGCCAATTTGAGTGCAGAAGAGGCCAAGTCGGAACTGGTGGAACTGGTTAAGGAAGAGGCCCGCACCAAAGCCATGGCGCATGTCAAAGAGATCATGGAGGAGGCCAAGCTTAATGCTACCAAAGAGGCCAAGAAGATCGTCATCCAAACCATTCAGCGTACAGCAGCAGAACAAACTATTGAGAATGCCATTACGGTGTTTAACCTTGAAAGTGATGAACTGAAAGGTCAGATCATTGGTCGGGAAGGCAGGAATATCCGGGCGCTTGAAGCGGCCACCGGTGTGGACCTGATCATTGACGATACGCCTGAAGCCATTGTGCTAAGCTGTTTTGACCCGCTGCGGAGAGAGGTAGCCCGCCTGTCACTGCAACGTCTTGTGCAAGACGGACGCATCCATCCTGCACGTATCGAGGAGATTGTGGAAAAAACCAGAAAGCAACTCGAAGAGCAGGTAATGGAAATCGGTGAGCGTACGATTATTGAGCTGGGCATTCATGGTTTGCACAAAGACCTGGTACGTATGGTTGGTAAGATGCGCTTCCGTTCGTCCTACGGTCAAAACCTGCTCATGCACTCAAAGGAGACGGCAAATCTTTGCGCCATTATGGCCTCCGAATTAGGACTGGGTCAGAAAGTGGTGAAGCTGGCGAAGCGGGCGGGTCTGCTGCACGATATTGGAAAAGTGCCCGACGAAGAGACCGAACTGAGCCATGCGCTGCTGGGTGCGCGGCTGGCTGAAAAATGTGGTGAACATCCGGCTGTTGTCAACGCTATCGGTGCCCACCATGATGAAATGGAGATGAGCTTTATAATTTCACCGATCATCCAGGCCTGCGATGCCATAAGCGGTGCACGGCCGGGCGCGCGGAGAGAAATGATGCAAAGCTATCTGCAGCGCATCAAAGACCTTGAGAGCCTCGCTATGGCTTATAACGGTGTGGAAAAGGCCTATGCGATACAGGCGGGCAGAGAACTGCGCGTCATTGTGGAGGCGGAAAAAGTGAGTGATGCAGATAGCGATCGTCTTTCCTTTGAAATTGCAGACAAGATTCAGAAAGAAATGCAATACCCCGGGCAGATAAAAGTGACCGTGATACGCGAGCTCCGGGCAGTAAATATTGCACGATAAATAAAAAACTGCCGCGTATGAACGCCGGCGATAATAGATCAAAAAGCCTCCGCAAACGGGAGGCTTTTTGATTTTTGCAAGACGTCTTGGGCTGAAGGTAAATAGGTCTATCCTTCTCCGGAATCTCCGGCATTAGCAGCAAACCGCTTAAGGCCATAGCCGGCGCCGGCTATGAGCAAAAGGCTTAGTCCGCCATCGAGGGGAACAGCGTTGCCACCACCGCCCCCACTCCCACCAGAGCCTCCTCCGGAACCACTACCTCCGCCTCCGCCATACATCCACCAATCCCACCAGTTGCCGGCTGATGCTGTATGTGGTATGGCAAGACTGGCCGTTAAGAGCAGCCCACATAGGATCATTTTTTTCATGGTTTTCATTTTAAAGTTTAAAAAAATAAGCTTCCAGAAGCAGAACAAAGGTCTTTTCCTGCAACCTATCGGCAGCCTGTTGCGCCGCCATTAACAGCAACTTTACTACTGTATTAATATTGCCTTAGTGGCTTAATTGCGGGTTTTGACCGGCATTAATTTTCAAAGTGACCTTTGTCACTCTCTTTCAGCACTTTATTGGCTTACTTCGCAAAGTAACCCGCTAGCGGCCCTACTCAATTTAGCCCGGTATCTGCACGCAATAATTTCATGTGTTCAAACCTTCGGAAATATGAAACCAGTTTTTTTCGCCTTCTCGCTGATCACTTTGTTGTTTTCTGCCTGCAAAAAGGAAGATTCGACTGACGTCGGATTCACCGACCTCAGCATCAATCTCAGCTTTGAAGTCGATGGAGCTCCTCTTGTTTTTGATACCATGCGCTATATTAACGCTGCAGGTGAACAATATTCTGTAACCCGGCTTGAGTATTTCCTAAGCCATTTCAGATTCTACAAGAACGGGTTGCCGTTGTTTTCTAAGGATACTACGATCTATGTGAATGCACGCAACACGGGCTCTTTTCTACTCCATCAATTGCCGGTAGGCAGCTTCGATTCCATAGCATGTTATATCGGTATTGACTCAGCGAGTAATGTGCACGGCAAGCTGCCACAAACCACGGAAATCGTTGGAATGGAGTGGCCGGATATGATGGGCGGGGGCTATCACTTCTTAAAGCTGGAAGGGCACTGGCAGGATACCGCGGGCACACCGGGCTATGCCATGCACCTGGGAACAAATATGATGCTGGTACATGCAGGCAGCTTTGTGGGCTACACGGTAAGGTCCGGAGCAACAAATAGTATCAACCTCGTCATGAATCTCAACGAATGGTATAGGAATCCGGCGAACTATAGTTTTGATCAGGATGGTGTTTATACCATGGGCGACATGATGCTGATGACCAAGATTGCTCACAATGGAGCCGATGTGCTTCAGTTTAAAGTGCCCTGAGTCATGGTGTCAAACAAGATCTACATACTGCTTTTCGCAACATTTCTATTTGTAAGTGCCTGCAAAAAGGAGGAGTCAGGAAATAATGAACCGCATCCACCTGTGGACAGTACAATAGTGCTGACTCCCTACGAAATAGCGGTGCCGGCACATTTCCCCAACATGATCATCCCCGAAACTAATAAGCCCTATGTAGAGAAGATTGCCTTGGGAAAAATGCTGTATTATGACCCCCGCCTGTCGAATGATGGCAGGAGCTGTGCCGGCTGCCATATACAGGCCCATGGCTTCACTTCTCCCAGGCTTGTGGACGGAATGCCGGTGTTACCCCATGTTAACCTGGGATGGTACTCAAAATTTATGTGGAATGGGTCCCAAACGGGCACGCTCGAAGACGTTATGCTCTTTGAAGTGCGGGACTTTTTTCAGGCCGACCTGAACAAGATCAATGCAGACTCGGCCTATCATTCTCTTTTCAAAAAATATTTTGGTGTCAATACCATTACCCATCAGCACCTGGCAGAGGCCCTCGCCCAGTTTGTCCGCACTTTGATTTCCCGCAATTCGAAGTACGACAGGTATATTACAGGCCGCGAAGATCTGAGCTATGATGAAATGGAAGGCCGCAATCTGTTCTTTACCGAAAAAGGAGATTGTTTTCATTGCCACTCAAACCCGATGATGACTGACGATGACTTTCATAATACCGGATTGGATAGTGTGTATAACAAAGAGGCTGACCTTGGTCTGTACAGGGTGACAGGCATCGCTACAGACAAAGGAAAATTTCGGACACCCAACCTCAGGAACGTAGCCCGGCGTGCCTACTTCATGCACGATGGGCGATTTACCACACTGGAAGAGGTGGTGGAGTTTTATAACAGCGGAGTGCACAAGGTGAACAACCTCGACCCGATCATGACCAAGCCGGGAAAGGAAAATGGACTGGGGCTTACGCCACAGCAAAAATATCAGCTCGTGGCATTCCTGAAAACTCTCACGGACGAAGAATTTTTGCAGGACACTGCGTTTGCACAACGGCCTGCCGCCAGGTAGCATATTAACTTGTCTTTCCCATTGTCATTTTGAAAAAGATGTACCTTGCAGCACGGCAAAAAACAAGAGCCGGGAGAACGCTCCATGCAATTGGAAGGCAAAAAAATAATACTCGCCGTTACGGGAAGTATAGCAGCATACAAGACACCCGAGCTGGTGCGACTGCTGATAAAAAGCGGTGCCGATGTCCGGGTGATCATGACACCAGCATCAACCCAGTTTGTGAGCCCTCTGGCACTATCTACAGTATCCAAACACAAAGTTCATAGCAACGTTAGCGATGGTGACGCATGGAATAACCATGTAGAAATGGGCAGATGGGCAGATGCCATACTGGTGGCGCCATGCAGTGCCAACACTATGGCCCGGTTAGCTGGTGGACTCTGCGACAATCTTGTTTGTGCGGTTTACCTTTCCGCCGCCTGTCCTGTGTTTGTTGCGCCAGCTATGGATGAAGATATGTGGATGCATCCCGCCACTCGGAGAAATTTGTCACAGTTGCAGGAGTATGGCAATATCATCATTCCGGTAGAGCACGGCGAATTGGCCAGTGGCCTCATTGGGGCCGGCAGGATGGCACAGCCGGAAAATATCGTTCGATATCTTGAAGAATATTTTTCTGATCGGGAAGATTTGCCTCTGAGTGGCCTCCACGCATTAGTTACTGCAGGGCCAACCTATGAGAGGCTCGATCCGGTTCGTTTCATAGGTAATTTTTCGACCGGGAAAATGGGGATAGCCCTGGCGGAAGCCCTTGCAAAAAAGGGCGCAGAGGTGACCCTCGTACTCGGCCCTACCACCTTATCGGCAGTACATCCCCGCATACATACAGTGCCTGTGGAAAGTGCCGCCCAAATGTATGAAGCCTGCCAGGAGGTGTTTCCCCGGGCTGCCATAAGCGTTTTAGCCGCAGCCGTAGCCGATTACCGCCCGGCAAACAAGGCCGAAGACAAAATAAAGAAGACCGGAGATGCGTTAGAACTATCATTGGTAAAGACCACAGATATACTATCATCGCTGGGGGCAAGTAAACGTTCCGGACAATTGCTTGTGGGGTTTGCGCTGGAAACCAGCAACGAACTGGAGAATGCCCGAAAGAAACTCGCGACTAAAAATGCCGATCTTGTTATTCTGAATTCACTCAAAGACGAGGGTGCTGGTTTTGGACACGAAACCAATAAAGTAACCATGATTGACAAAGAAGGGAATGTGATTCCCTTGCCGCTTGATACGAAAGCCCGTATTGCTGGCGAAATTGTAAACTATATTTTGAAGCTGAGACATGTTGAAGAAGTTGTTTAGTTGTATGTTGGCGCTTATGTGTTATGGCCTTGCGGGAGCTCAGGAGCTTAACTGCAAGGTAAAAGTGCTGAGTGCTGCCATACTCAATGTAGATAAGCAGGTTTTTAAAACAATGGAAAAGTCTATTTCCGACTTTATGAATACCCGGAAGTGGACGACCGATGACTATGGAATAAATGAGCGGATAGAAGTCAACCTGATGCTGAATCTTACGAGCAAGTCGGCAGACGATGACATCTACAATGCGACGCTTACGATTCAGTCTTCGAGGCCTGTATTTAATTCCAGCTACACCAGCCCGCTGATTAATTATGTAGATCGTGATGTGGTATTTCGTTATTCACAGTTTACTCCCTTTCAGTTTGATGACAACCGCGTAGTGGGTAACGATCCGCTGGCCTCAAACCTCACAGCCATTCTCGCCTACTACGCCTATATGGTGCTGGGTTTGGACTATGACAGCTACGCTCTGAACGGCGGCTCTGCTTTTTATAAACGTGCTCAGAATGTAGTCAACAATGCACCCGAAGATAAGGGCGTGTCGGGATGGAAGGCGGTAGAAGGCAACAAAAACAGATATTGGCTGGTCGATCAGATACAAAGTCCGCGCTTTTCTGAAGTAAGAAAAACACTTTATTCGTGGCACCGGCAGGGCCTCGATAATATGTATGCCAAACCGGAAGAGGCGCGGCAGATGATGCTCGGTAGCATACCCAAACTTAATCAGGTAAACCGCGAGAATCCCAGCTCTCTTTTGATACAATTTTTCTTCAATGCCAAAAGCGACGAGGTAGCCAAAGTGGTCGGTCAGCTACAGCGCGAGCAACGCACACCATTCGTCAATATGCTCTCTGCCATGGATGTGCCTAATACTACCAAATACCAGGCATTGATCAGATAATATGCAACGAAAGACACTTTTCTTCAGCATGCTTGCAGCAGCAATATTTAACGCTTGCAGCACCCGGGAACAGCCTCCGCTGACGCCCGAAAAAATGCAACAGGTTCTGTACGATATCCATCTTGCCGAAGCCTACAGTATGCAATTGCCGAAGGATAGCAACCACCATAATCAGGAGCGTAACCTCGATTCGCTTGCCGCTTACTATCAGGCTATTTTCACACACTACAAGCTAACACCCGAAGGCTTCTTACAAGCGCTCGACTGGTATAAGAAACACCCCGAAGATCTTGATACAATATACATCCGCATGATACCACAGATCAACGAAGAAGCCAGCAGATACAACAGGAACTAAATGCCGGCACTCAGCCGAATGTTGCTTATACACTTTCAGAACAGGCAACGCTAAGGGTCATTAGTGAAGCGCAGCAAGCGCTTTGGCCATTCTGTCCATCGCCTCACGGAGGTTTTCCATTGAAGTGGCGAATGAAATGCGGATACACTGATCATTGCCAAAAGCGGCACCATTGACAGTGCTCACATGGGCTTTGTGAAGAAGGTACATAGACAAGTCCTCATCGTTTTTTATGACTGTGCTGCCATCAGTTTTTCCGAAAAAGCTCGAAACGTTCGGAAACGCATAAAAAGCACCTTCGGGCTTGTTGATCTTTATGCCAGGCATTTTGGCAAGAGCGTCTATTACATAATCTCTTCTTTCGCGAAAGGCTTTTGTCATGGTCTGTGTGGGCTCCAGCGAGCTGCGGAGCGCCGTAATGGCGGCACGTTGTGTAATGGAGTTGGCACCGGAAGTGAACTGACCCTGAAACTTTTCACAAGCCTGCACCAGATCTACCGGCCCTGCAAGGTATCCCAGTCGCCAGCCGGTCATGGCAAATCCTTTAGACATGCCATTGACAATAATCACACGGTCCTTTAATCCTTGGAACTGAGCGATACTTTGGTGTGCGCCTGAGTAGTTGATGTACTCATATATCTCATCGCTGATGATGGCCACATGGGGATGCCGCAAAAAGACGTCTGCCAGGGCTTCCAGTTCTTCGCGACTATAAACGCTGCCGGTAGGGTTGCAGGGGGAGGAAAAAATAAATAAGCGGGTAGCAGGAGTAATAGCGGCCTCGAGCTGACCGGGCGTAAGCTTGAAATCAGCGTCTATAGTGCAGGGAATGTACTTTACCGTACCCTCGGCCAAAGCAACCAGTGCGCTGTAAGTAACCCAATATGGTGTAGGTATGATTACTTCGTCGCCGGGATTGATGAGGCATAAGACCGCGTTGGCCAAAGATTGTTTTGCGCCCGTGGAAACAATAATCTGCTCCGGTGTATAGTCAAGGTTATTATCTCGTTTCAGTTTTTCACAAATCGCCGTCCGTAGTTCGGGAATGCCCACTACAGGGGTGTATTTGGTAAAGCCCTGTTCCATGGCTTGCGTAGCTGCCTGGCAGATATGTGCAGGGGTAATAAAGTCTGGCTCACCCAGGCTGAGGTCTATAATATTGGCACCACCCGCTCTCAGTTCCCGGCCGAGTTTGGCCATTTTTATGGTTTGCGGTTCCTGAATTCTATCAAGTCGGCTGGCTAAAATCATCTTGCTGTTTTGAGATACAGAAATAAATAAGCAGCAAATCTAAAGAAGTGCTGCCTATACTCTATGTAAGTTGAGAAAGATTTATGGATTCACATACGCATGACTGAATGCATCCGTGAAAAAGTAGAGCCAAAGTGTGATGGCGATGATCAAAATGATGGCTCCGCCCAGTAGTGCTATCGTATTGCGATAGGCTTTGTTGATCGTTTTTACTTTGTGCAGCTCGCTGATATTATTGATGATGTTTTCGGTTCGCGAAAAAGCGGTTTCACCTTTTACAACATAGTCGTAGGCGCCATACTTCATACTATCAATGGCTACATCTATCTTATCCTGCCCCGACAGCATGATGACCTGTACCTCCGGGTGTCTCTCCTTTACCAGTTTCAGGATTTCAACGCCGTTTTTTGCGTCGGGTTTGTGGGCGCTGAGGTGGTAGTCGAGCACCATGATCTCGGGTTTGAGATCCATACTTTTCAACATTTCTTCACCATTATCGAAAGTTTTTATTTCGTAGATAAAACGTTCGTTCAGGTAATCTTTCAGCATTTCATTCTGTATCGGTTCGTCATCGACCAGAAATATATAGCGCTTGTCTGCCATGATTTGTGAAGTTCAATTTCGTAGAAAAATAGAAAAAAATATCAGAAACTAAAATGGTTTATGGATGATGTTCATCACACCCGGAAAAACGGCTACAAAGTTGCAATACGCCATTTCGGAATATGCTGCTCTGCATCAGCCCTTAAACTGATTCAGTTCATCAAATGCTTTGGAGCATACGCGATTGAGATTGGCAATAAGCGGAGGTAACCGGTCTGAATGGCCCGCCTCACTGGCGGTTTGCTCAATCAGAAAAATATGACTGATCTCTTCCTTTACGCCCATGTACGAAAGCTGTGGTTTGAGCGAGTGTGCGGCAATCTTCACGTTGTTGAAATCTTTTATCGCAAAGGCATCGTCTATTTGTTTGAGCAAACGGGGACCGTTTTCGAGAAACATCCCAATGTATTTGTTCATTTTCTCTTTATTGCCGCCTGTAAACTGACGTAAAAACTGCATGTCGGTAACGATATCCGGAAGGGCGGGTGCCTGCGGCGCCGGCTCCGCAGCGGCCTGCAGAGGTTTGGCAGTATGCAGAGATTTGCCTTCCAGCACATTTGCCATTTTCAACAGCAGCTCATCCGTATGGAAGGGTTTGGAAACATACGCATTCATGCCTGCTTTGAAGTATTGCTGCACGTCCTCCTGCAGCACATTGGCAGTCATGGCGATAATGCGCGTTTCTTTCGCAGGTGCGTTGAGCTCCCGGATCGCCCGTGTGGCAGCTACGCCATCCATGACCGGCATCTGGATATCCATCAGCACTACGTCGTAGTTATTGTCCTGCACTCTGGCTACCGCCTCTTTGCCATTTACAGCAATGTCTATGATAATGTCCGGTATCAACTCCTTCAGCGTGTCTTCAGCCACCATTCGGTTAAACTCATTGTCTTCTACCAGCAATAGTTTCACCTTGTTCAGTTTCTTCATCGTATCCTCATCCACTACTTTGTGGTTACCTCTTGCGGTCTGTATTTCCGATTCGTCCATGGGTATGACCACCGTAAAAGTTGTGCCTTTGCCCAGTTCGCTACGAACGCTGATGTCTCCATGCATCAAGGTAGCAAGTTGTTTGGAGATGGTCAGCCCCAAACCCGTACCGCCAAATTTTCGGGCTACATCAGTGCCTGCCTGTGTGAAGCTTTCGAATATCTTATCCACGTAGTCGGGGGCTATGCCAATGCCGGTGTCGATGATGTCGAACTGAAGCCAATACCGTTTTTCTTCCTGCTTAATGATCGTGGTTTTTACTTCAACGAAACCTTTGTCGGTAAATTTCACGGCGTTTCCCGCCAGGTTGATCAATATCTGATTGATACGTGTAGGGTCGCCCACCAATCTTTGAGGGATGGATTCATCCATGTCAATCTTCAGTCCTATTTGTTTTTCTTCTGCTTTCAGCATCAGCATATCGCGCACACTTTGCACCACTTCGCGCAGCGAAAAATCTGTTTGTTCGATCACAATTTTGCCGGCTTCGATCTTAGAAAGATCAAGGATGTCGTTTATGATGACCAGCAGGTTGTCTGCAGACTGCTGAATGGCGCGCAGATAGCGCATCTGATCTTCGCGGGGTTCTTTACCCAGCAGCAGCCGGGTCATGCCCACAATGGCATTCATCGGTGTGCGGATTTCATGGCTCATATTGGCCATGAACTGTTGTTTTAGCTGCGCTGTTTTTTCGGCAACTTCTTTCTCTTTTCGTGCCAGCTCTATTTGTTGCCTTATCTGCAAATTGCGCAGTTTATTGAACGTGGTTTGTTTGAAAATTTCTTCTTTCAGTTTTTCATAAGCTTTAAGGTGGTGGAAAGCCTTAGGGATATTTCCCATCTGATCGTATAAGGCCGAAAGCAACTCATGTACGCTCATTACATCATGTCGTCTGGAGTATTCGTCGGCCAGTATCAAAGCAGATTCCAGGTAGTGCAAAGCCTGACGCTGATCGCTTTCATCCATGAGCATACGACCCAGGTAGAAATGGCAAATGATCTGCACTTCTACATTGCCCATTTTTTGCGCCTTGTCGAGCGCCTCCCTCAGATAACGATCTGCATTGGGAAAGTCGTGCATCTTGTAGTACACCTTACCCATGCCGCTTTCAGCCATGATGCATGCCGCGGTTTCGGGCTCCGATTGCCGGCGATTCTCTTCGAAGTAACGGAGGGCCTCACGAAACTGCTCCTGCTTAAAGTAGATGTTTCCAAGCGTATTGTAGATAGAAATAAGCCGGCTTGAGTCATGAGCCTTTTCGAAGATTGGCAGGCAGCGCAGCGCATATTCCAGCGCACTGTCGTAATCATTAAGATCGTACAGCAGATTTGAGATGCTGGTGAGGTTTACAGACTGTAAGAATTCATCGCCAAGTTCTTCGTTGATGGCAAGAGCGCTTTCGTAATAACTTAAGGCATTGCTCAGGTCGCCCAGGTCGCGGTATATATTTCCGAAGTTGGCGAGGATACGGGCTTCGAGACTCCGGTCGTGGGCTTTTTTGGCAAGCGCGCTGGCCCGGTGCAGAGTCTCCAGTCCCAGCTCATAATCGCCCTGCAGCCAGTAGCAAGACCCTTTCAGGTTGTAACCCCTTCCTTCGCCCCGCTTGTAGGCTATTTTCTTCGACTGTTCGATGATCTCATCTGCCAGCGTGGCTGCACGCTCCACATCAAAATTGCGGAGCTCAACGGCCATGTCCACCATCTTATCTATTTTTTCTACATCGTCGGTTAAAGCGTCAAATTCCTGCTGCAACTGTTTAAGACGTGGCGTGTCCATGATAGCGATATTCGTTTTCATAAAAATAAAAACCCCCTGCGTTCATGCAAGAGGTCATCATGTTATTTTAGTTTCACCGGTTATTCCGGTCAAGGATTAACCGTTATGTTCCTGGCGATGGTATTCTTCCATTCCTTTGTCTTCGTAGCTGGTAAATACAGCGCAGCCATGCCCGATCAGCGACAGTCCCCATGCAGCAATGATCCATGCATGCCAGGGATAAGCCCAATGATGTTCGCCTTGTTTTTTGTGAATCATCACCATAATCACCGTAGCAATGGCAAATACAACAAAATGAATGAAGAACGTGCGCTTTTGGCCGGCAGTAGGAACAACTTTACGAGGCATCGTAACTTTTTGATTTTGCGCAAAGATAATAGGGTGCAGCCACAAAATGAAATGAGGTCTTTTGGATTTTTTACCAATAATATTTCTGCGTTCCGAGGGGTTCTTTTTCTGCACGTCTCGCCTCTTGCTCCATGGGGTGATTGTAGTAGCCGTATTTGTATGAAAGCCAGGCGTACCGGGCCAAAAATCTCAGGTATCCCAATCGCTCAAACTGTTCAATATGTTTTAGTTCGTGCTGAACCCAATTTTTCTCTGCCAGAAACTGCTTGCGACTAACGCCATAAAGATGGATGGTTTTACCCAACACCATGGCCATCCTTCCGGATTTGCGATAGCCTGCGGCCATTTTTGCCAGCATAGAATTCTCTTTGATGTAAATGCGAGTCATTTTGCAAACGCTGTCCTGCAACGGGCAAATTTGGTTCCGAAAAAGTAAATATCTTGTACCCTTCAAAAAAACCGGCGCATGCAACCATCTGCAGTAGGCAATAATGAAGGTACGGAGCTGATCAGTAGCACCAACGATCCTGCACTGGATCAAATCCAGAATTTCCAGGGAAAATACCCAAAGCAAATCTGGGCCTTGTTTTTCTCCGAAATGTGGGAGCGTTTCTGTTTTTACGGAATGCGGGGCATGCTCACTTTCTTCATGGTTTATCAATTGGGTATGGCTAAAGACACTGCCAATCTTCAATATGGAGCCACACAAGCCTGGGTGTATGCCTTTACCTTCATCGGCGGATTATTTGCCGATAAAATTCTCGGGTTTAGAAAATCATTGTTTTGGGGAGGGCTACTTATGATCGCCGGCAGTGTTATTCTGATGGTAGATCCCAAAGCTTTCTTTTTCACGGGTATTGCCTTTCTTATTATCGGAACCGGTTTTTTTAAGCCCAATATTTCGTCGATGGTAGGCCAGCTCTATCAGCCCGGAGATGCGCGCCGCGATGCGGGTTTTTCATTGTTTTATTCCGGCATCAATATCGGAGCATTTTTGGGAGGTATTCTGATGATTGGGGTGGGCAAGGGTGAAATTTTTTCGTCGCTGATACCAGAAGCTTTGAGATGGAATGTAGCTTTTGGACTTGTGGCACTGGTGATGACCATCAGCCTGCTTACTTTTCTGTTTACTCATAAAGGACTTGGACCTATTGGGAAGGCGCCTATCGACTACCAGAAATTTCGTCAGAAAAAATGGTATGAGTATGCGGTGTATATCGGGGCGCTGGCATCTATTCCGCTCATCATCACCATGGTGTCCAATACCCAATACACCGATTATTTCATGTATTTCATTGGTCCCTTCAGTATTGTTTACCTCATTTATGAAATGACGAAACTGAGCCGGAAGGAAAATGAAAAGCTAATCGCAGCTTTTGTGTTTATCATATTCTCCGTAGTGTTTTGGGCGATTTTCGAACAGGCAGGCGGATCCCTCAGCCTGTATGCAGCAGAGCACCTTAAAGCCAATCTTTTGGGCTTGCATATTGATCCCAACATGGTGAACAATTCTGCAAACTCTCTCTTCGTGATCATCTTCGCGCCGCTGGTGGGGCTGGTGTGGCTCTGGCTGAACAGAAAGAAGATGGAGCCGAATGGAATTATCAAGTTCGGTATCGGATTTCTGCTTTTAGGACTTGGCTTCTACACGTTTTTTACCGGAAAGTTTACCGCCGGAGCCGATGGTGTTGCATCACTGAATGTATTTACCCTGGCTTATTTTGTTGTCACTTTCGCTGAGCTTGCATTATCTCCCATTGGCTTATCATTGATGACAAAACTGGCTACACCGAAGCTGCAGGGCTTTATGATGGGCATGTGGTTTTTGGCCAGTGCCTACGGGCAATATGTGGCGGGGCTGTTCGGGGCAGAAATTTCGCCGGATAAAAATGCGACCCCTGCCCAAAAGCTTGAAGTTTACAGCGCAGGATATCATCAGTTTGCTATCTACGCACTCATTGCCGGAGTGTTGATTATTGTTATTTCTCCGTTCGTGAGAAAGTTAATGCACGAGGTAAAATAATGGACGGGTCACTACCAGCATATGCAGTAATCGTAGCGGGCGGCCAAGGCACCCGGATGGGAACAGCCATACCCAAACAATTTTTGCCCCTCAATGGTCGTCCTGTTCTATATCATACGCTTCGCGCCTTTACGGAAGCGATTGTGGGCATACACATAGTGCTTGTATTGCCTGCCCATCAGATCAGTTATGCACAAATAGTGCTGCAGTCTTTTCCCGAGAGGATTGATATGACTATTGTTGCCGGTGGAGAAACCCGCTTCCACAGTGTGCAGAACGGGCTGAAAGACATTCCCGACCAGGCTATTGTTTTTGTTCATGATGGCGTGCGCCCGCTGGTAACGTCAGATTTGATTCAAAGGTGTTATGAACAGGCTTTGGAAAATGGCAGCGCCATCCCCGCCATTGCCGCCACCGATAGTATGCGACGGGTTACCGAAGCAGGCTCTTTTCCGCTCGACCGTTCTGAAATTCGACTGATACAAACACCCCAAACCTTCAGGGCATCAATTTTGCTGCCTGCCATGCAGCAGCCCTATCGTGCCGCCTTTACGGACGAGGCTACGGTGGTGGAGCACAGCGGTACTCCGGTTTTTCTGGTTGAAGGTGAAAAAGCAAACCTGAAGATCACCACACCCGAAGATCTGTTGGTAGCCGAAGCGCTACTTAAAGCAAGGCAGGAATAATGAAGCGTTTTATAGGATTTTTTTTGGCAATGTATGGGTTAGGAATGCAGCCTCATTTTGCAGCCGCGCAGGGGAAGGACACGAGCATCTTCGCCTTTCCCATACAACTTGATGAATATACCCTGAAAGCATCGAGGGAAGGCTGGGATATTGCTGGCTTCATTCGCCGTATTCAGCAGGATACCACCTTTTACAAAGCTTTCAAGACCCTCCATATTGTGCCTTATACAGCTACCAACGATATCCGTATCCTAGGCAGGGACAATGAAACCATAGCTTCGCTTCATAGCAAAACGCAACAATTTGTTGCAAACGGTTGCCGCAGCATGAAGGTGCTGGAAGAAAAAACTACCGGCGACTTTTACGACAACAAGGGCGGGTACAATTACTATACTGCCGAGCTATTTGCCTATCTGTTCTTTACCTCTAAGCCGGTTTGCGGCGAAAATAACATTGTAGCCGGTTCGGAAAATGAGCGCGGCAAGGGAGAATTGGAAAAACGCAAATGGCAGTTGAAACAACTCATCTTTAACCCCGGAAGCAGGGTAGCAGGGGTGCCATTTGCAGGAAATAAAGCGGCGATATTTGACGAGGATATTGCAAAAAGGTACAACTTCAAACTTGTGCTTGCCGAATATGATGGTGAGGACTGCTACCTTTTTATGGCGACACCCAAAAAGGAATTCCGAAACGAAGTAGTGTATAATGAACTCTCCACCTGGTTTCGGAAGTCGGACTATGCAATCGTAGCCAGAGACTATTCGCTTTCTTACAAAACCTGGATTTACGATTTTGATGTGCGGATGAAGGTCCGCCTTAAAGAAATCAATGGAAGGCTAATGCCCGTGCGCATCAGCTACGGTGGCAACTGGCATGTGGCAACAAAAAAAAGAGAGCGTGCGCAGTTTATGAGTGTGCTGAGTTTTTGAGGTTAGAGGTTGCTATTTCGAAATACGAATGCATCATCTGGTCCGAGCGTCTCGCTCAGACCAATATTTTGAAGCGTCCGCTTCCATACAAAAGCCAGTTTACATTTTTACTATGCTTTTTTGTTCGTACTCATACGCTTCAAGTGCACATATCGTCGTTGGACTAAGCGTCTTACTCAGACCGCCTTCTGGAAAGCAGAACACTGAGCTTTAAGCCCCATGATGCATAGAGAGCCGTATGTTCGCCATCTCGGGCGTTTTGATCTTCAAAAGCATTTAGAAAATTGAAGGTTGGAAAATTGTAGCTGATATGGCTGCTACTAGCCCGCTCGTCTTCGATATTTAGTGCATGCAATGCATTATGCCTTACGCCAAGCCCGATATAAGGTTGCAGAAAAATTTGGTTAGCGATTGGGCGATTCGTTCCTATAATGACACCAAGTCCGAAAACATTTTTGAAGATGTCAGCACTTCTATAATTTAGCTCGCGATGCGTACCATCATTTACTTGTTGCAAGGAATAATTATTGCCCTTTAGCTCCTGATTTCTCCAGAAAAATTCCAGCCCTACAAAATTCTTATGTTCAGTGGAAAGAAAATGTTTCGCTTCGGCGCGCAGATACAAGTCAAAATTGATCTTGTATCGTTCACGGTTGACAGGAGTTAAGAGATAGGTTTTTAAAGGAATACTCGCCTCCAGCGAATATGCCCAGCGATTGCCCGGTTGATATTCCAGACCTACAGGAATGCGGGCACCATAAAGGTCAAGCAGGGCTGTGGGAGTAATATAGGCGCTCCATGCGGGTATTCTGGCAGAAGGACTTTGAGCGAAAAGCGTAGCACACCAGAATGATAGAAGTATGACGGTGATTTTTTTCATTGAATACCAAAGTATTAAAATTACTATTTTTTGAACCGATGGAATGTTCGGTTTCTTTATTTCGGGGTACCGCTCCTACGGAGCTCAATGACTGAGCTTTGCTTTTTTCTATTAGGATGGCGCTCCTACAGAGCTCAATGGCTGGGGTGCGTTTTTCTCCATTAGGATGGCGCTCCTACGGAGCTTTCAAATGTTTTTGCGGCATTATTCAGCCTTTACTAGTCTGAGCATCCCGCTCAGAGCAAATTTTCACTATCTGGTCTGCGCGTCTCGCTCAGACCAATATTTTGAAGCGTCCCCTTCCATACAAAATGACAGTTTTTTGTTCAGACCGATATTTTAAAGTGTCCACGTCCTTCTAAAAATCTCAGTTTACAGCTAAAATTACCTTTCGCGTCTTTCGCCCTTAAACAAAATCCTCTGGCTAACAACTAATAATTATTTTTGCGGCACATTCATTTTACCTCATGGAAGAATTGAAACTGAAACTGAAGCAACAAATCATCGAAAGCCTGAATCTACAGGGTATGGAGCCCAAAGATATCGACGACAATGCGCCCTTGTTTGGCGAAGGTTTGGGATTAGATAGCATTGATTCGCTCGAACTGATGGTACTATTGGAGCGCAACTATGGCATTAAAATAGAAGATGCCCGCGAAGGACGTCGGGTATTGTCTTCTGTTCAATCGATGGCTGAATACATCCAACTGCATCAAAAAGCTTAGATAGCCGCATAACTAATGGCGGATCGTATTGTTGTCAGCTCTGTCGGAATTTTTTCTGCCCTTGGTCTTGGTAAGGACCAGCACTTGCATGCCCTGAAATCAGGCAGTTCCGGCTTGCAGCATCCCGAATTCCTGCAAACGGTTCATGCGCCCGAATTTGTGATGGCTGAGGTAAAGAAAAGCGACAACGATCTTGCTGCCGGGCTGAGTTTGCCCACAGGCGCCAATGGTTATACGCGTACCACCTTACTGGCACTCACTGCTATGCGCGAACTCTTGCGCTATGTTGACCGGTCTTTGCTTGCAGATAATCGGTTTGCCTTCATTAATGCCAACACCGTGGGCGGTATGTGTTCGGTCGAAAATATGTATCTCGACTTTATTTCGGAGCAGAAAGAAGGGGAATTTCTAAAGTATATCGATACGCTCGACTGCGCAGAAAGTACACAGAATGTAGCCAATTATTTTGGGCTTAAGCCTTTTATGGCTACCATTTCCACCGCTTGTTCGTCATCGGCAAATGCGCTCATCCTCGGCTCGAGAATGATACAGCAAGGCTTGGTGGAACGCGCTATCTGCGGCGGCTGCGATGCCATGAGCCGGTTTACGGTAAATGGTTTTCTATCCTTAAAAAATGTGGACAAAGCACCTTGTAAGCCCTTCGATCAAAATCGTATGGGCTTAAATCTGGGCGAAGGTGCCGGCTATTTGCTGCTGGAAAAGGAATCGGACGCAAAAAAGCGGGGCGCGGAGATACTCGCTTATTTCAGCGGTTATGCCAATAGCAACGATGCCTACCATCCCACAGCCCCCTCGCCCGATGGAGCCGGTGCGCACCGCACCATGACTCAGGCACTGCACAAGGCAGCGCTACAACCTGCCGACATCGGATATATCAACGCTCATGGCACCGCTACAATCAATAACGATGCGGCAGAGGGAAGAGCTATTGAGCGACTGTTTGGAGAAAAGCCCCCTGCTTTTAGTTCTACCAAAGCCTTTACGGGTCATACCCTTGCAGCCGCGGGGTCTATTGAAGCGATATTTTCGATTTGGTCGCTGCAGCAAGGCATCGTTTATCCCAATCTTAATTTTGAAACGCAGATGGACGAACTCAGTATTGCGCCGGCTACTGTCTGGAAGGAAGGAGAAAATATTCGTCATGTGCTCAGTAATTCTTTCGGATTTGGCGGCAACAATGTTTCACTGATATTCAGCAAGGCATGATGCAACCCATCTACATATTGTCTGCCAGTGCCATTAGTCCGCAGCATAGCTTCGAACCTTCGGAGTTCCTGCAGCCAATCGAAAGTTCGGATAATGGAAAACTTTTCGTCGTCGATCCGGATTACCGGCAGTTCATTAACCCGGTAGCCATCCGCAGGATGAGCCGGCAAATGAAAATGGGCATTAGTGCAGGAATGAAAGCGCTCCAAAACGCAGGGGTGGAACAGCCTGATGCGATCATTACAGGCACAGGGCTGGGCAGCATGACCGATATGGAGCATTTTCTTAAGGATATGATCCAACTGAAAGAAGAAGCGCTGAACCCAACCTATTTCATACAATCAACCTACAACAGTATCAACGGATGGATTGCCTTGCAATCGAAAAGCACAGGTTACAATCAAACCTATGTAAACCGTGGACTATCTTTTGAGCTTTCTTTGTTTGACGCACAGTTGTTTCTATCGGAAGAAAAGGATCGGAAAGTGGCGCTGGTGGGCTGTTTTGATGAATTAACGCCCGATTATTTTATTGTAAAAGAAAAGATCGGTTACTGGAAAAAGGAATTGCCCCATAGCCTTGATTTGCTACAACATGCAGATACTCCCGGAAGCATTGCAGGCGAGGGAACAGCATTCTTTACGCTGTCGAATAAGCCCGGAGGTGCACGGGCAATATTGCGCGGAGTTCGGATGTTACAGGATGCATGCCCCGAAAATGTTCCGCAGGCAATCGCTGAACTTTTGAACGAAAACGCGCTTACCGCCAATGATATTGACCTCGTGGTGACGGGTATGAATGGAGATGCCCGGTTTCAACCTTTGTATGTAGGCGCGATACAGCAAGTTCCGCAGTCGGTTCCTGTACTTGCTTTTAAACAGTTTACGGGTGAGTATCCTACCGCTTCGGGTTTTGCGCTTTGGCTCGCGCAGCATGTACTCCATACCCGGCAGGTTCCGGAGGCATTGCTTTACCGCCCGGGTAATGATCATCGGTTTAGAAATATCCTGATTATCAACCATTATGTGCTCAACACAGCATCGGTGATGCTGGTAAGCCGATTATAGCAGGGAGGTTAGCTTTGTCCTGCTTTCACAAAGGTGATACCGGGAAAAGATGAGAAAAAAAAAGCCGAAGATGCTATCCTCCGGCTTTGCGCATACTGTATTCATCTGCTTACGCCACTGTAGCTGCCTCGTTGGCAAAGGCCACTGCTTTGTTTACCAGATTTTTTGAACCAATGTAAATGGGACAACGCTCATGCAGCTCAGCAGGCTGCACATCAAGGATGCGCTGCGTACCATCGCTTGCTTCACCGCCAGCCGCTTCGATAAGAAAAGCCATAGGGTTGCATTCGTATTGCAGGCGCAGTTTTCCCTTTGCATTGCTCTTGTCGGCTGGATACATAAAGATGCCGCCTTTGATCAAAGTACGATGCATGTCTGCTACCATAGAACCTATGTAGCGGTGCGAATAGGGACGACCTTCTTCCTTATTGCTCTCCATGCAATAGTCGAGAAAGCTCTTCATGCCTTCGGAATATTTGGACGTATTCCCCTGATTGATGGAGTAGATCTTTCCTTTTTCCGGACATTTCATATCCGGATGCGAAAGGCAGAATTCACCAATTGAGGGCTCGAGTGTAAAACCGTTCACACTCAGTTTGGTGGCATACACCATCATGGTGCTTGAGCCGTAGATTACATAACCCGCTGCCATCAGCTTATTGCCTTCCTGCAAAAAATCTTCTGCGGTGCAGGGTTTGCCTAACTCGCTCACACGGCGGTAGATAGAAAATATAGTACCGATAGGAGCGTTGACGTCAATATTAGACGAACCGTCGAGCGGATCGAAGAGAACTACATATTTTGAATGGACAGAATACTCATCTTCGAAACACACAAACTCATCATTTTCTTCGGAGGCTATGCCGGCGCATTCGCTGCTGTTTTGCAACACGGCAATCAAGGTTTCGTTGGCATACACATCCAGCTTCATTTGCTCTTCGCCCTGCACGTTGGTAGCGCCGTGTTTGCCCAGGATATCTACCAGCCCGGCTTTCAACACTTGCTTGTTGATCATCTTACAGGCTAATCCGATATCGCGGAGAATGGCGGACAGTTCGCCGGTTGCCTGTGGGAACTTCCGGGTTTCCTGAATCGTAAACTCATCCAGAGTTATTAATTTCCGACGGGAATTCATTTGAATAATTTTTTTTCGATAAGGCTACAAAATTAACGCAGCAATTGCTGAAAAGCTAATGTTTACCGTCATTTACGGCAGCTTTATCCTTTCGTGAATTTTTAAGGTTATTGCAAATCACTACCATATTCTAAGGCACAGCAACTACCTTTGCACAACTTCGAAAACGGGCATGGTACAATATTTCAAGAATATCAACCGCCAGACGCTGGAGATCGAGAAGCCCGAAGGTGCTAATTGGATCAACGTGACGCCGCCATTCCAGGACAACGAGATTGATAATCTTTCTCGCGACCTTGATATTCCCCGCGATTTCCTGACGGATACCCTCGATATCGAAGAACGCTCGCGCTATGAAATTGACGAAGGGGTAAAACTCATTGTCCTTAAAACACCTGTGGAGAACAAATCGCTCAATGAAAGCGATGCCTATTATGTAACCATTCCTATCTCCATCATCATCACTGAGCGCAATCAGGTTATTACCGTCAACTCTTTTGAAAATGTAGCCATTCGCCGCTTCCTCAACACTTTTGCCAAGCGACACCCCGAGCGCCCTAATATGATGGTGCTGAAGATCTTCGAAAAAGTGGTGCTCGACTTTATGGAAGTACTCAAGGAGATCAATCACCGCAGAAATATCCTTGAACAAAAGCTCTATGATTCTAACCGGAATGAAGAGTTGCTCTACCTGATGCGGGTACAGAAAAGTCTGGTGTACTTCGTCACAGCGCTGCGCAGCAATGAACTGCTGTTGATGAAAATGGAACGCACCAACTTTCTGAATTGCGATGAAGACGAGCGGGAGTTTTTGTCGGATCTGATCGTCGAGTATTCGCAGGCGCTTGAGATGGCGGAGAAATATTCTACCATCCTTATCAGTACCCTCGATGCTTTTGCCAGCATCATCAACAATAATATGAACCTGGTGATGAAACGCCTTACAAGCATCACCATCCTCATCTCCCTGCCAACGCTCATTGCCAGCTTCTTTGGCATGAATGTGCGGGTGCCCTTCGAGGAGCGCCCCGAAGGTTTTTATCTCGCCATTATCCTTTCTATCATTACCGCTGTGGTGATGGTGCTCTACTTTAATAAGAAACGCTGGTTCTGATGCAGCCAAAACGCTTTAATATCCGCGTGTATGGCATATGGATACACGAGGGAAAGATTCTTGTAAATGAAGAACTGATCAGGGGCAGACAGATCACAAAATTTCCCGGCGGCGGATTGGAGTGGGGAGAGGGTATAGCCGACTGCCTGAAAAGAGAATGGAAGGAAGAGCTGGGACTCGACATTGATATTCTTGACCATTTCTATACCACTGATTTTTTTCAGCTTTCCGCGTTCGATGCATCGCAGGTGATCAGTGTTTATTATTTTGTTGCCGCACCAACGGTGCCGGAGGTGATCGTCAACCAACTGGAAAACGAGCGTACCTTTTGGCTCGACATTGCGCAGATGCATGCCGGACTTTTTCAGCTTCCTATAGACCGCAAGGTGGGCGAAATGCTCTCCCGGTATGTTCAATCCTCGCTGTTATAGAATTCGCCTAAGCGGTTATCAGCGCGGCAAGCGGACTGTGGCGCTATCTTTGTCCGCAGTATGAAACTTCTTCTTCGCTACCTGAGTAAGTACAAGCTGATGATATTTGTCACGCTGTTGCTTGCTTCCATCAATCAGATTTTCTCCCTTTTTGATCCGTACATTTTTGGTAAATATCTTATTGATCCTTTTGCCAACAAGGTAGAATACTATCGGAGCCACGGGCTCGATAATGAATATTTCCGGGGGGTGATGATGGCTTTGGGAATGCTCGTCGGCACGGCAATGGTATCGCGAATTGCCAAGGCTTTTCAGGATTATACAACCAATGTGGTCATTCAGAAATTTGGCGCAAATATTTATACCGATGGGCTGAAACACGCCATGAGCCTGCCGTATCAGGATTTTGAGGATAAACGAAGCGGAGAGACCCTCTCAGTACTCACCAAGGTGCGTACCGACTGTGAGAAGTTTATCATGAGCTTTATCAACCTTGTATTTATACCCCTGGTGGGTATTGCCTTTGTGATGGTTTATGCTTTTCGTCTCAGTCCCTGGCTGCCCATCATCTTTGTAGGAGGCGCTACCGCACTGGCATTATTGACCACCTTTCTGAGTAAAAAGATCAAGTTCATTCAGAAGAATATCGTTGCGGAGACCAATGCACTTGCCGGTTCCACGACCGAATCACTGCGCAACATCGAGCTCGTAAAAAGCCTGGGATTAACTAATCAGGAGATCAACAGGCTCAATGCTAACACAATAAAAATACTGGGGCTGGAACTGAAAAAAGTACGCAGTATCCGCGCCATATCCTTTGTGCAAGGCACCTTCGTCAATTTTTTGCGGCAGTGCATCATGTTCTCGCTCCTGTTTTTTCTTTTTCGCGATACCCTCACACTGGGGCAACTTTTTTCCATGCAGTTTTATTCCTTCTTTATTTTCGGTCCACTGCAGGAGTTGGGCAATGTAATACTTGCTTACCGGGAAGCCCAGGCTTCGCTCAATAATATGGAGACTTTGATGCAGCGCCCTGCCGAGCGGAAGCCGCTTCATCCGCAGCCCATCAATATGGTGCAGCATCTGCGCTTTAGCGACGTAAGCTTTCAACATCAGACTGCGCTGCGCCCTGCTTTGGAGCAAATATCTTTTGAGGTGAAGCTTGGGGAGACGGTGGCTTTTGTCGGTCCTTCGGGATCGGGTAAGACCACGCTAGTAAAATTGCTCGTAGGACTTTATCATCCCAACAGCGGACGCATTTTTTATAACAATGTGGCTGATGAAGAAATTGAGTTTGATGAATTGCGGACGCAGATTGGTTTTGTCACTCAGGATACGCAATTGTTTTCGGGTACCATCAAAGAAAATCTATTGTTTGTCAACCCCACGGCTACGGATGCAGAGATCAGCGAAGTATTGGAAAAAGCTGCCTGTCAGAATCTTTTAGCCCGGGCAGAAAATGGAATTAATACGATGATCGGAGAGGGTGGTCTCAAACTATCGGGTGGCGAGAGGCAAAGGCTTTCGATAGCCCGTGCATTGCTGCGCCATCCGCGTCTTATGATTTTCGACGAAGCCACCTCGGCACTCGATTCACTCACCGAAGAAGAAATTTCAAAGACCATTCGTCACATCACGGATCAACGCGAGCACATTACCGTTATGATCGCCCACAGGCTTTCTACCATCATGCATGCCGACCGCATCTTTGTCTTGGAAAAAGGGCATATTGTCGAAACCGGAAATCACTACAGCCTGCTCGATGAAAAGGGACTTTATTACGCTATGTGGCGCCAGCAGATCGGCGAGCGCAAGGAAACACCAGCAAAGGCTATGGCTTAGCAAGCGGAAATTGATAAACGTATTCCTGTGGCGGATTACAAATCCGCGACATCCTTAAGTTCAGGATGCCCGTCGGAACATCCTGAACATCGACCCTTCGGAACATCGAGCCTGAACTAGGAATAAGATCCTGAACAATGAAAAAGCTCAGTTTGTGTCAATTACCATGTGGCTCTAATGAAGGAATAGCTTTCCTATCCCGCACGTATTGATCGAAAAAATCTTGGGTTGCACGGTTTACTTCATCAAAATGCTCCGCTAGGCTGTGTTGCCCGCCTTCCAGCAGTTCGAAGCGAACCGGGTGTTTGAGCTCATACAGCCGGCGCGCCATTTCAAATTGTTCTTCCGGCGATACACGCCAGTCGGCAGTGCCGGCTAAAATGAGTATAGGTGTGGAAGCGCACATTTTCTCTGCCTGATATACTGCACTGCGTGCTTTGAGTATCGAATCTTTGTGTTGCGAATAGCCGGGAGCGAGTTCTTCAAATACGGACTCCATCCCGGGTCTTTTACTTATGGTCGTAAATGCATTAGCCAGCCCGGAGCCCACCACAGCAGCTTTGATACGGCAGGTTTGGGTAAGGGCAAGATAGGTCATCATGCCCCCACGGCTCCAGCCCCACATGCCTATTCGCGATGTGTCCGCCTTTGGTATATAATTCAGACAGGGGATAAGATTCACCACATCGTTTACATCCTTGCCGCCAAATTCTTCCATGCCTTCGCTGCCGCTATTCCCTCTGTATTGGCTGGCAATGCATACATATCCCCAGCTTGACACCAGTGCCAGAATACGAATGATCTGTGCATCATTCAGACTGCCGAATTCACGATTGCCTCCGCGGTTGAAAATGATAACAGGGTACACACCGGACTTTTTGGGAAGGGACAGATAGCCATTCACTTTCAACCCGTCGGACAAATAGCTGATACTGTAGAATTCTGACTGATCCACGCGTTGTTTGACATCTGGAATCATTGACGCCCATTTTGCAACTATGCTGTCGCGGAGGTAATACGGATTTTGCTTTAAAAGTTTTCCATTTTGTGCAAAGCAAACGTTGGCGATAAACAGGAGCATGATGCACCATGAGGTTGTTTTTTTCATAGCAGGTTATTCGTTGAAGTTGAGTGAACCGGTTTTACCCTTAAGATGTACCAAAATATGGGATCTGGAACTTAAGGATTTGTCGATCAAATTACAGAAACTCAATCTTGATGTCATCGAGAGCGAAAGAATAGTCGGGTCGGGCAGGGCTAACGGCTATCACGTTTCGAAACGCGATTTTAAATGGAGAAATAACACGGATTTTGTATTTAAACTCCACATGAATCCAATCGCGAGAAGTCCAAGAGGATATTGTTTTCATTACCACGGGACGAGACCCGGCTATGTTTGGCTGGTAACTAATGGCAAAAGTGTCACGTGCTTGTGATGCAGTGGTACGAAGTTTTACCCAGCAGCTAACTTTGATCCATCCGGCATGTGCGGGGATAGTTGGCGTATATAGGAATACATCGCATCGAGTAGCATCATCTGCCGTACTGGACAAAGCGGAGGCATGTCCACTCCTTATCATTGGTGTAATTCTTGTATTTTTTTGCCATTTTCCCAGGTATGCAGATGATGCAGAGGAGGGAACTAAAGTCCAGCCTACAGGAGGAAATGCAGTGCCTTCGAAACTTTCAGAAAAAACGACCTGCGCATCCATGCAAACATTTGCTAAGAGCAATAAAAGTGTCATCAGAATCTTTGTCATCTTTATTTTTTTTTAAAAAGTGATGTACGGTAAAGCTATATGATAGATGAAAATAATGTTTTCCGTCGAAAGGCGGGAGACTTATAATGAACATAAAAAAAGTAGCTGCCTTCCGACAGCTACTAACGGCTTTTATAAGTGGTTCTACGCGAACTAGTGGTTCACATTTAGTTATGCGAAGCTTTAAACTTTTTTACGGCTTCGGTAAGTTTTGGAAGAATCTCCAGCGCATCGCCCACTACTCCATAGTCGGCAGCTTTGAAAAATGGAGCTTCGGGATCTTTATTGATCACCACAATCGTCTTCGATCCGTTTACGCCCGCAAGATGTTGGATAGCTCCTGAAATACCCACGGCGATATACAGATTCGGACGAATGGTGCCGCCTGTTTGTCCCACGTGTTCGTGGTGCGGACGCCAATGGCTATCTGCTACCGGACGGCTGCATGCCAATGCTGCGCCCAGTTCACCCGCCAGCGCTTCCAGCACAGGCCAGTTCTCTGGACCTTTCATTCCACGTCCGCCGGAAACTACCAGTTCCGCTTCAGCAAGAGGAACAGTTCCGGTTACTTTATTCACCTCTTTTACCTGTACGCCAAAGTCCTTGTCATCAAAAGCAACGTCAAGCTTTTCTACGTTGGCAGTACCTTCATTTTTCTGAACCGCGAAAGTGTTGGGCATTAGCGTGATCACTTTTACCTCACTGGTGATATTTACAAAAGCAAAAGCCTTTCCGGCAAATACCGCTTTTTTTACTACAAAGCCGTTGCTCGTGTCAGGATGACCGATGGCACCTGCAACCATTCCGGCTTTCATGCGCGCCGCGAGGCGGGGAGCTACGGCTTTTCCGGTTACATCGTGTGAGGCAACTATTACTTTGGCGCCTTCTTTTTCGGCGGCAGCAGCCAATGCTTTGGCATAGGCACGTGCGCTCAGATTGTCGAGACGCGTATCGGCAACTACAATCACTTTTTGTGCACCGTAGTTCCCTAATTCAGCGGCTGCGCTGTCGCTTACATTACCCAGCACTACGGCGGTAGTACTGGAGCCCATTTGTTGTGCTATAGCCGCAGCATATTGTACCGCTTCAAAAGTCTTTTTCTTGAAGCTTCCCTGTGTATGTTCTGCGAATACTAATACTGACATTATCTTGATGATTGTAAGTTGTTAATGTTTAGGATCCTGCAAATGGCTAAATCACCTTTGCTTCGTTGTGCAGTGCTGCAACCAGTCCATCCATATTATCTGCATCAAACATCTTAACGCCGGTCTTAGCAGGTGGCATTTCGTAAGATACGATGGTAGCTACCGCCGCAAAGCCTGATGCCGCCACTACTTTCAGCGGCTTGGTACGGGCAGCCATAATGCCTCGCATATTGGGAATACGCGCTTCCGACATTCCCTTTTGGCAGGATACTACCAGTGGCAGACCGGCAGTGTCGGTTTCTTCGCCCCCTTCTATTTCGCGGTTGATAGTCGCTGTATTGCCGCTCAGGTCAAGTTTTGTAGCGAAGCCTACATAGTTCATGTCGAGCATTTCTGCCAGCATAGCTCCCATCACCCCGTTGTTATAATCAATGGATTCTTTACCGCAAAGCACCAGATCATAATTTTCGGTTCTTGCATAAGCCGCAATTTCTGAAGCTACTACAAATGGATCGTGGCTTTCCGTGTCAATACGGATGGCTTCATCGCCGCCCAGCGCAAGCGCCTTGCGGATCACGGGTTCAGCGTCGGCTTTACCTACTGTAATCAGGTGAACAGCAGTTGCAGCTCCGCTTTCCTTGAGCTCCAGCGCGCGTACCAGGGCATACCATTCATCGTAAGGATTGATGATCATGGTAACACCCGCGGTATTAAAAGTGGTATTGTTGTCGCTGAAAGCGATTTTGGTAGTGGTGTCAGGTACCTGACTGATACAAACTAAAATCTTCATCAGAATTTTTTGTTTTAAGAATTGCCGGAGCAGTCTCCGGAAAATTTGTGTGCAAACCTACTGCAAAATGTTTTGCGCTCCAATCGGAAGACCAGGAGATGAAAAATCCTGGCTCCTGGTCTTCATGCTCTTTGTAAAAAAATGCCCGGCAGGGATTTTATATCTCTTACTAAGAAAGTTAACGCATAGTTCGTCTATATAGGCAGGCGGTATGAAGCCCGTTTTTTTACCAAGCAAAACTAATATTATGAGATATCTTATTTTCTTAGCTGCTGTGGTTGTTGTTTTACAATCCTCCTGCTGCAAATGCTCCGATCAAATGAGCAGTACCGTGGTTGCCGATTCGATAATCCTTCAGGCTTATGGAGGCATGATACCCATCCGCGAGGCTTTTCTAATCAGCCGTGCTGGCGTGAAGGCTGATACCACAAGAGCCTACAACGATACGCTTACCGCCTACCATTTCGGATTTTCTTTGCCGGAGGCTACGGCCGCCTATGCTGTGCCGCTGCTCAGCAAGGTGCCTTCCGCACTTCTGCTGGAAAATGCACCGGTATTGGGTTTACCTAAGTTTGAGGTAGATGGCACCGCAAAATATCTGGTGTTATTTATACACGGAAAGCGATACAGTTATATCATTGCGGACGATATTTCCAGCCTTCCCGGTTACCTGCAGCCTTTCGAAACAGAAGTGCAGCAGGTCTTTCAACAGTTAGTTCCTTAGGTTCTGATGGTGGAATGATGCGGCTCCATTCGTTAGGAAACTGAGGCTGATGGTGGTTAATGAGCGCGCATGGGAGCCTGTTTATCGCAGGCGGACGATTTGAAGTTTGTGCTGTCCGGTACTATAGCGGGGCCTTATATTTCCCACTTCACCTCCTCCCTGTATTCTCAGGTTATCGCCGGCTGCCAATGATAGCACTGTGGTGAGGCTTATTGTGCCATCGAGACCCGAACCTGAACTATAGGGCGAAAACGCCACTGAACCTTCGAGCTCTACAACAGATCCGTTAAGAATAACACGATTCCGGAACATTGCATCGCCCTGTATATTGCCGTTATACATGTTGGTTACCATCACCTGATAAAGACCATCTTCAGCTGCGGTAAATATTCCGGTTCCTGAATTGTATTGTGAAGATACGTTGGTGTTCACAGTGTTATAGACAATGGTGGCGTAAGCCACTCCTGGTGTATAATTGCTGGTGCGGTCTGCATCAAGGTCCACTCGCGGAAAAGTTGCCATGGATGCTCTTTTTATCACGCCCGCATTGTTGACTACAAGTACACTGTCGGTTGTCAGGTTGCCGCCGGACAATCCGCTTAATGCGAGTGTGTTGGTAGCTGAGGTGCCAATCGTAGTGGGCTTTGTGAGGGCACCGCCCAATTGAACATCTTTTCCGGTAAGGGTAAGTCCGTTGGATGCAGTGGTAGAGTCGGGTCTGCCGCCGGGCAGCCGGTTTACCGCTATTCTTCTTACGATTCCGGTAGCGGGTTCTATGACCAAAAGGCTGTCATTGACCGTTCCTGCTGCAATACCCATGATCCGGACGCTGTTCACCACCAGGCTGTCCGTAAACCGACCTTTGCCGCTTACATCCAGTTTGTAGCTCGGCGAGGGGTTGGAAATGCCCACGTTCCCGGTATTTTTGGAATAGATGTTCGTACCTGACAATCGCCATTTTGAGGTGTCCACCATCATTCTCGTACCCTTCATGTCTATTAAGGACTGAGCGGACAAGTTTACTGACATGAGCAGCATCAGTAAAAAAACAAGGTGTTTCAACTTTTTTTGGTAGTCGCCTTCCATGGCTACGATTTCTATTGTAGGTGAAGAGGGTAGAGTTAACAATGGAGATTGCCTCAACGATCTTCTTTCTGGTTGCGATGCTATGAAAAGAATGCCGGCCATTGTACCATTAAGATGGCTGTACCCGGATGCTACTCTTTGCCTGCACAAAACAGAAAGGTTACCGTCGAGACAATCTCAGAATCTTCTTATTTCACCCATTGTACTTCAATAACATCGCCGGTGGTAACGGTGTAGCCATTCTGTATAAACGTCACGTCGGTACCGTTAACCGTATAATCTGTCCCTGCAACCAGTTTTGCTCCGTTTCTGTACACCCACACTCTCGTTACATCTGCAGGAATAGCGGTTACCGCATAGGTCAATGTGCCGGTAACGGCGGCAAAACTTGTTTCGTTGCTGATCAGCAGCGAGCTGGCCGACACTCTTTTCAGGACACCGGAAGCCGGGTTGGCCACTACGATGCTGTCGGTAGCAAAGCTGCCCGACTGCAGCCCTTCAATAGCGAGCGTGTTGGTAGCACTGGTTGAAATGGTTGTGGCGCGTGTAAGTGTACCGCCCAGCTCAAGTGTATCACCGTTTTTCGTCAGGCCATTTTTGGCTTGCAACGCGGCGAGCAGTTTTGATGCGGAGATATAGCGGAGGCTGCTCGTTGCCGGATCCACCACTACAAGGCTATCCGAGGTCAAGCCGGAGGTCATACCTGCCAGCCGGATTGCGCCCGCCGTAGTGGCATTGATCGTCAGGGTGTTGGTGGCCGACGCGTCTATGCTGGTGGGCTCGGTAAGTGCCCCGCCGAGTTTTATCGTGTCGCCGATTTTGGTGAGGCCATTTTTTGCTGTAAGGTTTCCAAACAGTCTCGATGCAGACACCCTTTTGAGCTCGCCGGTAGAAGGATCGGCCACGACAACGCTGTCGGTGCCGGCTCCGGAAACCAGGTTGGCTATTTGCAGAGAATTTCCGTTGATGTCAATTATCGTTGTCTGTGTGAGCTTGCCGCCGAGGATCACGGTAGAGTCGTTTAGCTCCGTGAGACCATTGTAGGCAGTGTCAATAAAGTGTGAGCTGGAATCCAGCACCATTTTGATGGTTCCCTTGTTGTCGATAACACGGGTGGTACGGCGTTGAGCCAGTGCCGGCAGTCCTACTGCTGTGGCCAGCAAGATCAGGAGAATCTTTCTCATTTTTGTTTTGTTTTGATTAAGAAAATTGTTTATTCCGCTATTGCTTTAATTCAATTGAACTATTGTGATCTCATCGCCTGCAATACAGGGTACATTGCTTACGATCTGATTGTTTCCGACAGTAGTAAAAGATATTCTTACGCCGTTTCTGTATAGGGTAATAAGGTTGGGGTCGGTTATGGTTCCCGGGGTATTGAAATTGGTTTGTCCGTTTACGCTTACCGTTATCTCCGATCGTTGGGCCTGTTGCAGCGACGGCGTGTTCACCTGCATTTTAAACCATCGTGTTCCATCAGAGTAATAGATACCTTCCACCACGTCGTTGGCCACATGAGTGTTGTACACAAACATTCCTTTGGTAAATGCCGAAAGCGGAGCCGGGCTCGTTGTTGAGTCAAGCTGAAGCCTCGGGAGCAGTACCCCTTTATGGCTCGATTCCAGTTCCAGAATGGCATCCGGATGAACTACGGTTCGATTGTCACCAATCTTTACCTGTGCTGCTGCCGTACTAACAAAAGCCACAGCAGTCCACCCAAGAAGTGCGCACTTCATCCACCTGCCTGATTTTCTGTAGTTTTTTGTTTTTCTGCTCATCGCACGCCAAAATATTTTCTACAGCAAAAGCCATTTTATTCGTCATGTCTTTGCGGTATTATTTGTCCGGATTTACTGTCCGGCACGGGTTTCGTGTTGATGGGTGTCTTCATGGATGGATAGGGAATGGATCTCGTACAACCTAAAGGTGCTTCATCGAAAAATGGTCGCGAGTATTCATGTTCGGGTCGGAGATAAGGAGCGGCATTTATGCTTAATCTGCTGCCATACAATGGTTCCGACCTAAATCGGGTACAAAAATCTTTTATCGTTCAGGAAAAATCAATCCCGAAAATGAGGGGTATTTGTCCATCCGGCCCTGTACTCAATGCAGATTCCTTCCCGCGTTTCAGAAGTATTGTCGTTTTATTTAGCGTACACTTTTTGTTTCTAGTTGTACCCATAGGTTTTGGCTTAAGACCCGATGGCGGCTGTGTAGAAACCGACGAATGGCGAACCAGGCAACCGGAAGTAGCCAAAATGGCCTGCGTTTGAGTAACTGAACCGAGACGCGGAAACTGATGGAATACCTTCCGTCGCTCATGGGGTCGGCGTGGTAACTGCATACGGCCCGTCTGATCCTTGATGCAGCGAAATCCGTGAGCAAAAACATAATCTCCTGATCCACATGGGTGGCCAGCCTTCTCACCGTCACCTCCGTATCGTCCGAAAACATTAACTGCCACTGTGTTGGACCAATTTTGTGGATGCGGACCAGCGTGGGCAGTAATTTTTTAGCTGCTGACGGTTGATCGAGTATTTCTTCCAGCTCGCCCGAATACCGGCAAACAACAAATCTTCCTTTTAGTAACAAGCCCATACAATAGATTTCGTCATTACACCCTGCATATTTGCCCTTGTAAGCCCAACGGGTTGGGATGGTATTGAAGCAGGTCACTACTTGCTGAATACCAGATGGATAGGAAGTGTTTGATCGTAAAAGTCCAAAAGAAAAGCCTGATTAGAAATCCCGAAAACGGGGGGGCGTCCATCTTTTTGTCGCCTTGCTCATTCTCATGCCTTTGCAAAAAATAAAGGAGACACCCGGAAAAACGGACGTCTCCAAATCGAAGCATTTCGTATGCGGACGAAACCAGCACACGGTTCACTGTATATATGTAGCGCGAAAGTATGATCTGGAATCTTTTTAGAAAATACCGAAAATGGGGGGTGTCCTGTTGCATGTTCATACCGATAGGGTGAAATGGGTTGTCGGTTGCCCGACGGAGCGACCTATCCAAACAGAAGGTTAAAGGCAGGCCTCCAGTACTGAATGCCAAGAGCAACCAAAATGGCCACACAAGCCATACTCAGGAACAAGCGCCGGAGCAAGGCCCGCCGCGACACCAGCACAACAAGGCATAGCGCAGCATAGATTTCGGGCTCGGTGCGCAATACACTAAACCGGCCACGCTCAGTAAAATAGGCAAGGCGATGACTCCCTGAGAAAAAAAGATTGGCGCGTTGTCCTGTACAACTTACCGCATTTTTGTAAAGTCCCTTCCTGCTCGTTAAAACCCTGTGCTTTCGCCCCTCAGCGTCAAAGAGCCAGCCCGAACCACGGGTACGCCACAAGATGGCGCCGGAATCATTGTACACGCGAGCGCCGAACGGGCTAAAGGCAGCCACCATACCCCTGATGAAAAACGTATGTCGGCCTTCTACAACAACTTTGCGTTTAAACCATCCCCGTGCGGGATACATCCTGACAATGTCCTCCGTTTCGTTTTTTAGTATCGTATATCTGCCGGCAATTTTTCTAGTGAAAAATAACTTTTCCATTTGTGCGTAATTAGACCCTTTGGGTAATTGATAACCTCGAAAAAAGCATGGATTGCAACGGGTTGGGCGCAGAACCGCCTTTTAGGTGGCTCCAATAGTAAAAACTAGCTTTGCTGCCTGAAATCCCCCATTCTCGGGATTTTTGTTCTTTTGTATAAGCTGATTTCCGAAAACAAGGTCAAGGATTTTACAGTTCAAAAGGCTTGCACACAGGATGGTTGCCTGTTACTTAATAGATCTGCGACCGACTTACTAACAGCAGGGAACGATTGAAAATAAAGCTTTTATATCCTTTCTAACCCGGACTCCTGGTTTCGGCCTGCTTTTTGCCTCATTGACCATAAACTCCCTTTTAGGATATGAGAAAGAGAAAATACTTCGTAGTGGGCGCTTTTGCATTATTCGCCATCTCTGGTTTGGGTAGCTGTGTGGTACACGACAATGACTACTACAATACGAATCCCAATCCTAATCAGAACGGTTATGGTTATAGCTTCAATGAAGAATTTTACAGCGATGACCGTGGATGGGCCTTTGATGACCCTGCCGATTCTGCCTTTGGGCTTGTGGCCAATGGATATTACAAAATGGTAGATTATTCAAGGCTGGGAACCAATCACGTGGCTGTGGTAAGTACGGGTGTTCGCACCGGCGGCGACTTTCTGATTCAGACAAAAATGAAATCAGACTACTCCATGGGTTTGATTTTCGGGGCTTCCTCCAATAGCTATGGGTATTCGATTTTTATTGACAATTCCGGCTATTTTGCTGTGTATAAAGAAGGCCTGCACCCCCAAGCTATTGTAAGCTGGCAATATGATCAAAACATTCGTCAGGGCTGGAACGATGTGGAGGTAGAGCAGGTGTCGGACTACTGGTATTTCTATATCAACGGAGTCAAAGTTTATCAAACGCCGGCGCGCCCGCTCAGCGGCTCGCAGACCGGCTTTATGGTGCTGGCGAACACCACGGGTTATGTTGATTATTTGACCCTGAAATGGTAACTTCGTTTTGTTTTTGTTTTGTTTTGATTAAGAAGCGCCTCTTCCGGGGCGCTTAATTTTTTGTCACTGTTTTTTAATCCGCTCATGGCGAAATAGTTAACTGCTCATCGCCCTCAAAACGCAGGGCACGACCGCCGGAAACGAGAACGAGGAACGAGAAGCTTAAAAAGGGCGATCCTTCAGACGACCAAGAGGTTATTTCCCCCTGCTTGCCGGTATTCGCAACGCTAAAATTGTTATTCGCTCGTTAATGATTTTGCCGTCAGCTTTGTCAGCGAAGGCGGTAGGCGCAAAGCGACAGAGCGGCTGGCCTGAGTTCTTTTTGCCAGTCTATTGTCCCTCTTTTTGCCGCACGAGCAGAAACATATCACCCTCCAAAGGAAGATAACCATACTCGTAACAAAACAGATAGACATCGCCCTTTCTGGTCTGGTATTGATGAGTAAAGAACTTGAAGTTGAACCCTTCAGTTTGGAGTATCTGCCGCGATACCTTGGCCGTAGCCTCATGAGCGGGCAGAAGGCTTTCGAGGATACGTCGGTTTTTACGGAGTGCATTGTTGATATTACGTACCATCCGCGTGCGATCACTGTTCTGACTGTTGTTGTAGGCATTGCGACAGTAATCATCGCAAAATTTCTTGTCTGCTCGTCCTCTCAGATCCTTCCCGCAGTAGATACATTGCTTATTTACAGTGTCCATACAGTTAAGTTAAAGAAAAATATCCGACAACAAACGGGTACAATCGCTTATATCCGAAACTAAACGAATAAAAGCCGGATAACGTTTTGCGGTGCCCCCATCTTTGTGTTGTGATTCGTTGCAACAATCATCAAAATTTCGAAACCGAATTTTTAACGATTAAAAAAAGAAAAGACATGACAACGCTCAGGAACAAAGTACAGTTGATCGGACATTTAGGTATGGATCCCGAAGTGCGGACCACAGAAACCGGCAGAAAGATGGCGCGTATGAGCATCGCCACAAACGAGTCTTACAAAAACAACAAAGGCGAGTGGGTGAAGGAAACACAATGGCATAACCTGATTGCCTGGGGAAAAACAGCAGAAGCAGTAGAGCGCTCCCTGCAAAAAGGAAAGGAGGTGATGATAGAAGGTAAGCTGATACACCGGGAATATACCGACAAAGCGGGTCAGAAAAGACAAATCACCGAGGTGCAGGTAAACGAACTCCTTGCCCTCGAAAAGAAGTAGGTTCTTCCTCTTATAGAATAGTGTAATCGTCGCTCCTTCGGGGCGGCGATTTTCTTTTTGCAGGGGGGATTTGCTATCTTATGCTCTGAAAGTCCCTTGTTTATGAAGCGTTCTTTTTTAGCTGTAGTGATGCTGCTCCTCTCTCTCTGTTCGCAGGCGCAGCGCGAGCGGATTGACAGTTTGTTGCAGGTCTTGCAAAGGCATCAGTCCGACTCGGCGAAAGCCAAAATTTATTTCCAGTTAGGAAAGGACTATCATCAAATTTCGGGAGACACGGCTGAGCGCTATATCCGCGAGTCCCTGACCTACGCTACAGCTACAGGCATGACGAAGATTGAGGCCGAAGACTACTCCGTGCTGGGGGTCATCGAGAAAAACCGGGCCAACTATGAACAAGCGCTCAAAAACCACCTCAAAGCCCTCGGTATAAAAGAGCGGACCAACGATGAACACGGGCAGGCCATCACGTACAATGATATCGGTGTTTTGTACAAGATCATGGGCCGTTTCGACGAGGCGCTGGAAAACTATCTGAAGTCGAATGAACTCTGCAAAAAAGTGGCCCTGAAAAAAGGTGTGGCCATGACCTACAATAACATCGGCACCATTTATCGCGAAAAGCATAAGCCCGACACGGCCTTGTTTTACTATCGTCTCGCTCTTGCCCAGTCGGAAGAAATGAACGATCCCTACAGTATTTCTACCTGCCTGAGCAATGTGGGCGACATATATACCGAAATGGGAAAGCAGGAAGAGGCGCTAAGCATGTTTACCCGCAGCCTGCGTTATGACCGTGAGAATGAAGATAAAGCCGGTATGGTGATCTCGTACAATAACGTAGCAAGAACACTAAGTGCCTTAGGTCGTTACGCTGAGGCCATACGCTATTCCGACTCTGCAGTGGCCCTGACATTTGCGGAAAAGCTAAATCACGAGCGCACCTATTGCTATGCCATCCGCACTATTGTAGAAGAAGATCAGGGTAACTACAAACAAGCACTTGCCTACCAGAAAATGCTTGCCAGCCTGAAAGATTCTCTGATGACCGATGAAACAAACCAGCAAATTTCTGAACTGAAAACACGCTACGAAACAGAAAAGAAAGAGCAGCAGATCGCCCTCCAATCGGTGCAAATCAAAAAGCGCGACTACATGATTGCCGGTGCAGGAGGCATTCTTGTGCTGGCTACCCTTTTGTCGGTATCCTGGTACCGTCGCTACAGGCTTCGGCAGCAGGCACGCCTTCAGGAAGCGGTGATCTATCAGCAGGAACTGGCCACCCATGCGGTGATCGAGGCAGAAGAACGAGAGCGCAAGCGAATAGCCGGAGACCTGCACGACGGAGTAGGCCAGTTGATGAGTGCTGCGAAAATGAACCTCAGTATGGTTGCAAGCGAGCTGAACTTTGAGAACGACGACCAGAGGACTGCCTTCGATAAAGCCATGTCGCTGGTGGATGAAGGCTGCCGAGAGGTGCGCACGGTTTCGCACAATATTATGCCCAATGCGCTGCTCAAATCGGGCTTATCAACAGCCATCCGCGAGTTTGTGAACAAAATTGACCAACGCGTCATCAAAGTACATCTCTACACCGAAGGCCTGAATGAGCGCATCAACGGCAATATAGAATCGGTATTGTACCGGGTAGTGCAGGAGTGTGTGAACAATGTGATCAAACATGCAGGCGCCACACAACTGGATATTTCACTGATCAAAGATGAAGAAGGCATCAGCCTTACCATCGAAGACAATGGCCGGGGTTTTAATCTACAGGAAGCGCAAGCCAAGTCAGGTATAGGCCTGAAGAATATTGAAAGCCGGGTGGACTATCTGAAAGGCACCGTGGAGTGGGATGCAGCTCCGGGAAAAGGAACCGTAGTGATGGTTCATGTGCCGGTGGTGTAGTGCCTCTTTGGGCGCAGATTTTCATGAAGCAGTTTTTGCCGCGAGCCGGCGAAAAAGTGCCTGGCAGTTCAATCGGATTCAGTGTGCTGCGTAGATATTGTATCCTTACGTGAACATGAAATGCCCATTTTTACAAGCAGCAGCAAATAGTTAGCGGTCAGCTTAGGACGGCATCGAAACAGACAATTAAAAATGTAAAATGGCGGTATTAAACCAATTTCAACATTACTCACAAAGCGAGAATACGGTAACAAATAATGTATTGTTAATGCTCTCAAATTTGTATGAAATAAACCCAAACTATTACGAAGAATATATAAAGGCGAGGCAGGCATCTAATCTCCCCTTACCGGTTATTCCAGAAGCTGTCAGCAGTACCCTGACTACCCTCCTTACGGAACCATGAAAAAAATTTCAGCGATTTGTGTTAGCGTAGTTCCGACGATTGAAATAAACTTGTAGGCAATGAAAACGGAGCGTCCGATAGTACATTCAAAATCCATTGCCGAAATCAGAGCTGTATTTGGTTTGGACAAACCCACGCACCCTTTGATTACGATACTCGACACCCGAAAACTCGCTTATGGAGCGGAAACCGTAGGCAAAAGATTTTCGTCCGATTTGTATCTCATTGCCCTGAAGGACTCAAGTTGCGGAATTGATTACGGTAGAAATGCCTATGATTTTGACGATGGGGTTTTGATCTTTACTGCACCCCATCAGGTCATTACAGTCAGGAAGCCACAGCAATTGAATCAGGTTACCGGTTGGATGCTATATTTTCACCCGGACCTGATCCGAAATACCGCTCTCGGCTCAAAGATTCACACGTACAACTTCTTTAACTACGAAGTTCACGAGGCACTTCACCTTTCCGGAGCCGAACAAAATACCCTGAATCAGATTGTTAGACTCATTCAAACAGAAATAAACGAGCGTATCGACAACCATAGCCAGCAGGTGCTCGTTTCTAACATCGAGTTGTTACTCAATTACAGCAAACGATTTTATGAACGGCAGTTTAACACGCGTGCAGCAACGCATCGTGATGTAATTGCCAGGGTCGAGTTGTTGCTAAAGGAGTATTTTGCAGAAGGCCAACTCATAGAAAAAGGGCAGCCGACCCTTCAATATCTGGCCGACCATTGCCGCCTTTCCCCAGGTTATTTGAGCGACCTTCTGACGAAAGAAACCGGACGTTCTGCTAAAGATCACATAAACGATTTCCTGATAGACAAGGCGAAGCATTTGCTGCTGGGTTCTACAGATTCTATAAGTGGAATAGCCTATACTTTGGGCTTCAATTATCCCCATTATTTTGGCAGGCTTTTCAAGCAGAAGACCGGAAAAACACCCCAGGAGTACAGACGCCTGAACTGATGTGAGAGAAGCACTCAGCCACTTTTTTCTGCGATTTGTGTTTAACCTTCCTTTTTTCGTGTTCATCGGCAGATTATATCACCCGGATATTTGTTTCGATTTATCATTTAATCAAAAAAAGAATGAAACAAAAGGTATTAGTAACGGGTGCAAGCGGAGCTTTTGGAAGTTTAACCTGTATTCAGTTGGCAGAAAATGGTCATCAGGTGGTGGGCACCATGCGTTCCGTTTCCGGTAAAAATGAGTCTATCGCACGTGAGTTACAGGCAAAAGGCGTAGCCCTGGTTGAGATGGATGTAACCCGCGAAGACAGCGTAAATGCAGGGGTACAATCGGCGATAGCATTGATGGGCGGTCTCGATACTGTTTTTAACAATGCTGGTATCGGAGCCAACGGTATTCTTGAGTGCTTTACTGTAGCCGACCTCCGGAATATGTTTGAGGTAAATGTCTTTGGTGTACAGCGTCTGATGAGAGCGGTCTTGCCGTATTTAAGACAGCAAAGAAAAGGAACCATCATTCACACCTCGAGCTGCATCGGTAGGGTTACCACTCCGTTTTTGGCATCTTACTGCGCTTCAAAATACGCGTTAGAGTCTCTGGCAGAAGGTTATAGAGCAGAGCTTTCAGGATTTGGCATCGAATCTTGCATCGTAGAACCAGGTGGATTTCCTACGGCTTTTATGAGCGGAATGATAAGCCCGGGCGACACCGATAGAATGAACCAATATGGTGAAATGGCGAGCCTTCCCGAAACCTCTATCCATGGATATGTGGCCTATGTACAGTCGATACCCGAACAAAGACCTGAACGAGTGGCAGAAGCCGTACTGCAATTAGTGAATACACCTTTTGGCGAAAAGCCGTTTAGAACCGTTGTTGATTTTTCAGGGTTGAAACAGCCTATTGAGAACTACAATAAAGTGCTGAACGATACGACAAAAGCCATTTACACAGCGAATGCTGTGGAAAATTTACTTACCCTAAACAAAGATTGACAATGAGCAAAACCTTATTGATTACCGGAGCAAGCAGCGGCATCGGCAAAGCAACCGCCATCTATTTTCAGCAACAAGGTTGGAACGTAATTGCCACCATGCGTTCGCCGGAAAAGGAAAAAAATTTAAGAGAGTTAGAAAACGTTTACCTGAAAAAGTTAGATGTACTTGATGAAGCAAGCATCGAACAGGCGATAAAGAGCGGTATTGCAAAATTTGGCAAAATTGATGCCCTGGTAAATAATGCAGGTTATGGAGCTTATGGACCCTTAGAAACGTTTCCGAAGGAAAATATTGTCAGACAGTTCAATACAAATGTCCTCGGATTGTTGGATGTTACCCGGGCGATCATTCCTCATTTCAGAAAAAATAAAGACGGAGTTATTGTCAATATTTCTTCAATCGGCGGGCAAATGACTTTTGCATTGGGCTCGCTTTATCACGGAACCAAGTTTGCCGTGGAAGGCATTTCGGAGTCGTTGCATTATGAAATGGCTGCAATAGGAGTGAAAGTAAAAATTGTAGAGCCAGGATTTGTGGCGACAGATTTTGGAGGACGTTCTTTCGATTTTCAAGCGGGAGCGGTTGAAGATTATCGCTCTCTGATCGAAGCTTTGATGGCACAATGGCGGGATCCGGATAACACAGTTTCGCCACCGGGTTTAGTTGCAGAAGTAATTTTTAATGCAGTAACCGATGGTACAGATCAATTAAGATACCGGGCGGGAAATGACGCTCACTACTTGCTGGACAAACGAAAGAACATGACCGACCCGGAATTTTTTGACATGATGAGTAACCGCCTTAAAAAATAAAACCGCTTGTTCCGGATGTTAGCCAGACTGGGATAAACAGCCTAAAGTTGAATTTCCTCTTCTTCTTTTGCTAGATCAAAAGAAGAAGCAAGAAAAATCAAGGGCTGGGATAAAAAGCCTAAAGTTGAATTTCTTCCGCTACAATGAAGAATAAGCTTACTATGAGGCACTTGTGCAGTTCCCAACCTTTTAGTCATCAACTGCTTAACGCTATGCATCATCTTCATTGCTCAACGCTCCAGAACTCTAACTTCTTAACGGCTTTTTACCCAAGGCCCGCATCCGTCATGCCTGCGGCACTTAGTCAATGTGGCAAAGGCACACATATTACTCGCGTCTTTGCGAGGAACTCAGCAAAGCGGAGCGACGAAGCAATCTATTTCGATTTGAAGATTTGAAGATGTGCTGATTTGAAAATAATGAGACAATTCCCAATGTTGAATGAAATTCCGGGCTCCACGATCTCCCCTCTTGAGAGGGGACGTGCGGTGGCCTGGCGCCGGGCAGGGGTGTGTCATGACTATCAAAATCTCAAAAATGAAATCTCTACACGAAGACAAAACAAATCAACGCCCTCATTTCCTCTTCTTCTTTTTGCTTGATCGAAAGAAGAAGCAAGAAAAATCAGGGGCGCATCCGCAATTACGAGAGGATACGGCTGAAAAAGTTGCATGAGTCTTCGGATGATTTGAACTTAGAGTAGAATTGCTTCCTGGAAAGATCGTAAATGGCAAATAACTTTTCCGAGGGGCATTTCCGTTGTTCCGGATGTTAGCAAAGCGCATCCGGAACATAAGGATAATTCGGATTTGCAATCCGAAATAGAGTTTTCTTATTCGGTTCGTTAAATAACAAAACCCGCTCCGAGAGCGGGTTTCATGGTGCCCAGGACTGGATTCGAACCAGCACACCCTTGCAGGCGCTGCGACCTGAACACAGTGCGTCTACCAATTTCGCCACCTGGGCATCGTTTCCTAAAGAACTAAGGGCTGCAAAGATAATTCGCTAAAGACAACTAACAAATAGATTTTTAAAGCATTTGCAGCGGCCCCTCTTCTTTTCAACATACTGTAGGGATGAGCCATAGCCATAAAGCAACTCTGGCCGCGGATAGCAGGAGTTTTTTCCGCCTACGGATGACGCAGTAGTGCTTTGGCAAACCTTGTCAGGTCTGCCTCAGCGGGAAGGGGCGTGCCCTGGCAAAGGAAGTCTGCGAAGTGGCAGGCAAAAAGCGGCGCAAGCAAAAATCCTTTCGTGCCCATTCCGTTGAAGATGCCGATAGCGGAGTGCGTAGGGTGCAGGCCCACAAAAGGTCTGTAGTCTATGGTGGAGGGTCGTATGGCTGCGCCATGTTGTACTACGGAAAAATTCAGGTGCAGATCGTTTCGAAGCCAGGCCTCCACTGCGGCACCAAATGCTGCGCCAGGCCGTGCCGAATCATATGACCATTCAAAAGAGGAACCCACCCAAAAAAGACCCTCTCCAAGCGGCACCAGCTTATACTTTTCCTGAATGATCGTTTGTTGATCTGTGAGGGGCAGGCTGACTACCAGGGCCTCTCCTTTATTCAGTGAAAAAGGGAGGTTTTTGAAAAAGGGATTGTGGGCATCAGAAGCACCGCCACAGCAAATCAGTTTTTGGGCCTCAATATTTTTGTACCGAATGCCCTCTCCGGTTTGTTCAAGCTGCTGCCAGTCGAATGGCTCAGGGCACATTAGATTGTGCCGGTCCAGTTCAGCTTTCCACCCTTCGATCAAGGCCGATGTATTAATCGAAAAGCAAGGAGCAATACGACCTACGCCATAGGGTGCACGAAAAGGATGCGGGGCTATATCAACATCCATCAAATGAAGTTCATTATCCTCGCGACTGCAAAAAGCAGAGCGATCTGCCTCGCTGCTGAAAATATGGTAGAGTTCATGAGTGCGGATAAGGCAGTTGCCCAGCAAAGCTCCGATGTGCTCATATGTTTCCTGCGCTTTTTCGAGCAGCTTGTCATACCACCACGATCGTACGAATCGTTTTCCGGTTACGGGGTTGATCAATCCGCAGGCAATAGCAGAGGCACCGGGCAAATGGTGTGGGTCGTACACGAGGCACTGTTTCCCGCGTTTCATCAGCTCATAACTTAGTAAGCTGCCGCAAAGTCCTTGTCCAACAATAATGTAATCGTATTTCACGCTTAGGATGCCTTAAGGTTGCAAAGATCTGAGTCAGAATGTTTGTTAATAGCTCGTAAAGCGTTTGTTAAGGGCCGGTGAAATGCACAACTTCCTGGGAAAGAAAAACATTTTTGTGAAGGCATCCTAACCGATGCTTTAGTTTAGTTCATATTGCAATGGAGAAGGCGTCATTCCTGGCGCCTTATTGTTTTTATTCAAGCCACTAGTTCGCGCGCACTCTGAAACGCCGCCTCACTCGGTGCCTCTCCCCCTATCATTTGTGCCACGGCTTTTATTCTTTCCTCGTCATTGAGTTGTTTTACTCTTGTTGTGATTTTTCCTTCGGGCGTAATGTCCTTGTACACAAAAAAGTGGGTGCTGCCTTTTGCTGCCACCTGAGGCTGATGGGTAATGGAGATGATCTGATGATGTTTGCCAAGACTTTGCAGCAGCAGCCCTACCTGTCGGGCAGCTTCGCCCGAAATGCCTGTATCTACTTCATCGAAGATCAGCGTGGGCAGTTGCATGGCTTCTGCGGTAAGCGATTTAATGCAGAGCATAATGCGGCTCAGCTCTCCGCCGGATGCCACTTTATATACGGGCAGCATTTGTCCGGTTTTGTTGGCATCCAGCAGGAAGTGCACGTTATCCTGCCCGGTGGCCTGGAGAGTTTTTACTTCAGAAAGTTCCACCGCAAAACGGCTATTGGGCATACCTACCCATTGCAACCGTTCGTTCACACGGTCGCTGAAGGTGGAGGCCACTGCATGGCGGCGTTTACTGAGTTCTACTGCCAGGGCGCGCGCCTGTTCAAATACCTCATTTTTTTTCACTCTCAAAGTTTCGATATCCATCGAAAGGTTTTGAGTGGCCTGAAGCTCCTGGCCGAGGCTTTGCTGCAGGGCCAGCAGATCTGCGGTAGTTTTCAAAGCATGCTTTTTCAACAGGCGGTAGGCGAGGTCGAGCCGATCCTGCAATTTGAGAAGTCCCGCCGGGTCGAGATCAATGTTTGAGCGAAGCATGCCGAGTTCGGCAGCTACATCTTTCAGTTCTTCATAAGCTCCGGACACCCTTAGCGCAAGCGGCTGCGTTTCCGGAACCACATCGGCTATACCCTGCAACTGCTGCAAAGTTTTCTTCAGCAGTACGAGCATAGGCTGCTCGCCCTCTTCAAGCTGTGCTACCGAGCTTTCCAACACGGATAGGATACGTTCGCTATGCATCAGCTTTTGCTGAGCAGCTTCCGCCTCTTCAATCTCATGCTCTGCAAATGCCGCCGCCGCCAGTTCGTCATATAGAAACTGCTTGTAGTCGGCTTCCTTCTGCCATTCCTCCTGCCTGTGCTGTAGTTCCTGCAACTGCTGGCTGCATCTTTGCCATTCGCGATAATGCTCCTGAAATTCAAGCAGCAGTTTTTCGTTTCCTGCTATGGCATCTATTACATCCATCTGGAATCGGTCGTCTTCGAGGGCCAGATGACCAAATTGCTGATGAAGGTCCACCAGCAACGAGGTGAGGCTGTTCAGGAGATGAAGGGTTACCGGAGTGTCATTTACAAAAGCACGCGATTTTCCACCGGTAGAGATTTCTCTGCGTATAATGCATTGCTCATCATCATCAAGATCGTTTTCGCGGAGGATGGCCCTGAACGACTGAAAGTTGCGAACATCGAATAGGGCTTCTACAACGCATTTTTCCGTCTTGTTGATGAGTACGGAAGTGTCTGCACGCTCACCCAGAATCAACGAAAGTGCACCCAGTATAATACTTTTTCCGGCCCCGGTCTCCCCGGTAAGGGTGTTAAAGTTTTTTCCGGGTTCGAAGATCAGATAGTCAATGATCGCATAATTTCTGATCACCAGTTTCTGCAGCATAATCCCAAAGTTATCAAACCTCGCAGGTTTGCAAAACCAGCTCCGTTTTTCGCGGTGCCCCGTTCTATATTTGCAGCATGGCAAAATTTTTTCTGAGGAAGAAGATCGGAGATCGTGTGGTCAACGGACATCCCTGGATATTCGCAAACGAACTGGGCGACAGCGAAGGCGAATATGCTGCGGGAGATGTGGTGGAAGTATATTCCTACAATGGGTCTTTTGTAGGCAAAGGCTATATCAATCCCGCATCTCAGATTCGTATCCGCCTGCTTTCCCGAGATAAGGCAGAGCAGATCAATGAAGAATTTTTTTACAAAAGGCTTTTGAAGGCCTGGGAATATCGTCAGCAGATCGGCTATGTCGAAAATTGCAGGCTGGTTTTTGGCGAGGCCGATGAACTGCCGGCTTTGATTATTGACAAATTCAATGATTATCTGGTTTTGCAGACGCTGGCTCTCGGCGTGGATCGTTGGAAATCTGCCATAGTTGCTGCGCTAAACAAAATCTTTTCTCCCAAAGGAATTTATGAGCGAAATGATGTGCCGGTGCGGGAGCTGGAAGGCTTGCCGCAGCAAAAGGGATTTTTATCAGAGCCCTTCGATACGCAGATCATTCTCAGAGAGAATGGTTTGAAATTTCATGTGGACATTGAAAACGGACAGAAAACCGGTTATTTTCTTGATCAGCAGGATAACCGGCGGGCCATTCAGCATATTGTGAAAGGCGCTGATGTTTTGGAAGCATTTTGTTATACCGGCACTTTCTCCCTCCATGCGGCCCACTATGGAGCAAAGTCTGTATTGGGGCTCGATATATCGGAGCATGCAGTAAACACTGCACGGAGAAATGCAACGCTCAACGGTTTTGACGACGTTTGCACATTTGATGCTGTAAATGCATTTGATGTTTTAAAGCAATGGGGGAAAGAGGGTAAAAAATATGATGTCGTCATGCTCGACCCTCCCGCTTTTACGAAAAGCCGCGAGAATATTCAGAAGGCTATTACAGGGTATAAGGAGATCAACCTCCGAGGCATGAAGCTCACCAGGCCCGGTGGTTTTCTGGTTACGGCTTCCTGCACCAATTTGGTGGACCCGACGTTGTTTTTAAAGACGATAGACATGGCTGCAAAGGATGCCCGGCGTAAGCTCCGTCAGGTTTCCTGGCAGACTCAGGCTTCAGACCATCCCATACTTTGGCATGTACCCAATACTCAGTATCTGAAGTTTTTGATCGTGCAGGTATTATAGTGAGTTCAGGGGTTAATCAGGAAAACAGAAAAGGGCCGCAAAAGCAGCCCTTTCTTTTTTCATCTGTTATTGGTTTTTCTTTAAAGCTGATTGTAGATAGAAGCATCTACACTGCGCGGAATACCGAAGTATTGGAATGTCTTGTGCTTGTAGCCTTTTTTAATGTAAGGATCAGTGTCTCCCTCTTCAGGAATGGTCACCCAGTCGCTGTTGCGTTCTATTCTCCAACGATAAACTGCAACCGTATTTGGGCCGCGGCGGGTCAGAGCGTAGAACTGAGGCTTTTTGTCTTTGTAGCCCATTTTAATCATCTGATCGTCAGTGTACTCGTCTTCTGCGATGCTTACATAATCTTTAGTAACAGGATTGAACCAGCTATTCACAGCTACACGGTCCGGACCCGGAGTACGATAAGCAAAGAACATAAGGTTCTTATCCTTCCATCCCCAGTTAAGCATTTGTCCTTCCTGATATTCACCATCGGCTACCGTCACATAATTTTTATCCTCGGGATTGTACCAACGGTAAACTCTTACAAGTTCTTCACTCTGAGCAAAACTTTTATTCGCAAATAATACCGTAGCCAACACAGTTGTAATGAGGACGAAGGTTTTTTTCATAATTGAGCGCATTTTTTCGAATTGGTTTCCAAAATACATAAAAATTTTCTTGCCCTGCAAGAGCTGAGTTAAAAAAATTTCCCGCCCCCTTATTCGCAAGGGGCCCGACCTTTGCGAAATCCTGCATTTGGCTTAGTTTTGAACACTTTCGCATGTCAGGGTGACAGCCCCGAAAAGCTGCACAAGTTTTGATACACATATCTACTCATAAAACAACCAAAACCGGCCAATAGCTGCCGGCAGAACTGGAATAATAACAACAACAATGATTGGCTTTCTTTCAAAAATCTTCGGTGGTAGCAAGTCTGACAAGGATGTAAAACGCATTCAGCCCCTCGTTACAGAAATTAACCGTTACTTCAGTGAATATGAGTCGCTCACACACGATGAGCTTCGAAATAAAACGCAGGATTTTCGCAGCAGAATACGCGAACATCTTGCGGCCATAGACTCAGAGATCAATACAAAAAAGGCAGAAGCGGATGCCTACGCGGGAGAAGACCTGCACGGCCGTGAAGCCATTTATGACGATATCGACAAACTCCGTAAGAAAAAGGATGAGCACTTAGAGGAAGTACTGCGCGAAATTTTGCCCGAAGCATTTGCAGTAGTAAAAGAAACGGCCCGCCGTTTTAAAGCGCATGAGGAACTGAAAGTAAAAGCTACGCCGCTCGACCGCGAACTGGCACTCGAAAAGGACTATATCCGGATAGAAGGCGATGAGGCCATTTACCGCAATAGCTGGGAAGCAGCCGGAAATACAGTGACCTGGAACATGGTGCATTATGATGTACAGTTGATCGGGGGTATCGTACTTCACGAAGGTAAGATTGCCGAAATGGCTACCGGAGAAGGTAAGACCCTGGTTTCTACTTTGCCATCTTATCTGAATGCATTGTCGGGTGAGGGTGTACATCTGGTAACCGTAAATGACTATCTCGCCCGCCGCGACCAGGAATGGAACGGTCCCATTTTTGAATTTCTTGGCCTCACTGTGGATTGTATTGACAAGCATCAGCCTAATTCTCCGATGCGGCGCAAAGCTTATATGGCCGATATCATCTATGGTACCAACAACGAGTTTGGCTTTGACTATCTGCGCGACAACATGGTGCAGCACCCCGAAGAGATGGTGCAACGGAAACACCATTTTGCTATGGTGGATGAGGTTGATAGCGTATTGATCGATGATGCCCGTACTCCACTCATTATTTCCGGGCCGGTACCACGCGGGGACGAACAACAGTTTCATGCCCTGAAACCCCGGATAGAAAGACTGTTGGAAGCACAAAGGAAAGTAGTGAACAACAGCCTTACAGAAGCGAAAAAAATGATTGCCGAAGGAAAGGCCGACAAAGAGGCGGGAGGGCTGCACTTGTACAGAGCCTATCGTGGCCTTCCAAAGAATACGGCCATTATCAAATACCTGAGCGAAGAAGGCAACCGGCAGATTCTTCAAAAAACAGAAAACTATTACCTCGGCGAGCAACAAAAAAATATGCCAAAGGTTGACGCAGAATTGTTTTTCACTATCGATGAAAAGAACAATAGCGTGGACCTCACAGAGAAAGGTCTGGCCCTGATCACCGGTGCCAGCGAAGATCCCTCATTTTTCATCTTGCCTGATATTGCCACAGAACTTACAGGTATTGACCAAAATTCGGCGACACCTGAAGAAAGACAGGCAAAGAAGGATGCGCTTTTGCAGGACTATGCCATCAAAGCAGACCGTATTCACTCCGTACAACAGTTGCTGAAAGCCTATACACTTTTTGAAAAAGATGTGGAATATGTAGTGATGGATGGCAAGGTGAAAATCGTAGATGAGCAAACCGGGCGTATTCTGGATGGCCGGCGGTATAGCGATGGTTTGCACCAGGCTATCGAAGCGAAAGAAAATGTACAGGTAGAAGCCGCAACCCAGACTTTTGCAACGGTAACCCTGCAGAACTACTTCCGGATGTACCATAAGCTGGCAGGTATGACCGGTACGGCCGAAACGGAGGCGGGAGAATTCTGGGAGATCTATAAGCTTGATGTGGTGACCATACCCACGAATGTGCCGATTTCCCGTAAAGACCAACAGGATCTTGTTTACAAGACAAAACGCGAAAAATATAAGGCAGTAATCGACGAAATCGAAAAGCTGAGAGAAGGTGGACGGCCTGTACTGGTGGGAACCACTTCTGTAGAAGTATCGGAACTGCTGGGACGGATGCTGCAGCAAAAAAAGATTCCGCACAATGTACTCAACGCCAAGCAACATGCCCGTGAGGCGCAGATTGTTGCAGAGGCAGGGCTTTCCGGCAATGTGACCATAGCAACCAATATGGCCGGCCGGGGTACGGACATTAAGCTGGGCGCCGGGGTAAAAGATGCCGGTGGTCTGGCCATTATTGGTACAGAACGCCACGAAAGCCGTCGCGTCGATCGTCAGCTACGCGGCCGTGCAGGCCGGCAGGGCGACCCCGGAAGTTCACAGTTTTTTGTATCGCTCGAAGATGATCTGATGCGTCTGTTCGGTTCAGAGCGTATTGCCGGGCTGATGGATAAGATGGGCCACAAAGATGGCGAAGTGCTGCAGCACAGCATGATAACAAAATCGATTGAACGGGCGCAGAAGAAGGTAGAGGAAAATAACTTCGGTACCCGGAAGCACCTGCTTGAGTATGATGATGTGATGAACGCTCAGCGCGATGTGATCTACAAACGCCGCCGTCATGCACTATTTGGCGAGCGACTGGCTATAGATCTGGACAATGCCATGTTTGACGTTTGTAATGACCTTGCGGCACAGTTTGATGAAAGCCGCGATTACGAGGCATTCCGGATAGAAGTGATGAAACATCTGGCTATAGAGCCGGAAGTGAAAAAAGAAGGTTTTGACAAGGCTGACGTTCAGGATATTGGCAACAAACTTTATCATCAGGTTAAGGATTTTTATAACCGGAAGTGGAATGCCATGCGCGAGCAGATGATGCCTACGCTGCAACAGATACGCGAGCAAAATGGAGATCAGATCGAGAATATCGTTATTCCCTTTACCGATGGTATCCGGGGCGTACAGATTTATGCCAATCTGAAAGAAGCTGTGGATCAGGATGCAAAGCCGGTGATACAGATATTGGAGAAAAGCATGACCCTGGCGATGATTGATGACGCCTGGAAAGATCACCTTAGGGCAATGGACGATTTGCGAACATCGGTGCGTATGGCATCTTATGAGCAAAAAGATCCGCTGCTGATCTATAAGTTTGAAGCTTTCAATCTTTTCAAGCAAATGCTGCTTGAGACCAATCGTACCATCATTTCCTTCCTGCTACGTGCCGGCATTCCCGTGCAGGAAGCACCGCCGCAGGCGGCACAACAAGTACCACAGCACACAGACATGAGTCAGCTTCACTCCAACAAAGAAGAGGTGGACGAAGCCGGTAGCGACTATGCTGCGGACGAGCACGACATGGGAGAAACCGCTGTGCGCCGTACCCCTGTTCAGGCCGGACCCAAAATTGGGAGAAATGACCCATGCCCCTGCGGCAGCGGCAAAAAATACAAACAATGCCACGGTAAACATCTTTAAGACTATTTGATGGGCGCTTCTTACGAAGCGCCTATTTTTTTTCTATCCGGTCGGTTGTGCAGAATGATCGCTGGCATCGTTCTTTCCGCATTAAGTTTTTATTTTAGAGCAGAAAATTTGCAGTCATGATCCGGAAAATACTGATCGTTCTTCTTGTTGTCCTTGTCCTCATCCAATTTATCAGACCCGAAAAAAATCAATCAGGCGACAATAGCAGATCCATCACCACAGCCTACGCCGTTCCCGATACTATACAGGCTATACTTCAAACATCTTGCTACGACTGTCATAGCAACTACACCACTTATCCCTGGTACGACAGGATACAACCCGTTGCCTGGTGGCTTGCGCGCCATATTGACGAAGGCAAAGAGCACCTGAACTTCTCTGAATTTGCTGCCTACTCACCAAAGAAGCAGGCACACAAGCTGGAAGAGACTGCAGAAATGATAGAGGAGGGTGAAATGCCACTGAATAGCTATACCTGGATACACACCGATGCAAAGCTATCGAAGGAACAGGCGGGAATGCTTACCAACTGGGCAAAATCGCTTCAGAAAGAAATTGAAACCCGTCTTTAAATTTGCCGGGCATTTAATCCTTATACCACACTATGCGTCTGATTTCCTATAACGTAAACGGCATCCGCAGTGCTTTGAAGAAAGGCTTTCTCGACTGGCTGAAGTCTGACCCTGCTGATATTATTTGCCTGCAGGAAACCAAGGCTGAAAAGGAAAATGTCGATCATTCCCTCATAGATGCCCTGGGGTATCAGAATTACTGGTATTCTGCACAAAAAAAAGGCTACAGCGGGGTGGCGATTTTTACCCGCAGGCAACCCGATGCACTTTTCTATGGCAACGGTCTGATGCAAAGTGATGCTGAAGGCCGCGTCATCCGTGCGGACTACGGATCGGTTACACTTATCAACGCTTACTTTCCCAGCGGCACTTCCGGCGATGAACGACAAACCTATAAATATCAGTGGCTCGATGAATTTTACGATTATCTGCAGACCTTACGGCAGACCCGACCCAACATTATTGTCTGTGGTGATTACAACATAGCGCATATGGACATTGATATCCATAATCCTAAGGGTAATAAAAAGTCGAGCGGTTTTTTACCCGAGGAGCGTGCCTGGCTTACAAAATTTGTTGAGAGTGGCATGATAGACACCTTTCGTCATTTTCAGCCCGATCCGCACCACTATAGTTGGTGGAGTCAGCGTTTCCCCAGTGTAAGAAAGGAAAATAAAGGCTGGCGGATCGACTATTTTATGGTGACGGAAAGTCTGAAATCGCGGCTAAAAGGCGCAGCCATCCATCCGGATATCCAGCATTCGGATCACTGCCCTGTGTATGTTGAGATCGATTTCTAAGGGTTAGCTCAGCTCTTCCGATTTCATCTTACTTCCCTTGCCGTATTTTACAAAGATATTGAGGTACAATACTCTGGAAATGCGCATAAGCCAGGGCTGTAGCAAGATGACGACAGCAATTGAAGCACCCAGAGCATAGAATATACTATTGTCTTTGTACGAAAGACCAAAGATGAGTGCATAGGCCACAAAGCACACAGCAAGCAAGGCCACTGTAAGGGCATAGCTCACATAGCCTGTACCATACCAAAACCCTACTTCAAGTTCCATTTTCTGGCCGCATACCGCACAGCGCTCGGGCATATCCAACAATCTGTTGAGCGGAAAAATGCCGGGAGTGCAAAACATATCGCCTTTGCGGCAATTCGGGCACTTCATCTTCAATATACTCGGCAACAAAGCAGGCTTGGTTTCGCTCATGAGGGAAAATTTGCGCAAAGGTAAATGTTGTCAGCCGCTTACAAAGTAATCAAAGTCACAAAACATGGCATTTTACAGCATTGCCGGCCCGGGCTTATTCTAATCGGTGGAATGAAAATGGCTATAAACGATGCGGGCTTTAGCTGCTCCGATTACACGTGTGAGCTCCCGTTCCGTGAGCGTGCTGATATTGTTGACCGACCGGAAGGCTTTAAGCAAATCAGTTGCAGTCTTTTCTCCGATCCCGGGTATGGTCTCCAGTTCATTTTTAAACGTTCCCTTGCTCCGCGTCTGCCGGTGGAACGTAATACCGAACCGATGTACTTCATCGCGTATCCTTCGGATAAGTAAATGCGCAGGACTGTCGTAAGGCAGTTGCAGGGGCTCGCTATCGCCAGGAAAGAAGATAGACTCTTCGCGTTTGGCAAGCCCCACTACGGTCATTTTGCCTTGCAATCCCAATGATCTTATGGCTTCCATTGCAGCGCCAAGCTGACCCTTACCGCCATCGATAATGACCAGTTGTGGCAGCGAGGCTTTTTCATCGAGCAGACGTCGGTACCTGCGCGTAACCACTTCGGTCATTGATGCAAAATCATTGATGCCCTCTACTGTTTTGATATGGAAATGCCGGTAGTTTTTTTTGTCGGGCTGCCCGTTTTTGAAACATACCATGGCCGCCACCGGATAGGATCCCTGAAAATTAGAATTATCAAAGCACTCGATATGAACCGGAAGTTCGAGCAGATGCAGCGATTCCTGTAATTCCCCAAGCACTTGTATGCTGCCCGCTTCAGTTTGCTTGTTCAGCAACAAACTGTTTTTTCTACGCACATCCTGCTGAAATATCGCCGCGTTTTTCAGGCTCATCTCGAGCAGCTTTTTCTTATCACCAAGCTTGGGCACGGTCACCTTAATGTCTTCGTCTGTTATGTTTACTTCAAAGGGAACAATCACTTCTTTTGCATTGCTGTGAAAACGCTCTCTCAGTCGATCCAGAGCAACCGACAATACTTCTTCGTCGGTTTCATCAGCATGCTTTTGTACCTGTACGGTATTAGCATAGACGATGCTGCCATTGCTCACCAGCATATAATTGACAAAGGCTTGCTCTTCGTCACTCAGAATGCTTGCCACATCGAGATTGCCGAGGTGCGTACTTACTACTGCCGATTTGCTTTGATAATATTGCAACGACTCAATTTTTTGCCGCATTAATTCTGCCTTTTCATATTTCATATCTGCGGCGAGCTGCATCATTTCGGATTTCAGGAATCGCACTACCTCACCGGTATTTCCTTTGAGGATATGCCTTGCCTGCATCAAATTCTCTGCATAGTCCTCTGCAGTTTGCAAGCCCTCACACGGTCCCTTACAATTTCCTAAATGATATTCCAGACAAACTTTGAATTTGCCCTTAGCAATGTTGGCAGGAGAAAGATTGAGGTTGCAGGTGCGGAGTGGAATATTATTGCGAATGAGTTGCAACAACTCGCGCACACGTGCGACGCCGGTAAATGGACCCAGATACTCCGATCCGTCGCGTATCAGCCGCCGTGTAATGAACACTCTGGGGAAGTCTTCTTTTTTCACAACAATATAGGGGTAAGTCTTATCGTCTTTAAGGTCGATGTTGAAGCGGGGCTGATAATGCTTGATGAGCGAATTTTCCAGCAGGAAGGCATCGTGTTCCGTTTCCGTAACTGTAAATTCAATATGCCGGATCAGTGAAACCAGGCGTCTTGTTTTATAGTTGTCAACAGTCTTGTTGAAATAGGAGCTTACACGTTTCCGGATATCTTTTGCTTTGCCCACATACAGCAGTGTGTGGTGTTCATCGAAGTATTTATAAACTCCCGGCTGGTGTGGCAACGATTTTACAACACTACTAAACTCATCCCTGGTCATCAATACAAAAATCGGTATTCCGTCTTTATATTCTTGTCCGAACCCAGCATTGATTTTTCAAATTCCTGTATCTGGATCAGCTTGATGGGAGCATAATATAGTTTTTGCACCTTGCCGTTCTTTTCGGTTTCAATATAGATATTTCGGATGCGGCTGGTGAGCGGATCTGTGCTGATTTGCAAAGCGCGTACAAACAGGTCATTGTCTTTGGCTTCGTAGTAGTGTACCCGCGTATCTGTTGCTTCTTCCATAAGCTCGGAATAGCTGTACTTACCGAGGAACTTCGGGTCACTGATGTCGGCCCTGAAGAAAGGCTGAAGTACTTTTGCCCAGTCAAGGTCTCGCGCTGCCTGATAGCTGGAATCCACGGCGCCTTTGCTGCTGACTATTTTCAACAAGGTAAAAGGTTGCCCCCAGTAAGTGCGAAACTGATCATTTGCAAAATCCGTTACGGAAAAATAGGTCGGGCCATTGTTTTCATGCTCCGGGTTGTCGTTCTTTCCTCTGCAGGAAATAAGCACTGACATCAAAAAAAATGCCCCCAAAAATCTTACTGCCATCTTCTGATATTCCGCGCTAAAATACCCTTTCCCCTTCTTTTTCAAAAAGTGCGTTGCCGGGGATTAAATAAAAATTAAGAAAAGCTTGTATTTGCTGTTTTTTGTTTTTAGATTTAGCATAGACAAATATGTTTGAAATCCACTTTATCACATTTTTCAGCGGTGCCTGAAAATGTTCTTCTAAAAACGCCAATTATGAAAAAACAGCTACTTGCTTTTGTTGCTCTGGCCATGTCGATTTTCACGTCGGCCCAGCTCACCACCAACTATCCGGCCACCAATGCTTTGGTCGTGACGTCCACTTACACAGATCTTGGAACGAATGGAACCGTTATCACAACTGCTAACAATGATGACGCACTTTCAGCGGCACAATCTATTGGTTTCAATTTCACTTACAATGGTGTTACTTATACCGATTTTATTCTCAGTACCAACGGATGGATTAAGCTGGGCACTGTAAATCCATCGGCTTCGACGCTTTTTTACAGTACACCTCAAACCTCTACACCGACCACTTCGGGAGGTATTTTCAATAGCACGAATGTTGCTGATGTAAACATGATTGCCGCTTTTTGCCTTGATCTGACCGGTGCGGCAGGCGTAGAATACCGCAGCTATACAACGGGCGCTGTTGGTTCGCGCGTGTGCACCATACAGTGGAAAAATGTGACGGAAAAAGCATCTTCGGTCGCCACACAATACACGGCTATGCAGTTTCAGATCAAACTATACGAAACCAGCAATATCATTGACATTGTCATGGGGCAGGCTACTCCTTCCACTAATGCCAGCGCATTTAAGTCGGCCATAGTAGGACTGCGAGGATCTTCCAATGCATCCAATCAACTAATAGCGGTGACGAAGGGGTCCACACAAAACTGGGATCTTGCGACGTTTTTGTCCGGAAACTATACGGGTAATTCTTTCAACTATGGCAATAACGTAGGCAATGTAAGGCCATTGCCGATTCCCGGAATTACGTATCGGTTCATTCCCACCTATCCTAATGATGTAGCTGTTCTCGCCATCTATACTTTGGGAAAACTACCCAAGCAATATGTGTCGCCGCACTACATACAAGCTCGTATCAAAAACTCGGGCACGGCCACAAAGAACAACTTTAAAGTGTACCTGCACATTGCCGGCACCAATACCTACGACGATTCAGTGACGATAGCCACCCTGGCACCCGCCGGCGAAACCACAATATCATTTGCCGGATACACGCCTTTCTTAAATGGACTGGATACGATTACGGTCTTTGTAGTGCCCGATGACAATAATTTCAATAATCAGAAATCGAATACTCAGTTAGTGAATGACGACGTGTATGCCTATGCCGATCCGAGCATTCCGGCGGCGGGCGGTATCGGGTTTACTGGTGGCACAGGAAACTTTGTAGCCAAATTCCCTTATTCGGGTATTTCTAATGCGATCAACCAGATCGGTGTATTGTTTGCTGCAGGCGGTATTCCGTTGCAGATCGGCATCTGGGGTAAAAACGCGAGCACGGGTGCGCCCGGCACTTTACTTTGGTCATCGAGCCAGTTTACCAGCGTAACGGGTCTGAACACACTACCGGTAAATCCGCCGGTAACGATAAGCGATACCTTTTTTGTTGGTGTTATTCAAAACACTACAAACAATGCCAATTTTGGTTATCAGGCCGAGGTGCCCGTGCGCAGTCAGATTTTTTATTATTCATCGCCGGTCTCCAGCACTTCATGGCTCGATTTCTCGTCTTCCAGCAGCAACTTCCGGTTCATGATCGAACCTCGTTTCCAGTCGCCCAACGATGTAGGCGTCACCAGCATTGACTATCCCTGTCAGATTGTTCCTCTGGGACAGGGTTCGTTATATCCGTTTAGCACCGTGTACAACTACGGTTTATTGCCGCAGATCAATGTGCCGGTTCAATGTGCCATTTACCTCAACGGAACAGCAGTGTATAGCTCTACCACCACGGCCACTTCAGTTACTTCCGGCGGGTCGCAGCAGGTAAACTTTCCTACGCTCTTCACTCCGGCAACGGCGGGCACCTACACCATTAAGTCCTGGACTACCCTGAGCGGCGATGCCTCCAACGTAAATGATACCGCAACGTCCACGCTGCAAGTCATCGACTACACCGGCATCAACGACGCAGGGATAAGGGTGCAGTTTGATGGGGTTGACGATTATATTTCAGTCCCCAACAGTCCTGTACTGAGCCCGGGCAGTACGCTCACACTGGAGGGCTGGTTTAATGTTACATCAACAGGTGTGGTACGAACGCTTATTTCCAAAGATTCGTCGGCAACCAACCTGTCTTATAATCTCTCTCTGAATGCAACGGGCAATCCCACCTTCACGGTGAAAACCGGCAGTGGAGTAGTAACGGCAACGAGCACAACGCCACTCATTGCCGGCACATGGTATCATGTGGCAGGTACTTACGATGGCGCAGCCATTAATGTTTACATCAATGGAGAACTCACCGGAAGTGCCGTGCAGACGGGCTTTGTGACGCCTACCAATACAGCGCTTTTTTTGGGTAAAACTGGTGGAGCTACCCCACAGTACTTCAGTGGCGGCATGGAGGAAGTGCGCATATGGGCCAGTGCGCGCACTGCGAATGAGATAAGGACTTATATGCACACCAGCATTGCTCCTTTCTCCGACCCCAACATTTTATGCTATCTGCGCTTTGACGAAGGTGCCGGGACTTTTTATACGGCTGATGCATCGGGCAATTGCAACCACGGCACGCTGGTCAATATGGACATAGCCAATACCACAGCTTCACCCGTCTGGTATTTTTCTACCATTCCCATCGGTACACCGGTCGTTGTGACGCAGCCTGTCACCGGCTCAGGACCCATAACCTTCACCAATGCCAATCTGAGTATCAACTTTGCCAACTACACAGGCAGTGAAGACTACTACGTTCACATGTTCAACAGCGCACCAACCGGCACACAACCTTCTACCACACCTGGCGGCATCACGGCAGTCCATCCGCGTACCTGGCTGATCTACCACTACGGTAGTGCTTCTTTTACCGGTGCTGATGTTAATTTCGATCTTATCAACAACACGCTGCTACCTACAGCCGTCAATTCTGATGTTAAGCTATTTAACCGTTCCAACGGGTCGGGTGCGGGATGGGCATTAACTTACAACAGCGCTACGGCACTCAACATCACTCCGCCATCGGCCCTGTACAGCTTTACGAGTCCTTCACAATTCAATCAACAGTTTGTAATCGGGGGCAACAACAATCCACTTCCCATCAGACTGATCTCGTTTGCTGCAGCAGCCGAACAGCAGGACGCCTTACTTTCCTGGCAGACATCGAGCGCAGAGCATACCAACAGTTTTGTAGTAGAAAGATCATTTGACGGATCGCTTTTTGAGCGGGCGGGTGTCGTAATGGCAAAAGGATCGCACAGTAGCTTCAATGATTATAGTTTTACGGATAAAAATATTGCACTCAGTCATTCTGTAGTTTATTATCGTCTCAGGATGCTCGACTATGACGGCAGAACAAGCTATTCCGAGGTAAGGATGGTAGCATTCCGGAACTCAAATGGCAACTTTAGTGTACAGCCCAATCCTTTCAGCAATACGCTTTCGGTTCAATTCCTTGCTGCCGGCGCTGGGGAAGTCCAACTTATCATTTCCGACCTGTTGGGCCATGTAATGCTTCGCGAAACCCGTTCTTTGCAAAAGGGCTTTAATATGCTTCAAATGGACGCCGCTTCCCTTCCGGCCGGCATTTATCTGATACAATGTTCTACCGGAGATGAGGTGTATACGCAAAAAATCGTTAAGCATTGATCGCCTAAGTATATTCCACTTTTTCTTTCAGAGGCCGTCCGAATTGGGGCGGCCTTTTTGATACTAAAGTGCCATGGTGAAGGCGTCAAATTGAAATCAGTGATTCAGGGTGTTGCACAATTAGTTGCGGGGCAATAACTTGTAGCATCTATCCTGTTGTGAAAAGAAAACGACCATTTGATCCGGGATATACAACGAAAGCTTTAAAGCCATGAGCACAGGTAAAACATTTTTGATCGTTAATGCGGTTCCTAACACGAACGATCTGCCGAGTTTTCAGTCGTATCTGACGCAGATTGTTGGAATTTTTACAAAGTTTGGCGGCAGCGGCATGCAGCGCTGGAAGACAACGGAGCAAGTGATGGGTCAGGGCGGCATTAAAGCCATAGCCGTTTTTGAGTTTCCTTCTCCGCAGGCAATTAAGGACATGCTGGCTAGCGAAGGCTTCAACGCACTGAACGAGCTACGTGAAAAAGCCTACACACAGGAAGTGGACCTCATGATCTGCGAGCCGCTTTAAAACGGAAGGCACTTGCTACGGCTTTCTGTTACCGAAGCTTGTAGATTCTGATAATCGTGCTGCCTTCGCGCTTGAAATCTTTCACTACGGTTTTGTAAGGGAAATCTTGCGGATGGATCCTGAAGTTCGTGATGAAATAATCGGCATCTTCGAGGTTGACGAATACAATCCTCGGGCGATCTTGCTGCTGCAGCATCTCCCGGTTCATCGTTAGCGGTGCCGGTCCCCAGGCTATTTTTATTTCATAGTCCGGAGCATGGGCAATCAGATATTCCAAAGCCTGCTTGTATCCTGCGGCCCAATAGTCCAGCTCGTAGTTGGCGCGCAATGCTTCTTCCTTTTTCGAAACCAGCCGGTTGAAATAGACTTGTTCGAAAGGATGGAGCTTAACAAAGTCATACAGCACCAGTATGTTTTGCAGCACAAAGGCAGAAGTTGCCAACCACAACCATTTGCCGGAAGGCCTGTTCAAGGCATACATGGCAAGCATCACAATAGCCGGGTAGATAAAATAGACATGACGCCAGTCGTCGTACACTACTGAATGCAGGAAGATGACCATGGCAACTGGCACAACAGCACAGAAAGCATACAGCAATATATTCCGGTTCTGCGGCGCGTGCCATCCTGCCAGCGGCCTACGCAAAAATTGATAGATGACTAATAGCAAACCGGCTACTCCGAAGGCAAGCCAGACCGGAGGGGTAGTGATACCGATCCACACTGGCAAATAGTAGTAGGGAAGATGTTCCGAAGAAAGCATTTTACCCATGAGCAATACATGTCCTGACCAGCGGAAATGAGACATGCTTTCGTACGTGGCTGCAAAACTCGCAAAAGGATGTTGCCAGAGTGCAGGCCAGGTGAGATACATCGTGACGGCGGTGGTGACGAGGAAAATGAGTAATCGCTGCGCATGCAGTACTACCTCGTTCTTTTTTCCAAAAGATGCAAACACATCAATTAGAAAGAAAAAAATCAGGGGCAACACCAGTACCAGTGCAACAATTCGTGTACTCAAAGCAAGACCAACAGCCAGCCCGAGATAGATCACTGCCTTGCGTGAGCTGCGCCGGGCAAACACCCTTTGCGCCGTGAGAAAAGCCAGCGTGAACGTAACCATCAAGGGGATATCCTTTGAATTAAAAAAGGAGTGTGCGTAGAGCCGTGGATGAAAGGCGAGCATCAGAAATGCCAGCACGGCGACCCACTGTTTTTTAAATATCCGTAGCGCCAGCACATACCCGGCAAAGGCACCAAGCAAGAATACGATATGCGTAACGATATGACGAAGCAAATAGACATCCCGCCCATCTGTTATGCCTGTAGCACCTTCAAGCATGACCAGCGGCACTTCAAAAGCCACTCCGTGATCGCGTTCCACATAATGGTTCAGCGTAGTGTCGCCGGAAAAAATATAGCTGCGACTTACCAATCCCATATCGCGCTGCACATTCTCGTCCCAACTGATACCAAAATCCTGATAGACTAAAATTCCGATGAACAGTGACGCAAGCAGTAACAGCACTCCCGGAAGGGTACTTTGGTTTTTGAAGGATAGAAAGTGCTGCATAGTTTCCTGAGGCTAAAAAGTCCGGTTGATGCCCACCACATACCGGAAGCCCCAGTACTGAGGATCGGCATAAGGTGGACGATTGATGAAGAACGGCATATCGAATCGTAAAGTCAGCGGCTCTGCTTTGTCGAAAGGTCCAAATTTTTTGATAGTAAATGCCAGACCTAAACCTGCATCCACCCGGAAGTCGCTCCACATATCCGTTGGCGTGGTTAGATAATATTGGTTGATGTTGGAAATCCGGCTCAGTTCAATCAATCCGCCATCTGCAAAACCATAGGCATCCACATGAAGCCAGTTGCGGGTGAAGGAAGGCTGCAAGCGGATGTAGCGATCAAAATCGAGCTCGAAATTGAGGGCTGCACCACTTCTGCCTTTATAGCCTACCAGTATCTCGCCATTTCTTTCATCCGCAACAAAATAGCCTGCATAGCCACGTAGATTCAGTCCACCGCCCATTTGGAAATGGTTGGTTTCATAGCGCGAAAAGCCGCTCCAGTCGGTAGGAACAAATCCTACGCTCCGGCTGTATTTATTGTCCATCTGCTCTTCAGGATTTGCGCCCGCAAGCCACAGGGCACTCTCGTACGGAATATTGGTTCCCATACCGATTCTTGCAAACAGACGGCTGCGGAGTTCGAATTTTCCGAAGTAAATGGTGTGGAGTTGATTGAGCTGAATATAGCTGTAGTTGAAAGCGTCGGCTTCATTGCCGGTGAGCAAGGGAGCCCGTATGGTCAGTGTAGCTTTTCCATAACTGTTAAATCCTTTGTAGCTGCGGGATAACACCAGGTTGAGCGAATTATTGGGGCGGCGCTTATTGCTGCTCCACTCATTTTTGTAGAGCAGATAGTCGAGATCGTAGTTGATAGGACGCCACATGGTCTGATAATAAAAGGAAGCCGAAATCTGATCGTTCGGTTTCCAGTTGTGCCCCAGTCTGCCATATACAAGTCCGTCGAGCAAACGCACATGAAGCTCTTCTTCATGGTCCGGATGCTGAATGGACACGGGCGAAACGTAGTTGATGCTGAAGTTGAAGGGTAAGTAACGCTGATACCATCCTTCACTTTGATAACTCAGGTAATCATCGCCTTGCAACGCATGGCTGTTCCACCACACGGACGCGTCGAACCGGTGCATGGTATTGAGATAATTTCCTTCTGCATGCGCTCCAATTTTCACTCCGTCCACGGCATTCCACCAAAGGTCGGGGCGCACAAACAGCCGGTAGTGCCTACGATCGGTAATAGGCTGTACGCCGCCATCCACCCGAACCTGAAAAGCAGGGGCACGGTGAAAAATGCCTTTTTGAAAACTATTATTCAGCGGGTAAATATCCGCCAGACGATCCGTAGTATCTATCTGAACCTTTTTGATACCGGCAGGAGCAGCAACAGTGGCGGAATAAGTTGGTCGTATTTTACTCCATCCATACCATTTCGGGAGAACGGTTGCTTCGGTCGCCTTTGTAAACCAGGTATTGGGCACATGATAGCTTTGGGTGCTGCCATCTTTTTGCGTGACCGTAAAATCTATCGGCATTTGCATTTGCCCGCTTCGCTTCAGGCTGATCTTAAAGCTATCGGTACCGCGTATGTGTTTTACGTTTTCTATGCTGTAGTCAATTGTCTTAGTTGTCTCCAGCCATTCATCAAAAAACCAATTGAGATCTACATGGGTAAAGTGAATGATCGAGTTCCGGAAATCCTCGAAGTATGGATGCGCAAATTTCCATTGGTCGAAATAATGTTGGAATGCCGCCTGAAAAAGAGAATCGCCGAGCACATACTGCAAATTGTACAGCATCGTTGCCGTTTTGTAATACACCAAGCCATATCCGCCTTCATGTCCCAGCGCATCGTTGAAGTCGTTGGAATGTGTATTCAGCGGTTTCGACTCGCCATTGAGCGCGGTGTAGATATAGGCATTGAACACCCGCGCATCCTTTGACTGCGTGGGTTGGTAAAAACGCCTTTTGTATTTAGATCGCGGCTTGCCTTCGATGATATATTTGCCATCCACTTTGTTGAGCCCCCAGGCTGTGATAAACTGCGTGAAGCCCTCGTCGAGCGCGGCTCGGTAAGTTTCGTTGCTGCCCACCATTCCGTAAAACCAGTTGTGTCCTATCTCATGAAAAAGCAAACCCCGATAGCCCGGCTCTGCGCCGCCATCGAGCGTAAGCATGGGATATTCCATCCCATCAGCGGCATCGGCTGCCACCATTTTAGGATAGCCAAACATGCCGATCTCCTTTGAGAAAGTCTCTACGATTTTTGCCACCAATGCGCCACTGTTTTGCCAACCTGCAGCATGCGGTTCCTGCACAATGCCCACGCATTCTATGCCATTCCAGTAAGCTGTAGAGATACGGTAAGAAGGATCGGCGGTAAAGGCAAAATCATGCACATTCTCCGCATGAAAACGCCAGATTTTACGCTCGCCTTTAACATAAGGGGTAATAATGGACGGTGTCTCATTCCATTTTTTACTCCGAAAGTTTTTTACGTCAAGCTTCTCTCTCAGTGCATCCGGTAACACTTCTTTGCGATTTTGCAACATACCCGTTGCTTCCACCACATAGTTTGAAGGCATATTCAGCGACACATCATAAACGCCAAAGTCGCCATAAAACTCTTTGTTGAGATGCTGATAAGTATCCCAGCCAAATTTGCGATCATAGACACAAACTTTAGGAAACCATTGTACACCGTTGTAGTGCATGAAACCCCAGGCATCGTACATTTTCATGCGGCGGCGCGTACTACCGTTGTCGAAATAGGTAGAGAAATCCATATGGAGTTCTATCGAAGTGTTGGGTGGCAGTGGTTTGTTTAGATAGACCTTCAGCAGGGTATTGTCGAGCTCTGTTTTTGCGGCGACGCCATTAACGGTGATGTTGTCCACCACGGTGCCCAGTTCCGCTGCTTCATAAGCACCCAGCGCAGCTTTCGATTTTAGTTCTTTTTCGAGGTCGTGCAAATACGAACCCTTTACGAAGGCATTTTGGTACAGATGGAAATAAATAAAGTTCAGCGTATCGGGTGAGTTATTCCAGTACACCAGTTTTTCATCAGCATGAATAACATGAGTTTCTTCATCAATAGATGCGTTGATGCGATAATAGATATCCTGCTGCCAGTAATCAGCATCGGGCTTTCTGTTTTTCCAGTAGTATGGATTGTTGCTGCTGCGGTATTCTTTAAGCTCCTGTGCCTCGCTGCCCGTTGCCAGGCACGCAATCAGCACCAATAATATAAACCTCATGATGGGGTGAAAATACAAAAGAGCGGGCTTCGCCAAAAAGAAAAACCCCGGCGAATAGCCAGGGCTTCTCATCTTTTATATTTCTCACTAATAATCACCAAGCGTTTCCTGAAGCTGTTCCTGTGCGAGTGCAAGTTGTTTGTCGCTCGGGGCAATGCCATGCCATTCGTGTGTGCCTTCCATAAAGTCAACGCCCTTGCCCATCACTGTGCGCATCAGGACGCATACCGGTTTGCCTTTGCCACAATGCTTATCTTTTGCATTTTGAAGCGTGTTCACCACCTCTTCCATGTTGTTGCCATCCATTTCGAGTACGTCCCAACCAAAGGCAAGAAACTTTTCCTTCAGCGGTTCAATGTTCATCACATTACGCGTAGCTCCGTCTATTTGCTGACCATTTACATCTACCGTAGCAATGAGGTTGTCAATTTTGTGGTGTGCAGCAAACATGATGGCTTCCCAGTTCTGTCCTTCCTGCAACTCGCCATCGCCATGCAGCGAATAGACGATGCGATCGTCCCCATTCATTTTTTTAGTCAGGGCAGCACCGCAGGCTACGCTGAGCCCTTGTCCCAAAGAACCGCTGGCTATCCGCACGCCGGGCAGACCTTCGTGGGTGGTAGGATGACCCTGCAATCGCGAATTGATATTCCGGAATGTAGCCAGTTCTTTTAAAGGAAAATAACCGGAGCGAGCCAAAACGCTATAAAATACCGGCGAAATATGACCGTTGGACAAAAAGAAAATGTCCTCGCCTTTTCCATCTATAGAAAAGGGCTGGGGGTTGTGCTTCATTATCTGGAAATACAAAGCGACCATAAAATCGGTGCAGCCCAGCGAACCACCGGGATGACCGCTCTGACAGGCATGTACCATCCGTACGATATCCCTTCGCACCTGCGACGCAATATTTTTTAACTCTTGCAAATCCATGAAGCTGAAAAATTGTGCGGCAAAACTATAGAATAGAAATAAGGCTGGCAAATTGAGCGTTGAGCCCCGTAGGGGCGACATCCTAATAGCAATAAAGCAAGGTACCGTTGAGCCCCGTAGGGGCGACATCCTAATAGAGAAATAGATAAGGAGCCGTTGAGCCCCGTAGGGGCGACATCCTAATAGCAATATAGCAAGGTACCGTTGAGCCCCGTAGGGGCGACATCCTAATAGAGAAATAGATAAGGAGCCGTTGAGCCCCGGAGGGGCGACATCCTAATGGCAATTCATTATAGCTGCACCCTGATTAGTCGTTCCAATCAAAAAGATATTTCTCATCATAATCAACATTGAAACGCTCAAGCAGCTCAGTGTACTCTTGCTTAAACGTTCGAGTGGTATGATGTTGCTCCTGATTGTTTATGTATTTTATTACCCCATCTATTTGTGATTGCCCATAGGAAAAAACACCGAAACCTTCCTGCCATTGGAATTTGCCCGACAAAAGCCCGGTATCATTGATCCATTTTGATGAATTCGCTTTAATATCTCTGACGATCTCCGAGATTGCAATGCCGGGCTTTATGCTTAGAAGCAGGTGAATATGGTCTGAGGTTCCGCCGATGGCATAAACCTTCTGACCTTTGCCTTTCACTATTCCGCAGATATATTTGTATAGCTGATCGCGCCAATGAGGTTGAATTAAATTTTGCCGTCCTTTAACTGCGAAAACGACCTGCAAGAATATTTGAGAATATGTGTTTGCCATGGGGGTGTCGGTTTTAGTTACAGGCAATTGAAATACAACCACTAAGATACCGCTTCTCCGAAACAAAATCAACGGCGCGAACCACTATGTCGCCGTCTATTACCATGTCGCTCCTACGGAGCTCAATTGCCTGGCTTTTATCTTGTCTATTACCATGTCGCTCCTACGGAGCTCAACTGCCCGGCTTTGATCTTGTCTATTACCATGTCGCTCCTACGGAGCTCAATTGCCTGGTTTTAATCTTGTTTAATAAGATGTCGCTCCTACGGAGCTCAATTACCCGGTATTTTTCTTGTCTAATAGGATGTCGCTCCTACGGAGCTCAATTGCCTGGTTTTTATCTTGTTTAATAAGATGTCGCTCCTACGGAGCTCAAAGAATTGCCTGGCTATGCAGACAATTCGTTCGCCCTCTTAATTTTTTTCCTGATTGTCCAACTGACCACAGGAGCAAAGCATTACCAGTGAAAAAAAGATGGTTAGTCGTTTCATAGAATTAAAGAAAAAGGCGGTGTTGCCACCGCCAGAATGATTATTTGATATTGTATTTCAGCGTGAATCCGCCAAAATAATTGATTTCGTAGGGCGCCGGAAGGTAGGCATCGGGAATCTGATTGAGAAACACTGCCTGATAGTATTGCGTGCCGGTGATGTTCACTGCTCCGGCGTAAATGTCTGCATCGAAGCGCGTGAGGAACGACACTCTGTAACCCAGCTTTGCATTGAGCAAGCTATAGGACTTGGTCTTTGCGCTTTCTACATTGTCGGAGGTAAAATACATGGCGTCGCGGTAGGAATAAGTGATATTGCCATACAAACCGATTTTGGTACCTGCATCCACGCCGGCATTGAAGACCAGCGGCGGCACCCCGGCAACTTTCTTATCGCTGAAATCTTTGCTGACAGCCGATTTTTTATCTGTTGCCAGTTGCTGGAAAACGAAGTCTTTATACTTGAAATTAGAATAAGTGAAATTCACAAAGGGCGTGAGATCGCTCAAAAATCCTTCCGATTGATAGGCATTGTATTTTATCATAGCCTCAAGTCCTTTATTGTCCACTGTGCCGCCATTTACTACATAAGTATAAGACGTGGCTGTATTGGCTGCATTGGGCACAGCTACCACGGTCATTTTATCCGTAAACATTGCGCTGAACACCGCGAGTTCATAGTGCAAACGATCGCGAAGCAAACTACCCTTCGTGCCGAGTTCGATCTGTGTACCTTTTTCTGGTTTGAGGTTCGTGTTTAGTTGTCCGGTGAGTGGAATATAGAAATAGGAACTTACCGGTGCCTTATACGCCTGACTATAAGAAGCATACACAGAAACCTTTTTATTGAACACTTTGTTGAGTGCTATTCGTGGCGACAGCATATCGTCGTAACTGGCGCTGTACTGAGTGGGATTCTGCGTGCCTTTGGGATTAGACGGATTGTTGTTGCTCGCTGCATATAAGCGGTCGTTGAGTTCGATATTCATTTTCGAATAGCCTAAACCTGCCGTAAAGAAAATCTGATAAGGCAGTGCCAGCGTCCATTCTGTAAATGCCGACCAGGTAGAAGACACAGTGTATTGATTGCTGCGTATGCCGCCAATAATATTGTAGCCGCTCAGGTTGAAACTGTCGGCGACCATTCCGTAGCCAATGGTTTGTGCATTTTGCCGCTGCGCTTCAATGCCTGTCACGCCCGACAAACGACAGTTTTTGCCCAGCTTAAAACTCATATCGAAGGTAGAACGCAAACCGTAGTTCAGTGGTGTTTTGTCCGTCCAGCCGCCGGCAGAGCTCGAATTATTGCTGATGCCCGTACCAAACACCGAAGTGGTATTCGATAGAAATTCTGCGAAACGATAAGTATGAGTCAAGCCAGCACGAAAGCTGATAACATTAGAGTGTGCGTTGTTTTTGATATAAGCAGGATTACCGCTGTAGTCTTTATTCATGTATTGCACTGTATCGAGTTCTCCGTTTCGTTCGTCGTAGCTATTGCTGTAGCCCACATAAGCACCAAAGGTCTGCTTCGCGCTGGGATGAAATTCGCCATAGACATTTACAAAGTCTTTGTGCGAAGCAGTATGTACCATAAATCCATCGTACAATTGCTTGCCATAGTTGACCAACAGCGAAGAGCGCTCGCCGGCAGTTTGTACTGTTGTTGTATAGCGCTGCAAACCATAGCTGCCCACAAGCACCTGTTGCGACACGGAAGTTTTGCCTGGCGCAGGCTTAATGGTTTTGAGATTCACTGCACCTGCTATTGCCATTCCGTACAAGGTTCCCGACGGACCCTTTACAATTTCTACCTCGCCAATGGAGTTGAAATCTATATCATCCATAACCGTAATTCCTTCTGCATCGGTGATGGGAATATTGTTGAGATAAACTTTATAGCCTTGTCCGTCGAAATTGCTGTTGATGCCATTGGTTCCGCGCGTGCCATTGCCATAACCGCGGATATTGAAACTTTGTCCGCCGGAAACCGTGCGGCGCTGCATAAACACCCCGGGCACATTGGTATTGATGGCGTCGTCGAGAAAGAGACCCGTACTGCGTTTCAGTTCTTTTGTATTGAGCTTTGAGATAGATGCTGGCTGATAAAGGGTTGCATTTCCTCTTTGGAGGGTGTCTTTTACCTGTACTTCGTCGAGACTTAGTGATGTTTGGGCACAGACAGAAACAGCCGCAAGAGAGGCTGCGCTGAGCAAGAGTGATATTTTTTGCATGATTGTTTATTTAAGTAAAGGGCAGTAAAGTCAATTACCGCATAGTGGGTTAGCGCTATGAACTGACGGACTGATATCCGTAGAAAACAGCGACACACAAGATTTTTAGTAAAAATGTTGACTGAAAAAATAAACTGGCTACATCCAGGGCGGTGGAGTGGAACCCAAGATATAAGGATGCAGATGCCGGTTGAACACTTTTGTGAAATAGGCTCCAGATGCAAACTGTGGTGCCTGCCAGGTGATGGCTCGTGAAGGCACAGCATACAAGGAAAAGAATAAATGAAGCAGTCGGCGGGCAGCATCGCCGGTTTTTTTACCGTCGGAAGTTTGCTGCAGATGGCTCAACTTGTTAAAAACTTCCGTCTCGCGTTTATCTTCTATGCCATAAAAAAAGACAGAATCACCTTCGATGTGCGTCTGCACAATATCCATGAGCATGCCCTTGTGCCATAGTTCTTTGTCTTGTTCTTCCCATTGCAAATGCGTAACCCTTTCTTTTGCCACGGCAATTTTTGTGAGCGATGACAGGTCTGCATGCTCCTTTATCCATAGCTCCATATGCTCTTTGGCAAGATGCTGCTCAACCTTGAAAACAAGATAAAAGCCCGCACTGCCCGCAAACAGGACAAAAAATATCATTATGGCGAGGATGCGGCGGAACATCTGGCTATTTAAAAGTCTCTATCAAAATGCTCAAAGACATGCTGCGAATCTATTACAAGGTGTCAATATGGGCAATGGTTTTTTGTCAATGTGCTACGGTAAAGGTTTGGGTAGAGCATTTTTCGTTGGCACGCTGCACGGCTATGATGTAGATACCGCTTGCCCAGTCGCGGGTATTGAGACTCTTCGCTCCACTGTGTTCTGCTCGAAACGACAGCTCCAAAGGGGCGGAGGCAATCTGGTCATTAGTTTCTTGACCCCGCTTTTTGAATGTTCAAAAGCAATGGAAAAGATGCGGGAATGCGACCGGGTCGCTGTCCGCTATCCCAACATGGGATGTCTCTTAAATTCCTTTTCTCTATCGAACAAATACCGGTAGGTAGCGAGCTTCCGACTGCAATGGGTACCCAGGCTTTGTGCAATGTTCACCATCTTGGGGTTGAAATCTCCGATCCACATCATTTCATAGTCTTCGTACTTATGGCGTGGCTGTATCACCTTGGCTGCTTCCATGATCATGAAGGCATCCACTCCCTTTCCCTGAAACTCAGGAATGATCCCAAACACCAAACCTACAAAGCGGTTGCAGGTACCGAATTTTTGCAGCCACAAAAAATAAAGCTTCTGCAGCAATCCAAACTTACCGTTCATGAATTTGAAATACTGATTCAGGTCGGGCAGGTTGATCCACATAGCAATCGGTTCGTCTTTATAATAGGTAAACCAACTGATGTGTTCATCCATCACAGGCTTCATTTTTTGAAACATTTTCTTCACCGTGCGCTCGTCAATTTCTTTGCCGCCGCCATGCCCCGCCCAGGCTTTGTTATAGACATAGGTAAAGTCTTGGGCAAACTTGTCGAGCTCCGATTTTTTCATGGTTACGGCGCGGTAGTTCTTGTCTTGTGCCAGCTCGGCGTGCCGTACATAGAACTTTTCCTGCACTCGGTCCTTAACCTTCAGGGCAAAACACAGTTGATAGAAGTAAGGTTGAAATCCATAGGCTTCAAAAAGCTGTTGATAATAGGGTGGATTGTAGTTCATACAATAAAGCGGCTCCTGAAATCCATCTACCTGCAAGCCCCACCATCTGTCGCGCTCTCCAAAATTGATGGGTCCATCCATCGCCTCCATTCCCTTTTCCAGCAGCCAATTCCTGCAATGGTCTAACATGAAGGTAGCAGCTGCTGTATCATTAATGCACTCAAAAAATCCAATTCCACCCGTGGGTTGTTCGTTTTTGTATTTCTTGTTGGTAAAGGCGGCAATTCGTCCAATGATGTCGTTCCCTTCATTTTTCAACAGCCATCTGCAGCACTCACCTTGCTTGAAAAATTTATTTTTCGCGGGGTCAAATACTTCTTCAATATCCTTGTCGAGTGGACGAATCCAGTTTGGGTCATCTTTATAAATTTCCTCCGGCATATCGAGAAAGGCGCGAATGTCGGCAGGCGTTTTTACTTCTTGCAAATGCATGGAAACAACTTATTTCAAACAGGCTGCAAGGTACGCACAAGCAATAGAGAAATCTTTGCAGGAAAATGGAAAATATAGTACATTGGTTTCCTCCCAATATCTAAATCAATGCAGATGAGATACCTTGCCTTATTTCTGCTACTTTTTCCCGCAGTGGCTATTGCCCAAAGGCCCGACCTAGACCGGAGAGACTTATGGATGCTGAAATGGAATCCGCTTACACTTTTGGGCTATTCTTCAATACAGGTTGGTGGAGAATATTTTTTCAGTTCCAATAAATCGTTACATCTTGAGCTCGGTTATATTACACCTCTTTTTCCGGAAGCTGCATTGTCATATTCTGATATTCATGGCTTCAGGTTTAAGATTAATCCAAGATATTATTTTCGTAAACTTTTCTTCGGACCAGAACTTCATTGTTCTGCAGTGGACTATCAGGAACTCCGCGACTATGCCAGCACCTTCACGCCGGATGGACATGGCGGATTTTACCCGGATGACCCACGCTCCTACAATATTGATGTTAAACAAAATGCTGTTTGTTTGAATCTTCTTGCAGGTGTACAGTTTTTACGGAAGAAACGGATGGGAGTAGAGTTTTTTGGTGGTGTCGGTGCTCGGTATGTCACCACCGTTTTTTATAACGAGCCGGTAGGGCTTACAGAAGCAGTAGTTGTGGGTGATGTTGGTCCGGGATCCCTTTTGCTAAAGTATCCCGGCGATAAAACAAAGCTGAACATTTGTCTCGGGATGCGCTTTATTTTCAGAATGTCTCCTTCTGTACTTCCCTCTCGCTAATCACCCGAGCTCGCCGCCAATGTGACAACCTCCTTTGCCACCAGGCTGCCCAAAGCCACACCCATGCTGCCCATGCGAAAGGCGCCGAATACACGATTCGAAAAAGCTTTTACGATGGGTTTTTTGCTTTGTCCAAATGCCATGATCCCCGACCAGCGTTGATCAATTTCAAATTTTGTATGGGGTAAGATCATTTCGCGCAAGTGCTCTTCAAGCATATGCTGTATCTGATCATTCAGTTCCAGTTTAGTTGTTGTTTCTCCGGCAAAGTCGAGGTTTCGTCCGCCTCCTACCAGCACCCTTCCATCCAACTCTCTGAAATAATAATAGCCTTTATCGAAATGAAAAATGCCCTTAAAGCGGAGGTGGGAAACAGGCTTGGTGATGAGCACCTGCCCTCTTCCGGGTAAGATATCCTGTTGGGGCAAGAGCTCTTTTGCAAAAGCATTGGTGCAGATCAACAATGTCTTTGCGCGCATTAAGAGGTCTTCATCCCGACAAGGTTGTGGCAGCCGAAGCAATACTCCGTCATTCTGTTCTTCAAAACTTCGGAGCGACACACCGGTAAACAGGAGCACGCCGAGTGCACTGGCTTTTTGCCATAAAGCCCGCATCATTTTTCCCGTATGCAGCGATCCTTCACAGCAGTTTTGAATCATGGCGTTTACGCGGGTGCCTTCAAAACCAAATTCTTTTATTTTTTCATTGGCGAGAGCAAATGCTGGCTTGCCGGTTACAGGTGCAAGCAAACGGTTGAGGTAGTCAATTTTATCCAATGCATCTGGTTCCTCAGGACTTATTAGTTCATAGCTTCCATCGGCAGCATAGCCAATGGCGTTGTCCCCCAATCGTTCGCGCAGCAGAGAGAGTCCTTTTTTACGACGTTCGAATAAGGTCATTACCTCATCTTCGCTGCCACGGGTAAGGTCGTCGAGCAGCTCTGTGACGCTACCCATACAGGCAAATCCTGCGTTGCGTGTGCTCGCGCCGGTGGGTAACACGCCCCGTTCCACCACCAACACCGAACGTTCCGGATAGCGTTCCCTGAGCTCGATCGCCGTACTGAGGCCTACGATGCCTGCACCGGCCACTACAAAGTCGTAATTCGTAAAGCTTTCTTTTTCCCAGTAACTAAGCATGTGATAAAGATAAAGCCCGTGCTGCCAAATTAGTTTTAACTTGGTCCGCATTAATCCCCCTGCGTATGAAGTATCTGATTCTTTTACTGCTCCTTCCGTTTACTACAAGTGCACAACCAACCAAGCTGGATAAATCAGGAGTTTATGAAACGGCCATGCGCGAGTATGCGAAGCTGCATCCCGAAGATGCCACGACGGTGGGCAATGAAAAAATATTTTTTTTGAAAGCGCAGGACTATACCCGCGGGCTGCCGGATACCCTTTCCGGCTATCGCTTTGTATTTATCTCTCCGGATAGCGCGGCTGCACTAGCCCAATATTTTCCTTCAAAAAAGCATAAGCTGACCTTGCTCGATATGCGTCAGTTTTTTGCCCGCTCCAATGTCAACTTTGTGTACATTTTTCCCACACGCGCTACCTGGAATGCGAAAAAATTAACCCTTTCTGCACCAGAATATATGAACCGGTTTTGTCGCATAGACTTCGACTACCGGGTGGAGGCGGAGCAGCTCAATTATTATTTTAAAGAAAGTTCCTGCGAGACGGCAAAATAGGCCCGGTGGCTGGCAGTATTTTTATAGGATTTTCCCGCAACGCCTTTTGTATTTTTGCGCTCCCGCAAAGCAGGCGGGAGTTTTTATATGGAATACGCTTTTCGCGACATCGAACAGAAATGGAAGAAGTACTGGGCGGAGCAGAAGACCTACCAGATACCGAATAACAGCAACAAACCTAAGTATTATGTGCTGGATATGTTCCCCTATCCGAGTGGGGCGGGTCTGCACGTTGGCCATCCGCTGGGCTACATCGCCTCCGATATTTTTGCAAGGTACAAGCGGTTAAAAGGCTACAACGTTCTTCATCCTATGGGCTTTGATGCCTTCGGGCTGCCTGCCGAACAGTATGCTATTGAGACCGGGCAACATCCTGCCACTACGACACAAACCAACATCCATCGCTATCGCGAACAGCTTGATAACATTGGTTTCTGTTACGACTGGGAACGCGAAGTGCGTACGAGCGATCCCGGGTATTACAAATGGACTCAGTGGATATTTCTTCAGTTGTTTCATAGCTGGTACGACCGTAAGCAGCAAAAGGCACGGCCTATAAAGGATCTGATCGCCACTTTCGAAAAAGAAGGTAATAATCTCACACCGTGTCCTGCCGACGATGGGTTGTGCTTTGATGCCCGGGCATGGAAGGGGATGACCGAAAAAGAAAAACGGGATGTACTGATGCATTACCGGTTGGCCTATCTTGGTTTTGCCGATGTGTGGTGGTGCGAAGATCTGGGCACTGTGCTGGCTAATGATGAGGTAGTAAATGGTGTCTCGGAGCGAGGAGGTTTTCCTGTGGAGCGCAGGCGCATGCGGCAATGGTTTTTGCGGATCACCGAGTATGCCGACCGGCTGCTGGAAGGCCTTGAAAAGCTGGACTGGAGCGAAGCGATGAAAGAGATGCAGCGCAATTGGATCGGTAAAAGTTCCGGAGCGGAGGTGCGCTTCGACATTCAGGATATTTACGGCAAGTTTATCACGGTGTTTACTACGCGTCCGGACACGATATTCGGAGTAGATTTTATGGTGCTGGCGCCGGAACATGAGCTGGTAGATATGATCACCACCGACGATCAGCGCCCCGAAGTGGATGCTTACAAAAAGTATGTGCAAAGCCGGTCCGAACGCGAGCGGATGAGCGATGTCCGGCAAATCACTGGCGTCTTTACAGGAGCCTACGCCATCAATCCTATCTCTCACAGAAATGTGCCGGTATGGATATCCGAGTATGTGCTGGCGGGCTATGGTACAGGCGCTATTATGGCCGTTCCTGCCGGCGACAGCCGCGACCATGCCTTTGCGAAGCATTTCGACATCCCGATCACCAATATCTTCGGAAATCTCTATGATGGTTCTGAAGCTTATAGTGCAAAAGAAGGGAAGCTGGACAACAGTGGTTTTCTTACCGGTATAGAAATAAAAAAGGCCTCGGAGATTGCTATCCGTGCCGTGGTGGATGCAGATGCGGGCAAGCCCAAGGTAAACTACAAACTCCGCGACGCAGGTTTTAGCCGGCAACGGTACTGGGGAGAACCTTTTCCGATTATTTATGTCAACGACATACCGTACGCGGTTGATGAGAAGGCACTCGAAGCCAGCGATGATCTGCGCGAGCTGCCGGTAGAGCTTCCTGCGGTAAAAACATATATGCCTTCACTCACCGGGGAGGGGCCGCTGGCAAATATTGCAGAATGGGTAAACACCGCTGCAGGTAGAAGAGAAACGAGTACGATGCCCGGATATGCAGGGTCGTCCTGGTATTTTTTGCGCTATATGGATCCGCACAATGATGGCGAGTTTGCTTCAAAACGGGCCACAGACTATTGGCGAGAGGTGGACTTATATATCGGTGGGACAGAGCACGCTGTCGGTCATCTGTTGTACAGCCGCATGTGGACCAAGGCGCTTTTTGACCTGGGACATATTTCCTTCGACGAGCCTTTTAAAAAACTCGTCAATCAGGGTATGATTCAGGGCAATTCCCGATTTGTTTATCGTCTGCATGGCACCAACGAGTTTGTATCCTACGGGCTGAAGGACAAAATGGCGACCGACGAACTGCATGTGGATGTAAAACTGGTAGATGGTGTAGAGCTGGACACGGAAGCGTTTCGTAAATGGCGTCCTGAATTTGCTGATGCGGAGTTCATTCTCGAGGACGGAAAGTACATCTGCGGCACGGCCGTAGAGAAGATGAGTAAAAGCAAGTACAATGTCGTTAATCCCGACGATATTGTAGCGCAATACGGAGCCGATACCTTCCGCATGTACGAGATGTTTCTGGGCCCTATTGACGTGAGCAAGCCCTGGGATACCAAAGGCATCGAAGGTGTACACCGCTTTCTAAAAAAGTGTTGGCGTTTGTATGTGGATGAGCAGCGCGGCTGGTGTGTAACCGACGAGCCCGCTACAGAAGCCGAATTGCGGGTGCTGCACAAAACGAACAAGAAAGTAGCCGAAGACATAGAGCGATTTACACTCAACACCTCGGTGAGTCAGTTTATGATATGCTGCAATGAACTGGCTGCACTCAATTGTCATAAGCGTGCTATCCTCGAACCACTTGTCATTCTCATTGCCCCTTTTGCCCCGCATCTTGCCGAGGAGCTCTGGCACCGCTTCGGAAATGCTACCAGCGTAATGGATGCAAGCTTTCCGACTGCCGAAGAAAAGTACCTCACAGAAACCAGTAAAAAATATCCCGTTGCTGTGAATGGGAAACCCCGTGTGGAAATGGAATTTTCTCTCGATATGGCGCAGGAAGAAATCGAAAAGCAGGTGCTGGCCGATGCAACAATCCTGAAATGGCTGGAAGGAAAAGCGCCCAAAAAAGTGATTTTTGTAAAGGGCAAAATGATAAATGTGGTGGTGTAAAAGCAAAGACATTAACTGCTATGTCCCCGATGGATTTTCCGTCGGGGATTTTATTATAAGGATCTTCCCGTTGCCGACATTACCCTGTAATCTGAGTGTAAAAACAAGGGTTTTCAAAATCCTTATGACAATTCTCAAACCCATACGGCTGCAGCGCTGATTACCTTAGTATCAGTTCTTTATTTACTCACGCTAAAACGAATTGATATGAAACGCCCCTTACAATTTTGGGGCTGTGTCGCAGTACTCCTCCTCGCAGCCCAGGGTTTATTGGCACAACGTCCCTCACTTAAAGTTGGTGGTGATGAATCGCCGGATGTTTCCCTTCAGCAACTCGACATTCAGGTTACCATCAACGGCACACTGGCAGTTACCACCTGGACGATGATCTTTAAAAACCACAGCAACCGGGTATTGGAGGGCGAGCTTACCTTCCCGCTCGGAGAAGGTATTGACGTATCGCGGTATGCACTCGACATCAATGGTCGTCTGCGTGAAGCGGTACCGGTAGAGAAAAGCCGGGGAGCCGTCGTCTTCGAATCCATTGAACGACGACGTGTGGACCCCGGGCTGCTTGAAAAGCTGGAGGGAAACAGCTTCCGTACGCGCATCTATCCATTCAATCCTGGAGCAACCCGCACAATCCTTATAGGCTATGAAGAGCAATTAGCCTTCAGCAAAGATGGATCGCTGCAGTACCGGTTACCGCTCGGTATAGACAAGCAAATTGAAGCGTTCAATATTGAGCTCAGGGTTTTGCAAAGCCAGACTGCCCCTCTGCTCGAAGAAGATATGAACGGCGCTTTGCAGTTTACTAAAGTAGCAGCAGAATACCGCATCAGCAAACGATTACGCAACTACACCCCTGACCATCCCCTGGCCATTAATCTCCCAAAACAACCAAACAGCACCGAGGTGCTGATGCAAAAGAAGGGAACGCAATACTACTATCTTGTCAACAGCTTCATGGAGCTCGCGCCGGCAATACGCCCGTTACCCCATCAACTTTCCATAGTGTGGGATGTATCGCTCAGCAGCACGGACCGGAATCGCGACAAGGAACTCCAGTTGCTCGACGACTATATCTCGCTGATTGGTGATGCTCAAATAAATCTTGTCTGCTTCAGCAACAGCATCGTTTCCCAACAGCAATTTCTGGTGACCGGCGGCAACTCCAACGCACTGAGAAAGCACCTGACCAAATTAGCTTTCGATGGCGCTACTAATCTGTCTTCTATCAACTTTGCTCAACTGCCGGGAGACGAAATTTTGTTGTTCAGCGATGGACATAACACCTTTCTTAGCGATCAACTGCGGCTGGGTAAGAAGCCGGTACATTGCATCACTTCTTCCGTCAAAACTGATTTCCCGCAATTGCAGTTCATTACCCAAAAAACCGGCGGCAGCCTGATCAATTTGAGTGGTAAAACTGTGGACGACGCAATACAGTTGTTGCAGCAGTCACCACTACGCTTTCTCGGCATCAAAGCAAACGAAGGTTTGAAAGAGCATTATCCATCCATGCCGGTAATAATAAGCAATGGCTTTTCGCTGGCAGGCATCGCTGCAAAACCCTACGACACCATTGTCCTATTGTTCGGCTATGGTAATAAGCCGATAAGGGAGAAGACCATCATTCTCGACTACGACAAACAAATGGCGGAGGCGTTGGATGTTTCACGTGTTTGGGCACAGAAAAAGATCAGCGAACTGAATGTGCGCTTTGAAGAGAATAAAGAAGAGATTGGAAAACTCGGGAAGCGTTACGGTATTGCCACACGCAACACATCGCTCATTGTGTTGGAATCGGTTCAGGACTACATCACCTACAACATAGAACCTCCCGCCGAACTACAAAAAGAATACGCAGGCTTTCTAAAACTCAGAAATGGGCGTATTCATGAACAACAAAAGCAAGCTAAAGACAACGCTTCCCGGCACATGAAAGAACTCAAAGAATGGTACTTCGCAGAAAGAAAACCTCTGAAGCCGAAGTCAGTTGTTACCACGCCAGCCCCGCCCCCTCAAACTAACGCAGCTTCTCCACAACCGCGCTCTGTTATTCGAAGCAATCACGCGCCGCAGAGAGGTACAAATCCAGATTCGTCTGGTGCTATTGCCGGCACCGTCTTCGATGAGTACAAGGAACCCATCCTCGGGGCAGTGGTACAGGTTTTTCGGGAAGGTAGGGCACAGGGTGGAGAAGTAACTGACGAAGATGGAAAGTATAAGATAAGAAACCTGGCACCGGCCACAAACTATGAATTGCGGGTCAACTATGCCAGTTATAGGTCTGTGACCATGCGCAACCTGTTGGTAGCTCCCGACCGTATCACTTATCAAAACTTCAATCTGGATCCTGGCACCGCTGCGTTGGAGGAGGTGGTAGTGAGAGAGTATAAAGTGCCCCTTATCAAAAGGGACGAACCCGGTAGCACGACCACATATACTGCTGAACAGATATCCAAAATTCCTACGCGCAATACCAGCGATGTGGTGTCGCTTGGTGCAGCAACTTATCAGGCCAAGAATGGACAAGCTATCAGTCAGGCAGGGGCCAGATCAGGAAACACCGTTTATATTATCGACGGGTTGCAGGTAAGCGGGAGTGCTGGTACCCATGTTCCGCCGACGGGCGCATCACGTAACGGCAACAACGATAGGGAAGTTGCCATAGACACAGCAGCAGATTTTATTGCCAACTACGAGGAGCAGGAAGTTACCGATAGTACAGATGATCTGCTCTTGATTCGCCGTGCCCCCCGCGACAGGCAGTATGAGCTCTATCTTTCACTAAGAGCCAAGCAACATTATCGTCCTACGTTCTTTCTGTGGGTTGCCGATTATTTTTTCAATAGCGGAAGGGAAGAGCTGGGAGTGCGCATACTGTCTAATATTGCGGAACTGGGTATTGAAGACTATGAGCTGTACAAAATGATGGGTTATAAGCTTCGCGAAATTGAGCAATATCCGGCAGCAGTATATTGTTTCAAAAAAGTGCTTGACTGGAGGCCAGCGGAACCACAGTCGTTTCGCGACTACGGTTTGGCACTGGAAGACGCTGGCTATTATCAGCGCGCGTTTGACACCCTTTACACGGCACTGCATTATGAATTTACCGAGGAGCAAATGCGTCTTTATAAGGGCTATCAGGCTGTATTGCTCACGGAGATTAACTGTTTGCTCTCAAGGCACAGCAGCAGGATAGATCCGCGCGATCTTGACCGAAACCTGGTTGCACCTATGCCCATGGATGTGCGTGTGGTGTTGAACTGGAATATGAGTGAGACGGACGTTGATCTATGGGTAACCGATCCTGATAGTGAAAAATGCTTTTACAGTCACAGGGAAACAGCTATGGGCGGTCAACTTTTGAGTGATTTTACCGATGGGTTTGGACCGGAACAATTTCAGGTGCGCAAGGCGAAGAGCGGAACCTATATCGTGCAGGCGAATTACTACGGCGATCGTGTGCAAAAAATTGCGGGACCAACGACAATATTGGCTGAAATATTCATGCACTATGGAACGCCTCAGCAGGAACGGCAACTGCTGACTCTGCAACTGGACAAGGAAGGCGACCGCGAGGTATTTATCGGGGAGTTTGTGTTCAGGTAGCAGACGGGTTGTTTCTGAAAAATGGGGAATGGTCGTGGCTCATTCCCTATTTTTTATTGCCGCTTCCCTGCTTGTGGGTTTTGGCGTAAATTTCGGTCAAGGGTGGGGTGCGATATCGGTCTGGAGCGCAGAAAGAACAGTCGCGATCCTTCGGCAGGTTCACACGGGTGGATTCGTATCTTCCTCCAAATGACGTTCTGCGAGCCGAAACACAAAAGCTGAGAATGGTGGATCAGAAAAAAATGATAGTCCGGAAGAACTGAAAACGCCCATCTTGCAAAATTGTTTGCGGGATAATTGTTTGATAGTAAGCTTCGTGAACTAAAACTGAAATGGGCAAGTAATCCCGAAGAGATCGCGATGTCACCCCTTCGGGATTTAATTGATCATAGGTTGATATTTAGTTATAATCTTTACATCCCTTCGGGATCAAAACCTGAGAAGGCTGAGAAATCCAGAATGGATTGGATAGATTGGAAATTCACCCCTTCGGGGTTTAATTGATCATAGGTTGGCATTGAGCTATAATCTTCACATCCCTTCGGGATAAAAACTGGAAAAGAGCTAAAAATATTCCCGAAGGGATGTAAAGATTATAGAATGAAGGATTAACCCAACAAAACCCGGAACGGGCGAGTCAATAATACAAGAGAGACATTAAAAATCGCATGGAGCGCTACAGTCATTACATCCCTTCGGGATAAAAACTGGAAAAGAGCTAAAAAATCCCGAAGGGATGTAAAGATTATAGATAGAAGGTTTAACCCAAAAGAACACAACCCCGAGGGGGTGAAATAGTTATTATGGCAGGTACATTTTCACAAGTTTATATTCAATATGTTTTTGCCGTAAAAGGCAGAGAAAACCTATTGCAAAAGCCTTGGCGTGATGAAGTTTTCAAATACATGGCGGGCATAATCAAAGGTAAAAATCAAAAACCTATTATTGTAAACGGTGTCGCAGACCACGTTCACGTTTTTGTGGGTTTAAAGCCAGCTATGAGCATTTCTGATTTAGTGCGGGATATCAAAAATAACTCCTCGAATTTTATCAACGAGCAAAGATTCATCAAGGGAAAATTTTCCTGGCAAGAAGGGTATGGGGCATTCTCTTATGCTCATTCTCAAATTGATAAAGTTTATCAATACATTGCCCATCAGGAAGACCATCACAGGAAGAAGACATTCAAAGAAGAATACCTTGATTTTCTTCAAAGATTTGAAATTTAATACAATGAAAAATATTTATTCGAATGGATAGATCACGATGTCACCCCTCCGGGGTTTAGTTGATCATAGGTTGACATTGAGCTATAATCTTCCCATCCCTTCGGGATTAAAACTGGAAAAGAGCTAGAAAATCCCGAAGGGATGAAAAGATTAGAGCCAGGATTACAAGGGAGACATCAAAAATCGCATGGAGCGCTACAGTTTTGATCCATCTGGGATTAAAACTGAGAAAGCTGAGAAATCCCGTAGGGATGAAAAGATTTGAGCCAGGATTACATGGGAGACATCAAAAATCGCATGGATCGCTACCGTTTTAACATCCATCTGGGATTAAAACTGAGAAAGCTAAAAAATCCCGAAGGGATGAAAAGATTATAGAAAGAAGGATTAACCCAACCCAATACAACCCTTAAAGGAGTCAGTCAGTATTACAAGAGGGACATTAAAAAGCACATGAAGCGCTACAGTCTTAACCTCCATCTGGGATTAAAACTGAGAAATCCCGAAGGGATGAAAAGATTAGAGCCAGGATTACAAGGGAGACATCAAAAATCGCATGGATCGCTACCGTTTTAACATCCATCTAGGATTAAACTGAGAAAGCTGAGAAATCCCGAAGGGATGAAAAGATTTGAGCCAGTATTACAAGGAAGACATCAAAAATCGCATGGATCGCTACCGTTTTAACATCCATCTAGGATTAAACTGAGAAAGCTGAGAAATCCCGAAGGGATGAAAAGATTTGAGCCAGGATTACAAGGGAGACATCAAAAATCGCATGGAGCGCTACAGTTTTAACCTCCATCTGGGATTAAAACTGAGAAATCCCGAAGGGATGTAAAGATTATAGATAGAAGGTTTAACCCAAAAGAACACAACCCCGAAGGGGTGAAATAGTATTGTGGCACGCACATAAAAAGTCAGATGCAGTTGGCCTACGCACATCTTCTAGTGTGTCAAAGCACAACAGCCTCAATTCTACCTAATTCTTTCCTCCAGCGTCCTCTGACCCTTGGTAAAGGATCGGCTGATGCAGATAATCTCACCACCCCAAAAAAGCCTGAGAATGGAATAGCACAAACGAAAATCCCCGCGAGCGGCGGGGAAGATCGAAAAAAAATATTCACAAAATTTTTTATCGCAGATCAACCACTTCCACGCCGGGATACTTTGTTGCATCGAAGGTGAACATGGCATCGCTAACATTGGCATTCGGCGTAAAGTTGCTTACCTCATAACGGTATTGATTGCCGTTTTTTTCAAAAACATTTCCGCCCACTATGGTGCTCGATTTATCCACGGCAAGCTCAACTTTAGAAAACTGCTTGCTGCTGCTAATGGGCAACAACTCAATCATATCTACCGTTTTGCCGTTGAAGGTGCGTGTGCCGATGTATTTGTAATTGTATTCGTTGTCGTAAAAATTGGTGAACAGCTTGGCCGGAGAAATGGTTTGTTCACTTGGGTTATAATTGCTAACCTGCACTTCGTTGGCTGCCTTTACATAGGTCCACACGGTTTTGTTGTCGCAGATGATCTCCTGATCGCCTAAAGAAACACGGTATTTGGGACCCTTCATCAAAAAGCTGCCCTTTTTTGATTGCTTGGTTTTGCCATTGGCACTCAGCAAATGCAAGGCAAAGTTGGCTTTCAGAGATTTCAGTCCATTGATTTTTTTGCTTACGGCGGCAAGTATTGACTTCGCCTTTGTATCCGACTGCGCCTCCACATGGCTGGTAAAACTGCAAATTGCTACGGCTGTCAGAATCAGTAATCTTTTCATTTTCTTCTTTAAATCGTTATCGGTGTTGTTGTTAATGACAAATACTTTGCCAAATGGTTTAACTCAGGCTATTTAAAAATTGGTCGAGGTCGCTTTCTGTGTGGTAGAGTACATCGCGAGGCTTGCTGCCCATAGCCGCACCTACGATGCCGGCAGCCTCCAGTTGGTCCATGATGCGCCCAGCCCGGTTGTAGCCAAGGTTAAAGCGTCGCTGCAGCATGGAGGTAGATCCGGACTGAGTCTGAACCACCACGCGGGCACATTCTTCAAACAGCTTATCCCTGCTGGTAAGGTCCACTATTTTTTTGCCGCCATCCTCGTCATCACCTTCATATTCCGGCAGTTCGAAGGCTGTGGGATAACCTCGTTGCTTGCCGATGAAGTCCACTATTTTTTCAACCTCTGGTGTATCTACAAAAGCACATTGAAGCCGCAGCAATTCACTGCCATGAGATACCAGCATGTCTCCGCGCCCTACTAATTGTTCTGCACCTCCGGCATCCAATATGGTTCTTGAATCCACTTTCGCAGAAACTTTGAACGCGATACGGGCCGGGAAGTTCGCCTTAATCGTTCCCGTAATGACATTCACAGAAGGGCGCTGTGTGGCCACGATAAGATGAATACCTACAGCCCGCGCCAGTTGTGCCAGCCGCGCAATCGGCATTTCCACTTCCTTGCCGGCCGTCATGATAAGGTCGGCAAACTCATCCACCACCAGCACGATGAAGGGCAAATACTTGTGGCCGTTCTTTGGATTCAGCTTTCGGCTGATGAATTTTTCATTATACTCTTTTATGTTTCTTGCGCCACCTTCTTTAAGCAATTCATATCTGTTATCCATCTCAATACAGAGCGCATTGAGCGTGTAGATCACCTTTTTGGTGTCGGTGATGATCGCTTCTTCCTCATTGGGAAGCTTAGCCAGAAAGTGTTTTTCGATCAGCCGATAAATGGACAGTTCCACCTTTTTCGGATCTACCAGCACAAATTTCAATTGCGAAGGATGCTTCTTATACAAAAGAGAAACCAGTATAGCGTTGATCCCCACAGATTTCCCCTGTCCGGTGGCGCCGGCCATGAGCAGGTGTGGCATCGTTGCCAGATCTACAATGTAGTTTTCATTGTCAATTTTTTTACCCAATGCTATAGGAAGGCTCATTTTGGAATTCGCAAACTTTTCGCTTGACAATAAACCCCGCATAGACACGATCTGTTTATTGGCGTTGGGCACTTCTATCCCAATCGTTCCCTTACCCGGTATGGGCGCAATGATACGAATGCCCAAGGCAGCAAGGTTGAGCGCGATATCATCTTCAAGGTTACGGATCTTTGAAATGCGCACCCCTTCCGCAGGTACAATCTCATACAGAGTGACCGTTGGGCCTACCGTTGCACTGATCCGCATGATCTCAATACCGAAACTGCGAAGTGTCTGTATGATCTGGTTCTTGTTTTTTTCGAGCTCTTCCTTATTGAGGGTAATGGTCTCGTTCCGGGCTTCGAGCAAATCAAGGGTGGGAAACTTATAGCTGGGAAGATCTAACTCAGGAGCGTAGGGCTCAGTCTCGGCGATAGACCGGTGCGCATTTTGTACCACTGCGGGTTCTGGCTGTTGTTGTATTACTTCAAAAGGAAGTCCGTTTGCTTCTTCCCGTGCGGGCGTTTCCGTCATCACAACCTGCGGTATTTCTACCGGTGCCTCCCTTTGCTTGACCTCTGTAACCACTACCGGTTTCTGCATCACTGGCGGTTCTGCCTTTTGGGGCTCGGGTTCGGGAGAGGGAGGAGGGGGAGCACTTGCCTGTGGATTTTGCTTTATGGTCAGGTCGAAGGGAATAGCGCCCATCGCATATTCGTCATTGATGGTAAGCGGCTGCGGTTTCTTCTTTGCGGGCTGTTCGATTGGGTTTGGAGTCGGTTCGGCGCTTTGTGGCGCCTGGGTTGTACTCTTTGCAGCAGCGTCTGCACTGTTGAGGGGCAGCGTGGCCATTTCCGGCTCAGCGACGTCGGGCATCTCTCCGGGCGTTTTACTCCGCCGCGACCGGAACAAGGGAGAAACGTCCAGTGCAAAGATGACGAAGATAAAAAAGCAGGCAATAGCGATCAATGCAAGGCCGGCCCCGATCTTACCCATAAAGCCCATCAGGTAGCTCGTGGCTTCATTACCCCAGGCGCCGCCGTAGGGAAACGCGTCCTGTGGCATTACATAAGCTAAAATGGGTGCACCGATAAGAATGACTATGGAAAACCAACGCAGATAGCGAATAATGGGCAGCGCTCGCTTAAGAAATACCAGATTGAGCCCAATGGCCATTAACCAAAGCCCGATAACGATAGACACCAGTCCTACACCGCGGTAAACAAGCAGATGAGACACTACGGCCCCAAGGCGGCCACCCCAATTGGCTGCGGGCGATCCATCCTGAAAGATATAATCCAGAAGACTGCCCGAAGTGAGCATATTATCCTGGTCTTCCTGCCAGGTAAAATAGTAGCTTACAATGGCAAAGCAGGCAAAAACACCTGCGAGCAGAAAAAAGATGCCGAAACCCAGCCGTATCTGACGTTTCCGGTCGGGCGAACCGGGAGATAGTCTGGTTTGATTTGTGGCTGAAACGTTTTGTTTTTTCTTTGAGGTCGTTGCCATATCACTGGTGGGCGTGCAAAAGTACAATATTATGGAAGTAAAGCTTTTTTAGCCGCTGTTTCGCAAAATATCGGTCGAAAAATTATTTTCCTGAATTTCGACCTTTGTTAGCAGATAGGCAAACTTTTCCATTTCTTTGCCTGTCTTCATTCGATGTGGCAATTGGGCGGGATAACATAGAGCCATATGCCTTCGTTAGTGAAGTACAATTTTGAGTGAGGAGTATTGCATCATTGAAATATTTGCGTATTTTCAACCGTTGAGCAAGGCTCACAAAATTTATTTTTGTCAACAGAATCGTAATTTTTTAAACAGATAACATCAATAAGGTTTGAATATCATGAGCAGGAAAAATACCTTCACCCGTGCAGCAATGGTAGCCGCTTTGGCAATGAGTTTGCATACTGCACAGGCACAAGACGTTCACTTCACACAGTTTGATGCAGCCCCGCTTTTGGTGAACCCCGCATACACGGGTGCTTTTAACGGACAGGTGCGGGCAGCAGCCATCTACCGCAATCAGTGGAGAAGCGTCACTATTCCGTTCGTTACCTACGGCGCATCTGTAGATGCCCCCATCATTTCTGACCTTACCCATGACGACTATCTGGCAGCAGGGGTCCAACTTTATAACGACCGCGCCGGTGATGGAAACCTGTCCAACTTTTCGGGACTCGTTTCTGTAGCTTACCATAAGTTTCTGGGCGCTAATGTGGATAAGGCCTTGACACTCGGTCTGCAGGGTGGTTATACACAAAAGAGTATCGACCTCAGCAAGCTGTATTTTGGAGATGAATATTACAATGGAGTATTCCAGCAGGGTACCTCACAAGAATATCCTGGCCTGAATAACAAAGTGAATTATTTCACCGTAAATGCAGGTCTTAGCTGGGCGCACAGCGTGAGTGAAAAGTTTGGTTATACGCTCGGTGCTGCGGCCATGAACCTGAACCAACCTCAGGAATCTATTCAAAAGAAAAAGAACAGCGAAGTAGGTCTGGGTATCCGCTACGCAGCTCAGGTGGGTGTGATTGCCTATGTGAGTGAGCGCCTTAGCCTTCGTCCTGCATTATTGTATCAAACGCAATCTACTGCTACAGAACTTGTAGCCGGAAATGAATTTCATCTGGCTGTGGGCGATAATGAATTCCGCGCCGTTTCTACTGCCGTTTTCCTGGGTGGCTGGGTACGTTCTAACGATGCCATGATGATTACCGGCGGTCTGGAATGGAAAGGACTTCGTTTGGGCGTAAGCTACGACTACAATACTTCTTCACTGAAATCAGCATCTAATGGCAATGGAGGTTTTGAGATTTCCTTGCGTTACATTGCACCAAGCCCGCTTGATTTTGCGCGCCGTCTGGTGTACCCCTGCTCGCGTTTCTAAGTGAAACACATCATAAGTTGAAAGGGCAAAAAATTTTTTTTAGCCCTTTCTTTTTTTAAATCAGATTGTTACTTTTATCCCAATTATAACGCTCACGCACATGAGAAAAAACTGGCTGCTCTTACTATTAGCAACAATTCTCGTTTCGACACAAAATGATGTTTACGCACAGCAGCAGCGAAGAGAGAAATATAGGAACAAGGCAAATGATCCGGTAGCGAAGCTTCCTTATTATAAAAAACTTCGCTGGGCCGATGACCTTTTTAAGGCGGGCAGCTATTTCAGCGCCATCGAATATTATCAGCAACTGAAGCAGGAGCAGGAGCGTAATCCCTATCTCACTTACCAGCTTGCCGAATGCTATTGGATGACGCGTGACTATGTTCCTGCGGCGCACTACTATGGTCAGGCTTTCGCACTCGCTTCAAAGCTGTATCCTGAGGCAACGTTCAAACAAGCCATGATGCTGAAAATGCAGGGCGAGTATGAGCAGGCCATCAACCAGTTCAAAAAGTTCATTGCGGACAACCCCAAGACTTTTAAGAAACTGAAGAAAAGAGCTCAGCGCGAAATTGACGGTGCTACTATGGCGATGAATTCCCTGAAAGATCCTCAGCCGGTAACTGTACTCAATGCGGGGCCTAATGTAAACAGTGCTTATACAGAACTTTCTCCGTATCCGCTGGGCGATACTGCGCTGTTGTTTGCTACAATGAATCAAAACTCTGTAGTGAACGTGACCAAGTCTAATCGCGACGAATACGTTTCCAGAATGATGGTTTCACGCAAGCAGGAAAATGTTCCGGTTGCCGATTCTTTCCAATGGGCACTTAAGTTTCTTGATGGCAAGTTTAATGATCCCCGCGTACACGTTGGTAACGGATCGTACAGCCCCGGAGGAGATCGCTTTTATTTTACCAAGTGCGCAGAAGAAGATTCCATGAAAGTGATCTGTAAGATCTACGTTTCAAAGTTTGAAGGTGCCGAGTGGTCTGAACCTACGCTTTTGGGTGAAGGTATTAACGACGGTGGTTCAAACACCCAGCCTTATGTAGCCAAAGTGGGCAAGAAGGAAGTTTTGTTCTTCTCCTCCAACCGTAAGCTGCAGAGCCGCGGTGGTTTTGATATCTGGTATTCTATTATTGACCCTCGCAACGGTACGTATCGCCGCCCGCAAAATGCCGGTAAACAAATCAATACCGAAAGCGATGAGATCACTCCTTATTATGACTCTCGCGTTAATAAGCTATATTTTTCATCGAATGGTTGGGTGACCATGGGAGGCTTTGATATATATTCTGCCGATGGTGGTCCTTCGCGCTACACCAATGTGAGAAATCTTGGTTATCCTATCAATACATCTGCGGATGAGCTTTACTTCATCAAAGATCCCGTTGGTAAGCCTGATGCGTATCTGGTATCTAATCGCGTAGGAGCTATTGCGCTTAAAAATCCAACCTGCTGCGATGATATCTGGAGAATTCAATACGAACCCCGCCTGATGGTTACGGGTAAGGTTGTGGACTGTGATACAAAAGATCAGATGGAAAACGTTGTGGTAAAGATGGTCGATGAAACCGGCGAACTGAAAACCTACAATTCTACCGACGGAACTTTTGGTTTCAATATGTCTCGCGCCCACACCTATGTTATTACCGCAGACCTGCAGGGATATTCCTCAACACGGGCTACGGTAAATACTTCAGACGTAAAGCGTTCTGACCCGGATGACACAGCTACCGTTACGATTTGCCTCAGCAGCATAAAAAATACATTCACCGTAAGCAACGTGTACTACGACTATGACAAAGCAACGCTGCGTCCGGAGTCTATTGCATCGCTCGATACACTGGTGAACTTCATGAGAGATAACGGGTCGCTGAGTGTTGAGATTTACTCTTTCGCGGATGCAAAAGGTACAGATAAGTATAACAAACAACTTTCTGAGCGTCGTGCGCAAGCCGTAAAGGATTATCTTGTTAATAATGGTATTGAGGAAAGCAGAATGATCGTAAAAGGTTATGGCGAACAAATGCCTGCCGCGCCTAATACTACCACTACTGGTGCGGACAATCCTGTGGGTCGTCAGCTTAATCGTCGTACTGAGTTTAGGATTGTTACAGATGTGCCTACTCGTCGTATCATCTTCAATAGCGCTAAGCCAGGCTCTATGGACGAGCAAGATCAAAATCTGATGCAGGATGAGAATAATAATCCCGATGAAGAGTTAGACAGCGAGTCTGACGCCGGCAACCCGGGCAGCAGGGTAAACAAGCAATAAATCGTTCGTCAATAATATCTCCCGGCCCCAAAAGCCGGGAGTATTTTTTTATACTGTTGTTTGTCCTTATTTTTCTTCGTCGGCCCGGTGCCTACCCATCATTCATTTTTATCAGCGACCTTTTTCTATGTGGCAGAATTTATTTCGAACGAAGTCTATAGAGCAAATTGAACAAGAAGCTGCTACCGGTCTTAGCGATGGCCATGGTGTGCCTGAACATTTGCGCCGGGTGCTCGGTGTCAAAGACCTAACCCTTATGGGGGTTGCTGCCGTAATAGGCGCAGGTATCTTCAGCAGCATAGGCAAGGCTGCCTACGATGGAGGGCCTGCGGTGGTCTTTCTGTATGTTTTCACAGCTATAGCCTGTGGCTTTGCGGCCATGTGCTATGCGGAGTTCGCCTCGCTTGTGCCCGTATCCGGCAGTGCCTATACTTATTCTTATGTAGCTTTTGGAGAGATTTTCGCGTGGATCATCGGGTGGGACCTCCTCATGGAGTATGCCATCGGAAACATCGTAGTGGCCATATCCTGGAGCGATTATTTTACCAATCTGCTAGACAAAGTACACCTGCACATCTATGACTGGCTGACCATGGATTATGTAACGGCGCACACAGGATTTCAGGAGGCACAGACGTTGATCAAGCAGGGAACGCAGTTGCATCAACTGGATCCGGTACTGCAGTCGCGGTATGTAGCCTGGACACAAGCGCCCCATCTGGCTGGGCTGCGCCTTATTATGGACATTCCGGCGCTGGCCATTGTTAGCTTTATTACGTACATCGTTTTTGTGGGTATTCGCGAGTCTAAGGCCGCAAATAATGCTTTGGTGATTGTCAAGCTTATCGTGGTCTTTTTAGTCATTGTACTGGGTGCCTATTACGTCGATCCAGAAAACTGGACACCATTTTCGCCTACCGGCTTTGGCGGGATCATGAAGGGAGTGTCGGCAGTGTTTTTTGCTTATATCGGTTTCGATGCAATTTCTACTACGGCTGAAGAATGTAAAAACCCTCAGCGTGATCTTCCGAAGGGCATGATCTATTCTCTGATTATCTGTACGGTGCTGTATGTTTTGCTGGCCCTCGTGCTCACGGGTATGGTACGGTACACAGAACTGAACGTGGGCGACCCGCTGGCAAAGGTCTTCGATGCAGTGGGCCTTAAGTTTGTATCGGGCATTATTGCCGTAAGTGCAATTATTGCTACGGCCAGTGTCTTACTGGTTTTTCAATTGGGTCAGCCCCGCATATGGATGAGCATGAGCCGCGATGGTCTGCTCCCGAAGATATTTTCACGAATCCATCCAAAGTACCGCACCCCTTCGTTTTCTACTGTGCTTACGGGCCTCGTGGTTGGCATACCTGCTTTGTTTCTTAACCTCGATGTCGTACTGGCGCTTACCAGCATCGGAACACTGTTTGCCTTTGTATTGGTGTGTGGCGGCATACTGGCGCTGGGTCAAAAGCCGCAAAAGAGAAAGGCTGGTTTTAGGGTTCCCTACATCAATGGACGCTTCATCTTTCCATCAATGCTGCTCCTTGCCATTGGCCTGGTGATGTACTATGTGCCAGAACACTTTCTCCGCTTGTGGTCATTGGAGGGGATGCCCATGCTCCTGTTCTGGTTGGTGGCCACAATTGTTGCTGTGTTCACTTATATCCGGCGGTTTTCGCTTATCCCTGTCCTTGGCCTGATCAGTTGTTTCTATCTGATGGCACAGGAGAGCCATACCAACTGGCTGCGCTTCCTTGTCTGGTTAGTGATAGGTTTGTTTATCTATTTTCTCTATGGATACAAAAACAGCAAACTGCACCGCCGCCTTCATGCTGTAAAGACCGAAGGGTGAGCGGACAACTGAATACGATCCTCATCCTAACTAAAAAAATAGAAAAAGGCAGCGTTCCCGTTTTGCCGCTGCCTTTACAATTTCCCTCAACCCTGAGCTTTCATACCCAATCATAGTTCGTCATCGTCATCGTCTTCGTCGTCCTCATCAAGGTCTGCAAGGTCAAGGTCATCTTCGTCGAAATCTTCCTCCGTTTCCGTTTCCACCATTGCATCTTCCTCAAAATCGAGGTCATCATCATCTTCATCCTCCTCTTCATCGTCGTCCTCCAATACCAAAAGTGGAACACGCTCCGGAAGTATTTCCGTCAAAATGATTTCTTCATGTGTGGTTTTTGCTGTGGTCTCCATACTGTGCAATATTTATTTGATTTTCACAAAAAAGCTGTGCCTACTACGGAGTTCCTTCTGTAAGATTATCATTGTCGTCGCTGCCCAGGCTGAAATAATCGTTCTCTTCATCGTCAGGCGCCGATGCCGGATTAGGCGCACGGTCCTCGTCATCTGTCGGCATATCAAGATCATAGCCGGTGCTGTCCATGTCCACACGGCCCTCGTTAAGGGGTTCGCCATCAAAATCGGTATCGTCCAGCCCTTCTTTGTCCATCATTTCATCATCGCCACCATCACTATCTTCATTGCGATCTCCGAGCAATTCAAGGTCTTCAGCGCTTACATCGGCTTCCGTGCCCATTACAATCGCTGCGTCGTCGTTTTCACCAGGATTTTCATCCTGTGCCGAAGTTCTTTCTTCATCCACGGAGGAAGGGGTGCTATCGGCCATTGCACCGGGTATGGCTGCCTGCGTAATGTGTTCCTGTCCGGAGATATCGCTTACATCGGGTAGTTGCATGGCTGCTGTTTCCTGCTTCAGGCGTTCCCGGTCACTTGCGGAGTCGTCCATGCTCATCGGCATAGACGGACCTTCATCCTTAGGTAGTGCAGTGTTTTTCGCGCTGTTTTTTTCCGTCTTATTCTTGTCCTTCATGAAAGCTGTTTTTGCAATGGGCAAAAAAGCTGTGCCGGGAAATCCCGGAATGGGGACCGTGAGCTCAAAACGGCGTCAGACCTGCGTCAGAACAGTCGGAAAAGTTGTTCGACTACGGTGGTGAAAAAATGCCGAATGGCTTTCTGCAGCCATTGCAGCGGATGGAGTAAACATTTGTACATGATGCGTCTTTATTAAGGGTTCACGGCAATTTCCAGACCAAAGACGAGCAAACCATTACTGAAGACTGGGAGGCTTCAAAAAAAGTTATGAACTTTTGTCCTTCTTTTTTGCAAGGATAAGGTTGGCGTTCGAGAGGAACTTCACTTCTTCCTTGCCGGGCTCGGCGCCAGAGGGGTATCCTAAAGAGCCAAGTGGCTGGATGTCGAACTTCTTCTCGGCGTTCTTTTCCATAGTAAATATCCAGATTGTCGGGTATCCCTGCACCCTGAAAGCTTGCTGCAGGCTCATATTCTGCTCGGCAAGTTCCTTGGGAAGTTCTTTTCTACGAGGAAAATCCAGTTCCAGTAGTACTACGTTTTTCTTTGCCCAGTCTATGAACTCCTTTTTTGCAAAGACTTCCCGTTGCAGTCTGTGGCACCATCCGCACCAGTCGCTGCCGGTGAAAAAGGCAAAGATTGGTTTGTGGGTTTTTTGAGAAATCTCATGGGCCTTATTGATATCCGTGTACCAGGTAAGGGCTGGTTTTTCCGGCTGCTTTGTTTGAGCAAAACCGTTGTAGGAAAAAACCACAAAAAACAGGGATGTCAGCAACAGGCTACACGAAAACCTCATGGAAAAAATTTTAAAAGATAAAGCTACGGAAATCAGCCCATCTGCCCGACGGTGAACAGGATGCCAAACGTTAAAAAAAACAACAGACCCCGACAAAGTGCCGGGGTCTGCAATTTAGGTATCGGGAGGGTTGGCCTACCAGACCTTTGCGCGCTGGTCTGCGGCGCGATACATTTTATCACCTGGTTTTACACCAAACGCTGTATAAAACTCCTGCATATTGCTCAGCGGTCCGTTGCAACGCCATTCGTTGGGGGAGTGCGGATCAGTGACAATACGTGCAGCTATTTCTTCCGGACGAGTGTTGGCACGCCATACCTGCGCCCAGCTTAAAAAGAAGCGTTGGTCGGGTGTAAACCCGTCAATTTTTGTTTGTCCTTTTCCTTGTGCTGTCTTTTTGAACGCCTCATAGGCTATAGCCAGGCCTCCAAGGTCGGCAAGGTTTTCACCCAGTGTCAACTCGCCATTCACATGGACGGTGTCCAAAACGGTATAGCTGTTGAATTGCTTGATCACTACATCCGCTTTATCCGTAAATTTTTTCGCATCGTCTTCGGTCCACCAATCTTTCAGATTACCATCTGCATCGTACTGACGGCCCTGATCGTCAAATCCGTGCGTCATTTCATGGCCAATCACTGCACCGATGCCTCCGTAGTTCACTGCATCATCAGCACTAAAATCGAAGAAAGGATATTGGAGAATACCTGCCGGGAAAACGATTTCGTTGAAAGCGGGATTGTAGTATGCATTCACCGTAGGCGGCGTCATTCCCCATTCGGTACGATCTACCGGACGGCCAAGTTTGCTGATGTTGAAGTCGTATTCGAACGCGGAAGCCGCGAGGATATTGGCTACATAGTTGCCGTCAGTGATCTCAAGTTTGCCATAGTCTTTCCATTTGTCGGGATATCCGATTTTTTTCATGAAGGTATTGAGCTTACCCAGTGCCTTTGTTTTTGTCGCTGCGCTCATCCAATCGAGACGGTTGATACGGTCGGCGTAGGTCTGTTGAAGATTATTGACCAGTGCCAGCATGCTGGCCTTCGCCTCGGGTTTAAAGTTTTGAGCTACATACATCTGTCCCAGAAGCTCTCCGACAGATCCGTCCACCACAGACAGAACACGCTTCCATCTTGGCTTTTGCTCTTGTTGCCCGCGCAGGGTTTTACCATAAAAATCGAAACGTGCCTGGTCAAAATTGTTACTCAGGTAGGGCGCCATATCGTTTACCAGATGAAACTGGAGATACTTTTTCCATACATCCAGTGAAGTTTCGTTGAGCTGGCGGGCCACGGCCGCAAAAAAGTCCGGCTGACCCACAATCACGTTTTCCTGATCATGCACCTTCATCTTACCCAGCATATCCTTCCAGTCGATGCCACGGGTGGTGCTGTTGAGTCGTGCAAGGTCAAACTTGTTGTAGAGCTTATAAGGATCGCGCATTTCCACCCGTGTCATAGAAGCCTCTGCCAGCCGCATTTCCAGACCAAAGATGTCATCAGCGGTTTTTTGAGCATCGGCAACATGCATCATGTCGAGCATGTGGGTTAGATAACGCTTGTATGCTTCGCGGATATTCTGCGTGCGGGTATCGTTCTTGAAGTAATAGTCGCGGTCAGGAAGTCCGAGTCCACCCTGAAAGAGCTGCGGGATCATCACCGTTACGTTCTTGTCATCCGGCGCTATGTAGAAGCTAAACAAAGGACTGATGCCCTGCGTATGCTCGTAGGCGATTTCTTCCAGCAGCGCCTTTTTACTATTAATCGCCGCTATACGCTCAAGTGCAGGCTGCAGGGGTTTGAGGCCCATGCTGTTGATCCGCTCTTCATTCATTCCGCTGCGGTATAGAGCACCCACTTTCCAGGTGGCCGAAGAGCGGTCTGCTTTTGTATCGGCTGAGGCTTCATTGAGCAGCTCGTGGAGTGCAGCATAGTTATTTTCCTGCAGTTCATTAAAGCTTCCCCAGCGTGTTTCAGAAGGAGGTACCGGATTTTTCTTCAGCCAGGCACCGTTAGCATAATAGAAGAAATTGTCTCCCGGCTTTACCGACTGATCAATGTTTGCGGGGTCGAGCAGCTTGCGGCTTGCCGCTGCCGAAGTCCCGGTTTTGTCACCGGCCACAACGGGCTGTGCTATGGAAAGCGCAGCCATACCTGCCAGTAAGGATAATCGAATGTTCATTGTAAAAGTTGAATTTTCTGAATAAAAACAGGATCACAAAATTAAGCATTGTGCTGCGCCCTTCTTATTTACAATGGGTTAAAATAAAGGGGAATTTCTATAACCTCAGGCAATCCTGCGTTTATCTCTGCGCAGTTGCTTCACTTCTATGATACTGGAAAACAGATAGACCTTGTTGTTATTGAGATCGCGACAGCGGCTGCGGGTACGATTGTGCTCCAGTATTTCAAATACCCTTCCGTCGTCGGTTTCAAACCATTGGCCGGGTTCCATATCATCAATAAGCTTATAGCCAGGTTTTTGCTCGTCGTAGCGATACAAAGCTTTAAACAAACCGACATCAGTACAGGTGCTTGCAGCGGGGTTGTGCAGGTAAGAAAGCAGAGCCCGTTCTACGTTTTTTGGAAAAAAACCTTTGTCTAAAAACGGGATCATGATATGCCGGAACTGCGTCTTCCACTCCTTCCCATGCGGCGAGACCCTATTCCGAAAATGTATGAACACTTCGAGATGGGCGATCTCATGCAGCAAGGTGATCAGGAAGCTGTACGGGTTGAGGTTTACGTTGATGCTGATACGATGATAGTTGTGCTCGCGCGATGGATGGCGATAATCGCCCAGCACGGATTTGCGCTCGTTGGTGAGCGTAAGGTGTATGGTATGATTTTGAAAATAGGGCGCAATGAGCGGAAAGGTTCCCTCCGGTAAAAAACGTTGTAGTAGATAAATGGAAGTCTCCTGTTTTTTCATAGTCACTTTGCTTGCCGGGCCAGTTTGCTCAGCATCCACGATTCTGCCGCTGTATAGACAGCATAGATACCAAACAGTACGAACAGAGACGGTTTGTGGATATGCTGACGATTGAGGAGTGCATAAAAAAGTATCGAGCCGATGCAGATCAAAAGCTTTAAAAACGTTGCGCCATAAACACCGCGCACAAAAGCTTCAGGCTTATCGTTCATTGTTTTTTGCACTATAAAAAAGGTGAGCAGGGAGAGAACGGCCATCACCGCATTGCCGGTCATCAATACATTGAAGCGATACGCGGGCGCACTGGTTTTCAGCACAAAGAAAATAGCAGTAAGCAGCAAAAAAATAAAAGCGATTACCAGTACAAAATTTCTCCTCATTTGCGGGGCTTGTTAAATTCTTTTATCAGTTTCCAAAGCGAAAAGCTTAAGGATAATAGCGGAAGGATAATCAAAAATACCGGCAGTTTCCACGCTATCCATTTGAAGTCAAGCTGCCAGCCAAGCCAAAAGGCAAGCAACAGCATGACCATCCACTGTGTGGCCAGACTCATGTAGCGAACGCTGTTTCCATATTTGCCTTCCTGTTTGCTCAACGATTTTTCTTTTTTTCCTCCTCTTTTACAGACTGTATTGCCTGCTTTTTTATGTCGGTGGCCGCAGGCAGTATGGAGTTCATTGCTTCTTTGTTTACGCGTTCCATATCCAGAATGGTGGTGTCGGTAAAGCCCTGATAATTGCCCGCTATGACATCCTTAATGTTTTGCGTGTATGCCTGCTGTGCCTGAATCAGATCGGCCAGCGAATCCACATTTTGTTTCAGCCGCACAACCTCCCGATGGGTCTTGTTATTGCCATAGCCCGGTATGTAATACTTCAGGGGGGTGAACAGCAGAATCAAAACAGTAACCGTTACCGTCAGGACAAACAGCGTACTGAAAAGCATATACATTCTGCTCTTCGTCAGATTGAATGTGGCAACTTCTTCCAGGGATTCATCATCAATGAACACCACCCTGTAGGGAGCATTGAGCCGCTTAAACAACGTAGGGCGTTTTGCCAGTGCGTCTTTCAGAAACCTCATGGAGATGCAATTTACGGTATTGCACAGGCTATTTGACACTCCCGCCGGAAATATACCTTTCCCTTGGATCACTTCTGCTCTATCATTTGCACCTGCAACTTAGTTTTTATACCTTGACCCCATAATTTTTCCCCCTTATTTATCTGGCACGCACCTGTTGGCTGCCCTAAGAATACACGCTTCAGAAGGGCCCCGTACCTGAACCTTATTGGGCCCGCGTTATTCATGATGCTGCTGTAACCCCCGGCCTCAAGCTTAGTAACTAAAAATATAGAACTATGAAAAACAGAACGTATGCGACCATCGCAGGCCTTAGTTATCTTGTCATTTTTGTTGCCGCCATTTTTGCCAATTTTTTTGCGCTTGAATCGCTGCGAAATGATCCTATGCGAACCATCACTGAACGTGCCGGAGTGGTAAGATGGGGAGTCGTGGCCTTTATGGTCACGGTTGTATTCGATGTGGTGGTAGCCTGGGCGTTGTTTGAGCTGTTCCGCGGACATGTGTTGAATCTGCTTGCCGCGGCTTTTCGCATGCTTCATGCCGGAATTATGGCCGTAGCGGTTGCCTTTTTACCCTGGGCGCTTTCTGCCACCACAGCCGGTGAAGTTTTGCACTATGCCGATACCTTCAATATCATTTGGCTCACTGGTCTTTTCTTTTTCGGTATTCACCTTTTTTTATTAGGCCTTATGCTGAAAAAGCCCCGCTTCATTGCGATTTTTCTCCTGCTGGCAGGCATCATGTATGTTGCTGATACCTGTGCACATTTTCTCTTGCCGGATTATTCAAAGTATGCTCAGATGATACTCCTATTCGTTGCTGTGCCGAGTATGTTTGGAGAAATGGCATTGGCGCTTTGGTTGTTGCTGCGGGGGCGCAATCTGAACCGGTCATAACCACACCCTGGCCGGGAAGGAACGGTTGATGAATTGCCATGATGTGCTTTGAGATAAGCCCTGAAAAGCCGGTATATTGTACCCAAAAAAACTCAAGTCCCCCCGAACAGAAAAACGGCACACAAATCATTGATTTACATGCCGTTATTTCTTTAAGTGGTGGTCCCGTAGGGACTCGAACCCTAGACCCGCTGATTAAGAGTCAGCTGCTCTACCAACTGAGCTACGAAACCTTTTCAGGACTGCAAATATAGTGGCTCTTTGTAAAAATTGTTCGCTTATTTTCTCCTTGTTGCACATTAGGTATACAGCAGTTTGGTATGGGCAGGTATTTGCTGTAGGTTTGTCGCGTTTAAAAAAATACTGTTTCATGGATAAGGTTGCTTTGCTTCACGAAAGACAACAGGAGGCTTTGAAGGGAGGTGGTGAGAAAAGAATTGAAAGCCAGCACAAAAAGGGAAAGCTTACAGCAAGAGAGCGTTTGCAGTTGTTGCTTGATGAAGGCAGCTTCGAAGAGATCGGGATGATGGTAACCCACCGTAGTCGCGACTTTGGCATGGAAAACGAAATATACCTGGGCGATGGAGTAGTGACTGGCTATGGGCGTATTCATGGCCGACTGGTGTATGTCTTCTCCCAGGATTTTACCGTTTTTGGCGGCAGCCTTTCGGAGACACACGCTGAAAAGATCTGCAAGATCATGGACCTGGCCTTGGAAAACGGCGCGCCGGTGATAGGCCTCAATGACAGTGGAGGCGCAAGGATACAAGAAGGGGTAGTATCCCTTGGCGGCTATGCGGATATTTTTTACCGAAATGTGAAGTCGTCTGGTGTGATTCCGCAGATTTCGGCTATAATGGGCCCATGCGCCGGTGGAGCGGTGTATTCTCCCGCCATCACCGATTTTATTATGATGGTGGAAAACACTTCATACATGTTTGTAACAGGGCCGAACGTGGTTAAGACGGTAACGCACGAGACGGTGACCAGCGAAGAACTGGGTGGAGCCATGACCCATGCATCCAAAAGTGGGGTGACACATTTTGCGGTGGCCAATGAAGTGGAATGTATCGAGCGCATCAAACAACTGTTGAGCTATATGCCGCAGAACTGTGAGGAAGATGCGCCCGTCTATCCTTATGAAGCAGCAGACGAAGTCCGTAAAAAGCTGAATGAAATTATCCCGGAAAATCCCAACCAGCCTTATGACATCAAGGAAGTTATTGAGGAAGTGACGGATGAACATTCGTTTCTGGAAGTACACAAGGATTATGCTGAAAATATTGTGGTAGGTTTCGCCCGCATTGCCGGCCGAAGCATAGGCATCGTAGCCAATCAGCCCGCAAGTCTTGCCGGAGTGCTTGATATCAATTCCAGTAAAAAAGGTGCCCGCTTTACCCGATTTTGCGATGCTTTTAATATTCCATTACTGGTGCTTGTGGATGTGCCAGGCTTTTTGCCCGGTACTGATCAGGAATGGAATGGCATCATTACCAACGGTGCTAAATTGCTGTATGCCTTGAGCGAGGCTACAGTTCCGAAGGTAACCGTCATTACGCGGAAGGCTTATGGCGGCGCTTACGATGTGATGAACTCCAAGCATATTGGTGCCGATATGAACTATGCCTGGCCGTCGGCGGAAATTGCGGTGATGGGAGCAAAAGGCGCAGCGGAAATTATCTTCAAAAAGCAGATCTCCGAGGCGGAAGACCACGAATCCAAACTGAAAGAAAAGGAGGCAGAATACGCTGAAAAGTTCGCTAATCCCTACGGTGCTGCGTCCCGGGGTTTTATTGATGAAGTCATACTGCCCCAAGACACAAGAGTAAAACTTATTAAAGCCTTCACCATGCTGCAGAATAAGGTAGTGAAGATGCCCCGAAGGAAGCATGGAAACATACCCCTTTAGTCAGGCGGTAATAGCAAAACTATCGTAAGTGACAACGTATGCCTGCGCGATTCTATCGTGCAGGCATCTTCTTTTCGGCTCAAGCAGAATGAGTAAATAGCCCGACAGGGCGGTAAAAAGAGAAATGTACTTGCAAAAATGGCGGAGGGAAGCTTCTACAAAATCCAGATGACCACCCTCAGCATGGCACAGTTTGATACCCATCACCCTTTGTCCCAGGGTGGCCTGGTGTCTGCTACATACCTGGAGGCATTCGTAGAGCCATGCTGTGGCCAGCGCCACGTAAGGAGCCGATATTACGCTTGACGCTATAACGCAGATCAGGAGCACAAAAAACGCGTCAATGACGAGTGCCGCGGCCCGTTCCCACACTGAAGCAAAACACATTTTTCTTTCCGGAAATATCGTACTTCTAATCCTATCCACCATCTCTTTATCCCTTTTGGGGGCTAAAAAGAAATGGAAATTCATGCCATTCTATGGTAGAGCTGGCGCCAGATGCAGGCTTTTAACATTTTATCGCAATTACAACTTCAACACCTGTAGCGTCCGCTTCCTGCCTTCGAAACCTATTTCCAGATAGTAGCCACCGGCAGCCCAATTTGTTACCGGTATATTGAGCTCCAGGCTGTTGTTTACGCTATGTTCCTGCCGATACATCACCTTCCCCAGCATGTTGAAAACCGTGAACTGATAATTGCCGGCGGGCGCGTCGGCCAGGGAGATGTGTAACCGATCTTTCAGGGGGTTAGGATATACCTGAGTGCGGATAGCGGCATCCAACTCCGATACGGAAGCAGGAACCGGATTGAAGCTACGCTGATAATTATTGGCCTTGTCATTTTGAGGGCCGTTATCTCCGTTAGCCCCTAATACCGTAGCAAAGAGGGTCCATTGGCCGGCTCCGGCCGAGGGTGAACGCCATAAAAACGAGTCTGCATATTGATTGGCGGCGCCGCTGGTCGGCATTTCATTGTCGGGTTCCACTATGAAAGCCGTGCCCACGGTGGTCGTATGAAGTCCTGAAGTTGGCACAAAAGTACCCACGTTGGTGCCGGTTTGTGAACTGGCTGAGAACTGATAACTATAGCTCGGAAAAGTACCATTAGTAATGTATCCCTTGATCTTCACTTTGTAATATACATTGGGAAAATAGCGGGCCCCCGTCACCACATTTCCGTACATGTCTTCCAATATGATGTCCACTACGGCATCTGTAGTATTGCCCGCATGGCAATTACTGCCGGTGCAACTGTTTTGCGATCCGTACGAGCCGGTGCAATTGCCGCCGCCGGAAATAGCAGTGCCGCCGCTGTAGCTGCACAGAGCAATAAACGATCCGGCCAGCAGCGTGAGGAGTAAGGGCTTTTTCATGTCACTAAATTTTGTTCAAAGTAGCATTAAAATTATACCCTTGCAATGACCCGCGGTCTATTCTACATCTCTGTGACATAAGCGGATAATAAATAACTTTGACCGCGTGCAACTTGCTCTCTACAACCTGTTTCTTTTTCTCTATAAGATTTCCATTTCTATTGCAGCCGGCTTCAATCCTAAAGCTCTGCTATGGGTGCGTGGAAGGAAGGGATTATTGCACAACATAGAGCAATCGCTGGGCCGCCACGAAAAGCGAATCTGGATACACTGCTCGTCGGTAGGCGAATTCGAACAAGGAAGGCCGTTGATAGAAAAGCTGAAAAAGGACCGTCCTGAATTCAAGATTGTGCTTACTTTCTTTTCACCATCCGGATACGAACTTCAAAAGAACTATCCCCATGCTGACTATATTTTTTATCTCCCGTTGGATGGATTTCGCCGGAGCGCAAAGTTTATCAAAGCAGTTAATCCTTCGCTCGCCATTTTTGTGAAGTACGAATTCTGGTACCACTATTTCAATGGCCTTTCGGAGCGCCGGATACCGCTGATCCTCATCTCTGCCGCTTTCAGAAAAGAGCAGGCTTTCTTTAAAGAGTACGGAGTTTTTTTTCGAAGTATCCTCAAGAAAGTAAGTTACTTTTTTGTGCAGGATGAACAGTCAAAGAAGTTGCTTCAGCAAATAGGCTTTACAAATGTTGAGGTGACGGGCGATACCCGCTATGACCGTGTTTATGAGATTGCCCAACAGGCAAAGAAGTTTCCGGAAATAGAACAATGGAAAGGCGATGCACCGGTGTTAATTGCAGGAAGCACTTGGCCCGAAGATGAACGATTGCTGAAACAGAGTTTTTCAGCGCTGCCCGGCAACTGGAAGTTGATTATTGCCCCGCATGAAATAGATCCTCAACATCTCCGTCAGATCGCGGACATCTTTGCTGATGACATAGTCTTCTTTTCGAAAATTTCAGACAACCTCAGCGCACGCATATTGGTGATAGACAATATTGGTATGCTTGCCAGCATTTACCGATATGGATACATTGCGTATGTGGGTGGCGGTTTTCAAAAAGGCGGCATCCACAATACGCTCGAACCGGCAGTATTCGGGCTTCCCGTGATTTTTGGACCTGTGTATAAGAAGTTTGTGGAGGCTAATGAACTGGTAGCATGTGGTCTTGCATTTCCGGTAGAACATGAACTAGCTTTCCGAACAGTACTTGAAAAACTTAGTAGTGATAGCAACCTTCTTAAACAACTGCATCGGCAATTGGAACTTTTTGTAGCCGGAAATATCGGCGCTACACAGAAAATCCTTTCGCAACTACCTTTGAGGTCATAATGTGCAAAGGGCATGAAATGCTGGTTCAAAGATGTTGACTTAGGATATATTCCGAAGGTTTGTTTTCCGAAATTTATATATTAGCGTCCGATAAATTTCTATGCAAAAAATCCTACTAACTTTTCTGGCGACCTTATCATGCCTTCAATCTTTTGCATAGGTCCCCGACGAGCTATACTATTCTGACTTTACTAGTTATATAAGGCAGCATTTGGCATGTAAACGTTATGACATCGATTCTTCTGCTAATGCAATATGGTTGAGGGAGCAACGAATCTATTCTGTCGATTGGGTCTATACGCGCTACGTTTCGCTTCATTATAAAGAGCATTTAACCTTGAAAATCTTAAGTCAGAATGCTATTTCGAACGGAGATATTTCCGTGCCTATTGGAAGCGAATATACCGACGTGGTAAAACTTAAGGGAACAACTTACAATTTGGAAGATGATAAAGTTGTAACAAGCACCTTCAATACGAAGGATCTGAACATTGTGACTACGGGTTTAATGCGCTATGTAAAAGTCAGTCTGCCTTCTGTAAAGGTTGGTTCCGTTATCGATTTTGAAATGGAACTGGAAAACGCAGCGAGTTACTCCCACATACCCTTTGTCTTTCAGTCCAATTACCCGGTTCTGTTTTGCGAACTTCAGATTATCTATCCGAAAGAAGTTTCATTGTATTACATCGCCACCTCGCGGGAAAAATTTGTTGATTTCGCTGAAAAAAATCCGGCAACGTCCGGACTGCCCTTGCCAGAGTCCTATGTTTTTCAAAGCAAATCCTTAGTTGCTACGGCTTCAAAAACATGGGTGCGCCGAAACATTCCTGTTTTGGAAGAAGAGCCATATGTGCTTAACCCGGTTGATTTGATAGAAGGTATCGACTTTTATTTTTTTTTAGCGGGTAAGTTAAAAAGAACCTGGGAAGAGCTCAACACATCGTTGTACGAGGAGGAAACTTTCTATCCCGGGCTTGCAAAACTTCCTTCCAGTTTTATAACAAACGGGAAGCGACTTGTGAATGGTTCGCAGACTGACGAGGAAAAGGCCAGGAGAATATTCGCCTTTGTAAGAGATAGTTTCAAGTGCAATAAGATTGAAACTATAGCACCGGGAACGCTACCAGATACCACCTGGAAAATAAAAAGGGGTAGTGTAGCGGGCGTCAATTTTCAGTTGGTGTTACTATTGAAGGGAGCAGGGTTGAAGGCAAATCCGGTGTTGCTTTCAATTACGGGAAACAAGAGTGCAAGTCCTAATGTTCCCAATTTAAACAGCTTCAACTATATGGTTTGCCGGGTAATTGTGGACAGTGTTGCTTACTTCCTGGATGCAAGCGCAAAAGAAAACCCTTTCGGTTTTTTGGACAAGCGTTGTTATAACGGTTTTGCCTGGGTGGTTGACTCTACCGGCTATGGTTTAAATCTGGAGCCATCGGAGTTAAAGGAACGAAATACCGTCGTGCTGAAGACCGACAGCAACAAGACAGGTGAATATACTGTGACGGTAAGACATACCTATGGGCCTTTTTCTGCTTCTTATCTCAGATCCGTATGGAGAAGGGATAGCAGCAGTTTAAGGGAAGAGGTGATGGACGAAGTCCGTTCTATGAGTTTTGAACCGAGCCTCAAAAGTTTCGAAGTACGCAATCTTAATGCTCCGGATTCTGTTTTGTCACTTTCCTATACGCTCAGTTGGAATTGGGACAAAGATGCTACGGGATTGATCATCAAGCCAGCGTTTTATAAGATGTTTGAAAAAAATCCATTTTCATCGCCTAAAAGAACCTACCCGATTGCAATGGGTGTGCAGACAGACCATATCTATTCAATGGTTTTGAAGTTGCCCGACGATTTTGAAGTGTCCGAACTGCCCAAATCAAGTAAGGTGGTGTTGTCGGAAAACAGTTACTATTCCTACTTCATTACTTACGAAAGAGAAAGCAACCAGCTTATTTTAAATACAAAGCTTCAATTGAGAGACACGAATTTCGATGTTAAAGACTACAACAGTCTTCGGTCGTTTTTCGACGAAGTGATACAGCTTCAATCGCAATCCTGTCTTGTAACCCCCAAAAGTCAGTAGTATGAAATTCATTCTCTCTTTTGCAACCCTTCTTTTTCTATTTACTTCCGTTATTGCCCGGGATAGTCCCTATGATCTAAGGAAGCTGGATTCTTCAAAGCGGAAGAATCTGGATGCCTATTTTCATTTCGATGATTTGGAGCTCAACGTTCGTTCGGCATCTAATGTTGTCATCAGGAAAAAATATGCTGTTACCATTTATAATAAAAGGCAATTGCGTTATGCGTTTTTGGAAATACCTACTTCTCCAATGGTCGAACTTCGAAAAGTAAAGTTTTGCCTTTTTGATAGTTTGGGAAAAGAGATAGACAACATACCGTTGGCAGATTTTGGAAAGTCCAACAGTCAAACCATTGCAGGTTATTATGACGACTGGATGATCCGGTATGCTGCCTTCCGAAAAGTTCCGATTCCCTGCACAGTTGAAGTGTCTTATGAATTACAGTCCAACCAAAGCTTTGTCCTACCTGGCTATTCAAACAAACTTCCGACAAATGTTGCTTCCGGTCCGGTTTCAGTAACGCTGAATCTTCCGGCGGAAATGGACTTTAATGTTCAAACTAAAGGCGGGTTTGTGCAAAGTACCGCGTTGGACAAAGAAGGCAGACAAAGCAAATGGTCTTTAGCACAGATTGCCGCAAGAACTATGAAGGACACTACCGATATTGATGAGAGAGAAGGCGTGTTGGAAGTCTCTATTGCACTGCGAAATTTTGAACTTAACAAAGTACCGGGCAGCTATGCCAGTTGGGATAGTTTAGGAAGATTTGTTTATCGGTTGAATGCAAACAGAGATCAGCTCTTACAGGACACAAAGGATGAGGTAACTAAGATGTGTGCCGGCAAGACCGAAAACGAAAAAATTAGGTTATTGTACCAATACCTACAGGAGAATACCCGCTATGTGTCCATTCAATATGGAATTGGCGGCTGGCAAACACTTGATGCTGCATTTGTTTGTCAGAAAAAATATGGTGATTGTAAGGCACTGACTAACTTCATGATGTCTTTGTTGAAGAGTGCCGGAATTACAGCACATCCCGTACTGGTGGCTGCCGGCGAAAAGCCTGACACTTTGGACAGGGAATTCGTTTCAGACGTATTTAATCATGTCATCCTCATGATACCTCGAAATACGGATACCGTTTGGCTGGAATGTACCAGTAAGAGGCTTCCTGCAAATTATCTTGGGAAGTTTACCGCAGGCAGAACCGGACTGATTTTTAAAGAAGGTGTATGCGGACTTGTGGAAACTCCCTATTATGACACAGCTTACAACGCAACTTTTTCCAAAACTGTGGCAATATTAAACGACGACAATTCTGCCACACTGCAAACCTCAAACGTATTTCACGGTGCCGAAGGTTTCGAATATCGAAGCGCGCTGACGGGGAAAAACGCTCTTGATGTGAACGAATTGATGACGCAACGTTTGCAGTTCAAGGCGTTTAGAATAATTGAAGAACAGCACGAAGAACGCTACGAGGGTATGGAATATCAATTTCAGCAAACGTTAAAGATGCAGGTTAACGCTTTGGTAAGTAAAGCCGGCTCGGTAAAGTTTTTTGATGGTAATCTCTTGCCCCGGAGAATTTCTGTGGACTATTCAATTGACGAGCGGAAGGAACCATTTATCCTAAATGAATCGCGATCGTTTACTGACACTTTCATTGTGAAAGCTCCGGAAGGATACAAGGTTTCCGTCCTGCCTCAGTCCATTTCATTAAATCACCCATTCGGATACCTGATTTTCAGTGCCACGCGGGTAGGGAATGATGTACAAATGGTCAGGAAGCTCGCAATTGTGGCTGGTAAATATCCTCCCACATTATATAAAAGCTACCAAACGCTTGCGAAAACTTTAATATCCGACAATAACTACCACATAATTTTCAAAGCCGACGGCTAATCTAAATCTGTTTATTGAGTTACTTTTGCGGTCTAAAATTTTACATTATGCCCGGAACAGAACTCTTTGGCGCAGAAGAAAGAAAAGAAGTAAATGATGTATTAGACACCGGCATCCTCTTTCGCTATGGTCATGATGCACAACGCAATGGTCACTGGAAAGCTAAAGAGTTTGAAGACGAGGTAAAGAAAATAACGGGTGCAAAGTATGCCCATGCCATGAGCAGTGGTTCTACGGCTGTGGCTACAGCACTCGCTGCTTCAGGCATTGGTGCGGGCGATGAGGTAATTGTACCGCCATTTACGTTTATTGCGACCATAGAAGCGGTATTATTTGTGGGGGCATTGCCTGTATTTGCAGAAGTAGATGAAACGCTTTGTCTGAGCGCAGAGGGAATTGAAAAAGCCATTTCTCCCAAAACCAAGGCTGTGTGTCTGGTGCATATGTGCGGCGGTATGGCAGATATGGACCCCATTATGGCGGTGATAAAAAAACATAATCTTGTGCTGGTAGAAGATGCAGGTCAGGCTTTTGCTGCATCGTACAAAGGCACGTCCACAGGGCTTTTCGGCACTGCCGGCAGCTATTCTTTCGACTTTTTTAAAATTGCCACTGCGGGCGAAGGGGGGGTGATGGTGACGAACAGCGAAGCCGTTTACAAAATTGCCGATTGCTACTCGGACCACGGACACAACCATGAAGGCAATAACCGCGGCATGGAGCAACATCCTGTGCTCGGCTTTAACTACCGGATCGGTGAACTGAATGCCGCAGTAGGTTTAGCACAAACCAGAAAAGTACCTCATATCCGTGAGATCAATAGAAAATATAAAGGCATACTGACGGAAATACTTTCAAAGACAGATGGTATTTCTTTTGCCCGCCTTGCCGATCCATCTGGCGATTCCGCAACATTTCTTAACCTCCTTTTGCCGGATACTGAAGCTGCGAAACGCACCGTAGCTGCGATGAATGAAGCCGGAATTGGCGGCTTTAACTACTGGTACACCAACATGTATCACTTCATCAATCAGTGGGATCATCTGAAAAATATGAAAACCGCTTCGCCACTTACCGTAGAGGTGGTTGGCGCTCCGCAGGATTATCAGCATCTTTCTCTACCCAAGTCGCAGGAAGTGATCGGCAGACTTATCTCTTTTGGTATTCGCTGCACCTGGACAGAAGAGGAAGTGAAAGCCCTGGCAAACAAAATATCAGATTGCGTAAAAAAAGCACTTGCTACCGCACATGCATAAGAATTTCAAAAACATCGAGAAAGTTGTTTTCGGTCGTGGCAGTTTCAACACGATGAAAGACATCCTGGAGCCGGTCAGAAAAGAAAATGATCATTTTTTTCTCTTCGTGGTGGATCAATATTTTAAAGGCAAAGAGCTTGAAAAGCGACTGCCCGCCGGTGATGAAGATGTAGTACGGTTTATTGACGTAGATCCGCACGAACCTACTACGGAACAAATTGATACGCTGCGCGACGAAGTGCTGGCTTCAAAGGGCTTGCCTTCAGGCGTTATTGGTATTGGTGGTGGCAGCATTATGGACATTGCCAAGGCTATCTCTCTGATGTTTACCAATGAAGGTTCTTCCACTCTTTATCAGGGTTTGAATCTGGTAAAAAAGCCCGGCATCTATCACCTTGGTGTTCCTACCATTTCGGGTACGGGCGCAGAGGTTTCGATGACGGCAGTACTTACTGGTCCGGAGAAAAAGTTGGGGCTAAAGTGCGACTGGACGGTGTTTAATCAGGTAATTCTCGATCCTGAGCTAACAGAATCGGTGCCACGCGATAAATGGTTTTATACGGGCATGGATACTTACATTCATTGTATAGAATCAGAAACCGGACAACTCAACAATGCATTCAGCCATGCCTATGCCGAGCAGGCGCTGAAGCTATGCCAGGAGGTATATTTGGGTGAAAATGCCGGACAAACACCTGAGAACAATGATAAACTGATGGTGGCTTCGTTAATGGGTGGGCTAAGTCTTACTTATTCGGAAGTCGGCGTATGTCATGCACTGTCTTATGGCTTGTCGAAAATACTGGGTGAAAAACATTGCTATGCCAATTGCCTTGCCTTCCAGCACCTTGAAGACTATTACCCTAAGGGACTTGAGGAGTTCAGGCAGATGTTGCATCAACATAATATAGCACTACCGCGGGGATTAAGTAAAGACTGGACAGAAGAGCAAATAACGGCAATGGCACAAGTCGCTTACAATCTTCCGCACATGTGGAACCATGCTATTGGCACGGACTGGAAGGAGAAGATAACTTTAGATACCATCAAGGATTTGTACAGAAGGATGTAGAAAAGCAATAATGGACTGAGGCACTAAGAAAGTGACTGAAAAAGATTGAGTACATATCCTACACAGTAATTGAATCATAAAAGACGACAGTGAGATTATAGTGTGAGCGATGCACAACCGAATGCTCTATCCTTATGAAAGAATCGAATGCAATGATTCTTTAGCAAGCTATATGTCGTACATCAAAATTTGGATACATGCGGTTTGGGGTACTAAAAGGCGAATGCCTTTCTTAAAGCCCCCCACCCTCGAAAAAGTTTGTGACCACATCCGCAAGAATGCCGAAGACAAAGGCATTTTCATTGATTCCATCAACGGACACGATGATCATTTGCATGTCCTGATGTTACTGAAATCGGATTACAGTATTGCAAAGCAAATTCAGTTGCTGAAGGGCGAGTCTGCCTTTTGGGTGAATAAGAACAAGATAATAGACACGAAGTTTGAATGGACTGATAAGTACTTTGCTTCATCCGTGAGTGATGATAAAGTTGAACGGGTAAGAAAATATATCCGCAACCAACAGGAACACCATCGAAAAAGTAGTTTTGCTGAGGAATATGAAAGATTCTTGTCTGGAGTAGGATATACAGATGTTGAATTCTTGAAAGACTTTGGCTAAAGCCGGTGCCGTGTTAGTGTGTTCCCGGGGCTAAAGCCCCGGGTTGAAAAGTTGGATTGAGATTCATTCCTAAGCCGAAGTAGTCCAAGAGCCGAGAACGAACATATCGGTCAAGTAGCGCTTTTGCATTATGAGCATGTCTATTTTTTGGAGGCTTTGGCTAAAGCCGATATTGTGTTAGCCTGTGCCCGGGGCTAAAGCCCCGGGTTGAAGGGTAGTGCGGAAACTCATCACTGCCGATGTTCGCGATCTTTCTGCCTTGACTGATTGTCGTTTACTTTTTGCTCTTCCATCATGTTTCGTTGGTTTTGAAGTGGCTTTGGCTAAAGCCAATATCGTGTTAGCCGGTGCCCGGGGCTAAAGCCCCGGGTTAAAGTGTAGCGTTGAAAATCATCAAGTGCGTTTTTCTGCTAGCCATTTCAGTAGGATGTCCATCAGTCAGTGATGAGCGAACCCAAGGCTTTAGCCTTGGGCGCAAAAGCTATCTAATCCGTCTTTATCCGAAGCGATTCAGCACTGAGAACTCGGAGAGGGATTAAGCTGTTGTTTGAGTGTTACGCGTTGTTTTTCTGCTACCCGTTTCAGAAGGGTTTCCATCAGTCGGTGATGTGCGAACCCAGGCTTCAGCCTTGGACGCAGAGGCAATCTAAT
>JAFIGV010000001.1 GCA_017849575.1 Flavipsychrobacter sp. | reverse complement strand
TCTAAGCCATGCTGAAACACCACCCGACTTTGGCGGAGACGCAGGCGCACCCATTGATGGAGGAGCATCACTACTCGTAGGAGCGGCGGCCGTATATGGCGCCAGAAAGCTGAGCAAGAAATCAAAAGACTTCAGATAGCGCAATCAACAAGCAAACAAAAGCAAACGCCGGCACTTAGCTGGCGATGTTTTTTAGGTGCCTTTTGATCGGGAGCTGGATACATTTCTCCTAAAGGCGGTTAAATAAAAACGCCGGACCTCACAGCCCGGCGTTTTAATTATCTCAAGCAATTATTTCACGTTCAATACTACTTTTTTCGTTACTTCTTTCTTCACAGGTGCTTTTGCTGATTCTCCATGTCCTCTGCCGGCAATATTCGCCAAAGTAGGAGCAATGACCAGTGCTACAATTGACATCAGTTTGATGAGGATGTTCATGGAAGGGCCGGAAGTATCTTTGAAAGGATCGCCCACTGTGTCACCTGTAACCGAGGCTTTATGCGGTTCTGATTTTTTGTAGTAAATCTCGCCGTTGATCTCTACACCTTTTTCAAAAGACTTTTTGGCATTGTCCCATGCACCGCCGGCGTTGTTTTGAAACATTCCCATCAGTACGCCACTTACGGTAGCTCCTGCAAGAAAGCCGCCCAATGCTTCAGCGCCAAGACCCGGCATAAAGCCAATAACGAGCGGAGAAACAATAGCAATAGCTCCGGGCAACATCATCTTTTTAATAGAAGCCTCTGTAGAAATCGCTACGCATTTTTCATATTGTGGCTTGCCGGTACCTTCCATAATGCCCGGTATTTCGCGGAACTGACGACGTACTTCTTCAACCATTGCCATGGCAGCTTCACCCACAGCCCTGATAGCGAGTGAAGAAAAGATGAAAGGAATCATGCCGCCTACAAACAGACAAGCCAGCACATTTGCCTTGTAAATATCAATACCGTCAATACCTGCTACTCCCACAAAAGCCGCAAATAAAGCAAGCGCTGTCAGTGCAGCCGAAGCAATGGCAAAACCTTTACCAGTTGCAGCTGTTGTGTTACCCACTGCATCGAGCGTATCTGTCTTCTCGCGTACTTCCTTGGGCAGCTCACTCATCTCAGCAATACCACCTGCATTGTCGGCAATAGGACCGAAGGCGTCAATTGCTAACTGCATGGCAGTTGTTGACATCATACCTGCTGCGGCAATTGCTACGCCATAAAGACCCGCTACACTATAAGAACCCCAAATTCCACCTGCGAGTACCAGAATAGGAAGGAAAGTGCTTTCCATACCCATAGCAAGACCGCCAATAATGTTCGTCGCATGTCCCGTACCCGACTGACGCACAATAGACATCACCGGGCGTTTGCCCATCGCAGTATAATATTCGGTGATGATGCTCATCAACGTACCTACCGCAAGACCAATCAGAATAGCGAAAAACACGTCCATTCTGGTAAAGTCAAATCCCCTGAGGGTCATGCTTTCGGGAAGAATATAATTGCACAGGAAGTAAGAAGCTACGGCGGTGAGCACGATAGAACCCCAGTTACCCATGTTCAGCGCTTTTTGCACTGCCGATGTACTTACGCCCACACTGTCTGAAACCCGCACAAACCAGGTTCCGATAATTGAAAATACAATACCTAAACCTGCAATAAGCATCGGTAGCAAGATGGGAGAAAAGCCAGCGTAATTGTCGCCAGCCGCTATCGTCTCTCGACCTAATACCATCGTTGCCAGCACGGTAGCAACATAAGAGCCAAAAAGATCGGCGCCCATACCGGCTACATCGCCCACATTATCGCCAACGTTATCGGCAATGGTGGCAGGGTTGCGCGGATCATCTTCAGGAATACCCGCTTCTACTTTACCTACAAGGTCGGCGCCTACATCGGCAGCTTTGGTGTAAATACCGCCGCCCACACGTGCAAACAGGGCAATGCTTTCTGCACCCAGCGAAAAGCCGGTGAGCACTTCGATTGTTCGCGCCATTTCAACGCTATCAACAGCGGCATCGGGCGCAAAGATCATTTTCAGAATAATAAATAAACTACCCAGTCCGAGCACTGCAAGTCCGGCAACACCCAGCCCCATCACAGCGCCGCCACCAAAAGACACTGCAAGCGCCTTGCTCAGGCTGTTGCGCGCTGCATTGGCTGTGCGCACATTGGCCTTGGTGGCAATGCGCATGCCGATGAAACCCGCCAGTGCGCTGAACACCGCTCCCACTACAAAGGCAATGGCAATAGACCAGTGACTTTCTGCATTGCTGTAACCCATGTATCCGAGTAGCAGTCCGGCGATAATAACATAATAAGTCAGGATCTTATACTCCGCTTTCAGAAAGGCCATTGCCCCTTCCGCAATGTACCGGGCAATTTCCTTCATCCGGTCGTTACCGGCGTCTTGCTTGCTCACCCAGGAGCTTTTGATCATTGTGTACAACAATGCCAAAACGCCAAAGGCAGGCACGAGGTAAAAAATTGAATTCATATATATTTTATCCGTTAAAAAGTGCTGGCAAAGATATAAGATTACACCAAAAAACATAAGGCAATCAAAGTGTTGCCCCTGGCCCGGTTTTTTCTGTTGTTGAAGGAATACTGATCCTTACAATCGAAGAAAGTGAAAACGAAATTGCAACCCTCTGTACACGACTATAAAAAGCTTTCTGACGAAGCCTTGCTGCATCGATATATTGCACGGCACGATCCGCTGGCTTTGCATCTTTTGTTCGACCGCTATGGGCATCTGGTTTTCGGACTCTGCTGTCGTTTTGTGGAGGGTGCGCCCATGGCCTGGCAAGTCACCCAGCAGATTTTTCTGGAGGTAGCCGCCTGGTCGGCGCTGCCCGAAGACAATTTTCGTAGCTGGCTTTACCGTCGCGCAGTGCAGTTATGTCCCTCACCGGAAAACGGGGTTCAATCAACATCAGCAGAAGATTTTACCACACAGGGTTGTAAGCCCGGCGGGTTGAACGAAGATGCATTCGATAGGCTGGACGAAAAAAAAGGCCGCTATCTTCAATTTTTCTATGCCGATGGCATGACGTTTCAGGAAATTGCTACAGAACAGGGGGAACGAACTTCAGACGTTGGCAGGATAATTTTTGAAGCAAAGCAAGAACTGAAAAAGATGTTAGAAACCGTGTAAGCAAGTCGATATGAAGCAAGACATCTCGGATATGATCGCGCCAAGTGCATGCCTCAGCAAGAGGCAAATAAAAGACTACGCCCTGAACCTCCTTGGTCGCGAAGAACAACATGCCATTGAGCACCACCTCTCCGCCTGTATATTCTGCAGTCAGGCATTGGAGGGCCTGCACCGTACCGGAGCGGAGAAGCTTGATACCCTCGGTGCTGATTTTCTAAAAGATCATTTGAGCCTGCTCAACCCCAGGGTCCATCTTAATTCGCTGGCGCCTACGGCACAAACTTTTTCCAGCAAGGGTTACAGGCGTGCTGTACGTGGTTTTTCTGTACGTCCTGCTTCAGTTTTTGCGGGCCTTATCCTCAGCTTCGGCGTGCTATGGTATCTCGATTTTCGCAACTCCGGCTCGTTGGCTGCCTCGGGCACACACCATCAGGCACCGGCGTCTGCTCATCCTATATACATCAAAAAGCCAGCGGTTCCGCACATTGAGAACGATCGGATGGCTACATCCGCCCAGGTAAACAGCCCGGAGGGTTCCGTGCCGGCCGGGGTGTCCTATACTCGTGCAGCGCAACCTGCTGATCCACGGCCTGTAGAAGTGGACCGCGCAAGTCAATCCCATCCGGAAAAGATGATTGCGGTTCCGGAAACGAAGCCGCTGGATGCGGATCATGTCAGGAAAAAGACAACAACTTCCCAGATCATTGCCGAAAAAGCGTCCTCGAAGGGAACAGCTAATAGTTTGCTTGCAGTTAAGAGTGCAGATGTGTTGTATGATGCCGGAAATTATCGCAATGCGTTGGCGGGTTATTCCAAAAAGATGAATGCCGGCGGCAATAGCGATCAGCAGTACGCAGCGTTGCAGGCGGCTCGTTGCTATATGAGTCTGGTGCAGCCTGAAAAAGCGACAGCACTGCTAAAGGATTTATCAGAAAATGGCAGTGGGTCGTATAAACGCAAGGCCAGAAGAATGCTGCGCCGAATGCACTCGGAAGCTACTCCCGAGTAAACTGTAGCGCCGAAGACTTTGGAGCACAGACATATTGATATATGCGCCGGATGATTACTTTAGCGTTAAATTTTTATCAGTATGAAACGAATTTGGCTTGCTGTATTTGCAGTATCTACCCTGATGGTGGCTTGCGAAAAGGACCGTGACGACTCGATGCGTGATTATCTGCAGGGAGAATGGCGGCTTGTACGAATGGGCGTTGACGCAAATCAAAACGGCATTTTTGAAAGCTCAGAAATGGTCAACACGCCCGACTCCGGGTTGGCCACTACCGTGTTCAGGGGTGATGGTTCAGGTTTCAGCGCAATTCATGTGGGCGGTTACAGTGTGGATGCAGCTTTCACCTGGACGGCCAACGATCACGAACAAACGCTTACACAAGTTTATCCGGATAGCCTTACAGTCAAGAGTGGGTTTACGGTAGAGGATGTCCATCATTTCCATTTGATTGCTCCGATGGCGCAGGGTGTTACGATGATGATGGTTTACAGCCGCACCCGCAACTAATAAGTCCATTTCTCAGGGTCATAAAAAAATAACCGTCCGGTCCCCGTTTTAAAAGTTCTGTACACGGGTTGCCGGACGGTTTTTTAGCGTTATCCGTTAGCTGTTTCCAGAGGGTCGGCCATAGTCATAAATGACCTGAAGCAAAGTTTCTCCTACAGCTTTTAGCGTGTTCTTATCTATGATGTTCATGTCGTCCTGATGGGTATGCCAGTGCGGGGCAAACGAAGACTGTGTGGAGGTAGAAAGGCTGATGATATCTATCGTGGGGATTTTGGCAATTTGATTCACAAAGAAATGGTCATCTGTAATCGTGGCTCCTTTATCATACACAAAATAGGAGGAGTAGCCCGCCTGACCTGCGGCCTGCCACACCCGCTGAACCACGCTCTGCGCGAGCTGTGCCGAATATCCTTCAATCGGGAACCGAGCATTGCGGCCGCCCACCATATCGAGCAGAATGCCAAAGTCGGCCTTGTAGCCAGACAGGTGCGGATGCAGCGCCCAATATTGCGTTCCCAGAGCATAGCTTTCATCACCCCATTCGGTCTTGCCATAGTCCTCTGCATCGGTAAGCAGAATATCAATGCCAAGATCCGCGGGCAAAGGCTGATTTTGTATCGCTCGGGCCAGTTCCATCAATACAGCTACACCGCTTGCCCCATCGTCGGCTGCGGCAATAGCTTTGTCCTGGTCTTTCGTATCCATATCTGCCCAGGGCCTCGAGTCCCAGTGCGCCAGTAAAAGAATCCTGTTTTTAGCCTTAGGATTTAGAGAGCCAATGATGTTGATACAAGGCAGCATTTTGGCATTGCCCGCCCGTACCTCTACATTCTGTACATATACCGTATCGCAAAAGGCAGTCAGTTTTTCCTGCATCCACGCGGCACATTGTTTTTGTGCAGCCGTGCCCGGAACTCGCGGCCCAAAGCTGAGTTGAGTCTCGATGTACTGATAGGCGGTGTCGGCATTGAAGGTGGGCTTTTGCAGGCTGCTTGATGCAGCCGTATTTTCTGCAGGCTGCTCCTCTTTTTCCTTGCCGCCTCCACAGGAAAACAGCAGCAAACTGCTCAGTGCCACTACGGTAAACTTCATTTTGTTCATAAAAAAATCCCCGGCTTTTTACCGGGGCAATGTACTTAGTTTTTCGAAAAACAAGTGCTATTTCACGTTGGCTTCTGCTGCCTGTAACACCGATTTGTCGTCTTGTTCATTGTTGTTCACAAAGGCAATGATCTTACAATTGGCAATATTCCAGGTGTTGTCGAGATCGTAAATGAAAGTCCTTTCATACACCGTTCCGGGTGCTTTGGAGCTTACATCTGTGAGGAAGCTCGCGCCCGAAGAGGGTGTGAGAAAGTCGCGGAGGACATTATGAAACTCATAGGCCGAGTCCACAGTTCCCGGATAAAGCTGTGCATCTACAATCTTATCTTCAACAATCCACACGTTCATGGTTTGTTTTTGCGCAATGGCTTTCGTGTACGAAACTTTCACGGTAATCACTGCCTGGTTTTTTTCCTCGTTATAGGTGCTGTTCACCACGATATTTACCGGTGGCGTCTGGCTGCCCCGCTGATCAATGTAGCTTGTCCAGGCATTTTTGTTTAGTGAAAAATAATAAGTCTCGAATTTGGTGCGGTCAAAGCATGAGGCGGGTTTTGAGGGATCTTCGCTGTAGTAGGAGGTCATCATACTTTTCACTTTATCATTCCGGAAGTCGTACTTGGAACGGATGCCGTCTTTGTCTATGGGCGCTGTCAAAGAGCCGGAGTGAAGTCCTACAGAGATCATTTTGCCAGGATGGCTAGCTGCATAGGTCTCGAGAATGCTGGCCGCAGCCGGACAGTTGGTACATTCCACACCAGTGTATTCTTCCACCAACACAACTTTGCTTTGCGGGGTGGGTACCGCTTCTGTATAAGTAGTATCAAAAGCCCTTATCGTACCAAAGTCAATGGCCGGGCCTATTTCCGTACAGGCGTTCAGCAGCAACAGTAAAGCAGCACCGGTCAAAATTTTTCCTTGTTTCATTTTTTTTGAAATCTGGCAACGAATTTAATCAAAGATTATCAGATGCTGCGTTAAAGCCTTTATACACATTTGCTCTAACTTTACCCGGTTGCAAAATCCGGGTTCTATGGAAGAAAGTAAAAGACAGAAACAAGTAGGTAAACTGGTAATGGAAGAAATGGCCGACATCTTCCGGCGAGAAGGCTACAATGTGAAAGACGGGGGAATGATATCCATATCCAAAGTGATGATGACGCCCGATCTTCTGGAAGCCAGGATTTATTTGAGCTTATTCCAGATTAAAGACCAGGCCGCACTGCTGCATGAGATCCGGGAAAAAACCTGGGACTTCAGACGGCAGCTTGGTATGCGGCTTAAGAATCAACTTCGACGCGTACCCGAACTTCATTTCTTCAATGACGATACACTCGACTATGTCTTCAAAATGGAAGACCTGTTTAAGAAAATAAATGAAGAGCGCGAGAGCCGTGGCAAGGGCGACAGCGAAGCCTCTGATCAATAAAACCCCATTCACAAAAATCCACGGTACTTGGCGTTCCAAACGGTTTTTTCCTGGCGGCTGGCATGGCGATATCTGCGTGGGAAGCGGGGTGCCAATGTAGTGCCCATACTATCGCGCATCAGCATGTTTGCCCTGGCTGTGGGAAGCTGTGCAATGATCGTGCTGTTCTCCATTTTCAACGGCTTTGAAGACCTGGTAAAAGATCTGTACAAAGCATTTTATCCGGAGGTGAAAATAACTGCTGCCCGGGGTAAGTTTTTTGAAGTAAGTCCGGCACAGATGAAACATATCGGTGCTGTGCAGGGGGTAAGCGCGGTAACCCGGGTAATAGAAGACAATGTGCTGCTTACAGCAAACGACGAGCAGCAGGTGGCCACGCTCAAAGGGGTGGAGCGCAATTTCACTGAGGTAAATGACATCAAACCTTTTATGTTTCAGGGGGTGCCTGAGGTGCAGTCGCTGCCGGTGCCTACTGCCGTTGTCGGATTGCAATCGGCCAACCGGCTGGGTATTCAATTAAATAACGTCTTCAGCAGGGTGTCCGTTTTTTATCCCAATGTTACAGCCGGTAATTTTGCCTTACACCCTCAGGATGCTTTTCAGAATCTGCAGCTCAAGCCGGCAGGTGTCTTCCGCATTCAGGATGAGTTTGACGGTAAATTTATACTCGCACCTATAGAGCGTGTGCAACAACTTTTTTTGCAGCCTGGTAAGTACTCGAGCATAGAACTGGCGCTGCAGCCGGGTGCATCAGGCACAGCGGTACAGCGCAGCCTTAAATCAATCCTGGGTTCAGGTTTTGTGGTGGAGACGCGGTATGAGCAGAACAAGACGCTTTATATGGTGATGGCTTCCGAAAAGTGGGCCGTCTATGGCATTCTGGTGCTGGTGTTGCTCATCGCTTCGTTTAACATGGTGGGTGCGCTCACCATGCTGGTACTGGAGAAGCAAAAGGATATTGCCATCCTGAAAGTGATGGGCGTGCAGCGACCCACCTTGCGAATAGCCTTTCTGATGGAAGGAATGCTTTGGGCGGTCATCGGCGGACTTTCGGGTATTTTACTCGGTTTTCTGTTTTGTCTGGGTCAGCAGCATTTTCATTGGATCAGGCTCAAGGGGGCCTTTATCATTGAAGCGTATCCGGTAGCCATGCAGTTGGCCGATTTTGTGGTCGTGCTGCTTACCGTGGTGCTGGTGGGTCTCGCGGCTTCGTGGTATCCTGCTTTCAGAGCGGTGAAATCCGAAGATATTTCGTTGCGGGCAGACTAAGTGCCCTATAGCCATACTTCTAATTTCTATAGGCCTTGCCGGCAGCACCTTCTAAAGATGCTTACCTTTGCGCTTCTTTTTTCTTTATGAGCAGACATGGAAAGGTTCTGGTTGCGATGAGCGGAGGTATTGACAGTACCGTCACGGCGCTCATGCTGCACCATCAGGGCTACGAAGTGGTAGGGATTACCATGAAGACCTGGGACTATGCGCACTCCGGCGGGGGCAAAAAGGAGACGGGCTGTTGTAACCTCGATTCTTTTAATGATGCCCGGCAGGCGGCTGTAGATCACGGTTTTCCGCATTATGTTTTTGATATACGCGAAGAGTTTGGCGACTTTGTGATCCACAATTTTGTGGAAGAGTACATAGCGGGGCGCACCCCAAATCCCTGTGTGCTGTGCAATACCCACATCAAATGGTCAGCACTTCTGAAACGTGCCAACGCACTGGGCTGTGACTATATCGCCACGGGACATTATGTGCGGGTGCGGGAAGAAAACGGGCGTCATGTACTTTCTAAGGCTAAAGATCTTACCAAAGACCAGAGCTATGTACTCTGGGGGCTGGGCCAGGAGTGCCTGAGCCGGAGTCTCTATCCGCTGGGCAGCTACCTCAAATCCGAGGTGCGGCAGATGGCCTTTGATCTGGGCTACAAAGAATTGTCTAAAAAAGCAGAAAGCTATGAGATATGCTTTGTGCCGGACAATGACTATCGCGGTTTTTTGAAGCGTACGGTTCCCGATCTTGAAGCCCGCGTAAATGGCGGCAATTTTGTTCTGGCCGATGGCACAATAGTGGGCCAACACAAGGGCTATCCTTTCTATACCATCGGTCAGCGAAAAGGACTGGATATAGCGCTGGGCAAACCGATGTTCGTAACGCATATTCTGCCGGATACCAACACCGTAGTGCTGGGTGAGGCACAGGATCTTCAGCAGTCGGAAATGCTTGTAGGCGGACTGAACTACATTAAGTATGCCGCAGTGCCGGACGGGCTGGAGGCAGTAACGAGAATAAGGTATAAAGACGCCGGAATGATGAGTACAATCACCCATGAAGGGGACGACCTTCGGGTTCGATTTCATCATGCAGTCAGCAGTATAGCACCCGGTCAGTCTGCTGTTATCTATGAGGGCGATGACGTAGTAGCGGGCGGCATCATTCAGAAGGGTTTTTAACACCAGTCAGGCTATCGTTCCAGTTGGGCAGGCTTCGCCAGATGGGCCATGCCAAAGGGTAATAAATACTATGCTTTTTCGTTTCTTTAATTATATTTACCAAATAGTTTGATAACGGAATTTATGAACAAAAAGTTTTTACCCGTATTTCTTCTGATCGCCTCATTTTCAGTTATCTTCTTTTCTTGTAAGAAAGAAAGCGAAAACAAGTATGGTGGCGATCGCAGCAGAGGTTACTATCCCCTGGCGCTCGGACGCTACGTTATTTACGACGTAGATTCGACAATATGGGACGACTTCAGACAGGTGAAAACGCTTCATAGATACCAAATGCGATACACCGTGGCAGATACGTTTATGGATGCACAGAAGCGCTTGTCCTACAGCATAGATGTTCACATCCGCACCAACGATTCTTTGCCCTGGCTTACACACCGGGTCCTCTACGTTACGCCTACCGCCACAGGGCTGGAATATGTAGAAGCTAATGTGCGCTTTATCAAAATGATTTTTCCCGTAGCCAACAATCTGGAGTGGAAGGGCAATGCGCTGATCCCCTCGGGCGATCAGGACTATCAGTATTTCCAGAACTGGACTTACAAATATTCCGATTATGAGCAATCCTTCAATAACGGTAAAGTGTTGTTTGACAATACCATTACTGTGAACGAAGAGGATGATAAACTGAACGATCCCGAGACGATGCCTGAAAGCTATGCCACACGCACTTTTGCCAAGGAAGTGTATGGGTATGATATTGGCATGGTGTATCGTGAAGTGACACACTGGACTTACGATCCTTTTACCACCAAATACCGCAACGGTTATAGCGTGGTGATGAGGGCAGTAGATCATAACTAACTCTCTTACCTATGGCGGCAGTGAAGTGGGCGGTAGCGATAGCCTTATTTTTCTATACTTACGCTCCGGCGACAGCACAGCCACAGTATGCCTTCAGGATTAGCTTCTCCGACAAAGGAAATCAGATAGCTTCAGCACAACAGGTGCAATTGTCCGAACGCGCCCTGCAACGCAGGCAGAGGATGCACATACCGCTCGACGGTTATGACCTTCCCGTTGCTGCCTCTTATCTGGGTCAGGTCACAGAGCTGACAGGAGGCACGATACGACATTGTTCGCGCTGGCTCAACAGTTGTCTTCTTGTACTGGAAGACTCGGCCAACATCTCAAAATTGGATGGACGCCCGTTCATTACCTCGGTAGTTCCTGTGGGATATGTCTATGACCCTCCTTTTGCTGTCGGCAACGGTGCCGACTCCACAGTTTTACCATTGGGGGCACAGAAGAACACCGGCAACCCCGCGTGGTACGGAACAGCGTGGGCACAGACCCATCTGGTAAACGGAGATTGTCTTCATGATAAAGGTTTGCAAGGGCAGGGCATAATCATTGCAGTGCTCGATGACGGATTCCATTTTGTCAATACCGCACCTGGTTTTGATAGTGTTTACAACAGCGGCAGAATAGTAGAGACCCGAAATTTTGTCCAGGGCGGAACGGATGTTTACACAGATTTTCTGACGCATGGCACCAGTGTCTTTAGCACAATGGCCGCGTACATTCCCAATACTTACGTAGGCGCAGCACCTCTTGCACAGTATGCACTCTATAGCACTGAGGATCCTACAGGCGAATGGCCTATGGAGATGGATCATATGGTAGCTGCATTTGAACGTGCAGACAGTATTGGCGCCGATGTGATCAGCAGTTCTACCGGTTACAACTACTTCGATCCTCCCTATCAAAACCAAAGCATCACAGCGGCACAGATGGATGGAAAGACCACGGTTGCGGCTATTGGAGCCAATATTGCCGCACAAAAAGGGATTCTTGTGGTCCTTACCGCCGGCAATGAAGGTAGCGGTGGACTACTTACTCCCGGTGATGCCGATAGCGCACTGACGGTAGGAAACGTGGATGTGAACAAGGTGCCCGCAAGTTCCAGCGGTCATGGTCCCAACGCCAGCGGCATCATAAAGCCCGAAGTAGTCGCCCTGGGTCAGCCCGGAGCCGTGATGCTGGGTTCGGCCACGCCGTCTTACTCCAACGGTACATCTATTTCTACGCCGCAGGTCGCTGGTTTCTCCGCCTGCCTGATTCAGGCAAGTCCCGGAAAAAGTAATTCTGAAATCAAACGTGCCATCATCGCCAGCGCGCACTTGTACCCTGGTTTCTCTATGCCACAGCTTGGCTACGGTGTGCCGGATTTTTGCCTTGCCGATGTGCTGTTGCCTGTTAGGGAAATAGAGAAGACCAACAACGCCAGTGCAGTTCCTAATCCCTTCAGTAATGCCGTGCATATATCAGTCAACCTGAATCAAGCGGAAAATCTCACCCTCGATATTTACGATGCTTCCGGACGACCGCTGCTGCACAAGCAATACAATTTAGCTGCCGGCGCACACAGTCTCGAAATTCCTGGTGCCGCAAATCTGCCTGCAGGTTTCTATATCTGTAGCCTCCGCTGGTCAGGCGGTGTACAAAACATCAGGCTGACTAAGTTCTAATCGTTTTTTCTCAATACGGCTACATACATACTGTCGGCTCTTCGCCCGGTGCCATTGATCAGCGTTTGCTCTTCCAAAAGTAGAGTGCCGTCACGAAGGAGAGCAGCGACCACATTTTCATTTTCTTCTCTAAATACAGAGCAGGTAATATAAAACAATTGGCCACCCGGGGCGAGATAACGGGCGGCGTTTCCGGCAATCAGTTTTTGCCGGTCTGCATACATCGGGATATTTTTTTCCTCAAAAAAATACAACTGTTCCGGCGTGCGCGACCATGTTCCGGATCCTGAACACGGAACATCGCAAATGATGTGGTCGAAGTGCCGCTGCCGAAGACTGGATGCTAAAGCCCCCGCATCGGCTACGTCTATCATCAGCGTTTCCGGCGGTGCCAGGCGATAGCGCTCAAAGCGTTGCAAGAGGTTGTGTATAATACTGCTTCGCTTGTCGGATACGGTTAGCCTGACGTGGGGCTGAGCATCTTTCAGCAAAAGTGATTTTCCACCAGCGCCACAGCAGCAGTCCCACCAATGCTGTTGAGCATCCGGACGGAAGAAGTTTCCGGTGCTTTGTGAAGAGGCGTCCTGCACTACATAACTGTGCTGTGGCAGCAGGTCTTCTATTTTTGTTCCATTGGGAAGTGCAAGGCACTGATTTCCGCAGTGATCGAAGGGAATGCCTTTTTCGGTTAGTTGTTCCGCTATTGCTTCATAGGGAGCCCTCAGTCGAATGAACATAAGCGGTTGCCGTAGTAAAGAAAGCCTGAATTCGGAAAGTGTGATCCCATCTGAAAGATTTGGTGTAAAGTGGGTCAGCAATTCCTCATCAAAGCTTATTCCTTGTTTTTTCAGAAAGTTCAGGCGTTGCTCCATGCCGGCGCCGGACCATGCCTGCCATTCGTCCGGATAAAGGCGCTTTACCGCCGGCAGTTCCGCACCGCATAGCAATAGGCAAGCCAATACCGATTGTTTGAAATCGCTCGTACCCGACACGGCTTTTTGCCCACGATACCAGCAGTACACCATTTCGCTGATCATTTTACGATCGCGGCTGCCCAGTCGGGGTTGTTTTCTGAAATAATCTTTCAGGAAATGCGTGAGGGGTAAGGTTCCTTTGTAATGATCAATGATGTGCCTTGTATGATGCCATATGTACTGCATGCGCGGCAAAATTAGGTCAACTTTGCATCCCTGGTACGGATGGCTTTGCGGCTTTATAGCGGACAATTATCTGCGCATAACAATTAGGCTTTGGCTGGCCCTGACCGGTGTCCTACCTTTGCCGAAACCAAAACTAAATAGATTTGAGTATGGCACATTCACTTCCTCAATTAAACTATGCTTACGATGCTTTGGAACCTCATATTGATGCACAAACCATGCAGATACACCACACCAAGCATCATCAGGCTTATGTAGATAACCTCAATAAGGCACTGGCGGGCAGCGACGGGGAGCAAAAAACACTCGAAGAGCTTATGGCCAATATCTCTGCCTATCCGGCGGCCGTGCGCAACAATGGCGGCGGGCATTATAATCATACACTTTTTTGGTCAATCCTCGGGCCTGCAGCAGGCGGCGCACCGGGCGGAGACCTCGCCAATGCTATTAATGAAGCTTTTGGTTCGCTTGATGCATTAAAGGAAAAGATGAATGCCGCAGGTGCTACTCGTTTTGGAAGCGGTTGGGCATGGCTCATCGTTAAGGATGGTAAGCTCGACGTGACATCAACGCCCAATCAGGACAATCCTCTGATGGATATAGCGGAAGTGAAGGGAACACCTATTCTTGGCATCGATGTTTGGGAGCATGCTTACTACCTCAAGTATCAGAACCGACGTCCGGAGTACCTGAGTTCTATCTGGAATGTCATTAACTGGAACGAAGTGGAACAGCGTTACAAAGCAGCATTGTAGCTGCACGCATAACGTCACGAAAGATAATCAGGAGGGATAGCGATGGCTTCCCTCTTTTTTTATGCTTTGGGTTTAGAAGTCTGTCCCCATGGAAAATATCCACATGGGTTTGCTATTGGTTTGGTCAATATTCCAGGCCGCATCAACCCGCATAAAATAACCAAAGAGCATAGTACGTAATCCGCCACCGTAACCCACAGCAACACCATAGTCTGGCGCAGGCAGCGTAACTACGGTGGTCACGTAGCCGCTTCGGTTATAGAACTGATAGTCCTCATTGTCCGAATTGGGAAGCCATCCATTCCAGGCCGAACCGACGTCAATAAAGGCTATTGCCTGCAAGTTTTTAAGGAATGCACTCTGGATGGGCCGGTTGAGGATGCTCGTGAGGATGGGCGCTCGCACTTCGGTATTCACTACGCCGTAGGAGTTTCCACGACGGGCATTTTGAGGATAGCCGCGCAGATTGTTGGCCATGGCCTGAAATGCAAAATCCTGGCTTGTGGGAGGTGGCATATTGCTTTGTTTCGGTAGCAACCAGTTGTCCACACCGCCCATCAGGTAGTTGATTTGTTGATTGCCGCCAGAGTGCGCATAGGCCAGACGGGCAGCGAAAATGATGTTGCGATAAATGCCTTTGTAGTAACGTGCATCGAGGCCAAGATTATAGAAGCCACCATTCGGTGCGCTTAGCTTATAAAAGTACTCAGCAAAAAACTTGTAGCGCGCACCCTTGAAAATATTCAGCGCCGGGTTTACCGTATTGTCAAAAACATATTCGGCACGGCTCATGGTCCAATACGTTTTCTGCCGGTCAACATATTTTAAAGAGATGGAGTCCTGAGCTTTGAAGTCAAGAATATCCTGCCGGAAGCCCAGATGTAATTTTATACTTCGGTTCCGATCCAGTGGGTAAGAAACATAGCCCTGTAAAATATTGCTGGCCAGTTTGCCCACATAAGGATCGGGAAGCACCACCGATGGTGTATCTGCAGTTTGCAACTGGTAAGAATATAGGTTTACATCGCGGTAGAAAAGCAGACCCCAGTCAACCCTTCTTTTGAAATTCTGATACTGCAGGAAGTAAGTACTGCCTGAAAAATTGATCGGTAGTTTGAATCCGCCGGTAAATCGATGATCTTCCATAGCATCATCCAGACTGATCGTAATGAGACCGGAAAGACTCTGATTGGGTGGCAGTCCGCTCAGGGCACCCGCAGGCTGATACTTATTAAACAATATGCTGTTGTCCACCCTGACCGTAAAAAAGTCGGGTTTGAAAGAAAGCCGGTAGGGTTGTGCTCTCATTTTTATGTAAGTGCTATCTACCAGCACAGAGTCCAGATCACCCTCCGGATAGGCGTTGTCCACCGGCTGAGCGGCCATCTTCTGTTCTTCTCCGGCCGGCACCGATTCGCTCTCGTTGGTCTCTTCGTCGGCAAACTCCGACTGAAATACATTACCGCTTTCGAGGACTGGTTCTGCTTCCGTGGTTTCCGGTTCGATAACGGTGTTAGACAAATCCGTCACGGATGTTGTATTCCGTTCGTTGTTTACGGACAAGGTGGTCGGCGTCAGTTGTTTTTCTGTGGCATTGACACCCGGCAGTTCTAAAGGACGAAAATAGACCTTGTACTGGTCGCCAACCTGTATCACATCAGCCACCTGATTGCTGGCAGGGTTATATTGATGCCCGATGATGCTTTGTGCATAATTGGTAATGGGCACGGCATAGGCAGAATCCATATTGTTGCGGTCTCTGCCAAACACTACAACGTATTTGTTCATCACGCCGTTTACATCGTTTAGAAAAGCAAAGTTGTCAGAACCATACTGTATCGGTTGCGTAATGTTTCCCTTCTCGACGTGCGATGCCTGCAGTAGTTCTTTGCGCCGTGTGCGGGTGTCGTAAAAGAATAAGTTCATCGGCCCGGTAGGGAGCTCATTGACCTGTATGGGAACATTGAGGTTGGGCAGCGGCCTGTTGGATAAAAACAGAATGCCTCTGCGTGAGCCGCCGCTTACAAACCAAGGCTGTATATCGTCCCAGGCGTCGTTGGTTATTGGCTTTATTCTTGAGCGTTTTATTGTAAATTCAAAGAGATCGGTCTGACTTCTCTTCTGGGCAGAAAAAACCATTTTGGTATCGTCTTCCATAAAAGACATACCCAGCACCCTGTCGAAACGATTGTCCGGTACGATATAATCTTCAAGTTTCGCATTGATGGAATTGTAAATCCTCAACCGGGTTTTGCCGCGCCTTTTATAGAGAATGGCCAACTTATAGCCGTTGTTGCTCCACGAAAGCAAAGGATAATCCGGATCGGGAACTTCGTTGGGATCGCGACTGCCACCCGACACGATGGTAGCCTTTTCCTGTTCATTTTGGGTATGCTGGATCACCACATTGAATTCGCCTTCTTTCCAGACTACGTAGGCCACATCATTACCCCGGGGGCTTACTCTTATGTTTCTGATCTCTTTACCGTTGTGCGGAACAGGAATGCTAATGATGGCCTGGCTGAGACTATCGGGATGATCCAACGCCAAAGCGTCCTGGGTATATACATGATTATAGTAGTGAATTACAGAGTCATAAACCTGCTTCATTTTCATGCCCAGTGTCATGCGCAGACCTTCGGGCAGACTGCTTTTTGACTGCATGTTGTACAACAGGTTTTTTACATTGTTCTCGCCGTAGTTTTCGGAGATGAACTTCCAGAACGCCTTTCCTGCAAGCTCCGGGTTTTTTTCTGCGAGTTTGTAAAATCCATCGGATGGGTTAGCCTGAAGCAGGTTTTTCCAGTCGGTTTCTGCTGCGGCATCCCAGCCATCTACCAGATAGGCTATAAATCCGTCGGTAGTCCAGTCGGGCAGGTTCAACAACACTGCATTTTTTACTACCTCTCGGAAGCTCTCTCCAAAAAGCAACTTTTGCATGACCACCCTGCTCATGCCCGAACGAAGTTGCTTGCGCAGGTCTGTATGTACCCCGGTAAAATAAACCACCAGCTTGTCTCCAACCAGATTAATGGTGCCTGCAGGTACGTTTTGCAATTGCGATTCATTCTTTCGGCCTATGTTGGTCTGCCGGTATTCATCGTAGTTGTTGTAGAGAATAATATTAAAGCGGCTGGGAAATTTACCACCCATTTTCTTTTCAACGATTTTGATATCTTTCTCCGCCTGCTCTGCTACATACCGCGCCAACTGTCTGCCTGCTGCGTCGTAGTGATAAACCCTGAAATGTTTGGTATCAAAAAAACGCCAGTCGAATTTTCGGGTCTGTATCCGATTTTGCCCAAAGGTTTCGGTATAAATCTGAGCCTTGGCCTTCTGTGGTCCAATAGCCATCAGGGCCAAAGCCAGGGTTGTAATGAGGGCTTTCGACTTGCTAATTATGTTCATACGAATAATGCGCTTATTTCCGTGCAGTTATGATCAGTTCGATGGGCAATCTCCGTGTAGGGTATTAATTGATAAGTTTGCAAACTAAATTACTGAAAATATACCTTTGGCCATGTTGCGCATCGAAACTTTCACATTTAATCCTTTTCAGGAAAATACCTACCTGATGGCTAACGAAAATAAGGACTGCTGGATTGTGGACCCTGGCATGTATGACAATAAAGAGACAGAATACTTTTTTGCGCGCATTCATGAGCAAGGCCTGCTACCCAGGGCCATCATCAACACACACACGCATATTGACCACATCTTTGGTGTAGCTTCCTGCAAAGAAAAGTTCAATATTCCCTTTCTCATTCACGAAAAGGACCTGCCCGTGCTGAAGGGAGCAAAGGGGTCGGCCATGTTGTTCGGTTTCAGTTTTGATGTAACCCCTCAACCCGATGATTTTCTGGTAGCGGGGTCTCCTCTGTTTCTCGGCGACGAAAGGATAGACGTACGGTTTACACCCGGACACTCGCCGGGAAGTGTGGTGTTTTATCATGAGGCGGGGCAGTGGCTTGTAGGGGGAGATGTTTTGTTTCAGGGTAGTATCGGGCGTACAGATCTGCCGGGTGGCCATCACGAAACCTTGATTGAAAGCATTCAAACAGAGCTGATGAGCCTGCCCGATGATACAAGGGTGTATTCGGGTCATGGGCCGGTAACCACTATTGGCAGCGAGCGGCTGCACAACCCTTTTCTGCAGGATATTTAACGGAGCTTTTGCAGCAGTGCTTTTCACCGCTGGATAATTTTGCTGCAACTAAAGAACTTGTTATGAAAACAGCTTTTGTACTTCTTGCTGCAGGTTTGCTTTCTGCCAACGCCTCTTTTGCACAAAGTCAGGGCAAGTCTCGGTCTGTTGTCACTCAAAAGGAAACAATTGTGATCAGCCGTGAGGGTAACGACAATACCACCATTGAAATCAACGGTGAGGGTGTCTTCCTGAACGGCGACAAAATTGCTTCCCGCGCAGAACTCAACAACCGGAACCTCGAAAAGAAGATCATCATTCGCAACGGGCGCGGCGAACCATCATCCAACGAAATGCCCTGGAAGAATGATGAGTCTGTGACAGACCGCAGGGCCATGCTGGGTGTCTTTATGGACGCCCGTGCAGGCAATGATGGCGCACACATACAAAAGGTGTCTTCGGGCAGCGCCGCCGAAAGAGCCGGGTTGCGCAGCGGAGATATCATTATCCAAATAGACGACCGGCAGATAAAAGACAGCAGAGACCTAACGGAAACCATACGTTCGCATAACGCTGACGACCGCGTGACGATAACCTATCTGAGAAACGGCAAGGAGCGACAGACTACTGCTATGCTAGATGCCGACCGGCGCATGCCCTTTTCGATTCAGGAAATGGCGCCTATGCCACCCATGGGCAATATGCCTGGTGAAGGCTGGTATCAGGACGAAAGACCAAAGCTGGGAGTGACGGTAGAAGAAAACGGATCGGGCGTGCTGATACGTGCGGTGCGTCCGGGCTCCGTAGCCGATGATGGCGGCCTGAAGGAGGGTGATGTCATTACTTATATCGATGACCGCAAACTGAGCAATGTTGATCAACTTCAGCGGGAAGTAGAACGTGTCGGCGCGGGAGAACGTATGAAAGTGGAAATCCGCCGAAATGGTAACCGGATGACGAAGATGCTGGAGTTTCCCCGTTCTGGAAGTAGAAAGGATTTATAGCCCATAGTTATTTCTTCCGGGCTAACTCGTAACGAGCAAAATCGCCTGAGAATTGGTGCTTATAACCGATATAGAAAGTGAAGTCCCGCCGGTGAGCGGGACTTACGTTTATTGTTTGAGGATGTCTCTGGAGATAACCAGCTTCTGTATTTCGCTAGTGCCTTCTCCTATCGTACACAGCTTACTGTCACGATAATACTTTTCAACCGGGAAGTCTTTGGTATAACCATAACCTCCAAAAATCTGAACGGCGTCTGTAGAGATCTGAACCGCTATTTCGGAAGCATAATACTTTGCCATAGCCGATTCTTTGGTCATAGGCTCGTGGCGGTTCTTCTTGTCGGCGGCCTGATAGATCAGCATTTCAGCAACTTCTATTTTTGTGGCCATATCTGCCAGCTTAAAAGCTATAGCCTGAAAGTTGGCAATGGGCTGATCGAACTGATGCCTTTCCTTAGCATATTTCAGCGAGGCGTCATAGGCGCCCTTGGCGATACCGAGCGCCAGCGCAGCTATGGATATCCTTCCTCCATCCAGCACTTTCATGGCTTGTTTAAAACCTTCACCCACCTCACCCATTCTCTGAGCATCAGAAATACGGCAATTGTCAAAAACCAATTCGGCGGTCTCTGAGGCCCTCATACCCAGCTTATTTTCTTTTTTGCCAGCAGTAAACCCCGGGGTGCCACGTTCAATGATAAAAGCGGAAACGTTGTTTTTGGCGCGCGGTTCGCCCGTGCGGGCCAGCACCACAGCTACGTCACCACTGATGCCGTGCGTGATCCAGTTTTTAGTACCGTTGAGTATCCAATCGTCTCCGTCGCGGGTGGCCACGCAACGCATATTTCCTGCATCGCTACCCGTATTGGCTTCGGTAAGTCCCCACGCACCAATCCATTGGCCGGAGGCTAACCTTGGTAAATGTTTTTTCTTCTGTAGCTCGTTTCCAAAGGCCAATATATGTCCGGTACACAGCGAATTGTGCGCTGCAACAGAAAGACCAATGGATCCGCACACTTTGGCTATCTCACTTACCACGGTCACATATTCGAAATAGCTTAGCCCCGACCCTCCATATTCAGCAGGCACCAGCACGCCCATCAGTCCGAGCTCACCCATCTGGTGAAACAGCTCAACCGGAAATTTCTGGCCTTCATCCCATTCCATCATTTTCGGACGAATGTGCTTGCCGGCAAAATCACGAATCATCGACGCGATTTCCTGTTGTGTATCCGTATATTTAAAATCCATAGAACTTAGTTATTCTAACTCAAAGTAGGGCGCAATTTTACGATAATTTTCTTCATTCATCAACGGCACCTGTCGTAATTGTTCAATTTCGCTGAATCCCTTAAGACCTTCCCGAAGCAGCAAAATGTTTTTTGCAAGTTTTTCGCCTATATAGGGATGCCGGCTCATCTGTTCCACAGTAGCGCTGTTGATCTTTATCTTTTTTACTTTTTCAGGGCTGATGATCAACTTTTCCTGCAGCATTTTATAAGTCGAGTCAGGAAAGCGGTACACTTCCAGTAGCTGATCGTGTCGCAGGTAGCCACCCAGCGCATTTCGCTTTTCTATGATCCGGTGGGCCAAAGTGGGGCCAATGCCCCGTAGCAATACAAGTGTTGCGGAGTCTGTGGTATTCAAATCTACCGAGGCGGGTATTTCCGGTCGCCCAAAGCTCTTTCTTTCCTCATTCCAGTTTGATTCTGCTATAGAAATGTAGGGGGCGATTCTTTCATATTCGTCCTTTGACAGCGTATAGACTTTGCTGAGTTCTTCGGGCTTGTAAAACACCTTTCCTTTATTGCGCCAGTTGATCAGCAAATGAATGGTCTTTGGTCTTAGCCCGAGCCGGATAAACCCCATGCTGTCCAGCGTATTTGGGTCGAATCGAAATAATTCCGAATTGCCCGTTGCGCTTCCCTCACTGCTTTTATCGTAAGGCGAAGAGCCCTGCAGATGGGCCAGGCTGTATTGTTCAAACTGTCGGGCGAGCGCCGTATCCACGGGCAGCGCACGGTCACCAATCCAATAAGGCATAGTGCCGTAACCCAGCAATATGAAAAATGTGATGAGCATCAAAGCCGCGAGGCCATAGCGCATAGATTGTGGGTAGGTAAAGTAGGATTTCAGCCAGTTCATATCCGGTGCTTACTGCTGAAAATAAGAAATCTTCCCTACGAAAGAAAAAAATAACTCATGTTGATGTGCTTTGTTTTCAGTGCATGAGCAGGATGCGGATGCCTACCAAAGCCAGAGATACGGCAAGTGCCCTGATGATGATCCTGCCCTTGAGCACCCGTGAAAGAGCAGCGCCAGCCTGTGCACCAGGTACCACACCCATGATAATGCAGAGGGTCATTTTTAGTACCTGCGGATCCGCATAATCGCCGCTGAAGACGTGGATGACCACACTGACCGTAGCCATGATGGCCAGAATAAAGTGAGACGTGGCCGTGGCAATATGCACAGGGAAACACAGCCATTCGGTAAGTGCCGGCACATGGATGATGCCTCCGCCGATACCGAGTAGCGGAGACATAAATCCTACGAAAAGACTCAGGAAAGCACCCTTACGCCAATCGTAAGCATAGCGATATTGTTCGCCGCGCCGGTCGGTGATTAACTGTAACACCCAGCCCTTTTTTTGTTCCTGTACATGTTCTTTCAGCGGTTTTCTGGCACCTCTAAGGAACAGAAAGCCACCCAATACCACTAACAATACCCCGAAGATCACATCGAAAATATGGCGTGGGATAGCCTTTGTCGCCAACACACCAAGTATCGAACCCGGTATGGTAAACAAGGCAAAGATGCCGCCCGCCTTGTAGTCCACGCGTCCCGCACGCATGTAGGCAAGCGACCCGGATATAGCATTGGCTGCCACCACAGCCATAGATATGGCGGTAATGATATCCGGGTCCATATCCGGCAGGGTAAGCAGCAGCACCGGCACCAGAATGAAGCCGCCACCGGCACCGATCAGGGTACCGAGCGTGCCAATGGCCGCCCCTGTCAAAATAAGAATGAATATGTTGTTCATGGTGAGGTCTTACAGAAAGTGTGATGGAGATACCGCGTCAGAAAGCTGCATTTTTTGGCGTTCGGGGAAAGGGTATTACATCGCGGATATTGGTCATGCCGGTCACAAACTGTACGATTCGCTCAAAACCCAAACCGAAACCCGCATGTGGAACGGTGCCGAAACGCCGGGTATCAAGATACCAGTACATCTCTTCTACAGGGATGTGCATATCCTTCATTCTTTGTTCCAGTCTTTCCAGTCTTTCCTCTCTTTGCGATCCGCCCACTATTTCGCCAATGCCCGGAGCCAGAATGTCCATTGCTGCTACCGTCTCTCTGCCCGGTGCACAATCATCATCCTGCCGCATATAGAAGGCTTTGATAGCGGCGGGATAATTTGTAACGATCACCGGCTTCTTAAAGTGCTTTTCAACGAGGTAACGTTCATGTTCGCTTTGCATATCAATGCCCCATTTTACGTCGTATTGAAATTTCTTTTTCTTGTAGGCCGGCGATTGCAATAAAATTTCTATGGCCTCGGTATAGGTGATGCGTTCGAACTGATGGTTCAACACAAACTCCAGTTTTTCTATAAGGCCCATTTCACTCCGTTCCTGCTGCGGCTTTTGCTTTTCTTCTTCCAGCAATCGCTGCGCAAGAAATTCAAGGTCTTCACGGTTGTGCTCCAAACTATACCCGATCAGATATTTGATAAAGGCCTCGGCAAGATCCATGTTGTCTTTCAGATCATTGAACGCCACTTCGGGTTCAATCATCCAGAACTCGGCCAGATGTCGCGCAGTGTTGGAATTTTCCGCACGGAAGGTAGGGCCGAAGGTGTACACTTCACTAAAGGCCATAGCTCCGAGCTCGGCTTCGAGTTGGCCGCTCACGGTAAGGTTGGTACTTCTTCCGAAAAAATCTTCTTCAAAGTTCACACTGCCATCTTCCAGCCTTGGCGGATGGTCAAAGGGCAGGGTGGTGACACGAAAGGTTTCTCCTGCGCCTTCTGCATCCGACGCCGTAACAATAGGCGTGTGCAGATACACAAAACCACGGTCGTTAAAAAACTTGTGGATGGCAAAGGCCAGCGAATGCCGCACACGAAACACGGCGCCAAAGGTGTTGGTGCGAAAACGGAGATGTGCGATTTCCCGGAGATATTCCAGACTAGGCCGGTTTTTCAGTTGTAAGGGATATTCTTCCGGGTTACAGGCGCCGAGCAGGGTTACTTCCGAAGCTTTGAGCTCTACTTTTTGACCCTTGCCCTGCGATGGCAATACGGTTCCGGTAATGGCAACCGCTGCACCCGGTGTGATCATCCTTACCAACGTACTGTCGGTATTCAGATCAATGACCACCTGCAGATTGTTCATACAAGAGCCGTCATTCAGCGCTATGAACTGATTGTTTCTGAAGGAGCGTACCCAGCCTTTTACAGTTGTTTCATAACCGGTTTCTTCCCGGAGCAGGATGTCTTTGATCTTAGTGCGTGCCATACTGATAATAAAAAATTATTGTTGCCTTTTTTGAAAAATGTCGGTAGCGTCTGCGGACCGCGGTTTCTTGGTGGCGGGCGCTGCCTTGTCAAAGAAAAGATATTTGATCGCAATTAGTATCATGAAAATTGCAAACAGTCGCTTGACAGTGATCGTATTGAGGTTCTGCACCCAGCGGGCACCCAGATAGGAGCCGATCACAAACGAGACGATCAAAAAAAGTGCATAGGGCCAGTGAATATTTCCTGATTTTTGATACACCAACACTCCCAGAATGCCGATAGGCGGTAGAAGCATGGCCAGAGAGGTGCCCTGCGCCATTTTTTGATCCATACCCAGTATGAAGACCAATGCAGGTATCACTACCAGCCCGCCGCCTATGCCCACCATGCTGCTAAGGATGCCGGCTGCCAGCCCTACCAGCAACAGGATGATGATGGTACCCGTGCTCATTTGTGTCGCAACATTTCCGGCGAAATTAGCCCATCCTTACGTTACCGTATGCAGAATAAAAAATAATGAGGCGGAACCAATAAACAGCCACAGCAAAAGACCCTGCAACAGGGGCCTGAATCCTACCGATCTGATGGTTTTCAGCGAAAGACCGGAACCGATCAGAAACAGCGTGAGCACTAACCCGGCCTTGGCAATGGCTACTAAAATTTTACTTTGGGTTTGTACGAGCGGTACGTAGGTATTGGCCAGCATGGCGATAATAAAGAAGCCGATGAAATAAGGAACTTTAATTTTTTGCTTTCCGTTTTTGTAAAATAAGGCCGTGATCAAAGCCAGTGGAATGATCCAAAGGGCGCGCGCCAGTTTTACGGTAGTGGCCACCTGTAGTGCGCGGTCTCCATACTTGCTGGCCGCTCCCACCACCGAGCTTGTGTCGTGTATGGCTATGGCGCTCCAAAGCCCAAACTGGTCCGGGCTCATGGACAGCAGATGACCAATACGGGGAAAGATAAAAAGGGCTACGGAATTAAGGATAAACACGATGCCCAGGGCAACCGATATCTGCTTTTCGTCGGCCTTGATTACCGGAGCCACCGCAGCAATGGCACTGCCCCCGCAGATGGCCGTACCGGAAGCGATGAGGTAGCTCGTCTTTTTGTCGATACGAAGGAACAAGCCCAGCAGAGCACCGAGCAACAAAGTGGTGATGATGGAAGCGATTGTAAAAGCAACTCCCTGTCGTCCGGCTTCTACCGCGCTGTGAACGCTCATCCCAAAGCCCAGGCCCACTACAGAATATTGCAGCAATCGTGATGTCACTTTGTTTCGGCTCATCCAGTCACCAAAGGGGTTGCCCAGCGTCTGTGCAGCGACCAGCCCCATCAGGAGTGCTAAAGGCGCCGATATGAGCGGTGTAAGGCATACTGCGGCCAGCAAGGCAAAAATAACTTTTCGTGCTATGCCGCTGTTTTGGTTGCTAACAGGTTCTGTCTGGCTCATAAGCTCGGGAAGTTAGAGGGTAGCCGGCGCAAGCGTTTCTTTGCTCATCATCACTTCGTAGTCTTTGATAGCGTGCTGCAATATTTTTTTCGCCAGCCGCTCACCCTGAAAGTCTTCAATTTTTACCACTTTGTTCTCCAGTTTTTTATACTCCTCAAAGAAGTGCTGCAACTCCTGTATGAAGTACGTAGGCAGTTCGGCTATATCGTTGATATGTGCCACACTGGTATCATGGGCACACACGGCTATCAGTTTATCGTCGGCTTCTCCCTGATCCAGCATACGCATCACTCCGATGATCTTGGCTTCAACAAGGCATAATGGCTGCATTTCTATTTGCGACAGTACCAATATGTCGAGCGGATCTTTATCGTCGCAATAGGTACGTGGAATAAAACCATAGTTGGCCGGGTAATACACCGAAGAGTAGAGTACCCGATCAAGTTTCAGCAGGCCGGTTTCCTTATCCAGTTCGTACTTCGCTCTCGAATTTTTAGGGATTTCTATAATAGCATTTACTTTGTTGGGAACATCATCACCAAAACTAACCGAGTGCCAAGGATTAAAGCTCATCTCTGATTTTTCGCGCAAAGATAGAGGCTAAGCGAACACAGGTCGCGAAGAAAATGGAATCATGCTCTCAGAAAACTTCCAGCATTTCGCTAAGGCATGCTATTTCGAAGGTTGGGGTACGGTCATGCTTTTTCGCCGAAGGATTATAATAAACCTGGTCCCAGCCGGCATTGTGCGCACCAAGAATATCTATATCGAGCGCATCGCCAATCATGATGCTGTCGTTAGCGGCGGCGCCGGTAGCGAGCAGGGCAAAATCAAAAATTTCTTTATGAGGTTTAGGCCGGTCGCATTTTTCGGAGGTGATGACCTGCCCGAAGTAGGATGCTATGCCCGAGTACTGAAGTTTCTGCCATTGGGTGGTTTCAAAGCCGTTGGTGATCAGATGCAACTGATAGCGGTCTTTGCAGTGCTCCAGGAGTTCTTTGGCAAATGGCGTAAGGAGTGTCTGCGTAGGGAGCAGCTCAAGGTAGGCAGCGCTCATTTCATAGGCGAGGGCCGTATCACCGATTTTATAGTCGAGCAAGGTAAGCCAGATTCTTTTCCAGCGAAGTTCTTCCCGTTTGATGAAGCCTTTTCTGAAACGCTCCCACATCCGGTCGTTGTGCTGACAGTAGGTCTGCTTAAAGTCTTCAAAATCCGGTATGCCTTTTTCTGTAAGCTGATATTCATCATAAAGCAGACGGAGGGTATTTTCCGAATTTTTATCGAAGTCCCATAGTGTATGGTCAAGGTCGAAAAAGAGATGTTTATATCTGGCTGCCATTCCGGAAGCAAAGGTAGCAAAAGAAAAAGCCCGGCAGGTCTTAAAAGACTGCCAGGCAAATTCTAATGAGAGCGACTATTTTTTACGATAGTAAATTTTATCGTCGAAAAACTCGTTGGTAGATTGCAGCGCCGGATTGGCCATGCGCTCGTACATGCGCGATATTTCGATCTGCTCTTTGTTTTCGTGAATTTCTTCGAGTGTATCCGTATGGCTGCTGAATTCATCGAGCTTTTTATGCAGGTCTTCCTTCATCGTTACGGCTATCTGGTTGGCGCGACGGGCCATTACCACTATCGATTCATAGAGGTTTCCGGTCTTTTCCTTAATGGCGATCACATCGCGTGTTTCTACCAGCGGATTTACCGATGCAAGTGCTTTTTTATTGATGCTCATTGCGAAGATTATTTATGTTATCGGTTGCTTGTTTACTAAATTTCTGACCTTCTGCAAGGTATTTACTGTCGGGGTAGTCTTCTTTCAGGTCGGCAAAGGCGCTGACAGTGTTGGCATATCGTTCCTCCTGTTTTTCGGCAATGCTGGCCTTCGCATAGTTGTATAACGACTTAACAACCATGAATTGATAGTAGTCGCTGTTGGGCGACTCAGGATAATTTTGCAAAATGCTTTTATACGCAACGCTTGCGGCTTTGTACTGACTTATGTTATAGTAAAGTCTTGCAGCGCTTGCGTCTTTGGTTTCAAGCTTATGCCTCATTTCATCCATAAGTTTGTTGGCATCTGCCAGCCGTTTGCTTTCCGGGTGCGTGTTGATATAAGACTGCATCGCTTCCATAGCCTTAATGGTGTTGGTCTGCTCCAGCGAGGCTTTAGGCGATAGTTTATACAGACTTACAGCATGCATGTATTCTGCCTCCTCTGCATCTTTACTTCCGGGAAAATAGTCGGTAAAATTTTTGAAGTGATAGGATGAAGAAAGGTAGTCCTTAAGGTAATAAGCCGAATAAGCATACCGGAAATAAAGCGACTCGAAGTTTTTCGTTCCTTTCATTACCGGCAGCAAGCTCTCATACACTGAATTGGCCTTTTGATACCAACCTTTGTCGAAGTACTCATTTGCCTTGGTAAGTTTGTAGTCTATATTGTCGCTTTTCATTACCCGCTCGTATCCCGTACAGGCGGAAAGCAGGGAGATAAACATAAGAGATACACAGAACAGAGAAACGTATCTACGCATAAAGGGCTGCAAAAATAGATAAATTAAGGATTAAGTCCTAAAGCTATTAAAGACCCAGCTAAAGCCTTGTTAAGAATTGATGGTATCGATAACCTATCGGATACCCTTCAGGCATTTCGGGACGACCTCCATTTTTTACCACCATGGGTTTTTTCCGGGGCTTCAATCGTTGGGTATTTCATTTTGATGTTTTGACTAAAAGCCTATGTAATCAGGCATTTCCAAGGTTTTCCACATTAATTCACCGTTTTCAACATGCGGTTATGCAAACGCTGTGAAGACTGCATGTTAACTGTTCATTCCCAATGGTTTGAGAAAATATTCATTTGTGGAAAAATATGTTATTGATCTGTAGTGTCAATTTGTGGGAGTTTGTGTTATTTTGTGGTAGAAAGAGGTTGGAGGCCTACTCTGTTTCATGAAAAATTTTCTCGGCGAATATGAAGTTGCAATGGATGCCAAAGGGCGCTTTTTAGTGCCTTCGGGTTTTCGCAAGCAACTGCCCGAAGGTGCCGGGGAGCAATTTGTGATCAACAGGGGTTTTGAAAACTGCCTTAGCCTGTACCCGATGGAGAGTTGGAATCTTCTTTCAGAAAAGATCAGCCGGCTCAATGATTTCAATCCGAAAGTGCGCGATTTTAAAAGGCTGTTCCTGAATGGGGCTACCCTGGTGGAGCTCGATAGTGCTGGTCGTGTGCTATTGCCCAAGCCGCTGCAAGAGTATGCCGGTATCAAAAAAGACATGGTTTTTTCAGCTCAGGGAAACAAAGTAGAGCTGTGGGATAAAGATACATACTACGATTATATCCGTAGTCAGTCGGCAGGCTTTTCCGATCTGGCTGCGGAAGTGGCAGGTGGCGACTTCATTAACCCTTTTGAAGGATTATAGCATGAGCGTCCCCACTTTTTACCACACAACAGTTCTTTTAAAGGAGGCTGTGGACGGGCTGGCTGTACAGCCGCGGGGTGTGTATGTTGATGCCACCTTTGGCGGAGGCGGTCACTCGCGGGAGATACTGGTGCGGCTGGGTCCTGAGGGAAGGCTTATCGCTTTCGATCATGACGCAGATGCCTGGCGCAACAAGCCCGCCGACGATCGGCTGATAGCCGTGCCGGAAAACTTCAGATTTCTGAAGCGTTTCTTAAGGCTTCATAACTACGGGGGTGTTGATGGCATACTTGCAGATCTCGGCGTGAGTTCCTGGCAGTTCGATACCGGAGAGCGCGGATTTTCTACGCGTTTCGATGGCCCGCTGGATATGAGGATGGACAACCGGAGCGAAAGGACCGCTGCTCAGGTGCTCGGGTCATATAGTGAGCTGCAGTTGCACAAACTGTTTGAGCAGTATGGAGAGGTACGGAACGCGCGTCAGCTTGCCCGGCACATCGTCACACATCGTGGCAAAAGTTCTTTGTCAACCATCGACAGTTTCAAAGCGCTGATCCGTCCGGTAATACGCGGCCACGAACATCGCTATCTGGCTCAGGTGTTTCAGGCCCTGCGCATAGAAGTAAACGATGAGCTGGGTGCCTTGAATGATTTCTTACAACAGGCGGCGCAGTCGTTGAACCCGGGTGGCCGACTGAGTGTCATCACCTTTCATTCATTGGAAGACCGGATAGTAAAGCAGTTTTTGAAGAATGGAGGATATAAGGAGCGGCTGAGTGATGAATTTGGAAGAGAGACGCAGCCGAGGTTGATGAAAGAAATAACCAGAAAGCCGATAGAACCCACAGAAGAAGAGATCAAAAATAATCCGCGTGCAAGAAGTGCGCGCTTGAGAATAGGAGAAAAAATATAATGGAGGAAGAAAACTACACATCTGAACAAGAGCAGCAGGCCGCACCGCAGCCCCAGGCCGTGCGCGGCGACTGGAAAGCACTTGTAGAAAAGCTTTCCTACCGTGGCATCGTGGACAATATTCCCTTTCTCGCATTTATTGTGCTGCTGTGTGTATTGTATATCACCAACAACCAGCGCACCATCGAGACACAGCGGGTGCTCAACAAAAAGAACGAACAACTCAAAGAACTGCGCTGGAAGTATATGGATATCAAGTCGCAGCTCATGACGGCGGGTATGGAAACTGAAATTATTCGCAGTGCTTCCAATATTGGCCTCAAGCCCATGATGCTGCCGGCATACCGTATTGAAGAAGCTGATAAAAATACCTCCGATTGAACATAAAGAAGGACATACGATTTAGGGTGTACATCGCTTTTACCGGCGTTTGTCTCTTTGGTCTCTCTATCATTCTCAAAGCAGCATGGATACAGATCAAAGAGGGACCGCAGTTGCGCGAGCTTGCCAGAGAAATGCGCACCCACAATACGATCCTTCCCGCAGAGCGTGGTAATATTTATACCGAAGACGGAAAGTTGCTTTGTTCTTCCATCCCTCAGTTTGATGTACACGTAGATTTTTCTGTAATCAACAAAGACACTTTTGCCCGCTATGTAGATACACTGGCAGCTTGTATGGCGTCTTTGTTCAAAGATGCTCCCCGTGGTAAATATCTGAAGGATTTTAAAGAAGCTTACAAGGGCCGCGAAAAATATTACACGCTGAAGCGCAATCTGCAATACTACCAGTATCAGGCTGTGAGAAGTTTTCCCATCTTCAATAAGGGAAAAAGGCTGGGGGGAATAATCGTTGATTCGCGCGTAAAGCGTATAAACCCCTATGGGATGCTGGCGTACAGGACTATTGGCCTCTATAGGGAAAATGCTCAGACCATAGGGCTGGAAGCCACCTACGACACGGTGCTGCATGGTGCCAATGGCAGCCGTCTGGATCAAAAAGTCACGGGTGGCGTGTGGATGCCGGTTGACGGATCGGAGATAGAACCTGTGAATGGTAGAGATATTGTAACCACCATAGACGTAAGCATTCAGGAAGTTGCCCAACATGCACTGATGAGCGTGTTAGAGCAATACAACTGTCAGTACGGTACAGTGGTGATAATGGAGGTGCCCACAGGAAAGATCCGGGCGCTGGTTAACCTGGGCCTTCAAAAAAACGGTACCTATTTCGAAGATCTTAATTATGCCATGTTCGCGACAGAGCCGGGTTCCACGTTTAAACTGGCCACACTTACCGCATTGCTGTCGGACGGGTATGTGAACGTGGAGCAAATGGTGAACTGCGAGAACGGTGAGAAGCAATTTGCAAATCGCATTATGCATGATTCGCACCACGGACTTGAGGTGATACCCATCCGGAAAGCCTTCGCAGAATCCTCTAATGTGGGAATGGCCTCGCTCGCGCAGCGATACTATGGCAATCAGCCTGAAAAATTTATTGCACACCTCAAACGCCTTCATCTTACCTCTAAAACAGGAATTGATCTTTCGGGCGAAAGGCGGCCTGCTCTGATAGCCCCCGGAACAAAATACTGGAGGGCAACCACCCTGCCCTGGATGGCAACCGGGTATGGTATCCTGATCTCTCCACTTCATACCTGCATGCTGTACAATGGGCTGGCGAACAACGGCAAGATCATGAAGCCCTACCTCATCAGCGCCATTCGCGAATACGGAAAGGACGAGCGGGTGTTTGAGCCTACCGTACTCGTAGAAAAGATGGCTTCTGACAAGGCTATACAACAACTGAAGTCCTGTACTGAAGAGGTGGTGATATCAGGAACAGGAAAACATATTCGGTCTCCGTTTTACAACATAGCCGGAAAGACAGGTACCGCGCAGGTAGCAGACAAAGGCATTCGCTATACCGATGGTGTTTATCAGGGCTCTTTCGTGGGATATTTTCCCGCCGATCGTCCCCGTTATACCATTGCCGTAGTGATTCGCACACGTCCGCACTCTACATCTTATTACGGGGGAACGCTTGCAGCGCCCGTATTCAGGATGATCTCTGATAAAATTTTTGCCAGCCAAATGGGGCATTGGGACGATCCGCTCGATAGCATTTCGAAGAATCGACCTCCCGTGCTGGCGGCAAAATTGGCAGCAACCGGAGAAAGCTATAGCCGGGTGCTGAAGGCGCTGAATAAAAGTGCATTTGTGGCGATAGATGCCACCCCTCGGGCCGTATCCCAACTATCGCTCGATTCGGAAAAGAATGCTTTTATCAAGCCGCGCATCGTGTATCGGGGCATTGTGCCCAATGTGCGCGGGCTGGCGCTGAAAGATGCTGTGTATCTGCTGGAGAACGAAGGAATGAAGGTGACGGTGAAAGGCCGCGGTATAGTGCGCGGGCAGTCGCTGGCACCGGGTATTAAAGTAACAAAAGGTCAGGAAATCATCCTGTTGTTAAGCTAATGAAGTCGCTTCAAGACATATTGAAAGATGTGCATCCCATAGAGTTATCGGGCCATGCCGATGCGTCTGTTGCAGGTCTTTGCATAGACAGTCGTAAGGCTGCTCCGGGGATGGCTTTCATTGCAATTGCAGGTACTCTGGTGGACGGCCATGCTTATATCGACAGTGCTGTAAGCAGCGGTTGCAGCGTAGTGGTCTGCGAGCGGCTGCCCCATCAGCTTTCTGCCAACGTCACTTATGCGGTAGTGAAGAACAGTGCACTGGCCGCGGGGAAAATGGCAAGTGCTTTTTATGACCATCCTTCTGCAAAGCTTAGGGTAGTGGGGGCCACCGGTACCAACGGAAAGACTACGGTTGCTACTTTACTCTTTAAGCTGTTCCGACGTCTGGGTTACTCCTGCGGGCTGATATCCACCGTTCAGAATCAGATTGATGATGAACTCATACCTGCCACGCATACCACCCCCGATGCCGTAAGCATACAGTCCTTGCTCGCACGCATGTACGACGCTGGCTGTACCCATGTGTTTATGGAGGTCAGCTCTCATGCTATTCATCAGGAACGCATAGCCGGCCTTGCATTTGCCGGTGGAATCTTCACCAACATCACACACGATCATCTTGACTATCATAAGACATTCGAGGAGTACATCCGGGTAAAGAAAAAGTTTTTTGATGACTTGCCGACGGCGGCATTTGCGTTAAGCAATATGGATGATAAGCGGGGTATGGTGATGTTGCAGAATACTGCGGCCCACCGTAATACCTACAGTCTGAAAGCGCCTGCCAACTTTAAGGGTAAGGTTCTTGAAAATGGTCTTTCCGGCCTGTTGATGCTGATCGATCATCAGGAGGCCTGGTTCAGGATGATCGGCACCTTTAACGCCTATAATCTTTTGGCTGTGTATGGTGCAGCCGTTCTTTTGGGTGAGGATAAGACGGAAGTGCTGTCTGTACTCACAGATCTGCATGGAGCACCCGGAAGGTTCGAAACCGTTTTTTCTGCCCGGGAAAGGGTGCTGGGCATAGTGGATTACGCTCATACGCCTGATGCCCTGATCAATGTACTGGCAACCATCAATCAGTTGCGTACGCAGGGGCAACAACTCTACACGGTGGTAGGATGTGGCGGCGACCGCGATCACGCAAAAAGACCTGTAATGGCCGAAGTGGTTTGCGAGCACAGCGACAAGGCGATCTTCACCTCCGACAATCCGCGGAGTGAAGACCCCGAGACAATTCTCGATGAAATGGAGGCCCATCTGAACACGGCCCAACGACGCAAAATGCTCCGTATTACAGACAGGCGAGAGGCTATTAAAACTGCATGTGCTCTGGCCGGTCCTGAAGACATTATTCTGGTGGCCGGAAAAGGACATGAAAAATATCAGGAAATAAAAGGTGTACGGCATCCCTTCGACGATATGCAGGTGCTGACCCAAAGTTTTGAATTGTTAAATAAATAAAGATAACTGGCGATAGATGCTCTACTATTTGTTTACATATCTGCGTGAACACTTCGGGTTGTTTGGAGCTGGTATATTTTATTATATCACCTTCCGGGCGGCTATGGCGGTTATCCTTTCGCTGGTCATTTCTATGATTTACGGAAAGGCCATCATTCGGTTCATTCAAAGGAAGCAGATAGGGGAAACCGTACGCGACCTGGGCCTGGCCGGTGAGAACCAAAAACGCGGCACACCCACCATGGGCGGCCTCATTATCATTGCCGCCATACTCATTCCCACGCTCATCTTTGCCCGTATTGCCAACGTGTATATCGTGCTCATGCTCGTCTCAACAGTATGGCTGGGTCTGGTAGGTTTTCTGGATGACTATATCAAAGTATTTAAAAAGAATAAGGAAGGACTGGCCGGAAAATTTAAGGTGATGGGGCAAATAGGTCTGGGCATCATTGTGGGGCTCACGATGTACTACAATGAAAATGTAACGACGAGCCGCGAAGTGATAGACGGCACTTCTTCACTCTACAACGCTTCTGAACGACTTTCGCCGGGCGAATTTAACCGGCGCGATGAAAACGGCAACATCCATAAGTATGTGCGTGTGCGTACGGCAACCACCACAATCCCCTTTGTAAAAAATCATGAACTCAGCTATGGAGCGCTGGCAAACCTTATCAACTCTGATGCGGTAAAAGCTATTACTCCGGTCATCTACATACTCTTCGTCATTTTTATCATAGTCGCGGTATCCAACGGCGCCAATATTACAGACGGCATTGACGGCCTGGCTACGGGTGTGTCGGCCATCATCGGAATATGCCTCGGCGTCTTCGCCTATGTGTCGGGGAACTATGTTTTTGCCGACTATCTCGGCATTATGCATATACCCAATCTTGGCGAGCTCTCCATCTTCGTGGGGGCCTTTGTCGGCGCCTGCGTTGGTTTTCTTTGGTACAACGCATACCCTGCACAGGTATTCATGGGCGACACGGGCAGCCTTGCCATTGGAGGCATCATTGCATCGCTGGCCATCATTGTAAGAAAGGAGTTGCTGGTGCCCATCATTTGCGGTGTTTTTCTGGTAGAAAATCTTTCGGTAATGATTCAGGTGGCTTACTTCAAAAGGACAAAGAAAAAGTATGGGGAAGGACGGCGGATTTTTTTGATGTCACCACTGCATCATCACTATCAGAAACTTGGTTATCACGAAAGTAAAATAGTAACACGTTTCTGGATTGTGCAGATCATTCTGGCTATAGTGAGCATCGTAACCCTGAAAATCAGATAAGCACTTTGAACACCAACATAAATAAAAGCCTTGTGATACTCGGCGCTGCAGAAAGCGGTGTAGGGGCGGCCTTGCTGGGAAAGAAGCAGGGATGGAACGTGTTCGTAAGCGATGCCGGAAAAATACGTGAAGACTACAAGCAGACACTCGGCGATTCGGATATAGCGTACGAAGAAGGAAAACATACCCTGGACCGGATACTTGCTGCAGACTGCGTGGTGAAAAGCCCCGGCATTCCGGAAAAGACCACGCTGATGAAGAAAGTGCGCGAGGCAGGCCTGGAGGTATGCAGTGAAATCGAATTCGGCTTTCGTTACAAAGGCGACAGTAAAATAATTGCCATCACCGGCAGCAATGGCAAGAGTACGACCACGGCACTCACCTTCCATCTGCTCAAAAGCGGCGGCCTCGATGCAGCACTTGTTGGTAATATTGGGTACAGCTTCGCACGGCAGATCGCGGAACGCCCTGCCGCCTGGTATGTTATCGAAGTGAGCAGCTTTCAGCTCGACGATATCCGGCATTTCAGACCCGACATCAGTGTGCTCCTCAACATTACTCCCGATCATCTTGACCGGTATGACTACAAATTCGAAAACTACATAGCCTCAAAATTCCGAATCGCAGAGAACCAGACTGGCGCAGATTACTTTATTACTAACCCCGACGATCCGGTGATCGGCCAATATCTGAGTACCCATTCCATTATTCCCCGAAAAATATTTTTTACGATGAACGAACACAACTTAAGGAACGAAGATGAAGGAGCTTTCGTCGGCAGCGACGACCATATGCACATCCACTATGATGGGGAAGACCTGAATATGTCTATCCATGATCTGGCGCTGAGAGGACGACATAATATGTACAACAGTATGGCAGCAGGAATATCCGCCCGTATAGCAGGCCTTCGTAAGGAAAAGATAAGAGAAAGCTTTTTGACTTTCGATGGACTGGAGCATCGGCTGGAACCTGTTGCTACCGTACGTGGCGTTGAATTTGTCAACGATAGCAAGGCCACCAATGTAAACTCGGTGTGGTTTGCGCTGGAGAGTATGAAACAGCCCGTGGTATTGATCCTTGGTGGTCAGGACAAAGGAAACGACTACAATGAAATTATGGAGCTGGTGCGCGAAAAGGTAAAAGCTATCGTGTGCATGGGAATCGACAATCGTCCCATCCACCAGGCATTCGACGGAGTGGTTGCAGACATTGTGGACACACAAAGTATAGATGCGGCGGTACATGCAGCTTATGCATTGTCAGAAAAAGGTGATGTCGTGCTCCTTTCGCCAGCCTGTGCCAGCTTCGATTTATTTAAGAACTACGAAGACCGGGGAAGACAGTTTAAAGAGGCCGTACGGGCGCTGTAAAACTAAATAGGAAAAAAACGAACACACATGCAAGGCTTGTTACAAAAAACAAAGGGAGATAAAGTGATCTGGTCGGTAGTCATCATACTGTCGCTCATCAGTTTGCTGGCTGTCTTCAGCTCTACGCAGTCGCTGGCCTACCGCATGGACAAAAACTCCACCTACTATCTTATCAAGCAACTGATGGTGCTGGCCCTGGGTCTGGTTTTGATTTACTGGGTGCACAAGATCAATTATACCAAGTTTGCCAAAATAGCGATCTTTCTTTATGCCATCAGCTTGCCGCTGCTGCTTTATACACTCTTATTTGGCACTACGCTCAACGAGGGATCTCGCTGGATTAAGCTGCCGGTGATTAATCTCACTTTTCAGACGTCAGACATGGCAAAGCTGGCCTTGTTCATGTTTCTGGCAAGGATCATGAGCACCAAGCAGGCTGTCATCAAAGACCTAAAAAAGGGATTTATTCCGGTGGTGGTACCGGTTGCGCTTACCTGCGCGCTTATTGCTCCCGCCAATCTTTCCACGGCATTGATGCTTGGATTTACCTGCTGCATATTGTTCTTCATCGGCAGGGTGCGTGTCAAGCACATTCTGATGCTCGCTGCGGCAGGACTAACCGGGTTCATTCTGTTGTTTACCGTTTCCAAGCTCACCGGCTTCGGTAGGGCAAATACATGGGAACAACGCATACTCAGTTTCGTTGGTGCCGGCGATGAAAGTGCAAAGAAAGAGGGTGAAGATTTTCAGGTACTCCAGGGTAAGATAGCCATTGCCAGCGGCGGCGCCTTTGGTAAGGGGCCCGGCCATAGCGAGGCAAAAGATTTTTTACCCCACGGTTATTCCGATTTTATTTATGCCAACATTATTGCGGAATATGGATTGGTCGGTGGCATTGTAGTCATGCTGTTGTATCTCCTGTTTTTGTGGCGCAGCATCCTGATTTTTAAACGGTGTCCCTTTGCCTTCGGAGCCTTCCTGGCTGTGGGATTGAGCATTACACTCGTGTTTCAGGCTATGCTCAATATGGCGGTAAATGTGCATCTGGTGCCGGTTACGGGTCTCACCTTGCCGATGATCAGTATGGGCGGTTCTTCCATCTGGTTTACGAGCATAGCGATTGGTATCGTTCTCAGTGTAAGCAAATATGTAGACGAAGAAGTGATCAACACCGAAAAGAAACCGGCGGTTGCAAAACCGGTGAAGCCGAAACAAAAAATCAACACTCAAAACCAAATTGAAAAGGAGTTGCCGGAAACGGTAGCGGTTATATAAACATCTCATGAACCAGTTGCGTGTCATCATAGCAGGCGGAGGAACCGGAGGCCATATCTTTCCGGCGGTGGCTATAGGCCATGCGCTCCGGCGTCTGCATCCGGACACTCAGTTACTGTTTGTCGGCGCACGGGGCAAGATGGAGATGGAAAAAGTACCGCAGGAGGGCTTCGAAATTGTAGGGCTCACCATTGCGGGCTTCAACAGAAGCCATTTACTGAAGAACCTGACGCTTCCCTTTAAGTTGCTAAAAAGCCTCTGGGAGGCCAGGGCTTTACTCCGGCAGTTCAGGCCCGATGTAGTGGTAGGTGTTGGCGGATACGCCAGCTTCCCGGTGCTCCGTGCGGCACAGGGCTTACACTTGCCGACACTGATACAGGAGCAGAACTCATTTGCAGGTAAAAGCAACAAAATTTTGGCCAAGAAGGCCAGGGCCGTATGTGTTGCCTATGATCATATGGATCGTTTTTTTCCGGCAGATAAACTTGTGAGAACGGGAAACCCGGTAAGGAAAAGCATTGCTCATTCTATCGTTAGCCGCGAAGAAGGACAGCAATGGCTTGGACTTGACGCCACGAAGAAAACGATATTGATTGTAGGCGGTAGTCTGGGAGCAAAGTCCATTAATGAAGCCGTAGATAAAAACCTGGAAAGATTGCTTGCCCATGATGTGCAGGTGGTATGGCAAACAGGAAAGGGCTATTATCAACAGGCTACAGAACGTACCCGGGATCTTTCTGCTGTGCGGGTTTTCGAGTTCATAAAAGAGATGGACCATGCGTATGCGGCGGCAGATTTTGTGGTGTCGCGTGCAGGAGCCCTGGCAATTGCCGAGTTATGTATCGTGGCGAGGCCTGTAGTGTTTGTCCCTTACCCCTATGCCGCCGAAGATCATCAGACCAGCAATGCCATGGCTCTGGTAGAACATAACGCAGCGGAGATGGTAAGAGACGCCGATGCGGCAACCGAACTGATAGTGAAATTGGAGCGGCTGATGGGAGATTATACGGCACAATCACTCATGAAAAAAAACCTCCGCGCCATGGCAATAGCCGATGCGGATGAGCGTATTGCTGAAAAAATAATTGAGATAGCACAAGCGGCAAAGCGATGAATGTACAACACCTGAAACGGGTTTATTTTATTGGTATCGGTGGCATCGGTATGAGTGCTATTGCCCGCTTTTTTAACGAGCGTGGCGCCACAGTGCACGGCTACGACCGTGTGGCGACCCCCCTCACGCAGAAGCTGGAAGAAGAAGGCATGATCATTCATTATTCGGAGGATCTGAATGCACTGGATAAAGAGACTGAACTGATCGTCTATACACCCGCTATCCCTTCGTCCAACCAGGAACTGATCTGGTACCGAGATCAGGGATATCCGGTTTACAAACGAAGCGACGTGTTGCAATGGATCACGCAGTCCCTGTTTTCCATAACAGTAGCCGGCACACATGGTAAAACTACCATTTCTACCATGATTGCTTATTTGCTTCGAGAGACAGGTTTTGGATGCAATGCTTTCCTCGGTGGCGTATCAGTGAACTATGGTCGTAATTACTGGAGCAGTGAACGCGAAGTGGCGGTGATTGAAGCAGATGAATACGACCGGAGCTTTTTGAAATTGTTTCCGGACATCGCAGTGCTGACCGCTATGGACGCAGACCATCTGGATATTTACGGCACAGCGGCGGAAGTAGAGTCCGCTTTTATACAATACACTCAGAATATCAAGCACAACGGCACGCTGATCGTTAAGCATGGAATGAGCAGGACAAATGAACTCGGAGGCTCAGAGCAGGTGCACTATAGTCTGCAGAATGATGCTGCCGCCTGCTATGCACGAAATATTGTACAACATAATGGTGGCTACCGGTTTGACGTGGTTACTCACCGCGGGGTGATTGAGAACGTAGAGCTGCAGATAGGGGGGATGCACAATGTGGAAAATGCTGTGGCCGCTATAACGGTTGCGGTGCTACTGGAAATTAGTGCTGCAGAAATCGTCAAAGCCATGCGCGGGTTCAGGGGAGTGAAAAGAAGATTTGAATATCTGATGAAAACCGATCGGATCGTGTACATAGACGACTATGCACACCATCCCGAAGAGCTACGCGCACTGATTAGCAGCGCCAAAAGACTGTTCCCTGGTCGTCGTTGTGTCGTAGTCTTCCAGCCGCATCTGTACAGTCGTACGCGCGATTTTGCCGAGGACTTTGCCCACAGCCTCGATCTTGCAGATGAAGTGCTGCTGCTCGATATCTACCCTGCACGTGAACTGCCCATTGAAGGAATTACCTCCGCAATCCTTGCAAAGCATATGGCCAACCCTGCACACACCTTGCTTTCTAAAGAAGCGGTGCTGGAATACGTGAAGCGCGCTCCTATAGAATTGTTGATCACTGCGGGTGCCGGAGATATAGATCAATTGGTAGGACCCATTAAAGAAATACTTGAAAAGCGTTAATGGATAAGAAGCGCAAAATATCGGTAAGAAAAGTGCTCAGGCTTGCGGTAACTGTCGTGGCGACTACCGCATGCCTGGTGGCCTCTCTCGGTGCCGCCAGGGTGCAGCGACAGAAGCCCTTGCGCAAAGCCATCCTGCATGTCAGAAACGATCAGTATCAGTTTTTGAACAAGCAAAGGTTGTGGAACAATCTGGTAACACGTCAGGGTATCACCGAAGGCGTAACCAGCTTTGCCGACATAGACCTCAACCGCATTGAACGGCGCGCCCTGCTCAACCCCTGGATATGTGCTTCGGAAGCCTATATTGACAACCAGGGCGACATGCACCTTTTTGTCACGCAGCGTATCCCCGTTGCCCGGATTTTTTATGATAATGGTACCAGCTTTTACATTGACAAAGACCTCAATTTGCTCCCCTTGTCCGATGTGGCTCCCTTCTACACCCTTGTGGTAAGCAACGTGCCCTACTTTGCCGATAATGAGCGCAATAAAGACCTCCGTGCAAAAATTGTAAGGCTCATCAAGTATGTGGAGAAAGACACGTTCTGGAGTGCTCAGATAGCACAGATCAGCATTGTAGGAGATCAGCAGTTTGAGCTTACACCGGTGTTGGGCACACACAGGATACTGTTTGGCGATACCACCGACATGGAGGTAAAGTTCAATCACCTCTTTGCCTTTTATAAAAACGTGCTTAACCGTATCGGTTGGGATCGTTATGAGTTGATTGATCTGCGGTTTAGAGAGCAAATCATCGCATCGCCAACCATACCCTGGGAGGCAGATATAAAAAATCCTATCAGCAACATGGATTGGGTGAAGACGATTGTAGGGAGCGGCATACGAGATACCAGTGCAATGGCAAGGGTGATCCGTGAAAACAAAAAGAAGGCGGCGCAGAAAACAGCTAAAGCAAAGGAGGCAAAAACTAAGCTGCCTCATGAACCGAAGGCAAACAGCGCCAGCCTCGAAGACAAGAATTATTGAACCTGTTTAAATAGTACGCAAAATGAAAAAGGAACAGCCCATCATTGTCGGTCTCGACATAGGAACCACCAAGGTTGTGGCCATAGCCGGTCGCAAGAATGAATATGGCAAGATCGAGATTCTCGGTTTCGGCAAGGCCGATTCTGCAGGTGTCAGCCACGGTGTGGTGATGAATATCGAGCAGTGCATCCGGTGTATCGAAATGGCTATTGAAAAGTGCATTCAATCGAATCCAAGCCTGGAGATTCGCGAGGTTTATGTGGGCATTGCCGGGCAGCACATCAAAAGCCTGCAGACCAAAGGAGAGCGGGTACGCCCTAACGCCGATGATATCATCAGCAGGGAAGATATCGAAATGCTGCTGCGCGATCAGCAAAAAACCTACATACCTTCCGGAGATCAGATTATAGACATCATCCCGCAGGAATACTCTGTTGATAATACGCCTTATGTGCTGGACCCTGTGGGAATGAGCGGTGCCAAGGTGAGCGCCAACTTTCATATCATCACCGGCGATGGCAACGCCATTCGCAACATCAAGCGCTGTGTTGATAAGGCTGATCTCGTAACACGCGACCTCGTATTGCAACCCCTCGCATCGGCTGCGGCGGTGATGAACGATGAAGATCTGGAGGCAGGTGTAGCCATAGTGGATATCGGAGGCGGCACTACAGACATGGCTGTGTTTTATGACGGTATTCTGCGGCATACCGCCGTTATTCCATACGCGGGGGTCAACATTACCAACGATATCAGAAACGGACTGGGCGTGCTCCGCGCACAGGCCGAACAGATGAAGGTACAGTTTGGCACTGCACTGGCCGATGAAGCCAACGCCAATGCCTACATTACCATACCGGGCCTGAGGGGGCTGCCTGCAAAGGAAATCTCCGTGAAAAATCTCGCGCATATCATTCAGGCACGTACGCAGGAGATACTCGATCATGTAGTGTATCAGCTTCGTCAGCTCGACCTCGATAAGCGCCTTTATGGTGGCATCATCCTTACGGGCGGCGGCGCTCAGCTTCGCAATCTCGTTCAGCTTACAGAGTACGTGACGGGTGTGGGTTGCCGTCTGGGCTTCCCCAACGAACACCTGGCCGGCGGACATGCCGAGGCGTTGATGAATCCTATGTACGCTACCTGCATCGGCCTCATCTTACGCGGCTACAATGACTATGAAAGTGGTAAGATGCGTTTTGTGGGCGAAGGTGGAAATATGATACAGCTCACAGAAGAGCCGTCAATGCCTGCCCCGCTGATGAATGAACCGGAACCGGTTGCGGAGCAGGAAGAAGAGCTCTACACACCGGAAATGATTTCACCAAAGAGAAGAAAGCTCATCAACAAGATATTCGACGGCCTGAAAGGAAAGATCATGACCATATTCGAGGCGGAAGAAGACGAAATACTCGATTAATCTCGAAATGAAAACAAATTTTTTTTAAACAGTCAATTCAATAATTACTAACCCATAAAAAGTAGAAGTATGATACATTTTGAAATTCCCAGGAACCAGTCATCTATTATCAAAGTGATCGGTGTAGGTGGTGGCGGCGGCAATGCCGTTAACTACATGTACAGTCTTGGTATAGACGGCGTCGACTTTGTGGTGTGTAACACAGATTCGCAGGCTTTGTCCTTGTCGCCCATTCCCAATAAAATTCAGCTCGGCCCACACCTTACACAGGGGCTTGGTGCCGGGGCTAACCCCGAGATTGGCAAACAAGCCAGTGAAGAAAGCTTTGAAGACATCACCAAAATACTGAAGCTTAATACCAAGATGGCCTTCATCACCGCAGGTATGGGTGGAGGAACCGGCACGGGTGGCGCTCCTGTAGTGGCAAAAATTTGTCGCGACCTCGGTATCCTTACCGTGGGTATCGTCACTATGCCCTTTACCTATGAAGGTCGCAAGCGTATGAAGCAGGCGCAGGAAGGCATTGACCGCATGCGCGAACATGTGGATACGATACTGATCATTTCGAACGATAAGCTGCGTCAGCAATTTGGCAACCTTCCCTTTACCCAGGCATTTGCCAAAGCAGATGACGTGCTTTCTACAGCAGCCAAGTGTATCACGGACGTGATCAATACTACTGGTCAGATCAACGTCGATTTCGCAGACGTTTGCACGGTAATGAAGAACGGAGGTGTGGCCATATTGGGCGCCGCAGCCGTGGCCGGCGAAAACCGCGCTTTGCATGCTGTAGAGCAGGCACTGAATTCGCCCTTGCTGAATGATAACGACATCAATGGTGCAAAATGGTTGCTGCTTAATATTACGTCGGCACAGGGTGAGTTTGAACATACTATGGATGAAGCAGAGGCAATACAGGCCTATGTACAACAGCAGGCAGGCGACAGTTGCGATGTGATATTGGGTATGGGTCATGATCCGAATCTCGGCGACAGAATTGCCGTAACGGTGATCGCCACGGGCTTTAACCATAAAGAAATTCCGGCCGAAGTGGTGGTGAAAAGAAATGAACCCGCACGTATCTACATTCCGCTCGGAGAGGTGTCGCAAACGGCAGATGAGGAACCGGCAATGCCTGTGCAAAAACAGGCCGAAGCGCTTGCTCCTACACTGGTGGAAGTAGAGCCTTCCAGACCCGTGTATTCCTTCAATCCTCAGCCTCAGTTTCCGGCTACAAATGCTCAGGAAAAGCGCGAGGTTTTTTCGCTGGAAGTGAATGATGCTTCTATGGTAAAAGAACCTGAATCCATTCAGGAACAAAAGACCGAGCCCGTAGCAGAAGCGACCATGCCGCAGCAGGAATCGCCGGCGCCCATATTCGACGCGATGCCCTTCGCCACACACACTCCCGTGTCCGATATCAAAGCAGACCCGGTAGAAAAAGAAGAAGAGACTTCAACATTTTCAGACATTCAACTGGTGATAAAAAATGAAGTGCCTGAAGATGCTGCACCGGTGAAAATTGGCAGCCATGTTTTGTCTCAGGACGAAATTGAAGAAAAAAGACGCTTTGAAGAGCAGAAACGTGCGCTGGAAGAAAGAGCAGAAAGGTTGAGAAGAATGAGCTTTAATATCAAAGGCACAGAAAGCGCTGACGAAATGGAAGCCGTGCCCGCCTATGTGAGGAGAAAGATTGATATAGACAATGGCGTAGCCTCGGCAGATAAGTTTTATAGCGGCTACAGTGTGGGCCTCAATGATGATCAGAAAAATAATCAGGCATCGATACAAACCATCAATACTTTTCTTGACGGCAAGAAGCCTGACTGACGATTTTCTTTTGTATTAAGTTCATATTGCGTAAGGTTCCCGATGTCTATCGGGAACTTTTGTTTTCTTTAACAGCCCGTCCTTAAACCAAATTTTTCTTCCGCAGTCTATTCCATATCAGTTCACGATTTAAAAACTGCAGAGATGAAGAAGACGATTTTTATGGCATTGTTTGCTTGCGCATTTATGATCGCAGGAGTAGCCAAGGCACAAAGCCCCGCAAAAAGCCGCAACCAGAAAGCCCGTATCGCCACCGGCGTACGTCAGGGTCAACTCACCCGCCCCGAAACACGAATGCTGGCCCGCCAACAACACCATATCGGAAAGATGAAAATGCAGGCCAGGGCCGACGGCAGAGTGACTTGCAAAGAACGCCGCAACATAAAGAAAGCGGAACACCGTGCCGATGTAGCGATTTACCGTCAGCGCCACAACCACAGAAACCGTTGGTAACGGACAAAAAAAGCCAGAGGAACATCAAGGCCTCCACACAACAATGTGGGGGCCTTTTCATTGTCATGTAAATATCATTTGATGATTACAAACAAACTACGACCAACGAAGTGTACGTATCTTACGTCTATACCCTCTACAAGCCGCAGATAACGTAGTAAGGCAAAAAAAATTTTGGCGCCTTAAATGTTTTTAACTTTTTTGCAGCCTGTCACACTAAACAGAAATAATTAACGTTAAGTAAAAGCCAATTTTTCATATCTATAGAGAGACTTCTACCTTTTATTAAATATTGTGAATGACGCGACGGATACGTTAAACATAGGTAGAATGATGAACCCCACACATCAACTTAGCGATTCAGAACTGATACACCAATATATGCAGGGCCAGTCCGCTGCTATAGAGGCTTTGATCCGCCGGCATAAAGACCGGATCTATACTGCCATTTACATGCTGGTAAAGGATCAGTATCTTGCTGAAGATATTTTTCAGGACGCCTTTCTCAAGATTGTGCGCACCATGAACAGTGGCCGATACCGCGAGCAGGGAAAGTTTTTGCCCTGGGCGTTGCGCGTGGCCCACAATCTCTGCATGGATCATTTTCGCAAAGTGCGCCTCGACCTGCCGGTTACCACCGAGGACGGACAGGAGATCCTGCAGCTCATGAAGTTTGCGAGCGAGAGCGCAGAACAATCTCTTGAGCGTAAACAAACCCACCATAGTGTAAGGCAGCTTATTGAGTTATTGCCCGAGGATCAGAAGGAAGTCATTGTGCTTCGTATTTACGGCGATCTGAGTTTTAAGGAAATTGCAGCGATCACATCGGTAAGCATCAACACGGCATTGGGCCGAATGCGTTATGGCCTGATCAATCTGAGAAAGCTTATTGCGGAGAAGCAAATGGTGTTGCGATAATTTTTTGAATTTTCACGCCGGAATATTCAATTTTATCGCATGGCGCTTCCTCTATTTTTTCACGATGGTGCTTTGCAGGAACAGGCAGTCATTCAGCCTGATGAAGACACCGCCCGGCATATAGCGCAGGTGCTGCGCATGAGTGCAGGCGATACATTTCGCCTTACAGACGGAAAGGGTACTGAAGCTCAGGTATCCATAACAAAGGCAGAGAAAAAGAAGCTTTGGGTGGAAGTACGCAAAGTAAAGCACCATGAAAAGCCACGATGCTCGTTGCACCTATGCGTAGCCTTTACCAAAAACACGGGTCGTAATGAATGGTTGCTGGAAAAGGCTACAGAACTGGGCGTGGCAAGCATTGTGCCCGTCCTGGCGAGCCGCACAGAAAGACAGCACTACCGTCGCGATCGCTGGACCAACATTCTGGTCGCAGCACTGTTGCAGTCGCAGCAGTTTCACCTTCCGTTGTTGCATGAGGCTACTGCTTTCGAAAATATTTTACAGCGCTTTAACGACTTGCCCCAAAAATTAATAGGACATTGCATCGACGACCTACCCCGAAATCCATTATCAAGAGTTATGGCGCCCCATCAGGAAACCGTTGTACTTATTGGCCCGGAGGGAGATTTTACGCAACAGGAAGTAGCACTTGCAGCGTCGAAGGAGTTTATAGGCTTCAGCCTCGTTGGTCAGCGCCTGCGCACGGAAACAGCAGCAATGGCGGTTTGTAGTTACTTTAGCCTCATCAATCATGAAGTTTAGACTTTTTTTTACCATAGCATTTTTTGTCGCATTCGCCAGTGCTGCTCAGCAGTTAAAGCTCGGGCTGCTGGTGTATAATGGTGGTGGCGATTGGTATGCCAATCCTACCTCGTTGAAAAATCTGGCTCTTTTCTGCAATCAGCAGCTAAGAACCAATCTCGCTCCGCAGGAAGGACAAGTAGAAGTGGGTAGTCCGGAATTATTTAATTATCCCTTCGTACACATGACCGGGCATGGGCGATGGGCGCTGAGTGATGCGGAAGCCCAAAACCTGCGTAAGTATCTGGAGAGCGGCGGATTTCTGCATATTGATGACAACTACGGGCTGGATGAATACGTGCGACCGGCATTGAAAAAAGTTTTTCCCGAATTGGCGCTGGTAGAGTTACCCTTCTCTCATCCGCTCTATCATCAAAAATTTAATTTCCCCAACGGTCTTCCAAAAATCCATGAACATGACAACAAAGCGCCAAAAGGCTATGGATTAATCTGGAAGGGACGTGTGGTAGTTTTCTATTCGGTGGAAACTGATCTCGGCGACGGCTGGGAAGACCCTGAAGTGCACAAAGACGCACCGGAAAAGCATTTGCAGGCACTGCAGATGGGTGCCAATCTGATACAGTATGTGTTTACCGGTGGCGCTATTTAGTACCAAAGCCTTGCCTCCACATCGCTCAGGTATTTAAGTGTGTTTTGCTTTACTGTTCTTCTTTTTTCAGTAAACGGGATCTTGAAGATTTCAGCCCAGCTTTTAAAATAATAACGCAGTTGCAGCGGAGCATGCATCAAATACTGAACACTCCAAAGCAAAGCCGTGGAAAAAAAATAAATCAGCGGAAGATATCTCCAGGCAACCTTTGCTTTGTTTACCCACTGCATGTGCAGTTTTTTATAGTTCGACTGTCTGCCGTAAGGCGACTCTTTGTGTTCAATTGTTACGGAATTGTCGTAGCCAATGGTATAGCCCTGATCTAAAATTCTGTAGCAGAGATCATACTCCTCCATGCCATAAAAAAAGTTCTCCGGAAAAAAGCCGGTCTCTTCCAGAATGGCACGTTTCATCACATTGGCCCCGCCTGCGAAGTATAAAGTGAGGAACTGATTTTTGCTCTTGTACTTTTCATATTTTTTATGCGGGAAAACGCTTTGCTGCACTTTTTTTGTGTCGAAGTAAATGACGTTCACCGTTATGACCGCGGTATTGGCTTTTTGAAAAATGGGTTGCAAAAAAAGCTGAGATATCTTTACCAGAGCATCTCTTTGCGGAAATTCCATATCATCGTCTATGGTCAGCAACAACGATCCCCGCGCAATTTTCATCAGCTTGTTTCTGCCTCCGGCCACACCATGATTGATCTCTGAATAGATGTAACGCACCTTTAGTTCCGTATGCTCGCCAATAAAGTCTTCTACCGCAGTATAGGAGTCTGTCGATGCGTTATTGAGGATGAGGATCTCTTCCAGCACCGCATCCAGCGAGGTTTGCAAGGTCAGGCTTTGCAAAAGCAGCAAGAGATCATCTGCGCGGTTGTGGGTCAGTATTAAAATAGAAATTTTCTCTGCTTGCATGCATTAAAGCCATCAGTTGGGACCGTAAATGTACAAAGGCTGAATTTCTATTCTAAGCAATTGCGGTTCTTGATTTCCTTTGGTGCAGGTTACTATATCCTGACGGCGTATTTTTCTATATTTGAAAAAAAAATGAAAAGAACTTTCCTGTTACTCTTATCAACGCTCGCGTACTTTTTTAGCGGCGCCCAATCCTTCACCATGAAGACACCCATGCCCACTGCACGTTTCATGGCGGTCAGTGCCGCAATAGGTGCCAAAGTTTATGTGATTGGCGGACAGTCTTCAAACGGCCCAATACTCAACACCACCGAAGAGTATGATGTAATCAACGACACATGGACTTCACGCGCCAATTTTCCAACCCCAATTTTGCAATCTTTTGCTTGTGGATATAACAACAAACTTTACGTGGTAGGCGGATGTACGGGATCACAAAGTCTAAGTTCTGTTTGGGAATACGATCCGTCAACAGACCAATGGACGTCGAAATCACCGATGCCAACGTCGCGATGTGAAATATCCGGCGCTCTGATTAACGGAAAAATTTACATCACATCTGGATGGAGCAGTTCATATCGGACGCTTGAGATTTATGATATTGCTTCAGATAGCTGGACGACGGCCGCCAACGCACCAATCGGATTGATGCAAATCAACTCGGGTACCGATTATCAGGGAAAATTTTATGCAATTGGCGGAAAGAATTACATGAATACTTTGTGGTATGACAGTGTTATGGTGTTTGACCCCTCTGTAAGTTCGTGGACACTGGGGCCTAACATCCCTCAGCCGCTATATGCAGGTACAGCAGTGTCGTACAACGGACGGATACATTATTTCGGCGGCGGAACCGCTCTAAGTTTGTCAGCAAGCAACTCCCATTTTGTCTATGATACAGTTTCTTCGTGGCAATTCGGGCTGGCCATGCCAACAGATTTGTACGCGCCTACATCTGTTCGCGTTAGCGTAGGAGAAGTGCAAAAGCTGTTTATTTTCGGGGGAAAGAATGCCAATAATGTGGTTTCTAATGTTACAATAGAATATTCAGAAACTCCTTTGAACTTGCCTTCGATAAACAATCATGATGCGTCTGTTCAAGTATGGGTCAATCCGGGTCAGGATCAGTTGACAGTTGAGGTAAAGGACTATTCCCGCACACAATTGAAGCTTGTTAACATTAATGGTGCAACAGTGCGTAATGAAGCAATGATTCAAAATGAACATCGCATGAATTTGCACGGATTAGCAAGCGGTGTCTATGTTCTTCAGGTTAACCAGCTAAAGCAGTCAGGAGTTTACAAAGTGATCATACCATAGCATCGTTCGATTTTTTTTAAATAGATAGGGAGGCCTCGGCTTCCTTTTTTTACGCATCGAATTTCTGGCGCACTTTTCGCAGAAACCGGGTTGATGAGGTGGATAATTATTTTGGTGCTGATGGTACGCGCTGCCGAAGTACAGGCGCAGATAAAAACTTTTGACTCAGTCCATATTTTCGTTGCGCAGATTGCCGCCAACGGAAAGTTTGAATCGGAATATGTGGGTTTTGCGGGCAGTCCTTCGCAGCAATTTCAAGCCATGCAAAGCCTGAAACGAGTGAGCACGGCAGAAGAACTTTTTTTACTCACCCACCATCGAATCCCTGTGGTGCGATTGTATGCATTAATTGCATTGACATAGAAGAACGATGCGCTGGCAGCAAAAGCTTTCAGTAATCTCAAAAGAGATACAGCCACTTTATTTACCCTCAACGGTTGTATTGGGGGCAGCGAAAAACTTTCAATTATAGCTACCCGTTACTTCAGGCAAGGGGAATAATTTAGTTTTGCGCCCATGCGTATTTTAATGGTTTGCCTGGGAAATATTTGCCGCTCGCCCATAGCAGAAGGAGTATTGAAACATAAGGCTAAAGCATTGGGGCTCGACTGGATAATAGAATCTGCCGGCACCAATTCTTTCCATACCGGCGAAGCGCCTCATCGGTTTTCTCAAAAAGTGTGCAAGGCACATGGGATAGATATCTCGCAGCAGCGCGCCAGAAAATTTGTCCCGGAAGACTTTGAACGGTTTGATAAGATATACGCATTAGCAGACGATGTGTATGACGAAATAAAGCGAATTGGCGGTAGCGGCGCAAATATGGGCAAGGTGAAGCTGCTGCTCAATGAGGTGCATGATAATTGCAATGCGTCCGTTCCCGATCCCTGGTATGGTGGAGAAGAGGGCTATCTGCCTGTGTACGAACTCATCGAGAAATCCTGCATGGCTATCATCAATAAGTACAATTAGTTTTTTCGCAGCCATCTTTACATTTGCAATCCATGAAGCCATCCATTCCGCAAGGCACACGCGATTTTTCTCCGGCAGAGGTACGTAAGCGCCAGTATATCTTCAATACCCTCAAAACTATTTTTGAGACCTATGGTTTTCAGCCCTTAGAAACGCCATCTATGGAAAACCTCAGCACGCTGATGGGTAAATATGGCGACGAAGGCGACCGTCTGATCTTCAAGATTCTTAACAATGGATTGGACAATCCTGACAAGGAGGAAAAAATCCGTGCAGGATTTGAAAAAGTTTTAGAGGGTAAAAACCATACTGATATCACCGAACGAGCGTTGCGCTATGATCTCACCATTCCTTTTGCTCGCTATGTGGTGATGCATCAAAACGAACTAGCCTTCCCGTTTCGCCGGTATCAGATGCAGCCCGTGTGGCGCGCCGATCGGCCGCAGCGGGGACGCTACCGCGAGTTTTGGCAATGCGATTGCGATGTGGTGGGTAGCAACTCACTCATCAATGAAGCCGAATTGCTCTGCATCTATCAAAGCGCATTTCATCAGCTAAAAATTCCAGGTATCGCCATCAGGATCAATTCAAGAAAGTTGTTGGCAGGGCTTGCTGAGGTAGCCGGTATGCCGGATAGGATGATGGAGATAACCATTGCACTCGACAAACTTGATAAGATAGGCTGGGAAGGCGTTACAAAGGAACTGGTACAGCGTGGTATTTCTGAACAGGGCATCCGTGCTATAGAAGAGATCATCAGCATATCAGGAACTAATGAAGAAAAATTGACCGCGCTGGAGCAACGTATGGCAGGTAGTGAGATCGCTTTGCAGGGTGTGGCTGAACTGCGCGAATCGCTGGCTTATTATGCTACACTTGCAGCAGCAGCCTGGCAGGGAAATATTGCGGTGGACATCAGCCTGGCACGCGGACTCAATTACTATACAGGCGTTATTGTGGAAGTGACGACCGACGCTGTGAAGATGGGCAGTGTTGGCGGTGGTGGCCGGTATGACGATCTTACAGGTCTTTTCGGTTTAAAGGGTCTGAGCGGCGTGGGCATATCCTTTGGCATTGATCGTATTTATGATGTGATGGAAGAACTGAACCTTTTCCCGCCACAGCTCGAAACCGGAAGCAAAGTAATGCTGCTGAATTTTGGCGGCGAAAATGAACAGTATGGTTTAACGGTGTTGCACAACCTTCGCGAGCAGGGTATTGCTGCCGAGATGTACCCCGACGCCGTGAAGTTTGACAGGCAGATGAAATATGCCAACAAGCGAAACATTCCCTTTGTCTTGTTGCCGGGAGATGAAGAAAGAGAAAAGCAAAGGGTCAGTCTTAAAAATTTTACCACCGGCGAGCAAAAAATGCTATCGGTGCAGGAGGTCATTTCTCTACTAAAAGCATAACCGCATGAGCGCAACAAAACCGCAGGGCTGCACCTGGCCAGGCTCCGACGAACGGATGAACCAATATCACGATGAGGAGTGGGGCGTGCCGCTGCACGATGATCAAAAGCTTTTTGAGTTTATGGTACTCGATGCTTTTCAGGCGGGTCTTAGCTGGAAAACCATCTTGCACAAACGAAAGAATTTCGAAAAAGCATTTGCCGGCTTCGATGTGCAAAAGGTGGCAAAATTTTCGGAGAAGAAAAAGGAAGCCCTTATGCTGGATGCGGGCATTGTGCGCAACCGGCTGAAGATATGGGCCACCGTCAATAATGCACAGCGTTTTCTTGAGGTGCAAAAAGAGTTTGGCTCATTCGATCAGTATATCTGGCAGTTTACCGGTGGCAAGCCTATCGTCAATCAATGGAAAGACATGAAGGAGCTTCCCGCCAAATCTGCTGAGTCGGATGCTATGAGCAAAGACCTGCTCAGGCGCGGTTTTAAGTTTGTAGGATCTACTATTTGCTATGCCTTTATGCAGGCAGCCGGCATGGTCAATGATCATGTAGTGGGATGCCCGAGGCATAAAGCGGTGCAGCGATGAGGTGGGTAATCGTCTGATCAGCAGAATTTTTTTTCTCGGGGCGGAAAGGTTTCAACAATAAAAGGCACTAATGATGGCATAAAATTGTTACTATTGTAGTCAATTTTATGGCCTCCCAAAGTACCAGCAGAATAGATATTATCAGGCAATTACAAGGTGAAGTACTTGCCTTGCAAGGTGGTGTACATCGTGCTGCGCGCCCATTTCAGGGTTTTCAGGCGGCATTTGAATATGCTTTTCCGGGTCAAAGATTTCCAACAGGAGTTACGCACGAATTTATCAGCCAAAATCCCGAAGCGGCTACAGCGACTAATGGCTTTTTGGCCGGTTTGCTTCATCACTTATTGGGTAATGAAGGCATATGCTTATGGGTAAGCAGTCGGCAGTATATATTTCCGCCCGCCCTGCGTGCTTTTGGCAATGCTCCCGACAGAGTGGTGTTTATTAATTGCCCCCGGCCGCAGGAAGTGCTCTGGACCATAGAAGAGGCGCTAAAGTGCGAAGCCCTATCGGCGGTGGTTGGAGAGATTACTCATTTGGGATTTAAAGAGTCAAGAAGATTGCAACTGGCGGTAGAGCAAAGCCATGTAACGGGTTTGTTGCACCGGCGCCTGGTTTCCGCGCCTAATATTGTTGCCTGCGCCACACGCTGGGTAATTACTCCCTTGCCGAGTGCCTGGCAGGATAATATGCCTGGTGTAGGATTTCCGCGCTGGCGGATAAAATTGCTGAAGGTAAAAAATGGCCGCCCCGGCGCATGGGATATGGAGTGGAGAGATAGTCGTTTCCAGCTTGTTCCCAACGACCGGCTCGTCAACGATACGTTCACTCAGCGCAAAGCCGGATGATATGTTGCGGCGGTATGTGTCCATATGGTTTCCTTACCTCATTACCGACAGGATGTCCATCAGGCACCCTGAATTAAAGACATTGCCTTTTGTGTTGGCCGCACCCGAAAAGGGCAGAATGATCATAAAAGCAGTCAATCCGCTTGCCGCCATTCAAGGCATTCATCAGGGTATGGCAGTGGCCGATGCCCGCGCTATTTTTCCGGAATTAAAAGTGTTGGACCCCCCCCCGGATCTGGCGCCAAACTTACTGCGCAAGCTGGCGGAGTGGTGCATCCGTTATACCCCTTTAGCCGGTATAGATTTGCCCGACGGCTTACTGCTCGATGCCAGCGGTTGTACTCATTTATGGGGTGGAGAGTTGTTGTATCTGCAGGATATTGAGGCTAAGCTTATGGGCCATGGCTACCGTGTGCGCCTGGCTATTGCCGATACTATCGGTGCCGCCTGGGCTATAGCACGATATGATAAGGTGCGGAGTATAGTGGCTCCGGGCGAGCAGCTTACCGCACTGCTGCCCTTGCCTGCGGCAGCACTAAGGCTGGATGCCGATACCGTATGCCGGCTTGAAAAACTGGGACTGTACCGGATAGAGCATTTTATAAAGATGCAACGGCCTGCTTTACGTCGTCGCTTTGGCGATTCTATACTTGTGCGTATGGATCAGGCACTGGGGAACAGGGTGGAAGTATTTGAGCCTGCTCTGCCTGAGCAGCCCTATCAGCAATGGCTGCCCTGCCCCGAGCCCATTGCTACTGCCAAAGGAATAGAAATAGCACTGTCTGCTTTGCTGGAAGAGCTGACAGCAAGGCTTAAGGCCGAGGAAAAGGGAGTAAGAACAGCCGTGCTGAAATGCTTTCGTGTGGATGGGCAGCAGCAACAAATAGCCATAGCCACCGGCCGACCTTCAAGAAGTGTACGTCATCTTTTTAAATTATTTGAAATAAGAATTGCGCAGCTTGAGCCTGCCCTTGGCTTTGAACTTTTCTTGCTGGAAGCACCCGTAGTAGAAGCACTTAGCGTAACTCAGGAAAACTTTTGGGGCGATAATGAAAGCAGTCAGGAAGCCATTGCACAATTGCTGGATCGTATTGCCGGAAAAATTGGTGGCCATACCATCTGTCGTTATTTGCCCGATGAACATTACTGGCCTGAACGTTCGGTAAAACGTGCCAAAGATTTTTTTGAAATGCCGCAGGCTCGCTGGCCCGACGCCTGGCCACGTCCTTTACACTTATTACCGCAGCCCGAACGTATTGAGGTGACAGTTGCCATACCCGATTATCCTCCTATACTTTTTCGTTATCAGGAAAAGGTGCATCGGATAGCCCGCGCCGATGGGCCCGAGCGTATAGAGCAGGAGTGGTGGATAGAGAAGGGCCTCTATCGCGACTACTACTATGTGGAAGACGAAGAGGGATGCAGGTACTGGCTCTTCCGTGCCGGACATTATCACGATCATCATCCTGAATGGTATCTGCATGGATATTTTGCCTGAAAAAATTTGTGTGTTATGAGCTATGTGGAGCTACAGGTCACTACCAACTTCAGTTTTTTAAGAGGCGGCTCGCATCCCCATGAGTTTGCAGAGCAGGCAGCCTTGCTGGGTTATGAAAAAATGGCCGTCACCGACCGCAATACGCTGGCAGGCCTGGTACGTGCACATGTAGCCTGCAAGGGTGCGGGCATACGGCTTATTCCCGCTTGTCGTTTAGATCTGCTCGATGGCCCTTCCTTGCTTGTATATCCTACAGATAAGGCAGCGTATGGCAAATTGTCTGCCCTGCTCACCCTCGGTAATTTCAGAGCAGAGAAAGGGGCCTGCCATTTATATCGTGCCGATGTGTACGAGCACATCAAAGGTTGTAAATGCATTCTGGTGCCGCCGGAAAAGCTTACCCCGCAATATGAGTTGCCCACCGGTTTTGCCGGGCATGCAAAAGAGTATAAAAAGGTTTTCGGAGCATGCCTTTATCTGGGTGTCACAAGGTCTTATCAGGCCGGCGATAGTAAAATGATCTATCGTTTGGCGCAGTTGTCTGCCTCCTTGCACATCCCTCTGGCAGCTACCAACGATGTGCATTATCATCACCCCGACAGGCGCGAACTGCAGGATGTGCTGGCATGCATCCGGGAAAAATGCACCATCCACACTGCCGGCTACAGGCTGTATCAGAATGCCGAACGCTACCTTAAACCCATAAGGGAAATGCAGCGTCTTTTTGCCACCTACCCCGAGGCGCTGCAGCATACGCTCGATATTGCAGCCGCCTGCACGTTTTCGCTCGATGAGCTTAAGTATGTTTATCCTAAAGAGATTACTTCATCAGGAAGATCTCCGCAGGAAGAACTAACACACCTTGCCTGGAAGGGAGCCGAGGATTTTTATGGCCTGCCGATACCCCAAAAAGTTGCACAGGCTATCCGGCACGAACTGAAGTTTATCGCAGAAATGGACTATGCGCCTTACTTCCTTACGGTGTATGATATTGTTCGCTTTGCAAGAACGCAGAATATCCTCTGTCAGGGTCGTGGTTCCGCGGCCAATTCCACGGTTTGCTTCTGTTTGGGTATTACATCGGTTGATCCTACCAAGTTTGACCTGCTGTTTGAACGCTTCATTTCTTCTGCGCGCAATGAGCCTCCGGATATTGACGTGGATTTTGAACACGAGCGCCGCGAAGAAGTGATACAATATATCTATGAAAAATATGGCCGCGAACGTGCAGGTATTGTAGCCACGGTAACCCAGATGCATCAGAAGGGGGCCGTGCGCGATGTAGCAAAGGCCATGGGCATGTCTGTTGATGCCATTAATCGTTTGTCTGCTTCAATATGGGAATTTACCGACGAGTGGTTTGAGGGAAAAAGAATATCGGCACAGGGTTTTAATCCGGCCGATCCGCACCTTGTTAAAGTGCTGCAGCTCACCAGAGCGTATATGGGCTTCCCGCGCCAACTGGGCCAGCATACGGGAGGCTTTGTGCTGACCAACGATAAGCTTACACAGCTATGCCCCATTCTTAATGCGAGAATGGCCTACAGAACCTGTATTGAATGGAACAAAGACGATATTGATGCGCTTGGTTTTTTAAAGATTGATGTACTGGCGCTGGGAATGCTCACCTGCATTCGCAAAGCTTTTAGTCTTATAGAAAGGCATTATGGTAAAAAATTTACTCTGGCCACCATTCCTCAGGACGATCCCAAAGTGTATGAAATGATCAGCAATGCCGATACCATTGGTGTATTTCAGATAGAAAGCCGAGCGCAACAATCTATGCTCCCCAGGCTCCGGCCACAGTGCTTTTATGATCTGGTGATAGAAGTGGCTATTGTACGCCCCGGTCCTATACAGGGCGATATGGTGCACCCCTACCTGCGCAGAAGGCTGGGCAAAGAAAAAGTAGAATATCCCTCGCCCGAACTGGAAGCGATACTGAAACGCACGCTCGGCGTTCCACTGTTTCAGGAGCAGGCTATGAAAATAGCCATAGTAGCCGCTGGTTTTACGCCCGCCGAAGCCGATGAGTTGAGAAGAAGTATGGCCACCTTTAAGCTAAAAGGCCTGGTAAGCCGCTTTGAAGAAAAGCTCATCAATGGCATGGTGGCCAACGGATACAGCCATGATTTTGCACGACGCATTTTTAAGCAGCTCGAAGGCTTTGGCAGCTATGGTTTCCCCGAAAGCCATGCGGCCAGTTTTGCGTTGCTGGTATATGTTTCAGCCTATATCAAAAAATATTTTCCCGATGTTTTTGCATGCGCTCTGCTCAATAGTATGCCCATGGGCTTTTATCAGCCTGCACAAATAGTGATCGATGCACAAAAGCATGGTGTGCGGGTAATGCCGGTAGATGTAAACTACTCCTGCTGGGACAATACACTCGAAGCGCAGGAAGACGGCTCCCATCATCTGCGTCTTGGCTTCCGGCAGATAAAGGGCCTCAGAGAAGACGAGATAAACCTGCTGCTGGCAGCAAGACGATTTTTTTTTAAGGATGTAAACGCCCTGAGAGATACCGGCATCTCGCTCGATGCGATGGAGCGCCTTGCCGATGCCGATGCTTATAACTCTATGGGTTTAGACCGGCGTAAAGCACAATGGGAAGTTACCGCCCTGAGTGATACACCCGTAGGCATTTTTAAGGGCCAGCCCTCAGATAGTGTTCACGAGCAGGTGGCACTGCCGCTGATGACGATGCCCGAGCATGTGGTGCAGGACTATGCTTCTATGTCGCTTTCGCTAAAGGCACATCCGCTTAGTTTTGTGCGGAAAAGATTAAGCAGCTATGGTGTGGTGCCTGCACAAGAGCTACCCGAAGGTACGCCCGGCAAGCTGCTGCGGGTGGCAGGTCTTGTGTTGGTAAGGCAAAGACCGGGCACTGCAGCCGGTGTGTGTTTTATTACTATAGAAGACGAAACCGGAGTGGCCAATCTAGTAGTCTTTCGGCAACTGTTTGAAAAGTACCGTAAGGAAATACTCTATTCGCGATTGCTGATGGTAGAAGGCCGCCTGCAAAGAGAAGGAGATGTGATCCATGTGGTGGCCACCCATTGTTATAACCTTTCCCTTCTGCTGGCAGAACTCAGCGAAACCGCTGCACAGTCGTCGGCCCTGCAAACCCCTTCCCGCGCCGATGAAAAAGACGGAGATGCTTTTCCAACACCTCAAAACAAAAAGACACAGACAAGAAAGGTGGTACAGGCAGAATTATTTCCCTCAGGCAGAAATTTTAAATGACCGGAGCTATGTGGCAGGCAGTCCTAAAAATTCTGTGCAAATGAAAAAAGGCTTTCAGGGTATAATCCGCTGAAAGCCTTTACTGTTTTGCTCCCCCTGTTGGACTTGAACCAACGACCCCCTGATTAACAGTCAGTTTTTTATTAATCTTTTGAAAAAAATGGTAATATTTCAATGACTGTGCTCATACCTTATCGTGCGTTAGAGTGTAAATCTGAATCTCCATTTGTTCTTTTATATACTCAACCGCTTCACGGACCGCTTGCTCCAGACGCGGCTTCATTCCATTTGATCTTCGTACGGTGGCAATGCAAGTGCGGCATATCTCAAAGCCGTATTGCGCCACAATGCTACCTTCCAGTTCCTTCTTTGAATGTTCTGCGCACGTGATACACATCTACTGTTTGCAACACGAACAGATTTGCACGGCTTCTTTCTTTGCAAAACTGAACGGCAGATTTTTTGCATAGCGCTGGTGTGCATGATAGCAGAACGTGCAGACAGTGATCTCTATTCATCGCAGCTTGGTCATGGATGACGAGGTAGGAAGTAAAATAACGTTTCGTTCATCCAGTCTGCATTTGTGTGCCCTCGTTTTATAGAACGTTCGTTCTATTTGCAAGAGGAAATATCAGATCGGACGAATGTTTTGTTGCGTTGTAAAAATGCTGTAGTGTAGCACATTGACGACCGGCTACCGCGCACATATAACCGCACTAATTTTTTTACCAGCTTGTGCAGTTGTTTACTTCTACGCGGAAATTAATTTTTTGATGTACAAAAACACCTGATCGCTTGTGAGCAATCAGGCGCTTAGCTACTGATATTTGAGCGTTCAATAGAACGTTCGTTTCAAAATGGTGGACCTTAGGAATCTACCATAGAACATCCGTTCTGTTGAAAATAATATCGAGTGACAAATAACCTGATTGCTTTGATACTTATAGCTAAGTCAGCCACATTTGCAAGAGCTTTTTCTGCGTCTGTTTATTACCTTCACTTCGATGGAATTTCATGCAGAAACTAACAAGATTAAGCTTGCTCAATGTCTATTGCTGTGTCTGCAATATGGTGTGCCGAGAAAGCCAACTTATACAGAAGCCGACATACAAAAGAAAGGTAAGTTTGAGCGGATAGATGATTATAAACGGCTGCGAGGCTGCATTGACGTTTTGGAAGATACTGAGTATGCTATTGTCAATTTTTGTACTTACCAACTATCAAAAGGGCGAAAGCACGGCGAATTAAGCGAAATGTATCTGCGGCTGTATGGTGTACTAAACGCTGTTTACTTGCAGAAGCAAGCTATTGAAGAAATTGCCCGGATTGTAAAATACCCCGGACTATCAGAATTACGAAAGACACTTTCAAATCACAAGTTGTTAGAGGTTAGGAATATTGCGGGTGCGCATACACTAAACTTCAAGTCTATAACTGCATTAAAGGAAGACAAGGATTCAGCTACTTCTTTTTATCGCATAAGTCAAATGAGCCTGACAACAGAAGCTACAAGCATTAGTCTGGTTGGCAACGGAAGCCATGACCAGGTCAATTTAAAGGAACTCGTTTTTGACTTTTGCGCTGCAAGCGAGCAGCTACTCTATCCTGTATTGGAAAAGTATATAGCTACCTTATGTAAGACAGATAAACACTATCGAGAAAAGTTCTTGTACTCCTTAGGAGCGATAAAAGCTAACCCTACCGATTACCGGAGATTTGACAGGTCTGTGGAACGCCTGATAAGGCAAGATCAGAAAATGAGGTAATGTGGTCAAAAATGGTTGGTGGCTTTTTTAGAATTTAGTTGTACTATGGCTGCATCAATCTGAAGAGGACGCGGGCTCTGCTGGAGAGCAACCTGCCAGCAATAAGATTGGCGCTTATACGAAAAAAGTGGCTGGGTGATTTTTCATTTAGCCATATTTTTTTGGTAAGCCTTATGGCTAAAAAAACTCACCTCCTATTGGACAAATAGATGTAACATTTTATGAAATTGATCCGGTGCACTGCGCTTAAACCTCTGTGTAGATCAAGGTGGTTCTTAGGTGTCCAAAATATCCTTCGATGCCGTTTGTTGTTG
>JAFIGV010000010.1 GCA_017849575.1 Flavipsychrobacter sp. | reverse complement strand
TACCGTTTCTATACCTTTCACTACCGTAGATGACTATGCCAGCGGTGTAGAAAGCGGAACCCAACAACTGAAAGTTCGCTCGAACAAAGCCTTCAACGTAACCGTAAAAACAAGTGCAGCTACCTTCACCGTAACCAACGGCAACAATACCACTTCATCATCCATGCCTACATCGGCTTTGGGTCTTGTAGTAACCGACAATAATACCGGTGGAACGCTCGGAACAGGTTTTTCGGCCACAGCTTACAAAGCACTTTCCAGCACAGCAGCCAATCTGATCACAGCAGCTACTTATGGTGGCAACCAAAACTTCACCGTAAAGTATAAGGCTACACCGGGCTTCGCTTACCCTGCAGGTGTATATGCAACCGATGTGGTGTACACCGCTACGCAGCAATAAACAAAAAGATTCAACACCCGCTTTGGGACCTAAGAAATCCGGCACCGGCAGCTCAACACTGCCGGTGCTTTTATTTAGCCCGGTCCGCTGGAAAATTTCGATGGGCGTGCGCGGGCAGCCGGTAGTTTTGCTTACAACCCACTAAAGCTAAATTACTTAAAGTTCAAATAATAATATTATGCTATAAGTAGACTCCAATCAGTATTTTTGTTTACACCATGATATTGATTGTTGATGACAGACCCGAAAACCTTTTATCGCTCAGGAACATTCTGGAACTCAATAATTGGGAAGTAGACACGGCGTCATCGGGGGAAGAGGCTTTGCATAAAATTTTAAAGCAATCCTTTTCTCTCATCATTCTCGATGTTCAAATGCCCGGTATGGATGGTTTTGAGGTGGCAGATGCCATTGGCGGCTATTCCAGAACCAGAGATATACCCATTATTTTTCTATCTGCTGTTAATACTGAAAAAAAATTCATTGCCCGCGGGTATAGCTCCGGGGGCATTGATTATGTCACCAAGCCGGTAGATCCGGATATACTCCTGCTGAAGATCAAGACCTTTCACCGGCTTTACGAACAGAAAAACGAACTGAACCAGATTCAGCAAACTTTGCGCGAAGAAATAGATGAGCGGGAAAAAGCAGAACAAGCACTGAATTATACCGTCAGGGAGCTCCATTCTATTATTGAAGCCATACCGCAGATCGCGTTCACTGCCGGCCCGGATGGCACCATCGAATTCGTCAATGATCACTGGCTTGGCTATGCACAGGACAAAAATCATTTTCCAGAGCTGAACAAGGGTCGCTCGCTGCGGGAGGAATGGAATCAGGCTTTTACCTCTGGCCTTCCGCTCGAAATGGAGGTGGCTATCAAAGAACTAAGTACAGGCCACTACCGCTACCACCTGCTGCGGGCCATACCCGTGCACAGCAGCGATGGCCAGATCAGCAAATGGGTGGGTACACTCACCGATATTCACTTTCAAAAGCAGGCAAACGAAGTGCTGGAGCAAAGAGTGATTGAACGTACGCAGGAGTTGCAGAAATCAAATGAAGAGCTGGAAAGTAAAAACCATGAACTGCAGCAGTTTACCTCAGTAGCCTCTCACGACCTCAAAGAACCGCTTCGGAAAATCCAGGTGTTCAGTTCTATAGTCAAGGATAAACTGCGCAATGAAGACCTTACGAATCTCGATGTTTATGTGGAGCGGATCATTAGTTCCGGCGAGCGCATGAGCAGCCTGATCAATGATCTGCTTACCTATAGCCGCCTGTCTGTTTTTAGTCTTTTTGAATCCTGCGACCTCAACAAGATCATCAGCGATATTGTGTCTGATCTGGAGATCAATATCATTGAAAAATATGCCAGCATACAAGTAGAGGAACTGCCGGTGATCGAGGCAATTCCCGGACAGATTCGTCAGCTTTTTCAAAACATTCTCAGTAATGCCCTTAAGTTTTCCAGAAAGGATGTGCCGCCCCTGATCGAGATCAAAAGCGAGCGGGTCAGTGAAAAAAGCTTCGACGCGCCCGTGCAGGAGCGGGGTGCCTGGTGCCGCATCGTGATTCGGGACAATGGTATCGGTTTTGACGAGCAATATCTGGAGAAGATTTTTACGCTCTTTCAACGCCTCAATTCCAAGGAGTCTTACGAAGGAACGGGAATAGGTCTTGCCATTGTTCGAAAGATCGCCGAAAAGCACAACGGACTTATTACGGCCACCAGCACAGAAGGCACGGGGTCGGCTTTTGTGCTCATTCTGCCCTTACAGCAAACGCATCATACCGCAGACGAAAACTTATTGTAAACACCTAATTAGGACTATGAAACAACAGCCTGCCAACCACTATGTTACCCGCCAGCTCCAGCTTGTCTTTACCTTTTCTATCATCATCCTCCTCATCAGTGCCTACGCTTCTTTTTACAGCAACAATAAGCTGATAGAATCTTCGCGGCTGGTCAATCATACGAATGAGGTAATGATACAGGCCGAAATGCTATTGTCGATAGCCAAAGATGCCGAGACGGGCCAAAGGGGATTTGTCATTACTTCCGATCCGGAATTTCTGGAGCCCTACAACGGCGCCTACGATAAAGCTATTGCGCTCTACAACAATCTTCGCGATTTAACCACCGACAATCCTGAGCAACAGCGCAACCTTGTGCAGGCCCGCGAGATACTGGACCAGCGTTTTGCACAAATGGTTAAGGTGCTGCGGGCTGCCCGGTCCCATACCAACGACACCCGGGGGCTCGCTGAAGAAAGCCGGGAGGAAATGGAACGTGGAAAGTTGCTGATGGATAGATTGCGGAGCGTAGTAGATCAGATCAAAGGCGAAGAAAAACGACTGATGGCCATTCGGATTCAGGAACAGAAAAGCTTTATCCGCTACACGCCGGTATTTGTGATTGCAGCGGCGGTAGTCTCCGTTCTTATTTCTTTGCTTGCTTACCTCCGTATAAAAAAAGACCTCGATGAACGCATTCAGAAACAACAGGAAGATGAAGCGCAATATAGAAGCACCACGCAGAGGATATCGCGCATGGAAGCTGTTACAGGCCAGATAGCCTCCGGCAATTATAGTGTCCGCAGCAATGATCCTGGCGGAGATGATCTTGGAAAGATATCTACAGCGCTAAATGCTATGGCCGCATCGCTGGAAGAAAACTTTAACCTGCTGACCCGCAACAACTGGCTGCAGGCCGGAGCCATCAGCCTTGCCGCTTCCATCCGGGGGGAACGGCGGCTGAGAACGCTCGGAGACAAAATTGTGGCTGCGGTGGCACAGGTTTCCGATGCTTATGCAGGCACGCTGTATGTTGTGGGGTCGGCCACAGCATTCAAACTTTCGGGAACTTACGGCGCCAGCAGTCCCCCGGAGTGGGTAATGCCCGGAGATGGGCTGGTAGGACAAGCTATTGCCGATGGCCAGATCAGAGCTTATCAGAATCTGCCGGCTTCCTATTTGCGCATACAGTCTTCTCTCAGTGAGGGCGATACGCCGGGTATTGTAGTCGTTCCTCTGAGTTACAATGATGAAGTGATCGCTGTGATGGAACTGGGTTTGTTGGCCAGCCCCGGTCATGACGTACTGGCCTTCCTCGAGCAGAGCCGGGAACCCATAGCGGTGGGCATCAATGCCGTACTAAGTTATGAGCGAACGCAGGAGCTGCTGGAAGAAACGCAGGCGCAGGCCGAAGAATTACAAGCCCAGCACAATGAGCTTGAAAATCTGAATACAGAACTGGAGGCGCAGGCGCAGAAGCTACAAGCCTCGGAAGAAGAATTGAAGGTGCAGCAGGAAGAATTATTGCAAAGCAACCAGGAGTTGGAGGAGCGCTCGCGGTTGCTGGAAGAGCGCAATCAATTAATAGCAGAGCGCAATCTGGAAATTCAGCGCAAGGCAGAAGAGCTGGAAATAAGTACGAGGTACAAGAGTGAGTTTCTCGCCAATATGTCGCACGAATTGCGGACACCACTCAATTCCATCCTCCTGCTATCGCGGTTGCTGAGTGAAAACCACAAAAACAATTTATCACCCGACCAGGTAGAGTATGCCCATGTGATTCAGAGCAGCGGCACCGGCCTGCTCTCTTTGATTGACGAGATACTGGATCTTTCGAAGATAGAGGCAGGCAAGATGGAGCTCGAATATGACGATGTGGAGCTATCGGCTATCGGTGAAGAAATGCGCAGGCTCTTTGCTCCGGTTGCTGCGGATAAACATATAGCTTTCGACCTTGATTATTCCGGCGATATTCCAGCCCATATCCGAACGGATAAAATGCGCCTTGAGCAGATTCTGAGAAATCTTATTTCCAATGCAATCAAGTTCACCCCAAAGGGTTCTGTACGGCTGATTGTTGGTAGAGCCGAGCAACCGGGCATGATAGCCTTTACGGTAGAAGACAGCGGCATCGGCATTCCTAAAGAAAAACAACAACTCATTTTTGAAGCCTTTCAGCAGGCAGATGGATCCACACGCAGGAAATTCGGAGGAACAGGTCTTGGCCTGTCGATCAGCCGCGAACTGGCCCGACTTCTGGGCGGCAGCATTACACTAAAGAGTGAGCCGGATCAGGGCAGTGCCTTCACCTTAATCCTACCTGAAGAAAAGATGCTGCCGGAACCAGGCTCCGCACCGACAGAGATGACGTCCGTTCCTATGATGGAACAAGTTGTAAAAATCGCGGCTGCTGATGCGCCCTATGCCGCCTTTATTGCTTCAGAAATACCAGAAGGAATACCCGATGACAGAAATAGCATAGCAACGGGCGACTCGGTGCTGCTTATTGTGGAAGATGATACCGCTTTCGCAAAAGCCTTGTTAGCATTTGCGCGTAGTAAGGGATACAAAGGAATCGTATCCGTAAGGGGCGATGAAGCAGCCCTGCTGGCACAGCACTACAAACCGGCGGGCATCCTCCTCGATGTGCAACTGCCGGTAAAAAGTGGTTGGGAAGTAATGGAGGAACTCAAAGCGGAGCCTCGCACGCGCCATATTCCCGTCCACATCATGTCGAGTCATACGGTGAAGAAAGAAAGTATGATGAGAGGCGCTATAGACTTTATCAACAAACCCGTGACCCTTGAGAAAATGCAGGACATCTTCAGCAAGATTGAGTATGTGCTGGGCAAGGAAAATAAAAAAGTACTGATCATTGAGGAGAACACCCGCCACGCAAGGGCACTTGCCTACTTTTTGGGCTCCTATCAGGTGAACACTCAGATATCCGAAAATATAAACGAAGGACTAGCAGCCCTGCATCAGGAAGAGGTCGATTGTGTGATTCTCGATATGGGCATACCAGATGCCAGCATTTACCTTGCCCTCGAAAAGATCCGCGATAGTGCAGGACTTGAAAATTTACCGATCATCGTTTTTACAGGCAAGAACCTCAGCAAACCGGAAGAGGAACGACTGCGGCAATATGCCGACACCATCGTGGTAAAGACCGCGCATTCGTATCGCCGCATCCTCGATGAGGTAAGCATATTTCTGCACCTGATGGAAGAACACAAGTCAGAAAAAGGCCAAAGAAATCCAGGACGGCTGGGCACTTTGAACGAAGTCCTGCGCAACAAAAAGATTCTGATCACCGACGATGATGTGCGAAATATTTTTTCGCTCACCAAAGCCCTTGAGATGCTGCAAATGAACGTCTTTTCTGCCACCGATGGCAAAGAGGCGCTTCGCGTGCTTGAGGCGGAGCCCGACATGGATGTAGTGCTGATGGACATTATGATGCCGGAGATGGACGGTTATGAGACAATGAAACGCATCCGGGCGCAAATGCGCTTTCGTCAGTTGCCGGTTATCGCCGTTACAGCCAAAGCCATGCTGGGCGATCGCGACAAATGCATTCAGGCGGGTGCCTCAGACTATATTTCAAAGCCCGTGGATGTAGATCAGCTTGTGTCTTTACTACGGGTGTGGCTGTATGATAAGTTATAAAGAAAACGAAATGCCGACAACGGAGAAAATTCTCATTATAGACGACGACCAGCGAAACATTTTTGCTCTGCAGGCTATACTGGCAGCCCGGGGCTACCTCTGTGTCTCTACCACTACGGCAGACCAGGGTATCAGCATGTTGCAGCAAGATAAAGCCATAGCCGTAGTGCTCATGGACATGATGATGCCGGATATGGACGGTTATGAAGCTATTGCCAGCATCAAGTCCGACCCGGGTTTAGAACACATACCCATCATCTCCGTAACGGCGCAGGCCATGCAGGGCGACCGGGAGAAATGCCTGGCAGCGGGTGCCGATGGTTATGTACGCAAACCCATAGATGTGGATCTGCTGGTAGGAATTTTGGATAGATATCTCAATGAGCAGTAGTTTGGAGCAGGGACGGATACATGATGATGAGCTGGAAGTGCTGCTGGGCGATCTTGCTGCGCAGTATGGTTACGACTTTACCGGCTACTCCCGGGCATCGCTGAAGCGCAGGGTCAACCGGCTTTCTTCCCTCGATAAGTTTCCCAGCTTTGCAGAGCTTCGCTACAGGCTCCGACACGATAGTGCCTATCTCAGGCGGTTTGTAGAAGAGATCACTGTGAATGTGACCGAAATGTTTCGCGACCCTTCTTTTTATCAGGCTTTGCGACAAGACGTCTTTCCTGTCCTGGCTACCTATCCGCTTATACGCATCTGGCATGCGGGCTGCGCTACCGGCGAGGAAGTATATTCCACAGCGATCATTTTGCAGGAGCTGAGTTTGTTACATAAGACGCTGATCTATGCCACAGACATCAATCCTGCAGTTTTGGAAGTAGCCCGCAAGGGCATCTTTCCGCTGGCACATATGCGGCAATATTCGTCCAACTATCTTGAGGCCGGAGGACGAAACGATTTTTCTGCCTACTATACCGCCCACTATGACCACGCCAAAATGGAAGAATCGCTCAAGGCCAGAATGATCTTTGCGGCCCACAACCTCGTGTCGGACCATTCTTTCAATGAATTTCAACTTATTCTTTGCCGCAACGTGCTCATCTATTTCGATAAGTTGTTGCAAGACCGGGTGTTCCGGCTCTTTGATGAGAGCCTCGAAAAGCTCGGCTTTATTGGATTGGGTGCTAAGGAAACCCTCCGTTTTTCTCCGGTAGCCAGTCAGTACCAACAGCAGGGAAAAGAAAAAATATGGCGCAAAATAAAGTAGCAGAACGAAAGCGGCTGGTCATCATCGGCGGCTCGGCGGGCAGCCTGGAAGTACTGCTGCAGGTATTGCCGGGGCTGGGAGCCCGGGGCCATTTTGCCCTGGTCATTGTGTTGCATCGCAAAAGCAGCACCGAATCTCCGCTGGTGGATCTGCTCGCGTCGCGTTCTTGCTGGCCGGTGCAGGAAGCCGAGGAGAAGCAGGAGATGCTGAAAGGTCATGTCTATCTTGCGCCCGCAGATTATCATTTGTTATTTGAAGCCGACGGCACCCTGGCTCTTGACGATTCCGAAAAAGTAAACTTTAGCCGGCCCAGCATAGATGTGAGTTTTGAAAGTGCTGCTGAAGTGTATGGGAGCGATGTGGTTGCCGTGTTGCTCTCCGGCGCCAATGCCGATGGCGTGGCGGGGCTTCAGCGCATTGAGGCCAGCGGAGGTCTTGCATGGGTTCAGGATCCCTCTTCGGCGGCGGTGGCCTACATGCCTGCCGAAGCCATTCGTGCCGGTGCTTTTTCCCGCATCCTGAGTGTTGAGGAGCTGTTCGGATTTCTTAAAAATCACCCCTGAAAAATGGTCTGAAAAAATATTTGGCAAAGACCGGATAAATTTTACCTTTGCAGTCCTCAAATTTCAACAAAAGGGGGTATTTTATTATGTTGATCATCGATTCTAAAGACTGCGAAAATATTGACAAGGCGCTGAAGAAGTACAAGAAGAAGTACGAAAAGTCCCGTGTACTCAATCAACTGCGCGACCGTCAGTCTTTTACCAAGCCATCTGTTCGTCGCCGTACAGAAGTGTTGAAGGCGATCTATAAGCAACAAATTGCTTCAGGAAAAATAGAGATTTAAGAATTTCGGCTCCTTAAAAAATAACTTTTGCCTGGTCTTGTATTTTCTTATATTTACAAGACCAGGTTTTTTTTATGGTATTGGAGCAAAGGAGAAAAGATTATCTACAGTACCTGCGTTTTGAAAAGCGTTATTCCCCTCACACTTTAACGGCTTATCAAAAGGATTTACTTCAGTTTGAAGAATTTATCGTTGAACAGTATGCGACTACCGATCCTGGTGCTCTGTCACACTTTCAGGTGCGTAGCTGGCTGGCCGCGCTGAAAGACGAGGGTATGGGCGCACGCACCATCAACCGAAAAATTTCTGCCATCAATTCATTTTATCGGTATCAGCTAAGGCTGGGTCTGGTGGACAAAAACCCAGTGGCCCAGTTGCATGCACAGAAGACCCCCGACCGGTTGCCTTCTTATCTCAGAGAACAGGAAACCGATCTGCTGCTCGGAGAGCTTTCGTTTGGTGTGGGGTTTAAGGGATTAACAGATCGGCTGATCTGCGAACTGCTCTATCAGACCGGGCTGCGGCGCAACGAACTGGTGACCCTTACCGAAATCCAGGTAGAATGGAACCTTGGACAAATCAGAGTGCTCGGAAAGGGAAACAAAGAACGCTTGGTGCCCATTGGCGTTGAACTGCAGCAACTTATACGTGATTATCTGTCCGAGAAATCAAAACTGGAGCAGGCAGATGTTCAGCGGCTTTTGGTGCTGGAGAGCGGGTTGCCGCTGTATGCGGGCTATGTATATCGGGTGGTTACACATTATCTTGGAGCAGTGACTACACAGAAGAAGCGCAGTCCGCATGTGCTACGACACAGTTTCGCTACGCATCTGCTCGGCAACGGAGCCGGCATACAGGCCATTAAAGAATTGCTGGGCCATAGCAGCCTGGCCGCCACGCAGGTGTATGCCCATACTAATATTGAACAACTAAAAAATATTCATAAACTCAATCATCCCAGGGGATGATGATGTATTGTTAACCATAAAAGTTCAGGAATTATGAACGTTCAAATTCAGACAGTGCACTTTGATGCCGACAACAAACTGATCGAACATGTAAACGCCAAGGTGGAAAAGATGAAGACCTTTCACGACCGGATTATAGGTGTAGAAGTCTATCTGAAGCTCGAAAATCTTTCGCAGCAGATTAAAGACAAGGTGGCTGAGATCAAAGTGTATGTACCGAAGCATTCCTATTTTGTAAAACATTCCAGCAAGACTTTTGAAGAGTCATTCGACCGGGCTTTCGATTCTATGGTAAACCAGCTTAAGCGCCAAAAGGAAAAAATGCTCGCATAAAAAACAAACGGTTCAGGTTTTAAATCCGGTCTTTTTTTACAGGCCGGATTTTTCATTCCGTTCTTGCAATAAAAGCTTAAAACCCCTATTTTGCACTACTAACAACTTTTAATATCAGCATCATGCAGCTACGCTTGACGAATTTGCTCATTGCACTTTTTGGTACTGTTGCCCTCTTTACAAGCTCCTGTAAAAAAGATTTTAGTACGGATACTCCGTTCACTCCAGAATATACTCCTACTGTATTTATTGGCAGTCAAAATCAGTTTTTGTACGCATTCGACCCGGTTTCGGGCGATAAGAAATGGGAATATTTTGCGGGAGCAAACATTCAGGCTTCCCCTGTGGTGCTCAATGATAAATTGTATGTGGTGGCAGAAAATGGCTTTGTTCACAAACTTGATGCAAAAACAGGCTCACTGATTAAAAGGATACAGATCGGAGGAACCTTACTTGCCACTCCTTATGCCGAGCAACGCGGAAAAGACGGGAATGACTATCTGTACTTTGGTACAGGCGACGGCAATACTTTGTATGCCTACGATGCAACCGCAGACACTATGGAGTGGGTTTTTAATGCGGGCGGCTATGTTTATTCTTCGCCAACGATGTATGATACGCTCGTGGTTTTTGGCAGTTATGATGGTAAAGTGTATGCTGTAGATAAAGAAGATGGTCAGCAGGTATGGGCTTATACTACAGGTGGTGCTATACAGTCGTCTCCCACCATTGCTACCGATGGTTATGTGTATGTAGGCAGCAATGATTACAATCTTTACTGTCTTAAAGTAAATGACGGAAGCCTCAAGTGGCAGTTTCCTACCGGTGGCATTATTCAGAGTTCTCCCATCATTTACGGCGGTTATGCAGTATTTGGTAGTAACGATGGAAGTGTGTATGCCGTAGATAGTGTCAACGCCAGCGTGAAATGGCAGGTGAAAACCGGAGACAGGGTAGTATCTTCTCCTTATGCTTATGATGATAAGATATACTTCGGCAGCTACGATTACAGCATTTACTGTGTGAAAATGCTCGATGGCAGTGTGGTTTGGCAGTTCCCGACAAAGGCACTGGTAAAATCATCTCCGATGATCTTCAATGAGCGTCTTTATATAGGAAGTCATGAGAAAGCCCTGTTCTGCATCGATCCGCAAAAAGGTGATCAAATATGGAAGCGGAATATCAACGGTCTGATAGAAAGTTCTCCTGCGGTAGATAATATGGATAATAAGTCTAAATATGTTTCTTCTATCAGCGGCAATTCTCCCAACTAAAAAGCTGCGAAAAGACAAATTTTCACGACCAGTCCTTTAAAAAAGGAATTAAAAAATCATAAGAATTTTATAATTTGCCTCCCACCTCGGGAGGCTTTTTTGTTATTAATTGCTTTCCGAGCAGGGGTATAGACTTGGTAAATAACCTGCTATTAGTAATTCGTTGGAAAAAAATTAGAAGCGAAACTGTTACAGACTTGCGCCTGGATTTGATGATTAACCATTAAAGGAGGAAGCCGAAAATCCTGTAAAGAGTAGGCGTCATTCAGAATTAGATTACTCATGACAAGTAAACTTTTACAAAAGTTTAGATGGTTTGCAGTGCTGTTCGTGTCTATGTTGTTGCATTCGGCCGCCGATGCACAGTACTGTGCTGCGGTGAATGCGGGTGGATCGGGCTCCATGATGAATCAGGTTATTTTTGGTGCGATCAATAATAACACATCTGCCAGCAATCCAACTGCATCACCTTTCTACACGTCCTACACGGCAACGACAACCGTTATTGCGGGTACGACAGAAAACCTCACCGTTATTGCCGACCCCGCTGGTACTTATTCCGGCGCGATCGTGTCTGTATGGATTGATTACAATCAAAACGGAAGCTACGAGGCCACAGAATGGAATCAGGTAGGTACCAACGTTACCAGCACTGGTGTTACTATCGGTGTTGCTATACCTGCTTCTGCTACTTACGGCACTACGGGTATGCGGATACGCTCCCGCGGGGCTGGTAATGTTAACGGAGCGGGTGATGCCTGTACTTCAATGGGCTCTGGCGAAACAGAAGACTACACTGTTACCATTGTGGCTCCTACGGCCTGTACAGGTACGCCTACTGCAGGGGCGGCATCGGGCCCAAGTGCTACCATTTGTCCCGGTTCCAGCTTTTCGGTATCAACAACCGGCTATACGCTGGCAAGTGGTATCACCTTCCAATGGCAATCGTCGCCGGCAGGTACCAACAACTGGACGTCGATTACTAACGCTACGCAGAATTCCTATACCGCAGCATCGGGAGTTTTGGTGCCTACGGATTTCCGCGTAATCGTGGGTTGCACCAACAGCTCTCTTTTTGACACATCAAACACGACTGCTGTCAACGTATCTACCCCCTTCCCCGGTGGTACCTACACCATTGATGGCACACAGGCGCCAAGTGCTACTAACTTCCAGACTTTTGCTGCAGCGGTATCGGCTATCAGTTGTGGTATTTCCGGTCCGGTTGTCTTTAACGTAGCGCCCGGCACTTATACTGAACAGATAGACATTCCCTCCACTGTAGGCGCAAATGCGATAAACACGGTTACCTTCAATGGAGGAGGAGCCACGCTGACGCAGACGCTTACCACCGCTACTACCAACTATGCTACGCTGAACCTCAATGGCGCCGACTATATCACGTTCAAGAATCTGAACATTTCGGCTTTAGGTACAAGCTATGGTTTTGCCGTGCACCTGATGAACAATGCAGATCACAACACTTTCGATAGTTGTACCATTTCAGTAGCACCTGCGGCGACAAGTACAAGTACCAACGCAGTGGTGATGAGTGCTTCAAAAACATCTTATTCTACTTCGGGGGCTAACGGTAGCTACAACACCTTCAGTAACTGTACGATCTCCGGTGGTTACTTCGGTATTTGTTTTTATGGTGCAAGCAACACAGGCAACACAAACAATACTGTGACCAATTGTCATGTAACGGACTATTACGTTTACGGATATTATGGTTACTACCAGGGTGCGCCTACGGTTTCACAGAGCATTTTTGAGCGTCCTACGCGTACTTCGCTGACTACGTTCTATGGCATTGTGCTCACGACGGGCTGTACCAATGGACTTGTTGAGCGGAATATTGTAAGGAATTCAGCGCTTGCTGCACCTTCTACCAGCTTTACCGGTTATCTGCTTTACTGCAGTGCCGCATCTACGTTGGGAAATGAGAATAAATTTTACAACAATGTGGTGGGCAATATACAAGGTATCGGTACAAGATATGCGCTTTATCTGAGTGGCGCTACCTACGTAAAGGCTTATCATAATACCATTGTTTTGGATCATACTGCCATGAGCGCGAGCGCTATGTATGGTGTGTATGCCACCGGAACCGCAGGTGTTGATATCCGGGACAACAACATTGTGATTTCTCAACCTAGCTCTTCCGCTAAGTATGGCTTGTATTATTCCGGTACGGGCAAAACTTCGAACTACAACAACGTTTATCTCAGTGCCGGCGGTACGGGGGTAAACTATTTCGGATACTATTCTGCAGTTAGCCCTACCAGTTATACATCCCTCGCGGCCTGGCAGGCAATGACGGGAACTCCATTCGATCTAAACAGTGTGAGTGTAGATCCTCAGTTTGTTTCTGCGGGAACGGGAGATTATACACCCACCAGCAGCATGATGGACAATATGGGTATCAACCTTGGTGTTAATATTGACATTCTCGGTGCTGCCCGCAGCGTTACTACCCCGGATATAGGTGCTTACGAATTCTCGGTGCCTCCATGTACCGGTAATCCTACAGCGGGAACCGCCGTGGGACCAACAGGTGGTCTTGTATGCGCTACCACACCCTTCTCAATATCGCTGACTGGTTTTACGATCGGAAACGGTATCAGTATTCAATGGGAGGAGTCGCAAGCCGGCGCAAATAACTGGGTGCCGGCTACGGGCTCAGGTAGCACCACTTCCACATTTACTTCTCCCGGCATTACCGCTCCTATGGACTACAAGGCTACCGTCACATGTTCTAATGGTGGTAGTTTTGATATCTCAAACACTGTTACCGTAGGTATCAATCCCTTCTACAACTGCTACTGTACATCCACTGCCACATCAACAGCAGACGAAGAGATACTGAACGTAACTTTCGGAAGTCTCAATAACTCCTCTACATGTGCTACCACCGCTCCGGGTCCAGGTAGTGTTACTAACATGTATTCGAATTATACCACGCTGACGCCAACCTCCGTTACTCAGGGTGGTACTGTACCTTTCTCGGTGCAGATCGGAACTTGCGCAGGCAATTACAGTAACTGGACAAAGATCTTCATTGACTACGATCAGGATGGTACCTTCAACGGTGCCAATGAAACCGTTTACTCGTCGCCAACTTATACCTCAGGCCCACATACCGAGTCGGGCACCATTACCATACCGATGACAGCCACTACGGGCATTACCCGTATGCGTGTGGTAAACGTAGAGACTTCGGTAGCCACGGGCGTACTTCCCTGCGGTACCTATAGCTGGGGCGAAACTGAAGATTACCTGATTGATATTGCCATGGCTACCCCTTGTAGCGGTACTCCTGTTGGAGGTACAGCTTATGGTCCTGCCGGCAATCTCGTGTGCGCCAACACTGCCTTTACAATTTACGACACTGCCTACACTTCTGGCATCGGTATCACGTATCAATGGCAGAGCTCACAGGCGGGTCTCAATTCATTCAATAACATTTTGGGCGCTACCAACCCGTCTTATACCGAGACAGCAGGTATAAGCGTGCCCATGGATTACCGGTTGATGGTTACTTGTTCTAACGGTGGTTCTTTCGACTACTCGAACATTGTTTCTATGTCAATCAACTCCTTCCTGGTGTGCTATTGCGGGCCGGCTACAGGTGTGGTACTCAATTCGATTACCTCCAATTACCTGACCAATGTAACCATCCCTACTACCAGCCTTAACAATACCACCACCACACCGGGTACAGGAAGCTATTCCTTGTTCTATCCTACTACATCGAACACTACGGCGACTCTTTCTCAGGGCGTTCAGTACACGCTGAATGCAACGCATCTGTACACGTACTACTACACCACGGCGTGGATCGATTACGATCAGAGCGGTACATTCGATGCCTCCGAAATGGTGAGTTTGACTACAGCTTCGTCGGGTAATAGTCTGAACGCATCCGGAACTTTTACCGTGCCACTGAGTGCAGTGCCCGGTCAGACCGGCCTTCGTCTGCGTACCTACTACATAAACCTGACTTCTGGCCAGGCCTGTGCAGCAAACTCAAGCTACGAGACAGAGGACTACGTCATCACGATCAATGCTGCAACAGCATGTACGGGTACACCGGCTGCAGGTACGGCATATACCGTGGCTGACGTTTGTCTGGGCAGCACATTTACATTGTATGACACTGCTTATACGGTGGGCACGGGTATTGGTATCCAATGGCAGTCGTCGCCGACAGGTATGGCTTCCTGGACCGACATAAGCGGTGCCACCAATCCATCGTATCTGGTTTCAGGTCAGACTTCTGCTACCGATTATCGCATGGTGATTACCTGCTCCAACAGCAGTGCCGGAGATACATCCAATGTGGTGACCGTGAACATGAGTCCGTTCTACAGTTGCTATTGTGCTTCCGCCGCTACCGTGAATGCGGATGAAGAAATCTACTCAGTAACCGTAAACGGTGCTTCAACACCTGCGGCGTATGCCAATGCCAACGGATGTTCTACAGCAGCACCCGGACCAGGTTCGACATTGGGTATGTACTCGAACTTCACAACGCTGGGTGCGCTCACTACCGTGGCTGCCGGACAAAGCGTATCCTTTACTGTAGAGGAAAATGAGTGCGACGGTGCTACCTATTATTCTTTTGGCACCGCCATCTGGATTGACTTTGACCACGATGGTACCTTCAACGGCACGAATGAGAAAGTGTTTGTAGAAAACGCCACAGCTACAGGGCCTCGTAATATCACAGGAACCTTCGTAGTTCCGACCAATGCGCTGCCCGGAAATACAGGCATGAGAATTATTGTAGCCGAAGGTTATTCCGGCACTGGTCTAGTTCCCTGTCTTTCTTTCGGCTATGGAGAAACAGAAGACTGGACGATCAATATCACTACTGCTCCGCCGCCGCCAGCCAACAACGTGGCATCGGGGGCTTTCTCTCTGGCTCTAAACAGCACTTGTACCGGCAATACATTGACCAATGTAGGCGCCGCTCAGGAAGTAGGCGAGCCGGCAGCAAGCTGTGCAGGAACTACAGGTAATGCAACAGTATGGTATAAGTTCGTAGCTCCGGCTTCGGGCGCTGTAAGGATATCTTCTGACTTTAGCGGAAGCGGTCTCGCAGATACAAGGGTAGCCCTGTTTGCTGCAACAGATTCTTCTAACTACAGCACCTTCAGCATCATGAACTGTGATGATAATAATGGTAGCAATACCGGCAGATCTATCCTGTACGCCACCGGTCTTACGGGTGGAACCACCTACTACGTTGCTGTGGACGGAACGCCTACAGCCTCTACCGGCACCTTCTGCCTTACCGTTTATGAACTGGATAACACAATGATCGCCGCAACAGGTTCATGTGCTGCAGGTAAAGCCAACAACCCCGATCCGGCCTACACCGGATGGAGCTCACTGGTAAACACTGCAGGTCTGCTGATCGCAAACGTGAAACCCGGCACAGGCGTAACTAACGGTAACTTTACCATCAATCTGAACAAGAATACGGGTGCGGTACGTCAGGCAGGTACACAGTATTACCTCGACAGAAACTTCCTCATCAATGGACCATCAACCGGTAACTTCAACGTGACTTACTTCTTCACGAACGCTGAGTTGACAGCACTTCAGGGTGTAGATCCCAGTGCGTTGATCGGCAACCTGAATATCACACGCCAAACAGGTGCTACCTGCCAGGCTAACTACTCCACAGCCGCTGGTACAAACTCTGCATTGCTGCAAACCGGCAACGGAACGGGTAATGGTATCAGTTGGGTGAACGCGGTAACACCAGGTTTCTCCAATTTCTATGTAATGTCGGGTCCTGCACCCCTTGCTATCAGCATCTCTGCAATCAGAGCCGAGAATGTGGGTAAAAAGAACCAGGTGATCTGGACAACAGGCAACGAACAAAAAGGAGATCTGTATGAAGTTGAAAGAAGTCTGGATGGTCGCAATTTCAGCTATCTCGGAACGGTGAAAGCCCTGGGTGAGCCTTCAAGCTACACCTTTGTGGATGAGACTCCGGTTACCGGTGTCAACTACTACCGTTTGAAAATAGTAGAACTGAGCGGCGCGGCCACCTATTCTGAAACGGTTCAGGCCATCGTGAAGGGCGGAGGATTTACAGTGGAGGCCTATCCTAACCCTGTGAGCGACAAGCTTACGGTGAAGGCATATGGCACTGCTGATCTGAAAGCAACCATCACAGTTACTGATGCTACCGGCAAAGTGATGCAGGTGGCAACCATGACCAATGGCACTGCGGTGCTGGATATGAAGTCGCTGGCCCAGGGAATTTACCTTGTGAAGTATAGCGATGGAGATCATACCCAGGTGATCAAAGTGAATAAACAGTAAGATTAATTTCTTGCAAAAAAATTCAGGGCTGTCGCAAGACGGCCCTGTTTTTTTATAACCTTTGCCCGATTGTATGTTCAAACCCCTGTTTAGAATTTTTTTGTCATGTATATGTGTTGTTGTTGCTGCCGGGCAGGCATGGGCGCAACATTCATTGCGCGACACGGATGAGGAGTATATCCGCTACGATCCGGACATGCTTACGGTCAGGACCTTTTTGTCGCGAAAAGTGAATGGCTACCAGGTGGGAGAGCAGGGCAGGAGGCGCGAAGCAGAATATTCCCCAAACGATCTAAATGGTGCCGGCCTGGGATTTACGTATCGGTTTATTGGCATCAATCTCAATTTTCGCGCACCCATACTCAATCGCAGCGATGACAAACGCGGCACCACCAGAAGTTTTGATCTGGCGAGCTATGCTTATCTGCGCAAGTTTACGATAGACGCTATTGCTCAGGTCTATAAGGGTCATTACCTCAGTGATAATGATTTACTCAACAGTAATTTTGCAGGCGATGTAGCGGGCATTCGCCCCGATCTTCAAACCACACTGCTGGGAGTGAATGCACATTATATTTTTAATCACCGTAGGTTTTCTTACCGTTCGTCCTTTCTCCAAAGTGAATGGCAACACAAGAGTGCCGGTAGTTTTTTAGCAGGAGTCAACATGCACTATGTCCACATTCGGGCCGATTCTTCTGTAGTGCCGGCAGCCACGGCGCTCGGAAAGGACCTGACCTTTGACCACAGCAGCATTTATTCTGTCGGCTTCGACGGCGGTTATGCCTACACATTTGTGTACAACACGCATTGGTTTACCACACTTGCCCTTATGGTGGGCGGCGGTTTCAACAACACTCGTTTTGAAGATCGCAGTCTTGACCGGCAGTCATCGGCATTCGGGCCACACTTCAATAGTACAGTACGCTTTGCCGTGGGGTACAATTCCCGCGATTGGTTTGCCGGGTTTTTCTATGTAAACTTTTTGAGCCGCAACTATGCCGATTATTCTGGCCATCTCTTGTGGCAGCAGACGGAGAACGGCTTATACCGACTGGTAGTGGCAAAAAGAATTTCACTTCGCCGGAAGAAGTAGCTGGAATCTTATTTCTCTCTTTTATCTACAAATTATACCCCTTCATCTAACCCGCAGGTTTAAAGGGAATTGTATGAGCTATTTTCGGGAAGTATAAGTTAACAAAACGGCTTCTCAATGAGTCGCTCAGTAATCCGAAATTGGCTGATCGTAGTCTTTCTCCTGCCTTATGCGGAAGGCATAAGGGCGCAGATAAGTTGTCCGGTAAATATTGATTTTGAACAAGGCCTTGGCAACTGGAATTACTATACCGGAACCTGTTGCCCGATAGCAACTCCCAATTTAACCGGACCTGTGACCAATCGGCATACCCTCACAACAGGTAACGGTGTTGACCCATTCGGAGGTTTCCCGGTTGTGGCGCCAGGTGGTGGAATACATTCGTTAAAGCTTGGTAACAGCAATGTGAACGCTCAGGCCGAACGAGCGACTTATACCTTCACGGTACCTGCTGGCGTCAATAATTACTTGCTTACCTACCGATATGCCGTTGTTTTTCAGGACCCACAGCACCAACCTGCAGACCAGCCCAGATTTGAGGTGAAAGCCTACAATGCACTGACCAACGTAGTTTTGCCCTGTGCGCAACATACCTATGTCGCAACATCGGCACTGCCCGGTTTTTCACGCTCTGCTGTAGATACATCTGTATGGTATCATCCCTGGACGCTCGGAACAATAAATTTGTCAGGGTATGCCGGCCAGACCATCCGGGTTGAGTTTTCCTCCGGCGATTGCGCTTTGGGCGCACACTTCGGTTACGGTTATGTGGATATGAACTGTAGTCTTTTTAAACTTAACTATGTAAGCTGTACCCCCACACCTGCCACCACCCTCAGTGCGCCGCCGGGCTACCAGTACTATACGTGGATGGATGCTACCTACAGCAGCATATTGGGAAGCGGACAGCAAGTGAGTGTAAATACACCGGCTACCAACACCACCTATCATGTAATATTGACGCCTTACAACAATTCCGGCTGTATAGATACACTCACGACACAAATTCTTGTCTCTGGTATTTCGGTACAGGCAACCCCGGATACTTTTTCCTGTGCTGGTGATTCTGTGCACCTGAGTGCGAGCACCGCATCGATAGCCAACCCGGTAACCTATGCATGGTCTCCCGCTGCCGGCCTAAGCTGTACTTCCTGTGCACAGCCTGTTGCGGTTCCTTCAGGCACGGTCACCTATGTAGTTGCAGTTCAGGATACGAATGGTTGCACGGCATCGGACAGTGTAACCATTAAGGTTTCCAATCCGCAGGTGTCGATAACGAAAACAGATATTGCCTGCAACGGGGATACATCCGGATCAGCAACAGCACTCGTTACCGGAGCAACAGCGCCCACCCGTTTTAGCTGGAGCACAAATCCTGTACAAGTTACCCCCGGGATAGCGCAAGTGCCGGCGGGCACCTATACCGTTTGGGTCAGTGACTCATTTTGTACCCGAGCGGCGCAAGTGCAAATCATGCAACCGTTGCCATTGCTTGCTACGCTGAATACTGTGGCCCCATCATGCAACGGTATGACAAACGGCTCAGCCGGAAGCATCGTTTCGGGAGGTACTGTGCCCTATCATTATCTCTGGAGTACAGCACCGACAGATACGCTCAATAATGTGTCCGGTCTCGGTGCGGGAAGCTACTGGCTATCGGTTCGCGATAGCGCGGGCTGCAGTGACACCCTGCAATTTTCCATTACTCAACCTTCGCCGGTCACAGTTGTTGTCTCATCAAGCGGAAACATACTTTGTAACAATGGGAACAACGGGTGGGCCACTGCCGTTGCTGCCGGTGGCACGCCTCCCTATAGCTTTTCGTGGAATACATCACCGGCGCAAAATACCGCCGCCGCCACCAATCTAATTGCCGGAAGCTATACAATCACTGCTACCGATGCTAAGGGTTGTTCGGATACGGCACAGGTTAGCCTAATACAACCCCCGCCTCTCGTGGCTGCGGTGACCCAGATTGATCCGGTGACTTGTGCTACTGCTTTAAACGGGAAAGCAGTGGTAACCGCATCCGGAGGAAAGCCTCCCTATTCCTATACCTGGAATACTACTCCCGTTCAGACAACGGCTGCGGCAACCCATCTGGCCGCTGGAAACTACGTTTGCACCGTCACAGATAGTAACGGCTGTACTACTACCGTCAACGCGTCCATCAGTTACACCCATCCTATCGTCGTTGCCATTGCGCCTCCTGCCGTGATGAATTGTTATGGCGACAGCACAGGCGCGCTTACTGTGTCGGCATCGGGTGGTTATCCTCCCTATGGCTACTCCTGGAATACCCTTCCTCCGAGGGTTACGCCTACGGTCACCGGCCTTTATGCAGGTACATACACCGTGACGATAACCGACAGCGCCGGATGTAGCACCAACGCAACGGCCACTATAACGGAGCAACCTGAAATACAGATCGATGCCAGCGCAGAGCCTGCCTGTCCAGGGATACCATCCGGTAGTGCAGCAGTAGCTGCAACCGGCGGCGTGCCGGGGTATAGTTATCTATGGAATACGGTGCCCCAACAAACCGGTACTACTGTAAGTAATCTGCAATCCGGACCTTATTTCATACGGGTAACAGACAGCAAAGGTTGCAGCAAGTGGGATACGGTCTTTGTGGACAGTCACCCTGCCGCACACATAGAAGCGAGAGGAGATACCCTGGTTTGCAAGGGCAGTCCGGTGAGGCTCTATGCTGCCGGGGCTGAAAGCTATGTGTGGAGCCCTGGAGCAAGCCTTTCCTGCTCCAACTGTGCTACGCCGATGGCCAACCCTGCGCAGACGACCACATACACGGTGGTAGGTACGGATACCAATGGATGTAAAGACACCGGACGGGTAGTATTGACCGTGTTGCACCGCGTTTCTGTTGGGGTAGATTCTGCTCAGGCCATTTGTGAAGGAGCCTCCGTTCGCCTGCAGGCCTCGGGCGGCCAAAGATATCGTTGGATTCCATCTACGGGACTGTCTGACAATGAATCGGCCAACCCACTCGCAAGCCCCCTGGTGACAACCACCTATCAGGTAATTATTGAGGAAAATGAATGTTTCAGAGACACGCTTTCTCAAACGGTCTTTGTAGAGCCGCTTCCCACGGTTGATCTTGGTCCGGATATTCGGGCGCTATACGGCCAGTCGTTATATCTCCACGCAGATACTTCGCATGCTGTAGGGTTGAAATGGACCCCTGCTGAAGGTCTGAATTGTGATGAATGTGATAATCCGGTTGCACTGGTGAGCAAGTCGATAATTTATGTCGTAAAGGCCAAAAACAGGTTGGGATGCCTTGCGGAAGACGAACTGGTGATCAGTCTGGGTTGTGATCAATCTACAGTTTATATGGCCAACACGTTTACTCCCAATGGTGACGGACTGAATGATCGTTATTTCCCAAAAGGCAGCGGCGTAGAGAAGATCATTTCCTTTATGATATTTGACCGCTGGGGAGAGAAGCTTTTTGAAGCGAGAGACTTTGATGCGAACAGCGAACAATATGGATGGGACGGTACCTATCGATCCTTACCTATGCGCGCAGATGTGTACGTGTATCTCGTAGAAGCGCGGTGTGCTGACGGAGGTACTGTCCATCTAAAGGGAGACCTAACACTATACAGATAGAGTATGCAGGCAAAGGCCGCCATAGGGATCATTGCTATACTGAGCGCCGCGCTTACAGCCCGGGCACAGGATATCCATTTTTCACAGTTTTACGAAAATTCTATTATCCGAAACCCTGCCCTAACCGGAATTTTCAGTGGAGATTATAAAGCAGGGGTAAATTTCAAAACTCAGTGGAATAGTATTGCTGCACCCTACCGAACCGGACTTGCCACTTTTGAGTCGAGAGTAAAAGTGAACGAAGTCAATGATTATTTTTCCTTCGGTATCTCCCTGGTTTATGATCAGGCCGGAAGCACCTCTTTCAATTCCGTTTACGTTTATCCAGCGGTGAACTATAATAAATCTATTAATGATCAGCACGCCTCTTATCTTTCAGTAGGCGTAGCGGCCGGCTATGCACAACGCTCGGTCAATGCTTCGAAAATGACCTTTGGCGATCAGTATCAACCTGGCATCTTCGATCCGGTTCCTACTTCGGAATCCATACCGGTGAGCAAAGTCAGCTATTTCGATGCCGGGGCGGGCATCAGTTGGAATAGCTCCATCGGCAGCGCCAATAAGATCAACTATTACGTAGGCTGTTCCGCATATCACCTCAACACCCCCCGTGTCTCTTTTGCCAGTGATGAGGCTCATCTGCGTTTGCCGATCAAGTACACCGGCAGTGCTGGAATGCAGTGGATGATCAACGAGCAGGCCGTCTTAAGTCTGCATGGCAATTATGCTGATCAGGGCATTAACCGCGAAGTCGTCACGGGTTTTCTTGCCTGTTGGCGGAGCTTCGATATTTCCGGCAGCCGAAAAATGATCGCTATGTATGCAGGTGTTTTTTATCGTTGGGGCGATGCGTGGATACCTACCTGCAAGCTGGAATACAAAGGCTATGCATTCACGCTTTCTTATGATGTCAACACATCAGGACTGGTCAAGGCAAGTGCCGGCCGCGGAGGCTTTGAACTCTCCTTGTTTACAAAGGGCTTTTGGAAAAAGACCGTCAACAAAACCAGTTGTCCGCGTTTTGAGCAAATGCTGGAATATGATTTTTAGTGCCTTTTCTGATCTCAGATTTTATCCCGCTGGTCTCATTGTAGGGGAGGGCTGCTGAGCCCACGCGTAGTTTTGCTCGTAAACTTTCTAATTTCATAGGCGTTTATCATGCTCGTGCAAAGACGACAATTATTATTGTATGTAGCCGGCACGCTGGCGTTTCTGGCCATGCCGGTGCTCTTTGCCCCATCACACCTTCGTTCCCATCATCTCTTCTCCGACCCTTTTCTCAAAAAGGAGACATTTGATTACACCCTTCTGGTGCTGTTCTTTTATCTCAACTACTTCTTTCTTATCCCCAAATTATATTTTAACCAAAAAATTGGGCTGTATGTACTCATCTGTTTTGCCGGACTGCTGGTGTTTACCACCGTTTCACCCGCACTGTTCAGGCTGCCGCTTTGGACGGAACACCGGCTAAGCTTTGGGGAGATATTTTTTGAAAATCTGCGACATAATTTTTTCAACTTTCTCGCGGTCGTTTTATTTTCCCTCTTTCTGCGCATCAGCAACCGCTGGCGTATGGCAGAGAAAGAAAAGCTGGTCACTCAGCTTTCCTACCTGAAAGGTCAGATCAACCCCCATTTCTTATTTAATACACTCAACAGCATTTATTATCTCTCGCTCGAAAAATCGTCGCGGGCCCCCGATGCGATCATTCGCTTGTCTAATATGATGCGTTTTGTGATTGCGGAAGCGAATGACAATTTTGTGGATCTTGCCAAAGAAATCAGTTACACCACAAATTTTATAGAACTCCAGAAGCTGCGCCTGGGTAGCACTGCAGCGCTATCGTACACCATAACCGGAACCACCGTAGAAAAAAAGATAGCGCCGCTGATACTCATTCCTTTTGTTGAAAACGCCTTTAAACATGGGGTAAACCCTGAAGAGTTGTCGAGCATTAATGTAAATATTGACATCGAGAAAAATCAGTTGACCCTTACCGTAGAAAACAAAAAAGTACATCGCCATCCCACACACCTGAAGAGTGGGCTCGGAATTGCCAATGCTAAAAAGCGTCTTGAACTTATATACCCCAACAAATATGATCTCCGGATTTCTGATCAGCAGAATGATTATATCGTTACACTAAAACTGAATCTTTCATGATACAGGCTATCGCCATTGACGATGAACCACTGGCTCTGAAGCTACTTGAGAACTTTTGCAGTGAGGTGGACTTTTTAAAGCTTGAGAAAAGCTTCCTAAAGCCCAATGAAGCGCTGAAATACCTGAAACAATATCCTATAGACCTGCTGTTTCTTGATATAGAAATGCCTTCGTTAAATGGTATAGAGTTCTACAAGGATATGAAACAAAGCACTGCCGTAATTTTTACGACGGCACATATGGAGTATGCGGTGGAGGGTTTCAACCTTAATGCGCTGGACTACCTTTTGAAACCGTATTCCTTCGAACGATTTCTACAAGCGGTACATAAGGCGAAAGATTATTTCGAACTGCAGCGGCAATCCGCGGCACCGGCACAGGATCATTTTTACATTCGCGCCGACTACAGTCTTATTAAAATTGTCTTTGCCGATATTGTACTTATAGAAAGCCTGCGCGATTATATGAAGATCAGTCTGGCTAATGGTAAACATATTCTTGCTCGAATGACCATGAAGAGCCTGATAGAAAAGTTGCCTGCAAAGGACTTTGTACGGGTTCACCGGTCTTTTATTGTGCCGCTCAGCAAGGTGCGGAGTGTACGCAATAAGGTGATTTATATCAATAACACAGAGATACCCATCGGTAGCAGTTATGAAGATGAGTTTTTTAAAAACTTCAGTGCATAGTGTGTATTTCACAGATGGTGGGCTCTTTGGGTCGGGGGCCGGGTGCAGCAAGTTCAGATAGTCAACCCATGTTTTATTGTCTTTCAGTATTTTTGCAGCGTTGAAATTTTTTGTCACCATATCGTTGCTGCTGGTTATGGCGTTTGTAAACACGCCTTTGCAGCAATTGCTCAAGCTGCCGGTAATGGTGATGCACTACTTCGAGCACAAGGAGAAGAATAACAAGATCAGTTTTCTCGATTATCTGGAGCTGCACTATGCCAAGGGTCCGGTGCACGATAAAGATTATGATCGTGACATGCAGTTGCCCTTCAAAAAATGTTCTGTGCCCTTTACCGCAGTTGTAGTCTTATCCGGAAAGATCAGTTTCACACCGGCAATACCCTTGCATTTTCTGCCCGGTCGGCGAAGCCTTTACGTTTCGCCTACGCTTGTGCCATCCTACCTCTCCAGGATCTGGCAGCCGCCCAAATGCTGATTCGTTTATTTTCTGTCTGATATGCTGATGGTGTACTGAACCTCAGCAATTATTCATTTTAATATTCGGATCGTGCTAAACAATATCATAGCATTCTCTATTAAGAACAAACTCATTGTGGGTTTGCTGGTCATCGCGCTTATCGGTTTAGGCGCCTATGAAGTTACCCGGCTTCCCATAGATGCTGTGCCCGATATCACCGACAATCAGGTTCAGGTCATCACCGTTACGCCTGCACTCGGAGCACCGGATGTGGAGCGTCTTATTACCTTCCCCATCGAGCAGGCTTGCAGCAATATTCCGCAGCTTAAGGAAATCAGAAGCTTTTCGCGATTTGGGCTCTCTCTTGTTACCATCGTATTTACTGAAGATGCGGATGTGTACTGGGCGCGTCAGCAGGTGGCAGAACGATTGCAGCAGGTGCAGTCGGATATTCCTGCCGGCATTGGCAGCCCCGCGCTGGCACCAGTCACCACCGGGCTGGGAGAGGTTTATCAGTATGTAGTAAAAGCCAGGCCAGGCTTTGAGCAACGCTATAATGCCATGCGGCTACGCACCATTCAGGACTGGATTGTAAGACGCCAGTTGCTGGGGGTAAAAGGTGTGGCCGATGTGAGCAGCTTTGGCGGCTATCTGAAACAATATGAAGTAGCCGTAAACACAGGTAAGTTGCAGGCCTATGGCGTCACGATCAAAGATGTTTTCGACGCGCTGGCCAGCAATAACGAAAATACCGGAGGTGCATACATCGAAAAAGGCCCCACGGTACTATACATCCGCAGCGAAGGTCTGGTAGGAAATGAACAGGACATTGGCAATATAGTAGTTCGCAGTACTCAAGAGGGTTTGCCGCTGTTGATACGGGATGTGGCTACCGTCCGGATCGGTTCGGCCACACGCTATGGGGCCATGTGTTATAACGATCAGGGGGAAGTGGCCGGCGCAGTAGTCATGATGTTGAAAGGTGCCAACAGCGGCGCCGTCATAGCGAGCATCAAGGAACGTATTAGCCAGATACAAAAGACCCTGCCTGAGGGCGTAGTGATAGAACCTTTCCTTGATCGTACCAAAATGGTGAACAATGCTATTGGTACCGTGGAGAAAAATCTTCTCGAAGGATCGCTGATCGTAGTATTTGTGCTCATCCTTTTCCTGGGGAATATTCGCTCCGGACTGATTGTGGCATCGGTGATTCCGCTGTCCATGCTTTTTGCTATTATTCTCATGAACCTGTTTGGCGTAAGCGGCAATCTGATGAGCCTGGGCGCCCTCGATTTCGGGCTAATTGTAGATGGCGCGGTGATCATTGTAGAGGCTGTGATGCACAGGTTGTCTCATGCCTCTGCATTTAAGAAGGTAAGCCGGCTCAGTGCTGCGGAGATGAATGAAGAAGTAAGAAGTTCTGCCAGCCGAATGATGAACAGTGCGGTATTCGGACAAATGATCATCCTCATCGTTTACCTGCCCATATTTTCGTTGCAGGGTATCGAAGGCAAGATGTTCAAACCCATGGCGCAGACTGTGGCCTTTGCGTTGCTGGGCGCCTTTCTGCTGTCGCTTACCTATGTTCCTATGATGAGTGCCCTCGCGCTCGACAAGCGCATCAAGCACAGCAAGAATTTTTCAGATCGCCTTATGGAGCGTCTCGAGCGACGTTTTCTCTCTGTGTTGCAAAAGGCACTGGGGTTGCGCAAAATAGTTATCGCCGGAACCGCGGCCCTTTTTGTGGCGGCAGTTGCGATACTTTTATCGCTCGGGGGCGAGTTTATCCCACAGCTTGAGGAAGGAGATTTTGCGGTGGATACCCGTGTGCTTACCGGCAGCAATCTGAAGACAACCATTCACAGCACCCAGCAGGCTGCACATCTTTTATTACAGCGTTTTCCGGAGGTGCAAAAGGTGGTGACCAAAATAGGAAGCGGCGAAATACCAACCGACCCCATGCCTATGGAGGCCAGTGATATGATGGTGATTCTGAAAGACAAAAGCAAATGGACCTCGGCCCATAGCTTTCCGGAATTGGCCGAAAAAATGAGCGCCGCATTGAAGGATGTGCCCGGTATTACCACGGGTTTTCAGTTCCCGGTGCAGATGCGTTTCAACGAGCTGATGACCGGCGCGCGCCAGGATGTGGTGTGTAAAATTTTTGGAGAGAACCTCGATACGCTGGCGGCCTATGCAGAACGCGTAGGTACTATCGCCGGCCAAATCTCAGGAGCCAAAGACATCTACGTAGAGCAGATTACCGGCATGCCGCAGATTCTGGTAAACTACGATCGTAATAAGATAGCCCAATACGGATTGAACATCGGCGACCTGAACAATATCGTTAACACAGCCTTTGCCGGTCAACGTGCCGGGATGGTCTTTGAAGGCGAACGCCGCTTCGATCTTGTGGTGCGACTGGAAGACCAGCAACGCGCCTCATTGCAGGACGTGGGCAGCCTGATGATACCCTTGCCTAACGGGCTTCAGATTCCGCTCAACCAACTGGCTACGGTAGAAGTGAAGGATGGGCCGAATCAGATTCAACGCGAAGATGCCAAACGCCGTATCATCATCGGTTTCAACGTGCGGGGCAGAGATGTACAGAGCATTGTACAGGAGCTACAACAGGCCATTGCACAGAAGTTACATTTTCCTGCCGGTTACTACATCACTTACGGGGGTGCTTTCGAAAACCTGCAGGCAGCCAAGAAACGGCTTTCTATTGCCGTTCCGGTGTCGCTTGTGCTTATTTTTCTCATGCTTTACTTCGCCTTCAAGTCCGTAAGGCATAGCCTGCTTATCTACACTGCCATCCCGCTTTCATCTATAGGTGGTGTATTTGCTTTGGCAACACGAGGCATGCCCTTTAGCATCAGCGCCGGCATTGGCTTTATCGCACTTTTCGGTGTGGCTGTTCTCAATGGTATTGTACTCATCTCCGAGTTCAATAGTTTAAGACGTAGCGGTATGAGCGATCTTCGCGAGGTGGTGCTGACCGGTTCCAAAACCCGTCTGAGGCCTGTGCTGATGACGGCAGCAGTGGCCTCCCTCGGCTTTTTGCCTATGGCGCTGAGTAATGGCGCCGGCGCTGAAGTACAAAGGCCGCTTGCCACTGTAGTGATTGGAGGATTGATAAGTTCCACTTTTCTTACGCTTATTCTGTTACCTATCTTATACCTTATGTTCGAAAAGAGAAACCAGCATCTGAAAGCCCTGCAATTGCCGGTAACGGGTCTTTTGTTCTTGCTTTGTCTCGGGTCAGCACAGGCCTTCGGTCAAAAAGCGGTTACTCTTCCTGTATTGCTTCAAAAGGCCGCACAGCAGAACCTCGCGCTGAAGAATGAACAACTGACAGTAGATTATCTCGCTGCACTTAAAACCTCCGGCTGGAATATTGCCGCTGCTAACCTGAGCGGCGAATTTGGACACGTAAACAGCGCCTATACCGATTACAAGCTGGGCTTCTCACAGACGTTCTCCTTTCCTACACTGTACCGCAGGCAGCAATTACTACTGCACAAGCAATGGACGGCAGGTTTGCTGCAGCAACAGCTTAAGACGGCGCAACTGCAGCGCGATGTAGCATTGTTGTACAATGACATGCTCATCTTGTCTCAAAAAATCAAATTGCTTCGATCGGCAGATAGTCTTTATAAAGCCTTTGCAGAGAAAGCAACCTTGCGATTTGGAAAAGGTGCGGCAAACGTGCTTGAGCACAGTACCGCACAAAACCAGCAAGGGCAGATACATCAGCAACTGCAGCAGGCCGAGGCCGATTTTGCCGTGCTTCAGGCAAGATTGAAATGGCTGATCAATGAAGACACGCTCTATGTGCCCGATGAAGAAGACCTCAGGCTGCCCTTGCACACCACCATGGGCGGCGAGGCGGTGCACCCTGCTGTGGCCTACCAGATGCAGCAGCGTGCCATAGCGACGGAACATACCCGGGTGCTCAAAGCGCAACTGCTGCCCGAAGTACTCGTTGGATATTACAATCAATCGTTTCGTGGTTATCAGCAGGTGGGTACGGTAGAGCGGTTTTACACGCTCAATGATCGTTTCAGCTCCTTTGCCGGCGGAATTTCTGTTCCCTTGTTTAGCCGTGCGCAGCATTCGCGCATTCGTGCAGCAAAAGTTTCCGAGCAAATAGCGGGGAATAACATTGAGAAAGAGCAAAAGGAACTTGAGACAAACCTGCAGCAGCAAAACATACTTTATACTACAGCAGCCAACAGCGTCAGATTTTTTGAACAGACCGCCCTTGGTCATGCACTCGCTATCCGCCAGGCAGCAGAGCTCCGGCTTCAGGAGGGCGAAATCGATTTTCTGGAGTATGTGCTGTTGGTCAATCAATCTTTTCAAACGCAAAATGATTATCTCGATGCTCTGCACCGGATGAATCAGGCCGCACTACAAATCAATTTTCTTAACAACAAGCAATAGTCTATTATATGCGTCAGGCATTTTATTTAATACCAGTCCTGCTCTTTGCCGCATGTCAGTCGGCAGAGCCGGCTAAAAACAACACACCGGCTGTGGCCACCGCAAACACCCTGCAGCTTACACCCGCACAGGAAAAAAACGCGGGGATCACCACCGGGCTTCCGGAGCAACGCCTTGTAACGGAAACCCTTCGTCTTACCGGTCGTATTGATGTTCCCCCTCAGAACATGGTGTCCGTTAGTTTTCCGCTCGGCGGATATTTGAAATCAACTACGCTGCTGCCCGGCATGCATGTGGCGCAGGGGTCGGTAATAGCCGTGGTGGAAGATCAGCAGTTCATACAAATGCAGCAGGATTACCTTACGGCAAAAACACAGCAACAGTATCTCGAAAACGAATACCTGAGACAGCGCGAGCTCAACCAAAGCAAAGCCAGTAGCGACAGGAGCCTGCAGCAGGCCGAGGCAGAATACAAAAGCAACAGGATAATGATTAAGAGCCTCGATGAAAAATTACGGCTGATTGGCATCAACCCTCAAAAGCTCAATGAAAACAACATCTCCCGCGCGCTGAATGTTTATAGTCCAATCAGTGGTTTTGTTTCGAAGGTAAATGTGAATGTAGGAAAGTATGTGAACCCTTCAGAGGTGCTTTTTGAACTGGTGAATCCTTCCGATATTCACCTTAATCTTACCGTGTTCGAAAAGGATATTCCTGAGTTGTTTATCGGACAAAAGGTGCTGGCCTATACCAACACAAAGCCGGAAAAGAAGTATACGGGTGAAATCATTCTGATCGGAAAGGATCTAACCGGCGACAGAAGTGTAGATGTTCATTGCCATTTTGACGAGTACGACCGTACGCTGATACCCGGCATGTTTATGAATGCCATTGTAGAACTGAAAAATCATGAAGTGAATACCCTGCCTGAATCTGCAGTTGTGAGTTTTGAAGGTAAAAGCTACCTTTTTGTGGTAAAGGGTCCGCACCAATTTGAGATGCGGCCTGTGACAACAGGAGCCTCGGAAAATGGTTTCGTTGCTGTGGAATACGAGGGCATGCAGAGAGGCACACAGGTGGTGACCCGCAATGCGTATGTGTTGCTGATGATGCTGAAGAATAAAACGGATGAGGCCGAATAAATTTTTGCAAAAAAGAGTCTTTGTCTGGTAAGCTTTTGTGGATCGGGTTCATCCTCGGGTCATTCGGTTTCAGCAAATCTTTTTTCGGTTTCTTCCATTAGTAACAAACAGGTAATAGCAGACTGCGATTTTGCTGGCGTAAAAGCCATGCTTATGAAGCGTCTGCTATTTTTATTTACCATTTTTTGCACAGCCTGTACCCATAGTCATCTTGATGCTGGCGCAACCTGTGCGCACACCGTATCGTACCATCAGGAAGTGCTTCCTGTGCTTATCGCCAACTGCACGCAGTCGGGCTGCCATGACGGCAATGAGATGCCCTCGCTTTCCGATTTCAGTATCGTTTCGGCGAGCAAAGCGCAGATCCGGGAGGCAGTTGCTTCCGGAGCCATGCCGCGCAATGGTGTACTTAGTCCTGCAGATAAGCAAGCCATTTTATGCTGGATTGATCAGGGTGCACCAGCCAACTGATCTTGTCTGTAAGGGGCGCCGTTGGTTTATTAAACCCGGTTACATTGGGTTATCCGCCTTAGCTTTCGTAACTTTGCAACCTTCAGGGGCGAAATAGTAGAGCTCACTTTACGGATATCTTTTTTCCGGACGCTACTACCCTCGTTTTTTTACATAACGCAGCTTATTACATAAAGCTGTTGACGCAGCCACTAAGGCTTACTTTTTAATTTCTTCCCTTCGGGGAAACAAAACTCTTTTGTATGCAAATAAAGATCTATAGCAAAACGACCTTGCCCAGTCCCGGAAAACGGGCCGAGATCGTTTCCTTTCTTCACCATCATCTGGGCCGGTTTGGCGATCGTGAAGAGGACATCACCAAAGCCATTGATTATTCTTTGTCGCAGCACGATTCGGCTGGCGGCTTCGTAATCACTGCCGAAGACGAAGAGAAAATGACGGGTGCTACGGTTGTGAACAAAACCGGAATGGAGGGGTATATTCCCGAAAACATCCTCGTGTACATCGCCACCCACGAGTCGATGCGCGGTCAGGGGCTTGGTAAAAAACTAATGCAGACGGCAATAGATACCGCCGAGGGAAATATTGCCCTGCATGTAGAGCACGACAATCCTGCCCTGCATCTGTACAAGAAATTGGGATTTACCAATAAATATCTGGAAATGCGCTTAGACAAAAAGGAGGTAGAGCATGGCATATCTAACGCTTGATACCCGAAAGCTGAAACGCAACTACCAGCATCTTGATCAACTGTTCCGGCGTCACGGCCTTCAGTGGTCGGTGGTTACCAAGCTTCTTTGCGGCAACGAGCATTACCTCGAGGAAGTGTTGTCTTATGGTATCAGACAGGTTTGCGACTCGCGACTGGCCAACCTTCGCACAATCAAAAAGCTGGCGCCCGAAGTGGAGACCGTTTTTATAAAGCCGCCGGTGCCCAAGAATGCCTCGCGAGTAGTGGAATATGCCGATGTAAGCCTGAACAGTTCCCTGGCTTCTCTCGAAGCTTTGTCTAAGGCCGCAGTGCGGGCGGGCAAAATTCATAAAGCCATTTTGATGATAGAAACCGGCGAAAGGCGCGAGGGCATCATGCCGCAGCAACTGCTCCGTTTTTTTGGACAGGTCTATCAGTTGCCGCATATTCAAATCATCGGTTTGGGCACCAACCTTACGTGTATGTATGGCGTACTTCCCGACGGTGAAAAACTGCAAACCCTTGAGCTGTGCCGCGACATGATCGAAGCGGAATATAAAACCCGGCTACCCTTGCTATCTGGTGGAGCGAGCGTTACCGTGCCCCTCATCAACACCGATGCCATGCCCGGGTCCATCAACCATTTTCGAGTGGGGGAAACCCTGTTCTTTGGTACCGATGTTTACCGGCATGCTCGTCTTCCGGATATGGATCATGATCTGTTCCGTCTTACAGCAAGCATCATCGAACTGCACAAGAAGCCCAATGCACCCGAGGGTGATCTGGGATATAATGTATCGGGTGTGAAAAAGGAATTCGAAGGAAAGGCCTTTGAGGGGGAAAGTTACCGTGCCATCGTTGACATCGGCCTGCTCGATATTGCGCCGGCCCACCTCACTCCCGACGACAGCAGGATTAAGATAGCAGGGGCCAGCTCCGATATGCTGGTGCTCGATCTTGGCGACAACAACAAGCAATATCGCGTTGGCGACGAACTAAGCTTTACACTCGATTACATGGGCGTGCTTCAGGCCATGCATTCCCGCTATATCGAAAAACGCAAGCTCAGTCATAGTGTGCATGTGCCCGGCCTTTCCGTTGGGAACAAATTCTGGAAACAGGCAGTGTGACAACGCTGTGATGCATACGGTGTGGAAAGGCTTTCGGAAAATGTTTTCTGAGAGCCTTTTGCTTTTGGGATAAAAATGAGAGGCAGTGTGTGGCTTTGTGAAGGTGGGAGGAGATTTTTTGCGATATCGTCCAGACTCGGATTGGCCCGTGCAAACTGCGCGATCCACCAGCTTTTATTCCTCGTTCAGATGCATCATGTTGCCTTACAAAGAATGCACCTTCTGTATGACAACCCCATGTTAATGTTCGAAGCTTTCAAACATTATCAGTTCAAATCTCGCGATAGTGAAACATTCATGATGTGCTACGCGGGCCAATTTCTCCTGGTCTGTCTAATTAGGTGATTGTCTCTCATCGGATTTTCTGGAATTCAACAGATACGATAATGGTTAGGGGTAACACCGGTAGTTTTTTTGAACTGTCTGATAAATGAACTGGTATCCTGAAAACCGCACTGCCATGATAATTCATTAATTGGAGTTCCCGAATGCTTCAACAATCGTTTGGCTTTGTTTATTCTTTGTTGCATCAGGTAATGATGAGGTGTTTCTCCGTAAAGAGACTTAAACGCTCTTTTAAAATGATGAACGGATAAGCAGGCGGCATTGGCAATATCCTTTAGTTGAATAGTATCTCCCGAATGTGCATCTATATAGTCTTTTGCAATGCTTAGCCTTCGAAACAACTCAATTCTCGTTGACGGTTTAGTTGGGGAGAGTTTGTCAATTTCTTGTTTTAGCGCGCCCTGTAGGTGAAATATGCGGGTGAGTAAAGCAGTGTAGATCGAATCAAAATCAACTATTTTTTTTACGAAAATGTCCGCGTCAATGAGCTGCCTTAAATGCCGCAGAAGGGTAAGCACAACCGTATCCTGCTCGTAGGTTTTTTCGAACAAATGCACATTTTCATTTTTTATCCTATAGGGAGCATCGAGTAACGAACAGGTTGAACTCGTTAAAGCGTGAAGCAGACCCTCTGCAAATCCAGGTTGAAACGCTACCAGAAACATTTCCTGTTCTTCACTACCGTGAAAAGATGTTTTGTAGGACTGGCCTTCATTAACCAAAAGAAAGTTTTTACTATGAACATAGTAGTCATTGTTCCCTAACCTATAATGTTGTTGGCCCTTCAGCATGCACCTAATTGACAGTCGCGAAATATGTTCAGCAGTCTCTTCCAGTTGCAGCGACCTGATGAGCAGGGTTCCATTTTCCATTTCTCGCATTGATTTGTGCTGCTGTTGGGAGCAGTAGATGTCTCCAAGCAACATACTTTTTGCACCATAGCAATATGGACAGTAACTATCGGAGCTCATTTAATGGTGATTTCTCTGAAATTACAATATTCATTAAAGGGAAGAAGGAGTCAGTAGGGGGAAATTTCAAGTGATTTTTCTGTCTCTCCAAAGACAATCGAAGGGAAATCAATCGACGAAAATTAGCCCGATCTGCACATCGGTCGTTGGTAAGCGGTGTCGAAATTTGAAGAAATTGCTCCACACGCCATAAGCTTGGTTGCTTATCTCGTAGGAACTTTCGTTTTCTGAAAATTTATTCGAACATTTTAGAGTTTTTAATGATGACAAGAAGCAAGATTATTGCCGTTTTTGCTGGTGTAGTTAGCCTCACCTCAGCCAGCGCTCAGGAGTTGCCCAGACGTAGCTTTTTGGGTATTAAGATGGAGAATGTTACGCCCGACCTTCGCCGTATCATTGGAATTCGGGACACCATTGGCGTTCTTATCAACGACGTGATTTCTGGCTCAACTGCAGCGGAGGCAGGTTTTCAGAAAGGCGACATTCTACTGCGTATAAACGGTCAGGAATTTAACGAAGTAGCACAGGTGGTTGCTTATGTAGCAGGCCAGCCAGGTAATACTCCTTTCAGCTACGAATTGATTCGAAACAGAAAAAGTCTTAGAGGGAATGCTGTTTTCAAAGCATACCCCGAAGAACATTATCCGGACCTTGACGTTGTTTACACCGCAGCAAAAGGTTCATCCGGACTGCAGCGCATCATTATCACAAAGAAAAGAACGATTGGAAAAGGGCCCCTGATTATATTTTTGGGCGGAATAGGATGCTATTCTCTGGATGTTCCTTTTGATACCGGAAGAAGTGAAGTTCAGCTGATGAACAAACTTGCCCGAAATGGATTTATAACCGCCCGTATCGAAAAGCCAGGTATGGGCGACAATGCGGGGCACAGCCGTTCCTGCAGCGAAATTAGTTTTTTGGAAGAGGCTGAGAGTTATACTAATTCAATAGAATCTTTAAAAAAGCGCTCGGATGTGGATTCAACCCGTATATTCCTTATCGGGCATAGCATTGGCGGAGTGATGGCACCTTTGGTTGCGGCAAAGACAGCCATAAAAGGCGTTGTAGCCTACGGTACTATGGGCTCTAACTTTATCGAATACCTGATAAAAACCCGGCGAACCATTGCGGCTGCCTATGGATGGACACCTGATGAAACTGATCTCTACATAAAAGAATACTGCGAGTGTGCCTTATATTACTTTGCAGAAAAAATGTCTTCGGAACAGGCCGCGAATAAGAATAGGGATTGCGGAACATACCTTTCAGTTTTCGATCTGCGTTCAAGAAAATATAATGACGAACTGTACGATTTGAACATTCCCGAAACATGGAAAAACTACGCTGCGAAAGCCCTGTTTTTATGGGGTAGCAGTGACTACATTTCTTCCAGGGAAGACCATGAAATACTTGCTGCTACAGTGAATACTTTTCACCCGGGGAACGGCAGTTTTATCCAGATTGATAATGCAGATCATGGTATGCAACGGGCATCTTCATTTGCAGCATCCAGGACCCAGCCGGGCAGATACAATGATCAGGTTGGAGAAATAATCCTCACATGGCTCAAGCAACAGATTTCATGAAGTCTTTTTGCCTGATCGTTTGCTGGCTGCTCTTTTTTCAGGGCAACAATGGCCCCGAATCGCTTGAGGATTTTAAGCGACAGTTTGCGACCGGCTATGCTGGTTTGCCTATTCCGGAAATGCAATACGATTATCACGATTACTTCGCTTCAATACCATCAATCTCTTCAGTTAGAACCCAAAAGGATTTTTTTCTTGAGCAAAACAAGAGGCTTCAGTCGATTGCAAAAAAACACTTGTCCTTTGCGGAGAGGCTCGACTATTTCCATATCAAGTTCGAAATTGACTTCAACCTCAACAGGCTCAATCTGGAAGAAGCCTGGATAGGAAAGGGCAGAAAGATACCAGAAAATGGGCTCTCGTCTTTACCTGACGCAGGCGCCTGGTACGCCTATTTTGTCAAGAAGTTTACCAGTACAGACATTTCCCCGGTGGAAGTGTTCGAGATGGGCGAAAAATCACTGGAGCACGTGAAGGGCGAGATTTCAAGAATTCGCACATGTTTGGGATTTACAGACAGTGCTTCGTTCTATGTTCACCTTAAGGACGATGGGTTTTTTATAAAAGATAAGCGCGCGCTTTTGGACTCGTTTTTTCAAATTGACGCAACTGTAAGAAATCGTCTAAGCCATTTTGTTACCTCAGGCCATCTGCCACCGATATGTCCAATTGAATGGCCCAATCCCGGCCCAGCTACACCGCCGGGTATGTATCTTAATCACCGTTTTACCGCTTATGGACAGGATGTTTTTCAGTTCAACTTTTTTGGGGGCCGGTTCAACCGTCGAGCTTTGGAGTGGCTGTACATGCATGAAGCAATACCCGGGCATCATTTGCAAGCAACGACCAGGGAAGCCGAACCAACAGACATTCTGCAGGAGATGTTTCTTTATCCGGGAAACTTTGAGGGTTGGGCCTGCTATATTGAGGACTTTGGTAAAGATTTGGGGCTCTATCAAAACCTTTATTCCGAATTAGGGAAGTGGGAATGGGATTTGGTACGTTCTGCCCGGTTGGTTTTAGACGTTGGAATTCATTATTACGGCTGGTCTCAGGACCAGGCTTTGGAATACTGGAAGAAGGTTGTACCCGGACAAGACGACATTGCAGAGCGCGAGGTGCTTCGTGTGACAAATTGGTGTGCACAGACGCTCAGCTATAAAGTGGGTTCGACGATGATTTCACAGATGAAAGGAAAGTGGCTGAAGAAAAATGCGGGCAAAATCCCGAAAGATTTTCATGACATGTACCTCCGGTTCGGCATGCGGCCCCTTTCTGTAATACAACAAATGATGATGTTATGAAACAGTTGATTTTAAACTTCTTTTTTTGTGTAGGTGCGTCATCAATTTTAGCACAGAAACCAGTTGCCATTTTGGAAGAACAAGGCGTTGAAAATGCGTATCCCAGGCTATCTAAAGATGGGAAACGCATACTTTATCAATCGAACCGAACCGGAAATTGGCAACTCTACATTCTTGATATGGAAACTAAAAAGTCGAGACGAATTACCGAGGACAGCCATAACAACAATTTGCCAGACTGGAACCCTAATGATGAATGGATTGCTTTTGTGAGTGACAGGGATGGAAACGAAGAGCTCTACCTGATGAAGACGGACGGATCGCGAGTACAACGTCTCACTTATAACACTGCACGCGATATTCATCCTTACTTCAGCCCGGACGGGAAGTACATCTTGTTTAACTCCACCCGCGAAGGGCCGTCTCTTGATATCTACCGTTATACTCTCGCAAATCAGAAGATTGAACGTCTAACTAATACGAAAAGTGACGAAACCTGTGCCCGCTATTCTCCCGATATGAAATCAATTGTTTTTCTTGCCAACGACGATATTTCAGATGATGTTTTTGTCATGAACATGAGCAATGGCCTTGTGGAAAATATTACCGGAACACCACAAGTTCGTGATGGCTGGCCGACCTTCAGTAACGATGGGAAATGGATTTATTATTCTGCGATCGAAAACCAGGTGTTTCATATCTACCGCATCAGACCCGATGGAACAGGCAGAGAACAAATCACAGATGCTGCAGAGGGCGAAGAAGATGCCAGAGTATTTGTGGGTGTCAACAATAACATCATTTTCTATAACAAACGTAAACCAGGGCTTATTGCTATCACGATGCAGAAAGTACAGCCATGATTATTTTTTGCGGTGGGGGTGCCGAAGCCTGTTTGGTGAACTTGTTGTGGTAATAGCCAGTTAAATGGCGATCGAGCCGAACTTCCGGTGTTTCGGTAGTAGCTCCGATGTAGAACTTTCTAATTTCGATGCTCTCAAGAATGTAAACCCAGGCCATAAAAAAAGAAAGCGCTCAACCTGAACGCTTTTCTTTGTGGTCCCACCAGGGCTTGAACCTGGGACCCCCTGATTATGAGTCAGGTGCTCTAACCAACTGAGCTATAGGACCCTTCCCAACCATAGCCGGGAAAAATGGAACGCAAACCTACAAAAAGATTTCCTTTCGGCAATTCCATTTTGCAAAACAAATCCTGCATCGGGCTTTTCGTCTGTGGCTGCTACCTTTGCGCGCATGTTGCAAGGCATCAGACATATTATTTTCGACCTCGGGGGTGTGCTGATCAATCTGGATTATCGTCTTACTGAAAAGGCATTTATTGATCTGGGAATCGAGGATTTTGGCCGGCGCTATTCACAACTCCAGCAAACCGCTTTGTTCGACGATTTTGAGACAGGCAAAATCGGAAAAGGTTTTTTTATCAATGAGCTGAAAAAGTTTGCGGGAAAAGAGATTGCCGATGATGCAATTTGCGATGCCTGGAATGCAATGTTGCTCGATTTTCCGTTGCGCCGATTGCAACTGCTGCAACAGCTAAGATCGTACTACGACCTTGTGCTGCTAAGCAATACCAATGAAATTCACGAGGAGGCTTTCAATAAAATGCTAAAGGAGAATTATGGCGTTCTTTTGCCGGCCTATTTCGACAGAGTGTATTACTCTCATCGCATCGGTGCACGCAAGCCCGATCCCGCAGTCTTTCAAAGCATTATCGACGATATGGGATTTGCCCCGGCGCATACTTTATTTATCGATGATAGTCCCCAGCACATTGAAGCGGCCCGTTCGCTGGGTATTCAAACCATTTATCTTGAGAAAGGGATGACTATCGAGAAAGATATTTTTCTGCCGAAGCATTAGTGGAAATATTTCCGGCTGATTGTCAGAATCTTCCGCATTGACGAAAATCAGTTTGCGGGTTGCCCGGCTTGCCTTCATTTTGCGTGAGAATAGAAGTGCTCATGCGATATTTCGGATTCTTATTTCTTCTCTGCTTCAGCTCCCGGGCTCAGGCTCAGATACAGATCAGCAGTCTGCAAAGCCTGCTCCAATACGCTGACCAGCAAAGTGCAACAGCCCTTCAGGCGCGGCTCCAGACATCCATATCGCAGCAGGATGTAAACATTCAGGCCTCGGGTATTTATCCACGCATTAATGTGTTTGCCTCCGGCGATTACTATCCGATCATTGCCACGCAGGTCATTCCGGCAGAAGTACTAGGCGGCGCACCAGGCACTTACCTCAAAGCACAGTTCGGACTGCCCTATGTTTTTTCAACCGGTGTGGAATTGTCGATGCCGGTCATCAACCTTGAAAAATGGACTCAGTTACGAAAGGCTAAAGCACAATATGACCAGGCAAGATGGAGTAGTAAGGCCGCTTTGGAAAATCTGCACCTACAACTTGCCCAATCCTACTACCAATATTTAGTGATGCGCGACGTCTGCTCGCTCTATGCAGAGAATTTGGCCACAACAGACGAACTGATGCGGGTGATGGACCGCAGAAAGGAGAATGGAATACTTAACCCGTCTGATTATCACAGGGCAAAGAATCTGCAACTGGATGTTGCGGCTGCATCGCTCAGCTACCAGCGTGCCCTTCAGCAGGCTGCCTATGCACTATACCGCCTACTGGGCGTAGACTCCTTAACCGTCAACGACGCTGTGACCGGTTTTCACTGGGAGCCTCTGTATTCGGCAACTCCCTTAGAGCAAAGGCCGGCAATGATGGAGGCCGAGGCCCGAATGGCCGTTGCAGGTCTGGCCCTCCGGGAAAGTAAGCGTGGTGCCCTGCCTAAGCTCAACCTGAACGGACGATACGCCTACAATTTGCAATCGAAACTGCAACCGGGAAGCAACAATGTGACCTTCGACGTGAGCAATGTTAACCTGCGGCTCGATATGCCCTTGTTTCAGGGAAATTATTATCGGGCAGCGCGGCGAAAAAATGACTTGTTGCTGCAATCCGCTAAGGCGGAAAGAGAAAGAGTGGCGGCACAATTGCAGGAACAGGAACGCAACTGGCTGTCTCAGTATCAGACCGCATTTGCGAAGAACACTGTGCTGCAGGGCAAACTCGACAATGCGATGGACAACCTGCGGATTGCACGGCTGAGCATGAACGAAGATGTAATGGAGTTTGATGAATTCAACAATATATTTCTCGATTATAACAGGGCTCGTATGGACTATTTGCAAAACCTGGCAGATGGTGTACTGTATTACCTGCTGACTACCCAAAAGTTTTAACATGATCAGGAACTATTTATGGATCGCAGTGGCGATAGCAGCCACAGGATGCAGCACACGTGGCGAACGTGTACAGATGGAGCAAAAACAGCTCACAGTGGCCGCCTATGCTTCGGGAATACTGGTGCCGGAGCAGGAGTATAAAGTAGTGTCGGGTGTTGATGGCTACCTGTCTCAGTCTTTGGTCAAGGAAGGCGATACCGTTGTGAGAGGTCAGCTCATGTTTACGCTAACGAGTGAGGTGAGAGATGCGCAGCAACGCGGAGCACTCGCCATAGTTCGGGATACCAAACCCGTGGTGGCCAACGATGCCCCGGCCTTTAGAGAACTGCGTGGCCAAATGGAAGTAGCCAGGATAAAAGCCACGCAGGATAGTCTGCAATACATCCGCTACAAAACGCTGTTTGATCAGAATGCTATTTCCCGGTCGAATTATGAGCGTTATTTCCTGCAGTATCAAAGCTCGCTGAAGGATTATCAAAACCTGAAACAACGATTGGAGCAGCAGTCGCTTAACAGTGCGTTGCAGATGCAGCAAGCCAGAAATCAGCTTTCTCTGGCGGAAGCTCAGACAGCCTATGGACGGCTAAGAAGCTTTGTTGACGGGACGGTTTACGATATCTACAAAAAGCCCGGCGATCTGGTGTCGCCCAACCAGCCTGTTGCTTTGATCGGCGCCGGAAAGATGTTCGCAAAGCTGATGGTCGATGAAGATGATCTCAACAAAATATTCCCCGGACAAAAGGTGCTGATCAGCATGGATGCGTGGCCGGATAAAATTTTTCAGGCGCATATCAGCAAGGTCTATCCGTTGCTGAGTAAGGTGGAGCAATCCTTTCGGGTTGATGCCGTGTTTGACGATCCATTGCCGGGCGAGATGTACGGTCTCAACCTTGAAGCGAATATCGTGGTGGCCGAAAATAAGATGGTGAACGTATTGCCGCGCGCTGCCGTGATGAAAGGAGATAGCTTGTGGATAGAAAAGGAAGGCAAAAAGCAAAAGGTAAAAGTGCAAACCGGCATTGAAGACGAACAGTACGTCGAAATCACCGGAGGCATCACAAAAGAAACTACCGTAATTGTTGCGCCATGAATTGGACACTCGCTTTTCAGATCGCCATCACTCACCTGGTCACCAAGAAAAAGCAAACGCTGATTGCAATGCTTGGGGTCACTTTTGGCATCTCTATGTTCATCATCATGATCAGTTTTATGACGGGTGTCAATCAGTTTCTTGAGGATATGGCCATGGATAATACACCGCATGTCCGAATCTACAAGCCTATCGAAATAAGGGATGATAAAATCATTTCTGAGCATCACCCCGCCGGTAGTAACGATTGGCATGTAGTCATGCATCAGCGGCCTAAGAACGAACTTCCCAATATCAAGGACGGTTTTCGTTATATGCGGCAGATAGAAAACGATCCCAGAGTGCTGGGTGTAGCGCCGCAGGTCACCTCACAGGTGTTTTTCAATAACGGGCCTGTTCAGATACCCGGCACCATATCCGGCATCGATATTCAAAAGCAAAGCACTCTGTTTAACCTGGACGAAAAAATGGATGAAGGAGCGCTGGAAAACCTCATGAAAGGATCTGATGTCATTGTGATGGGGAAAGGGCTGGCGCAAAAAATGGGCGTAAGCGAAGGGGACCGGGTGAGTGTAACAACGCCCGATGGAAACAACTTCAACCTTAAGGTGGTCGGAATATTTTCTTTTGGTATCACCGCCTACGACGAGAGCCGAAGCTATGCCACACTTGGCACGGTTCAGAAAATTCTGCAAAAGGATCCGTCCTACATCACCGATCTGAACATCAAAATGAAAAACGTCTATGATGCACTTGCCTTTCGTGAAAAACTGGAAGCAGAGCTGAAAAATGTGACCATAGAAGACTGGGAGAAAGCAAATGCGTCGATACTGGCCGGTGATAAGATCCGGAATATGCTCACCGCTGTGGTTTGTGTTACGTTGCTTACCGTGGCTGGCTTCGGGATCTACAATATCATGAACATGAACATCATCAATAAAATGAAAGACATTGCCATACTCAAAGCAACCGGCTTTGCTGGCAAGGACATCACCGCTATTTTTCTGCTACAGTCTTTGATGATTGGCGTGGCCGGTGGTTTGCTGGGTTTGCTGATCGGTTTTTTGTTCAGTTATCTGCTTTCCATTACGCCCTTTCCGGAGGCCAGCTTTTTTCGCATCGAAACTTTTCCCGTGAATTTCCGTCCGGTACATTATGGCTTTGGTATGCTCTTCGGTTTTCTCACCACATTGTTTGCCGGATACTTCCCTTCGCGAAAAGCCGCATCAATTGATCCTGTTCAAATCATCAGGGGGTAAGCACCATGGAAAAGATCAACAGTTCAGAACGTTTTGAAAAGCCCGCTGTGCTGAAGGCAGAGCATCTGGTGAAGTATTTCTACGAGCCCGAAAAATTTAAGGTGCTGAAAGGCGTGAGCTTTGAGGTGAAGCAGGGCGAATTTCTTTCTATCATCGGCAAGTCAGGATGCGGTAAAAGCACTTTGCTTTACATCCTTTCTACCATGGACACGGACTATGAAGGCAAGCTGACCATACGCGATGAATTGCTTACCGGCAAGTCTCAGAATGAGCTAAGCCGTTTCCGCAACGAGCATCTGGGTTTCGTCTTTCAGTTCCACTATCTGCTGCCGGAATTCACTGCGCTAAAAAACGTCATGATGCCCGGTCTGAAGCTGGGAAAATACAGTGCTGCTGAGGTTGAAGAAAGAGCCATGTACAAGCTAAAGCTGGTGGGAATGGACGCCTACGCGCACAAGCATGCGTCCAGGCTCTCGGGCGGTCAGCAGCAGCGTGTGGCCATAGCCCGTGCGCTGGTCAATGATCCGGCCATTATCATGGGCGACGAACCTACGGGAAATCTGGATAAGGCCAATTCGCAAAGAGTCTTTGACATTTTCCGAAGCCTTGCGGAAGAGAATAGTCAGACGATCATCACTGTTACCCACGATTCGGATTTTGCAAACGGCTCCGATCGGATCATCGAGATGGAGGATGGCAATATTGTCGGAACACATTTTCCGAAATCGGTTTAATCTCTATTTGTAACTTGTGTATAGCAATCGCCCACATACTGTGCCTCCCAACCGTCAGCAGAAAAAGATAGATCTGGTGCAATACCGGATCACGCCCTATTTCCTTATTGTGTTGTTTTCCTTTGCCATTATGTGGGTACGCATTTTCATGCTCGACTGGGCGTGGTGGCAGCATCTGCTCAGTTTCTTCAGTCAGTCGGCTGCCCTGATCATGATCTGGCATCTGATACGCTGGCTAAATGACCGGCTGGAACGCGTTATCCCTTTTGAGAATGGACCCTTGCAACGGGTGTTCATTCAGGTAATGATCGTATTGTTTCTGTTGTCGCCGATTATCGCGCTGCTCTTCACATATGCGCGTCCGTATATGCCCAGCTTTGTGAACAAGCAGGTCATTGCGTTGCTCATTATGATGTTTGTGGTGGTGATCATTTTATTCAACTTCAGTTTTTATGCGGGCTACTTTTTCAAGAACTGGCAGCAGTCTGTTGAAGAACGCGCAAGACTGGAGGTGCAGGCAGCCGGGCTGGAACGGGAGAAAATGAATCTGCAGTATCATCAGTTGCGCAACCAGGTCAACCCTCATTATTTGTTCAATACACTCAGTTCGCTCGACGGACTCATTCAGACGCATCCCGAGCTTGCCTCAGAGTTTGTGCGGCATATGTCTAAAGTGTACCGTTATGTGTTGCAGCACCACGAAAGCGAGGTGGTGAGCGTAGACGAAGAGCTGGAATTTATCCATCACTATCTGGAATTGCTTAAGGTGCGTTACCAGCGCGGCTTGTCGGTGCAATGTTCTGTTTCGAAGCCGGCAAGTGAAAAAGGAATCGTGATGGTTACCCTACAAATGCTGATAGACAATGCCATCAAACACAATATCACGCAGCCGGACCAACCTCTAAACATCGTGATACGGGATGAAGGAGAATATATGGTGGTGCACAATAACAAACAACTGCGCCGGCAGATTGAAACATCCAACGGGCAGGGGCTCGCACAGCTACAACAGTTGTACACTTTTCTGACCGACAGGCCGCTGATGGTAGAGGAAGGGCCGGAGTATTTTAGGATCAAGCTGCCGCTGATAGAGATTTGAGATGGTAAAGCTCATTTTATCGCGCACCATTGCAGCAAAGCAAGCTTCAGGTGCAAAAATGTAAAATGTACAAGTATGAAAGTATTGCTTTTGGAAGATGAACCCATGGTGGCGCAAAGCCTTATAAAAACCTTGCTGGCACTGGAACCTTCAGCACAGATCGAAGGCCCGGTGGCTACCGTGGTGGCCGCGCGGGAACGTTTGTCTTCCGATTCTTTCGATCTTATTCTCTCCGATATACAACTCGCTGACGGGATAAGTCTCGACATCTTCACCGGTGGAAACATCGCGTGTCCCATTATTTTTACCACTGCCTACAATGAATATGCTATCCGCGCATTTAAAGTAAACAGCATTGACTATCTGCTCAAACCTGTGGACAAAACCGAGCTAAAATCAGCACTCGATAAGTTTCATTTTCTCCGGCAGAAATTTGGCAATGAAACATACCTCCGGCAGATTGCCGGACTGTTTGAGAATTTTCAAAACAGTAAAAGATTCAAAGAGCGCTTTACAGTGCACTCCGGGCGAAATCTTTTCGCTGATATCGGTTGTCGAAGTGGCGGCCTTCACTAAGGACGAGATTATTTTTTTGCTGCATAAGGATGGCCGGAAGTTCATCACCGACTATCGTTCGCTCGATGAAATTGAAGAGCTTATCGATCCGGCTGTTTTCTTCAGAGCCAACAGGCAATTCATCATTCAATTGCCCTTTATCGAAAGCATACGCTCAGAGGAATCGGGGAAAATATTGCTGAAAATGAAAACACCGGCGCTGCCCGAAATCGTGATCAGCAAAGAAAAGGCGGCAGCCTTCAGGCGATGGCTCGAGCAGTAGATCGACAGATGCAGCATTTTTTTGTAGTTTCGGAGCATAGCTGAAAATCTATATCCGGCTGATGCTAAGGCTTTTGTTTTTTTCTCTCTTGATGATGGGTGGCTTGCCCACACAGGCACAGGCTATCTTTGAAGTGCAGCAGGCGGAGGTGAGTTTTTTTTCGAACGCCCCCAAAGAACTTATTGAAGCTGTATCAAAATCGCTGGCCGGTGTGCTCGATGTGCAGCGAAAAACGTTTGCATTTAAAATAGGTATCAGCTCCTTTAAGGGATTTAACAGCCCCTTACAGCGGGAACACTTCAACGAAAACTATCTGGAAACAGTTTTCTACCCGGAGGCGAGTTTTGTAGGGAAGATTATTGAAGACGACGACTTGCTGCGAGAGGGCAGTTACACCGTGCGCACCAAAGGCAAACTGAAGATACACGGCATAGAGCAGGAGCGCATCATTCGCTCCACTATTAAGTCCGAACGTGGCGTCCTGCACATTCATGCAGAGTTTTCTGTATTGCTGGCAGACTATAATATCAAAATCCCAATGGTGGTGAATAACAAATTGTCGCCGGAAATTAAGGTGAGTGTACAAATAACGATGGTAGCCCGGAAATGATGTCTATGCGTTCTGTTTTGCTCATCATTCTTTTTTTTATCACCACAAGCGTTATCGCGCAACAACCTTTCATCAAGGAGCTTTGGTTAAATGAAAATGCCGCGCCTGTTCGCGTAAATGACTTGTGTTTTGCCTCCGGCCGGTTTCTCTGGCTGGCTACCGACAATGGTTTGTACCGGTACAATGGCCGGAGCTTTATACATATCTCAGACACCCTAAAAAGGCCGGTGACTTGTGTGGGCGAGGTGAGTGGCTCCATCTGGATTGGGCTGCGCGATGGCACAGCGGGGCGGCTTCGCGGCAATAAGATCGAATGGCTGAATTCCGCAGCGGTACATCCGTCTTCCGCCATCACGGCAATACGAGGTAGTGAAGCTCTGATGTATCTGTGTACAGAAGATGAAGGTGTGTACATCATGGGAGGAGGAATATCATACCACCTGAATGCCACCACAGGCTTGTCAGACAATTTTGTGTACGATGCATGTCTGGTCGCAGATGAGTTGTTGTTGGCTACCGACCGGGGCATGAACAGAGTTTCCCTGCAAAACGGAAAGCTTACGGTAAAGGTGATGACCACTGCAGATGGCCTGCCGGATAACATTGTTCGGGTGCTTCGCCCCGCGGGAAAGTCCCGCGCATGGATCGGCACGCAGGCCGGCGGCTGGGCATTGTATGATGCCTCGAAAAAACAGTTGGTATCTGCAACGCAGGCAGACGATTGGCCGTGGGGACAGGTAAATGATATTTTACCATCAGACAGCGGTGAATGTTGGGTCAGTACAGAAGACAGGCATTTGCTGCATGTGCAAACGGCGGCAGGTCCCGTAACGGTGTCTGCTTACGATTGCGGTCTCGTAAAGCCCGGTAAGCTGGCTGCAGATGCAACAGGAAATATCTGGATGGCTACCAACAGCGGACTGGCCATGAGCACGGCAAACTATGCCATGACCCTCCGTTTGCCTTCGCCCGATTATCGGTTTCGGGAGCTCACAGCGGTGGCTGCCGCCGGCGACAGCGCGGTTTTTCTTGCTATGGGAAATGCACTTTATCAACTTGTTGCGGCAGAACCCTATGGTCTTAAAAAATTGCTGCAAACACAAGCATCGATCAGTTGCGTCACCGTAGATGCAGCCGGAACGATCTGGCTCGGCACCTTCGGAGAGGGTCTTTACGTATATTCACAAAATACACTGAAACCGGTGCACGGAACCTCCACCATTGAAGGGAGTCATATCCTCAGTATTGCGAGGGCAGGAAATAAACTATGGATTGCCAGCCTGAACGGAGTTGAGGAAATGCAGATGAATCCGTCAGACCTGTCTCATCCTGTATTGGTTCGCCATCATAACAAAGCATCCGGCATTGGCAGCGACTATGTTTACCAGTTGTTCGCAGACCGGGAGGGACGGGTATGGATGGCCACCGATGGTGGCGGCGTCTGTAGATTTGATGGTAAGCATTATCAGACCTGGAAGAATGAGCAGGGACTTACCAGTGATGTGGTCTATGCCCTCACCGAAGATGCCCAGGGTTCCATTTGGGCCGGTACACTTGAAAAAGGTGTTTTTCGCTTTCGCAACGGAAGCTGGAAGCAGTTTTCGAAGACTCAGGGCATTCAGAACACGAATGTATTCGCCGTGGCTGCCAATGCTACCGGACAAGTGATCCTCGCAGCAGAAGAGGGCATTGACATGTGGTACCCCAATAGCGGAACATTCCGGCATTTCAATCGCAGGCTCGGGGTTCATATCGATTCCCTTCTTACTTCTCCCAATTGCATCGCCCGTACGCGCGAGGGAAGGGTGATCGTACCTTATGAACACGGACTCATCTGGTTCGAGAATCAGCCGCATACCTATTCTATCAGTCCCGCCCTGCAAATAGATCAGGTGAGCCTGTTCAACAAACGCATTGATGCGCAGCGGCATCTCTTCGCTCATGATGAAAACCACATTTCTTTCCGGTACACGAGTTCCAGCTTCGCCAATCCCGAACGGCTGAATTATCGCTACAAGCTGGATAACCACGACACCAACTGGACTTACACAAGCGATGAAGCCGTATCCTTTGTCCAGTTGTTGCCGGGCTCCTATACCTTTCATGTACAAGCTTCTTTGTCTGCCGACTTCTCGCGCGCACCAGAAGCTCTTTATCGTTTTTCCATCACCCGGCCATTCTGGAAGACGCCCGGCTTTATCGTAGCGGTATTGATACTGCTTGGGGGCGCCATTTATGCCTACATTACGTTGAGGGAACGAAATATTACCAAGCTTGCTTTGCTCCAAAAAGAGCACCTTATTTATGAACATGAATACCTGAAGAGCCAGGTGAATCCACATTTTTTATTCAACAGCCTGAACACCCTCGTCAATATTATTGAGGAAAACAAAGAAGCTGCGGTGGATTATACGGTGCATCTTTCAGACTTATATCGCAATATGCTCTCCTTCAAAGATCAGGACCTGATCAGTCTTGAAGATGAGTTCGGCATCATAGATAACTACATGTACATCCAGAAGACAAGGTTTGGAGAGGCCATCAGCCTTCAGTGGGATGTACCTCCCCAGGTAATGCGTACTGCGCGTATTGTTCCACTGGCTTTGCAAATGCTTATAGAAAACGCTTTAAAACACAATATTGTCTCTGTCGTAAAGCCACTGAATATCAGGATATTTGCCGATGAGAAAAATCTGACTGTAACCAACCCGCTGCAACCCAAGGCGAGTAAGGAACGCGGCGCAGGGATAGGTCTTGCAAACATCAGTATGCGATACCGGTTGCTGGGAAAAGACACGGTGCGTTACGGAGAACAGTCCGGAGCTTTCGTTGTGGTACTACCGTTGATGTGAGACTTGCCACCATCAGCGAAGTGTAAAAAAACCGAACTCATTTTTTTAGTAAGTAAAATTGTTGAGTATGAACATATTTGTAGCCGAAGATGAGATGCCGGCTTTCAAGCGTCTGAGTAAGCTGTTAGCAGAAGTGGCACCCACTGCAGTGATAGCAGGGCACGCGGATAGTATTGCGCAGGCAAAGGAATGGTTTGAGACCCATCCGAGACCCGATTTGCTGCTGCTGGATATACACCTGGCCGATGGCTCGGGTTTCGATCTGCTCAGAGAAATAAAGCCTGACTGTCCGGTCATTTTCATCACCGCATACAACGAATATGCTTTCGATGCGTTCAAAACGGTAAGCATAGACTGCCTGCTCAAACCGCTGAAAAAGGAAGAGCTCGCTGCGGCGCTGGGAAAGCTAAAGCAGTTCCAGTCCATATTGACCAGAACGCTTCCGCAGGAAACCCAAACGCTCGCGCAGGATTATAAAAAGCGCTTTCTGGTGCGCTTCGGCGAACATATCAAAACCTTGTCCGTAACGGATATTGCTTACTTCTACAGCGAAAACAAGGCGACGTTTGCACGTACCTACGAAGCAAGAAATTACCCGATCGATCACAATCTGGATGCTCTGGAACGAATGCTGGACCCGCAGGATTTTTTTCGCATCAACCGGCAATATCTGATTAATATGAACGCCATTGAAGAAATGCGCAGCTATACCAAAGCCCGTGTTATCGTTAAGCTTAAGCCTGCCGTCAAAGAGCCGCCGGTGGTAAGTTCGGAACGGGCCGCTGATTTTAAGGACTGGCTGGCAGGCGAGTATAAATAGTGAAGGGGCTTAATGTCGGTGCCCTGCCGATGCTGTCAGTCAGGGTACTATCCTGTTAATCCGGAAATATTCCCGTTTCATCTTTGAGCTCCCTGCGGGCAATTTTTCACAGTTTACTTTTGAAAGGAAACACCTCTTCATGAAAAAGAAAACCGGGTTGTTCATTTTTTTAGGTGTGGTGGTTGTAGCCGCAATGATCTTTGTTTTTCTGTGGAATAAGCCACCGGAAACGGTAGATAACAAAACAGCGGAAACAGTGTCGGTAGAGCATCTGGTCACAGCGTTTTCGACCAATGAACAGCAGGCCAACAAAGACTATCTGAACAAAGTGATCCAGGTGACAGGTACCATATCAGAGGTGTCCAGAAATCAGGATGGTTTCGATGTTATTTTGCTGGAGGCCTCAGATCCTACTTCGGGTGTACTCTGTACGATGAAAACAAAAGACGCAAAATTCGAGGCCGGAAAAACCGTAACCGTCAAGGGCTTCTGCAACGGTTATACCCTGGTGGTCGTGCTTTCCGGTTGTGTGCCCGTCAATGATGAACGTGCACAATCTTAAACCTAAGTTTTTTTTGAAGTAAATGTATTCAGCTATATGAAAAAAATCTTGTACGCCTTGAGCGCCGTTTTGGTGGTGGTTGTGGGTGCCACAGGCTGTTACTACGACAACAGTGAAGACCTTTATCCTGCCAACACAGGCGGGGCATGCGATACGGCAGGCGTTACCTATACCGCGCAACTGAAGCAGGTGGTGGATAATCAATGTGCCACAAGCGACTGTCATGCTGCGCTTTTACCTTCTGGCTGGGACCTGAGCAACTACGAAGGATTGAAACAATGTGCGATGAGCGGTACATTGATCCCTTCTATTGAACATACCAGCAACAACCCAATGCCCAAAGACGGAACGAAACTTGATGCTTGTACTATTTCAAAGTTCAAGGCCTGGATCAATGCCGGAATGCCTGAGTAAAAAAATGAAAAATAGCCTATGAAAAAGTTTGTATTGACAATGCTGGTTGCCCTGGGTGCTTACACCGGCTTTGCCCAAAAATACCTGACCAGAACAGGGAAGGTGAGTTTCTTTTCCTCAACTCCCATTGAGAACATTGAGGCGTTCAATAATGAAAGCTCGGCAATCATAGACGCGAGCGCCGGTGATGTTGTTTTTATTGTGCCTGTAAAAAGCTTCAAGTTTGAGAAAGCATTGATGCAGGAGCACTTCAATGAAAACTACATGGAGAGTGATAAGTATCCTAAAGCCGATTTTAAAGGGAAGATCAGCGACCTTTCGGAAGTGGCTTTTCAAAAGGACGGCATCTACAAAGTGCAGCTTCAGGGCACATTAACGATACATGGTGTGGCCCGACAGGTAACTCTTCCGGGTACCATCACCGTAAAGGGAAATACGATCACCGCCACAGCAAAGTTTATGGTGAAAACCGCCGACTATGAGATTAAGATACCCTCTATGGCGGCATCTAAAATTGCGAAAGAAATAGAAGTGAACGTAAATACTGTGCTGAACCGGAAATAGAACTAAGATTTCACACACACCAAAAGTATGAAGCCAATAAAGCTTATTTATTTCAGTGCGCTGCTGCTCTTTGCCGCGCCACTGCACACCTTTGCGCAGGCAGACGGAGATACCACGGAAAACGATCTGCTTGAAGAACTGGAACAGGAAACGGCGACGCCCGCAAGAGAGTTCACTACAGCCACTTTCAAGACTACGCGCATTGCCAACGGACACAGTATTGAGAACACGGCTAAAGGGGTCCTCGATTTCCGCATCAATCACCGCTTTGGCTTGATCAACTCGGGTGCAAAAGACTTTTTTGGTCTCGATGGCGCTATTACCCGCATCGGGTTTGACTATGGCGTTACCGACTGGCTCATGATCGGTTTTGGCAGAAGTTCCTATATGAAAGAATATGACGGATTTCTGAAACTGCGTTTGCTGCGACAGCGCGAACAAGGAGGCACACCTGTCAGCATCAGTTACCTTGGTGCCGCCTCGGTGCTGGCCAATGATAAGCCGGCCAATATCCCCGACACGCTGACCTACTACTTTTCTAACCGCGTGGCTTATGTCAACCAACTGCTTATTGCCCGCAAGTTCAGCAATTCATTGTCGCTGCAGTTAATGCCTACCCATCTGCACTATAATCTGGTGAACTATGCCAACGAACCTAATGATGTCATCGCAGTGGGTATTGGCGGACGGCTAAAGATTTCCAATCGGATAGCACTCACTGCCGAGTACTACTATCAGATAGAGAGTACCAAAAGATTTATTGACGGCGACCCTACCCGCACCACGCGCAATCCGCTCACGCTGGGGATAGATATCGAAACCGGCGGTCACGTATTCCAGTTGCTCTTTTCTAACTCACAGGCAGTTTCCGAACGAAATATGATCGGGCAGACAAAAGACGACTGGGGCATGGGTGATATTCACTTTGGGTTCAACATCTCACGTGTGTTTACCATCGTAAAGCCCAAAGGCTTCGAGCATTCAAGGAATAAGATCTGGTAACTGTACCCTGATATACATTGTAGAGCAGGCAACTCCATGACGGGTTGCCTTTCTGTTTGACCATTATTGGAAAACCGGAGGGGAAAGACGAAATGCTGCCGCTGTTTGTTTGTCAGAGGGGGTAAGCTATGCAGTCAACGGGCAATGTTTATGGGCGTTGACCACTACTTCACCTCTTCGTAATCTATGTAGTCGCCCTCTTTCACTTTCTGCGTTTGCTGCTGGGCCGGCGGAGGGTTGCTTTGTTTTTGCTGCATATCTTCCATCTGCTGCTGCATCTGTCGAAGTCGGTCTTGTGTAAGCCTTGTAATGTTCAGGATCGGAAATACGAAACGCGCAATGAACCGAAAGATCATCACGATGATAAAAGACCAAAGCAATACCCTTAACACCATAGAAGGTCAAAGGTAACAAATAGGGCATTGCACCCCGTTAATGAAAACATAATTCAAATGTTGCAAAGCAATTTTTTGGATTGGAATTTTATCCTATTTTTGCAGCGGATTAATTAAGAACGACAGGGGACACAAAAGTGTTCCCTTGTTTTTTACCTATGGCAGAAGTATTAGATAAAATAAGGGCATATCTCGAACCCTTGCTTGAGGGGTCTGACATGTTTGTGGTGAACCTCAGAATAAAACCCACAAACAATATCAAAGTGTTTCTCGACGCCGATACAGGCCTTTCAATCGACAAAAGTGCCAGGGTCAATCGAAAGCTGTATGCACTCATTGAGGAAAACGGATTGTTTCCCGATGGCGATTTTTCGCTGGAAGTGAGCAGTCCCGGTGTGGATGAGCCCCTGACCTCCGTAAGACAATACAAAAAGAACATTGGCCGGACCGTGGCCGTAACGCCTGCTGCTGAGGGGGCCGACATAACGGGTGTGCTCAAAACAGTTACGGAAGATGGCATCGTGCTCGAAGTCGCCCTTCCGAAAAAGAAAGAAAGCACCACACAGGAAATACCATTTACAGACATCAAAAAAATAGTTGTACAAATAGTTTTTTAACCAGTCAACTTCCCATCGGGAACTTAAAACTGATCAACATGGCTAGCATCAATCTCATCGAGTCGTTTCAGGATTTCAAGGACGCGGAGAATATCGACCGTCCCACCCTTATGAAAGTGATTGAAGACGTTTTTAAAACCCTTCTGCGTAAAAAATACGGCACCGACGAAAACTTCGACGTGATCGTAAACGACCAAACGGGCGATCTTGAGATCTTTCGCCGGCGTACGATTGTGGAAGATGGCTTCTCTGAAGACGACAATCTGGAAATAGAACTTGCGGAGGCACAGAGGATTGACCCGGATTTTGGTGTGGGAGAAGAAGTATATGAGGAAATTAACGTACTCGACTTTGGCCGTCGTGCCATACTGGCCGCCAAGCAAACACTGGCCGCACGGATCGGCGATCTCAAAAAGAAAAATCTGCTTGACAAATATGCGGATCGCGTAGGCGAGATCATCGGCGGCGAAGTGTATCAGATATGGAAGAAAGAGATTTTGCTGCTGGATGATGAAGGGAACGAGCTGATACTGCCTAAGTCTGAACAGATACCCACCGATTTCTTTAAAAAAGGAGAAACCGTGCGTGCGGTTGTAAAAAAGGTAGAGATGCGCAACAACAGCCCGGTCATCATCCTGAGCCGTACCCATCCATCCTTCCTCGAAAAGCTGCTGGAAATAGAAGTACCCGAGATCATGGATGGTCTTATCGTGATAAAAAAGATAGTGAGAGAACCCGGAGAGCGTGCAAAAGTGGCTGTTGAAAGCTACGACGATCGTATTGACCCGGTAGGTGCGTGCGTAGGAATGAAGGGTAGCCGTATCCATGGCATTGTAAGAGAGCTCCGCAACGAAAATATTGACATCATCAATTTTACCAACAATATCCAGTTGCTCATTCAGCGATCGCTTACACCCGCCAGGATCACACGCATGGAGATCAACAATGAGGAAAAGCACGCAGACGTCTATCTCGATCCCGATCAGGTTTCTTTGGCCATTGGGCGAAAGGGCGTCAACATCAAGCTGGCACAGGAACTTACCGGTTACAGCATAGATGTGTATCGCGATGTGCAGGACGAAGGTGTGGATTACGATATTGACCTCGACGAGTTTGCAGATGAAATTGACGGATGGGTAATTGATGAATTTAAAAAGATAGGATGCGATACGGCCCTGAGTGTGCTTGACTTGTCGGTAGAAGAGCTGGTGCGTCGCACCGATCTTGAGGAAGAAACCGTGAAGGACGTTCAGCGCATTTTACAGGCTGAATTTCAGAACGAGCAGTAACCGGATCAGCGCTGCCGGGAAGCTGTTAAACACCCTATAAATAGCGCAACAGAGCGCCTTCGGGACGGGCGTAATTGAGTAAAATAGCGTAGGTTTGTAGATTTTAGGTCAGGGGCTTAGAGACTAACCTTAGCGATATATTGTTTGACTAAATTTTCGAATGGCAACAGCAACGAAAACACCAAGATTACTGGCAGCAGCCAAAGAGTTTAACATTGGTAAGGATACGCTTGTCGAATTTCTTACCGGTAAAGGGTTTGAGATTAACGCAAGTAATCCCAACACCAAGATTACCGAAGAGATGTATGACGCTTTGCAGGCTGAGTTTGCACAAGACAAACTCGCCAAGCGCAAGAGCGAGGAAATTGCTTTGCCTAAAGGCTCGCTTGTCGATAAGAAGATGAAGGAAGATGAGGTGGTAGCTCCCGTGGCCAAAAAACCTGAGCCCGCTCCCGTTGCTGAGCCGGTGAAGGAAGAGCCGAAGCCGGTAGAGCCACCGCGGGAAGAACCTAAAACGGAAGAACCCGTTGCGCCTCCACCTCCGCCACCACCGCCACCACCTGTAGAAGAGGTGCCGGTAGTGGAAGCAAAACAAGAGCCCGCTCCGGAGCCCGAGCTGCCTGCAGCCGAGCCTGAAGATACCACCAGCGAGCGCAAAGCCCCAAAACTTGACGGACCCAATATTCTCGGCAAAATAAACCTCGACGAAATCAATCAGGCTTCGCGTCCCAAAAAGGGAGCCGCTGCTAAGAAAAAGCCTGCAAAGAAGGAGGCGGAAGCAGAACAAAAGCCGGCAACGGAAGAAACAACTGCGCCTCCTGTAGCGGAAACTCCCGCTCCGGAAAAGCCCGCAAAAAAGACAACGGTGAAAGCAGAGGAACCTGCACCTTCCCCGCCCGTGGAAAAGAAGGAAGAGGCTGAGGAAGAAAAACGCGAACATATTGAGATGAAGGCGCCCAAACTTGAGGGTCCTAAAATCATTGGCAGGATTGAACTTCCCGTGAGCGGAAGCAGCAACGACAGCAAAGAAAAGCGTAACAGAAAGAGAATTCCGGTACAGAAAAAGCCGGAGAACCTCAAGCCCGATCAGCAAGGTCAGGGTGGTCAGCGTACAGGCGGAGATCGCCGCGGCGGCTTTGGTCAGCAAGGTCAGGGCGGCGGACAATTCCGCGGAGGCGACCGTCGTGGTGGCGGAGGCAACTTCAACCAGGGCCAGGGCGGCGGACGGTTTGACCGAAACAGAAGAGGAGACCGTAACGCACCGCAAACCCAGCAGCAACAGGAAATTGACGCTAAAGCAATTCAGGAAAAAATACGCCAGACGCAGGCAAAACTTGCCGGCAACACCAGAGGCAAAACGCAGAAGTCAAAATACCGCCGCAACAAGCGCGAGGAAATGGCCGAACGCAGAGCCGCGGAAGAGAACGTTGGCGATAACAAAATACAGGTTACCGAATTCATATCGGTGAGCGAGCTTGCCAGCCTGCTGGATGTAAGCTTCGCAGAAGTCATCAGCAAGTGTATGAGCCTCGGTATCATGGTGTCTATCAATCAGCGCCTCGATGCAGAAGTAATAGAACTCGTTGCCGGTGAATTTGGTTATGAAGTGGAATTTATTAACCTGGAACAGGAAGCGGACGATGAAGAAGAAGTAGTGGATGACGATGAAGAACTGGTGCCCAGGGCACCCATCGTTACCATCATGGGGCACGTGGATCATGGTAAAACCTCTTTGCTCGATTATATCCGCAGTGCGAATGTGGTTGCGGGCGAAGCCGGTGGTATCACCCAGCACATCGGGGCCTATCAGGTCACTACGCCCGATGGCAAAAAGATCACCTTCCTCGATACGCCGGGTCACGAAGCGTTTACCGCCATGCGTGCACGCGGTGCTAAGGTTGCCGATATCGCCATCATTGTGGTTGCTGCCGACGACGCCATCATGCCGCAGACGAAAGAAGCCATTTCGCATGCTCAGGCTGCTAACCTGCCCATGATCTTTGCAATTAACAAGATTGATAAGGAAGGTGCCAATCCTGAAAAGATAAAGGAACAACTGGCACAGATGAACATACTGGTGGAAGACTGGGGAGGAAAATTCCAAAGCCAGGAAATATCTGCCAAAAAGGGATTGAACATCGATGTGTTGCTGGAAAAAGTAGCCCTCGAGGCAGAATTACTAGAGCTGAAAGCCAACCCCGATCGCATGGGCACGGGCTCTGTCATAGAGGCTTCGCTGGATAAAGGACGCGGCTATCAGGCTACCATCCTGGTGCAGAACGGTACGTTGGAGCAGGGCGATATGATCGTGTGCGGACAGTACTTTGGTAAAATCAAAGCCATGTTCAACGAACGCGGACAACGAGTGCAGGAGGCCGGGCCTTCAGCTCCGGTGCAGGTACTCGGTCTCAACGGTGCGCCACAGGCGGGTGAGAAGTTCAAAGTGTTCGAAGACGAAAATGAGGCTAAGAATATTGCCAACCACCGTGCACAGATCCTGCGCGAGCAGGGCATCCGCACTCGTAAACACATCACGCTCGATGAGATCGGCCGTCGTTTGGCGCTGGGTAACTTCAAAGAGCTTGCTGTGATCATCAAAGGTGACTTTGATGGCTCTGTAGAGGCGTTGAGCGATTCCCTCCAGAAGCTTTCTACAGAAGAAGTAGCGGTGAATGTGGTGCATAAAGGTGTCGGTCAGATCACTGAGTCTGATGTATTGCTTGCTACCGCATCCGATGCGATCATTCTTGGTTTCCAGGTGCGCCCTTCTATGCAGGCATCAAGGCTGGCAGAGCAGGAAAATATCGAGATCCGGACTTACTCCATCATCTACGATGCGATAGAAGAAGTGAAAAGTGCTATGGAAGGGCTGCTTGAGCCGAAGGTGGAACGTAAGACCGTTGCCAATGTGGAAGTGCGCGAGGTGTTTAAGATCAGCGGCGTAGGAACCATTGCCGGTTGCTATGTGCTGGATGGCAAGATCACGCGACAAACCAAGGTGAATCTTGTACGCGACGGAATCGTAGTCTATAATGGCGAACTGGCCTCACTAAAACGTTTCAAAGACGATGTGAAAGAAGTAGCAGCAGGTTACGAATGTGGTATGAGCATTAAGAATTACAACGATGTACGAGTGGGCGACATCATAGAAGGTTATGATGAAATTGAAGTGAAACGCACTTTGTAGCGCTCCTGAAATAGTAGTAAACCGTTAGTCCTGATCATCAGGGTTAACGGTTTGTTTTTACCGGAAACTCTATACATTTTTCAATAAGAAAAAATACAGTAACTGACTTTTATGCTGGATAAGCTGGAAGCGATAAAGGCCAAATTTGACGAACTGGGGATCGCACTGACCAACCCGGAAATTGTAAGCGACAATAAGCGTTTTTCTTCGGTGAGCAAAGAATACCGTAAGCTGGAACCTATAGTGGAAACTTACAAGAAGTACCGCGCTTGCCTCGATGGTATAGCCTTCGGTAAAGAAGTGCTCGAAACCGAAACGGATACAGAGCTGCGCGATATGGCGAAGGAAGATATGGAGCAGGCAGAAGTGCAGAAAGCCGAACTCGAAGATCACATCAAACAACTCCTGATACCCAAGGATCCGCAAGATGAGAAGAACGCCATCATAGAAGTGCGGGCAGGCACGGGCGGTGATGAAGCCAGTCTTTTTGCCGGTGACCTTGCCAGAATGTACACCCGTTTTTGTGAGAAAAAGGGTTGGAAGATAGCCATCGTTTCTGAAACCGAGGGCACCGTAGGAGGATACAAGGAAATACAACTGGAAGTGGTAGGCGATGATGTGTATGGTACGCTGAAATTTGAAAGTGGTGTGCATCGCGTACAGCGCGTACCGGCAACAGAAGCCAGCGGACGGGTGCATACTTCGGCGGCTACCGTAGCAGTGATGCCCGAAGCTGAGGAAATAGACTTCGAGTTAAAAGAAAGCGATCTGAAAATGGAGACGGCAAGAAGCGGCGGTGCCGGAGGCCAGAATGTAAACAAGGTGGAAACGAAGGTGATCCTTACCCACATACCCACGGGTACCGTCATCACCTGTCAGACAGAGCGTACACAGTTAGGCAACCGCGAAAAAGCAACCCAGATGATGCGGACCAAGCTTTATGAAGAGCAGGTACGTAAGCACGAAGATGAAATTGCGCGCAGAAGGAAGAGTCTGGTAAGTACGGGAGACCGCTCAGCGAAAATCCGTACCTACAATTATCCGCAAGGTAGGGTTACGGACCATCGTATCAACATGACGATCTACAATCTCGACGACTTTATGAACGGAAATATTCAGGAAATGATTGAGGCACTACAGTTTGCGGAGAACGCCGAAAAAATGCAGGCCGGCGAAACCGTAATGTAGCACCCACAAGATAATTTTGCACAACTATTCAATCATACACACATAAAAAATCAATGAGCACTACTCGTTTTGATCTCGTGGATATCATCCGCATCATTGAGCGGCGCAGAAGATTTATTCTGATCGTTACTGCAGTGGCTATGGCGCTGGGTCTGGTTTTTCACCTGGTTCGGAAAAAGAAGTACGAAGCAAAAGCCGCATTCTTTGTAAGCAATCCGGTTTATTCCGATCGCTCAAACATCTTTGCCGGTGCGGACAGTCGATATATGGATTACTTCGGCGACGAAGATGATATTGACCGGGTAATTGCCTTGTCCGAAAGTGATTCCATCATCGCTCAGATTATCGTTTCTACCGGATACGACAAAGCCAACAACGTAAATTTTGATGATGCCGGTCAAAGGAATGAACTGAAGCAAAAGTTCAAAAAAGCGCTTGACATCAAACGCACAGAGTATAAGCTCATGGAGGTGTATTTTACCGACCCCAATCCTGAACTTGCGGCAACTGTGGCCAACCAGACAGTAAACGTGTTGGAGCGTTCCTACCGCGGCTACTACAATTCAAGAAAGGAAGGACTATACAATTCCATTAAAAGCAAAATGGTTGAAGTGGACAGCTCTATCAATGCGCTCACGGATACCTTGGCCAGGCTTAGAGAAGTGTCCGGTATTTATGATATCATCAGTCCTAACCGTCAAAATCTCGTTTCCAGCCATATTCAGGGAAATGGAAAAGATGCGGGAAGATATATGGAGCTGATACAAAACTTTGAAGCTACCAAAGACATGTTGGTTACCGACAAGGCCAAGTATGTTTCCTTGCTTAATCAATATTCTACAGGTACAGATCCTGACGGTATGAGATTATTGCATAGCATCACGGTTGCGCGTCCGCCGGTTGACACGGCCGGGCCCAGCGTGTTCGTAATCCTGGCCGCATGCTTTTTTATAGGCTTATTTTTTAGTGTGCTCTTTGTATTGCTGACCAATTATTATTCCGAGGTCATCTTAGTGAAGGAATAAATGCTGCAGTTACTCGATTTTAGAAATTTCGCCAGCCGGGCTACCGGTATTGCTGTATTGTTACTGAGCGTAGCGCTGTTTGCGTTTACGGGCGAATACCTATTTATCGGTTTGCCCTTTGTGTACTTGTTTCTTATGCTGGCCATCCTTAACTGGAAGACAGCCTATTGGGTTTTTCTTTTTTCAATCCCGGTTTCCATTCAAATCTGGTTTTTCAATTACACTCTTTCTACTTCTGTGCCCGATGAGCCTATCATGTGGGTGTTTTTACTGCTGTTTTTGCTTTTGCTGGCCCGCAATCCGCAGTTGATTCCCCGCTGGTGGTGGCAACATCCGCTAACCGTAGTTATCGTACTCCAGTTTCTATGGCTTATCGTTGCCGTCACTTTTTCCAAAGAACCCTTGTTTTCGATCAAGTTTTTGCTGGCTAAGTGTTGGTTCATGGTTTCCTTTTTTGTGCTGCCTGTGTTTGTATTCAAATCGAAAAGAGACTTTCGGATCGGCTTTTTGGTTACGCTGATACCGCTGCTGGCCACAGCCCTGATCATATTTTACCGACATTATCAGATCGGGTTCAATTTCAGAAAAGTCGAAAAGTCCATTGCCGGTATCTATTACAACCACGTAGATTATTCTACCGTGCTTTCCATGTTTTTCCCGGTGTTGTTAATTGCATTTAGCCTGAGTAAGGGCAAAAGCTGGATATTAAGAGGAACACTGTTGCTGATTATTCTGTTCTTTTTGCCGGCCATCTATTTTACCTACGCCCGGGCGGCTATGCTCGCTGTAGTATTTGCACTGATGATTTACCTGGCTATCCGGCTTCGCCTGGTCAATCTGGTGATGCCTGTTTTTTATGGGCTGATGACCCTGCTGCTGGTCTATGTGATCCACAACAATAAGTTTATGGATTACCGACCCAATTATCAGCAGACCTATATGCATAAAAAATGGACCGATCACATTGTCGCTACTTTCCGCGGAGAAGACATGTCGTCTATGGAGCGGCTGTACCGGTGGATTGCCGGTGTTCGTATGAGTGCCGACAGACCGCTGACCGGCTATGGTCCAAATTCTTTTTACTACTACTATAAGCCTTATGCGGTTTCTTCCTTCCGCACGTATGTGAGTCGCAATAAGGAAAAGTCCACCACGCACAATTACTTTCTCTACATGCTGGTAGAGCAGGGATGGCCGGCCATGTTGCTGTATGCCTTGCTGGTAGCCCTGGTCTTCGCACAGGCGCAGAAAATTTACTATCGCTTCAAAGATCCGTTTTACAAAAAAGTTACGCTGGCGCTCGCTATGATGTTTGCCGCCGGCTTCATCAACAATTTCTTCTCAGAGCTGCTGGAAACACACAAGGTTGGCGCATTGTTTTATCTAAGCATTGCCCTGCTGGTGGTACTCGATCGTTTGAGCCGGCAGGATGTTCACAATACTGTGGACAAAAGCCTGTTATAAGCTTTCTGCTTTTTGATATTTTAGTAGTGAAATCGAAGCACACTGTTGAATATTATTGGCAAGTCTGCACACGCGGCGGACTTTGGTGTACATCTATGGCACACCCTTGTTTACTGGCTGGAGAATCTTTTTCCAAACATCAGGAAGGTTCTGTTTAAAAGGAAATTGCTGCGCCAGCATTTGCGCAGACAACCTCCGCTCCGCATTTTGTTCGGATGTCACTTAGGCTGGGAACCCACGCTTAGAAAAGCCTTTGCCGAAACCGCTCACACGGTCAGCTTTAAAAAAATAAGTGAATGCAATCCCGCAGAATATGATCTTGTCTTTCCGCTCACCCTTCCGGAAGTGATCGCTCTGCAGCAAAAGCTACCCGATAGGAGAGCTTATCCGCTGCCCCTTCCCAACCGCAAGGTAATGGAATGCTGCAATGACAAGCAGCTATTTTACGAGTTCATGCACGCGTCCGGGTTTGGTGCTTACATACCCTTTACAGGCAAGCCTGAAGGATTCCCGTATTATTTGAAGAAGAAGGTAAGCCATGGTGGGCGCGATAGCGAATTGATTACCGATGCTGCAGCAGAATCAGCTCATCTGGACAAACTTTTTTCAGACGACTACCTCGCACAGGCGGCGGTGCCGGGTAACAAAGAGTTTGCGACCCACATTTTATTTCGCAGCGGAGCCATTGTCGCGGCCTTCACCATTTGCCACCATCACCGCACGCCGCTATACATCCGGGGGCATCAGAAGGCCTCTTCGGCCTATTCCGATCTGTGCAAAAATCAACATCTTCGGTTGTTTGGAGATATCTTGTGCTGTCTGGGTTTTGAAGGAATCTGTTGTTTCGATTACAAGGTAGTGAATGGGAGTCCGGTAATCTTTGAAATCAATCCGAGGATAGGGGGTAGTGCCATGGAATACGTGCTTTTCTTCATCAATGCCCTGGAGATCAGTAAGCATCAGGTGCTCAGGCTCCAGCCTTCTGCGGTGAAGGCCGCCGTAGCTTCTGCGAGGACTTATCAATAGCTGCAGGTTGACTACACCCAGGCGCCGTGGTCTTTAAGCAGTTGTATCAGCTCGTCTACTGCTACTTCCGAAGGCACATTGCGTTTTACGATATCCTTATTCTTATACAAGGTAATCTTGCCGGGGCCGCTGCCTACATAGCCAAAGTCTGCATCTGCCATCTCGCCGGGTCCGTTCACAATGCAGCCCATAATCGCAATCTTTACGCCTTTCAGATGCTGTGTAGCCGCCCGGATTTTTGCCGTGGTTTCTTGAAGATCGAAAAGAGTTCTGCCACAACTCGGGCAACTGATGTACTCCGTTTTGCTGATCCGTGTGCGGGTGGCCTGTAGAATAGAAAATGCTGTATTGTTGGTAAACTGAAAGATATCATTAACGGGGAGGTAGGTGCGACCCTGCGTTTGTGCGGTTTGCATGCCCGCCCCGGCTCCGTACCCGAGACAAATACCATCGCCAAATCCGTCGAGTAATAAGGCGCCGGTCTCCGTCGCAAAATGAATCAGGTGTTCGTCGGGCGTTTTCCAATGGCTGTCGGTTATGAGTACTATCGGATTGTATATATGCTCGGCAAGCATAAAAGCGGCCACCTGGCGAATACCCTGCATGGCATTTTTTGCTGTACTGCTCAGACATACTGCTACGGTTTTATCTGCAGCCAGCGCTTTAAGCAGATGCATTTCGTCTGCATTGGGGCGTGTACAGTCAACCATCACAAAGTTGAGAGCCGAATGCTTATAGGATGAGTTTGTATAGCCCGCCAACTCAAAGATGGGGAAGCATTTTTCAGGATCAGCATCGCGGCATGCCTCAGGACTGGCAATCACAGAAAGGGTGCCGGGCAAGGCAAAGTCCGGAACCTTGCTGCCTGTGAAAATATAATCTGCTGCTTGTTCACCAATGTTCCATTTATCGGTAGGGGCATCATAGTCGTAGCCCACGCTACGGAGCGTAGCATGTGTGATCAGCCCGGCTTTGCCAAGGTCGGCAATAACCACAGGGACCTGAGTGGCACCCATATTTTTAAGATCAAAGCTTTTCCTTCGGGCGTAATGAAAGGGGTCGTAGGGCAACGTGATTTTCGGCGTATTGTTTTCTGTGGTTATTTCATTGCCCTGTTCATAGCGTTTTACGATATCCCGGCAAACGGGTATTTCAAACTCAGGGTCTTCCGTAAGAGATACCCGGATGGTATCGCCAATGCCGTCTTCCAGCAAGCTGCCTATTCCTATTGCACTTTTTATACGCCCGTCTTCACCATCGCCAGCTTCGGTTACGCCGAGATGCAAGGGATAACATTCACCAAACTCTTCCTCCATTTTCTTTATCAGTAAGCGATAGGCTTGCACCATTACCAGCGGATTGCTCGACTTCATGCTGAGCACGATCTGATGATAACTTTCATCGCGGGCAATGCGTAGAAATTCCATTGCGCTTTCCACCATGCCTATCGGCGTATCGCCATATCGGCTCATGATTCTGTCGCTTAATGAACCATGGTTGGTGCCTATACGCATAGCCGTGCCGTACTCTTTACAAATCTTTACCAAAGGGGTAAAACGATCGCGGATACGCTCTATTTCCGCAAGATATTCGGTGTCGGTATATTCTATAAAGTCAAACTTCTTTTTGTCAATATAATTGCCCGGATTGACCCGCACTTTTTCAATGAGTCTTGCGGCTATTTCTGCGGCATTGGGGGTAAAATGTATGTCTGCAATAAGCGGCGTGGAAAATCCCGCAGCACGCACAGCCTTCTTAATATGGGCGAGGTTTTCCGCTTCCCTTTTGCTGGGGGCAGTGATACGCACAAGTTCGGCGCCTGCCTCTATGCATCGAATCGTTTGTGCCACGGTGGCTTCCGTGTCCATCGTGTCGGTGGTCGTCATCGTTTGCAGGCGTATGGGGTTATTATCGCCCAGGGTGAGGTCACCAATGCTGACCGCTTTGGTCTTCAGTCTCTGATATTGGGTCAGCGATGCGCTGTAATACTGCAACATAAGTGAGAAATGTCGGCCGCAAAGGTAAGTAAACCCCGCTCACCCATGGGCGTAAACCTCAGCAGGATGCCGGGGATGCTTGCTGATGAACATTTTATTATCTTGGAAAAGAGTAGGTATGTTATTCCTGCAAACAATAGTATTTTAGCAACGTTTTATTCAGCGCCAGATGGAATACGAAATCAAACAGTTTGGGAAGTTTAAGTATGTTGAAGAGGGCTCGGGCGAGCCGCTGGTCTTGCTGCATGGATTGTTTGGCGCATTGAGCAATTTTAAAGATCTGATTGATCATTTTCGTCAAACGCATCAGGTCATCATCCCCATGCTTCCGCTCTATGAGCTGGATCTGCTGCATACCACGGTATCGGGCCTGGCCCGGCACGTAGATAAATTTATTGAAGCCAAAGGGCTGAACCATGTCCATTTGCTGGGAAACTCCCTCGGCGGACATGTAGGGCTGGTATATACACTCAAGCATCAGGACCGTGTTAAGTCCATCATCCTTACCGGCAGTTCTGGTCTGTTTGAAAACGGAATGGGAGAAACTTACCCTAAGCGTGGCGATTATGAATACATCCGCAAAAAGACAGAGCTTACCTTTTATGATCCGAAGGTGGCCTCCAAAGAACTGGTGGATGAAGTGTACAGCATAGTGAACAATAGGCTCAAGGCTTTGAAGATTATTGCACTGGCGCGATCTGCCATCAAACATAATCTGGGTGATGAACTGAAAGACATTCGTGTGCCGGTGTGCCTGATCTGGGGACGGAATGACACGATCACCCCGCCTATGGTTGCGGAAGAGTTTCAGGCTTTGCTTCCTCATGCTGAGTTGCACTGGATTGACAAGTGCGGTCATGCCCCCATGATGGAAGTGCCCGCAGAGTTCAACGCCATACTCAAGGACTTCCTGGTGAGACATAAAAGTTAAAATTCCCGCTTCAAATTGTCATTTGACCGTTATAAATCTCCGGCGTTGGCAAACCGGTTTAGGTTTTGTATTGTTGTAAGTGTAGCGCGAGATAAGAGCATCGTGAACGAATTTTATGGTTATTGAGCAACTCATTTCACCGGTCGTGCCCACATTACTGCCCACGGATACGGGTAGCAGGGCGCTGTCGCTTATGGAACAAAACAACCTGACACAGCTTCCTCTGGTAGCTGATGAAAAATACATGGCCCTGGTTCAGGAAAGTGATGTGTTAGATTGGGATACTCCGGAATCGCCCCTGAGCAAAGCCAGTTTTTTGAATTACCGGCCTGCAGTATTTGCCAGCGGTCATCCATTTGAAGCCCTTCGTGTAGCACATCAGCAAAACCTGTCGGTATTACCCGTCGTGGATAATGAGAATACCTATCTGGGTGCCATCACAAAAGACAATCTGCTGAGATATATCACCGAGAACAGCGGCGTGGACAACCCCGGCGGCATTATCGTTGTGGAGCTGGATCCGCGCGATTACAGCCTTTCTGAAATTGCCAGAATATGCGAAAGCGAGGAGGTCATCATCATCAGTACACAAATTGCTACAAACAAGGTGACGGGCAAGATAGAAGTGACTTTAAAGACAAACCGTACCGACCTGCAGGGGCTCGCTTCATCCTTCGAGCGGCACAACTATAGCGTGTTGCAGGTATATGGCGAACAGACCCATTATGAAGATATGCTCGATCGCTACCAATTGTTGATGAACTACATCAATATGTAACAGTCAAAGCGAATGCTTTACAGGGTGAATATTTTTAAGGACCTTTGCGACAAACAGATCCTGTTTATATCCCTCACCTTAGTTTGATATTTCCATGGTAGCCATAGATGACGTGCTTGTTAGCGACGAAGTAATCGAGAAGCATTTTGTATGCGACCTGACAGCATGCAAAGGCGGATGCTGTGTGGACGGCGATTGTGGCGCACCGCTTACGGAAGAAGAAACCCGTGTGCTGCAAGACGTTTATCCCCGCATGAAACACCTGCTGGCAGAGCCCTATGTGGCCGAAATTGACAGGCAGGGTACTCATACCTGGGATGACGAACATGGCTATGTAACGCCCACCATCAATGGCGGTATCTGTGCTTATGGTTATTTTGATGAAGCAGGCGTGGTGAAGTGTGCCCTTGAAAAAGCCTGGAATGAAGGCCTTATTGATTTCCGGAAACCGATTTCCTGCCATCTTTATCCTATTCGCATCACCGAATCCGAAGGTTTTCAGGCGGTAAATTATGAGCCCAGAAAAAAGCTCTGCAGGCCCGGCTGCAAATTGGGGAAACAACTGAAAGTGCCGGTCTATCAATTCCTGAAAGAGCCATTGATCCGGAAGTATGGAAGCGAATTTTTTGATGCGCTCGATGCTGCAGCGAAAGCCTGTTATAACCCAGCAGCAGAAGACTGATTCTGTCTGCGCGAAGGTACTGTCTTGCGCTTCGGCTAAAGCTCCTTTCTCAGACGCGCAACAGGTATGTTCAGTTGTTCCCGGTATTTGGCTACGGTGCGCCTTGCAATATTATATCCCTTTTCTGTGAGCATATCCGTAAGTTTCTCATCGCTGTAGGGTTTGCGCTTGTTCTCCTTACTGATGATATCACCGAGTATGCTTTTTACTTCGCGGGTAGAAACTTCTTCTCCGCTATCTGTCTGCAGGGATTCAGAGAAAAAGTACTTCAATTTATAGGTGCCGAACTCTGTCTGTACATATTTGCTATTGGCCACCCTCGACACTGTAGATACATCCAATTGTGTAATCGCTGCAATATCTTTCAGGATCATAGGCTTCATGTTCGTTTCGTCGCCGGTAAGAAAAAAGTCGCGCTGAAAGTCAATGATGGCCTGCATGGTTTGTAGCAAAGTGTGCTGCCTCTGTTTGATGGCATCAATGAACCACTTGGCGGCGTCCAGTTTTTGTTTGATAAATAAAACGGCTTCCTTTTGTTTCTTGTCTTTTTTGTCCCCACGGTCGTAGGCCCGCATCATCTCGCGATAGCCTTCCGACACCCGTAGTTCCGGAGCATTTTTTGAATTGAGGGAAAGCTCAAGTTTGCCATTGTTGTTGAAAACGAAAAAGTCGGGAATTACATAGCTTTCTGCCTTATTGACTACCGAAAATGCAGAACCCGGCTTAGGGTTGAGTTTGATGATCAGGTGAATGACACGTCTGAAATCTTCGTCGTTGAGATTCAGGTGCCGCTGTATTTTTTCGTAGTGTTTTTTGGTGAACTCGTTAAAGTATTTGTCGAGGATCTCTATACAATTCTTTACGTCTTTTGAAGCGGGCAGTCTTTTCAACTGCAGCATGAGGCATTCCTGCAGCGTCCAGGCACATACGCCCGGAGGGTCGAACTGTTGCTGTATCTGCCCGATAAGATCGTTCACCTCTTCAAGACTGGTATAAACATTTTGACCGAAAGCAAGGTCATCAACCAGGGCAGACGGTTCGCGGCGCAGGTATCCGTCTTCATCAATGCTGCCAATGATCTGTTCCGCCACTTTTAGCTTTTGCTCATCCAGTTCCAGCAGACTTAGTTGCCCTAACAAATATTCATGAAAGCTTGTCTCCACCCGAACGGGAGTGCTCCTTTCCTCCTGGTCACCGCCATAATAATCGTCGCTATAGCCATAGTCGCCTTCGTCTTCGGCGCGTAAAAAATCATCCAGTTCTACCTTTTCTGCCGTATCGTCTGTCAGCTCCACATCTTCATCACTCTCCGCCGTCTGTTCCTCAGGGTTGTTGTCCAGATTGTATTCATCGGTATCACTCTCTGCATCGGCATACTCCAGTGCAGGGTTTTCTTCCATTTCTTCTTTTATCCGCTCCTCAAGATTGACGGTAGGAATCTGCAGCAGTTTCATCAATTGAATTTGCTGGGGAGATAGCTTCTGAAGTAGCTTCTGTTGCTGCGATTGTTTGATCATGCCGTTCTGCTTCGTCGTTCACAAAAATAGAAATAACGGGATAAGAACTTAATTTCCTTACCATTTTAAGGCCGTTTTAGCATGAGTGCACATGCTTTAATTTGTACACTCTTCAATACATTCCAGCAAAGTGGCGCAGGCAAATTGTATTTCCTGCAAGGAAATACTGAGCGGTGGCGCGAGCCGAATACACTGTGGTGCAAACAAAAACCAGTCTGAAAAAATTCCTTTCTGCATAGCTTTCTGCAATACCTGAATCACCCTTGCCGCATCCTGAAGCTCAACAGCCATCAGCAAACCTTTAGACCGGACTGCTTTTATAGCGGCGTGTTGCAGTAAGCGGTGGAACAGGGCTTCTTTTTCGTCCACTGCTTCTACGAGCTTTTCCTGCAACAGAAGCTGGAAAGCAGCCTTGCCTGCTGCACAGCAAACCGGATGTCCGCCAAATGTGGTGATATGACCGAGTACAGGATTATGAGTCAGGGCATGCATGTGGTTTTGCGAGGAAATAAAGGCACCCAGGGGCATCCCGCCGCCAAGCGCTTTGCCCAGCAGGAGCACATCTGGTACAAGCCCGTAATGCTCAAAGCCCCAAAGTCTGCCGGTGCGTCCAAAACCACATTGTATCTCATCAAGGATCAGCAATGCGCCTTGCTCGCGACATTTGCTTTGCAGTTGCTGCATCCATTCATAATCTGGCGCCAGCACGCCGGCTTCCGCTTGCACAGTCTCCACAATCACGCAAGCCACATTTTCGTCAATACACTCTGGCATCTCCGGTGCATTATAGTCGAAGTGGCGTACACCCGGCATCAACGGCCGGAATGCATTGCGCCAGTATTCGTCTCCCATCAGGCTGAGTGCCCCCGTGGTATTGCCGTGGTAAGACTTGTTGCATGCAAAGATTGTCGGGCGACCCGTGATTCGTTTGGCCAGCTTTATCGCACCTTCTACTGCCTCTGCCCCTGAATTGGTGAAGTACACATTGTTCAGGGGTTGGGGAAGGTGGTCGGCCAAAAGCTTTGCGTATTCCACTTGCGGCGACTGTATCAGCTCGCCGTACACCATGATGTGCATGTATTTCTCTGCCTGTTCCTGCACCGCCGCAATCACTTCTTTTCTTCCATGTCCGATATTGCACACACTGATGCCTCCGATAAGGTCGAGATATTGCTTCCCTTCCGCATCCCAGAGATAATTCCCTTCTGCCTTTACCACGTGTAGCGCAACAGGCTCGGGGGAGGTTTGCGCCAGGTACTGCTGAAACAATTGCCGGGTATTCATTCTGCAAAAGTATTCGCTATACGGCATCGTTGGGCGCGCTGTTGCATAACCTTTTCATAACCTAAAAACAACAGTTCGGTTAAGTTTTGGTAAGATTTAATTTTTAGGTAACATTCATTTCATTCCCCCGTAACATTGCGGTAAACAGGCGGTAACATTAAGGCTGGAATTTTGCGCACAAATGAAAAGTAATATGCGCATTCTTACGATGCTTTTTGCCCTGTGTGTACTTTCGGTACAAGCCTATGCAGGAAAAATCACCGGTAAAGTTTCGGACGAAAAAACCGGCGAAACGGTGATAGGGGCCACGGTGATGGTGAAAGGCACCAGTGTGGGAACCGCCACAGATATTGACGGCAACTTCGTGTTGAATGTAGATGCCGGCACACATACACTTGTGGTCAAGTATATCGGTTATCAGACCAAGGAAGTGGATGGCGTAATCATCAAAGGTTCAGAAACGGTAAATGTCAACATCGTTATTGCCGAAGCGGCCTCCACCCAACTGAATGAGGTAGTAGTTCGTTCATCGCTGAAAAAGGAGAACATTAGCGCGCTTTACTCTATACAGAAGAATGCCGCTACCATTTCCGATGGTATCTCTGCGGATGTGATCCGCAAATCGCCGGACAGAAGCACCGGTGAGGTATTGAAGCGCGTGAGCGGCACCACGATACAGGATAATAAGTATGTAATCGTAAGAGGGTTGAGCGACCGCTACAACACTGCGATGATTGACAACTCTGTACTACCCAGTACGGAGCCCAACCGGAAGGCTTTTTCTTTCGATATCATTCCGTCGACAATGATTGACAACATCATCATCACCAAGGCTGCCACTCCCGATCTGCCGGGCGATTTTGCGGGAGGTGTGATCAATATCCTGACGAAGGAAACACCCGATCAGAATTTCAACAGCATTTCTATCGGCGCAACTTATAATACCGTATCTACCGGTAGCCAGTTTAAATCCGGATATCGCACCAGCACAGACTTTTTGGGCTTTGATGATGGATCTCGCCAGTTACCATCGGGCTTCCCTACTACCAAGAAAATACAGTCTGTAGGCCTCACTCCTGAGGAAAATATCAAAGCGCTCAACAGCCTTAATAACGATTTTAGCATCCGTACGCATTCAGCCCTGCCGGGTGTTAATCTTCAAGGTTCTCTGGGGCGAGTGTATCGTACCGGTACAGGAAACAGGTTTGGTTTCACCGGTGCTGTTACCTACACGCACAACGAACTTTGGAAAAAAGATATCATTCGCGAATACAATGACTACAACTACCGCGATAACATCTATCAGTACTCCACCAACATGGGCGGACTGCTGAATGCAGGCTACTATTTCGGTGGCAACAAGATCATCTTCAAAACGCTTTACAACCGCACCTTCGACGATAACTTCCTTTTCCGTACAGGCTTTGATAACAGCAGATCCGGCGCGGCCATAAAATATTATGCTTTCGACCTGATCCAGAAATCGCTTTTGAAATCTTCGCTGGAAGGCGAACATCAGCTCGGCAAAGGTCAAAGCAAACTGGGTTGGATATTGTCGTATAATTTAATCACCAACAATCAACCCGACCAAAGGAAAGTACAGTATTCGGACAACAACAACGGTCAGGGTTACCTGGCTGAGAATACCACTTCCGGAAAATCAAATAACCGCTTGTTCGGTAGCCTGAACGAGTCGATTTTCAACGGAGGTGTCAATTACAACAAGCCCATGACGATCTTTGGCGCGAAGAGCAATTTTAAAGCCGGTGTTTTTGCCCAGTACCGCTACCGCGATTTCAAGAATCGATACATCGCTGCTACGTTCTTCAGTGCCGACCAGACCTTGCGTTCCCGCCCTATTGAAACACTGTTTGCCGAAGATGCAATGAACAGTGGTTCTTACCGGATCGAAGATCAGTCGCTGCCAGGCGATGCCTATAAAGCATCCACTACTACCTCGGCCGCTTATGCCATGCTGGATAATAAAATCTCAGAAAAGCTGCGTGTGGTGTGGGGTGCCCGGTTTGAATCTTTCCACCTTGATCTGAAAGCCGACGACGGAACCCATGTAACGCCTACCTGGAACGACCTGCTGCCGAGCGCAAACTTTACCTACGCACTTACAGAAAAGAGCAATCTGCGCGCCTCTTACTTCAGAAGTCTGGCCCGTCCTGAGCTTCGCGAAATTGCAAATCTTTCTTTCTACGACTATGAACTGCAGGCCACATTTACGGGTCGCCCATACCTTGTAAGAAGCCGTATAGACAACATAGACCTTCGCTACGAGATCTATCCTGCACCCGGTGAAATCCTCTCTGCTTCGGTGTTCTACAAGCATTTTGATAAAACCCTCGAAAACGAAGTGTACAACACTAACAGCAGTCTCGACATCAATCCATCAAACTATCCGTCGGCCCAAAACATTGGTGTGGAAGTGGAAATCAGAAAGAATCTGGGCTTCCTGGCAAAAAGTTCTGTATTGGAACACTTTAATTTCTACGCCAATCTAGCCTACATCCATTCGCGCGTAGAACTCGACAAGAGCACTTCTGCAAATTACTCCTATTCAGAACGGGCACTTGCCGGCCAGTCGCCTTATGTGATCAACACTTCACTCGGCTACACGGCGTTTGAGGGTAAACTCAATCTGAATGTGTTATACAACCGTATAGGCGACAGAATCTTCCTGGTGGGTCAGGAGAAGCTCGCCCACTTTATGGAAAGCGCAAGGAACCTGCTCGATTTTCAGGCAAGCTACGACCTTAGTAAACGCAGTGAGCTCCGGTTCAATGTGAAGGATTTACTGAACAGTCCGATAAGAATTTATATTGATCAGGACTACAATGGCAAGTTCAACGATCATCAGTTGAACAGCAGTGGTTTTGCAGTACCCAACAAAGATGGCATCTTCTCCGAATACCGTCCGGGGTCTACTTTCTCACTCACTTATACCTACAAATTTTAGCAAGAAGCTTAAATAACATTCACTTAATGTTCGCGTAATAATCTGGTCACACCCCCCCGATAGCTTCGCACAAAATTTCAAACCACAATGAAAAAATTTCTATTCGGACTCCTTTCCATCGCAGTAATGGGTGCTACTTCCTGTTCAAAGGGTAGCGACGACAACACTCCGGTTGTTCCGACAGACACAACGAATGTTACGCTTACCGGCGACATTTCGACAAACACAACTTTGTATGCCAACAAGAAGTACACACTGAAAGGATTTGTGTACGTGACCAACCAGGCTACGCTAACGATCGAACCGGGTACCGTGATCATGGGAGACAAGGCTACAAAAGGGACGCTGATTATCACCAGAGGTGCTAAGATTATGGCCGAGGGTACGGCGGCAAAACCTATCGTATTTACATCTTCTTTGGCAAAGGGTGCTCGTAATCAGGGCGACTGGGGTGGTGTGATCCTTCTCGGAAAAGCCCCCATCAACCCAACGGGTGGTACCGCCAAAATCGAAGGTGGACTGACACCGACAGGCACAGGCGCAGAAGCGGATTACATCTACTATGGAGGTACAGACGCTAATGACAACTCAGGTACCATGAAGTATTGCCGTATTGAATTTGCAGGTATTGCATTTTCTCCGGACAACGAAATCAACGGCCTTACTTTTGGCGGCGTTGGTGCAGGAACGACTATCAGCTACATACAGGTATATCGCTCCGGTGATGACGCATTCGAATGGTTTGGTGGTACGGTAAATTGCGATCACCTTATGGCTACATATAGCTGGGATGATGATTTCGATACAGACTTCGGATTTTCCGGCAAAGTGCAATTTGGTGTAGCACAACGTGCTGTTGCTGTAGCGGACGTTTCAGGCTCAAACGGTTTCGAATCGGATAATGACGGAAACGGAACAACAAACAGCCCTCAGACCAAAGCAGTATTCTCCAACATGACGATCGTAGGTCCGATGCAAACTGCAAGTTCATCAGGGTACAATGCAAACTTCCAGCACGCTGCACAGATTCGCCGCAACTCTTCTGAAAGCATTGTAAACTCCATCCTTATGGGCTTCCCTCTGGCCGGTGTTTATATCGATGATTCAAAAGTTACCAGCCACAAAACAAGCGATAACGCAAATGAAGGTTCTCTGGTGTTCCGCAACAACATCATTGCAGGTTGTAAGGTAGTGTTTAAATACACCAACGGTTGGGCTAACGCAGACACATGGTGGGCGTCAACCAATACGGATACATCATCGGCAGCTTCCTTTGCTGGTCTCACCGATCCGTTTAAGTACGCGCCCTTCTTCAGCACTACTGCTGCAGGCCGTCCTAACTACTTGTTGAAAGCAGGCTCTCCCGCTCTGAGCGGTGCAAGCTTTGCAGGACTTACCGGCTTTCAAAACGTTTCCTATCGTGGTGCATTTGATGGTACGAACGACTGGACTTCGGGCTGGGCTACCTTCGATGCTGAAAACAACACTTATTAATACGGCAGGTTTCGCTGCATGAGTAGGAAGCTGTCCCGGATAGGGGCAGCTTCTTTTTGTGGAAGTGAATAGGTTTCTCTTTGAATCGCGCTGCTCCTCGCCGTAATCCTAACAGTCTTTGGCTAAAGCCGCCCCTTGTGTGCGTCGTTCCCGGGGCTAAAGCCCCGGGTTACACCGTATGGCTGAAGCTTCGCTAATACGTGGGACCATATCCAGCGATACCCGTTTAGCCTGTCGCTTAAGTTCACGGCTCATGAGTTTAACCCTGGGCTTTAGCCCAGGGTTAGAGAGAACGCCGGTCCGGCTTTAGCCAAAGTGGATACTTTCTGCGAGTAGCTCTGCCGTTGACATAAATGAATCATTGCCATAATCTGCCGGTCACATCCGTAGGTTAGATTTGTAGTCGTTCCTCGGGGCTAAAGACCCAGGTTACAAACGTATGGCTGAAGCTTCGCTAATACGTGGGACCATATCCAGCGATACCTGTTTAGCCTGTCGCTTAAGTTCACGCGGCTCATGAGTTTAACCCTGGGCTTTAGCTGAGAGTTAGAGAGAACGCTGGTCCGGCTTTAGCCAAAGTGGATGCTTTCTGCAAGTAGCTCTGCCGTTGACATAAATGAAACATTGCCATAATCTGCCGGTCACATCCGTAGGTTAGATTTGTAGTCGTTCCCCGGGGCTAAAGACCCAGGTTACAACGTAAGGTTAAATCTCCGTGTTAACGCGCCTGGTAAACGTTCCGGGGTTAAAACGCTTGGCTGTTGTCGTCTATAGATGTTACCGAGGAAAGTC
>JAFIGV010000009.1 GCA_017849575.1 Flavipsychrobacter sp. | reverse complement strand
TTGAGGATTTGAAGATAATTAGCCAATGAGCTAATTCGGCAATTTGACATTGTTGAACGAAGTTCCTGGCTCCACGACCTCCCCTCTTGAGAGGGGACGTGCGGTGGCCTGGCGCAGAGCAGGGGTGTGTCATGACTATCAGAATCTCATTGAAGATAATTAGCGAATTAGCCAATGTTTGTAAGGATTCAATTAATTCAGCTTTACAACAACCAACTTTACGACTTAACGATTTTACGACTTCACAACTTCACAAATCAACAAATCAACAACGAAACAAATCAACGCTGTATCTTGCGCCCCTATGAGCAAAGAGATTGTTGTAAGCGGTATTCGTTCTACCGGCTACTTACATCTTGGGAATTATTTTGGCGCTATGCGCAACTATGTAAAGATGCAGGACGATTACAACTGCTATTTTTTCGTAGCCGACTATCATTCACTCACCACGCATCCCGATCCGAAAGACCTTAAGGCTAATGTATTTCGGGTAGCGGCAGAAAATATCGCCTGCGGACTCGATCCGCAGAAGGTGGCGCTCTACGCTCAGAGCGATGTACCCGAGATACCAGAACTCTACCTGATGCTGAACATGCTTGCCTATAAAGGTGAGCTGGAAAAGGTGCCCACGTTCAAAGAAAAAGCACGTAACCAACCCGATAATATTAACGCGGGTCTTCTGACCTACCCGGTGCTGATGGCAGCCGACATATTGATCCACAGGGCAGTGAAAGTTCCCGTTGGGAAAGATCAGGAGCAGCACCTGGAAATGGCACGCAATTTTGCCCAGCGTTTTGCCAGCCGCTATGGCGCTTTTTTTCCTGAACCGGTGCCCTTCAATTTTGGCAGCAACCTCATTAAGGTGCCGAGCCTTGATGGAGAAGGAAAGATGAGCAAGAGCGAGAATGCAAACGCCACTATTTACCTCGCCGATGAGGATGATCTGATCCGCAAAAAGATCATGAAAGCAAAAACAGATAGCGGCCCTACCGAGCCCAATGCGGAAATGCCCCCCTATATCGAAAACATTTTTTTGCTGATGGAACTGGTGTCGCAGGCAGATACCTTGCAGTTCTTCCGGGATGCCTATAACGCATGTACCATACGCTATGGAGATATGAAAAAGCAACTGGCAGAAGACATGGTGGCTTTTGTAGCGCCCATCCGCCAAAGAGCGAGTTCATTGCAAAACGATGAAGCGTTGCTGCGAAAAATTCTTAAGGATGGAGCGGAGCGTGCAAGAGAAAGTGCATCCCAAACAATATCGGAAGCGCGCCGCCTGATCGGGATAAACTATTACTGATCTACGCCGCTATTTCCATTTTCAATAAATCGATTGTTTTCTTTTCAAGCATTATCTTGTGTAGGTCTAAGCTTTGCCCATGCCAAAATCGAATATCAAACACATAGCCGTAGCAGGAAATATTGGCGCCGGAAAAACAACGCTGACTACCATGTTGGCAAAGCATTACAAATGGACACCGCATTTTGAGGACGTGGATCACAATCCCTATCTGGTCGATTTTTATGAGGACATGCACCGCTGGTCCTTCAACCTTCAGATCTACTTTCTCAACAGCCGCATTACCCAATTGATCGATATCAGAAAGGGGAAGCAAACCGTTATACAAGACCGTACTATTTTTGAAGATGCACACATTTTTGCACCCAACCTTTACGAGATGGGGCTGATGACCGCGCGCGACTTTGAAAACTATTCCTCTTTTTTCAACACACTGAAAAATCTGATCGGTCCGCCCGATCTGCTCATCTACCTCAAAGCTTCCATTCCCAAACTGGTGGACAATATTCAGAAGCGGGGCAGGGAGTACGAAGAAAATATTCGCCTTGACTATCTGAAACGACTCAATGAGTTTTATAACAAATGGATCGAGAAATACCGCGACGGACCCTTGCTGGTAGTGGAAGTGGATAATATAGACTTTGCGAATAATGATGAGGATTTTGCAGAAGTTGTAGCAAGGATTGATGCACAGATCAACGGATTGTTTTAGCTGTAACTTTTTTTTACCGCATCCGATATATCAGAATTAAAGTCCATTGCCTTATGAACCGCAGATATCTTTTACTCCTGTTGTTTTTTTGCGCACCCCTATTTGCCCTAGCTGGCGTCATTAAAGGAAAAATCACAGATAAAAAAGGAGAGCCGCTGCCTTTTGCAACGGTATTTATCAGCGGCACTACCACCGGTACCAGCGCTAATGCAGAGGGCGAATATCAGCTTACGCTCGGTCCGGGAACGTACCGGGTCGTTTGCCAGTATATCAGTTTCCGGCAAAATACCTTCAACCTTACCCTGAAGGGTGACGAGGTGGTGGTACATGATTTTGTGATGGAGGATCAGAGCTTCGAAATGAAGGAACAGATCGTGAAAGCCTCTGAGGATCCGGGTGTGTACATCATGCGCAAGGCTATAGCCAAAAGGAAATTTCATCTGGAACAGATTCGTGCCTTTCAGACTGATATTTATCTGAAGGCGGTGTTGAAAACTCGAACCGCGCCGGATAAAATACTAGGCCAGAAGATTGATAAGTCGGAGGGAGGACTGGATAGTAATGGCCGGGGAATCCTGATGTTGCTGGAAGAGCTTGCTACTTACTACCGTCAGGGAAATAAGGAAAAGACGGTGATTCATTCCGTAACGGTAAGTGGCAATCCTAATAGTTTTGGCGTTACTAAGTTTCCTGAGGTGATCAGCTTCTATGAAAACAATGTCAGGATTTCAGATCAGATCAATCCGCGTGGGTTCATTTCTCCGGTCAATGATTTTGCGCTCAACTACTACAAGTTCCGGCTGGTCGGCGACTTTAAGGAAGAGGACAAGACCATTTATAAGATCAACGTTACTCCGCGTCGGCTTTATGAGCCGCTTTTTACGGGCGATATCTACATTGTAGATGAAGATTGGTCTATACACAGCCTCGACCTGCATGCAACGAAAAAGTCGAACCTCGAACTCCTGGATACGCTGCGCATTGCTCAGGTGTACCTTCCGGTTCATCAGGATATGTGGGTGATCAAACAACAGGTGCTGTATCCTTCCCTCAAGATTTTTGGTTTCGATCTTTTTGGCTCCTTCGTTACCATGTATGATAAACAGGAGGCAAATAAGCCCGCGCCGGATTCGGTGTTTTCCAGCAAAGTGGTCAGTGAGTATGACCATGGTGCTACAAAGCGCGACTCGGGCTATTGGGCCGCTATTCGCCCTGTGCCGCTGCTTGAAGACGAGCAGAAAGACTATCGCGAAAAAGACAGCGTCCGCCTTCGCTACGAAGACCCGCATTTTAAAGACTCGATGAGACGAAAAAGCAATCGTTTTCGAGCGGGTTCCCTTTTGCTTTCCGGTTATACTTTTCGGGGACGGAACGATGATTTCATGCTGCGCACCAATGCGTTGTTGACGGGCCTGGTAAACTATAATACAATTGAAGGCCTGAATGTTGCACCTAAGTTCCGGTCCTATTTGCGACTCGACAGCAGCAACTACCTTACCGGTGCCCTGGCGCTGCGCTACGGGTTTGAAAATACCCACTTCAACGCCATCGGCAAACTCCGTTATCTGAGGGAGGACAAAGAATGGCTGGGTAAAAACTGGAGCGTAGGACTGGAAGCCGGAAAATATGTGTTTCAGTTTAACCCCAACAATCCGCTGCAGGCTTTCTACAACACGGTTTCTACTTTGTTCTACCGCAAAAATTACCTGAAACTCTACGAGCGGTGGAATGCCCGGCTTCTTTTTGCCAAAAACCACGGCACGGGCTTCAAATGGAATGCAGGGTTAGGATTTCAGAAGCGCCTGCCACTGCAAAACACCAGCACGTATAGTTTTGCAAAGGAAGGAGTGGGTGGATTTACAGACAATATTCCGGATGAGTTCAAGTCGTATCTCTGGGAAGAACACAACGCTGTCATTGCTAACCTTTCGCTGTCATATCAGCCCGGATACCGCTATGTGAGGTATCCTGAGTACATGCGCTCGCTGGCCAGCAACTGGCCTGTGTTTACGTTAAGTTATCAAAAGGGTATTCCCGGTTTGCTCGACAGTAAAACAGACTATGATAAATGGCGCTTTGACGTGCGCGATGATGTTGAATTGCGCCTGTTCGGCACCCTTTCCTACAATCTGGCTGCCGGAGGATTTTTCAGCACAGCTTATGTAAGCATCCCGGATCTGAACCATATCAACGGAAACCAGCTTACACTGGCTTCGCCCTATCTGGAGAGCTTTCAGACGGCGCCTTATTATGCTTTTAGTAATAAAGAGCCCCTCTACGGAGAGGCACACCTGGAATGGTATCTGAAAGGATTTCTTACCAACAAAATTCCGCTCTTGCGTCAGTTGCGCTGGTACCTTGTAACCGGAGCCAATGCCTACTACGTCAATGAACATCTGTACCATACAGAAGCCTTTGTGGGCATTGAGAACCTCGGCTTTGATGCCTTTCGGCTACTGCGCCTCGATTTCGTTCAGTCGTGGAACAGCTTAGACCAGCGAGTGTCAGCAATCAGGATAGGCCTGAACACCAGCAGCCTCTTACCGATCAATTTCAGCGATACTGACGGCGAGTGGTAAGCCTATTTGCTGCGATCCCAGTCCTATTCATCTACCGGAAATGTGCGATTTCCGACCGTTCGTTCGGGAATTCCGACCGTTGGTAAGAAAATGAAAGAGCATTCTTTAAAATGAATTAAATTCACTTACGAAGCACAGGCAACCGGCGATTGGGTTTTTAGTTTTGAATTTGA
>JAFIGV010000008.1 GCA_017849575.1 Flavipsychrobacter sp. | reverse complement strand
TGTAACCGGCAAGGTGGTGCGTAGGGTAACAATGGATCAGGCTCAGGTGCAGATCAGCATGAATGGTCTGGCACAGGGCATGTACCTGATCAAGTACACCGACGCCAGTCATAGCCAGACGATCAAAGTGACGAAGGAATAGAAGTTGCGTGTAAGTTCTATTTTTTGAAATTCTAAGGAGCCGGCCGACGCGCCGGCTCTTTGTTATTTTATACCCGCATGCCAACCTGTTGAAAGCATTTGTGGTCTTCTTTTCTTGAACCACCGGTTTACAGCAACGACCTACACACTGTATTCCGGTAGAACCAAACTATTTACGATCAGCTATGAAAAGAAACGTTTTGGGCGTTACAGGCCTTATTGTATCCTTATGCCTCACGCTGTCTGCCTCATGTGTCTTTGCACAACAAATTGCCTGCCCCTACAACATTGACTGGGAAACCGGTGATACTACCGGGTGGACCGCACAGCTCGGGGGACCTTTAGGATCTTTCCCGGGAGGGGTGAATGGAGGCACAACTACACCGGTTCCCATGACGCTTATCACCACCCCTGTGAATGGCTTCCTGCCCGGTCGTCACGACATTATGAATTCCTCAATGCCACCGGATCCTTTCGGCGGTTTTCCGGTTGTTGCTCCATCAGGTGGCGGGTACGCTATTCGGATAGGAGACAGCAACATAAGCTGGAGTGCTGAAAGGATTCAATTTATGTTTACCGTGCCCGCCGGAATCAATAATTACAGTGTCAATTTCCTTTATGCAGTTGTGTTGCAAAACCCCAATCACGATCCTGATCAGCAGCCAAGATTCACCGTATCACTTAAGGATGCAGCGACCGGACTCCCGATAAAAGATGGCTGTTATGATCTCAATTTTGTTGCCGATGCTTCGTTACCCGGTTTCCAAAGTACCCGCAAGCAGGTTCAGTATAAGCCCTGGACAAAACATACATTAAATCTCAGTGGTACCGCTGGAAAAACAGTTATCGTGGACGTGGTGGTAGGCGATTGTGATCAGGGAGGGCACTTCGGATATGGCTATTTTGATGTAGAGAACTGTGGAATTTTTGAAGCCAAACTCGATTCTTGTAACCTGGACCGCGGAGGTGCGTACCTGCGTGGGCCGGAGGGTTATATGACCTATGAATGGTACAACAACGATTACTCAAAGCTTATGGACACTGGCCAGTTTGTTGCTTTCCAGCCCAACTCTATGACCCCCGAAAAGTATCATCTCATTCTTACACCTTTCCCTTCGGTGAGTCTTTGTAAGGATACAATTCACACTATTCCCATAGCAAACATCAATATCAATAGAATTGACAGTACCTGTCTCGTGCCCGAAACGCCGGTTGTACTGAACGCCGGAGTATATGGTGGCGCCGGACCGTTGACCTATCAATGGTCGGAGATGAAACCATTGGGTACGCTTAGTTGCACAACTTGCGAGATTGCCACCGCTATTACACCCGAGACCAATTGGTACACCATTCGGGTAGAAGACACCAATCATTGCCATAAATCGGATATCATGACGGTGGGCATCAATGAAGATACGGTAAAGGCAATGGACGACTTTGTGCTTTGTCGCCCGGGCTATACGCAGCTCGACGTGAAGTCTATGGGACTGCCCCCTCGATCGCCCCTCACCTGCGGCATCAGTGCTCAGCCACCCTGCACCTCACCGGAAAACCTGAACATGTTGACGCTGTTCCGCGATCCCATTGGAGCAAAGGAAGACACTACAACCGTAAATAATCCATTCACCGCTCAATATACCTCCGCGCATATGCAGTTCATCCTGAAGAAAGAAGATTTGTATGCATCTGGCCTGCGCTATGGTACGTTAAGCTCGCTGGGATTTGAAGTGGCCAAGGTAGGATCGGCGACTTTCAGCAATGTTTCCATTTCGCTGGCCTGTACCGATCAAAATATATTGGGAGGCACCTTCATTCCTAATCCCACGCTTGTGTTTACGGCTTCATCACCGGTTATCCTTGTTGATGGATGGAACGATTTTGTATTTGACAATGCTTACGATTGGGATAAAGAAAAGAACCTTGTTGTGGACATCTGTGTTTCAGGAGCAAGCTCGAAAAATCCACCGACAATATTTTATACCAACACCGGCGAGCCGGATGCCGTAGTAGCCTATACTACCGGTGTCAATGGAAATGTGTGTGCCAATGGCAAGAGCGATAATCTGGAAATATATACCGGACGCCCGACCGTAAGAGGAGGATTCTGTAAATCGCCCGATGCTTTGTATCAATACACCTGGTCGCCCGGAGATTTTCTGCAGGATTCTACTATTCAAAGGCCATATGCTTATGTAAATAAAACAATAGATTACTTTGTAGAGACCATGGGCGGCAGCGAGTGTAAACTGAAAGACACTTTACACATCACGGTGCCGACACACGACTACGACATTTATCCAAGAGATACATCAGTTTGCTTTGGCCAGAAATATAAAATCTCTGCGCTGGGCGGAGCCATTAGTGCGGTTCAATGGTATGAGGTCAATGACAACGACGGAAGCTTCCTGGCTCCTACAAACTTATCTTGTGAGGGATGCTCTGATCCTGCTCAGTCTCTGGAGCCCATAGCGCGTCCCTCCAAAACGACCACCTATGCCGCCGTGTACAAAGACAAATATGGCTGTCTCGATACCTTCTTTTCCCATGGTGTAATAAGACCCTTACCCGTTGTGCATATACTCAACAACGACACCACCATTAAGTACGGTCAAAGTGTTCAGTTGCTGGCTTCGGGTGCCTATCTCTACAGTTGGAATCCGCTGGGATCGATCACCAACCCTAATTTGTCGAACCCTCATGTGGCACCCACCGAGCCGACAACCTTCTATGTATGGGGCCTTGCAGAAGACGGCTGCCGAAATATAGATTCCGTCAGGATCAATATTGACTATCGCGACAATCTCTTCGTACCCTCGGCCTTTACACCCAACGGAGATGGCAAAAACGATGTGTTCCGCATTTCTAATATTACCTTTCAGAAGCTTGAAGAGTTCCGCGTCTTCAACCGTTGGGGGCAGGAAATATTCAGTACCACAGATCCCGCTACGGGATGGAATGGAAGTTGGAAAGGCGTGCCGCAGGATATGGGCGTTTATGAGTATCTCATACGCGTGGCTTATCCCGACGGGTATGTGGAAACCTACAAAGGAAATGTTACCCTCGTAAGATAGATTTTTCAGCATTGAGTAGAAAGCGTTCGGTTTTTCCGGGCGCTTTTTTTTTATTGATCGGATGGGAGGAGAATGGCTGTTTTTCTATCTGGTTTACAGTAAGCAATTCGGCTTAAATTTTTGCAATGTGACAGAAGTCACGGGTAGGCATTGCGAATTGGAATAGATTGAAAAAAAATTTGCAAATGGCACACCATCAAATTCTGATTGTTGGCGGCGGTAATGCCGGCATTTCGGTAGCAGCACAATTGTTGCTCAAGGACAAATCTCTTGATATTGCAATTATTGAGCCTTCTGAAAAGCACTATTATCAACCCGCATGGACACTTGTAGGTGCCGGTGATTTTAATATCAATGATACCGTGCGTTCCGAACAATCAGTTATGCCCAAAGCGGCAAAATGGATAAAGGGTAGTGCTTCAGCATTTGTACCGGAGCAAAACGAAGTACAACTTACCGATGGCTCGAAATATACTTATGACTTCCTGATCGTCGCGCCCGGTATACAGCTAAACTGGAGCGCAATAAAGGGCCTCCCCGAAACGCTGGGAAAAAATAATGTATGCTCAAATTACAGCTTTACTTATGCGCCTTATACATTTGAGTGTATCCGCAATACAAAGAAGGGCAAGGCCATTTTTCATAATCCGCACACCCCGGTGAAATGTGGAGGAGCACCACACAAGATCATGTATATGGCTGCGGATTATTTCCGAAAGCACGGGATCTTGAACAAGATGGACATCCAATATTGGAGTGGAGGGCCTAAACTTTTTGCGGTTGATAAATATGAACAGACACTGCTGAAAGTGGTGAAGCGTGGAAATATAAAACTTCACTTCCTGGAGCGACTCGAAGAGATTGACGGACCGAACAAGCGGGCAAGATTCGTGGGATTCGGTGAGCATAACAAAGATGTGGAAACCTGGGTGGACTTTGATATGATGCACGTTACGCCGCCGCAGAGCGCGCCAGACTTTATCCGCAACAGTCCTTTGGCTAATGAGGCCGGTTGGGTAGATGTTCATAAACATACGCTGCAGCATGTGCGCTATCCAAACATTTTTGCACTGGGCGACGCTTCCGGATTGCCAACCTCCAAAACCGGAGCCGCTATTCGCAAGCAGGCTCCTGTGGTAGTAGCAAATGTGTACGCACTTGTACAAAACACTACTGTGAGCGGAAGCTATGGCGGTTATACCTGTTGCCCGCTGGTGACCGGCTATGGTAAGCTGGTGCTGGCAGAGTTCGACTATGACAACAAACCCATGGAGACCTTTCCCTTCGATCAAAGTAAAGAGCGCTGGAGCATGTATCAACTCAAGTCAAAGCTGCTCCCATGGCTGTATTGGAATAAAATTCTCACAGGTAAAGCATAAAAGCGGACAGATATCCGATATCAATCTCCCGGCTCAAAAAAGAGGGCCGGGATTTTTTCTTCGCTCGCCCCCCGCAGTCGGCATAGAATACATCTCGCGAAGCTTCCCGTTAGAGCTCCCGAAGCCGGATGATCACAGTTTTTTGTTTTTACTATTGCCGCATTATCTTTGCACATGGCTGCAAAAACCAAGTTCTACGGCGAGGGGCTTACATTTGACGATGTACTTCTGGTACCTGCCTACTCCGAAATTCTTCCACGCGAAGTAAATATTTCTACTCAGCTTACACGGGATATACGACTAAACATTCCCATGGTATCTGCCGCAATGGATACGGTTACCGAGGCGCGTTTGGCTATAGCATTAGCCCGCGAAGGCGGCATTGGCATGTTGCACAAGAACATGAGTATCGAACGGCAGGCCGAACAGGTGCGGAAGGTAAAGCGGTCTGAAAGCGGTTTGATCATAGACCCGATCACCCTCCGCCCCGATGCCACTGTGGGCGATGCCGTTGCAGTAATGCGGGATAACAGAATAGGAGGAATTCCCATTGTAGATAGTGCACACAAACTGGTCGGCATCCTTACCAACCGGGATATGCGCTTTGAAAAGAATCTTCGCAAAAAAGTGCAGGAGGTAATGACCCGCGAAAACCTCGTCACAGCACCCGCCGGCACCAGCATGGCAAAGGCCGAAACTATTCTTGAAAAATACAAGATCGAAAAGCTACCGATTGTCGATAAGAAAGGAAAGCTCATCGGTCTTATCACCTTCAGAGATATCATTCAGTTAAAGAGCCAGCCTAATGCCGCCAAAGATGCTATGGGCCGGCTACTGGCAGGGGCGGCTGTGGGTATCACAGCCGATACGCTGGAACGTGTGGAAGCGCTCAGGGCGGCTGGTGTGGACGTTATAACCCTCGACAGTGCCCATGGCCATTCCCGGGGTGTGCTGGAAATGGTGAGCCGTGTGCGCGATGCCTTTAAACATCTACCCATCATTGCCGGTAATATCGCTACGGCAGAAGGGGCAAAAGCGCTTGCGGAAGCCGGGGCCGATGCCGTAAAAGTAGGCGTAGGCCCGGGGTCCATTTGCACTACACGGGTGGTAACGGGCGCAGGCGCTCCTCAGCTTACGGCCATAATGGAAGCCTCGCAGGCCTTGAAAAGAAAGGGCATACCTGTAATTGCCGATGGGGGCATACGCTATACCGGTGATATGGTCAAGGCGCTGGTAGCCGGCGCTTCCTGTATCATGGCAGGCTCCATCTTTGCCGGCACCGAAGAAAGCCCCGGCGAGACCATCATCTATGAAGGACGGAAGTTCAAATCATACCGGGGCATGGGCTCTGTAGAAGCCATGCAGGAAGGATCAAAAGACCGGTATTTTCAGGATGTGGAAGCAGACATCAAAAAACTTGTTCCGGAAGGCATCGTGGGTCGTGTACCGTATAAGGGAATGATTAATGAAGTGGTGCAGCAGTTTGTGGGCGGGCTGCGCGCCGGAATGGGCTACTGTGGAGCAAAGGACATAAAGGCATTGCACGAAAATGCTCAGTTTATCCGCATTACGGCGGCATCTATGGCAGAAAGCCATCCGCACGATGTAGTGATTACCAAAGAGGCTCCCAATTATAGTCGTTGACGACAGATTTGCGTTCGCTCACTTCTTAGCGCGATAAGAAAAAATACCAGATAGCCTGGCTGCTTCGGCAGGAATGGTTTATCTTTCTAAAGACCAATTTGTTATGGCATCATTTTTTTGATGCCATTCTTTTTTGGTTTAAGGATGCCGGGGCTGGCTGTAAAATTGGGCCCGGAGTCATGTGATCACCGCATTTTCAGTTATTTATCGGAACTATGGAAGCACCAACCACTTCTTCGCTCACACAGGCTGTCCCCGAGTTTCTCAGCGGTGGCGGCGAAATGGGAAAGCGGATGCGCGAATACGATTGGGCATCGAGTCCGCTGGGGGCCGTTGAACAATGGCCGCAAAGCCTCAGGACCTGTGTTCGTATCATGCTCACCTCTCAGCAACCTATCTGGCTCGGCTGGGGTAAAGAACTGATTAAACTGTACAACGATCCCTACAAAGCCATTGTGGGAGGTAAACATCCCCGGGCACTGGGTAGTGCAGTTTCTACCGTTTGGAAAGACATATGGAATGATATCGAACCCTTGCTTAATGAAGTGCTGCAGAACGACCGGGGAACCTATGTAGAATCGCAGTTGCTGATCATGCATCGCAATGGCTATCCGGAGGAGACTTATTATACCTTTTCCTACACGCCAATACCTGGTGATGATGGTAAGACCGCAGGCGTCTTTTGCGCCAATACCGACGACACACAAAAGATCATCAGCGAGCGGCAATTGCGTACACTTACTCAGTTGGGCAAGCGCCTGGCAGACTGCAGAAGCAATAATGAAGTGATCCGCAAAACCGTAGATACCATTTCAGAAAACCCTTACGATTTTCCCTTTGCAATTTTTCGGTCGGTAGAAGATCAAAAGGCAGTACTACGCTATTCAAGCGAGCTGGGTGAAGTTGCAGAGAAAGTGGAACATACACTAGACCTTTCCATTCGTGAAGGACGGGCAGGCATTATCAGCAAAGCCCTGGAAACCGGCAAGCTGCAGATTTTTGAAGGTCTGGTAGAGCAAGTGGGGAGGTTTCCTACCGGAGCCTGGGATATAGCGCCCGATAAAGCTGTTTTGCTACCCATTTTGCAGGCCGGCACCCGGGAACCTTACGGAGTATTGACACTTGGCCTTAATCCATTTCGCCTGGTTGATGATAAAATGATTGACTTTCTGACGCTTATAGCCGATCAGGTGGCCACTTCCTTTTCGGACGTACACGTGCTGGAAGAAGAGCGTAAAAGATCGGAAGCGCTCGCTGAATTAGACCGCGCGAAAACTACTTTTTTCTCCAATATCAGCCATGAATTCCGCACACCACTCACCCTGTTGTTGAGTCCGATAGAAGATATGCTGCAGGATGCCAGCACCCTGCCGGTCAATAGGCCCAGGGTAGAAGTAGCCTACCGCAATGCGCTCCGCCTACAAAAACTTGTAAATACCTTGCTTGAGTTTTCGCGCATAGAAGCAGGTCGGATGGAGGCAAGTTTCGAAAAGGTAGATATCTGTGGACTTACCGGCGATCTTGCGAGCACATTCCGGTCCATGATCGAAAAAGCGGGCATGCAGCTTGTACTAAATTTAGACCTTATAGAAGCAGACGTGTTTGTGGATGTGGAGATGTGGGAGCGCATTGTTTTGAATCTCCTTTCCAATGCATTTAAGTACTGCAAAGAAGGATCGATAACTGTACGCATATTTCAGCAGGGTCAGGAAATAGTATTGCAGGTAAGTGACACGGGTATCGGCATACCCGGAAACCAGCTTGACCGCATTTTTGAGCGATTTCACCGGGTAGAAAACTCCCTCGGGCGCAGCCAGGAAGGAACCGGTATCGGATTGGCCATGGTGAAAGAACTGGTGAAGCTCCATGGCGGCACCATAGAGGCACAAAGTGTGTTTGGCGAGGGGACAACCTTTACCGTTCGTATTCCCTGCGGCGAAGGTCATGTTGCCACAGAATCCAGAGGTACAACCGGACGCAATACCATTCCCGCAGAAAAAAATGCTTTTGTGGCAGAGGCGTCCAAGTGGTTACCCGATCCTACGCCTGTAGAAGAATCCACAGCCGAGTCCACGTTGGCGTTTACTGTACTCATTGCGGACGACAATGCTGATATGCGCGACTATGTACGACGGTTGCTGGCGGACAGGTTTAGAGTGATTCTTGCCGGCGACGGCGAATATGCCTTCGAGCTCGCGATGACAGCAAAACCAGACCTTATTCTAAGCGATGTAATGATGCCGCGACTCGATGGCTTTGGTCTGCTGCAAAAGATCAGATCAGTGCCGTCTTTGCGCAACACGCCGGTGATTTTTCTCTCGGCTCGCGCCGGTGAGGAAGCCCGGATAGAAGGGCTGGATGCGGGTGCCGACGACTATCTTGTTAAACCTTTTTCTGCCAAAGAGCTGATTGTACGTGTGAGCAATCATATCCGCATCAGCAAGGCCAGAAGGCAGGCAGAGCAACAACTTTACGAGCTGTTTCTCCACGCCCCCGCCATGATCAATACTTTTCTTGGCCCCGAGCTGCGCTTCGATCTTTTTCACCCACGTAGCAAAGAACTGCTTGGCGACGACCGCGATTTTTCCGGAATACCGGTTGCAGAAGCCATGCCCGAGTTGAAAGAACAGGGAGTCGTGGCGCTGCTGCAACAAGTTTACAACACAGGGATGCCACTTAGCCGTAAAGAATATTGGGTACGACTGGTGAACCAACAGGGTCAGGAAATAGCACGCTATATGGATTTTGTGCTGCAGCCCTGGTTCGATCATTCCGGGGCGGTAAAGGGAGTGATCAGCTATGCCAATGATGTTACTGAAGCTGTAATGGCACGGAAGAAGGTAGAGGAAAGTGAAGCCTACTTTCGACGGCTGGCCGATACGGTGCCAGCCATACTTTGGATCACAGAGGCCGACGGTCAGTGCAGCTACCTCAGCAAGCGCTGGCACGACCTTACAGGACAGACACGAGAGGAAGCACTCGGGCAAGGGTGGTTGCAGGCCATCCATAGCGAAGACGCCCAAAAGGTACGTGAGACTTTTTTCGAAGCGAACGGGCTTCTATCCAGCTTCAATATTGTATTTCGACTGAATGAAATAAGCGGCGGAGCACGCTGGTGTATGACACGCGCCACGGCCCGCCACAGCGATGAGGGTGCGTTTTTAGGTTATATCGGCACGGTGATCGACATACATGAAGAGATTCTGGCTACGGAACGATTGCGTGAAAGTGAAACCCAATTAAGACTGCTGGCAGAGACGCTACCGCAATTGGTATGGGTGACAGACGACCTCGGTAAAATGGAATTCGCTTCTTCGCGTTGGAGAGCGTACACAGGTCTTGACCCCGACGACATGTCCTGGAATGAAGTGTTGCACCCCGACGATAAGTTGTGGGTAGATGAAATTTGGAAGCATAGTCTTGAGTCCGGTAACTATTACAAAGTGGAGCTTCGGCTGCGCGATAAGCACGGAAACTACCGTTGGTTTTTCGGGCAGGGCGAGCCAGTGAAGAATGCCCGCGGAGAAATCGTACGTTGGATAGGGGCTTTCACCGATATTCAGGATCAGAAGGAAATCGAAAAGAATCTTGAACAACTTATTTCCGAACGCACTAATGAACTGCAGCGCTCTAATCATGATCTTCAACAATTTGCACATGTGGCCAGTCACGACCTTAAAGAGCCGGTGCGTAAAGTGAGAACCTTCAGCTCTCGCCTGCAGGAAGAGTATAGCGATGTATTGCCGGAAAAGGGACAGCTTTTTTTAGAAAAAATTCAAAGTGCAACGGAGCGCATGTATGCCATGATAGAAGGGGTGCTCCGTTATTCAACGCTCAATGCTTCGCAACAGCAAACCGAAAAGGTGGACCTCAATCAGGTACTCGCCAATGTGGAAGGCGACCTGGAGGTGGCAATGCAACAAAAAGCCGCCCGGCTGATCTATGAAAAATTACCCGAGATCGAAGGCGCCGGCGTACTGTTGCATCAACTGTTTTACAACCTGATCAACAACTCGCTCAAGTTTTCCCGAGAGGACGTGCCACCCGTGATTGAAGTGAGCAGCACCCCGGATAGTAAAGATGGAAAGGAGTACGTAAGGCTTATAGTAAAGGATAATGGTATTGGATTTCAGCAACAGTATGCGGATCGCATATTCAGCAGCTTTACACGGCTACATTCCAAAGACCGGTATGAAGGCACCGGCCTTGGCCTTGCGCTGTGCAGAAAAATTGTGGAGCGGCATCAGGGAAGAATTGACGCTATCGGCATAGAAAACGAAGGAGCGGTTTTTACTATTGTATTACCTTTAGTGCAGCAGCAATCTACATTATAGCTGCCACAATCAATGTCCATTCAGATATTTCTTACCGATGATGATAAAGACGACAGGGAACTTTTTGGTGAAGCCCTTGCGGAAATAGATGACTCTATCATTTTTACTGCCCTGCCCGATGCCGCAGCTACCCTTAAGGAACTGGAACTCGGACACATTCCTGATGTCCTTATTCTTGATGTAAATCTTCCCGTCATCAGCGGTTGGGAATGTCTCTCGAGGATAAAATCCAAAGAGCATCTGAAGCATATTCCGGTGATTATTTTCTCCACCTCTTCCTTTGGACAGGACGAGCAGACCGCACGACAAAGAGGCGCTTGTTGTTTTATTACAAAGCCTCATAGCTACTCACGGCTTAGAGATCTTCTGGCCACAATTGTCGATCTTTTACGGCGAAAGCAGCCCGAAAAACTGTCGCAGGCTATTCATTACACTCGCGGTTAAGCGTCGGTTAACGGATTGTAAAGGGCTTGTTAACGACGCTGTCAGGTTTCAAATCATATCAGTTTAATGGAAAATTTACATCAGTTTGCAAGTCGTTAACCTAATGGGCTGTTAACAGGAAATGCAAACGGGTTCAGGATGAAGAAGATCACCTTACTTTTGGGTTTCCTATTCGGAAGCATCTCGGCTGCCCTTGCACAATCGTCTGCGGTGAGCAGAGAGAGCATACAGCCGGTTCAACTGGCATTGGCCGATGCTATCGAGCTTACCTTTCCCGATGGCAATCCCACATTAAGTTCTTCACTCAGCAGTGTTCAGGATCTTTCTATGGGGGTAGAACTTCCCCCAACGAATATCAAAGTACGTTCCAACCGGACCTTCAAAGTGGACGTAGCCACATCTACAGCGGCATTTGTGTATAGTGGAAATGCACTTACAGTACCGGTGCTTGATGCCACCTCAGCAATAAAGATCATGGTGGTCAACAACAATACCGGAGGTACACCTGCTGCCAATGGATGGATGACACTCAACACCGTATGCACCGCGCCCAAAAACCTCATCAACAATTGCGACCGCGGCGGCAATCAAACCTTTTCTGTGAAATACAAAATGACTCCCGGTCTGAATATGCCCTCCGGAAGCTACACGATTGAGATGGTGTTTACTGCAACGCAGATGTAAAAAAGGGTGGCATCGCTGCGCACCCTTTGTTTAGTAGCCCCGCCAAGAATCGAACTTGGATCTAAAGTTTAGGAAACTTCTATTCTATCCATTGAACTACGGGGCCCTAAAATGGATTGCAAATATCTTCTTCCGGCTGCAGTTTTCCAATACTTTTCTGTTTTAAGTGCTTCTTGGCGAGTGGAGAATGCTTCGGAATGAGCGATGATGAAGGGTGCGTAGTGCTTGTTTGATTTAGTGTAGCGGAGCGACGAAGCAATCTATTCAATGTGCTAATGTGCTAATGTGCTAATTGGATTTGAAAATTTGAAAATTTGAGGATTTGAAAATAATGAGACAATGAGACAATGTGCCAATGACGTCATCTTTCTCGCGTCATCCTATGTTTGCAAAACGCTGTGTTTAGGATAAATTAGAAGTGATAATCATTGCAGAAGAAAAAGGGTAAAGAACAAGACTGATTTCCGTCATTGGGCTGTAGGAAAGCCTGTTCGCAATGCATGTCCCTTTACC
>JAFIGV010000007.1 GCA_017849575.1 Flavipsychrobacter sp. | reverse complement strand
TGTAGCCAATAAATTGATCAAACAAGCTTTTGCCATTGCAACCAAAGAAACAACCTATCAAACAACCTGAATTTTTTTGGTTTTAAACACAGTTCATTGCGAGGAGGGAGGTACGACCGACGAAGCAATCTGACAGCCTTCTGGTATTTATTTCTACAAGGTGCTGGCAAACGGCTTACAACGCGCCACCGGAAAAATTGTACTCACGCAACGATGAAAAGCAATAGGCTTGCATATACGGGTCCTGGTCTGCGTTTACCCATACGGAATACATAAAAAAATGACTGCCAAGCTGCAGTCATTTTTTGTTTTTGCGTAGTCCGACCTGGATTCGAACCAAGACTAACTGAACCAAAATCAGTTGTGCTACCTTTACACCATCGGACTATCCGTCTTGCGGGTTGCAAATGTAAGTTCCGATTTTAAAAAGCCAAAATCTTTGTCACAAATTTATTTTGACGATAGGAGAGATTCTATTCCATACCGCTGCAAAAAATCTTTACCGGAAAGTTGCTTTAACCTTTTAGAATCGTGTTTTTCGAGTAGGTTTGTATCCGCTTTGTGTCCTGTTAATTTCTACTAAACATGTCGTCTCCGGCGAGTTCCCGCCAGTTCATCATCCGCTTCATTTTTATCGGTGTTGCCCTCGTAATACTGATCAGGCTGCTGTTTCTGCAGCTTTTTGAGGATAAGTATAAGGTGATGGCGAACGATATTGCCATTTTTCGCAAAGTAGTCTATCCGCCGCGCGGCGTGATCATTGATCGTAAGGGCAGAACCATGTGCTTTAATGAAGTGGTTTACGATCTTATGGTCACACCCACCAAGGTCTCGCACAACCTCGACACGATGGCCTTGTGCAGTGCCCTGGATATGGACCGCGAGACTTTTGAAAAAACTCTGCTGAAAACCCGCATCCGTAACGGAAATATGCGGCAAAGTGTTTTTATCGAACAGCTATCGGCTGCACAAACGGCCAGATTTAAAGAGAACATGTTTTTGTTCGATGGCTTCGAGTTACTGGAGCGTTCTATCCGGTCTTATCCCAATGGCAGCGCAGGCATCTTTCTCGGCTATATCGGCGAAGTGTCTCCGAGAATGCTGGATAAAGAAAGGTATCGCTCGTACCGGCAGGGCGACTATGTGGGTATGAATGGCCTGGAATCGAGCTATGAAGAAGTGCTGCGCGGCCAGAGAGGAGTTTATTACTTTGAGCGCGACAACTTCAACCGTCCTCGCGAATCCTACAAACAAGGCGCTCTCGATACTCCTGCCCTTGCGGGCAAAACCCTGCAGCTCTATGTGGACGCCCAATTGCAGGAATATGCTGAAAAGCTTATGGTCAATAAGATCGGCAGTGTGGTGGCTATAGACCCGTCCACGGGCGGCATTCTTTCGCTTGTAAGCAGTCCGAGCTTCGATCCCAACCTGCTCAAAGGGCGGGAACGGACCCGGAACTTTTCGATGCTTTTTTCTGACGCCCGGCATCCTTTGTTCAACCGGGCCACTCAGGCCGCCTACAATCCCGGTTCTACCATGAAGCCCATGACGGGCCTTGTGGCGCTCGATGTAGGCGCCATTACACCTTCCTTTGGCTATCCTTGCTTTGGCGGATACTATGCCTGTGGACGGCGTATTGCCTGCACCCACAATGGTGGCGGTCACGCGGCCAATCTAAGGCTGGCGCTGGCTAATTCCTGCAATGCGTATTTCGTGCACATCTTCAGGCTTGTAGAGGATGCAAAGCGCTATGGCGGTGTAAAGAAAGGGTTAGAAGCCTGGGCGCAGTATATGTATAACTTCGGGTTCGGGCATCCTACCGGTGTGGATATTCCCTATGAGGGAAAAGGCTTCGTACCCGACTCATCCTGGTATAACGATCGCTACAACGGAAGCTGGAACTCCTGTACCAATCTGTTTGTGGGCATGGGGCAGGGTGAAATTGCACTTACGCCGCTGCAACTGGCCAACGCCATGTGTATCATTGCCAACAAAGGCTACTACTACACACCGCATTTTGTACGGGCCATCGACAATGATCCGAACGATACTTTGCTCAGCCGGTTCAGGGTGCGGCATAAGCCACTTCCCAATACTCCCGATACGGTGTTCACCATCATCGGCAAGGGTATGCAGGATGTAGTGGAACATGGTACCGGCCGGGTGGCGCAACTCCCCGGTATTGAGATATGTGCCAAGACCGGTACCGTAGAAAATAAAGCGGTGGTCCACGGACAGGCGATGAAGATGAAAGACCATTCGGTATTCGTTGCTTTTGCCCCCCGGGTCAACCCAAAGATTGCCATTGCTGTAGTGGTGGAAAATGCGGGTTTTGGTGCTACATGGGCCGGACCGGTGGCAAGCCTGATGATTGAAAAATACCTTACCGACAGCATAGCCACCAATCGCAGGCATCTTGAAGATCGTTTGTATAATGCCAAACTGATCAACCCATATATCTATGCCATAGACTCTGCACAAAAGAGAAAGGATGCAGAGCGCTGGGAACTGAAGATGGAAAGGAAAAGAATAGCAGACAGCACACAGCGTGCCCGCGACTCTGTACTGCTGCGCCGATGGTTTGAAAATCGACTGGGCAGACCCCTCCCCAAAATTTTAAAGCCCCGTTAAGCAGACAATGAGCAACGAGAAAAAATCTATTTTCAGCCGGGTGGATGCCGTAACGTTTCTGCTCTACCTGCTTCTGGTAGCCATAGGGTTGCTGGCTGTTTTTTCGGTGGTGCATCGCAGCACCGATCCCACCATCTTTATGATGGGAAAAGACTACATGAAGCAGTTTACCTTCTTAGGGATTTCCCTTTTTGTGGGGATCATTATCCTTTGGACGGACAGCAAATTTTTTTCGAGTTTTGCATTTCTGTTTTACACCATTGGCATTGCCTTGCTCATCATCACCATATTTGCCGGGCAGGATGTGAAAGGTTCTCACTCCTGGCTGGGGGTGGGTGGGGCACGTTTTCAGCCGGGGGAAGTTTGTAAGATCTTCACGGCGCTGGCCCTTGCCAAATTCCTTTCTTTGCCGGAGACGGACTTTCGCTCGCTGAAACACAGGCTGGTGGGCGTAGCTATCGCTCTGGTGCCGGCGGCCATCATCATTTTGCAGGACGAGACCGGGCTGGCCCTTGTGTACTTTTCTTTTTTCCTGGTGATGTATCGCGAGGGGCTTCCCAATATTGTTCTTATCGTTGGCTTTTCGGGTGTGGCCCTCACCCTTGCCTCGCTGCTTGTTGACCGGCTGGTTCTCTTTTTCATACTCACCGGTCTGGGCGTGCTGGGGGGAATACTGCTGCGTAATGCCATCAAAAGAAATGTGGTCATCCTTTTTCTGATCATAGGCGTGTGGGGCGTAGGGGTCGGCTTTTCACAGTTTCTGGTTCCGTTCACGTTCAAACACGTACTAAAGGGTTACCAGATAGATCGTATTTATTCCATGCTCGGGCGCGATGTGCCGGAAGACTATATCAGCGCCTCTTATTCCGATGAAGATATTAAGAAGAAAAAGGAGAACGCCTCGGACTATAATGTTACGCAGTCTAAGATAGCCATCGGCTCGGGCGGACTTTGGGGTAAGGGCTTTCTCAACGGCACCTCCACCAAAAACGATTTTGTGCCGGAGCAGAATACTGACTTTATTTTCTGTGCCGTAGGCGAACAATTTGGTTTCGTTGGCAGTGCTGTTCTGGTACTCGTGTATGTTTTTCTCATCCTAAGGATACTCTTTCTTGCAGAACGTCAGCGGTCCGATTTCAGCCGGGTATATGCTTATTGCGTTGCGTCTATTTTGTTTTTTCACTTTGCCATCAATATCTCCATGACTATAGGCCTGGCGCCCGTTATCGGCATCACATTGCCTTTGCTTAGCTATGGCGGATCTTCACTGCTTTCGTTCAGTGTGCTCATTTTCATTCTGCTGCGGCTCGATGTGGATCGTCAGGTGATGATACGCTAAATTTGCGGGCGTATGGCAAGGATATATCCGCTTTCGGAAGGTGTTTTTACGATAGGACATGACAAGATTTTTGTGCCTTTCGATGAGGCCGAACATGAGCTGAACGACCGGCCTGTAGGGTCTTTACTGGTGGAAGTGCAACCTTTTCTGGTCGCTACCGCAAACGATCTGCTGGTCTTCGACACCGGACTTGGATTCCGGGAGAAAGACGGCACGCTTCAGCTCCATCACAATATTCGTTTGTGTGGCTACGAACCTGCGCAGGTTACCAAAGTGCTGTTGTCGCATCTGCACAAAGACCATGCTGGCGGGGTTACTTACAAGAGCGATGCAGGGATCATTCAGCCCACCTTTCCCAATGCCACCTACTACATTTATCGCGATGAGGCCGATCAGGCATTGCGGCAAGGCGCTCCCTCTTATGTGCCGGAAGAACTTGAACCCCTGTTCTCCTCGGGGCAGGTAAGTTGGCTTGAAGGGAAGGAAGGTCATATCGGCGACCATATTCATTTCATGCACTCCGGCGGACATTGCCCGGGTCATATTGTATTCCTGTGTGAGGACGGCAAGGAGAAAATCTTTTTTGGAGGCGATGAAGCTCCTCAGCTCAAGCAGTTAAAGATGAAGTATGTAGCCAAGTATGACTTTGACGGACAAAAGGCCATGGAACTACGTGCACAATATGCCCGAAGGGGCAGGGATGAGGGCTGGGAGTTTCTTTTTTACCATGATGTGGCAAAGCCCTTTGGTAAATTGTAACAACAGCTATCGTCTGCTTCGCCGCTCCCTCAGTTTCTGAATCAGTAATTGTCTGAATTCCCTTTCCGCTACATACAGCTCGTTAAGTTGCTTTGCAGAGATCACTTTTAGAAATGATTCCTGATAACGGCGTTTCAGCAGGATCAGTTGTTCCTGATAGTCGAGGTTGTCTTCAATATTCCTTCGGGCATCCTGCTCCGAAAGGTGTTCGGTTCCTTTTTTATACTGCTGCATAAATCGCCGCCGCAGCGCCTTCAGGTCTTCTTCGTATTGTTGGTACACCGGCCAGAATTTTTCGGCCTGTCCGGCACTCAGCTTGAGCTTATCCGTTATAAAGGTTACTTTAAGGGCATGTATCCTTTCCTGTCTGCGCTCCTGTGCCAGAGCCACGGTATGCATGAGCAGTATCATGATCAAGAGAAGAAGAGGAGCCTTTTTTAGTTTGCACATTTTCTAAATGTTTTTTATTGCCAGCCGGTGTCATCAAGGTATTGAGTTATTTCTTCTTCGGTAAGCGGTACTTGCAGCTTTACCGGATCACCGGCTAATATTTTTTCTGTATTCAGGTCGGAAGATGTCTGTATGACGTAGGCACTCAGACTGGCATCGGGAACGGAGGCCAGCCTGCTGTCGAAGCTCCTGTTTACTAATGCAGACCGGTAAACCCACCCACCGAGCAACAACAGAAATATTGCAGCAGCAGCACGTACGGGCAGCCACCAGTTTTTTGTGATCACAATTGTTTTCGACTTGTTCTCCTTTCTCCCGTCGATTTTGGCAAGTACCTCCCGGGGTAATTGGTCGAAATATCCTTCGGGCACAGCAAATGCTGCTTCCTGATTCTTTGCCTGGGGTAATGAGGCTTCGGTCACCCGCGTGTGCATTGCCGCTTCAAAGCCTGCAAAGTAATCTGCGGGTATGTCAAAAGGCATTTTCCTCGAAAAGGCCTCCAGAGGACTTCCCAGGGCACGCAGTTCATCGGATATTGTGTAGTCCTGCTTCATAATTCATTGACTCAACAATCGAATAAAAGTTTAAAGGTTCAACAGGTAATGTTCCACTTTTTTAACAGCATGATGGTAAGAGGCTTTCAACGCACCTTCCGACGTTTCCAGCACCGAGGCCATCTGTTCGTAAGGCATCTCGTCGTAATACCGGAGCGTAAAGACCACTCTTTGTTTTTCCGGCAGGCTTTGAATGGCTTTTTGCAGTTTCCACTCCAGTTTGTTGGCATCAAAGCCTTTTTGTGCCTCCAGCCGCGCCGCTACAGGATTTTCATCATCGCTCAGCGAGACGCTCGCCCGTTTTTTTTGCTGCTCTATCCAGGTGAGGGACTCGTTGGTGGCAATCCTGTAGAGCCAGGTGTAAAGATTGGCCTGTTCTCTGAAGTCGGCAAGGCTTTTCCAGACCTTTAAAAATACGTTCTGCAAAATGTCGTTGGTATCTTCGTGCTCCACCACCAGCCGGCGTATGTGCCAGTACAGTCGTTCCTGATACTGTTTCATAAGCTGTGTGAAGGCTTGTTCCTTCGTTTGCTCCTGCCGAAAAGATGCGAGCAGCACATGGTCGGGAACGGAAACTGCAGTTGATGGCTTCATAACAAAACAGCATTTTTGACGGAAGTTGCGTGCAAAAGTTTAATGGACAGGCGCAAAATACTTTCCTCCCTTAGTTTTGCAGTTTTCGTGCTGGGCTTTGTTAAGTAAAATTGAATAATAGAATTGATGAAATCATACAATGAGCTGAGGATCGTTTTTTTAGGAACTCCGGAATTTGCAGTGGCCTGTCTTGATGCCCTCGTGGCCGCTGGTGCAAACATTGTGGCCGTAGTCACCGCGCCCGATAAACCGGCAGGCCGTGGTATGCAGTTGCAGGCGTCTGCGGTAAAAAGGTATGCTATGGAAAAAGGGTTTCCCATATTGCAACCCGAGCGACTAAAGCAGCCCGAATTTCTGGAAACCTTACGCAGCTTTCAGGCCGATCTACAGGTCGTTGTTGCCTTCAGGATGCTGCCTGAGCTGGTCTGGAATATGCCGCCAATGGGAACGATCAATGTTCATGCTTCATTGTTGCCTCAGTACCGTGGCGCTGCCCCGATCAATCGCGCTATCATGAACGGTGAAAGGGAAACCGGCGTGACCACCTTTCGGTTAAAGCATGAAATAGATACCGGCGATATTTTACTGCAGCAAAGTGTACCTATAGCCCCAACAGACAATGCCGGTACGCTGCACGACAAGCTTATGTATGCCGGAGCCGAACTGCTGGTGACGACGGTAAAAGGATTGGCCGAGGGCACCCTTCAGGAACAGCCCCAAAAGGTAACCGAAGCTTCTGCGTTGAAGCATGCTCCTAAGATTTTTAAGGAAGATACACGCATTGACTGGCAGCAATCCACCATGGTTGTCTGCAACCATATTCGCGGTTTGTCCCCTTATCCCGCTGCCTATACCCTGTTGCAGGGAAAACAACTTAAGGTCTTTGCCGCACATGGGGTGACCGATGCCACTACAGCCTCGCCTGGCATGGTCGATACAGATCACAAAACCTTTCTTCGCATGGCTGCAAGCGACGGCTGGGTTTATCTCGATGAAATACAACTGGAAGGAAAGAAAAGAATGTTGGTAACGGAGTTTCTCAAAGGTTTTCGCCAGGTGTAGCACCTTGGTTGCTCAGGAAATAAAGTACCGCCAGCTCGTAGCCCAGAAGGCCCAGCCCGCTGATGCTTCCCACGCACTTACCGGATATATAGGATGTCTTACGGTAGTCCTCGCGGGCCAGTACATTGGATATATGCACTTCTACTGCAGGAAGGGCTATGGCCGCCAGCGCATCGGCCAGGGCAATGCTGGTATGGGTATATGCGCCGGCATTGAGAATGATGCCGTTTACCCTGCCGCGACATTGCTGCAGATAATTGATTAGTTCGCCCTCCACATTGCTCTGGTAGAATGAAAATTCAATCTGCGCATATTTTTCACGCAGACTTTGCAGATAATCATTGAGCGATTGTGTGCCGTATATCTCCGGTTCGCGGAGGCCCACGAGATTGAGGTTAGGACCGTTGACGACAGCAAGAGAAAGCATAGGCGTGTAATTTTTTCCAGCAAGATAAGCGATAACCCATTAACGAAGCCTTCGGTGGAGGCATTGTCGCAGGGGCTTTTCCGCCTGCCGCCAGAATGCAATGACCATTTTTGAATGTTGTCTTTTATTCTGGATTCCCCGTCTTTTACTCGCTTGTTCTAAAGTGAACTGGCTAGTGTGTCATAATAAAAGCGGCCCTACATTTGCTCCAAAAAGCAAAAAAGCCGCCGATGGGCAGCTTTTTATTGCTTGATTAGTCTTTTCATTAAAGATGGATAGCCTCGCCCAATGCCACTTCGATTGCGTCTTTTACGCTTTCGCTCATGGTTGGGTGCGGGTGGATGCTGTCGAGTACTTCCTGCCAGGTGGTTTCCAGCTTGCGGGCAGTCACAGTTTGGGCTATGATTTCTGTTACGTTGGCACCAATCATGTGTGTACCGAGCCATTCGCCATACTTAGCATCGAAGATCACTTTTACAAAGCCTTCCATGGCACCGGCGGCGCTTGCCTTGCCCGATGCTGAGAACGGAAACTTGCCGACTTTAAGCTCGTAACCCGCTTCCTTTGCCTGCTTTTCCGTAAGTCCTACAGAGGCAATTTCAGGAGAGCAATAGGTACAACCCGGAACATTGCCATAGTCAAGCGGCTCTGGTTTGTGATGGTACTTTCCTTCCTTGTTGGCAATAGCTTCCAGGCAAATGATCGCTTCCTTGGAGGCTACGTGCGCCAATGCCTGTCCCGGTGTGGCATCGCCAATAGCATACACGCCATCTACGTTTGTTTTATAGTAGGCATCTACCACTATCTTTCCTTTGTCTGTCTTTACGCCGAGGGTTTCCAGTCCTATATTTTCTATATTGGCAACCACGCCCACAGCGCTCAGTACCACATCAGCTTCCAGAGTCACTTCGCCGTTTTGGGTTTTCACGGTGGCTTTAACACCATTTCCGCTGCCTTCCACTTTTTCTACTGAAGCATTGGACATGATCTCGATGCCTTTCTTCTTGTAGATCTTTTCCAGTTCTTTTGAAATATCCTCATCTTCTACCGGCACAATGCGCGGCATAAACTCAACGATGGTCACCTTAGTGCCCATGCTATGATAGAAGTAAGCAAACTCAACGCCTATTGCACCGCTTCCCACCACGATCATGGATTTGGGTTGCTGCGGCAATACCATAGCTTCACGATAGCCAATTACCTTTTTGCCATCAATAGGGAGATTAGGCAACTGACGCGCACGTCCGCCGGTAGCCAGCACAATATGCTTTGCCTGATAGGCGGTAGTCTTGCCGTCGGCGCCGGTCACTTCTACTTCTTTTTTGGCGTTCAGTTTTCCAAAACCGTTGATCACATCGATCTTGTTTTTACGCATCAGGAACTGTATGCCCTTACTCATTTTATCAGCCACCCCGCGGCTGCGTTTTACCACGGCCGGAAAATCGGCTTTGGCACCGGTCACTTCAATACCATAGTCTTTGGAGTGATTCATGTATTCCATTACCTGCGCACTTTTCAACAAGGCCTTGGTAGGAATGCAACCCCAGTTGAGACAGATGCCGCCAAGGCTCTCGCGCTCTACGATTGCTGTTTTAAAACCTAATTGTGAAGAACGGATCGCAGCAACATATCCGCCGGGACCACTGCCAATAACGATAACGTCGTATGCCATAGAAACGGAAATTATTTTTTGAGTTAAATGTGCTTAAAGAGCGGACAAATGTAGCGCAAATATTTTAGTTGGGCGATTGAGTTTCAGAGGGCAGCACCCCCTCTTTTAAGCGGGCAGACCTGATGGAATAAAACAACAGACGGACTGAATTTCAGCCCGCCTGGTTGTATCGGAACCTACGGATGATGGACTACAATCGTATCATCCTTGTTTTATCCTAACCCATTTCAGGGGTAAATGGTTCAGGCTTGTGTTTGCTGCAGATGTCCGTCGGACGCTGCTTTGCGGTGATGGGGTTTGTGGTGTCCGAGATAAGATGGTGCAAATGATTTGACCTGATGATCTTCTGAGGGCGTTTCGTTCGAGCTCTGACGTTGGCGCCATCTGCGATAAAGCAGCATAGCAGGGTAGGCGAGCAAGGCTGCTGCGCCGACTACAATACCCGATATCATCAGCATTCGGCGTTGATCATCCGTAAGGCTTTTCCCACGAAGTTTATCCAGGCTTAGATTTTTCATATTCAGTTCCATAGTTTAATTTTTTTCGACTTTAAAAGCGTTAATAAAACCAGACCAGCAGGGCGAAATGCCTGTTAATAGATGCAAAAAAACCGGACAGGGGTTGTCCGGTCGAATGGCTAAAATGAAAAAGACCATAGGTGCGCTATGGTCTTAAAAAAGATAAATGCTGTACGCTTTACCGTGTTTTTCCGCGCTGCATCGCCAGGGCAAAAACAATGAAATGAGCTATGGAAAAAGCTATGGAAAAATAGAACAACGCCTGATCATCAGCGTCGGGGCTGATGTGATGCGCCCAGGCAACAGCCAATAATAGCAGAGTCATCACAATGCCGGTGATCGAAACTGTTTTATAGCTTTTTTGGGTAAATACGCCCTTGTTAAGATGGCTGTTTTTCATACCATAGAACAGGTACATGTCAAACCCGATCATCATCCATACGATCAACCTTATCCAGGTGTCGAGCGGAAGAAACACCATCATAAACAGGCAGGTGGCTATGCCAAGAATGGGTACTAACGGCACGAGCGGGGTTCTGAATGCCCTCGGTGCATCGGGCATTTTTGCACGCATCACGATCACACCAATACATACCAGAATGAAGGCAAACAAAGTGCCGATACTTGTCATTTCGCCTACGATACGTGCGGGCACGAAAGCGGCAAAAAGGCTTACGAAAAGCATGAACAGCATATTGTTTTTTGCCGGCGTACGGAACCCGGGGTGTATTTCAGAAAATACTTTTGGGATCAATCCATCGCGACTCATGCTGAAAAACACACGAGATTGGCCCATGAGCATCACCAATATCACCGAGGCGTAGCCTGCAAGAATGGCAATAATGATCGCTTTATTGAGCCATGGAAAATCAGGAATGATAGTACCATCGGCTCCCATTTTGCCCATATGGTCCACGGCCACCGCCACAGGTGCAATACCATCCTTTCCTCGGAATGATTCAAAATTGGCAACACCGGTCATGACGTGCGCAAACAGAATGTAAAGCACCGTGCAGATGAGGAGGGAAACCAATATGCCGATGGGCATATCACGCCGCGGGTTCTTGGCTTCCTGTGCAGCCGTGGAAACAGCATCGAAACCGATATAAGCGAAAAACACGATGGCCGCGGCCCGAATCACTCCGCTAAAGCCAAACTCGCCGAATACTCCGGCATTGGGTGGCACATAAGGTGTATAGTTTTCCGGACGAATATAACTCCAGCCTAACGCGATGAAGATAAGTACCACGGCTACTTTCAGGGTTACTATGAGCCCGTTCACCAGGGCTGATTCTTTGGTGCCTTTCATCAAAACCAAGGACATGACCATTACGATAAACACGGCGGGAATATTGATGATACCACCATCGAAGGGTGAAGAGGTCCATGCCGGACTGATATGAATATTGTAGTAGTCGAGAAATTTTACCAGATACCTCGACCAGCTAATGGACACCGTGGCGGCTCCAACCGCATATTCCAGCACAAGGTCCCAGCCAATGATCCATGCAATAAACTCACCCATAGTGGCAAAGGAGTAGGTGTAGGCACTGCCCGCCACCGGGATCATGGAAGCAAACTCCGCATAGCAAAGCCCGGCAAAAGCGCAACCCACAGCCGCCACGATAAAGGAGATGGTGATTGCTGGCCCGGCATTGTTGGCCGCAGCAAGGCCCGTGATGGAAAACAAACCTGCTCCGATGATTGCCCCAATGCCCAGTGCCACTAATGCCGGCGCAGTTAACGTTTTTTTCAAACCCTTTTCAGATTCACTCGCCTCTGCCAGCAACTGATTCAGTGGCTTTCTTATAAACAGACCCATAGTAGTTCGGATAAAAAATGATGGCTAAACCTAAACATAAAATGCCGTTTGTACAAACTGCAATGCCAATGGCGTCACCGGGTCTCAAACGTTACAGAAAAGAAAATCTTCCCGTTACAGTAGGTTCCATCCTGCATTTTGCCGTAGGTTTGACGCATGGTGCGGACTTATTATTTCCGGCTGAACCTTTTGGCTCTTTTTTTTGTGTTGTTTAGCTCCTATGCCTGTGCCCAGCCCGTGCTGCCCGATGTACAGGCCATAACTCAGGAAGGTGTAAATGTGATCTCATGGACTTGTCAATACGATAAATTGAAGACCATTGCGGTGCAGCGCAGCAGCGACAGCGTGTATAATTTTGCAACAATAGGTTTTGTAAAAGATTTGAAAAAAGGCGTGCAGGCTTTTATTGACGGGCATCCTAATCCCGGGGTCAACTGGTATCGCCTCTACATTGTCTTCAGCTCCGACCTTACCTGGTACAGCAATCGGGTAAAGTTGTTTGTAGATAGTGCACAATTGATGCAGAAGCGGGTATTGCCTCCCAACGACTCCTTACAAAAAATGGTGAACACACTGAAGCTGGAGGCCGGTGAGGCGCCAGACCCTTCAGATATCAACGCCTTTACCTACATACGGTCGCAGTACGTCTTCACCAATCCGTTCACGGGTCACATCAATGTAGAACTGCCGGACAGTACCGATAAAAAATCGGTTTTTTCACTGGTGTTCTTTGATACAAAGAATAAAGAAGTGCTCCACCTTCCACGGATTGTGGAACATGCCTTTATTATAGACCGGCGCAATTTTCAGCGCAGGGGAATCTATAAGTTTGAAATGAAGAAAAACAAGGACTTGCTGGAGACCGGTTACATCACGATTTATTAAAAGGCCGCCTGGATTTATAGCCGGTATTGCACACCAAGTGCAAAGAAAATATTGTACATGTTGAAGGCGACACCCTTAAAGCCCGAAGGAAAGAGCGGTTGCAGACCCCATTGCAGATTGCCGCTGAGGGAAAATTTCTTATAAACTTTTTTGGCAACGGCGAGGTCGATCCCAAAGTCGAATTTTCTTTGCTCGTCATCGAAATTGAAGGAAGCCTCGTCAATCGTAATTTTTTCACCCAGAGAATTGCCTCTGCGCAGGTAGCCATCACTCACCGTTCCACTAAAGGATGGACGGAGTAAAAAACCAAGGTATAAGCCCGCACGCAAGCGCCAGTTGTCGCCCGCCGTGTATGCTATTCCTAAGGGGAGGTTCAGATAGATATTGCGACAGGTCGTCTTGTTATTTCCGGTAAAATCGCCTTCTATTTCTGCACTATCTACTTTGATGAGCGTGTGCAGGTAGGCCACGCTGTCGGTGACCTCCATGCCTTTCCACGAAAGGCCCAAGCCCGCGTACACCTGCCAGCGACCTTTCAGCGGCAGGTTTGCTTCGTAGCCCACCACTGGCGAAAACAAAGACGAGTAGTGCTGTACTTTGCGGATGTTGCCAGGAAAAGACAGGGGCGTGGCTGCTCCGGTGTTGAAAGCCAGGTGGAAGTAGTGGCTGATGTGGGGCTGTGCAACGCCCTTGCCTCCGGTTTCCTGCGCCTTAATCATATAGGGTAGCGACAACAGGGCTAATATACCAAACCACTTGCTCAGGTTGCGTGTCATTGGGCTACAATATTTAGACTGTCCACAATGAGCTTGCTGCCAATAGCCCCGCGGTAAAGATCGCCCTCGCTGCTGGATGAAGCTACGATAGCCAGCATCAGGTTGGCCGTCGATGAATCCCAGCCGGGTTTGTAGATAAAGGGAATGTCGAAACGGGTGAAGTTTGCCCGGGCGGTGCCATCCGTCAGCTTTGCCGTGGCAATGATCTTCTCCGAGTTGTTGATATTCTTACCGTTCAGCCGCTCAGGACCCTGAAAGAGAACAGCATAAATAGCGCACTGATCCGTCTTTCCGGCCACGGGGTTCTGGTTTTCGTCCTGAAAAACCGTTCCCGGCGCGTATTTGTAATAGCCGGTGAACCGGAGGGGCAATCCTACATACGGCTGACCAAATTCGGTTGCCGCCAGCGGATCGGAGAGCACCACGCCGGTGTTGAAGTTGCCGACAAACATAGAGCCGGCATAGAGATATACATGGATAAAAGCCGACAAAGCCGTGCCGGGGATCGTGACGAGCTCTGCAGCTTTGGTGCCAAGGTACCCATCGTTAGTAGCTCGTGTGGGGTAGGCGTCGCTTTGCTTAGGTACCCCCGAAAGCGCAACGCCGGCATTGCCCGAACTCCAGAGCGTAAGGCTGTCATTCTCTACCGGATACTCATATTTGTCGGACGGGTTTTGCTTCCACTGCTCAAAGTTGAAGGTCCAGAGTCCTGCGCTGGATACTTCTACGGTGTAGGTCTTGTTGTTGCTGCCATTTTCAGCGGTCACGGTATATTGTTGTTTGCCTTCACCGGGCTTTATCAGCGTGCCGGAAGGTGGATATAAAGTTGCGCCGGGCGATACAGAAATGACCGGAGCTACACCTTTTGCATAAGCCTCACGGGTGAGATATAATTTTATTTTCCGGTTGGTCTGGTCGATGACGGTATTGCCTGTAAGAAGTGATTCGTCAATACTAAACTGCTCAATATCGGCTTCCGGATTCAGGGGTGCATTTTTGATGCAGCCCAGGGACAGCGACAGCAGCAATACGATGGCATACCAGCGGCTTTTCATTGTTCCAAACGGTATTTATCCGAAAAGTAACCAATCCTATTGTGTATTCAAAGCATCCGTTTTTATCGCCCGAACTTTGATTTCCTAACCCTAAGCAGTATTTTTCAAAGCAAATCCTTCGTTATGGAACCGTCGGTTACTCCGGTCGCTAATCTTCGGGAACACAATATTTTTTCCCTGAATTTTCTGAATGTCTATCTTCTGATGTTGGAGGGCGAGATGCTGCCGGGCTACAAAGCGCCTGCGCTGATCAACCGTATGGATGTGCGTCTTTTGCTCAACAAGCTCGAGGCCATTGCTGAACATCAGGCCCCGGAGTTGAATGAAAAGGAGCAAAAAACGCTGCTGGCCAGCTATAGCCTTATGAACAAGCTGCTGGCCTGCGAGCATGCTGAATATTTGAGCGGAATGATCACCCAGCAAATGCCGGAAGGCCACGCGCTGAAAAGCAATCCTGTATTTCGCCAGACCATGCATGCCAACAATGAGTGGCTGATGAATTTTCAGATGGCCGACGAAGCACGGGCGATTACGGGCCTCAGAGAGTGGATCGATCAGTTGCAGTCATCCGTCCTTTACTGATCTCCCCCGCGAGATAGGGGAATGTTGAGGTTGGGCAGACAATACTTCTTCCGCCTCAGCTTCAGTCATATGAAAGACCTCTACCAGGTAGAACAATTCTTCGCAAGGATCGAGGCGTTCCTGCTGTTCCACTTTCCTGATCACCTCCATAAGGTCTAAACGTCTCTTCCTGCAGTCCATAGCGGTTTTCTACCGGTGTATAAAACCTGTGCCGGGTCATGGTCCGGTTTGCCTTCCGTGCTATCGCAGCTCCAGCAGAGCAATGTTTTCTATATGGTGCGTATGCGGAAACATATCCACGGGTTGCAGTGCTTTGATCTGGTATTGCTCATCGAGCAACTGAAGGTCGCGGGCCTGCGTGGCAGGATTGCAACTTACATATACCAGTTTTGGCGCCCGGAGCTTCAGAATCTGCTGAACCAGTTTTTCATGCATACCCGCTCTTGGCGGATCGGTGATGATCACATCGGGGCGGCCGTGCTGCGCAAAAAACTCGTCGGTGCAGACTGAGGCTACATCGCCGGCAAAAAACGAACAGTGCTGCAGATCGTTCATGGCTGCATTGACTCGCGCGTCTTTCACTGCATCTTCAACCACTTCAATACCGATCACTTTTTTTGCAGCCTTAGAACAGAAGATGCCGATGCTTCCCGTTCCGCAGTAGAGGTCGTATAATATTTCCTGACCGCTAAGCCCTGCCAGGGCCCGGGTTTGGGCATACAATCTCTCTGCCTGTGCGGTGTTGGTTTGAAAAAAAGATTTTGGAGAAATTTTAAAGCGGAAGTCTTCCAGCTTTTCTTCGATATAGCCTTTGCCGCGATAAGTATGCACCTCCAGATCGTGTATGCTGTCATTCAGCTTGGGGTTGATGGTGTAGTGCAGGCTGGTGATGCCGGGTGCGTTTTCGAAAATATGATCGAGCAATGCTTCGCGGATTTTTTTATCCTCATGGTGGATCACGAGGTTGATCAGCACTTCGCCGGTGCGTGCCACGCGGATCACCACATTGCGCAGCCATCCGTTTTGCGCCCGGTAATCATAGTAGGGCAGTTGATGGGCCTGAGTGTACTGCCGCAGCACGTTGAGCAAAATAGTGGTGGGCTCCGGCTGCAGATAGCAAGTGTGTATGGGCACCACTTTGTCGAACATGCCGGGGGCGTGAAAACCCAGAGCCGCTTCTTTTTCAATAGGAGCGCCACCCGCGTTTGCTATTTCTTCGTTGGTAAGGTACCGGGTGGTAGAAAAAGTAAATTCCAGTTTGTTTCGGTAATACCGCTGCTCTTCACTTCCGATGATGGGCTGCAGCGGTGGCAGCGCCACGTGGCCGATACGCTGCAACTGATCCTGCACCTGCTGTTGCTTGTAGCGCAACTGGTCTTCGTAGGGAAGCATTTGCCATTTGCAGCCGCCGCAGAGTCCAAAATGGGGGCAGAAAGGCTCGATTCTTTGCGGTGAAGGCTTCAGTAATGAGGTCACCTTACCTTCAGCCCAGCTCTTTTTCTCCTTTACGATGCGCACATTCACCACATCGCCGGGTATCGCGTTTTCAACGAAGAGCACTTTTCCGTCTTCGAGATGGGCGATGCTTTTGCCTTCGGCTGCATAGGATTCGATAGTTATATTGTGGACAGGTTGCTTTTTTTTGCGCGACAAATTCCTTCAATTTAAATGTTAAATGAGCGCAAAATTACTACGTTCGCTTTAGGATACACTGTGCAGAACCGCTATTTTTACAAATCCCAACATGTAAGGCTCCGGGGCCGTCTCTATTGCGGAATTCAAAAATTACCACTCGATTTTTTTATGAAAGGACTTAAACTCTTTGCATTGTTATTGCTCACCGGCATAGCACAGAGTGCTTTTGCCAAAGATGGATATAAAATACAGGTCTCCATCAAAGGCACCGGCGATTCTATGATTTATCTGGCTCACTACTATGGTAAGCCGCTTCCCACGATCTACAAAACGGATTCTGCAAGAATTGACAAAAAGGGGTTTGCCATTCTGCAGTCGAAAGAAAAGACGCTCGGGGGTATCTACATGCTGTTGCTGTCGGACAAGAAAACCTACACCGAATTTCTGCTCAATAACGGCGACGATTTCAGTATGAGCTTCGATGTGGCACGCTTGCCAGACGATGTACGGTTTAAGAATTCGCCCGAAAATGAAAATTTTAAAGAGTATATCTCCTTTCTGAAAGGATTTTCTGAACGGCAGCAAAATCTTAATAACGATATGACCGCCGCGAAAACCGCTGCAGATAGTACCCGTGTAAGGGATAAGATGGTGGCGGCTTCGAAGGAGTTAATTAACTATCGCCGCGGTTATGCCCGGCAGCATCCCAACAGCCTGCTCGCCGCTATTTTCGGCGCGCTCGAAGTGCCGCAGGTGCCTGAAGGAGATCATCTGCTTGCCGACGGTACTCCGGATTCACTCTTCTCTTACCACTACTACAAGCAACATTTTTGGGATGGCTTCAACTTTAAAGACGACCGGCTGATCCACACACCGATTTATGATCAGAAGTTGGAAGAATACATGAATAAGCTGGTCTATCCCGTAGAGGACAGTGTGATCAAAGAAAGCGACATACTGCTGGCGAAGACAAAAGGACAACCCGAACTTTTTAAATACACACTTTGGTGGCTGACCCGCAATGCTGAAACGAGCAAGATTATGGGAATGGACCGGGTGTTCGTTTATCTCGTAGAAAATTACTTTATGAAAGGCGATGCCTATTGGCTGGATAATGAAGCCCTGGGTAAATATTACGACCGTGCCGCGAAGATTGCGCCGAACCTGATAGGCCGGGTAGCGGCGGAGATCAAGATGACGGGACTGGACAATAAAGAGCATGCACTTTCTGATCTGAAATCAAAGTACACGGTGGTTGTTTTTTGGGATCCTACCTGTGGGCATTGCCAGAAGGAGATACCCGCTCTCGACAGTTTGTATAAAGCAGCGTTGAAGAAACGCGGTGTACAGATCTATGCCGTTCGCACCGAAGGCGATGAAAAGCTCTGGAAAGAGTTTATAGAGAAGCACGACCTTAAAGACTGGGTGAATGTTTACGATCCGGAACACACCTCCAACTATCGTTCTATGTATGACGTGTACAGCACCCCTGTTATATATTTGCTCGACGAAAAGAAGATCATTCGCGGCAAGAGGATCGACCATACTTCTCTGCTCGACGTGATTGATATGCTGGAGCGAAAACAAAAAGACGGAAATAAACAAAAATCATAAACACACTGAAACATGCGTAAGCTGGTTTTAACTATTGCAGCATCAGGATTTATCTTTTACTCCGGGTGGTCACAGACACTATTTACCTATGGTTCGAACCCGGTAACCAAACAAGAATTTTTAAGAAATTATTCCAAAAACGCGCTGAACAAAAAGCCCGATTTCTCAGAGCCTGCGCTGCGTGAATATCTCGATCTTTATTCCCTGTTCCGGATGAAGGTGAAGGAGGCAGAAATTCAGAAGCTGGATACCCTTCAGGCTATACAACGCGAGCTGGATAGCTATCGCAAGCAGTTGGCAAAGACCTATCTTACAGACGAACAGGTAAGCAACCGGCTTTATCACGAGGCCTACGACCGTATGAAGGAGGAGCGCCATGTAGCTCATATCCTCCTTATTGCACCCCCCACCATGGGTGCCGACGATACGCTGAAATTGTATAAGCGCATAGACAGCATCTACACAGCCATCACAAAGAAAAAGGCTGATTTTGCCGCTCTTGCAGCGCAATATTCCGACGACAAGGGCACTAAAGATAATGGCGGCGATATTGGGTATATGACTGCACTGCAGACGCTTTATCCTTTTGAGAATGTTGTATATCAGACTGCACCCGGTAAGATCTCCGCTCCTTTCCGTACCACCCTCGGTTATCATATTGTAAAGGTGCTCGATACCCGCCCGGCACGGGGCGAGGTGCAGGTGGCGCAGATTCGTATTACCACGCCGAAATCGAAAGGTGCGGAAGGTGTATCCGAAGCACGCCGCAGGATGGACAGCATCTACAATGCCTTGAAGAAAGGCGCGGATTTTGAGGAAATGGTGACTACATATTCTGACGATAATTTCACGAACCAGAACGGGGGCGTGATGCCGCCGATCACTGCCGGCAAGACGGTTCCTGCCTTTGAAGATGCAGCCTTTGCCTTGCAAAAGCCTGGCGATATTTCGAAGCCGGTAGAAACGGAATTCGGTTTCCATATCCTGAAACTGATCAGCAAAACACCGTTGAAGCCTTACGACACGTTGTTACCGCAAATCAAAAAACTGGTTGAAAACGATAGCCGGTCGCAACTTGCAAAAGATCTTTACTTCCAGAAGGTGAAGGATAATAACGGATTCAAAGAATATCCTCAGACGCTTGACGAAGTTGCTACACGACTGTCTGCTATTGCGGATACCGGTGCCAATGCAAACACATTTAAAGCATCGGACTACCGCGACATGAACAAGACCATGTTTACTCTGGCCGGTAACAACTTTACGCAAAGAGACTTTATCAACTTTGCGGAGATGCTGACCCGCGGACGCCTGCTTGGCCCGAAGAAAAATGTGATTCAGGATATTTACCGCATCTACGTGGACCGTGTAGTCAATGATTTTCAGGAGCACAAGCTGGTGGAGGAAAACGAAGACTTCAGAAATCTGATGCAGGAATACCGCGATGGTATTATGCTTTTTGAGCTGATGGACGAAAATGTGTGGGGTAAGGCCGGAAAAGACAGCACCGGGCTGGCCGCTTTTTTTGAAGCCAACAAAAGCAAATATCAGTGGGAACCTGGCTTTACCGGAGTGGTTTATCGTTTTAAAGATCAGGCTTCTCTTGATAAAGGTTTAAAAATGATGGGAGGAAAAAATCCGCTCAGCGATGAAAAGCTGCTTGATACTTTGAACAAGAGCGGTGAAGAACTAACGGTGCAGCAGGGCCGTTTTGAATTTTCTAAGATGAAGGGTGTTTCGAAAGGCATGCTGCAAAAGGGAAAATTATCTGCGCCGGTTAAAAATGAAGACGGAAGTTTCAGCGTGATAAAGGCCAATCAGATTTACGACAGCAACACGCAGAAATCGCTTGATGATGCGCGGGGATATGTTATTGCTGAGTATCAGGACTACCTGGAAAAGAAATGGAACGAGCAACTGCGGAAGAAATATCCTGTGAAGGTCGAAGAGCCGGTATTTCATGCCTTGGTGCAATAGCAACAGGGGCCAATAAAAAAACTAAGAGAGCGCTGATGGAGGTGCTCTCTTTTTTTAATTCAGTAAGAAACCGTCCGAAGATTTATTTCTTCAGCCACTCATTTGTAAAATGCCTGACTGTTTTTTCTGCGTCAAACTTTTTCTGGTTGTAGTCTGCCGACTGATTTCTGGGAATAGAAAGGCTTTTCCAGTCCTCCCTTTTGAGCATTTTGGCAATAAAAACCATTTGCCCTACGTGGTACGGATAGTGGGCTAATTGTCTGTTGATGGCTTCAAGCACCGTGTGCCCTTCATTCCGGATGTAGATGATCTTTTCGAGGTCATTGTCGGTAATGCTCCCGAGCGCATCGAAAAGACAGGTCCAGCCCTCGTTCCATCGTTCCAAAACTATTGTCCGCTCGTTTTGATCGGTTTCAAATTCAGCGTCCCGCTCCCGCCAGCTTTTTTCACCGTCCTCAGTCATGAAGTTGGTCCAGCGACTGAGCATGTTTCCCCAAAGATGTTTTACAATGATGGCAACACTGTTGCTTTCGGGGTCGGGTTGCCAGTACAGTTGTTCGTCGCTGAGTTGCGCCATGCTCTGCTCGCCGAGTTTTTTGTAATACTCAAATTGTCGTTGAGCGCTTTTCAGGTATTCCATATTCTTTTTTATTTACTAAACCATTTTTTCTTTTTGGTAAATACCCGGACGATTGATCTCCATAAATCGCTCGGGAAATGCCGTTTGCGTGAAGCCATACTGCTCATAAAGTCCGTGGGCATCGAGTGTGGCCAACATGAGCCGGCGAAGTCCTTTCACCCAGTCCGCATCTAAGAGCAGCTCCATCATCTTTTTTCCCAGTCCCTTGCCCTGATGTTTTTCCTCTACATAGACATCTGCCAGGTAGGCAAAGGTGGCATAATCGGTAATAAGGCGCCCGTAGGCTATTTGTTGACCCTCGTGCAATACGCCAATGCAAAACGAATGATCGAATGCGGTTTGTACTACGTTGAAGGGAATATCCTTGCACCAATATGCCTCCCGGCTCAGCCATCGGTGAATGTCTGCAGGTTTCATCAGGCTTTTGTCGGTGGTAATTGTGTAATTGTGGTAGTTAATCGTCAGTGGCTGCATGGGTCTAAACAATGAACGCCAAAGTTCCAAAACTTATGATAAATCGAACGCTACAGATCTTGTTAACAAAGCAGTTTCCGACGCAGACGATCATCTCGAGTCATTGTCATTCGTTTCGTGGTGTGCGTGGGTCTCCGCTGTTCGGGTAAGTTCTGTGTTGGGTAATGCGCTGATGGCATTATTTCCAAAATCGGTAGGGCTAGACACTTTATGTTGACGCCGGTAGCCGAAGTTTACCAGATAAACACCCGTGACGATTCCACAGAAGGCCAGCACTGTGAACCCTGTGAAGGCTTCATTCAAAATAAAGTATCCGAGTACTACAGCGACAAGAGGATTTACATAAGCATACAGGGTTACAATGCCCACGGGCAATTCCTTGAGCGCAAACATATATGCAGAATAGGCGAGTACAGAACCGAACAGGATAAGATACAGCAGCGACCATAGAACATCGTGCTGCAAAAAATCGACTCCTGTATAAGGGTCGGTAAAAGGACTGGCGATCAGCAAGAAACTACCGCCAAACAACAGTTGCAGACCTGCATTGAACACAGGATTGATCTGAACCACCCGTTTTTTATTAACCACACTTCCTACAGCCCAGCTCGATGTGGCGACAAAAGTGGCCAGAAGTCCTGCCAGATAGGCCGGATTGGTCAGCGCTGAAAGATCATCTCTGAAGATGAGCCCTACACCAGCGAAGCCGACCAACATGCCGGCAACAATAAAGCCATTCAGCTTTTCGGTTTTTGAGGTGATTAGATTGAACAGCACTGCCACCATGGGCATGAGCGAACAAATGAGTGCCGCGACGCCACTCGGTACCTGCCGCTCACCCCAGGTTACCAAACCGTTTCCCATAGTGATCAACAGAAAGCCCACCAAAGCCTGATGCCTGAGATTGGCTGCCGAAAGGTCTATTTGCCGACGTACCGCAAGTCCGATGCCGGCAATGATGATACCGCTGATGACCTGCCGGATGCCGGCAAATAAAAAAGCAGGGAAATGAAGGACACCCACCCTTATGGCCAGGTAAGTGGTACCCCAGGCAATGCAGATGTACAGGAGTGCGATGTACGCTTTTGCGCTTTTGGACATAGTGGGTATTGGTCGATGCGTTGCAAAAGTCTCATTTCCCCCTGATATTTTTTTAAAGATTTATCAAGGATACTGTTAACTCTTTTAGTTGCATCGTTGTGCCGGCTGGCACGGATGACCATTTCCAGCGTTTCTGATTTCAAGGGTTCATCCCATCCTAAAATATTATTTTCGGCAAGCATTTTGGTTTGTAGGATACAGACCCGATTTTTTTAAAACAACAACAAATGAAACGGTTCACAAACACAGCCACTTTATTGTTACTCTCCATGGCAGCATCAGCACAGGGTCCCGGAGCTTTTGAAGGGAAATACCCGATTACCGACAAGATGGAACAGACCGATGAATTCTTTGGTACGCAGGTATCCGACCCTTATCGCTGGCTGGAAGACGACCGCAGCGCCGAAACCGGCGACTGGGTAACCCGCGAAAACAAGGTGACGGCAGAATATCTTGACCGCATTCCCTACCGGAATGCTATAAAGAAAAGACTTACGGAGCTGTGGAACTATGAAAAGTTTTCGGCACCCTTTAAAGAAGGCGCCTATACTTATTTCTACAAAAACGATGGACTCCAAAACCAGTCGGTGCTTTACCGGCAGAAGGCGGGTGGCGCGCCGGAAGTATTTTTGGATCCGAACAAATTCTCTGAAGATGGCACCACTTCGCTGGCAGATATTGAGTTTACCAAAGATGGTTCCCTTTGTGCCTATCAGATTTCAGAAGGAGGCAGTGATTGGCGTAAGGTGATCATCCTCAATACGAAGACAAAAAAGCGGCTTGATGACACGCTGTATGACGTCAAATTCAGTGGCTTGTCGTGGAGGGGTAATAATGGCTTTTATTACAGCAGCTACGATAAGCCTGCGGAAGGTTCTGCGCTTTCGGGTAAAACACAAATTCACAAACTGTATTATCACAAACTGGGCACTGCTCAAAAGGAGGATGCTTTGATCTTTGGAGGGGAGGAGACACCGCGGAGGTACGTAGGGGGATACGTGACGGAAGATCAGAATTTCCTTGTGATCAGCGCTGCTAATGCCACGTATGGGAATGAGCTCTACCTGCTGAACTTGTCCATGGAGCGCGCGGCAATTACACCCGTCGTGAAAGGATTTGATTATGAGCAGGAGGTAGTTTTTGCCCATCTTGGAAAACTGTACATTCTTACCAATCGTGATGCGCCCAACCGCAAACTGGTGGTGGTAGATGCTGCAAACCCAGGCCCTGAGCATTGGAAAGACCTCATACCGCAGGGACAATTTCCGCTTTCGGTGACCACGGGAGGGATGAAGTTTTTTGCGCAGTACGTAAAGGATGCCGTGTCCGAAGTACATCAATATGACCTGAATGGTACCAAGGAGCGTAGCATTGAATTGCCTGGGCTGGGCACTGCCGGAGGTTTTAGTGCCCGCCAGGAGGAAAAAGAACTCTACTATTCATTTACCTCCTATACTTTTCCGACAACCATTTTCAAATATGATATTGCCAGCGGCAAGTCAACTGTGTATAAAAAGCCGGCGGTCCAGTTCGACCCATCTGCCTACGAAAGCAAGCAAGTGTTTTATTCTTCAAAAGATGGCACGGAAATACCGATGATCATCACCTATAAAAAAGGCATACAGTTGAACGGGAAAAATCCGTTGATGCTCTATGGCTATGGAGGTTTCAACATCAGTCTCACACCATCCTTTAGTGTAAGCAATCTGGTTTTTATGGAGAACGGTGGGATTTACGCAGTAGCCAATATTCGCGGGGGCGGAGAATATGGAGATTCATGGCACAATGCAGGCACGCGAATGCAAAAGCAAAATGTATTCGACGACTTTATTGCTGCCGCCGAGTTTCTGATCGGGAAGAACTACACATCTAAAGACTACCTGGCTATTTCCGGTGGCTCCAATGGGGGCTTGTTAGTAGGGGCCTGCATCACGCAGCGACCTGATTTGTTTCGGGTAGCTTTCCCCGCCGTGGGCGTATTAGATATGTTGCGCTATCACAAGTTTACTGCCGGTGCCGGTTGGGCATACGATTACGGAACGGCAGAAGAGAGCGAGGAGATGTTCCGCTATCTGTTTCATTATTCCCCGGTGCATAATGTAAAGGCCGGCAGTTGTTATCCGGCTACAATGGTATTTACCGCCGATCATGATGACAGAGTGGTGCCCGCGCATTCCTTTAAGTTCGCTGCTGCATTACAGGCGGCGCAGAAATGTTCTCATCCTGTGTTGATACGCATTGATACCAATGCCGGCCATGGAGCAGGAAAACCGACATCTATGATTATACAGGAACAAGCTGACAAATGGTCGTTCATGTTCTTTAACATGGGCATTGGTTATGCGCTGATGAGAGACTAAAGCTAACCGGGCAGTGGAATAAAAAATTACGGGCCGCATCAAGCGGCCCGTTTATCTTTTTAGCTGTCGGAAGCTTAAGGCTTAAGTACATTAAAGTAGCCTTTTTGCACATTGACATATTGGCCCGTGCCGTCTGATTTTGCCAGGAACATAAACAGCCCCTTAATATGGGTGGCATCAGCCTCCTGTATGTGTACTTCTCCAACAGAAGTGTTTCCGCTGTAATAATACTGATTGTCGTCGCTGATATTGCTCGCGTAGTAGGCTGTGTTTTCTGTATTATCGTGGAACACATAATACACTTTGCCTGCTTCAACGTTTTTCAACAGGGTGATAGCCATTTGTGCTGTATCGCCGCCGTACTTGTACCCGGCTACTACATATTGCCGGTTGTCGAAAGGATTTTCAAACATCCTGGCGTCATCAGCTTTCCAACTGTTCCCGTTTATTTCCGCAGACATCGGGTCGTCGCCGCCCCAGTCAAAATTATAGTTCAGTCCTCCTGTGGGATTGAGCGGGTTGATACCCGAGGCCGGGGTAGCGTTATAGTCGCCATTGTTGCAGCTCACAAATCCAAGCCCGGCAGTGGCAAGTAAAAGGGTGGAAAGGACGAGTTTTTTCATAAACGTTTTTTAGCTGTATAAAGATAATAATGCCGTTACAAATTCAAAACAAATCAGACAGAAAGGCGAAGGTTTAGATCCTGCAATTGCTTTTCATCAACAGCGGCCGGAGCATTGAGCATTACATCTCTGCCAGCGTTGTTTTTTGGGAAGGCAATATAATCTCTGATGCTTTCCTGACCACCCAGCAAGGCGCACAGCCTGTCGAAGCCAAATGCTATGCCTCCGTGTGGTGGAGCACCATATTCAAAAGCACCGAGCAAAAAGCCGAATTTTTCTTTTGCTTCTTCCCGATCCATACCGAGAGCGGCAAACATTTGTTCCTGCAAATCGCGTTGGTAGATACGAATAGAGCCGCCTCCGATCTCGGTACCATTGAGTACGATATCATATGCATTCGCCTTAATCTCACCAAAGCGCTCACGGTTGTTCATCCAGGCCGCATGTTCGGGTTTGGGAGCGGTAAAGGGGTGATGTCTTGCCACCCAGCGGTCTTCATCTTCATCATATTCAAACAAGGGGAAGTCTATCACCCAGAGCGGTTTATAAACATCCGGATTGCGAAGCTGCAGTCGCTCTCCCATTTCGATACGTAGCTCACTCATGGCTTTGCGGGTGCGGGCTTCTTTACCTGCAAGTATCAGTATTAGGTCTCCTGGTTTTGCACTACAGAATGCTGCGATTTCGCTTTGTCTTTGTTCGTCAAAGAATTTGTCCACACTGCTCTTAAAGCTTCCGTCGGTGCCGCATTTGATGTAGAGCAATCCCGTCATGCCTATCTGCGGGCGTTTCACCCACTCCGTCAGCTCGTCGGTCTGCTTTCGGGTATAGCCGGCCCCGTCCGGTACCACGATTGCCAGGAGTGTCTCAGCTTCGTTGGTTACTTTGAAGTCAACACCCTGCAATGCCTCACAATAAACCCGATGGTTAACTTTCAGGTTCTGTAAGGGCATGTCGAAGCGAAGGTCGGGTTTGTCATTGCCATAGTTCCACATAGCATCTTCCCAGGTCATCCGGGGAAAAGCATCGGTGATATCCACGGATTTAATCTCGCGAAAGACATGTTTGAACAGCCCTTCAAAAATCTGAAGGACATCTTCTTGTTCCACAAAACTCATTTCACAGTCAATCTGCGTGAATTCCGGCTGGCGGTCTGCACGCAAGTCTTCATCGCGGAAGCATTTCACAATCTGATAATAGCGGTCGTAGCCACTCACCATCAGGAGCTGCTTAAAGGTTTGAGGGCTTTGCGGCAACGCATAGAATTCACCTTCATTCATGCGGGAAGGAACAATAAAATCGCGTGCTCCTTCTGGCGTCGACCGAATGAGGAACGGCGTCTCAATATCCCAGAATCCCTGAGTGTCGAGATAGTTACGCACTGAGCGGTTTACCCTGTATCGCAACTCCATATTGCGTTTCAGCGTAGGGCGTCTCAGGTCGAGATAGCGGTACTTCATCCTCAGTTCGTCGCCGCCATCCGTTTCTTCTTCTATAGTAAAAGGTGGCAGGGCAGACACGTTCATGATCGCAAAGTCGCTCACTTCTATTTCTATATCACCCGTGGGCATTTTAGGGTTCTTGTTGCTGCGTTCCACTACGGTTCCTTTCACCTGCACCACATACTCCCTGCCCAGGGGCGTTTCATCGAGTCTTGTATTGAGCGATTCGTTGAAGAAAAGCTGAGTGATCCCATAGCGGTCGCGAAGATCTACAAAGGTGATGCTGCCATGCTTACGAATGGTCTGCACCCATCCCGCCAGGGTTACTTCTTCACCTGCATGCTCAAGGCGCAGTGCGCCGCAGGTTTGTGTACGGTACATAATTGAATTTTGAAAACGGCTGCAAGATAATGAATTGTTGACGGCACAGGGGTTTCTACAACGCGGGTGTCTGGCATAATATTTACTAAAATCAATGAGTGAAACTTCGCAATAAAAAAACTGTGTTCAAAGTGGTGCTGGCTGTGCTCGTGGTTGTGGTGATCATTGCCGCCGCCGTACCCTTGTATGTTGGTCTTCGCTATGAGCGTGTTGTGGAGCGCCGGCTTCCTGAGTGGGTAGCCAGGGCTACAGATACTTTGTACCGCGTTACTGTAGAAGATGTCTCCATTAGTTTGTTTTCAAAAAATATTACGGTTCGTGGTCTGCGCATCTTCCCCGATTCGGCTAAGGTTGCCGCACTGAAGGCTAAAAAAGACCTTCCTCCAACGCTTTTTACGCTGAAGGTGCAGCGCCTCTCCTTAAAAAGTATAGAGTGGGCCGGCTTTATCGCGGACAGAAATTTTTCCTGCAAAGCCCTACAGGCTGCTCATCCTGAGCTTGTGGTGGAAAAAGTAGATGCTGCACTGGTAAGCTCAGAAAAACCTGCCGAGACACGGCAGGACTTGCATCAATTGCAGATAGACGAAATAGAACTTTTGAAGCCTGATATAAAATTTACAACCTGGCAGGCCAGTCACCCGCAGTCCTTTCATTTGAAAGGCGGGCGTGTCCGGTTGCTCCAATGGCTTTTTGACCCCTCAGCTCCCCGCGATAGTAGCTTATTTTTTTACGCGCGGAGTGGAAGCATCGACTTTGATAGTGCCATCATTACCCAATACAAACAGCTCTATAATCTGCAAACGGGTCGTTTTCATTTTTCCACTCCGGAGAAAAAATTAGTGATCCGGGACCTTGATGTAAAACCCTTGTTTTCTTCGGCTGAGTTTTATAAAGCGTCAGGCCATGGGCAGGAATTGTTTACCGTTCGCATACCCAATCTTACAGCGGAGGGCTTCAATTGGGAGGATATTTCGAAGGGGCGGTTTATCCTTCGGGCTTTGAACCTGCGTGACCCTTATCTGCGTGTTTACCTCGACCGGCATTATCCGAGAGACAAAGAAAAACAGCGCCTGATTCCCAGCCAAACCCTACTGAAAGCGGCATTTCCCATTTCCGTGGATACGGTACATGTAGCCAATGCCACGATAAGGTATGTGGAGAAAAGTGATAAAACGGGGCAGGAGGGCACCGTGCCCTTTGACAAATGTTGGGGTACGATCACTAATGTTACCAACCTGCCGGAGCAACGCGCACAGCACGCAGTGTGTAGAGCCGACCTGAAGGGTATGGCCTGGGGCAGCAAACTCTCTGCGGCATTTCAGTTTAACCTGCAGCAGGAAGGAGGAGGCTTTGAGGCGCACATTCAACAGGGGCCGCTGGAAGGACAAAGAGTGAATGAGCTTACACGCGCCCTGGCACTTGTAGAAATCGCTTCGCTGAAATTGCAGAGTGCTGATGTAAACCTTCGTTTTGATGGCCATACGCTTCGGGGCAGTAGCACGGTACGGTACAACGATCTTAAACTAAAGCTGCTCAAGGAAGATGAGGGCGAACTTGATCGCAGAGGCATTCTCTCGCTTGTGGTAAACAAAGCACTTATTTATCCCGACAATCCGATGGAGGGAGAAAAGGTACGTCAGGTTACGCCCGCCGTAACCAAAGGCAGAACACAATCGTTCTTTAACCTTCTGTGGTCGGCGCTACGCCGGGGTTTGCTGCTGACAGCAGGTCGAAATGACGGCCTGGCGGATTTTGCAGAGAAGAAAGGGAAGTAGCCCTTCGATTTCGGACTGTGTTGGCATAACTCTTTTGTGATGCTGATAGCCCAACTGTGAAGACGATGAAATACCCAACAACTCAGAAGCTGGAACGAACGCCGCTTTCTACAAACATCCGGAACTACACTGTAGATGAACTGCGCAATATATTTAGCCGCCTTAATCCTTACCTGCTGCGACGCTGGATGGATCATTTTATTAAAAAGGAAGAATACGAAGTTTGCCAGGTGATCAAGGAAGTGATGGCCGACACAAGCATTTAAATGCTTTCGAGGGCGGGTTTGAAGCCCACCGCAAACCAGTATTGCCTGATCAATCCGAGCAACAATGTCCACTCCTCATGGCTCGTGGGGCGCGCAAAGTAGCCTGCACACCCAAGGCTGTAGGCTTTGTCGATGTGTGCTACATCGGCAGTGTCCGCTATTATAATGGTCGGGATCTTTTTGAAAAAAGGATGATTTTTTAGTCTTTCGAGTTCTGCAAGACCCTTGTTGCCGGAAAAATGTAAGTCCAGCACGATAAGCGAAGGAATACGCATAAAGCTGAAAGGTTCTGACAGCTCGGTGCGATAAAGAAAATGGTTGAGCTGCTCGGCAGTGTTCAAGACAACGAGGTCGGCATCAAGGCCCGCCGCAGCAGCCAGTTCTTTGAGTGTTACCTGATCGTTTGGATCATTACCTAAAAAGACAACGAGCTGATCGCGATGAAGCATAACACAAATGTAATTGAGTTCGGCACAGATCAAAAAATGCTCTTGGGCAGTTTACATAAAAGCAAAGCCTCCGTATGGACGGAGGCAGAGCTTTATAGTCAGAAAGAAGATCCGGTTTTTTTTGAAAGACTGCAAGTGGATAGAGCTACAAGCCGCGACTTAATCCACGCGCCAGTTGTACTTGCCGCAAGCGCTGCCTGCAGGACTGTTGCAACGATGTAAAGATGGCTGAAAACTTTTGAGTAGTACAATCAGTCGAGTTTGATTAACTGCAGGTTTGCAAGTGCTTAACCATGCATTAGTGAATGCTGGAAATGCAAAAGCCGCAGCGAGGGCTACGGCTCTGTTTTTTTAGAAAAGGTTTTGCCTATTTCTTCACGTTGTCATTAACGATTTTGGCCAGTTCGAACATTGAGATCTGATTTTTGCCAAACAACGCTTTCAACTTATCGTCGGCATTGATCATTCTTTTGTTCTTAGAATCCTGAAGTCCATTCTTTTTGATATAATCCCAAACCTTTTTTACGATCTCTGTGCGAGGCATGGGCTTGTTGCCGATTACTGCTGCGAGGTTTTCGGTAGGCGCCAGAGGAGCCATGAAGGCTGCGTTTGGTTTGCGGGCAGATTTCTTTTTGGGTGCTGCTTTTTTAGGAGCTGCTGCTTTTTTGGGTGCTGCTTTTTTAGCTGCCTTTGCCGGCGCTTTTGCAGGAGCACTTTTTGCGGCAGCTTTCTTAGGCGCTGCCTTTGGTGCAGCCTTAGTTGCTGCTTTTTTTGCTGGTGCTTTTTTGGCTGTTGCCATGATTGAAAATTTAATAGTTAATAATCGCGGTATTTGCAGACATTAAAATACGTACTCTCTTTTTAACTGTGCAAGCTTTTTATAGCTATAGTGCCTTTCTATGCGCATTTTATCCCCAAAGGGGAAATACATGCTCTTTTTCTTGATAAAAACCGGTCAGAAAATTTTTTGATGACAACTGTTTTGCGTATAATCCGCCGCCATTTTCTGCTTTTCTGCAAGCTTCTTCCTTTGCTGACAAAGATCATTCCGCACTGTAATGCTTGTCACTGAAGCCTGTCTGAGCAGCTTCTACTTTCGTAATTGTGCGCTTACTAAATAACACTCATTATGTCTGTAGCTGATAAAAAAAGCACGCTGATTGTGGAACGGCCGGTAAAGGAAGAGTTGTTGTGTTATCACTGCGGCGCTCCTTGTATTTCGGATGCTATAGCCATTGACGACAAACTTTTTTGTTGCGAAGGTTGCAAGTTGGTTTATGAAATACTGGACGAAAACGGGCTGTGTGATTACTATAAAATTCAGAACCATCCCGGTCTTACGCAGATAAAAGCGCTGCGCAGTGATAAATATGCTTATCTCGATAACGAAGAAATAGCTCAACGGCTATATAAATTCACAGACGGTAGCGTCACGATCGTCACCCTCTATCTCCCCGGCATCCATTGCAGCAGTTGTCTCTGGCTTCTCGAACATCTTCATAAAATACGAGAAGGAATTATTGAGAGCAGGGTAAATTTTTCGACTAAGGAAATAACCATCAGGTTCAGAAAAGATATTGTTTCCCTCCGGCAGTTGGTAGAACTGCTGGCTACAGTAGGCTATGAGCCTTATATCAGCCTCGAAGATGTGGACCAGAAGAAGGCGCGGAATTTCAACAGGCAGAAAATCTATAAACTGGGGGTTGCGGGTTTCTGTTTTGGCAACATTATGCTGCTTTCCTTTCCCGAATATCTTTCAGACCATACGGGCATAGAGCATCAGTATGTCAATTTGTTCCGTTACCTGAATGTGCTGCTTTCCCTACCGGTGTTTTTCTACAGTGCCACGGAGTTTTTTAGTTCTGCCTGGGCAGGCATCCGTCAAAAAATGCTCAACATTGATGCTCCTATTGTGTTGGCTCTGTTGATCACTTATTCACGGAGTCTTTTCGAAATTTTTTCGGGAGTGGGCGGCGGCTATCTCGACAGCATGAGCGGCATTGTCTTCTTTATGCTGGTGGGAAGAATTGTGCAGGAACGCACCTACAAGTCCATTTCCTTTCACAGAGATTACAAGTCTTATTTTCCGATAGCGGTAAATGTGATTACCGACAGTGGTGTAGTAAGCAAAAGCCTGCAGGATCTGAAGGAGCATGACCGGGTGCAACTCTATAACGATGAGATCATTCCGGCAGACTCTGTGCTGGAAACCGGTTCGGCCAGGGTTGATTATAGCTTTGTGACCGGCGAGAGTGAGCCGGTAGCTGCAAAACAGGGAGCCATGCTCTATGCAGGGGGCCGGCAGGTTGGGGAGCAGATCACGATCAGGATTGTTAAGCCGGTTGCAGGGAGCTATCTTACCTCGCTGTGGAATCACTATGCCTTTCAGAAAAACAAGGCTGAGCAGAATAAGCGCGAGAGTTTCATTCATAAACTCAGCACAAATTTCACTTATGGCCTTCTGGTGCTTGCTGCTGCAACTGCAGCCTACTGGGCCATTTACGATCCGTCAAAAATTCTTCCCAGTGTTTCTGCCATGCTGATCGTGGCCTGTCCTTGCGCGTTACTGCTGGCCTCTACCTATACCAATGGCAGCTTGCTGCGCATTTTCAGTATCAACGGACTTTTTTTGCGGGATGCAACCGTGATTGAGCAATTAGGAAAGATTGATCATATTGTTTTCGACAAAACAGGAACGCTCACCCGTGGCAGTAGTCACCTGATTACTTCAGGACACCAACTTACGGATCATGAAAGAACCTTGCTGTATAACCTGGTGAAATCGAGCCGTCACCCCAACAGCAAAGCGCTGCAGGCCTTCCTCGGCGAGCGCGGTACGTTGCAGGTGTCCGGATGGAAAGAGCATGCCGGCAAGGGCGTGGAAGCTACGATTGGCGGGTATCATATAAAGCTGGGCAACGCTGCATTCACCGGTGTCAGTCATGGAGACGGCCCTGCTGCGGCTATGTACGCCCTGCTGCCTGGCGGTACCACCGCATTTTATCTCATTCCCGACTTTCGCGAGTCTATACCGCAGGTCATACCGCGCCTTGATGACGGTTATCGGCTGTCGTTATTGTCGGGCGATAACGACCGTCAGAAAGAAGTATTACAGGAGCTTTTTTCATCAGGAAGTCAATTGCTTTTTGAGCAAAAGCCGATTGATAAACTGCACTATGTGGAGCAACTGCAGCAGAAGGGTGACCGGGTGATGATGGTGGGTGATGGACTTAACGATGCAGGCGCTCTGCAACAGAGCAATGTAGGAGTAACCCTGGCGGATGATATCAACAATTTTACACCTTCCTGCGATGCCATACTGGATGCCGGTAAGTTTGCGAGTTTTCCGGGAATGATGAAACTTTCGAAAGCGGGAAAGCATATCATCAACTTCAGCTTTCTGGTGTCTGTGCTGTACAATCTTGTCGGTCTTGCTATTTCAGTACAAGGAAAAATGAACCCACTTATTGCGGCGATTCTAATGCCTGCCAGCACCATCACCATTGTGCTCATCAGCACAGGGGCCAGTAGCCTTGTTGCTAAGAGGTTTGGGCTTTCGTTTAAAGGTAGCTGAAAATCCGGGCGGGATGCTGACACAAATGATATCAATCAGTTTTTTACGTGCCTTCAGTCATGAGCAGCCCCTATGGGCAAGGGTAGTTTTGTTCGTCACAAAAAAGTAATCCCATGAGTGCATTATATATCATGATCATTGCGAGTATGTTGGTTGCGGCGGGCTTTCTCGTTGCATTTATGTGGAGCGTGCGGTCTAATCAATTTGAAGACCAGAAAGGCTCGGCTATGCGCATGCTGTATGATAACGAATTGAAAGAACACCAATAATCAATAATCCTTAAAGACAGAATAAATGAGCACCACTTCACAACACGGTCAGCATCCGCTGACAGACGAAGTTAAAATGACTGCGGGTACGGGGCAGCTAGACAAGTTCTATTACGACAATAAGATCGTAAAGATGTTTGCCTATGCCACCATACTCTGGGGTATTGTCGGCATGCTTGCCGGCTTGCTTGCAGCATTTCAACTTGTGTTTCCCTGGCTAAATTTTGGCCTTGCAGAAACCACATTCGGACGGGTAAGGCCGGTACACACCAATGCGGTGATTTTCGCGTTTGTGGGTAACGGTATTTTCATGGGCGTTTACTATTCTTTGCAGCGGCTTACCAAGGCACGCATGTTTAGTGATACGCTCAGCAAACTCCACTTCTGGGGCTGGCAGCTCATCATTGTGCTTGCCGCGCTCACCCTTCTGTCGGGCTTTACCACGGGTAAGGAGTATGCAGAGCTGGAGTGGCCGCTCGATATCCTGATTGCTGTGGTGTGGGTGATTTTCGGATGGAACATGTTCGGTACGCTCATTAAACGCAGAGAGCGGCATATGTATGTAGCTATTTGGTTCTACATCGCCACTTTCGTTACCGTAGCCATGCTGCACATTGTTAACTCGTTCGAGATTCCGTTTACCTGGATCAAGTCCTACTCCTGGTATGCTGGTGTACAGGATGCCCTGGTGCAGTGGTGGTACGGACACAATGCGGTGGCATTCTTCCTTACTACACCTTATCTGGGTGTGATGTACTACTTTTTGCCCAAGGCGGCAAACAGGCCGGTATATTCCTACCGTCTTTCCATCATACACTTCTGGGCGCTCATCTTTATCTACATCTGGGCTGGTCCTCACCACCTTCTGTATTCTGCCTTGCCGGATTGGGCTCAGTCGCTCGGTACCGTGTTTTCTGTAATGCTGATTGCGCCTTCGTGGGGAGGTATGCTCAATGGTCTGCTGACGCTTCGCGGCGCCTGGGATAAAGTGCGTGAAGACGCCGTGCTGAAGTTTATGGTGGTGGCAGTAACCGCCTACGGTATGTCAACGTTTGAAGGCCCGATGCTATCACTGAAAAATGTGAATGCCATCAGTCACTTCACCGACTGGACAATTGCACACGTGCACGTAGGTGCTCTGGGCTGGAATGGCTTCCTCACTTTTGGTATGCTGTATTGGTTGTTCCCGCGCATGTTCCGCACAAACCTTTACTCGCAGAAGCTGGCCAACTGGCACTTCTGGATCGGCACGCTCGGTATTGTATTCTACACCGTGCCTATGTATTGGGGTGGATTTATGCAGAGCCTTGCCTGGAAAGAGTTTACACCGGAAGGACAACTTAAATATCAGTTCCTCGAAACCGTTACACAAATGCGTCCGTTCTATCTGATGCGTGGCGTGGGTGGTACCTTGTACCTGCTCGGTGTGTTCATGATGTTGTACAACCTCGTAAAAACCATTAAGAGTGGTAAGATGGTGAATGATGAAGCTGCAGAAGCTGCACCACTATCAAAAGTGTATGTAGAACATGGCAAACACCACTGGCACCGTTGGATTGAGCGTCGTCCCGTTCAGATGTTGGTATGGAGCCTTGTAGTCGTTGCTATCGGAGGTCTTATCGAGATCGTTCCTACCTATCTGGTGAAATCAAACATACCTACAATAGCCTCGGTGAAACCGTACACTCCGCTCGAACTTCACGGTCGCGATATTTATGTACGCGAAGGCTGTTATACCTGTCACTCACAAATGATCCGTCCGTTCCGCGATGAGGTGGCACGTTATGGTGAATACTCTAAAGCAGGAGAGTTTGTGTATGACCACCCGTTCCAGTGGGGAAGTAAACGTACCGGTCCGGATTTGGCCCGCGTAGGCGGAAAATATCCTGATAGCTGGCACTACAACCATATGTGGGAACCAACGAGCATGTCGCCGGGTTCTATTATGCCCAACTATCCCTGGTTGTTTGAAAGAGAACTGGATACTTCGCTGACGGGTGCCAAGATTCGTGCGATGCAAACCCTCGGCGTGCCTTATGAGGCTGGATACGACAAGATTGCTAATCAGGATGTGGTAGCTCAGGAAAGTAAGATACAAGCAACCTTGAAAGGTGAAGGCATCAAGACCGAAGGCAACAAAGAAATCGTTGCGCTGATAGCCTATCTGCAACGCATTGGTAAGGACATAAAACTTGAACAAAAAACTGCAAGTGCCCAATAAGCACAGCAATAATTAAAACAATACGACGATGAAATTCATAAACTATCTGGAAGGTATTACGGGAGTGGGCATTTATCCGCTCACTTCCCTCATCCTGTTCTTTGTTTTTTTTACTGCATTAACAGTGTGGGCCTTCAAAGCTGATAAGAACTACATCAATTCCATGAAGCAAATGCCGTTTCCTGGTGATGAAAACGATTCAATCTAACTCCATAAAAAATTAGCATTCCCATGCGTTCATATTTTAAGTCATTAATCCTCTCGTTACCGCTCCTGCTGCTTTCGCTGACTGGTTTTGCGCAGGATGCTGCAGCACCGGCCACAACGGGTAACGAATCTTCATTCAACCCCATAATGATCGGGTTGGCATCGGTCATCGTTGTTCTGCTCTTCGCCATAGCGGTGCTGGGCGGGGTAATGCGTCAGTTGGCCATTGTGTACAGAGACAAAATGCGCGCTGAGCGTTCTGGAAAGATCATGAAAACACTGCTGCTCCTGGTGGCCCTGTCCTTGCCGGCTCTTAGTGGTTTTGCCCAGGAGGCGGCACCCGCCGCTGCAGCACCGTCTGTAATCACCGGCGTTCCGTCATCAGATTTTTATGCATTGATCTCTATTGTGGGATTTGAACTGCTTATCGTCCTTGCGATGATCATTTATATGGGTGTGTTGCTGCGCGCTATCAGTGCAAAGACCGGCGAAGAAGCAGGAACAAGCCCGGCAAAAAGGGTTTCGTTCTGGGACAAGTTCAACGATGTGGTGCCTATCGAAAAAGAGCAGGATATTATGCTTGATCATGATTACGATGGCATCCATGAGCTCGACAACAGTCTGCCTCCCTGGTGGAAGTATGGTTTCTATCTCACCATCGTGGTTGGCGTTATCTACCTCTGGTATTATCATGGAGGCGGTCATGGTCCCAGCTCTGCGGAGGAATACATTGCCGCAGTAAAGAAGGGTGAAGAAGACAAGGCAGCTTATCTCGCAAAGACAGCCGGAAACATTGACGAAAACAATGTAACCATGTCGGATGCGGCCGGACTAGAAGAAGGTAAAACACTTTTCAGTAAGAACTGCGCTGCATGTCACCTGGCAGATGGTGGCGGACTAGTAGGTCCTAACCTTACGGACGACTACTGGATACATGGAGGTAGCCTGCAGGATGTATTTAAATCTATCAAGTATGGATGGCAGGACAAGGGTATGAAGAGCTGGAAAGACGATTTCTCGCCAAAACAGATTGCCGAACTGGCCAGCTTTGTCCGCACCTTGCATGGCACCAAGCCCGCTTCTCCCAAAGAGAAGCAAGGAGAACTCTATGTTGAGGGTGAAACAGCTGCGCCCGCAACAGATTCTACAAATGCCAAACCCGCAAAAAATATAGCTGTAGAGTAAGCGTATTCACCATGCTTAAATGATATAACAATGAATAATAGTGAGGATACCCAGGTGCCAGATGAGCCAACGGTTAAACAGCAGAAAGAAAGTGCTTCATTCAGAGACAAAGTAGCGACTGTAGATAAAGAAGGGAAACGCATCTGGGTTTTTCCTACCAAACCCAAAGGAAAGCTTTACAACGCACGGACATGGCTTAGTGTTGTGTACCTGATCGTACTGTTTGGACTTCCGTTTGTCAAAGTAAACGGACATCCGTTTTTCCTGATCAACATCCTGCAAAGAAAATTTATCCTGTTCGGCCAGATCTTCTGGCCACAGGATTTCTTCATTTTCGGCCTGGGGATGGTGCTGTTTATCGTGTTCATTGCGCTGTTTACTGCGGTGTTTGGCCGCGTATTTTGTGGATGGGCCTGTCCGCAGACCATTTTTCTGGAGATGGTTTTCCGCAAGATCGAATATGCCATCGAGGGTGATGCTGCAAAACAACGCATGCTCAAAAATGGTCCGTGGAACCGGGAGAAAATCGTCAAGAAATTTTCTAAGTGGATTATTTTCTGGGCGCTTTCCTTCATTATCGCCAACACCTTTTTGTCTTATATCATCGGGGTCGATGAGCTCAAAAAAATTGTGACGGACGATGTAAGCAACCACGTGGGTGGCCTAATTGCAATTTCCATCTTCACATCGGTGTTCTTCTTTGTTTTTGCATGGCTGCGTGAACAGGTTTGTACCGTAATCTGTCCATACGGCAGAATGCAGGGCGTGTTGTTGGATAGAAATACCATTGTGGTGGCCTATGATCATGTGCGCGGTGAGAAAAGAGCCAAATTCAGAAAGAATGAGGAGCGTACGGCCGGCGATTGTATCGATTGCGGTCAATGCGTGCGGGTATGTCCTACGGGTATTGATATCCGGAACGGTACTCAGCTTGAATGTACCAATTGCACTGCCTGTATTGATGTGTGCAACAGCATGATGACGGCTGTAGGCCTCGAGCCCAATCTGATCCGCTATGCTTCCGAAGCCAATATTTCCGACAAGAAGCCTACACGCTTTACTGCAAGGATGAAGGCCTACACTTTTGTTATGCTTGCCCTGCTGAGTGTTGAAGTCTATCTGCTGGCCAGTCGTACCGAAGTGGGCATCTCCATTCTCAGAACGCCCGGACAACTGTTTCAGGAGCAACCTGACAACCAACTGAGCAATTTGTATAACTACAAGTTTTTGAACAAGACCTATCGTGATAAGGTGCTCTTGCTCAAGCCAGTGAACTTCCACGGTTCCATAAAACTCGTGGGTGAAACAGAGCTCAAAGTGCCCAAAGAATCCTATGCCTCCGGAACTATGTTCGTGTACGTGAACAAGTCCGACATCAAAACACGAAAGACACCACTCAAAATCGCCGTGTATGATGGCGACAAAAAAATAAAAGTAATCACAACCTCTTTCCTTGGCCCATTCGGCGGCGGAAAGTAAAAAATCAAAAAGCAACTACTATGAGCACATTGAAAATGAACTGGGGCGCAAAAATTGCCGTTCTCTACATTGGTTTTGTCGTGTTGATTGCAACACTTGTTTTCCTGAGTATGAAGCAGGATTTTCAACTGGTGGCCAGTGACTACTATCAGCAGGAGATAAAATATCAGGAGGTCATTGATGCGGTAAAGAATCAGTCAACACTGAGTGCCCCGGTGGGCATCACGGCAAGCAAAGACGCGGTAACGCTTTCCTTGCCCGGCGAATTCACCGGTAAGGCTGTGACCGGTACCGTGGACTTTTACGCCGCAGCAAAATCAGAATGGGACGCCAGTTTTGACCTTTCGGCCCTGCAGCACAACAACCTTGTAGTGCCGCGCAGCCGCCTTCATCCCACCACGTATTCTGTAAAGATCCGTTGGCAGTCTGAAGGCAAAACCTATTATCAGGAATCCAAGTTAAACCTCAACGAGTAATGAATACATTTCCGATCACCATGGCATTGCTCATGGGCCTCACCGGAAGCCTGCACTGTGCAGGTATGTGTGGCCCAATAGTGTGGGTAATGCCTTTTCATATGCTGCGGGGATTCCGCCGCATTCTGGGTCTTTTGCTCTATCATTTCGGTCGCATTACGGTCTATGCGCTGCTCGGCTTCACGCTGCACTCTTTCAAGTCTGTGTTCAGTCCGCAGATACAGCAAACCATTTCTATCGTATTAGGCGCACTGCTTTTAATCGTTGGTGTAGTTAGCTTTCTGCCCAACCGGCTCACTTCATTTAATCTTCCCTGGACGGGGTTTGTAAAAAAGCAATTAGGGAAATTCATCGGCAATCCCAGTTTAAAGACTCTGGCCGTTGCAGGTTTTCTCAATGGTTTACTGCCCTGCGGGCTCGTTTATATGGCATTGTCTATGAGCGTTACTGCACACAGCGCCCTGCAGTCAGTGGGGCTGATGTATGCCTTTGGATTAGGCACTGTGCCAGCTATGGTTTCCATCAGCATCCTGAAAGGAAAGGCTGCTTTCTTACGTACCCATCACCTGCGAAAGATGGTTCCGGTGCTTATGTTCGTCTTCGGTTCATTATTTATTCTGCGCGGTATGAACCTCGGCATCCCGTACTTAAGTCCGCGCATCACTGTAGAACAGCAAACGATCAAAGCCAGTTGTTGTCATAAAAACTGAACTGGACTGACTAAAATCATGCGAGTGTATGACCAATGTACGCAGGCTCGCCTCAGTTCGATTATACCTTTATTGTAGCGTTTGTGAGAACAGAATAGTATGCCCAGTAATTACCAGATCGAGCTCAAATCTTTGCAAAAGCAGTTGGACATTCTTCAGCAGGAAAACATCATGATGAAGAATAAAATCGCTGAAATCATCAATAATGATATGGATAGCAGCGTGCTGGAGCGGGTAGAAATTTTCCTGAACAGCTTTATTGAAAAAGATGCGATCCTTGCTCTGATTCGTAAAGAAATTGCAGACGAAATGAAAGACGCTGGCTATCCGCAAAAGGAGGAAAATACCGGCTCTATCCAGTTAAAACAAAATAGTCTGCGCAGGGATATGGACCGCATGGAACGAGAGTTTCGGCGCCTTCGAAACGATTTCGATAGCTACATTGCGCAGTTCACCCCCGCAGCCTAATTAATCAGGTTTTCCAGTTTTTTCTCGTTGAGGATTACGATGTCGCCGCCTGTTATGTCAATAAGTTTTTCGTCTTTGAAATCGCTCAGCGTGCGGATCAGCGATTCTTTGGCAGTGCCCGCTATGGTTGCCAGGTTTTCGCGGCTGATGTCTATCACAAACTGTTCATTTTCCTTTTTATACTTCCGGTTGAGGGTGATCAAAGCATCAGCAACTTTTTTACGTAAGGAATTGTAGGCTATACTCAGCAGTTGTTGCTCTTTGTCCGTCACATTTTTCGCCAGCAGCCTGATGAATTTCTGCATCACATCGCGGTTGCTGTTCACCAGTTGGTCAAATTCCTCCTTCGGTATGGCAGCAATCTCTGTTTCTTCTATCGCCTCTGCTGTTTCTTTGTAGGTAGTGCCTTCCAGCAGGGCAAGGTACCCGAAAAAATCTCCTTCGTTATACAGCCCTACTACCAGTTCCTTTCCGTCGTCGTTGGTTTTGTAAGTTTTCACCTTCCCCCGCTCAATGTAGAAGAGACGCAAGGCATGATTGCCCTCGGTGTAGATAATCTGCTTTTTCTTGTACTTGTTTACGCTGCGGTCTTTTGCGAGCTCTTTAAGCAGGTCCTTGCCCCCGGTGCTGCTTATGATCTGATTCAGGCCATTAAGATCAGGCGTAATCTCTTGCTTTAGAAAGTCTGATTTTCTAATTCGGCTTTCAATAGCATTGAGTAGCTCCGTTCCGTTAAATGGTTTGGTAATGTAGTCGTCAGCACCGAGTTCCATCCCTTTTCGTATTTCCGACCGTTCTGCTTTTGCCGTAAGGAAGATAAAAGGGATGTTGCGGGTTGCGTCATTTTTCTGCAGCATGTGGATCACCCCATATCCATCAAGCACCGGCATCATAATGTCGCAGACAATCACGTCCGGTTTGTGTTTGACTGCCTGCTCTATTCCCTGCTTTCCGTCCGGCGCGGTGATCACCTTGTAGTTGGCGAGCTCTATAATCTCGCTCATATTCTCCCTTATTTCCTCATTGTCTTCGATGAGCAGTACGGTTTTCATTTTTTTGAAGCCTTATTTTGAATGTTGTGTGTGATTAAGCATCAATTTCGCTCTCATTTCGCTCCCTAAATGTAATAATGAATTCGGTTCCATGGTTCAGCTCACTACTGCAGGTCACCGTGCCATTCATGAGCTCTGCATATTTGGCTACAATGTGCAGACCAAGTCCGGTGCCCTGAATATTGGTAACATTATGGCCACGGAAAAAGCGTTCAAACAAATGCTGCTGGTCTTCCCGGGATATTCCTACCCCTTTATCCTTTACCGAAAGAGAAAGTTCTTGGGGTGTGTGTCGGGTCTTTAAACTGATGGTGCAGCCTTCGGGGGAGAACTTTATAGCGTTGGAGACCAGGTTCATTACAATGTGTTTGAGCAGGGTGGCATCGAGTACAAAGTAGGGCTCACCCTCATGCACATATTCAATACTCTGGCCCGGTTTAATAATCGTAAGCAATTCATTGATGATGCCGGTTATGGCCGACTCGATATCAATTTCGGCAAACCGTACCTGAATTTTTCCTTCTTCGATTTTTCCCACGGAAAGAAAGTCGTTCAGGATATCATTCAGCATATTCACTGAAGATACTATGCGCTGTATGTGTTTGTCGCGTTTGGTCTGTTCTTCGCTGAGCTGATATTTTGTAAGCAGGTATGCAGAAGAAAGAATGGTACTGAGCGGCGTGCGAAACTCGTGCGAAGCCATAGATACAAAGCGCGATTTCAACTCATTAAGCTCTTTTTCCTTCTCCAGAGCTTCAGAGAGCGACTGAGTCCTCTCCTTCACTTTTTGCTCGAGCTCGGCGTTTAGTTTTACCAGCTCATTTTCAGATTGTTTCCTTATGCTTATATCACTTACAAAGGCAATAGCAAACGTACCTTCTACAGTGCTGTATGTGCTTAAACTTACTTCAACCGGAAATTCTTTCCCGTCTTTTTTTACGGCAAAAAGATCCATGCCGCTACCCATGGGCCGGCTGTGGGGGTTATCGTTATAATAAGAGGTGCGATGCTTTTCATGACGCCCCCGATAGCGGGAAGGTATCAGCAGCTCTATCTTTTTACCCAATATCTCCTCCCGGGAATAATTGAACTGTTTCAGTGCAAATTCATTGACCAGAACAATCTCTCCTTTTTGGTTGACGGTGATAATGCCAATAGCAGCATTATTAAAAAGGGCTTCGTATTCCTGTACGAGTGTTTGATGATTCACAGTATCACAAATGGACTTTAAAAATAACAATCCCGCCGAAGTTGCACAATCCGGTTTTTTGTGGGCGCGCAAAGTAGCAGGTATCCCACTGAAAACAGGCCACCCATTATAACTATATTTTGTATTGTGAGGGAGGCGATTACAAAGCCTTTTGCCTACTTTTGGAGACAATGGCCGATGCATACCGGGCTCATCAGTATGCATAATAATTATTAGAAAACTCAGTTATTACAAAGTGCGATTACAGATAAAGACATTGAGCTTTAGGATCATATTGTTTTTGATTACTTGTTTCAGCTTACTATCACCCCTTGTTTCCCTTGCGCAGCAAAAGGTAAACACCGACAGCATTCGAGTAGCCCGCCAGAATGCGATAGATGCTGCGCGCGAAGAGCAACGCCGCATTTTAGACAGCACTCGTACCGCACGTCAACACCTATTGGATAGTACCAGAGCGGCACAGAAGCGGGTGCTTGACAGTGCCCGCACCGCACGTCAGCATACGGCCGACAGCCTGAAAGCAGTGCGAATGCATATCGCTGATAGTCTGGCTACTATTCGAAAATACCGCAGCAGTAAGCACTATAAAGATAGCGTTGCACAGGTGCGCAAACATAGAGTTGATAGCATGAAGATGGCCCGGCAGCACGTGTTTGATTCCATCCGGACAGAACGTCAGAGAGTGGCTGATAGCTTGCTGGCGATTCGTAAACACACCACAGATAGCATACGTGCGGTGCAAAAGCATCGTGCGGATAGTTTGGCTGTCATCCGGAAATACCGTGGTAGCAAGCGCTACAAAGACAGTGTCGCGCTGGTTCGGCAGATAAGGGTGGACAGTACCCGCGAGGCCCGTAAGCACATAGCAGACAGCATGATAGCCGTTCGTAAACACGCGCTCGACAGTGCCGCAGCCGTGCGAAAACATTTTAACGATAGCGTCACTGCAGTACGGACTAAATACATGGACAGCGTGAAGGCCGTGCGCAAAGCCAGGGCCGACAGCCTGGCCAAAGTAAAAGCGCAGAAGGAAGGACTGCAAAAGACTAAGGAAAAGCAGAAGGAGGATAAGATGAAGCTGGCGCTGGAACTGAAGATAAAACAGAAACGAAGCGCCTGGAACAATGAGAAAATGCTGAAGAAAAAGTGGTCGGTGCCGCGAAGGCTTTTACAAAATACCTACACGCACTATAACTATTATTTCAATGCCGATAAAAAGATGGATGAGGCGCTTGCCAATATGCAGCGCATGAGCAAGGAAGATTATGACAGTCTGTTGGCCTTGTTTCCCTTCGACCCGGATCGCGACTCTACCAAACTGGCACCGGATATGGACAGCATTATCCGTAAGGCATCGGTAGGCATCCAGATTCACGACCCGCGTACAAAATGGGCCGATGACCTTTACCTGCTGATGGGACAAGCCTACTACTACAAAGGAAACTACGCGGAAGCCGCCACCTCATTCCGCTACATCATTGCCATGAACCAGCGAAGAAAGGCGGAAGAGATGAAAAAAGCCGCAGCCCGGAAAAAGCCCGTAGATAAGGAAGTCTCCGTACTGCAGCAGGACAAAAAAGGTGCTCTGGATTTTTTGAAGCATAAACCCGCCAACAATGAGGCCATCCTGTGGCTGGCACGTACCTACACAGAGGGTCATCGGGAAGACGACGCCGAATCGATTCTTGATTTGATTGAGACCGACAAAAACCTCACTGATGATATGAAGGGGCGCATAGCGCTCGAGAAGGCCTACCTCAATCTGAGCAGGAAAAAATACGTTGCTGCTTCAGAAAATCTGGCGCTTGTAATTGCCGACGAGCAGATGCCCGACTGGATAAGAATGCGTGCGGCTTTCTTAAATGGACAGCTCGCCTACGAACAAAAGGACTATCTGGTAGCGGCACAGGATTTTCAGACGGTGATAGACCTGAATCCCAAAATCGACATGGACTTTTATGCCCGCAAGAACCTCGCCTACAGTTTGCTGGCACAAGGGGGAAGTCAGGAACAGGCAACCGCTTCACTGAGGCGAATGCTGAATGACGGAAAATATATTCCCTACTATGAGCAGGTTTATTATGTATTGGGAAGGCTATCCCTGAACAGTAAGCGCGAGGATGACGCCCTGAACTATTTCCAGCAAAGTATAGCGAGTACCCGGTCCACCCGAAAACAGAAAGCATTGTCCTTTTCCGGCCTCGGCGACGTCCACTATCTGCAGGGCCGGTTTCGCGCGGCAAAACTTGCCTATGACAGTGCCGCTGTGTATGGTAAAAGTATTTCCGGTGATGACGCCATTTTACTGGCCTCCAAGCGAAGTAAAGTTTTGGATCGGGTAGTGGCTCCCATAGAAGTGATTGCTGCTCAGGACAGTCTGCTTCGTTTGGCTTCGCTTTCGGAGAAAGAGCAGCGTAATATAGTGCGCAAATATATCCGGCTGCTGGAAAAGCAACGGGAAGACAGCATAGCCCGGGCTGCAGATGGTGCAAATGCATCGGCTACACCCGAGGAAAGCGATCCCGGTGCTGCATCGGGCGGTACGGTTAGCTGGTATTTTTCCAATCCGGTAGAGTTGCAGCAGGGATTTAACGACTTTAAACGCAAATGGGGCAACCGCACCAACACCGACAACTGGCGCCGCACCGGGAATGGTGGTACGGTAGCCGCAGCAACAGGTGAAAATGGCGCGGCAGAGGGTGGCGATGCGGCAGCCTCTCCGGAAACCGATGAAAACGGATTGCCTACAGAAGCCAGTTTGCTGGCAGCAATACCCGGCACTGCCGAAGAGCAGGAGTTAGCGAAGAAGCGAATACAAGATGCCTACATTGCTCTTGCAGATGCCTATGTCAAGGAGCTTGAAGATTATCCGCATGGAAGTACCGCCTTGGATACACTTGATACCAGGTTCCCCGCACACAGCCACAAAGCCGAAGCCACCTACCTGCGCTATCTGATTGCGCTGCGTCAAAACAAACTGAGTGAGGCGCAGGCCTTCAGCGAGCAATTGAGAAACAACTATGGAGAATCGCAATGGGCCAAAGAAGTGGCTCCGTCTCAAAATGCCAATGGTTTACTGGCGTCAAATGTATCCGTAGCCAATTACTATGACGAAACCTACGGATTGATGATGCAGCGGCGCTACAGCGATGTGTTGCAGCGGGTGCGCACCGGACAGCAACAATTTACCGACCCGGTATATAACAACCGGTTCCGGATTATGGAAGCTATTGCTCTGGCAGGGGTGGGCAGCTACGGTCGCGCCGATAGCCTGCTCACAGAGTTTATTGCTGTTAAACCTTCCGATTCCTTACGGTCATGGGCCGATGCTGTTCTTGATTTTATCCGTAAGAATAAGCCTGCGGCAGACACCACGGACTCCACCTCAACAACAGTTATAGCACCTGCAGACACCACGGCTACACCCCCCGCGCCGCCTGCCTTACCGAACCCTTCGGCTACCAGGCCAGGTGCGCCAGCAGCATACGCATACAAGCCTTCGTCAGAGCACTTTTTTGTCTTTTACTTCAATAAGGTGGAGTCGAAGACCTTAGGGTTAAAGGCCGGCCTTTCTGATTTCAATACTTTTAATTTCAGCGCGCAGAATCTGTCGGTAGGCCTTGAAATGCTGAAGCCCAACCAGGGTATGATCCTGGTCAAATCGTTCCCGAGTGCGGCCCATGCAAAGGTCTATCTCAATGCCGTGCGTTCAAACAATCTTTTACTGAAAGAATACAAGCCGGAGGAATATACCCTGATGCTTATTTCTGCCGATAATTACAAAAAGCTTTCTTTCGATCGCGATATGGATCCTTATTTGAAATTTTATAAGGCCAGCTATAAGTAGTGGAAAATAATTGTAATAGCAAGTTGCCCCTTGGCGAGGGGCTTGCACATAAAAAAAGTACCGGCGCTTCCAGAGGCCGGTACTTTTTTTGTCGGTGAGAATCAGTTAGTTTTTCCTTTTTCGCGTACTGCCTTTACTTCTTCTACCGTCACAGGGCCACCATCGTTAAAATGAGTGTACACATAAGTCAGTACGGCAGCTATCTCTTCATCTTTAAGATTCTGTGGCGGCATCGTGTTGTTGTAGGTTTCGCCGTTCACCACCAGTTCGCCGGATTTACCATTAATCACCTGTGTAATCACAGCCTCTTTGTTGGCCAGAAAATCCGAGTGCACCAACGGAGGGAACGTTTTGGCCACTCCCTTTCCGTCTGCCTGATGGCAGGCCACACAGGTGTTCTTGTACACAGTTTCTCCGTTCACAGCAGGAGTGGCCGGTGCAGTATTATCCACTCCGGGGGCCGAAGTCTTCTTTTCCGGTTCGCTGCCGCATGAGCCCAGCGTCAATGCCACCATGGCCATCGCGAAGCCGAGCGTAGTCTTGGTCTTTCGTAACATCGTTTATTTATTTTGAAGCATGAAAAAATGCAAAACGTTCGGTACAGTGGAGACTAGTGGAGAGGTCATGCGCATGCGTTGTTGATCTGCAAGTTGCCGTCTTCCCCATAGGGCCGGTGGTATTGATTACCGGCAGAAGTCGTAGCCTGCAAAATTCTCCGCAAGATTACAATATCCGGTCATGGTATTTGGTGCTCTGTGTCACCAATTGAAGCATAAACTGCTGATTCAGGAAAGGCGAAAAGTGCTACGGCTTTTCTTTGCTTCCTGTACATTACTTCTTTTTGCCTGCTTTTCTGAAATCCTTAAAGGTCTTCGGCTTTTTGGGTTTTTCAGTTTGCAAATACATCTGAGGCGAGATGTCTGTTGATTCTTTGGACGCGGTAGTTTTTGACTTGCCAGACGAATGAACAGACTTTTTGGGTCTTAATGCCGGTGCCGAAACAACATCTGTCATACGGCTGATCGTCTCCACTTCTTCAGCAGTAAGAAAACGCCAGTGGCCCGACGGGAGCTTACCGAGGTGTACGTTCATAATCCGTACGCGGACCAGCTTTTTTACCTTGTAGCCAAGCGCATCGCACATCCTTCGTATTTGTCGGTTCATGCCCTGGGTCAGTGTGATTCGAAACACGTATTTGTTTTCCTGGCTTACTTTACAAGGCTTGGTACGGGTGCGCAATATTCGCACGCCCTCGCTCATCTGTTGCAGAAAATCGGGTGTGAGGGGCTGATCTACCGTTACGACGTATTCTTTTTCATTATTGTTTTCGGCCCGGAGAATTTTATTGACAATATTGCCATCGTTCGTGAGAAAGATCAAACCCTCGGAATCCTTGTCGAGTCTGCCTATAGGGAAAATGCGGAATTTGAAGTTGATAAAGTCAATGATGTTGGTTTTATCCTTTGGGTCGGTAGTTGAGGTTACTCCCACCGGTTTATGAAAAGCAAGGTAAACGGTCTTGTTCTTTTTCCTGATCGGCTCTCCGTCAATCTCCACCACATCGCCGTTTACTACCCGGTTGCCGCTTAGCGCAATCTCGTCGTTAATTGTTACTCTCCCCTGAGCGATATAATCATCCGCTTCGCGCCGGCTGCAAAAGCCAGTGTCGCTGATGTATTTGTTGAGGCTCACCGAGTCGTCGGTATTTTTTCTTTTGTTGGCGGGTCGCATGATCAGGGCGCAAAGATAGGGCAATACTCTACGCCGTCGCTGCACCACCACCCGGAAGGCAGCTTACTGAATTTTTAGGGTAATCTCCAAATGCGAAACCCGCGGCAAAGGCCACAACCTGCATCAACCGCGATAGAAATTGTAAATAGGAACATGGCGAAATTGCCTCAGTCTTCCCCATTCGCCGGAACTCCTTTCCGTTAACTTTGCTGCGGATATAATTTGAAAGGAAAGATGCACAAACTGAAAGTTATTACGTCAACAAACCGAGAGGGGAGTAAGGGCATTTTGGTCGCAGATTGGATAAGTGAAAGGGCCCGAAGTGTCAGCAAATTTGACGTAGAATTACTGGATCTGGCGAGAATAGATCTGCCCTTTATGACCGAGCCCAACCATCCGCGGCTTCAGCAATATCAGTATGAACATACCCGGCGCTGGAGCACAACCATCAATGAAGCGGATGCATTTATCATCGTTTTGGGCGAATACAATTTCGGTTTTCCCGCACCGATAAAAAATGCTCTTGATTATTTGTTTCATGAATGGCGCCACAAGCCTGTGGGCATCGTTAGTTATGGAGGCGTATCTGCCGGACTGAGGGCGACTCAAATGCTAAAACAGGTGCTGACGACGCTAAGTATGATGCCCCTGGCAGAACAGGTAAACATTCCGTTTTTCACGAAGTATATCAATGAGGAAGGGCTGTTCGTGCCCGACGAAATGCTGACTAAATCTGCCGATACCATGCTCGCCGAGTTGCACCGCTGGACAGAGACTTTAAAGCCCATGAGAGCGGTTTGAAAACTTTAAAGACTACACAGTTTTTCTTTCAGATAAGCGATCTCTTATTCGTCCCGAAGTATTGAATGAAGGACGTCTTAAATGCAGTAATATTATTTTTTTCACTTTAGCTTCCGTGCTCCATACATCGCAGCCGCACCCACCAACAATGAAGCTCCACCGTCGATGAGGGGGGAATACCCGGGTCGCCGTCAAAATCGGGAGGGTTTTCCGCCAGCATAGTGCCGAAGGTGATCAGAGTAGTAAATCCCAAATCCCTGGTGAATACTTGCCTGCAGAGCCGGAAATTCTTCCGCTTCCACCGGGAGATCGGTAGCTATGCACAGCGTTGAGGGGTGATTGTCATTTTTGTCGAAATGCTCTTTGTGCAACACAAGGTGCAAGGGAAAAAAATACTATTGAATTTCATTCCGCTACAAATGAGCATTAATAAATAGCCAACGAGTATTTCCAATGCCGGGCTTGCTTAACTTTATAAAAAACTGACCATTATGACAAGAACGCACCATCTATTCCTCATCGCCATCCTATTGCTTTCCATCGCATCCTGCAAAAAGGCCGAGGAGGCCTCAGGCATTGACAAGGAGCTGCTTACTATGGCAGACCAGACAACGGGATTTACCTGGTATAAAAAATCAGACGTATGGCTCGACAGGAGCAGTGGAAGCGGGCACAACTTTGCACGGCTTCGCACGCGCTACAATGCAATAGCGGCCACCATGCTCGACAGCAACGGGATGGTAAAGACCGATGCTGAATTTCCGGAAGGATCATTCATCGTAAAGGAATTGACCAGTAGTAATACGGTGGAGCGGTATGCCATGCTTCTGAAACGCAGCGGCGATCCCGCGGCCGATAGCAGAGGGTGGATATGGGGATATGTAAATAAAGGAGGCAGTCTCGCCGAGGCCGCTTCTAACAAAGGCAGCGCCTGCATTGGCTGTCATACGCAGGGCGGCAGTATTGATTATATGTTGATGAATAAGTTTTTCCCCTGATTGTTCCGGACTGTTGACGGCCGACACACCTTTCGCAACTCTTGATTACAGCGCTTGTTCTTTAACGAGACCAAGCGTTTTTTTTGTTGTAAATTGAAGCTGGGTTTAGCGATTTATGACGACAGCAACTGTGACTACATACAACAAGAACGAAGAGGAAGAAAAAAAGCTCATCTTACGCCAGTATCGTGCCTTGCTCCGTGCTTTAAAGCAAAGACTGAAAAAGGGCGACAGGAGGCTTGTACGGCGCGCATTCGAAATTTCGGTGGAAGCTCACCGCGATATGCGCAGAAAATCGGGAGAGCCATACATTCTGCATCCTATTGCCGTAGCGCGTATCGTGGTAGAGGAAATAGGCCTTGGCGTTACCTCTGCTATTTGTGCATTGCTACACGACACGGTAGAAGATACCGAAGTGACGCTGGAAGAAATTGAGCAGGAGTTCGGTGTCATTTTCGCAAAGATCATTGACGGGCTCACCAAGATTTCGAACGTTGTGGATCTCAAAGCAGATACCACCGTTCAGGCAGAAAACTTTCGGAAAATACTGCTGACACTCGCAGACGATCCACGGGTAATCCTCATTAAGCTCGCCGACAGACTGCATAATATGCGGACGCTCGATAGTATGAGCAGAGAAAAGCAGTTGAAAATTTCTTCGGAGACGACTTATATCTACAGCCCTCTGGCGCACAGACTCGGCCTTTATGAAATCAAGTCGGAACTGGAGGATCTGGCGCTGAAGTATACGCAACCGGAGGTCTATACGGAAATTGCGAAAGGGCTGAAGGAAACCAAGCGCGACCGAAGCCGCTATATCAATGAATTTATCCGGCCTATCAGAGAAGAGCTTCAGGCTTCCGGATTCGATTTCGAAATCTATGGCCGGCCCAAAGCCATACACAGCATCTGGAATAAGATGCGGACGAAGCATGTTTCTTTCGAAGAGGTTTTTGATCTTTTTGCCATCCGGATCATCCTGAGCTCCGCTATTGAAAAAGAGAAAGAAGATTGCTGGAAGGTGTACTCCATAGTGACCAACTTTTATCGTCCGAGCCCCGACCGGCTGCGCGATTGGATCAGCGTGCCCAAAGGTAATGGCTATGAAGCGCTGCATACCACAGTGATGGGGCCGGGAGGGCGCTGGGTGGAAGTGCAGATACGCACGGCCCGCATGAACGAGATAGCCGAAAAAGGACTTGCTGCGCACTGGAAGTATAAAGAAGGCAACGCGCAGGCTCAGGAAAGTAAGCTTGATTCCTGGTTGCAGCATCTGCGGGATATTTTGACGAATCCGGATACAGATACACTCGATTTCCTTCAGGATTTTAAGCTTGATCTTTTCACCGAAGAAATTTATATCTATACTCCGAAGGGAGATATGCGGGTGCTGCCGAAAGGCGCAACGGCCCTCGACTTCGCTTTCGATATTCACTCTGAGCTGGGCGCACGCTGTATTGGCGCCAAGGTAAATTACCGGCTCGTGCCCATCAGCCATCAGTTGAAAAGTGGAGATCAGGTGGAGATCATCACGTCTTCCAAGCAAAAACCTTCGGAAGACTGGCTGGGCTTTGTGACTACAGCCAAAGCGAAATCCCGGATAAAATATTACCTCAAAGAAGAAAAGCGGAAGATAGGAGACGATGGGAAAGCGGTATTACAGCGCAAGCTCGACCATATGAACGTGCCGCTGTCGCAACATAATGTGAACGAACTCTGCGTTTATTTTAAAAAACCTTCTCCACTCGATCTTTTTTATGCTGTGGCCGTAGGGAGTCTTGATCTCAAAGAGTTGAAAAACTTTTCGGTGCACGGCGACAAATTACATCAGCCCGCCAAAGAGATTAAGCTCGAATCACGCTCGCTTATTTCAGAAGATGAGGTAAAGCATCATAAACCAGCAAAGGGTGCCGAGCTGATTATTTTCGGAGAGAGTTCGGACAGGATAAAATACAAACTGGCGCAATGCTGTCAGCCTATTCCCGGCGATGATGTCTTTGGGTTCATTACCTCTGGCGAAGGCCTGAAAATACATCGTACCGATTGCCCCAATGCTGCCCAGTTGCTCGCAAACTATGGGCATAGAGTCGTGAAAACCAAATGGGCGAAAAACAAGGAAATATCGTTCCTGAGCGGCGTGCGACTGACCGGTCTGGACGATGTGGGCGTGATTCAGAAAATTACCAATGTTATCTCCGGCGAGTTGAATATGAATATGCGTTCTATTTCGATAGACTCCCGCGATGGGACTTTCGAAGGCAATATCATGGTGTTTGTACATGACCGGGAGGAACTTGATGCGCTGTGCCAGGCCTTGGGTAACCTGCAGGGTATTACCAAAGTGGAACGCCTCGAGGCACAGCAGGAATAATTTTTTTTCAATGATGCAGATGCAAGCCGCGTGCGCAGCCCGAAAAGGCTATGGCTCCGGTTGCAGTAAATAGTTAACATGCGAACCACCAACGAACTTTACGAGCAGTATATATCCATTACCCAAAAGGCGGCCGACTTCAACAATGCCGCTGCCGTGCTCGGCTGGGATCAGGAAGTATATATGCCGCAAAAAGGATTTGCTCACCGCGGTCGCCAACTGGCCACTCTGGCTACTCAGGCGCACGAACTGCTGACCAGCGAGCTATATGGCACCCTCCTGCAGGAACTTGCCGGCAGAGAAGATCTTCAAGACGTTGCACGGAGCAATGTAATGTTGAGCCTCGAAGATTACCAGAAAGGAAAGAAACTCTCAGCAGCTTTCGTTGAGACCTTGACAGAACAAACCAGCAGGAGTTATGGTGCATGGATTAAGGCAAGGCGAGATAACGACTTTGCCGTGTATGTGCCGGAGTTGGAGCGTATGATTGCCCTTAAAAGGCAGCAGTCCGACTTGTACGGTTACCCGCAGCATCCTTACGACGCCTTGCTCGACGATTATGAAAAGGGCGCCACTGTAACGATGCTCGATCCTGTTTTTGAGGAGTTGCGTCAGCAGTTGCCGCCTTTGCTTGGACAGATTGCGGCGGCTCCGCAGGTGGATGATCAGTTTTTTTTCCGACACTACGCGCGGGAGAAACAATTTGAGTTTTCCGTGAAAGTACTGGCGCAGATGGGCTATGATCTCGATGCCGGCCGGCAGGATTATTCCGAGCATCCGTTCACTACTTCGTTTGCACCCACCGATGTACGTGTCACCACCAGGGTGGACGAAACAAATCTTGCTTCACTTCTCTGGAGCTCGATACACGAAGGCGGCCATGCCTTATATGAGCAAGGACTTCCGGAGGAACAATATGGACTGCCGCTGGGCGCTGCTGCTTCGCTTTCCATCCACGAGTCGCAATCAAGGCTTTGGGAAAATTGTCTGGGGCGGGGTCTCAGTTTCTGGCAGCATTTCTTCCCGATCCTCCAGGGCGTTTTCTCTGATGCTTTAGCTAATGTTTCGGCTACAGAATTTTTTAAGGCTTCCAACAAAGTTGCCCCTTCTCTTATACGCACTGAAGCTGACGAACTTACCTATCATTTTCATGTGATGATTCGCTACGAAATCGAAAAGGCTTTGCTGGAGGGAGTACTTCATCCACGCGATCTTTCAGGTGTGTGGAACGAATATTATCACAAATACCTTGGTATAGCGGCAAAAGATGATCTGAGTGGTGTGTTGCAGGATGTGCACTGGAGCCACGGCAGCTTTGGCTATTTCCCCACTTATTCTCTGGGCAGTTTCTATGCCGCGCAGTTTTATGAGCAGGCAGAGAAAGACCTTCCGAATCTAAAAGAACAGGTGGCTTTGGGCAATTTCTCAACTCTTCTACAATGGTTGCGTATCCATATACATCAGTATGGCCGACGTTACCGCAGCGAAGAACTCTGTGCGCGCGTCACCGGGAAAGGTCTGGACGTTTCCTGCTTTTTACATTATGCCCGGCAAAAATATTCGGCGGTTTACGGCGTTGAATTAAAGGCGTAGTATGACGATTGAAGTCGTAAAATATCAGGAGTCGCTCAACAACGATGAACTGGCCTTTCTCCGGCGCCGTGAAGAAAAAGAACGCCGGCAGACCTACAAGATCATTCGCGTTTTTATGGTCCTGTGCTTTCTCTGTCCCTTTATTGTGGCCTGGTTTCGGGCGCTGGGAGGGCAGGAAAATCCTTTTTCTCTGTTTCACTATTTTATCGGCGTTGTGTTTTTGCTTTGCTTTTCGGCTGCAGGCATTTACTGGGGATATTATCACAACCTTCGCCGGGTGCAATTAGATCTGAAGTATGCAACGAAGACTGTAGAACGAGTGTTTATCACCCGCAAACAATATATGCCCGTGAACAACGCTTATTTTTTTTATCTCAGCTCGGCGGTTAGGTTAAGCATAGAAGTGAGTGAGCCCGATTATAGAAGGCTTGAAGTGGGAGATGAACTGAACATCGAATACGCAACGTATTCCAGAATGTACTTTGGATATTTTTAGAAAAATAGAGTGGCCTGTTGGTTCAGGCCACCCCGGGGTTTTATTGAGGCTGGTGTTGCCCTTCGCGAAGTTCTTCCAGCATTTTTTTGTTGAAGGCTTCCAGATCGTCCGGCTTTCTGCTCGTTACCAGTCCATGATCCACGATCACTTCCTTGTCTTCCCACTGCACACCTGCATTCTCCAGATCGGTGCGCAGCGAAGGGTAGGAGGTCATTTTTCTTCCATCGATCAGCCCTGTTTCAATGAGTAGTTGCGGTCCGTGGCAAATAGCCGCAAGGGGTTTACCCGTCTCAAGAAAATGCTGGGCAAATGCCACTGCCTTACTGTTCTGACGAAGCTTGTCGGGGTTCATCACCCCTCCGGGCAACATGAGCATATCATATTCTGCCGGGTTGGCTTCATCGAGCACCTTATCTACAGGCACTTCTTTGCCCCAGTCCGTGTGGTTCCAGCCCTTTACTTTTCCTGCATTGGGAGAAATTACATGAACCGTTGCACCCGCGTCCTTCAGGGCCTGCATCGGTGATGTAAGTTCCACTTCTTCAAAGCCTTGTTCTGTAAGCAGCGCTACTTTTTTACCTTCAATACTTGCCATTGTCAATTTGATTTTAGATAGTTTTCCAATGCCGGAAGGGGTAAAAAAACCGCGCCGTAAAAAAACAGACGAAAAAGAAAAATTCGGAAGCAACCTATTTCCGTCGCTCGCTGCACGGAAGCGCATCTCCTAACGGACTAAAACACGGACCTGTATTTTTACATACGCGAAGTGAATAGGGACTGAGATTTACATCGGTTTACGCGCTACACAACGTACTACATCAGACATGCCACTGTGAAAAATCCCTTCGCTGATGTCGGTATGTAGTTCCTCAAGGGTCAGGAAGTTGAATCCTTCAAAATCGCTTCTAAAAGTAGCAACGTCATAGAGCATCGCCAGGTCCTGTGGTCCACCTGTGTTATTATGAATCTGGCTTTTGCTATACACCTCTGCCACCAGCCAACCGCCCGGCTTTAGCGCCTGCACGAGTTCCTGATGAAAGGATTTGCGTAAGCTTTCCGGCTGGTGTACAAAAATCAATGCTATGCAGTCGTACTGACGATGGGCACGGAATGTTCCTATGTCTGTGACTTCATAATGCACAGAAACTCCTTCGCGCTTTGCCCGGTCCAGGGTAGTTTTTTGAGCCGCTTCGCTAAAATCAAATGCATCAACCTGCCAGCCTTTTTTTGCTGCATAGATAGCATTTCTGCCTTGCCCTTCGGCCGGCAACAGCATGCTGCCCGCCATCGGTTGTGCGTCTAAAAAGTCTTTGAAAAACTGGTTGGGCTCTTCTCCGTAAACCGCAGTATGTTCTGTAAAGCGGTTGTTCCAAAACGCTTTCATATGTCTTGATGTTTGGAGGCGAAGTTCCGAAACGGTTTTGATCTCCAGGTTGTCCGGTATCATGAATATCAATAGGCAAATAGCCTCCCTGTTGGGGTGGTGCTGTGATTAATGTCACGCATAAGGGCAATGCCCGAAAATATTTTTGCGCACAAATTTTTCAATAGCATGTCTGAAGACCAATCGAAGCAAGGAAAGTTATGGGTCCTGCTGTCCGCACTTTACTTCTGCGCTGTTTATCCGGCTCTTGCACAACAAAGCGTTGAGCGCCTGAGGCTTGATGACGCACTCAACAGAGCCACTCAGCAAAACCGGAACATCCTTATCGCAAAGCTGGATGAGCAGGTTGCAAAGGCGGGTTACAAACAAACGAATGCGGTGTTTATGCCACAGGTGAACGTCTCCTACACTGCGTTCACGACCAACAATCCGTTGAATGCTTTTGGCTTTAAGCTGCAGCAGCAACGTATTTCTGCAATGGACTTTGACCCTGCAGGATTAAATAATCCGGAGGACCACCCCGACTTTATGACAAAGTTTTCGGTGCAACAGCCCCTGCTCAACATGGATATGTTGTATGCCCGACGCGCCGCTGCGAAACAGGTAGCACTGTATCGCTACAAAAGAATGCGTACGGAAGAGTTTGTTGTATGGCAGGTGCAGCAGTCTTATCTCCAACTGCAGCTTAGTTGGGATATGAAGGCGGTAATGGAAGAAGCGCTCGTGACCGCACAGTCGGCCCGCAAGTTTATCAAAGACCGTTATGATCTTGGCATGCTGCAGCAGTCCGACTTTCTGAATACTGAAGTCCATCTGAAGACCGTCGAAACACAGCTCGCAGAGGCTCAATCCAATATCAACAATGCTTCCGATTTTCTGAGTGTTTTGATGAATCGTCCCGCAGGAAGCACCTATCAGCCAGATACGGCGGTGTTTGCAGATGTGCCCGCTGATGAGGTGGTGTTGCCGGAGTCGCGGGCTGATATCCGTGCTATGGAATCTGCTGTGGGGGCATATAACGAAATGTTGAAAAGCGAACGAATGAATTATCTGCCTCGTCTCAATGCCTTTGCAGATTATCAGTTGCACGACGATCGCGCTTTCGGGTTTTATGGAAATGGTTATCTCGCGGGTGCGCAATTGTCGTGGGATCTGTTTCGGGGCGATTTGCATCAAAAAGTGAAAAGCCGCAGGTATGAGCGCGATAAGCTCGCTGAAGAGTTGGAACAAACGAAAGAACAAAGCCGCGTCGAGATTTCGAAAGCGCTGCGCCAGCTTAAAGATGCGCGCTATAAGATCAATCAACAGCAGGAGGCGGTCAATCAGGCAATGGAGGCATTGCGCATCACACGCAACCGTCATGAACAGGGCCTGGTTAGCACCACCGATCTGCTGATGGCGCAGACACAGCTTTCACAACAGCGCTTAGCCTATGCGCAGGCTGTTTTTGAAAAGAACAGTGCATTGATCTATCTGGAATTTCTCACAAAAAATCATCCTTAAAAAAAAGTACCCCATGATAAAGAACCAATTTACGCGGACTGGATTTGCAGCCGCAGCAATGGCAGTTTTCTTTGCCGCTTGTTCGGGAGACGACGAAACAAAAGCCATTAAGAACAATGACAAGCCCATACCCGTGGTTGTGGCTACGCCATCCGGTTCAGCCGGTGCGGGCATCGTAGCCAATGGTCAGGTGGAAGCCACACAATCGGCCATGATCAGCACCCGCATGATGGGATATATCACTGGCGTACACGTGAGAGTGGGCGATGCCGTAAAAGAGGGGCAGTTGCTTTTCTCGATTAGCAGTGCAGACATAGCCGCTAAAAAAGCGCAGACCGAAGCTGCAATTGCACAGGCAGATGCTGCTTTTCAGAATGCCGAGAAAGACTACGAGCGATATAAAACTCTTTTTAAAAATCAAAGTGCTTCGGCAAAAGAGCTGGAGAACATGGCACTACAGTACAATGGCGCCAAAGCAGCGTTGCAGGCTGCAAGACAAATGAGAAATGAGGTAGAGGCACAGATGAGCTATACCAATGTCCGTGCGCCCTTCAGCGGTGTGGTGACCCAAAAAATGATGGACGTCGGCAATATGGCTTCACCGGGCATGCCCGTGGTAGCCATCGAAGGGAAGGGCAGTCTGCGGATTTCTGCCTCAGTTCAGGAAGCTGATATTGCAGCGCTGAAACCGGGTACGGCCGCACTCATCACCATTGCCGCTGCGCGAAAGGTAGTGAAGGGAACGGTAACCGAAGTGAGTGCCTCATCACAGTATTCCGGAGGACAATACCCGGTTAGGATTTCTATACCTGCTGCCGATCAAAAAGACCTCTATGCCGGAATGTTTGCACAGATCAGCATCGCTGCGCCGGAAGGGCTGGCGCACACACAGGATGCAGTAATGGTACCGTTGAGTAGCATCGTGCGCCGGAACGAACTTGCCGGTATCTACACCATTAGCCACGATAATACCGCACTGCTACGCTGGGTGCGCCTGGGCAAGGAGCAGGGAAATGAGGTGGAGGTACTGTCCGGTCTCGACAAGGGTGAAAAATTCATTGTGCAATATGATGGCAAGCTCTACAATGGAGCGCCCGTTACGCTAAAGAATGCAGGAAGTCTTTAAGCAAGCCTCAATCAAATTAAAGATCAAAGACCAAACTGATGGAAAAAGGATTTTCGGGAAATATTGCCAAGGCTTTTTTACAATCGAAGCTGACTATTTTACTGATGGTAGCCTTCCTGCTGATAGGAGGTTACAGTACGCTGCTCATCCCCCGCGAAGAAGAGCCGCAGATACAGGTGCCTATGGCCGACATTTTTATCGGCTACCCGGGTGCTTCGCCCAAAGAAGTGGAAACCAAGGTGGCGGCACCTATGGAAAAGATCATCTCCAACATTAAGGGGGTAGAGTATGTGTACTCCACTTCTATGAAGGGGCAGGTGATGCTGATTGTACAGTTCTATGTGGGAGAGGATATAGAACGATCCCTCGTGAAGCTCTACAGCGAACTGATGAAAAACATGGACAGGATGCCGCAGGGTGTTACCATGCCCATGATCAAAACCCGCGCTATCGACGATGTGCCCGTATTGGGCCTGACTTTGTGGAGCGAACGGTATGATGATTTTCAGCTCAGGCAAATGGGCGAAGAACTGACGAACGAGATCAAAAAAATTCCCGACGTCGCTGATATTAATATTCTGGGTGGAAGAAGTCGCGAACTTAAGGTGATCCTCGACCGGGCAAAGATGGCGCGGCTGCATATAGACCTGCTGGCTGTCAATAAAGCACTGCAGGCCAGTAATAGTCAATTGCCCGGCGGCACGTTGCTGCAAAATGATACGGCTTATGCTGTTCAGACCGGCAATTTTTTGTCGGGTGCAGAAGACGTTCAGCAGGTGGTAGTCGGCATCAACGAACAACAACCGGTCTATCTGAAACAGGTAGCAACTGTGCAGGAAGGGCCGCAGACGCCGGCGCAATATGTAACCTTCGGGTATGGAAAGGCTGACCAGGCGATGGCCGGAAAATATAAGTCGAGCTACCCCGCGGTAACCCTTTCGGTTTCAAAAAAGAAAGGTGCTGATGCCATGAAGCTCAGTGAACGGATTTTGAAAAAAGTAGAACATATCGAAAAGAGCCTTCTGCCCTCGGATGTTCAGCTCAGCATTACGAGAAACTACGGCGAAACCGCCTCGCATAAGGTGTCGGAACTTCTACTACACCTGTTCATAGCGATTGTAGTCGTTACGTTGTTTGTTATGTTGGCTATGGGCTGGCGCGGCGGGCTGGTAGTGTTTCTATCGGTGCCGGTAACCTTCGCCCTTACCTTGTTCAGCTACTACTTCCTCGATTATACGCTGAATCGAATTACGCTGTTTGCGCTCGTTTTCATCACGGGTATTGTTGTGGACGACTCCATCATCATTGCCGAAAATATGCACCGGCATTTCAAGATGAAGCGGTTACCGCCTTTGCAGGCAGCCATTTTCGCCATCAATGAGGTGGGCAATCCTACCATACTGGCCACCTTTACTGTGATTGCCGCAGTCTTGCCCATGGCATTTGTCTCTGGCCTGATGGGCCCTTATATGAGCCCGATGCCCATTGGCGCTTCTATTGCCATGATGCTTTCCCTTATTGTGGCCCTGACACTGACGCCCTATCTCGGGTATATATTTCTGCGCGAAAAAGAAAAGCATGGTCACGAGCATAAGGACGATAAACACTTTGTGTTGGAAGAGACCCGGATTTACAAATTGTATCTCGCCTTTATTCAGCCCCTGCTGCAATCCCGCACCAAAAGGTACGCCTTCATCCTGGGTACGGTGGTCATCCTGATCGGATCGCTCGCGCTTTTTTATACCAAAACGGTTGCAGTTAAAATGCTACCCTTTGACAATAAAAATGAGTTTCAGATTGTCATTGATATGCCGGAAGGTACGCCGCTCGAAAAGACACAGGCGGTGGCGCATGATATTGCCGGTTACATTGCCACGCAGCCTCTGGTGAAGGACTATCAGGAGTACATTGGTACTTCGGCCCCGATTAGTTTCAATGGGCTGGTGCGTCACTACGATCTGCGCCGTGGCGATCATGTAGCCGATATACAGGTTAACCTGGTTGATAAGGAGGAGCGTCATGCTCAGAGTCACGAGATCGCCCGCGGGATGCGTGCTCCAATACAGGAAATTGCGAAGAGGTATCATGCGAATGTGAAGATTGTTGAAGTGCCACCCGGCCCTCCGGTGCTCTCCACGCTCGTAGCTGAGGTATATGGCCCGGATGCGCAACAGCAGTTGAGCATTGCCGGACAGTTGAAGGAGATTTTTAAACATACCGGCGACGTAGTGGACGTGGACTGGATGGTGGAAGACGACCAACCGGAATATCTGCTGGAAATTGACAAGCAAAAAGCTATGCAGCATGGCGTGGCACCGATGCAGATCACGGCTACCATCAACGGTGCTTTGTCCGGAATGACAGCGGGAAATATATACGAACCTCAGGCTTATAAACAGACAGCTATAAGGCTACAACTCAGCGATGCGGAAAAGGCAAGTATTGAAGATGTTCTGGCGCTTAACGTCACCAGTATGCAAGGCAATTCAGTGCCTATCCGCGATCTGGTTACGATAAAAAGGCAGGTACGTGAAAAGAGCATCTACCGCAAAAACCAGAAGCAGGTCGTATATGTGCTTGCTGATGTGGCAGGTACGCTGGAAAGTCCTTTCTATGCCATTTCTAAAATATCCGACAGCCTTAAAAAACTGAAACTACCGGCGGGATATTCTGTAACGGAAGAATACACGCAACAACCCGAGTTTGAAGACGACTATACTTTGAAATGGGATGGCGAATGGCAGATCACTTACGAGGTGTTTCGCGATCTGGGCATAGCGTTCGCGGCGGTTATCATCATCATTTACATGCTCATCGTAGGTTGGTTTCAGGATTTTAAAGTACCCGTGATTATGCTTGCAGCAATACCCTTGTCATTGGTAGGTATTGTGCTGGGACACTGGCTGATGGGTGCTTATTTCACGGCTACTTCTATGATTGGTTTTATTGCGCTGGCAGGGGTGATGGTGCGTAACTCCATTCTGTTGATTGACTTTATCAATATAAGGCTAAGAGAAGGCATACCGCTCAATCAGGCGGTGATCGAAGCAGGTGCAGTGCGTACTACGCCGATCCTGCTTACTGCCGGCGCTGTAGCACTGGGGGCAGTCATTATTCTCTTTGATCCCATTTTTCAGGGGCTGGCTATTTCCCTTATGGGCGGAACGATAACTTCTACCTTCCTTACCCTACTTGTAGTGCCGCTGCTCTACCATAAGATGATGAAGAATAAAGTTAAGTAACAAGGGCGGGCAGTCTTGCTTGAGGGCTGCCCGCTGTTTAAAATCAATACAATGAAATTACTCGTAATAACCTGTGTTCAGGAAAGCAAAAAAGACGTTATTCATCTGCTGCATCAATCCGGGATCTTTATTTTCAGCATGACCGATATTACCGGTTTTAAAGAAGATCCTCCTGAAGATCTGCGCGACCATTGGTTTAGCGCTGGTCATGAGCGGTTTGATTCTTTGCTCTTTTTTAGTTTCTGCAACGAAGAGAAAACGAATAAGGCCCTGCAGAATATCCGTCAGTATAATGAATCCGGCGATCGCTCTTTTCCACTTCGGGGATTTAAGATTGCGGTAGAGGATGCCACCTTTATTAATGATCAGTTATGAGAGAAAAAATTGTAAGAAGAGTAGCCGGCCTTATGGTCTTGCTTAGCATTTCGCTTGCCGTGTTTGTCAATGTTCAATGGCTTTGGCTTACAGCCTTTGTAGGCGTAAACCTTATCCAGTCCACGTTTACCGGCTTTTGTCCTTTAGAGCTTATTCTCGATAAACTGAATATCCGCGATTAGGTTCAAAACAGCATACCGGCAATCGTTGCGCTAAGGTAGGAGGCCAGGGTACCGCACAGCAAGGCTTTCATGCCCAGCCTGGCGAGGTCCGTACGCCGTTCGGGAACGAGGGCCCCGATGCCGCCAATCTGCATCCCTACGCTACTGAAATTGGCGAAGCCGCAAATGGCAACCGTTACGATTGTAAGTCCTTTTGGCGTGAGTATCGGTACCGCCTGGGTGGTAAGGCTGCTAAAAGCTACAAATTCATTGATCGTTATCTTCTGTCCCAGCAGAGTGGCCGCATTGTTCACATCTGAAGAAGGTATGCCCATGGCCCAGGCAAAGGGGTAGAAGATACGGGAAAAAATATAGTTGAGCGAGAGGTCAAAACCTGGATTGAAAAGATGGCCAATTTTCAGAAGAGACCAGTCGAGCAAAGCTATGAGCGCTATAAAGCCGATCAGCATCGCGATTACATTCATCGCGATCTTAAACCCGTCTGAAGCGCCATGACTGATGGCATCGATCAGGTTGCTATATCCGCTCTTTACATCCAGTTTTACCTTTCCCATGGTGTGCGATTCCTCCGTTTCAGGATAAACGATTTTGGCAATGACCAGGGCTCCGGGTGCCGCCATCAGACTTGCTGCAATAAGCTGCGGGGTAATGTTCAGTCCGGCCCGCAGTCCCATATTGGCATAGACGATTAGTATGCCGCCGGCTATACAGGCCAGACTGCCACTCATGGATGCAAGCAGTTCGCTTCGGGTCATAGTAGGCAGATAAGGACGTATCATGACCTGCGCTTCTATTTGACCAACAAATGCGCTGGCTACATTGCTGAGTGCCTCCGCGCCGCTTACGCGCATTACCCAGTTCATCATCCGGGCAATAAGGGAAACGATGCGCTGCATCAGCCCGATGTAATAAAGCACGGCTACCAAAACGGTGACCAGAATGATCGTTGCGGTGATATTAAACGCAAAAACAAAAGTCCCCGGATTTCTGAAGTTGGTAATGCTGCCCGTAAAATCATAGGCGCCAATTCCTCCATACACGAAGTTTACCCCCTCTTTCGCAAAGCCCTCAATTTTTTCCATGCCTCGTCCTAAAAAGGTGAAAAACTTATTGATGACCGGCACCTTAAACACAAGAAAACCGATAAGGGTTTGTAGCAACAGACCGCTTACCACCAAACGGTAATTGATTCTTTTCTTATTGTTGGAAAAAAGGAAGGCAATGCCCAAAATCAATACCACGCCTATCAAACCGGTAAATCGTTGCATGCTCTAAAAGTAAAGCGGGGAAACTGAAACTCAAAGATGTGCAAGCTATTTTGACCGGCAGTTGTACGTCATGCAGCGCGCTTTTTTCTGTCTTCCGAAGGTTGCGATGTTACGGTTTTATCAGGCACGGTCCTGTATTTTACGGGTGATGTTTACCACCATGCCGCGCGGAAGGAAGCGTACGGCGTTTGCCATGAGCCGGTTCATAAACCCATGAATCGCTACAGCCCTGCCTGCCATCATGGCTTTGTAGCCAAATTTGGCCACCTCGGCGGCCGAAGGCAGCTTTTTTCCTTTTACGAGTGCGCTTTCTTCCATGGCTGCCGCCGCCTGAAATCCGCTTTCTGTAGCACCCGGACAGAGTGCCGTCACGGTAACGCCAAGTGTTTCCACTTCATTATGGAGCGCTTCTGAAAAACTAAGGACAAAGGCTTTTGTGGCGTAGTAAACCGCCATGGTAGGGCCGGGCTGAAAAGCAGCGGTAGAAGCTACATTCATGATCTTTCCACTTCGGCGGGCCGCCATATCTTGTACATAGTATTTGGTAAGCTCAGTCAATGCCGTCACGTTTACCTGAATCATCTGCGCTTCCTTAGTCCAGTCGGTTTCGATAAACATTCCAAAATCACCAAAGCCCGCATTGTTGATGAGGTAATCCACCCGGATGTTGTTTGCAAGGGTCTCCTGATAAATCTCCCACGGTGCTTCTTTGCAGGAGAGGTCTTTCGGAAGGATATACACATTTACATGGTGCTCCTGTTCCAGCCTGGTTTTGAGTTCTTTGAGCTTAGCAGCATTCCTCGCAATCAGAACAAGGTCGTCGCCCTTTGATGCATGGATGTTTGCTAGTTCCCAACCTATTCCGCCGGATGCTCCGGTAATCAATGCTGTTGCCATTAGCGTATATTTTTTTTCAAAAGTGAAGGAAAGATGAGAAACGGACAACAGTAGAGCATAGTCTATACTTTCACTATTTTTGTTAAAATTTTATTTCCATGCAGATTGGTGCATTATCGAAGCGATCGGGAGTGAGTATTCATACCATCCGTTTTTACGAAAGGTCGGGCCTGATCAAAGGCAGAAGGAAGGCTCCGGGTGAACGAAATAACTATCTGGATTATGACGAAGAAACCGTGGAGCGCTTGTTGCTGATTAGGGACGCCAAGTCTATAGGATTTACGATAGGTGAGATCGGCCGGCTCATAGACGTGTGGTTTAACGACCAGATTACAACACCGGAAAAGCTCAAGGTGCTCGACGAAAAGCTTTTGTCGATAGAAGCCAGGATCAAAGAGCTCAAAGAAATGAAAAAATTGATTGCCGGTTTTAAACAAAGCGTTCTTTCCGAAGAATGCTGACGGGTGGATATTTCCGTAACCTATCCGGACGTAAAAAATTATTTTTCCGCGGATGAAAAAAACCATCAATAATGTCTTACATTTGACACTTATAGTGTTTTGTGGTGAGCGGCGGAGTTTTCCGACTCATGTGAAAAACATTTGGTTATGCTTTGAAAAGGCGATATTAACTTTGGTAAAGCGGTTTGCGTAAAAAATAAATCACACATAAAATGGCAGCAGTAGAAGACAAACTTAAGGTGTTGAAACTCGCTCTGGATAAGATCGAGAAAGACTATGGAAAGGGCTCAGTGATGATGCTGGGCGATAAGCAGCAGGACAAGATTGACGTAGTAAGTACGGGCTCGCTGGGCCTGGATGTGGCTTTGGGTGTGGGCGGATTTCCGAGAGGTCGTGTGATTGAGATCTATGGTCCGGAGTCTTCTGGTAAAACCACGATAGCTATTCATACCATAGCCGAGGCTCAAAAGAAAGGAGGTATCTGTGCCATCATTGATGCAGAACATGCTTTTGATGCCAGCTATGCGCGTAAACTCGGTGTGGATGTAGATAATCTCATCATATCGCAACCCGACTATGGTGAGCAGGCGCTTGAGATTGCCGACCGTCTCATCTCCTCCGGCGCTGTGGACGTTGTAGTGGTGGATTCTGTTGCGGCCCTGGTGCCCAAGGGCGAGCTGGAAGGCGAGATGGGCGACAGCAAAATGGGATTACAAGCCCGACTGATGTCTCAGGCGTTGCGGAAACTTACCGCTACCATCAACCGCACCAATACCATCTGTATATTTATTAATCAGCTACGGGAAAAGATCGGTGTGATGTTTGGAAATCCGGAAACGACCACCGGGGGTAATGCGCTGAAGTTTTACGCTTCGGTTCGTTTAGACATCCGGCGTATCAGCCAGATCAAAGATGGTGATACCGCCAGTGGAAACCGCACGCGGGTGAAAGTGGTGAAAAACAAGGTAGCGCCACCATTTCGTCAGGTGGAATTCGATATCATGTTTGGCGAAGGCATCAGCAAAGTGGGCGAGGTGATAGATATGGGTGTTGAATTAGGCATCATCAATAAAAGCGGAAGCTGGTTTAGCTACGGAGAAAACAAGATCGGTCAGGGACGGGATGCCGTTAAGCAGTTTTTATTGGATAATCCTGAGTTGATGGATGAGGTGGAAGGTCGCATTCGCGAGGCCCTCCAACCGGCATCTTAGCATATTTGGTAAGTACACGAAGTAAGCGTCGTCTCCTGTTGAGCGGCGCTTTTTCATTTTTTGCACTGCTCAATTAATTCCCGGGCTTCCGGTCCATCGCACCAGCCGAGTGGCGTGAACTCTTTTCCCTGCACCAGGTTATAGGCACGGAAAAAGTCTTCTATCTTTTTGCGGAGTGCCTCTGTAAGCTCGGTTGCGCTATGGTAATGGCCAAATACAGGACAAGTATTTTCTACGGCGATAAGCCGGTCGTTGCGATAAGCATGCTCTTGCTTTTGCATGGCCTTCAGTGCACCAATCAGGCGCACACTTACAAAGCTACCCGGCACTACGGGTTCCTGCATCAGCAGCAATACATCCAGCGGATCGTCGTCTTCAGCGCAGGTACCTGGCACCATGCCGAAATTGAAGGGAAATACAAAGCCTGCAGGCATACATTTCTTAAACATCAGTATCTGCCGTTGTTCGTTCCATACATATTTTACCGTACTGTTCTTTGCTGTTTCTACAATGATCTCGAGGTCTTCCATATTAAGTTTGTGCTGGTCAAAATATTATGCCTTTGACGAAATTACTCCTATCCGGCAGATGCCCGTAACGTTTCTTCCGGTCTTTTAAAAAAAACGAAAGCCATCCCTGAGGACGGCTTCCGGTCATGGTAAAAAATGATAAGATTAGTTGGAACTTCTTGGTTTGTCGGTGCTGTAGTCTTCCGGATAGAGCACGGACACGAAGCCGTTTTTACCGGTAAACATTTTGTTAGCAGCTTTCTGTATATCGCCAGGAGTTAGCTTATCCACCTGCTCATCATACTGAAGAACCGTGTTCTTGTCTGTCCCCCAGAAGAGAACTTCTGCCAGAGCATTCGTCCAATACTTATTTTCCTTCACTTCCGTGCGGTGTGCTTCTTTCCACTGGTTTTTTACCTTGTCCACATCTTTCTGATCAGGACCTTTTTCTTTCAGTGCCTTGATCTCCTCGTTTGCAGCAGCCAGCAGTTTATCTACATTCTCAGGACCACAGGGCAACTGCATTCCTACACTGTAGTGTGCATAAGGATATTTAGTAACACGGGCAAAGTATCCGCCGGAATAAATAGAGCCGAGTTTTTCGCGCAGTTCTTCGATCACTTTGATGTTGAGCACTTCGGCAACGGCTTCGGCGTGCATTTTGAACTCTTCGCTATAAGGAGTTTCACCATTGTATAAAGCAAAAATGAAAGACTGTTTTTCCTTTCCTTTTTTCACATTGAGCGAACCAGGAACGGGACGAACACCATTGTCTCTGAACTCAGGTGCTTTGTTGTTGGAAGGTATGCTACCGATGTAAGTTTCGATAAGCGGCAAAGCCGTTTTCGGATCAATATTTCCTACGAAGAAGAAATGGTAGCCATCGGCGTTGGCGTATTCGTTCTTATAGATGTCCAGCGCACGCTGCATCTTCAGCTCTTCAAAATCCTGAGCCTTGGGAAAAGGAACAGGTGCCAGCGGATTATTTTTGTACAGGGTGGTGATTGAAGTGTCGAAAAACTTGATCTGCGGGTTCTGTGTAAGGAACTGGATCTGTGTTTTTTGTTTATCAACGTAGGCTTTGAACAGCGCTTCGTCCGTTCTCGGTGCTGTAAGGTGGAGATGCAGCAACTGCAGCATGGTTTCAAAATCCTTTACGTTGCTCGATCCTTCTATGTTGTCCTGTATGTTATCCATACCCATGCGTACCCTAACCGGTTTGCCGGCGGTAGCCTTCTCAAGATCGCTCGGCGTAAACTCGCCAAAGCCCATTGCATTGGCCACTTGCACCGCATATTTTGCATTGCTTTTGTCTTCTACGCCGTAGTTGTTGGTACCACCTTTTTTCACCGCGCTCATGAGTATTTCGTCGCTTTTGAAGTCGGTGGTCTTCAGGGTGATCTTCACACCATTGCTCAACGTGTAGGTTGTAGTTCCCAGATCTTTATCTTCCTGCTGCGATACCACCTTGCCTGCTACCGGTGCTTTTGCTATGAGCGTAGAAGCTACCTTTTTCTCTTCCAGCGGCTGTACCTGCTGTTGGAAGCCTTTCTGCGTCATTGCCAGCATGGTTGCATTGTCGGGCAGTTTTGTGTCACCATTTTCAGGCCCGGTTACCAGCGTAAACGTGTTCGGATTGGCCATCCATTTTTTAGGCAGTTCGTTAAGGTCGCTCAACTGTATGCCGGGCAATAGTTTTTTGTGGTATTCATATTCGTTTTCGATGCCGGGGATGGGCTCTGCATTGAGGAAGTTTCTTACATACTCCATTACATAGTCACCGCTTTCGGTAGTGTTACGCTCGTTGTAAGCTTTTTCTATGCGCGACATCAGGTTCTTTTTCGCAAGATCGAGCTCGGATGCGTTGAAGCCATATTGCTTTGCACGTGCCAGCTCAGCAGTTACTGCGCTCAAAGCCTTTTGCGGGCCCTCGGCACCAAACAATGCGAACACAGAAAAATTTTCATAACCCCGTACCCATTCTTCGCCATAGCTTACGCCGGCAAATGGGAAAGGAGGATTGGCGCTCTTGGCCAGGTCGGCAAGCCTGCGGTTGATCATCATCGTAACCAACTGCCTTTCTATAGAATGCTTGTAGTCTCCAAGCGTAGTTTGCGGAGCCGATTTTACAGGGGGGAAGAAAAGCTGTAACTGATAGTTGGTCGCTTCCTTATCGGTCAGCACCATAGCCTCAGGCTTCGTGCGTGCGGGTACGTCAAAGGTCTTGCGTTCCGGTGCCTTCGGGTTGTTTTTCAATGCAGCAAAATGCTTGTTGATATACATCATTGCCGTAGCCGAGTCGATATCTCCCACTATGGCTACTGCCTGAAGATTAGGTCTGTACCAGTCTGTATAATATCGGCGTATAGCATCGTATTTAAACGACTTCAGGATTTCGTCTTTACCAATGGGCAGGCGGCTCGCATATTTCGATCCCACCATCAGGCTGGGCAAGTACTTCTGCATCATTCTATCGTCGGCACCTTTGCCCATACGGCTCTCTTCAAGTACCACGCCACGCTCATCATCTATGTCTTTGTTGGTGAGCAGGGCATTATGCGCCCAGTCTTCAATGATCTGAAAGCCTTTGTCAAGGTTCCCGGCTTTATCTGTAGGAATAGGCAGAATATATACCGTTTCATCAAAGCTGGTATAGGCATTGAGGTCGGCACCAAACTGCACGCCTATGGATTGCAGGTAGCTTACCAGGTCGTTTTTCTGGAAGTTCTTTGTGCCGTTGAAGTTCATATGTTCCATAAAGTGCGCGAGACCTTGCTGATCATCGGCTTCAAGAATGGAACCCGTGTTTACCGCAAGGCGCAGCTCTACCTTCTTTTCGGGTTTAGCGTTCGGACGGATGTAATAAGTAAGCCCGTTAGACAACTTGCCTTTGATCACTTTCGGATCTTTGGGCAGCGGAGAGTTTAGATCTTGTGCAAGGGTTATAGCTGGCGAAATGGCGACCCATGCGACGCCCAGCACCAACTTGCGCAGTCGAGAATGAGAAAAAGAAAACATAGATGAATGTTATTTGCGGCAATTTAAATAAATACACCAGTATATCTGTACTCCGCTGCCCGTGAATTTTCTTAAAACTTTTCCATGGAAGCCAAGGGCATATGTAATAAGCGCTTTTCTACCGGTCTTAGGCCACTCGTTTTCTGTAAAAAACAAAATATCTCAGCAGCAAGGTTTCCGCTTATCTTCGCGTCAGTAAATATCTTAGTTGAGGCACATGGCACTTATCAAATCTATTTCCGGCATCAGAGGCACGATCGGAGGAAAGCCCGGAACATCATTAACACCTATTGACGTTGTAAAGTTTACCACCGCTTACGGAGCCTGGGTAGCCCGGAAGACGGACGAGCGATTGATTGTTGTGGGCAGAGATGGAAGAATTTCCGGAGAGATGGTGCGCAACCTGGTGGTCGCTACTTTGCAGGGGCTTGGCTTTAATGTACTTGACCTGGGGCTGAGCACAACGCCTACCGTAGAAATAGCTGTTAAAGCGGAGCAGGCTGCAGGTGGTATCATACTCACCGCCAGTCATAACCCTAAAGAGTGGAACGCGCTGAAGTTGCTGAATCATGAAGGAGAGTTCCTGAGCGCAGAAGACGGTCAGTGGATACTCGATAACGCCGAAAAAGGTGAAAGCTTGTTTGCAGAGGTCAACAAACTTGGTTCATTGACAACCCGCGAAGATTATATCCAAAAGCATATTGACGAAATTCTGAAACACCCGCTGGTAGATGTTGCCGCGATAAAGGCCAGGAAGTATAAGGTGGTTTTGGATGCTATTAATTCTACCGGCGCATTGGCCGTTCCGCCGCTGCTCGAAGCGCTGGGCGTAGATGAAGTATTGGTGATCAACGAAGAGGTGACGGGCAAATTTGCTCACAATCCTGAACCACTTCCGGAAAATCTTCGCGAACTCTGCCAGGTGGTGGAAAAGCAGAATGCACATCTCGGAATTGCAGTAGATCCGGATGTGGACCGTCTTTGTTTTGTGTGCGAAGATGGCAGCCTTTTTGGTGAAGAATATACCCTGGTAGCCGTAGCCGATTATGTATTGCAAAATAAAAAGGGAAATACGGTTTCTAACCTTTCTTCCACAAGAGCCCTGCGCGACATTACCGAAAAACATGGGGGCACCTATACACCGAGTGCGGTAGGGGAAGTCAACGTGGTGAAAAAAATGAAGGAGACAGATGCCGTGATCGGTGGTGAAGGCAACGGAGGCATTATCGTGCCCGAATTGCACTATGGCCGCGATGCGCTGATCGGTATTGCTTTGTTTTTAACCCATCTTGCCAAAACAGGTAAGACCATGAAAAACCTGCGCGGTACCTATCCCGACTACTTTATTTCGAAAAACAAAATAGAACTGGGCGAGGAAGTAAACCTGAAGCAGATTTTTGAAAAAATAAAGAAGAAGTACAAAAAGCAGCCCATCAATACCGAAGATGGTTTGAAAATAGAGTTCGATAAGGATTGGGTGCATTTGCGCAGCTCCAATACAGAACCCATCATTCGCATCTACTCCGAAAGCACCAGCGAAACTACTGCCAACAACATTGCCAAGCGCATTATGGAAGACATCAAAGAGATGATGATGGCTGGCGTGGAATAGAAAATCAGAAATTCATAGCAAAACGGTCGCAAAGAAAATAGGCATCTTCGCGACCGTTTTTTTTCTTTGTTACAAAACTGAAACGTTTGCAACAATATGATGTAGTCATAATAGGCAGTGGACTGGCTGGTCTCCTCAGTGCGGTGATGCTGGCGCGCGAAGGCATGAAAGTGTGCGTGCTGGAAAAGAATAAACAGATAGGCGGCTGCCTGCAAACATTTTCGCTGCATAAGACAGTTTTCGATAGTTGCGTTCATTATATCGGTGGATTAGGAGAAGGCCATACGCTCAATAAAATTTTTCGTTACGCCGGTATCATGGATCAGCTCGAGTTAAAAGCCTTTGATGCGGACGGTTTCGACCGTATAGCTTTTGGCGACGAGCAAATATCATATCCTCAGGCGGTAGGCTTCAACAATTTTGTTGCTCAACTCGAACAATATTTTCCGGCGGAACGTGATGCACTAAGCGACTATATAAAAACCATCCAAACAGTTGGCGATCATTTTCCACTCTATCGTTTGCGCCATGGCGATGCATCAGAAAAAGCAAGGGTTTCTGGCTGGGAACTGACTGCCACGCTCGAAAAAATTACTCAAAACAAGCGGCTGCGAAACGTATGGACGGGCAATAATCTGCTGTATGCAGGCGCAGCGGGGAAGTCTCCGTTTTACCTGCATGCATTGGTGTTGGAAAGCTATATCCACAGCGCACACAAAGTGGTGCCCGGTAGTTCGCAGATCGGTAAGCTGCTGTGGAAGCAACTGCAACAGTTTGGTGGTGACGTGTACCGGCACGCCGAGGTGACAAGACTTGTTGAGGAAAACGGTTTGCTGAACTATGCGGAGACGAAGGATGGCGAACGGTTTTATGGAAAGCAGTTTATTGCCAACATTCATCCGCAGCAGGTTTTATCTCTGCTGGAAAGCCGCGTCATTCGTCCGGCATTTCGAAAAAGAATAGAAGCACTCGAGCAAACTACTTCAGCCTTTATGTTGAATCTCGTGCTGAAGCCGGGCAGTGTATTGCATCGTCCTTACAATCTTTACTGGCATCGAAATGATGATGTGTGGGAAAACACAGACGTGGCGAATCCTTCCGGCAGTCCTCAGCAGTATGCGCTTTATTTTACGGAAGACAAACATCATCCGGGCTATGCCGAAAGTCTTTCTATACTCAGCTATATGCCTTTTGCGGAAGTGCGGGCATGGAGTGATACTACCAATCATTCTGCTGCTGAACAGGAAAGAGGAAATGATTATGCTGCTTTCAAACAACAAAAATCAGCGCTATTGCTGGAAGAGGTGATGAAGCGTGTTACCGATTTACGCGGCAATATAGTAGCCGAAAGTGCAGCAACCCCGCTTACCTACCGCGACTATATCGGCGCGCCACAAGGTTCACTTTATGGCATTCTTAAGGATGTCAATAAGCCGGCAGAGACCGCTATTGCTATCCGCACAAAGATTCCTAATCTATTGCTCACGGGACAAAATGTAAATCTACACGGTGTGCTGGGTGTGAGTATTACCGCCGTGGCAACCTGTGGTGTCTTGACGGGACTGGACTATCTGCTGGGTAAGATCAACGCAAAACAGTAGAAATTAAAAATATTAATCACTAAGCCCCGCTGATTTTCATCATCTGCAACTGTTTTTTGCTGTCAGATATTTGATAGACTAACCAGCAATAATGTTATTTCAAACCAAATCAAGAACAATGGAACTTAAAGTGCAGGACTTCGATAAGCACCTTTTTTATCGCGAGACCGGATACCATGCTACCGAACATCCACATCTGTATTTTGAATGGCTCCAAATCAAGTTGCTTCAGAAAATTGACGAAAAGCTTGACCGTGTCAATCAGACATTTCCGCAAGAAGGTGTAATTCACCAACGATAGCCCAATTGCAGGGAAAACATAAAAAAAGCCATCGCTGGGCTTTGAAAGTTTCGTGGAAGGTTTGCTATAGACGTTTCCGTACGAACTGTTTATCCCGAAAGTAAATCCTCCATGATGAATTATATTCAAATTAAGCTCAGCGACAACCGCGCCGAAAAATGCTGTGGTTGAATCGCCTGTGTGGGTGGGATTGTTTCCATAACCCTGATAAACATCCCGGCGCTTCATGCTTCCTAAAGGCAGGTTGATACCAAAACTGAAATCAACCATAGCTTTTTTATTGATAAGGTGTACCCGTGCACCGGGAGCAATGTAATAGGTTATCGTTTTCGTTCTCCAGCTATTTTCTTTCCACCTACCCACATCGCCACACTCTATTCTGCGCAGGTTTGCTGTATAGGAAATATATGGGAAGATTTTCTGTCGAAATGCTCATAGCGCAGCCCAAGGTCGTAGCCCAATAATCCAAATCCACTCCCTACGCCTGCGCCGGCGGTCATCAGGTTTTTATAATCAGCTTTAACGGGAGTGCTCGTTTTTGCAGTACTGAAAAAAGGAAGCGAGCTAAAAAGCAACACTGAAAGGATAGGGTAAAACATTTGATATGGCTTTAAATCTAAAGGCAAGATAATCACTAAGTTGTTTGAAACAAAGAGGATGTGCACGACCTTGTTTCAATCAGGGCAAGGCAAATATTGCCAGGCGGAAATGGGGCACTCGCTGCATAAAGCAATTAAAAGCAAAAAGACCACTTTGCAGCGGTCTTTTAAAAAATTGAAAGTTTTTTGCGGTACAATCAATTGCCAAACTCGCTCAAAAATTTAATGCGCATCATCTGTAATTGTTCAATGCTCACATCGCGGTCTTTAAATTCTTCATAAGCATATTCCAGATTGTCGTCCTGACTGCTGCGGAAGTAATCAAAAATATCTTCCTGTTCATTTTCATCCAACTCCTGCTCCAGGCAATAGTCAAGGTTCAGGCGTGTGCCGCTCGCTACAATGGTTTCCATCTCGTTGAGCAGGTCGGGTAGGGTAAGGTCTTTGTTTTTGGCGATGGTTTCCAGCGGTATTTTCTTGTCAATATTCTGAATGATGAACACCTTCATGCCGCTCTTGTTCACCACACTTTTCATCACAAAATCATCCGGTTTGGTGATGTCGTTTTCTTCAACGTATTTGGCAATCAGATCAATGAATTTCCTTCCGTATTTCAGGGCCTTCCCCTTGCTCACGCCTTGTATGCGTTCCAACTCTTCCATGGTAGTGGGATAGTTGGTCGCCATGTCGGTAATGGAGTTTTCGAGGAAGATGACGAAAGGCGGTAACTTCCGTTCTATTCCCACTTGTTTTCTCAAATCCATCAGCAGTTCAAAAAGCACGGGGTCTGCTGCAGTGGCTGTTCCGCCATGGGCCGACACTTCTTCGTCATCTCCATCAGCATCTTCATAGTTGTGGTTCAGCGCCACCATAATGGAGAAAGGCTTCTTCAGGAATTTATGTCCCTTGTCCGTAATCTTCAGTAGTCCGTATTCTTCAATATCTTTTCGCAGCAAGCCTTCCAGCATCATCTGCCTGATGAGCGAGTTCCAGAAGTTGTCGTCCATCTCCATAATGAGCCCCGCACCAAAAGATTTGAGCTTGTCGTGACGGTAAGTCTTGATTTGAGGATTGAGCTTGCCCAAAATCACATTCACTACATAGTCTATGTTGAAGCGCTCATCCAGTTCATTGACCGCATCCAGTACAATCTTCGAGCTATCGCGTACTTCCAGTTTTTCTTTAGGGTGCAGACAGTTGTCGCAATTGCCGCAATTATCTTGTTTCAGGGTCTCGCCAAAATAGTGTAGCAGCAGTTTCCTGCGACATACCCCGCTTTCGGCATAGGCTACGGTCTCGGCAATGAGCTGTGCGCCCATTTCGCGTTCGCTGAGGGGTTTGTCGCGCATCAGATGTTCCAGCTTCTGAACGTCTTTGTTCGAAAAATAGAGCATGCATTTGCCCTCCAATCCGTCACGCCCCGCTCTGCCGGTTTCCTGATAGTAGTTTTCCAGCGACTTAGGGATATTCCAATGGATCACAAAACGTACATCAGGCTTGTCAATACCCATACCAAAGGCTATGGTAGCCACGATCACGTCCACTTTTTCCATCAGAAACTGATCTTGTCGCTGTGCGCGCAAATTAGCTTCCAGCCCGGCGTGGTAGGCTACTGCCGAGATGCCGTTGGCAACCAGCGTACTGGCAAGTTCCTCGGTGGTTTTTCGGTTGAGCGTGTAGATGATCCCGCTCTTGCCCTTCATGCTGTGGATAAACTTCACCATGTGTTTAAACACGGTTTCTTTCTTCCCCTTAGGCACAATCTCGTAGTATAGATTGGGGCGGTTGAAGGAGGAAATATAAATCTGCGGGGTACGCAAAGCCAGGTTTTTCACGATGTCGTCCTGCACTTTGGGCGTGGCAGTGGCAGTAAGCGCAATGATGGGGAGTTCCGGATTGATCTGGTCAATCATATCGCGGAGTTTGCGGTATTCCGGGCGGAAATCGTGTCCCCACTCAGAGATACAGTGCGCTTCGTCCACCGCTATAAATGAGATATTGATATCGGCAAAAAAGTCAATGTTCTCCTGTTTGGTAAGCGTTTCGGGTGCCACATACAGCATCTTCGTATCGCCGTTAACCAGGTCTGTCTTTACCTTTTTTTGCTGGGCTTTGCTCAGTGTAGAGTTTAGGAAGTGCGCCACATGCTCTTTGTCGCTGTAGCTGCGTATCAGGTCCACCTGATTCTTCATCAAAGCAATCAGCGGAGAAACGATCAGCGCCACGCCCTCGCTAAGCAAAGCCGGCAACTGGTAGCAGAGCGACTTGCCCCCGCCTGTAGGCATGATCACAAAAGTGTCTTTGCCGGATAGAATGCTCTTGATGATTTTTTCCTGGTCGCCTTTGAACGACTCAAACCCAAAATGCTCCTGTAATGATTTTTTTAAGTTCAGTTTCGATTTCGAGGTAATAGTACCTGCATCCATACAAAATGTTGTTTTACCTTAGGTAACGATCAATTCATCCGCAGAGTAAGTATGAGAAAACGATTGAAGACGGTTATTTTCAAAAGGACTGCGAATTTACGATAGGTAAGATAAAAAAACTAAAATTAACGCGCAAGGCTTTTTAAAATGTGATCAGGTCAGTGAGAGATAATGCGTCGTGAAAGAATAATCTTTTTCTAAGAATTCTATAAGTACTTCAAAATGTCCGGGCTCCGCGATGAAATCTACATCAGCAACGTCAATGATTAGTGTTTTGAAAAAGTTTTGCTTCAGGTACTGCTGATAAACTTCCTGCACGTTGATCAGATAATCGTCCGCTATGGCCTGCTCATAATTTCGTCCACGTTTGCGAATGTTGTTCTGCAGCTTTTGTACCGGGCAGTGCAGATAAATGAGTAAATCGGGCGTTGGCAGGTGTAGGTCTATGATGTCGAAGAGTTTCTGAAAAAGTTCGTATTCGTCCTCCTTCAGATTCACCTTGGCAAAAAGCTTACTCTTGGTAAAAATGTAATCAGAAATTATTTTTTGCTGAAAAAGATCCGAGTTGACGAGGTATTGTTTGAGCTGTTTGTAGCGGTCTGCCAGAAAAGAAAGCTCCAGTGGAAAAGCGTAACGATCGGGCTCGCCATAGAACTTGGGAAGAAAGTTATTGTCGGCAAACTCTTCGAGAATAAGCTTTGCGTCATAATGCTTTGCCAGCAGGTGAGCAAGCGTGCTTTTTCCGGCGCCGATATTTCCTTCAATGGCAATGAAGCGGTAATTCATAAAAAGGACAGTAAAGATAATGTGCTTCTTTTCGTTCTGCTTCCGGCTTATAAAATTTTCCGCACCTGGCCATGGTCTGTACAGGCTTCAAGGAGTGCTGCCGCCGTTTTTTTCAGTTTTGGGTGCATCAGCTCCGGTGCTATTTCGGTGAGGGGTACCAGCGTAAATCTTCTATCCTGAAGAAAGGGATGAGGAACGGTGAGCACTTTTGTCTGAATGATGTCCTTATCGTAAAAAAGTATGTCAATATCCAGCGTTCGCTGTCCCCACTGGGTTGTCCGCTGCCTGCCGAGTGTGTGTTCTATCTGCTGTACACGATCCAGCAGGGATAAAGCATCAAGTGCCGTCTCAATGCTCAGCACCTGATTGAGGAAATCGGGTTGGTCTTCAAGTCCCCATGCGGCAGTTTCATATAGCGACGAGCAAGCCACGATCTCACCAAATTCAGCTATGGATTTTTTTGCGCGATCTATCCAGTTCCGGCGGTCTCCTTCGTTGCTGCCCAGTAGCAGATATGCCAGCTTCATAGCAGACAAAGGTAACGGCAGTGCCGGTAATGCCTTTAGGTTTCTTCTTTACGATGCAACCCGCAGCCAGTATATTTGTTTCGCTAATTAAATAGCAACCAATTCATGAAGCAGTTTTTCAAAATGTTCTTTGCCTCCTTTTTGGCCATGGTGGTGATGGGGGTGATTGTGTTCGGACTTACCCTAGGGCTTATTGTCGGGCTGGCAGATGATGTCTCCGGCGACAAAAAGACAAATGCCAGCAATCAGGTGCTGGTGTTGGATATGGCGGACGAGATTCACGAAATCGGCGAACGAAATCCCCTGGCGATGCTGGGCAGTGGCGACCCATACACCGCAGGCCTCTATGACATCATCAAAGCCATAGAGCACGCCCGGACCGACAAAAGCGTCAAAGGCATTTATCTTAAAGTAGATCCCAGTTACAACGGATGGGCCACCTTGCAGCAACTGCGGCAGGCATTACTCGGTTTTAAGCAAAGCGGAAAATTTATCTATGCCTATGGCGAGACAATCCCTCAAAAATCAATGTATCTCGCAAGCATGGCTGATAGCCTTTTTGTCAATCCTGTTGGGTCGGTAGAGATAGACGGCCTGGTGTCTCAGATTCCCTTTTTCAAAAATATGCTGGGCAAACTTGAAATAGAACCGGAGATATTCTATGCCGGTAAGTTTAAAAGCGCAACCGAGCCCTTTCGTGCCGAGAAAATCAGCGAGCCCAATCGCGAACAGATTGCCGCGCTACAGGCCGATGTCTGGAATGAGTTTACCACGGCAGTTGCCACAAAGGCGCACACCGATCCGCTTACGGTAGATCAGTGGGCGCGGGAAGGCGCGATTCGTTTTCCGGAGGATGCAAAACAGCGGGGTTTAGTGAATGCTCTGGCCTATATCGATCAGGCGGAAGCTGCCATGCGCAGAAAGCTCGGGCTGAAAGCGGATGCTAAAATCAACTTTGTAGCTATCAATGATTATGCCTCGGGTGTAAGGCATAGTGGTCGCGGGAAGGGAGATCGTATAGCACTGCTGCTGGCAGAAGGAGACATTACCGATGGGGCTAGTAGTAGTGCCTATGAAATTGCTTCTGAATCCTTTATTGCACAGGTGCGTAAGTTGCGAAAGGATGATAAGGTAAAAGCCGTGGTGCTGCGGGTCAATTCGCCCGGCGGCAGCGCTCTGGCCTCTGAAGTGATGCTGCGCGAGCTGCAATTGCTGAAGGCAGCGAAGCCCCTGATCGTTTCGATGGGAGATGTTGCTGCTTCCGGCGGATATTATATCTCGTGTCAGGCCGATAGCATTTTTGCTTTGCCCAATACCATCACGGGAAGTATTGGTGTGTTTACCATGCTTTTTAATACTGAGAAATTGCTGAACAATAAACTCGGTATTACCATAGATGAAGTAAAAAATGCACCTTACGCCGATTTCCCTTCTTTTACCCGACCCCTAACAAAGGACGAAGCCAGCAGGATGCAGGCCGGTGTGGATACCATTTACAGCATCTTTAAACAAAGGGTGGCTGCAGGAAGAAAGCTATCCGTAGCCGCCGTAGATAGCATAGCGCAGGGTAGGGTGTGGAGCGGAACCGATGCTATCAAGATCGGACTGGTGGATGGTCTTGGCGGTCTGGACCGTGCTATCTGGAGCGCTGCAAAAAAGGCAGGGCTCAGTTCTTATAAAGTGGTAACCTATCCTGAGCCGGTGGATAAATTTGATGCCGTATTACGCCGTTTAAATAACGCAGATGCCGCCGCCCTAATGGCAGAAGCAGCCGATGGTAGCGGGCTGCAACAAAAGCTTGCCTGGCTTCAAAGATTGAAGTCGTGGCAGAGAATGAACGGCAATCCTCAGGCCATACTTCCTTTTTTGCCCATCATTCAATAGAGACAGAACCTGATTTTTTTACCCATTTTATTATTTGAATGATGAATATATCATTTCACGGCGCGGCAAGAACGGTGACAGGTTCCAAGCATCTTATTCATCTGCATTCCGGAAAAAAAATATTGCTCGATTGCGGAATGTTTCAGGGGATGGGTCAGGAGACCATTTTACTGAATAAGCACTGGGGGTTCGATCCGGCAGAAGTAAGTGTCGTTATTCTTTCTCACGCCCATATAGACCATATTGGCTTACTGCCCAAGCTTGTGAAAGATGGCTATCGGGGAAATATCTACTGCACCGCGGCAAGCGAAGAGCTTATAAGAATCCTCCTGTTGGACAGTGCCAGAATACAGGAAGCTGATGTGCGCTATACGAACCGTAAGCGTGAACGCGAACACCGCGAACTGGTGGCGCCGTTATACACCGAAGAAGATGCCCGGGAGGTTTTCCCATTGCTGGTGCCGGTAGAGTATAATGTCCGTGTGGAGCCCGAAGAAGGAATGGTACTTCAGTTTACGGATTGCGGCCATATACTGGGAAGTGCAGCAGTCAATCTTTCTATTCAGGAAGATGGCAAAACCACCCGGATTTGTTTTAGCGGTGACGTGGGCCGTTATAGCGATATGATACTCCGCTCGCCACAGGAATTTCCTCAGGCCGATTTTATCCTGCTCGAATCCACCTATGGCAACAGATTGCACGATCTCGCTACCGTGGCGGTAGATAAGATTATTGAGCAAATAGAACATACCTGTTTCGAGAAGCGTGGCAAACTAATCATTCCGGCATTTAGTCTGGGACGTACGCAGGAGTTGCTGTACATTCTCAACCGGCTGGAGTTGGAGCGAAGATTGCCGGCTGTAAATTATTTTGTGGACAGTCCTTTGTCTATTGAAATTACCGAGGTGATCAAAAAGCATCCCGAATGTTTTAACCGACATGTCAAAAAGTTGCTGGAACGCGATGAAGATGTTTTCGCTTTTAAGGGCCTGAAGTACATACATGACGTAGAAGACTCCATTGCCCTCAATACCAGTGAAGAACCCTGTGTCATCATTTCTGCTTCGGGCATGGCGGAAGCCGGAAGAGTGAAGCATCATATAAAGCACGCTATAGGCGAATCCAGAAACACCATCTTATTTTCTGGCTATTGCGAACCCAACTCTTTGGGCGGAAGAATTCGTGCCGGCGCGTCAGAAGTCAGAATTTTCGGAAAGCCACATCGGGTGATGGCGGAGATTGATGCCCTCGAGGCTTTAAGCGCCCATGGAGATTATGAGGATTTGTCACAATGGCTTGCTTGTCAGGACAAAAGCCAGGTTAAAAAGGTTTTTTTGGTGCACGGAGAATATGATGTGCAAGTCAGTTTCAGAGAACGGCTGTTGAGAAAGGGTTTTGAAGATGTGGTGATTCCGGCCCTGCACGAGCGGGTGGGACTCGGTTAAATGCCCGCATGTCCCAACGTATTTTATCTTTTCTCTGTCTGTAGAAACGGTTAGCCGGGTTGCCTTTTGCAGGTTGAATGACTATATTTGTTTTTGTCTAACCCCTACTTCGGGAATTTTTTTACTTCAATACAGTAAATCATACACGAAAAATCTATGAAGCACATTACCAGGTTTTTTTGTTGGGCGTTGATCCTATTATTCGCAGTCCTACCAGGAAAACAGGCATTGGCTACGCACTTTGCCGCCGCCGACCTCAGCCTTGATTACATTGGCACCGGCCCGAACGACCTGACCTACAGAGTAACGTTGGTAGTGTACAAAGCCTGCGAGCCTAACAATGCATCATTATCACCCACGGAGTCTTTTAGCTATACTTCGAGCTGTTTTGCCGGCCAGCAGTTTGTATCCATACCCTCCATTTCCGGCCCGGATACTATGGATCAGTTGTGTCCGAACTTTGCGCCTGTAAATGCGTGTCGGGTGGATACTTCGGTATGGCCTGCATTTGTGCGTTATACTTATCAGACAACAGTTACTTTTCCGTCTGCTTGCACAGATGTCCGGGTGTCCTGGCAGGGATGCGACAGGAATTATGGCATCCAAAACATTCAATGTCAGGCGACATCGACAAAATGTCTTTACATTGAAGCAGGTATCAATACTGTAGCGAAATACAATAATAGTACACCACGATTCACAGTGGATCCTATTCCCTATCTGTGTCAGAATCAGCCTTCCTTCTTTTTGAATGTACCTGTCGATCCGGACAACGATTCTTTGGTCACCGTTAACGCCTGGCCTTGGAGTGCATTTAATACTCAAATTCCTTATCTGGGCACTTATTCACTGGCGAACCCTATAGCTTCCACTACGGCCTACACGGTAAATCCAAACACCGGCACTGCGACATTTACTCCCTCAAATCAAGGAAAGTTTGTATTGGCTTTTGAAGCCACGGACTATGACAAAACTACGGGTACTGCGCTCAGCCATGTGCGCAGAGACGTGCAGGTATCGGTGCTGAATTGTAACGCCGCTCCTCCGAGCATGGATACGTCCGGACTACAAGGTGGCCGATTTGTACTGGACGATCTTATTGCCTGTCCTGGCGCAAATTTGACCTTTAACGTAACAGCAAATTCCAATACAATTTCCAACTCCGTTTATCTTTCTTCAAACAATGCTTCGGTTATCCCCGGCTCTTCTTTTTCGGTTTCCGGAGATGGTGGACCAGCGCCTGTTGGTACTTTTAGCTGGACGCCAAATGGCAATGACGTTGGAGGCTATACCGTGGTATTTACTGCAAAAGACAGCACTTGTAACAACAATCAACCTATTGTACTAAAGAATTATTATATCGTGTTCATCAAAGTTTTGCCTGGCGTAGATGCAGGTCCTGATGGACGTATTTGTAAAATTGATGGTACTCCGTGGCAGCTTAATGCATCGGGTCCTCCATCGGCGCAATGGCAATGGACTGCCGTTGACGGAAGCACGCCGATTGGGTTAAGTAATGATACTATATCCAATCCAACGGCATATCCACCCTACAACTTTGAGTATGTAGTCACGGCACTGAATTTCTCTGGCACGGGATGTAAAAACAAAGACACCGTGCTTGTATGGATAGACACCTCAAATTCGGTGAAAATAACACCCGATGATGCCGTCGTTTGTCGTCCGGGTTATCTTCAGCTTGATGCCGATGGCATTGGTCTGCCCCCACTTCAAAACCTGCAGTGTGGTACTACCGACGTTGTTAATTGCACAACAGAAGATACATTGACAGTTGCATCTCAGTTTGCAGGACCGCCACCTACACCAAGTAATGTTTATTCGCCGTATCAGCAGTATCGCTCATCTAAGGTTCAGTTTTTGCTGACCAAAGCGGATTTGCATTCCTATGGAATAAGATCGGCTACACTACGAGGGCTGGCATTTAACGTCACCGGTGTAGGTACTCCTAATAACATCACCTACAACAACTTTAGCATCTCACTAAAGTGTACGGATCGGGAAACTTTGTCGTCTGCAACGGGTGGAATGGAGTCTGGCACTACGTTGGTTTATTCAGCTCCCGGTGCACTCAGCGTTCCGTTGGGATGGGCTCAGTTTGACTTCGATACTCCATATAGCCTCGACAGCACTAAGGGCCTTATTGTTGAAATTTGTTACAGCAACACTAACCCCATACCCGCCGCTTCACTTCCACAGGTAATGTCTGTGGCTACCAACAGCGACCAGATGGTTCTGAGTTACAGCAATTCGTCCGCTGCAAATATTTGCGCAAACCCGGCCACGCCTACCACTACCAACTACTATACCTGGCGTCCGCAAATACGTTTTAACGTCTGCCATGCTACGACCACAGCGTTTTCATTCAATTGGTCTCCGGGAGATTTTCTGTCGGATTCTACCGCCAAAAATCCATTAGCCTACATCAATCGCAATATGACCTATATCGTGCAGACGGTGGGACGAAACGGTTGTAAAGTGCAGGATACCATCAACATTCTTCAGCCGGTACGCAACTATGATATCTACCCAAGAGATACCAGTTTCTGCATCGGTGGTTCGTTTAAAATGATCGGTTACGGAGATTTTACCAGCATAAGGTGGTATGAGGTTGACCCGAACGGTGTGTCTCTCAATACCGCACAAACGGTTGACTGCGACAATTGCAGCGAGCCGATTGCTACACCGAAAACAGACACCCGCTATGCAGCGATCATGACCGATCAGTACGGATGTTCAGACACTATGTTCGTCAACGCGGTGGTAAGGCCATTACCGGTCATCAATATCATCAACCATGATACCATGATCAAGTACGGTCAAAGTCTGCAGCTCTTAGTGTCCGGCGGATACCTCTACAGTTGGAGCCCGGTCTCTACATTGAATAACCCGAATATTTCTAACCCCTACGCCGCGCCTACCGAGCCCACTACTTATTATGTATGGGGGCTTGCTGAAAATGGTTGCAGAAACATTGATTCCGTTAAGATCGATATCGACTACAGAGACAACCTCTTTGTGCCCACGGCCTTTACGCCCAACGGAGATGGTAAAAATGACGTGTTCCGGATTTCGAACATCACCTTCCAGAAGTTGCAGGAGTTCCGCGTGTTCAATCGCTGGGGTCAGGAAATCTTCAGCACCACCGATCCTAAAAAAGGCTGGGATGGAAGCTGGAAGGGTGTACCACAGGATATGGGTGTTTATCAGTACATGATTCGTGTGGCCTATCCGGATGGATACATTGAAAGCTATAAAGGCAATGTGACATTGGTTCGTTAAGGCCAATTGCCATAGGTTTTTATAAAGCCCTGCTTTGCGCGGGGCTTTTTTGTTGCATTATTTAGCTTAATTTTTCGCTACCAAACTAAAGCTATGTCCGCCACTAAAAAAAGCAAGGGTTTTCAGGCATTTTTCAGCAGATTTTCTTCACGCGTCACCCAAATCACCGGCCGGCCGGCGGCCTTTCTATCAGCGCTGGCTATCATCATCGTCTGGGCGGTGACGGGGCCCTTGTTCGGCTTTTCAGATACCTGGCAACTAGTCATCAATACCGGCACTACCATCATCACTTTTCTGATGGTTTTTGTCATCCAGCAATCGCAAAACAAAGACACTATGGCCCTGCAGCTAAAGCTCAATGAACTGATAGCCTCTAACAAAAACGCCAGTAACCGGCTTATAGATATTGAAGACCTTACAGAAGAAGAATTGCAGGCGCTGAAGAAATTTTACATCCGCTTATCTCGCCTCGCCGAAAAGGAGAATGAAGTTTTCTCGAGTCATTCCATAGACGAAGCTCAAATCAATCATAACACGAAACGACACCAAAGAACTCATAGCAAGCCTTAGCACGATAATAGCTTTGCTGCCATTTTTTTTGCCAGGCAACGCGCACCTTCCTGCATCACCCAGCGGTGGTTGATGGAAAAAAGTGGCGCACAGATGGGGGCTAGCAAGTTCATCCACACCGGCCGGGTAGATACCTCCCAAAGGCATGTGGCTGTGGTATGGCCTTCTTTTTCGGAAAACAACCATGTGCCGGTTCCTTCAAGATCTCCGGTAACCGCTCCGCTCAGCAGCCGGTTTTCTAATCGTTCGCACAGGGTCAGTTCAAACCGGAGCCGATAGAGCATAGGGCTTTTCAGGCTGTAACGCCGGAGGCTGCCGATGCCATTTTCATCTCCTTGTTTTAGCTCCGCAACGTCTTGCACGGAGGGCCACCATTCGGGCCATTTTAAGGATTCAGTGATTACACCCCACACCTCACCGACGGGCGCTTCCAGCACCCAGTTGCTTTCAAATCGATATTGCCTTGCGGTCATAAAAGAAAAGCGGGAACAAGCCTAAAGCCTGTACCCGCTCAAACTACGATGTTTCTGCGAATCAACAATACTGCTCAAAAGCCTGCATCAGGTTGGAGGCTATCATCTGTGCCGGGCGACCTTCGATCATATGGCGCTCGATCATGTGCACCACCTTTCCGTCTTTCAGCAGGGCAATGGCCGGAGAAGAAGGAGGATAAGGCAGCAGATATTCGCGTGCCGTTTTAACAGCGTCAACATCATAACCCGCAAAGCTGGTTACCAGATGATCGGGTTGCTTTCCCGCATTTTGCACGGCCATCAGCACGCCCGGGCGCGCGGTGCCGGCGGAACATCCGCACACGGAGTTAATAAAAAGCAAGGTGGTTCCTGGCTCTTTCATCACGTCATTCACGGCTTCCGGCGTCAGTAATTCTTTAAAACCTCCTTCCGTCATTTCAGACTTCATGGGAGCTACAATCTCAGTAGGATACATGACTGTGTACTTTTATTTTGAACGCAAATTTACGTCAACATACGCTTAGCATCTAAAGTGCTGCATAGTTAAAACCAATTCGCCCTTCATATTTTCTACTTTTGAGGTGTATATCATGGGTTATGGCTACACTGCAGATCATAGACAAGGCGGAAATAGATGCACTCACGGCGCTAAGAACCGGCGAGACTAAGCTGGGTTCCCGGGTGCAATGGTTTAGTGCCGATCATTGGGAAAAGGAACTGGCGCAAAGTTCTGCAGTTTTTGTAATCCTGGGCATACCGGAAGATATCGGGGTACGGGCTAATTCCGGAATTGGGGGCACCCGAAGCCTTTGGCCGCAGGCTTTGAAGTCCTTACTGAATGTTCAGGATACTCGTACGCTGCCCGGAAACGCTCTTGCTGTTTTGGGTGGTTTCGATTTTTCAGAGCTACATCTACGGGCTCAGCAGGCCGACCTGCCCACGCTACGAGAAATGGTTCATACGATTGATGAAGCGGTGTATCCTGTAATTCTGTCCATTTGCAAAGCCGGAAAAATACCAATAGTGATTGGCGGCGGACATAATAATGCCTACCCACTGCTGAAAGGGGCATCGAAAGCCTTCGGAAAAATGCTGCAATGTGTGAACCTTGATGCACACAGCGATTACAGACCTATAGAAGGAAGGCATAGCGGCAACGGTTTCCGATATGCCCGTATGGATGGCTATCTGAAGCGCTATGCTGTTTTAGGACTTCACAGGAATTACAATAGCCAGGCTGTGCTCGACGATATGGCTGCCGACCCGGATATTTCTGTGAGTTTTTATGAGGATGCTTATATCGAGCAGTCCCGCGACTTTGCTGCCTGTGTCGAAAGTGCATTCCGTTTTGCTGCCGGTGCGCCCACAGGTATTGAGCTGGATCTCGACTGTATAGAAGGAGTGTTGAGCAGCGCAGCTACGCCTGCCGGAATCAGCACTGCGGAGGCCCGCCGGTACCTGACTTATGCGGCACGCTTTGCTGATGTAGCTTATCTCCATATTGCTGAGGGTAGCACACAATTGGACGACGGACGGGAAGACCGGCAGACTGCAAAACTCGTAAGCTATCTGATTACAGATTTTGTAAGAGCCTATCTCAATCAGCCAAAGGTGGTCATCCGCCCGTCCGAGATGTAGCCTGCGATATAGCTTTGACTGCTTTTTCAAACCCTCTCAGATCTTCCTCATTCGTGTCGAAAGAGCACATGAGGCGAACTTCGTTGGTAAGCTCGTTCCATATGTAGAAGGGGAAGGCTTGCTGTAGCGGGCTAATCCATTCAGCAGGCATTTCCGCAAATACTGCATTGGCCTGGACGGGTTTTGTGATCTTTACCTGTGGATAGCTTTTAAGCACGGACGCGAGCTTTGCCGCCATTTGGTTCGCGTGTTGAGCGTGCTTTCTCCAAACTTCATGAGCCAGGAGCGCTTCATATTGAGCCGCAATAAAGCGCGTTTTGGAGGCCAGTTGCATGGTTTGCTTGTGGCGGAAGCCTGCATATGCCTTCAACTGCTTATTGAAGATCACCACTGCCTCTCCGAACATCATCCCCAGTTTAGTGCCTCCCAGGGAAAGTATGTCAACTCCGGTGGTCGTACTCAGCTCGCGCAAAGAGCAGTTTAAGCTTGCCGCAGCGTTGAAGAAACGAGAACCATCCACATGCAGATACAATTCGTGCTGCCGGGCCAGTACCGCTATTGATCTGATCTCCTCCGGAGTATAAACGGTTCCATATTCCGTGCTTTGGGTAAGGGAGATTATTTTAGGCTGGGAAAAATGAATGTCTCCCTTCCGGATGATTTTTTTACCGAGGGCCTCCGGAGTCAGCTTGCCATTATGGTCGGCTGCTATGGGGAAAAACCGGCAGCCGGTGAAGGTTTCCGGAGCAGAAGATTCATCGTTGTAAAAATGTGAAGTATCAGCACACAGCACTGATTGGAAAGACTGGGTAGCCGTGGTCATGCTCAGTACATTGGCGCCGGTTCCGTTAAAGACAAAGAGTACATCCACGTCAGCGTCAAAAACTTCGCAAAATAGCTTTCTTACCCGGCCGGTCAACGGATCATTACCATAAGATACTGCGTGTTCTTCGTTGGCGCGGGTAAGTGCTTCCATCACTTCGGGCAGTACACCGGCATAGTTATCGCTGGCAAAACTTTTCATTGATCTTTATTTTCTCTTTTTCTACGGCTATGGTTGGTATGTCCTGAAACCGTTGCAAGGTAAAGGTTCGTGACTTATTTTAGCATGCTTAAAAGCCCCCAAATGATGAAGCCATTGTCTATATTATTTGCCCTTGTTTTGAGTTTTACTACCTGGGCTCAAAATACAAAAACAGATAAGGTGTACCTCAACGACGGTACCGTGCTGGAAGTAAATGTAAAAAAGGTTACAACTTCAGGCATTCAGTACACCTATCCCGGCGAAACTGTAGAGAATGAAGAATCGGCCGGCAATATCCGAACCATCGTATTCTCGAGCGGAAGGGTGCAACAATTTAATACTACTGCCGGTAGCGCTCCGGCTGCGGCTCCCGCTGCTGCAGACGGTGCGGCGGGCATTGTCTATAAAGAAGTACAGCCTAACCTTCTGGCCGTGTTGCCGGTGGCCTTTTACGACAAGGGCAGTGGTCAGCTTTGGGAAGATCATTCCAAACTGGCGCAAAGCCGTATCTACGATTTTTTTGAAGACGATATGTCAAAGATTGCACCGCTCAGTCTGCAGGACACGCGTAATACCAACGCCCTGTTGCGCAAGGCCGCTGTGGACTATTCCCACCTCGATGAGATACCGGTGGACGAGCTGGAGAAAATACTGGGTACCGAATATCTGATACTGAGTAAGGTGACTTGCGAGGTGAAAACAAAAGCGACAACCAACCAGACCACCTATGGCGGCACGAAGAAAGAGGGTAATCGCCAGACCGGGGCCGTGCATACCACCAGCAGTGTGAACGAAGACAGAACTTACTACTACGTGGTGGTTCTGGAAATTTATAAGGGCAACCAAAAGCTTTATAACGAGACCAGAAAACCTTTCCTGAATATGGAAGACAGTTGGAAAGATGCGATGGAATACATGCTGAAGCGCTGCCCCATTTATAAGCGTAAATAGATTCTGCTCCATTTCGAAATTGATGATAAACGCGGGCCTGTTCCCGCGTTTTGTATGATTGCCGGTAAATGTTTATAAGTTGTGCATTTCATTTTCTCATCATGGAACGGTAACGCTGCCATAACAATAATGTGGGTAACTTTAAGAAAACCACATTTTTTATGTCAGCAATCTGGAGAACATTTAGCGGGGAGCCGTTGAAGGCCCCCGTAAAAAAATCGGTGGAAGATGCCATTGTACGGGAAACAGCCCGGGGCTACAAACTGAAAGTCTGTATAGGAACCGACAGTCAGGTAAGGGGTGCAGAGACAGAGTTCGCTACGGTTATTGTCTTTCTTCGCGAAAAGCACGGCGGCTTTATGTTCATCGCCAATGATAAAACCCGGCAACGATTCACGATCAAAGAGCGCATGCTGGTAGAGGTGGCTAAGAGCATCGAAATAGCTTATGAGCTTTGCGATCTGTTTAATCGTTATGATGTGGATATGGAAGTGCATGCCGACATCAATACCAACCCTCAGTTCAAAAGCAATGAAGCACTTCGCGAGGCTATGGGCTATATTCTGGGCATGGGCTTCGCCTTCAAAGCCAAGCCCGAGGCTTTTGCCAGTTCGTCTTGTGCCAACAAAATGGTGAACTAACCCTATTCAAAAACCCTTCTGTACTTTTTTTCGTTGTGTTCGCAACGACGTTGCCTTGTCGCCTTATTTTCCCACAGAGATCATATTCATAAACAGCCGGATTGCGCCCTTGTTACCCGCGGGCAGTTGCCGGAAGAAGGAAAGGGTGGTATAGACAAAATTTCCTTTGCCGTAGTGCGTGTACAGTGTACAACCTTTCAGCGGCTCTTCGCCTTCATCGTGCATACTGAAGAGCGCCTGATAATGGTCGTCCCACTGTTCGGCAAAGTATAGTCCTCTTTCCTGCACCCAACCTTTAAAGTCTGCGTCGGATATTTTATTGGGATAGTTGAGCAGTCTGTGTTGGGGCAGTAGAAAATTCACCTCGGCATCTTCTTCTGTCACTCTTTTGCCGGTGAGCCGAAACGGATAAGGACCGATGTTGTTTGTGGCCATGTCCTGCAAAGTATTGTATTGCATGAGCAGGGTGCCGCCATTTTTTACGTATTGCAATAAGACCGGCATCCAGTAGGTCATTCGCTTTTCAGTATTTACTGCCCTTACACCGGTGACAATTGCATCGTACGATTTCAGCTTCGCAGCATCACTGAGCTCGGCGTCCTTTAGTATTTCTACATTCAATCCGGCGAGGCGAAGCAGGGTAACGGTGTAGTCTCCGGCACCTTCAATAAAGCCAATTTTTTTTGCCGTTACCTTCCAGTCATTGCGTACCACTTTGCTTGCAGCCGGAGTGAAATATTGCAAAGTGGGTATGTGGCTGTACTGTATCAGATGCTGCGATTTGTCGAACGTTTTGTTGTTGGCCTCGAGCTCAAAACTCAGGTAATAGGGTTCGTTCTTCGAGGTCATTCCGAGTTGGCCTGCACTCAGGGTAAAACTTAGAGTAGTGTCGCTGTTTGCGTTCAGGTTCAATGAAGAAATCTTGTACAACAATTTGTTATTCCCAAAAAAGTTTAATGTGGCATTATTCAGACGATCAAAAGCATGCACCCGCACTGAAGAATGTAAACTGCCGTCCGGAGCCGTAAGCAGCAAGCTGGCAAAAGGTTCTATCGTAGCTGCGGGTACAATACGCAATTGCTCCACCACATCACCTTTAAGCGGATCGAGCTTCTTATAGCTCAGCGGCACCGATACGGAAAAGGTTTCGCCGCCAAGGGTTAGTTGAAGCGGCACAGTAAGCGTATTGGGAGTTTCCGGCAGACCCACCAGGCTATCGTCGGGTATGGAATATTGGGGCTCGTTGTAATTGTTGATCAGCCAATAGGGCTGGGTAATGGGCTGTGTGGCCGAAATCTCGTACAGAGCGTCAAAAGAATACAGGCTGTCCCGCTTCATTTTTTCTACGGTCACCATCATGTTGTCCTTACCTCCCTGCACGGACACCGGAAGGCCCGATCTGGCAATCAATCTGAGCGTATAGTTTACCGTTTTGCCTGCGGTAGTCTGCGGTAGGGTTGTAGTGGCCTCTGCCATAAAGCCCGCGGCATCTAAGATGGCGGCATCCAACTCCCGGAGTTTTTGCTTGCGCCAATAGTTGTTTTTAACCGTGCGCAAGGTTTTTCTCAATTGGAGCAGAGCAGGAAGGCTCGCGGCAGGTTTATTGAAGTTATACTCACGCAAAATTTCATCTATCTGTTCCCCGATCTCCGGCCGGTTCACTCGGTTCCAGGTAATATCAATGCCATCAAAAAGCGATTGGTTCAGCGAATCGCCGTCCACAAGGGTGAAGTATTCGGTCTGCACGCCGGGAACACTTGGTGTGCCAGCTCCCTGACTTTTATGCACACTCCGACTGATGCCTGCCAGTTCTCCATAGCCCATACCGATGTTCGGACTGTAATTACCCACTTTTATTTTATACTGATCGTCGGCCGTGGTGTTGGCGCTGCCAAACTTATAAGTATTCCAGACCAGCCTTTTGGGCTGCCAGGCAGGAAAGGAAGAAAAATGTTCGGTGTACTGAAGTTTATTGCCCGAAAGTTGGAAGGCATTCGCTGCAATCAAGGCCGATGCAGCATGCTGCCCGTGGCCTGCCCGGCTATCGGGTGGAAAACGACAAATCACGACATCGGGCCGATACATTCGCATGATGCGTACCACATCGTTGGTTAGCAGATATTTGTTCCAGTGTTTGAAGGTTTCCTCTGCATTTTTTGAAAAACCGAAGTCAACGGCTCGTGTAAAAAATTGTTCGGCGCCGTCTATTTTCCGCGCCTCAAGCAGTTCGTGCGTACGTATCAATCCCAATCCCGGACCTTGCTCACTACCCAGGATGTTTTGCCCACCGTCGCCGCGGGTAAGGGAAAGGTATGCGGTACGGATGTGCCGGTCGTTGACCAGCCAGGCCAGCAATCTTGTGTTCTCATCGTCGGGGTGCGCCGCCAGATAGAGCACATTTGTAAGGTTTTTCAATTGTGCGATTTCATGGTAAATTTCTGCCGATGTTGCCGGACGAACCTGTTGTGCAGGAGTCTGTGTCGCCATGAAAAATGTGGTGATCAGAATTAGGAGTCTTTGCATAAAGTTTTGGAAAAGGAGTTGTAAATATACTGGCTTTGTTGGGTAGCGTAGTTGGCCACTGATGATGCCTGTATAATTCCGCAACTGTTTAAGTCTTGCCCGGCCGACTTACCCCCCCAAAAATAAATGCAGGTCTGCGACCGGCAATTACATCGCAGAGCTGTTTGGTTCGATTCTGCCGCCTTGCTCATGTCTCCACGCGTACGAGCGTTCGCTCAGCGGCTCTCATGTTCTGCTCAGCGGTCTGTTTGTAGCTGGTATTTAAAATATAGTAGTTTGGAATTAACTTCATCAGGCATATGGCGACGGGGTGCAAGCGGATGCTTGTAAGGTATAGGTCTGAGCGAGACGCTGAGACCAGTGAGATGTTCGATTAGACCAGAGAATATTTAATGTTACACACAACGAAAAACTTCCAACTCTTTGTCCGTGAGAATTGTCTTTAAATAATAGGAAAATTGATAACCTGAGCTGTATGAATTACCCATAAAATTCTTTCAATGATCTCCTTCAACAAACTGTTTGCTCTTATCTGCCTGACCTTATCGTCTCTCCAGCCTGCGTTTAGCCAGGTTGTTCCGTGCCCTGCGAATATTGACTTCGAAACAGGAACTTTCCAACATTGGAATGTTCAAAGCGGATCAGTTATCCAAAACATTTGGTACCCAAATGGCACGCACACTGGGTTTCATGGTATAAACTCAGGCAGCGACACGGATTATTATGGCGGTTTTCCGATTGTGGCGCCGGGCGGCGGCTCATACTCGCTTCAGCTAGGAAATGATGTACATGGGGATTTTCAAAAGCGTGCGAGATACTACATACATGTACCTCAGGGTATGTCGAACTATAGTTTTACGTATAAAATGGCCGTAGTAGTGGAAGATCCTTCACACAGTCCTTCACTTCAGCCGAAAGTGGTTTTGCGTGCCTACGACTCTGCTTCAACCCAACCCATTCCCTGCACTGAGCGCATCTATGTTGCTTCCAATACGATGGCAGGCTTTTCTACTTCCAACAACAATCCTACAGTTCGCTATCTCCCCTGGAATACTGGTGTCATTGACCTTTCAGGTTATGCCGGAAACACCGTGATCGTAGACGTAGAAACTTACAATTGTTATGCAGGCGTTCATTTTGCCTACTGCTATTTCGATGTTGTGAGCTGCGGCAGCTATGGTACCAGTTTGTTAAGTTGTCGTCTCGATAGTTGCGGTATCATTTTGTCGGCCCCCGGCGGATATCAATCCTATCAGTGGTACACCAGCAGTTGGACACCGGTTGCTACAGGCCAAACGGTTTGTGTTACGCCGCCATCTACTCCATCTCCCTATTTCGTAGTGCTAACTCCTTTTGCAAATGTTGGATGCACCGATACACTTCAAACCCAACCGCTCGCTGATCTCAGTCTCCAGGTAGCTACAGACAGTATCTGTTTTGAAAGCGGACTACCCGTGCAGGTAACAGCCATCACCAGCGGAGGAATAGCGCCCCTGTCCGTTCAATGGAGCGGACAGGGTCTTAGTTGCAACAATTGCCTTAACCCAGTCATCACCCCCACAGGTGGGCAGAAAAACATAATTACAGCTACTGATTCGAATGGGTGTTTCCGTCGCGACACGGTGACTTTTATTGAGAGCAATTTCACCATAGACGCAGGCGATAGCTTTGTTACCTGTATTGGCGTGCCCGTCAATTTGAATGCGTTGGTTTCTCCTGGCTCAGGTAACTATTTCTATAGCTGGAGCCCCGCCGGAGGATTAAGTAATGTAAATGCGCTCACTCCTACCTTCACCCCAACTTCCGGCTTACTCGGTACTGCCACTTATGTGCTCAGAGTTGATTCCGGCTTCTGCTATAAAACGGACAGCATCACCATTACCACCCTTCCAAACGACTTTTCCTTGTCAGATACTGCTATTTGCAAGGGTACAATTTTTCAGATGGCTTCGAGCGGACATCCTATGTTCACCTACACATGGGTTCCATCCTTAGGAGTTTCAAATCCCAATGTTGTTAATCCGATCCTTAACATCGACACGACCAGAACTTATACGGTGATGGCATCCTATCCTACCTGTCCTACCATTATCAAAGCGGTGACCATAGAGGTGGACCCCATACCAAAAGTTAGTCTTGGACCGGACCTTGCAAAATGTCAGTGGGACTTACTACCGGTAGTTGCCAATGTTACTCCATCATGGTTCCCAAACTACACCTACACCTGGGTGCCGGCGCCACCTGTGCCAAACACCAATGTGAGCCATTTTCTTTTCTCCGGTCAGCAAAGCACAGGACTATCACTGACGGTAACTACACCTGCAGGTTGTATGGGCAAAGACTCTATGCATGTCACCGTTCATCAGGGAAACTTTGCAGCCATCTCTCCGGAAGATACGGCAATATGCCCGGGTAATACAGTGTCCTTGCATGCAACCGGCGGTGTACTCTACGACTGGACACCGGGGCTTTACCTTTCAGACTCTACCAAACCCCTGGTTTCTGCCCAGCCACCCAAAGACATAGAGTATGAACTGATAGTAACGGATACGAACGGATGCTTTGACACCGTGTACACTTCCATCAAAGTCTATTCGGAGGGCTACCTCAATTTGCCGGATACTGTCTATCTCTATCCTGAAGAATCTTATGAAATGAACCCCGGAGGCAACGCGTTATATTTTATCTGGTCGCCGCCAGTGGGCTTATCGGCTCCCCCGGGCGTCAACCCAACCACCATATCAAACCCGGTAGCACAGCCAGAAAATAATACCCGTTACATGGTACGGGCTACCACTGAGGGTGGCTGTATTGTTTACGATACTATAGAAGTGATTATTAAAGATGAGTCCTTGCTGGATCTTCCTAATGCCTTTTCACCTGCCTCTGGTACTTACAACGAAGTATTCAGGATCATACGTCGGGGCGCGGCTGTTTTGAAGTACTTACGTATATACAACCGATGGGGTAATAAGGTGTTTGAAACAGACAACATAGATGAGGGTTGGGACGGACGGTACAATGGTGTATTGCAGCCGGTTGGAACCTATGTTTATGTTGTTGAGGCAGTGAGCAGCCGAGGGAAAACCTTCAAAAAATCAGGCAATGTAACGCTGATACGCTAAGGTAAATGGGAATATCCACTGGTTCGAGACTTCCGAAGGGTGTCCCGTGTCTGTTTTTTCTGCGGTCATAGGTACGGCTATGTGCTGATGAAAATAATGCCCGGCTTCTGTATTTCAAATGCCAGTTGCAAACTGGCTGCTCCATTAGACTCGAGAGCGTTGCGCTGACTTTCGCGCCAGTGGGTGGCTGGCTTTCTTTCAGTTCATATCTCGTCTGTCAAACCAAACTCTTGCAGAATTCTCCATTGTTCACCGTCCGTTTGCTCAATAAGGCTGATTTTTTTGAAATTCAGTTTTGTTGGCAATTTTATTGTTTCTACTTGTTTAAAAATATTGTCTGTACAAGTTGAGTTTCTTGGGTGCATTAAAGTTATATGTGCTTCTTGTTTTCTCGGGTTGTCAAAAAGTCCATCTAAAACTTGTCTGCGTAGATTGTCAAACTCTTCATTATTGTTAGTTGCTGGAAGAAAAAGTCCTTTCCCGTTGTCAAACCTTGCAACTTTACCAAACTCAATAGATATTTTTCCTTGCGTCTGTGCCAGCAACAGCAGGTTTGATATTACTTTTTCAAGGTTTTCAATTTCATCTTCTCTGCACAAAGTAACGTGAGCCTTTATCAAGTCAAATTGTCTTGGGTTAAATTCCTGTCTTATTTGTTCAATTTGTTCAGCGTCTTTTGCGTCTAAGAATAATGTTAATTGTCTGCGTATATTGCAAATCACATCTTTATTGTTTCAAGTTTTAGGGTAAGTTATTTTACGCTTGCCACCAACGCTAAGTGAAATATACGTCAAAGATTCAAATGTTTCATCAGGGCACATGGCGATGCCTTGGTCGTATATTTCGTGTTGACCGTCCTTCCTAAACTGGCTTTTTTGAATAGAGGTCTGCAAATATTTGGGTTGTAGATACTTGCGCTAAAAAAGCCGGCGACGAACACCGGCTTTTATGGTTAATGAAAACCTGACTTATAGCGATTTTACAGCGATGGATGCAAAGGAGCAGGAACCTGTGATACGTAATATTCGTTTGTCGCTGGCATCAATAATCCTCAGGTGTCGTTTGTCTTCTATGCTGGCAAAGTTGTTCGATACATCGAATTCGACATCCCAATGCGAGGGCAGCACAATCTCAAGAGATCCGAAGGACACCCGCACATCAAGAATCATTGTTTCAAGGCTATCGGCCTGCATCAGGTTGATTCGTGTTTCTCCAAAAGTGTTGCTGATCGTACCTCCTTTAAAACTTTTTGAGGTAACTATCGAGGTACGTTCGCCAAAGGATACGTTCACATCGAGTGTATCATCGTCTATGGTGGCTACCGAAGACTGAGGTCCCTGCATCCACCTTCTTTTTGGTTTGAAGATGATCCACAAGCCCAGGACGATCAGCAGCAGCGGGCCTACAAGGTGTGTAGTCATCACGCCAGCGATCATAAACCGGGGTATCATCAACATAATACCCAGAAGGATCAGCACCCAGGAACCGAAATTTCGGAAATTGTTTTTTACGCCGGAATACAGGCCGATGGCAAGCAAGATCACCGGGCCCATGTGAAAGGGCAATATCCAAAGGCCCAGCTTACGTCCTAATACAATGAGTCCAATGAGGATGATGAGGCCGCCAAAGGCCAGGCGGTGATTGCCGTTGCGCTGACATTGACGATGGCGTCCAAAAGCAGGATGGTATTGTTGTGTATTCATGTTGGTTGATTATGATAGCACAAATGTAGAAGGGCGGCACAGGCTGCAGAAGCGCAAATAGGTAAGTATGGAACCGAGGTCGGTAAAGCCTTGCAAAATGTCGGTAAAGTTTTCACAGGCAAAAAATAAACGGCCTGATTCAGGCCGCTTAAACAACGATGGAGTTCAAAATTTTTTTTTACCAGCCCAGCAGCCAGGCAAAAATGAGTGGCGCTACTATCGTGGCGTCGCTTTCCACAATGTATTTGGGTGTGGTGATATCGAGTTTTCCCCAGGTTATTTTTTCATTGGGCACGGCACCGCTATACGAGCCATAAGAGGTGGTGGAATCACTTATCTGGCAGAAATAACTCCAGAAGGGCACATCATGCATTTCCAGATCCTGATACAGCATGGGTACCACACAGATAGGGAAATCGCCCGCAATGCCGCCACCGATCTGAAAGAAGCCTATTCCCTTGCCGCCGCAATTGGCGCGATACCAGTCGGCAAGCCAGGTCATGTATTCAATACCGCTTTTCATGGTAGAGGCTTTCAGCTCACCTTTGATACAATAGGAAGCAAAAATGTTACCCATAGTACTGTCTTCCCATCCGGGTACGATGATGGGGAGATTTTTTTCTGCAGCGGCAATCATCCAGCTATGCTCCACCGGTATTTCATAGTGTTCTTTCATAACACCGCTCAACAACAGCTTATACATGTACTCGTGCGGAAAATACCGTTCTCCGTTTGCTTCTGCATCTTTCCATATTTTATGAATATGTCGTTGTATTCTGCGGAAGGCTTCTTCTTCGGGTATGCAGGTGTCGGTCACTCTGTTGAAACCATGCTCCAGCAGGTCCCATTCTTCTTTAGGACTCAGATCGCGGTAGTTGGGTACACGTTTGTAGTGGCTGTGGGCAACAAGGTTCATGATGTCTTCCTCAAGATTGGCACCCGTACAGCTTATGATCTGGATTTTATCCTGCCGGATCATTTCCGCCAGCGAAATGCCCAGTTCAGCAGTACTCATGGCACCGGCAAGCGTCACCATCATTTTTCCTCCCTCGAGCAGATGGGTTTCATAACCCTTGGCTGCGTCCATCAGTGCCGCGGCATTGAAGTGTCTGTAGTGATGTTGGATAAATTGAGAAACTGGTCCTTTGTTCATTTCAAAAATTTAGGTTGCAAAGATAGAGGATGAAATAGGAAAGAGAACCGGCAGGCAATACCGGTTCAAAATATCCACATGCCCAGGGTTTCGTCTGGCTGAGGCATGGAAATTATAAAAAAAACTGCCGCGGTTTGCGCGGCAGCTATCGGTATGCTAAAGCTTTTTACTAAGCCATTTTCGTGTTCTCGGCAACGAAGTTTTTCACCCATTCCGTAGTCATTGATTTCGGACGTTCGATGGGGAAACCCAAAGCACGGTCCCAGCAAAGGCTGGCCAGCACACCCAAAGCGCGGCTTACACCAAACAATACGGTATAGAAGTCTTCTTCTACAAGACCGTAGTGCTTGAGCAGGGCGCCTGAGTGGGCATCCACATTAGGCCATGGATTTTTGATCTTGCCCGTACTTTCAAGTATAGACGGCGCTACCTCATAAATATTCCAGACAGTTTTTACGGTTGGGTCTTCAGGGCAGTGTGTTTTGGCAAATTCCATCTGAGCCGTAAAACGTGGATCGGTTTTACGCAACACGGCATGACCATAGCCCGGCACCACTTTCCCTTCAGACAGTGTGGTCTTGATGTAATCTGCTATTTGTTCTTTGGTAGGCTCTTGCGTACCCAGTTTTTCCTGAAGCTCTTCTATCCAGCGGATCACTTCCTGATTGGCAAGACCGTGGAGCGGGCCGGCAAGGCCCAGCATTCCCGCCGCAAAAGAAAGATAAGGATCGCTCAATGCTGAGCCAACAAGATGGGTGGCATGTGCGGATACATTTCCGCCTTCGTGGTCGGCGTGTATTGTAAGATACAAACGCATCAATGCCCAGAATCCTTTGTCTTCGAATCCAAGCATGTGTGCGAAGTTGGCACCCCAGTCCAGCATGCCATCGGGTTGAATATGATCTCCGTTTTTGTACTTACGACGGTAGATATAAGCAGCCACGCGGGGCAGGCGGGCAATCAAGGTCATGGCATCTTCATACACAAAAGACCAATGTTCTTTCTTGCTGATGCCTTCCTGATAAGCCTTCGCAAATTTCGACTCTGTTTGCAAAGCCATGATCGCTGCACAAAACTGAGTCATAGGATGGGTGTTCACCGGCAAGGCCTCGATAGCTGCAAAAACATGATTGGGCACATGCGAGCGGCGCGCCCAGGTGGAGGAAATGTGTTCAACATCTTCTGTTGTAGGAATATCACCTACGAGCATCAGATAAAAAAGTCCTTCAGGCAGTGGCTCGCTTCCACCGGGAGCTTTGGGCAACAAATCCCTGAGTTGCGGTATGGAATAGCCACGAAAACGAATGCCCTCGTTAGCATCCAGCAATGATGTTTCCGTGATCAGTCCCGGTATGCCGCGCATACCCTGGTATGCCTGTGCAACGGTTACTTTGTCTAACACCATGTTACCATGTTCTGCAATCAGTGACTTAATTTCCTGAGAGAGTTGGTCTGCCTTCGCTTTGAAGTTGTCTTTTACGTAGCCCATTTCTAAACGGTTGTTTAACGATGCAATTTTTAAAGAGCCACAAAGGTAATAAAAGCAGTCATTCGGGAATTAAAAGGTAAAGATTTATTGAAGGCGCTTCCAGCAGGCCTTTTGAGGTTGGATCGGGGGGCGGTGCTGCCTGTGTGGGTGAGCATTTGTTTCTCTTGCGTTTACTTATGATGCATTCTGTTAATGACCCTTGTTGACCGCAGTCTGTTAAAAAATTTCAATACCGCTATCGAAATTGTTGAGCCTGCACTGTGGCGCCAGCGCACGATTTCAGGCTCGTATCAGTTTTGCGTCAGGAGGCTTTTTTGTGCCCAAGGCTGGCCTTTAACTGCTCCATCAGATCAACAGTCTTGGCAGTTTTCGCTTTGGGTTTCACCGTTTTTACCTTTTTACCTTTTGCTTTGGCCTCAATCAGCTTCATCAGTTCTGCATCATAGTTATCCTTGTATTTGCCTATGTCAAATTTTTTTGGCGTTAGTTGAGCAATCAGAGATTCTGCCATTTTTAGTTCCGCAGTTTTGATGTCCGTCTTTTCAGAAGGCAGCTTTAGCTCACCAGTGTCCCTGATCTCTTCGGCAAAGCGTAGTTTCATCAATACGAGCATCGAACCGCTGGGTCGGAGCAGGCAAAGGTTTTCCCGGCTGCGCATCACAAATCTCCCCACGGCTACTTTGCCGGTGTCCTGAAGCGCAGCCCTGAGCAAAGCATAGGCACGCTCGCCGCCCTTTGCCGGCTCTATGTAGTAGGGGGTGTCGTAGAAGGCCGGGTCTATTTCTGCCTCCTCCGTAAACTCCTCGATGGCTATGGTTTTGCTTTTTTCGGGACTTGCTTTTTCAAAGTCTTCGTCTTCCAATACCACGTAATCGTCATCGTATTTAAAACCCTTCACAATGTCTGCCCAGGCAACTTCCTTTCTGGTCTCTGCATTGATCCGACTATAGTGTATTCTGGCATGGTCGCGTTTGTCCAGCATGTCGAGATCGAGGCGAGCACTTTCTGTGGCACTGTAGAGTTTTATAGGAATATTTACCAGTCCGAAGCCGATGGCTCCTGTCCATATCGAGCGCATATCGCGGGTTTTTACCTTAGCGGGATAAAAAAATATGCCCACGGCACGGTGCGCGCAAAAATGATGGCGTACTAAGGCTGTTACTTTATCTGCTGGCGATAGAGATAGAGTGCAAGTGTGCCGAAAATGATGTTGGGGATCCATACGGCCAGCATCGGGTTGAGGCCTGCCTTGGTAGAAAATGTAGAAGTAAACTGTATGGCCATAATGTAGGCTGCGCTGATCATCACTCCTACCGCAAGGTGCAGCCCGCTACCGCCACGCACCCTTCGGCTGGCTATGGTAACACCAATAACCGTAAGGATGAGGCCGGCAAAAGGCTGAGCCGTTCTCCGGTGTTTTTCTACATAATATTGATTCAGGTTTTCGCGTCCACGCAGCTTTTCTCTCGCTATCACTTTATTGAGGTGCGGGGTGGTCATGGCAGTCATCACATCATTGTCATTCAGCAGGTCATTGGGGGTGAACGCATACTTTTCCTTCATTTCCGGCACAAATTCGAGGCGCTCCCTGAGTCCGTCGTTGTGACGGATGGTAACACCTGTTAACACCCATAATCTTTGCGTGCTGTCGTAATGTACACGCTCTGCCATTATTTTTTGTCTGAGTTCGATACCCTCTATTTTTTCTGCAGTAAAACGATATCCTGTGTTGGTGGTGTAGTCATAGCTTTGGAGATATACATAGAGCTGCGGGCTGAGGCGGATATGTACATTCCGCTCAGACGACCGGTGCGCTTCGTGAACATAGTCGTCTTCAAACTGAAGCCGCTGTTTGTTTGCCTCGGGAATGATGTAGTGGTTCGAAATGAGGGAAACCAGGCATAGGAAACCTGCTCCTGCAAAATAGGCCCGCATAAAACGAGTATAAGAAACGCCCGATGCCAGAATAGCGATGATCTCCGACTTGTAAGCCATCTTGGACGTAAAAAAGATGGTGGCAATGAAAATGAATAGCGGAAAAAGAAACGCCACCATGTACGGGATGAAATTCTTGTAGTAATTCAGGATAGAAAGGAACGGTGCGTGGTGTTGCACAAAATCGTCCACTTTCTCCGAATAGTCGATCACCCCTGTGATGACGGCAAGCACCAGGATGGCATAGAAAAAGGTGCCAAGAAACTTCTTCAGTATATACCAGTCTATCTTTTTCATCAGTCCCTTACAATCTTTGCTTGAGTATGGGGATGGTCTCGTTTTTCCATGTGTTGAAATCGCCGGCCAGAATATGTTCTCTTGCCTGCTTTACGAGGTGAAGGTAAAAAGCAAGATTCTGAATACTGGCAATCTGAAGTCCTAAAATTTCGTTGGCAACAAAAAGATGACGCAGATAGGCGCGGCTATAGTACCGGCTGCTGGGGCAATCCAGTCCTTCGTCAATCACTGAAAAATCGTTGGCCCAGCGCTTGTTTTTTATGTTGATGACTCCCTGAGTAGTAAACAGCATTCCATTCCTGCCGTTTCGTGTGGGCATCACACAGTCGAACATATCCACCCCAAGAGCTATATTCTCCAGAATATTCCAGGGTGTTCCTACCCCCATCAGGTATCTGGGCTTATCTGCCGGCAGGTGTTCACAACATAGAGCGCACATCTCATACATCATTTCTTCCGGTTCGCCCACGGATAAACCGCCAATAGCATTACCCTCTGCACCCATGTCTGCTATAAACCTTGCTGATTCTTTTCGGAGATCGCGGAATGTGCTGCCCTGAACTATGGGGAAAAGTGTCTGTTCATAGCCATACCTGGGTTCCGTTTCTCCTATCCTTTTCACACATCGGGTCAGCCATCGGTGGGTAAGTTCCATGGATTTCCTGGCGTAGGTATAATCTGAAGGATAGGGCGGACATTCATCGAACGCCATGATGATATCGGCGCCGATAGAGCGCTGAATGTCCATTACGCGTTCCGGAGAGAAGAGATGTTTCGAACCATCGATATGCGATTGAAAAACCGCACCTTCTTCGGTAAGCTTTCTATTGTTGGAAAGCGAAAAGACCTGATATCCTCCGCTGTCGGTAAGTATGGGCCCTGTCCATCCATTGAAACGGTGGAGCCCACCCGCTTCCTCCAGCACTTCGGTGCCCGGCCGCAGATAGAGGTGATAGGTATTGCCCAGAATGATCGGCGCCCCGATGTCTTGCCGCAATTGTTGCTGGGTTACCGCTTTTACCGTGCCCGCCGTGCCCACCGGCATAAAGATGGGGGTCTCAATAGGTCCATGGCCGGTGGTGATGGTGCCTGCCCGCGCCGCAGAGTGCTCGTCCTTTGCTGTTAATTCAAACTCCATACTGCTGTCATTTCAATTTGCCGGTGGTCAACTGCCCGTCTGCTGCTATCTTTACCCGATGCTGACTACGGCTATTCTCTGGCTTCTTGTTGTTACTGTTGCCATACAGTGTGGTTATGCATTTTATTTTTTCAGCCGATTTTTTGGGTCAACCCCTTTAGCCGCCGGTGTTCAAAGCCGGCCAGAGCCGGTGTCGGTTGTCATATGTGCCCGAAATGAGGCGCTCAATCTCAAAAAAAATCTTCCGGCCATTCTGCAGCAAATATACACGAACGATGCAGGGAAAAATCTGTATGAAGTAATAGTAGTCAATGATGCATCGGATGACGACACGGAAAAATTGTTGTACGAGATGGAACAGGAGTATTCACATCTTTGGCATATTACCATCGCACCGGACGATGAGCGTAACCTTCCGGGGAAAAAGTTTGCCCTGCACCATGGAGTGGCCTATGCAACCTATCACAGATTACTGTTTACGGATGCGGATTGCCGGCCTGCAAGTCGCCATTGGCTGGCGGCCATGGTTGCACCACTCAATGAAGGGAAGCAAATCGTTTGCGGTTTCGGTGGCTATGATCGCAGGCCCGGACTGCTGAACGCTTTTATCCGCTGGGAGACGCTTCATACTTTTTTACAGATGGCCGGTTATGCCCGGGCAGGCAAACCTTATATGGCAGTGGGTCGCAACCTGGCTTGTACCAAAGAAATTTTTCTCCGTGCCGAGAATAGCGAAGCCTGGAGTGCTGTGCCATCGGGCGATGACGATTTGTTGATGGCTTGTTGTGCGGAGGAAGCCAATACAGCCGTGGTTGCCGTCCCGGAGGCCCATACTTTTTCTGAAGCCAAACTCACCTGGACATCATGGCTACATCAAAAGCAGCGTCACCTTTCGACTGGTAAGTATTACAAGGAGGGGATCAAACTTCTTTTAGCTCTTTATGCAGGAACTCATGCCCTGGGCTGGGTCATCTTTCCGGTACTGATCATTTCCGGTGCCTGGCCTGTGGCTCTAAGCTTGTGGGGGCTGCGTTGTGCCGTGTATTGGGTCCTTCAGATGGCTGCTGCAAAGAAGCTGTCTGAAAAACATTTATCGCCGTGGCTGCCGTTCTGTGACGCCGGCTGGGCGATCTATAATTTTGTACTGAGTCCTTACATTTTTTTGAAAAACAAAAGGCAGTGGAAATAATCAAAAAGTATTTTTCGGATTTCTCACCAGCGCAGACAGAGCAGTTTCGCTTGCTGGAGCCGCTTTACAAAGAATGGAACGAGAAAATCAACGTCGTATCGCGCAAAGACATCGAAGCGCTTTATGAAAAGCATGTACTGCATGCCCTGGCCATAGCAGCCATTTGCAATTTTCACGACGAGGCCACGGTTATTGATATCGGTACGGGAGGCGGCTTCCCGGGCATTCCGTTAGCGGTTTTTTTTCCGTCCGTCCATTTTACACTGGTCGATAGCATTGGTAAAAAAATAAAAGTGGTGCAGGAAGTGGCACAGGGCATCGGTCTGCAGAATGTGACGCCGGTACATGCCCGGGTGGAAACCATCCATAAAGACTTCGATTTCGCTGTGTCGCGCGCAGTAGCCCCGCTTGCCGAGCTTTGGAAATGGATAAAGCCGTCGATAAAAAAAGGCCGAAAAAGTGACGAGTTCGCCAACGGACTCTTGTGCCTGAAAGGAGGCAATCTGAGCGATGAGATTGCTTCATCGGGTCTGCGTCCCCATCTTTTTCCGATTTATGAGATTTTACCTGAAGAGTTTTTTAGGGAAAAGTATGTGGTCTATGTGCCGCGTTGAGATGAAATCCGAAAAATAAATCGCACCAGGCGCTGCTGGCAAGGTTTTTAGACGTGTCCCATCACATATTGCTGTGTTTACTTCCTAAAAATCTGCCTGCTATGAATAATGCCACTTTATTATTTGCCCACCTTACCGATGCTGAATTAGTGCAACAGACATTAGCCGGAAAGCGGAGCTGTTTTGAAGTGCTGGTACGGCGGCATTGTCACATGTTGTACCGGGTGGCACGCGTGTATTCTTTTTCCCATTTTGAGGCGGAAGACCTGGTGCTGGACTGTCTGTGTAGCGCGCGCGAAAGCCTCGCCGGGTATCGGAAACCGCTTACTTTTCGTACCTGGCTCGTGAGATTCATCATCTATCAGGCGCTGGGCCAAAAGGCGTTGGCCAAGATCGGAGGCTCTGCCGCCTCGCCGGCAGAAATGCGGATAAGTCAGAACTTTGATGCTCCCCTGCGATATACCGAACCGGCACAGGCATTTCTCAGTCAGTTTTTTGCATTGCCTACCGCTATGCGGAGCGCCTACCTCTTGCTTGATATTGAGGGGTTCAGCTATCAGGAAGCGGCCTTTTTGCTCGGAACCGGAGAAAGCAGTGTGCGCGAACGGCATAGAAAGGCAAGGATGCGATTGAAGACTGTTTCCCGTACGGCCCAATATCCGGAATTGTTTCCCTTCGGTAGCGAAGACTGCGAAAGGGTGGTGCGCCGGCTCTTGTGTTTGCAGGAGCCGGGTTACGCTTTGCCTGCCGGTGCGCCAGGGCATTAAATCTTTTGTTCCGCATTATTCCTCAGCGGTGGTAGAAGGCCAATCCTGTATGCCGTGAGGATCAGTGCCTCTCGGGAGGATACCCTTAATTTGTCGAAAAGTACCTGCCGGTAACCCGCTACGATGGCTGCGCTAAAGCCGGAACTGCGACTGATTTCTTCTTCCGTTTGTTCCGTACAAAAAAGTCGGAGCATCGAAATTTCTGCCTGACTAATAAGGTATGAACCGGCATGCTGAGGTCCACTATGCTGGTGCAGCAGCGGGAAAAAGCTCCCCGTAAAACGGATGCTTAACAGGGCCCGATGCAAAGTGCCCGGGTCACAATTTCGCGAAAGGTGTCCGCTGGCACCCAGGTGTTGCGATCTTACTTCATTGTAAATATGGTCTGCGCAGGACAGGACGAGTACTTTCACATCAGGCTGCTGAAAAAAGTGTCCGGAGTAGTATTCCGAATCGGTATGCAGACGGGTGTTCATATCCACTACTATGACACTACAGTCAGGCCGGATCACAGCGCTTTCATTCATGCGGTAAGCTTCAAATCCCTCAAATGAATCGATCACCGAGCATAGTCCGGCTGCGAAAAACTGGTTTTCAGAGAAGGTGCCGACAAGGGTCGCCGATCCTTTTGAGCGGTCGATTTGATTCATAAACCAGCTATCTGTTTTTTGGGGTTTCACCGGAAACCATTCCCATATTGAGCGCAAACAAAACCAGGCCGATGCGGGAGGTAACCCCCAGTTTTCGAAACAGCTCATTCCGACAGCGTTCGAAGGTTTTCAAACTTGTTTGCATTTCGGCAGCTATCTGGTTGCTGTTTTTTTCGGTGCACAATTGATAGAGCAACTCGAGTTCCGTATACGAAAGCTGCACCAGAATATGTTCCTTGGACGTGTAGTTATGTCGTTTGGCAAAATCATCAGGATGGTCATTGCTGAAAATGTCCAGCAAGGTTTGCCTCAGCGTTTCCGGAGCGGAGCCCTTCATCAAAAAGCCATTTGCGCCTATTTTAATAGTCCGGATGACGCTCAGTTCATTGTCGGTAGCCGAAAGGATCAATACTCTTGTACGGGGCCATTCGTCTTTCAAAAGCTTCAGAGTTGCATATCCATCGGGCATAGCAATGTCCATGATGCAGAGGTCGGGCGCCCGCGACAATGATCTGAGACCGTGAAGTAACTCATTGCAATCTTCTGCCCTGAGCACTACTTTGAATTCGCTGCATTGGTTGAGCGAACGATAAAGCCCTTCGAGAAAAATGAAATTATCGTCTGTAATAGCGATGGTGATTGGTGTAGGCGGATGCATGCATTTGTTTTTATAGTGGGATGGGATGGCTTGGCTGGCAATCGATGTTTTGAAAATAAAAGTTAGTTGAATTCCGGAGAAAATAATAGCTACTGTTCGTAAAATATCTTTTAACTAACTTAGTAGTTTCAGCGTCAAACGCTTAAAGCAAACCACCCGCATGAAAGAGCTTGTAGTAAGGCTTAAAGCATTTCTCGACTACAAAGGCATAGGCATCATTGATCTTTCGGTGTTGCTGGGTTATAATTCTCCACAGAAGCTGTATCGTCTTTTTAATACCGAAAATGCCTTACCAAGCGTCCAGATTATTGAAGATATTTCAAACAAGTTTGATGATTTGAACCTGAACTGGTTGTTTTCCGGAAGAGGAAAAATGCTCAATCCTTCCGGGTCTGAACCCGACTTTAAAGAGAAGTACTACGCCTGTCTTGAGGAAAAGGAGACGCTCTACAAAAGGATTCTACAGGCCTGATTCCCCTTTCCCCATTTTTTTTTTTGCTGTTGCTTCGATTTTTTTACTATCAGAAGAGATTATTGAATTTCTTTTCGATACGAAGTTTTATTAAAATATGTTTTAGAAATAGTATTTGTATATGCTGCTTGCATTACTTTTGTGTCTATGGAACCTAGGAAAATCAACGGCTGGATTGCGATGTTCATTCTTGTGCTGATTAAAACCTGTTTTAAGAAACTGTATTAGAAGCATTGTTCACGAAAACCTTTCACTATGACGCAACGCTACACTATTTCCCGGATTTATCGCCGGAGGCCAAGTTCTTTCTTCTTTCTTTTCTTTTTCCTTACGGCATTTAGGGGCTATGCTCAGTCCTCGCCTTGTTATGAGCCTATTGCCGGTCGCGATGTGGTAGTAACGGAGGTACAAGGCGGCACCCTGTGTTTAAATTGTACCCACATCAACAATACTGGTGCGCTCACCGATGCTGACCCGGATAATTTTGCCGTGTTCAATCCTTTGAATGTAAGTTCTGGCAGCGGGGTTTCTATTCGCGACACCTCTGGTTACTTCAACGCCGGGTGGCATGCCGGCTATGTGGTTTCCTTCAGCAATGCTGACCTTTCGGCTTCACTTTTTACCGCCATAACACTCAGCACCTATCGCAATGGTGCTTTGCAAGAGACCAAAAGCCATGCAAACGGACTCTCTGTTTCCGTACTCGGCGAGGGTACCGGCCTGGTGTATCTTAGTTTTCCCACGACACAGGATTTTGATGAAGTACGTTTTGAGTTCTCTTCGCTTACGGGTGTGCTTACATCATTCCATGTATATTATGCTATGGCCTTCGATCCGCAATGCGGATTGTCTGATAGTAATACGATTTGCTATGATCAGATTGCAGGTCCTTCTACCCGGGTGGGTTTCAATGCGGGTGTTACTAATGCGCTGGTAACGTTTAGCGATGCCGCAAATCTCACCGATGGTAATCGAAACAGTTATGCGTCCCTGTCGCTTCCGGCGGGGGTATCGTTACTGGCGGACGCACCCTATGTCTCTGTGCTTGATAAAGAACTGAAGTATGCTGCGGGAAGCCGGGTTGGATTTGTAGTGAGCTACAACGCGGCGCTGCTTATTGCCGATGTGCTCAATCATGTTTCCATAGAAACCTATCTCTATGGCGTTCTTCAGGAAACTGCGCAGTTCACGGGAGGTAATGGTTTGTTGGAGATTGCTGCATTAAGTGCTGCCGGTCAGGGCGTCAGGGAACTATCATTTACGACAAGTCACGCTTTTAATGAAGTGCGGCTGGTTGTAGCTCAGCCCGCGTCTGTAAACCTGGGTACTTTAAAAATTTATTACGCCTTTGAAAGTGGGGGTGGTTGCTCTAAGGGCGAAACCCCGCTTACTGTTGCGCAGCCCTCACCCGATGACGGTTCCATTAATAGCAGTAGAACCGGCAGTTTCGGTACGGTCTGTATCGGTCAGTCGCTAAGCAATACGGCAAACGTTGTGAATGGTAGCACCACAGACTATGCTACATTCGTTCCTGCTTTATTGAGTGTAGGCTGCGGGGCGAGTATCAGTGTTAAAAACAGTGGCACGGATTACCCCGCTGGTACAATCGCTGGCTTTGTGATTTCGAAGCAGGGGGGACTGATTGATCTGGGATTACTCGATGCTATTACCCTAAATCTGTACAAGGACAACGGAGCTGCTCCTGTCGCGTCCTTGTCCGGCTCAGCTTTACTATCTATCGGCTTGCTCAATGATAACGCAGGCAAGTCTTTTATCGGGTTTCCCTCTAATGCCGCCTTCGACGAAATACAAATTGTTTTCAACAGCGGTCTGATCTCTTCGGGCCTGGGCGGAAGCTATAGAATTTATTATGCCTATGTGCAACGCGATTCGGATAATGATGGCATTCCCGACGAAAATGATATTTGCTCCGGCAGCGATGCTTACGACAGTGATGGCGATGGCATACCCGACGCCTGCGACAACTGCACGGCTCTGAATGGAAAATCTGTTTATCGAGATACCGACGGTGATGGTATTGCCGATGCCTGCGATGCCGATGCTGATGATGATGGCATTGCAGACGCTGTAGAAGACCGTAATAATGATGGAAACGTACGGAACGATGATGCAGATGGAGATGGAATAGCCAACTATCTTGACCTTGATAGTGATGACGATGGTTTGGCAGATCTGTATGAAAGCGGAATAGTCCATAGCCTGCTTTTGTCGCTCGATGCGGACTCTAATGCCGTTATAGATCCTGCTGTATTGCGCGGTGCGAACGGAATGGCTACTATCGTCGAAACCGACGATGGGGTAGCGGCAACCAACAACTATCTTTTAGCCGACAGTGACGGCGATGCCGCGCCCGATTTTGTGGACCTTGACACGGACAATGACGGGATTAACGATGTAATGGAAGGATATGCCGGACTTTTTGCCGATGCTAACTCCGACGGTATGGTTGATGGTGCAGACAGCGACCGCGACGGTGTGAAAGACCTCGCCGATGGAAGCCCGCTATGGGGTACAGCTCCCTTAGGTCATCCGCTGGACAGTGATGCAGATGCGGTGCCTGATTATCGCGATCTGGACAGCGACAACGACCTGATCAGCGATCTGGTGGAAAACGGTCAGGGTGGCTATACGGATGCCGATCAGGATGGAATGGCAGATGGAGGCGATGGGGACCACGACGGCATTGTGGGTGCAACCGATGGCGATCCCGCGCATTTTGGCGATGCACTACAGCTTCAGCCGGTGGATACCGACAATGATGGGTTGCCGGATTATTTAGATCCTGACAGCGATGGCGACGGTACGGCCGATATAGTAGAAGGAGGTAATGGCTGGCAGGACCTCGACGGTAATGGTCAGGTAGATAACCCCACCGACCCGGATAGTGATGGCGTGGCTAATAACCATGGAGACGACCGTAAACCCAATGATTTTGGAGGATTGGGAACAACGACGCTTCTTCACATACGTCTGTCGCTTGAAGGAGGTTTTGCTAACGGGACGGATACGCTCATGCGCGATGACCTGCGACAAGCCGGGCTTATACCACTACAGCAGCCCTATCAGGGAAGTGTTAACAATCGTTTTGCCCAAACCGGCGGCGGAAATGAGGCGACTACTTCCACCGTTCTTGCTGCAAACCCAAATAGTCCGAATGCTATCGTTGATTGGATGCTTCTGGAATTCCGAAAGGCCGGGGCATCGTCGGTGGTGGTCCGTACAGCCAATGCTCTTTTACAGCGGGATGGAGATATCGTGGGTGGTGACGGAAACCCGATGGGGGTAATGATTGATACCGGAAATTATTTTCTCTCGGTAAAACATAGAAACCACCTCGGTGTAATGACGGCCAATCCTGTTGTAGTTTCCGGCACCCCGGTCACTATTGATTTTACCAAGGTAACGACACCGCTGTATGGTAGTACGCCCGTAAAGCTAATGCCGTCGGGGCGCCGCGCTTTAATTGGTGGAGATGTGAACAGCGATGGTCAAGTTTATTACACAGCACCGGGTAATGATCGGGATGCACTCCTGTTGATGATCTCATCCGATCCGTTCAACTATCTGAACATTTACAGCAATGGAGATGTAAACCTCGACGGTGCAACCTACATGACAGCACCGGGCAACGATCGCGACTGGATCTTGTCGCAACCGCTGACGGGCGATGAGTTCGAATATATTCAGGAGCAGTTGCCCTAAAAATCTTTGTATCACCCTAAAATAAAATACCATGCTTATGAAACGACTTTTATCAACCATTCTTCTTGCCGTTACGGTACCTGTAGCGATGGCACAGACCGTGCAATTCACTCTGAAGGCCACCAGCCAGACCACTCTGCAGTTATTTTTCAGACCACAGGGCAATATCGGACCCGTGACCACAGGTATTTCCAATCTCACTTTTGTCTTGCAGATACCTCAGTCTTTTTCCGATCCGCAAGGTTCTTGGGCCGTGTCGCCCAACAGCAGTTATCTTGGTGCTGCGGCCACAACAACCTCTTCAAGCACAAGTAATGGCAACCGGTACAACACACTGTTCTCGTGGACGTCAAACCCCAATGTTGCCAACACAACCTTTGCTGATAGTACCGAATATTTGCTGGCCACCATCACCACCCCGGCCGGAGTGAATGCTGCAGATATTACACTCATTGACTGGGGTAATAACCGGCTCGATAATGCCACTACAGGCGCGCCGATTTGGGCAACAAGTCTTGCAATTGACGGAGTGGACAGAACCAACAATGCCGCAATTTTTTACGGTAATCCGTCCAGCAACAGTCCTGTTAACAGTGGTACGGCGACGGCTGCGTCCACACTTACCTTAAATGGCACGCCCCTGTCTGTGGCGCTTAGGACGTTTACCGGGGTCTTTGAGCAGGGAGTAACCACTCTGAAATGGGAACTGACCCACCCGCAGGATGCGCATAAAATGTCGGTAGAGTATAGCGCGGATGGTAAGTCATGGACTGTGGCAGGTACTGTTTCACCCTTCTTAACGGAGAAAAATTACAGTTTTCTTCGCCGGCCCGCTGCGCAATCCGGTCATTTTTACCGATTACTCGTCGAAGAAAACAATGGCCATTCCTTTTATTCCCGTACACTCTATTTTACAGATGATCCGAATCGAAATACGGGAATAGTCCTTTATCCATCTGTCCTGAGCCGGGGCACTAACTTACAAATCGTTTTGCCGGGGGCTACGACTCCGACTCAAATGCATATCACTGATGCTCACGGAAGGCTTATAAAAAGTTTTACTTCCGAAGGTGAATATACACAGTTTAAAACCAGTTCTTTAGCATCGGGTTATTATCACATTGTTGCCTTGTCGGGCCAGGCGGTGTACACCGCTAAGTTCCTGGTGCTGTGAGTCAAAATAATGTATCATAGAGAGAGGCTGTCCAAAAAAACACGGGCGGTCTCTTTGTTTTAGTTAGCCAGAGCAGAAGTAGGTCTTTTTTCAGTTGCAGTAATTTTTTAGTAGGTGAGTAGTGCTACGTACGAGCGAGAAAGAACCCTGGAATCGTTGCAGTCCGGTATAGAAAACGTTAAGGTTTTTTCCACGAAGATATTTTTTGGAATAAATTTTGCTCAAACCACGCCTTGCTGTATATTTGCAGTCCCTTTGCCGGGAGCTAGCTGTGCGCAACAACATTCTAACTAGTTATTGTTAATACAAACCAGGACCTGACCAAAAAGGATAGCCTTTGGGGTCGGGTAGTTTTTGCTTTGTAAAAAAATGAGTTTCTAACATACTATGGCTATAACAAAAAAACGAACCGCTACCGGTAGGATCAACTTCGGCAAAATACATGATGTAGCCGAAACCCCTGATCTGCTGGCCATTCAGCTTCAATCGTTTAAGGACTTTTTCCAGCTCGAGACTACGCCGGATAAGCGTAATAACGAAGGTCTGTTCCGTGTGTTCAAGGAAAACTTTCCGATCACGGATACGCGAAACATCTTCGTGCTGGAGTTCCTTGATTACTTTATTGATCCGCCCCGCTACACTATAGAAGAGTGTATGGAGCGCGGGCTTACCTATTCGGTTCCCCTCAAAGCCAAGTTGCGACTGAGCTGTAATGATGAGGAGCACGTAGATTTCGAGACTATTGTTCAGGATGTGTTCCTGGGTAATATCCCCTATATGACCCCTCGCGGTACATTTGTGATCAACGGTGCCGAGCGTGTTGTGGTTTCACAGTTGCATCGTTCTCCGGGCGTATTCTTCGGTCAAAGCGTTCACCCCAACGGTACTAAAATCTATTCTGCCCGTGTGATTCCTTTTAAAGGCGCATGGATGGAATTTGCTACGGACATCAACAATGTGATGTATGCGTACATTGATCGTAAAAAGAAATTCCCGGTTACTACACTTTTGCGCTCCATCGGTTTCGAAACGGATAAAGATATCCTCGAACTGTTTGGAATGGCAGACGAAATAAAAGCAGATCGTAAGAGCCTTGACGCCAACATCGGTCGTCGCCTTGCTGCGCGTGTATTGCGTAGCTGGACAGAAGACTTCGTAGATGAAGATACCGGTGAAGTGGTGACCATCGAGCGGAATGAAGTGGTATTGGATCGTGATAACGTACTCGATGAAGAGAATGCAGCCATGATTCTCGACATGGGTATCCAAACCATCTTCCTGCAAAAAGAAGAGGTAAGCGGCGATTACTCCATTATCTACAACACCCTTAATAAAGATACTTCCAACTCTGAACTGGAAGCGGTTCAACATATCTATCGTCAGCTTCGTGGATCGGATGCTCCGGATGATGAAACCGCCCGTGGTATTATTGACAAGCTGTTCTTCTCCGACAAACGTTACGATCTTGGAGAAGTTGGTCGCTATAAAATCAATCGCAAGCTGGGTCTTGACATTGACCTCGATACGAAAGTATTAACCAAACAGGACATCATTGCGATCATCAAATATCTTGTTCGTCTTACCAATGGTAAAGCAGAAATTGATGACATTGACCACCTGAGCAACCGTCGTGTACGTACCGTAGGCGAGCAGTTGTTTGCACAGTTTGGTGTGGGTCTGGCGCGTATGGCGCGTACCATTCGCGAGCGTATGAATGTGCGCGATAACGAAGTGTTTACTCCTATTGATCTGATCAATGCCCGTACACTTTCTTCAGTGATCAACTCATTCTTCGGTACATCGCAGTTGTCGCAGTTCCTCGATCAGACTAATCCGCTTTCGGAAATTACGCACAAGCGTCGTATTTCCGCACTCGGTCCCGGTGGTCTGAGCCGCGAGCGTGCGGGCTTTGAAGTACGTGACGTTCACTACTCTCACTATGGTCGTCTGTGTACCATCGAAACACCGGAAGGACCGAACATTGGTTTGATCTCTACGCTTTGTGTGCATGCCAAGATCAATGAAATGGGCTTTATCGAAACACCTTACCGCAAGGTGAAAGAAGGTAAAGTAGATCTGAAAAACTATACCTACCTCAGCGCTGAGGAAGAAGATGAAGCCAAGATTGCGCAGGCAAATGTTCCTTTGGACGACAAAGGTGTATTTGCTGAGAAGGCCATCAAGAGCCGGCAAACAGGCGACTTCCCGATCCTCGAACCCGAAGAAGTAGAGTTCATGGATGTGGCACCCAACCAGATTGTGGGTCTTTCTGCATCCCTGATTCCGTTCCTCGAGCATGATGATGCCAACCGTGCGCTGATGGGATCGAACATGCAACGTCAGGCGGTGCCGCTGATACGTCCTCAGGTGCCTATCGTGGGTACAGGTTTAGAAGGCAAAGCTGCTCGTGACGCGAGAATTCAGATCCACGCAGAAGGAAACGGTATTGTTGAGTACGTGGATGCTAAAGAAATTCATGTACGTTACGATAGAAATGATAAAGACCGTCTCGTTTCTTTTGAGGATGATCTGAGAATTTACACGCTTACAAAATATATTAAGACCAACCAAAGCACCAGCATCACCCTGAAGCCGGCTGTTCGTCGCGGCCAAAAGGTGAAAGAAGGCGACTTCCTTACTGAAGGATATGCTACACAAAATGGTGAGCTGGCATTAGGTCGTAACCTGAAAGTGGCGTTCATGCCCTGGAAGGGTTACAACTTTGAGGATGCCATCGTGATCAATGAAAAAGTTGCACGCGAGGATTGGTTTACTTCTGTACACATTGATGAGTACGAACTTGAAGTTCGTGACACAAAACTCGGTGAAGAGGAATTGACGCCAGACATCCCTAACGTTTCGGAAGAAGCCACTAAGGATCTTGATGAGAACGGTATTATCCGCATCGGAGCGCATATCAAAGAGGGCGACATTCTGATTGGTAAGATCACACCGAAAGGTGAAACCGATCCTACTCCGGAAGAAAAACTTCTGCGTGCCATCTTTGGCGATAAAGCCGGCGATGCAAAAGATGCTTCTCTGAAAGCGCCAAGCGGGGTAGAAGGTATTGTGATTGATAAAAAGCTTTTCCAGCGCGCCAAGAAAGACAAGAACTCAAAGGTTCGTGAGAAGACGCAACTGGAGAAGATCGAAAAGGTACATGATAAGAATGTTGAAGACCTGAAAAGCCTCCTGATGGAGAAACTGATGACTTTGTTGAAAGACAAATCATCTGCGGGTATCTCCAACAATTTCGGAGAGCTGGTACTGGCGAAAGGCGGAAAGTTCAACAGCAAGACGCTTGGGTCGATTGACTTTGCCAATGTTAACCCTCTGGGATGGACAGGCGATAGCGAAACAGATGATCTGATTAACCTTTTGCTGCACAACTACAACATCAAGTTTAATGAGGAAGTAGGCCGTTATAAGCGCGAGAAATTTAATCTGTCTATCGGTGATGAACTTCCTGCAGGCGTACTGAAACTGGCAAAGGTTTATCTGGCCTCTAAGCGTAAGCTGAAGGTGGGGGATAAGATGGCGGGCCGCCACGGTAACAAAGGTATTGTTGCCCGTATCGTTCGTCAGGAAGATATGCCTTTCCTCGAAGATGGAACTCCGGTTGACATTGTGCTGAACCCGCTTGGTGTACCCTCGCGGATGAACCTCGGACAGATCTATGAAACCGTTCTGGGCTGGGCGGGTGAAAAGCTGGGCGTAAGATTTGCTACCCCCATCTTCGACGGAGCTACTGTAGAGGAAATTGGAGAATTGATCGGTGAAGCCGGGCTTCCTGAATTTGGGCATACTTATCTCTATGACGGTGAAACAGGAGAGCGCTTCCACCAAAAAGCAACCGTGGGTATCATCTATATGATCAAACTACATCACATGGTTGACGATAAGATGCACGCACGTTCCATTGGTCCGTACTCGCTTATTACTCAGCAACCTTTGGGTGGTAAGGCACAGTTCGGTGGTCAGCGTTTTGGTGAGATGGAGGTGTGGGCACTTGAGGCCTATGGAGCATCAAACATCCTGCAGGAACTGCTCACGCTGAAGTCTGATGATATCATAGGTCGTGCAAAGACTTATGAGGCCATCGTAAAAGGCGACAATGTGCCGCGTCCTGGCATCCCTGAGTCATTCAATGTATTGGTGAATGAACTGAGAGGATTGGGTCTTGAGCTGAAATTTGAATAGGAGTAGCAAGTAGCAGGTAGCAAGTATCAAGACGTACTTGCTACCTGATTGAAAGTTCTTTAAATAATGCACAACTTCAAAGAATTGCAGGTATGGCAAAAAGCAGTTGTTCTTGCAGCAAGGATTTATCAGGTTACTGAATCACTACCAAAGTCGGAACGGTACAACCTGGTAAGTCAAATGCAAAGGGCTGCTGTATCCATACCAAGCAATATTGCTGAAGGATGCGGAAGAAGTTCCAAGGCTATGCTGGCAAATTTTATTGACATAGCAATTGGCTCTTCTTACGAACTTGAAACGCAAATTATTTTGAGTAGTAGGTTTGGTTACTTCAACAACGAAATAGCAGATGAACTCTTGATGTTAACCAATGAAGTGCAAAAGATGCTTAACGGTTTGAATAACTCACTCAGGTAATCTTGATACTTGATACTAATTTCTTGATACTAAAACAAAAAAACACTTCTTTCTTAATATGGCTATTAAAAAGGAAAATCGTCCCAAAGCTGGATTTAATAAGATTACGATCAGTCTTGCTTCTCCCGATGCTATTCTGGACCGTTCCTATGGCGAGGTACTCAAGCCGGAAACGATCAACTATCGTACTTATAAGCCTGAGCGCGACGGTTTGTTCTGCGAAAAAATATTTGGTCCCGTAAAGGACTACGAATGCTACTGCGGTAAGTACAAGCGTATCCGTTACAAGGGTATTGTCTGCGACCGTTGTGGTGTAGAAGTGACGGAAAAGAAAGTACGTCGTGAGCGTATGGGACACATCAAACTTGTGGTTCCTATCGTTCACATTTGGTATTTCAAGTCGCTTCCTAATAAGATCGGCTACATGCTGGGCGTAAGCTCCAAAAAGCTGGAAAGCATCGTGTACTACGAGCGTTATGTGGTAGTACAAGGTGGCGAAGCCGATGATCTTATCCGTCAGAAACTCAATCTTAAAGATTCTGAGAAAACGGAATTACAGCTTGTAACTGAGGATGAATATCTGGAGATACTGGATAGCATTTCCAAAGAAAATCAGTACCTGCCTGACGAAGATCCGAATAAGTTCATCGCTAAGATGGGTGCCGAGGCGCTGCATTCTTTGCTGAGCCGTATTGATCTGGATCAGCTTTCTTACGACCTGCGTAATGCCGCAGCCAACGAAACTTCACAGCAACGTAAGCAAGAGGCTCTGAAGCGTCTTTCTGTTGTGGAAGCGTTCCGCGATGCGAATACACGTGTAGAAAACCGTCTGGAGTGGATGGTGATGCAGTACATTCCTGTCATTCCGCCGGAGCTGCGTCCACTCGTTCCTTTGGATGGCGGTCGTTTCGCTTCGTCAGATCTCAACGATCTTTATCGTCGTGTTATTATTCGTAACAATCGTCTGAAAAGACTGATTGAAATCAAAGCTCCTGAAGTGATCCTGCGTAATGAAAAGCGCATGCTTCAGGAAGCTGTTGATAGTCTGTTCGATAACTCGCGTAAATCTAACGCTGTAAAAGCAGAAGGTGGCCGCGCACTGAAATCGCTGTCGGATGTATTGAAAGGAAAGCAAGGTCGTTTCCGCCAAAACCTGCTCGGTAAACGTGTGGACTATTCTGGTCGTTCGGTAATCGTGGTGGGTCCGGAAATGAAACTCCATGAGTGCGGTCTGCCGAAAGACATGGCGGCAGAACTGTTCAAGCCGTTCATCATCCGTAAGCTCATAGAAAGAGGTATTGTAAAGACCGTAAAGAGCGCCAAGAAGCTTGTAGAAAAGAAAGAGAGCGTTGTTTGGGATATTCTTGAAAACGTTTTGAAAGGACATCCGGTTCTCCTCAACCGTGCCCCTACGCTGCACAGGCTTTCTATACAGGCTTTCCAACCCAGACTTATTGAAGGTAAAGCCATCCAGTTGCACCCGTTGGTTTGTTCTGCGTTCAACGCCGACTTTGATGGTGACCAAATGGCCGTACACGTGCCGCTGAGCCATGCTGCGATTATTGAAGCACAACTGCTCATGCTGGCATCGCACAATATCCTTAACCCGCAAAACGGTACGCCGATCACGCTTCCTTCTCAGGACATGGTACTCGGTCTGTACTATATTTCAAAAGGTAAGAAGACGCAGGGTGATGAGATCATCAAAGGTGAGGGAATGGCCTTCTACTCTCCTGAGGAGGTGATCATTGCTCATAATGAAGGAAGGGTAGCGCTGCATGCCTGGATAAAGGTGAAAGTAGATGTGAAGCAAAAAGATGGCTCTTTGAAGAGACAATTGCTTGAAACTACCGTGGGACGCGTGATCTTCAATCAGTTCGTTCCCCGCGAAAACGGTTTTGTAAACGCATTGCTGACCAAAAAATCGCTGCGGGAAATCATTGGTGACATCCTTACCAATGCAGGTATTCCTAAAACTGTTCAGTTCCTCGATGATATAAAAACACTGGGCTTCCGTACGGCCTTCAATGGTGGTCTTTCCTTCTCCATCAACGATCTTAAAATTCCGGATGTGAAGGAAGAACTGGTTCAGTCTGCACAGGCAGAAGTGGACGAAGTATGGGACAACTACAACATGGGTCTGATCACCAACAACGAGCGTTATAACCAGATCATCGATATCTGGAGCCGTGTAGATACCCGTGTTACGGAAACATTGATCCGCGAAATGGCTAATGACAAACAGGGCTTCAACTCTGTGTACATGATGCTTGACTCCGGTGCCCGTGGTTCCAAACAACAGGTAAAACAGCTTGCCGGTCTCAGAGGTCTGATGGCGAAACCACGTCGTTCGGGCTCTACCGGATCTGAAATTATCGAAAATCCAATCCTCTCCAACTTCAAGACCGGTCTTTCGGTATTGGAGTACTTTATCTCTACGCACGGTGCGCGTAAAGGTCTTGCGGATACCGCCCTTAAAACAGCGGATGCCGGTTACCTCACTCGTCGTCTGGTAGATGTGGCTCAGGATGTGGTCATTAATGAAGAAGACTGCGGTACCTTGCGCGGCATTGCTACCTCGGCTCTGAAAGACAATGAAGAAATTGTAGAACCGCTGCTGGATCGTATTGTAGGTCGTACTTCACTGCACGATGTGTATGATCCGATCAACGATGTGTTGCTCGTTCAGGCGGGCGATGAGATCACCGATGCGGTGGCAAAAGCCATTGAAGATGCAGGTATCGAAACTGTAGAAATTCGCTCGGTGCTTACCTGCGAAGCCCGGCGGGGTGTGTGTGCGAAATGCTATGGTAAGAACCTGGCAACAGGCTATATGACACAAAAAGGCGATGCCGTTGGAATTATCGCAGCACAGTCTATCGGTGAGCCGGGTACGCAGCTTACCCTTCGTACCTTCCACGTGGGTGGTGTGGCTGGTTCTTCGGCTATCGAAAGCCAGCTTGTGGCCAAATTCGACGGAACAATTCAGTTTGATGGTCTGCGTACCACTCAGTTTACTGATGTGGAAGGCGACAAGCAAACCGTGGTTATCGGCCGTACCGGTGAAGTACGAATTGTAGATGTTACGAACGATCGTTTGTTGATCACGAACAACATCCCTTATGGCTCAAACCTTAAAGTAAAAGACGGACAGAAGATTGCCAAAGGCGATGTGATCTGTTCATGGGATCCGTTCAATGCTGTGATCATCTCCGAAGTGTCCGGAAGGATTCAGTTTGAAAATGTAATAGAAGGCGTTACTTACCGTGAGGAGGCCGACGAACAGACAGGTCACCGTGAAAAAGTAGTAATTGAAACCAAGGATAAAACCAAGATTCCGGGAATAATAGTGGAGGGTAAAGATGTAAAATCATACAACCTTCCTGTGGGCTCGCACATTGTGGTTGATGCCGGTGAAGACGTGCACAACGGACAGGTGATCGTAAAGATACCAAGGGTAATGGGTCGCTCACGCGATATCACCGGAGGTCTTCCCCGCGTTACCGAATTGTTCGAAGCACGTAATCCGAGCAACCCGGCAGTAGTAGCAGAAGTTGATGGTGTAGTAAGCTTCGGAAACATCAAACGAGGTAACCGCGAGATCATCATCGAAAGCCGCGAGGGCCTTGTGAAGAAATATCTTGTTCCCCTGACGCGCCATATCATGGTGCAGGATGGCGACTTCGTAAAAGCGGGTACTGCGCTTTCTGATGGCGCCATCACTCCGGGCGATATTCTGGCGATCAAAGGACCTTTTGCGGTGCAGGAATATCTGGTAAATGAGATACAGGAAGTATATCGTTTGCAGGGGGTTAAGATCAATGATAAGCACATCGAAGTTATCGTTCGTCAGATGATGCGGAAGGTGAACGTTGTGGATCCGGGAGACACCAAGTTCCTTGAAGATGATACAGCAGACAAGTTTGAACTGATCGAAGAAAACGATTGGATCTATGATAAAAAGGTAGTGACTGAAGCGGGCGATAGTGATAAGCTTCACCCGGGTCAGATCGTCACCCTCCGCGAGATCCGTGAGGAAAATAGTCTGCTTCGCCGTTCGGATAAAAAGCTCGTAGAATTCCGCGATGCAAATCCGGCCACATCCACACCGATGCTGCATGGTATTACCAAGGCTTCGCTGGGTACGCAAAGCTGGATTTCGGCGGCTTCCTTCCAGGAAACAACCAAAGTGCTTTCCACCGCTGCCATCACGGGTAAGTCGGATATGCTAATGGGTCTTAAAGAAAACGTTATTACCGGTAACCTCATCCCTGCAGGTACAGGTATGCGCGACTTCGAAGACATCATCGTGGGATCCAAGGAAGAGTTCGACCTTCTTATGGCCAGCAGAGATGTACTTCAGTTTGACGAAGAAGAATAGTGATACGCAATTGTTTATTTATAAGCCACTCTCAAAAGGAGTGGCTTTTTTGTCGTTACCCCACGGGGTGTAGTTTTTGTGTCTGATTGCTGCAAACCTATTCTTATGAAGAGCAAGGCACAGTTTCGATCGCACCCCATCCATCCCATTCTGGTTGGCTTTCCCATAGCCTTTTTCACCGGTTGCTTTATTGCCGATTTACTGTCGTTCTGGTTCGCGGCATCGGCGCTGCGTATCGGTGCTTATTATCTCAATTTAGCAGGCGTGGTGATGGGGCTGATCGCGGCCATCCCGGGTCTTATTGATCTATTGGGAACGGTGCCGCCAAAAAGTTCAGCCCGGTCGAGGGCAATAAAGCACGGCCTGATAAACACCGGATTGATCATAATTTTTATCGGTGCCTTTCTGATTCGTCAGTCTTCCACCCTTAGTGATATAACGCTGATCATCACAGAATTTACTGGCCTTGTGTTGATGACGATTGCGGGCTTTATGGGCGGGACTCTGGTTTATCGCAACCAGATTGGTGTGGATATGAGATACGCAGGTGCCGGAAAATGGCGTGAGATAGCAGTAGAGCAGCGTAGGGGAACCATACGATTGATCCAGGAAGAGGAACTGGCTGTGAATCAGATGTGCCTGATTCGGTTGCCGGAAAAGAGAATCGTGTTGGCACGTACAGAGCAGGAATTTGTAGCTTTTGATGATCGTTGCAGTCACCGCGGCGGGTCGCTTGCTGGCGGAAGTATGATCTGCGGCACGGTGCAGTGTCCCTGGCATGGCAGCCATTTTGATGTAAAGACGGGTGCCGTGAAGGCCGGTCCGGCAGAGCATGGCATTTCTGTCTATCCGGTGAAGGTAGAGGGAGGATCAGTATTTCTTCAACTCGATTGATCGGCGGTCTAATTCTTCAATTCCCGCTGTATTTTCGCAGCAATGAATCGCACACAGCTCACAGAGCTCATTCGCCAAAAGAAATCTGTTCTTTGTGTTGGCCTCGACACTGATCTTTCAAAGATTCCAAAGGAATTTATGAACGAAGAAAATCCGGTGCTGAGCTTTAATAAGTCCGTTATCGATGCTACTCAAGAGTTTGCCGTGGCTTATAAGATCAATACTGCATTCTACGAGGCGCAGGGCATCGCCGGGTGGCAAACCATGCAAGAGACCCTGAGCTACATACCCCGGAACATCTTTACCATTGCAGATGCCAAACGCGGCGATATTGGCAACACTTCCGAGCAATATGCGAGGACTTTTTTTGAGACTTATCCATTCGACAGTGTTACCGTTGCACCGTACATGGGGGCGGATAGTGTGCAGCCTTTTCTGCAGTTTGAAGGCAAATGGGCAATCGTTCTGGGCCTCACTTCCAATCAGGGAAGCGCTGACTTTCAGTTGCAGAGCATGGGCAACGAGATGCTATATGAAAAGGTACTGCGGACCGTTGCCAGTTGGGGTACGCCGGATAATACCATGTTTGTGATTGGTGCCACCCGCGAAGAGCAGTTGCGGCATGTCCGGTCTTTATTGCCCCGGCATTTCTTTTTGATCCCGGGTGTGGGCGCGCAGGGGGGCGATGTGCCGACGGTGTGTAGTAACGCCATCAACAAGGACGGCGGAATGCTTATTAATGTGTCCAGAGCGGTAATTTATGCCGGTACCACCGAAGATATATTTCATGCTGCTCAAAACTACCAGCGCCAAATGGCGGTTTATTTGTAATTTAATTGCCTGTGTTAATGGTATGACACAGAGCGTATTACTTTTAAATCCCGTCTTTTTGTATGAACGAAAACCTGTTTCAGTTCATCTGGCAACATAGTCTTTTTCAGCCTTCGGGTCTGTTCACCACCGCCGGAGAGCCGGTCACTATTATTCATCCGGGCCGCCGCAACACCCATTCCGGTCCCGACTTTGAAGAAGCCCGTATTCGCGTGGGAGACACCATATTGGTGGGCAATGTGGAACTTCACATTTACCCGAGCGACTGGAACAAGCACGGACATACGGACGACAAAGCCTACCAGAACATCGTGTTGCACGTGGTGTATAAAAACGATAGTCCTGTTTCCACCAGCGCTTGCGCCACCCTTGTGCTGGCCAACCATATTCCGGACTATCTCATCGGGCACTACAGCAGCCTGCTTCAGGCTACTCATCCTATTGCCTGTGCCTCGCAATTGAGCTGTGTAAAGACAATCGTAAAGGAAAGCTGGCTCAACCGGTTGCTTGCTGAGCGCTGGGAAGAAAAGTTGACCGACTGGAAGGAGCTTCTGGACCAGACCTCCGGAGATTGGCGCAATCTGCTTTACTGGAGGATGGCTGCCAATTTTGGTTTTAAAGTGAACGCTACGCCCTTCCTGATGCTCGCCATTTCGCTGCCCGTAAACATTTTAGCACGTCATAAGGAAAATCTGTTCCAGATTGAGGCCCTTTTGTTCGGGCAGGCCGGTATGCTCGACAAAGATTTTAATGAACCGTATCCTGCAAAGCTCCGTGAGGAATACCAATACCTCCGGGGTAAATATCAGTTGCATCCTGTTCCCGTTCATCTGTGGCGGTACATGCGTATGCGGCCATCCAATTTTCCTACCGTGCGCATCGCGCAGTTTGCAGTATTGGTTCATCGATCGCTGCATTTATTTGCCCGTATCGTGGAGAAGTCGATTGCATCCGAAATATTGCCCTTGTTGCAGGTCACAGCCAGCCAATACTGGAACACACACTACCGGTTGGATGAGCCGCAGGAGCGCAATTATGCCAAAGTGCTCGGCACCGCTTCGGTAGAAAATCTGATCATTAATACCATTGCACCGGTGCAGTTCCTCTATGCAAAATACCACAGCACCGGCGAGCGTCAGCAACAGGCTATACAGTTGCTTTCTTCGCTCTCCGCCGAAACGAATAATATTACCCGTCTCTGGTCAGACGCAGGTTGGAAGCCCAAAGATGCAGCAGCCTCGCAGGCACAAATACAGTTGTTCAACCGGTATTGTAACAGCAAACGCTGCCTTTCCTGTGCCATTGGCCTCGCCATCATTAAGTCAAAGCCAGTGGAATGATACCGACTTTTTTACCTCGGCGGAAAGACTCAGAAACACAGGGCAGGTAAGTGCGGCCTGTTCCAATATCTTTTTTTCCTTTTCGGAGAAGGTTTGTTTCATCGGAAAATGAATCGCCACCTTGATTTCTCCAATCCTCCTGGGGTTATTTTCCATTATCTTCTCTACACTACACTCCATGTCTGTAAGGTCAATGTGATGCGTACGGGCCGCAATGCCCATAAGCGTAAACATGCAGGAGGCCAGAGCGGTAGCCACAAGGTCGGTGGGTGAAAAACGTTCACCTTTGCCCTGGTTATCCGTAGGAGCATCTGTTTCTATTACTGTGCCCGATTGCAGATGTGTTGCGGCGGTTCGCAGATTTCCCTGATATACAACCTTCGATGTCATGGTATTGTTTTCTTTGATGTTACTAATGCTTTTGAATCTAAAATTAATACAGCTTTCACGCTCGGTTCCTCGAAATCTCTGTATATTACAAAGAGATTATACAGCAAGAACCCGCCAGCTTTCAATGACCATACGATTTTGTTTAGTCCTCTTCTTTTTAGCGTTAACTGCAGGGGCCGGCGCGCAGACCGTTCTCTCCAGCCTGGGCGACACGAGTAATACCTCTTCGGTACATAGCGGTGCAGGCATCTATCGTGCTCCTGTCATTAAACCCAAAAAGCCCAAAGCGATTAGTCGCGAATTTAATATAGGTGCGGCACTTACCACCGACGGTTGGGGCCTTTCTGTAACCAAAGGTTGGGTAAAATCCAAAGACCAGCGCAATTCGGATAAATTCTATAACACAAGGTTCGTTCAGATCGAATTTCTCGAGCACAAACATCCCAAGGAAACCAAAACCACGAATTCGGTTCTTTCGCAATATTCCAATGAAAAGCCAAAACCCTTCATCTTCGGGAAGGTCAATAATTTTTACTCCTTCAAACTCGCTTATGGCTATCGTCGTATGATTGCCGGCAAGCCGGAACCAGGTACAATATCCATACACTGGATGTATGCGGGAGGCTTATCGGTGGGATTGCTGAAGCCTTATTATGTAGATGCCTTTGTGGCCAGTGACACGGGTAGCTATTACACCAAGATGAGCATCAAATATGGTGAGGATACCAAAAGGGCCTTTCTGGCACAGCCGCTCATCATCGGAAGTTCCGGATGGTCAAAAGGGCTTAACGAAATTCAGGTAGTGCCCGGCATTCATGCCAAAACAGGTCTTCATTTTGATTTTGCTGCGAGTGCCAAAAGCAAGCTTGCTGTGGAAGTCGGACTTGCGGGTGAGCTATTTATCAAAAAGATAGAAATCATGGCCGAGCAGAAAAGCTATCCTTTTGTGATCAACGGTTACCTATCGCTGCAATTTGGCAGACGGAAATGATGGTCGTAATTTGCACCGAATATGCAAGAACTTCCCGTTATCAACACTGCTGTAGAAAAGGGTGAGACCCGCGTGAAGAAGCCGAACTGGCTCCGTGTAAAGTTGCCCACAGGCGAGGGTTACCGGCATGTGCGCGGACTTGTTGATGATCATAAACTTCATACGATTTGCGAAAGCGGCAATTGCCCTAACATGGGCGAATGCTGGGGCGATGGTACGGCTACGTTTATGATACTGGGTAATATTTGCACGCGCTCCTGCGGGTTTTGCGCGGTGGCTACAGGCAGGCCCGATCCCGTGGACTGGGACGAGCCCCAACGGGTAGCTGAGGCAATATTTCTGATGAAGGTAAAGCATGCGGTCATTACTTCCGTAGATCGTGATGAACTGAAAGATGGGGGCTCGGTGATTTGGGCCAATACCATCAAAGCGGTGCGTGCGCTCAATCCTGAGACAACGCTCGAAACGCTTATTCCCGACTTCAAAGGTCAGTGGGAGAACCTTGAAAGAATCATTGAAGTGGCTCCCGAAGTAGTTTCGCATAATCTGGAAACGGTGGAGCGCCTTACGAAGAAGGTGAGGATACAAGCGAAATATCATCGCAGCCTTGAAGTGATACGACGACTGAAGGACGGAGGCATGCGTACAAAAAGCGGCATCATGCTTGGCCTGGGTGAAACTGCGGAGGAAGTACTGCAGTCCATGCGGGATCTCTACGAAAATGGTTGCGATGTAATTACACTCGGACAATATCTTCAACCCACACCCAAACACCTACCTGTGGAACGCTTTGTTCATCCCGATGAATTTGCATTCTATCGGGAAGAGGGATACAAAATGGGGCTCGATTACGTTGAGGCCGGACCGTTGGTTCGATCGTCTTATCACAGCGACAGGCACGTGGGGCAGGGCGAAGGACGCAGGGCTTGGGAAGCCTCACAAAACCTTTCCGCCTAAACATTCGCTACAACAGCTTTCTGACCGTGCACCGGCCGGGCTTGCAAATGCCTGGGGTATTTTTTATTTTGGAAATACCCCAAACGAAAAGCATATGAACGTTGACCGCTATCTGCACCGGATCAGATACAAAGGGTCGCTACGGCCTGTATTGAGCACGCTTACAGCACTTCAGGAGCATCATGCATACGCTGTGCCCTTCGAAAATATTGACATCCAGACGGGCACCGACATCCGGCTCGATCCTGAGCGCTTTTATCAAAAAGTAGTGGAGCAAAAAAGAGGCGGTTACTGCTATGAACTCAATGGTCTTTTTTATGAGTTGCTGCTTCATGCCGGCTTCGATGCCCGGCTAATCTCTGGCAGAGTGGTTAAAGGCAAGCGCTGCGGACCTGAGTTTGATCATTTGGCCATCATGGTCAAGCTTGAAGGACGCGATTGGCTGGTGGATGTGGGCTTCGGCGATTTTTCCCTTGCTCCTTTGGCTGTTACGTCCGAAGACCCGCAGTCGGACGGAAGGCATTCCTTTTTGATAAAAGATGCGGAGATTGACGGCGTTCCTTATGGGTCGGTTTGTCGCTGGCGCAATGCCAAGAATCTCTATACTACGGAGTATTTTTTCACGGGTACGGCGCGTAGCCTCACCGACTTCGAAGGCATGAACCAACATCATCAGTATGGGCAGGGTTCATTTTTTGTACAGAATTTTTTATGCTCAAAGCCTTTACCCAATGGCCGTACGAGTATAATCAATAACCGCTTACTGATCAGTTGCAATGGTCAGCGACTCGATCAGCGTATAGAACCCGAAAAGCTATCGGCTTTGCTCCTTGAGCATTTTGGGCTGGAACTACAAGGCAAGGAACAGCTTGTGAAAGCCTGTGTGCGGTCTGATAGATAGTTTTTCAAACACTGATTTTTAGTACGATTCATTTATCCTAAATTGTCGGCTAAACAAAATCGAATAATCATGAAAAAGATCGGCATACTTGGCTCAGGAACTGTGGCTCAGACGTTGGGTAAGGGCTTTCTAAAACTTGGCTACGAAGTAATGCTCAGTTCCCGCGATATAACGAAGCTTGACGACTGGAAAAATGCGGGTGGAACGGCAGCGCACACGGGTAGTTTTGCCGATGCAGCCCGGTTTGGCGACGTGGTGGTATTGGCTGTGATGGGAAGAGTAGCTGCAGATGTGATCGAATCGGCAGGGGTACAGCATCTGAATGGCAAAGCAATTCTGGATACGACCAATCCCATAGATGCTGCTCCGCCAGAAGACGGTGTGCTGAGGTTTACCACCGACCACAGCGAGTCTTTGATGGAACAGTTGCAGGAACGTTTTCCGGATCTGCACTTTGTAAAAGTTTTCAATAGTGTAGGCAGCGCATACATGGTCAATCCACAGTTTGAAGACGGAAAGCCAACCATGTTTATTTGCGGCAACAACGAAGATGCAAAAGCCTTTGTACGCTCGGTGCTCGATCAGTTTGGCTGGGAGACGGAGGATATGGGTAAGGCTACGGCAGCAAGGGCAATAGAACCGCTGTGTATGCTCTGGTGTATCCCCGGATTTTTGCAAAACAGATGGTCGCATGCTTTCAAATTACTGAAGGCCAGACCTTGACTTTCGTTTTTCATAGTCCAAGACTTCCGGAATTCTTTTTTGCAATGTTGTTTTGATCTTTTTTAGTCGGTTGGGCAGCACCTGGACTGCTCAATCGTGCATAAACTCATTTGGCTTCGAGGTTTCTTAAGGATCACAATCCTGAAACTGCACGATCAAGTAGCATGCGTACTCATGGGCATTTGCTTAGTTTTGGAGGGAAGATATTTGTGAACACAACAACAGGTGTGCGGAAACACACGTGCCTGAATACAATTTTACTCAGAGGATGAAACATTATTTCTTAGTACTCGCCACCGGCGTCTTTTTAGCTTCCTGTCAAAACACTGCCTCCATTGAAGATCACAACACGGTTGCCGATAGCACAGTCGTCAAAGATTTACATACACAATCGAATGCAGATCGGGTAAGCATTAAGCACCTCGATCTGGATATTGCAGTAGATTTTAAAAAACGAGAAATTGCTGGTAGTGCTACCTGGACGATCGCGAACGAAAAGCATACAGATTCTATTCTGTTGGATACTTATGATCTTACCATTGATAGTGTAAAGGTTGATGGTCGGACTGCCTCTTTCAGGCTAGGCAGTTTTGTTCCACATCTGGGACAGGTACTTGCTATTCCTATCACCAACGAGACCGAAAAGCTGACGATATTTTACAAGACTGGCCGGAATGCCCGTGCGCTGCAATGGCTGACACCGGAGCAAACCCTGAGCAAGAGCCATCCTTTTCTTTATACCCAGTCCGAATCTATTTATGCACGCTCGTGGATACCTGCCCCTGATGGCCCGGGCATAAGGTTTACCTACAATGCACGAGTGTCCGTGCCTGCGCATCTTATGGCGCTGATGAGTGCGAGTAATCCGCAGCAAAAAAATGATAGTGGCATTTATCATTTTGAAATGGATTTGCCGGTTCCGGCCTACCTGCTGGCACTTGCCGTGGGCGATCTCCGTTTTCGTGCCGTAGATGCACGTACAGGCGTCTATGCCGAGCCGTCTATGATAGATAAGGCTGCCCACGAACTTGCAGATCTTGGGCGCATGGTCACTACCGCAGAAAGTTTGTACGGACCTTACCGCTGGGGTCGCTACGATGTGCTCGTCCTGCCACCAGGCTTCCCGATTGGGGGCATGGAAAATCCCAGGCTCACGTTCGCCACTCCGACCATCATTGCCGGCGATCGTTCGCTTGTAAATCTGATTGCACATGAGCTTGCCCATAGCTGGAGCGGCAACCTGGTAACCAACGCCACCTGGAATGATTTCTGGTTGAACGAAGGATTTACAATGTACTTCGAACGAAGAATTTCGGAAGCGATGAATGATAAGGGCTATGCGGACATGCTTTGGGAACTGGGCTATCAGGACCTCGTGGCAGAAGTTGACCGGATTGGGAAAGACAGCAAAGATACCCGGTTGAAACTCGACCTGACAGGCCGCGACCCTGATGATGGCCTTACCGATATAGCCTATGAAAAAGGCGCACACTTCCTCAAACTGATTGAGAACAATGTAGGTCGCCAACGCTTCGATAGCTTTTTACGCCACTATTTTGATGAGCATGCTTTTAAGACCATGAACACCCGAGATTTTCTGAGTTACCTCGACAGTCATCTGATCAAAGGAGACAAAGAGCTTGCCGCAAAACTGAGGGTCAACGAATGGGTTTATGGTACGGGTATTCCCTCCAATGTTCCTCGTGTAGATCAGGATCGGTTTGAAAAAGTGGATGAACAGCGAGGGAAGTTTTTGAAAGGTACGACCCCGGCGGAGTTGACAACGCAGGGCTGGACGACACACGAATGGTTGCATTTCCTTCGCGGGCTTCCCAGGCCACTTCCCCAGGAGGAAATGACCCGTCTCGATCAGGCGTTTCATTTTACACAAAGTGGAAACAGCGAAATTGCCGATCTCTGGTTCGTCATGTCTCTTGCTGCTCATTATGAGGCAGCTTACCCCGAAATGCAAACATTTCTTAGTGAGGTTGGGCGAAGAAAATTTATTGAACCACTGTATGAAGAAATGATGAAGAGCGGTCAGCAAAATATGGCCAGGGAGTTGTATCGTCAGTACCGACCCAACTATCACCCTCTGGCCCAAATGACGCTCGATGAAATTGTAGGTTACAAGGAGCCGGACCGATAGTAAACTGCCTCGACGAAAGAATGGCGCTGAAAACTCAGGGCTTCAGCATCACGTTTATGCTTGCTTCCGATGGCGCGGTCATCTTGCCAATGGGTTGCAAATGATGCTGATAGCCCCTGCTGCGTAACAATTCTTCAAGTGTTTCCCACGCGGCTGGCGCAACCGAAATCAGAAGACCTCCGTTTGTCTGTGGATCGGGCAAAAGGGTGAAGGCTTCCATGACGGGAACACCGGCTGCAAATTTCACGTCTTTGTTATAGGCATTCCAGTTACGGTAGGTAGCATCCGGCACCACCCGTTGTGCTGCATATCCCCGCGCGCTTTCAAGAACAGGCAGGGCATCGTAGTATATTTCGGCACTTAGTCCGCTGCCGGCAGCCATTTCATGAACGTGCCCTAATAAGCCGAATCCGGTGACATCGGTGAGCGCGTGAACTTCGTCTATTGGTCCAAGTGCTGATCCAAGACTGTTCACATGCGTCAACACCTTGATCCATTCCTCATAATGTTCTGGTTCCAGCACCTTCCTTTTGTGTGCAGCAGCCAGTATGCCCGTCCCTAAAGGCTTGGTGAGCAGGAGTAAATCGCCTTCGCGTGCAGTGTTGTTGCGCTTGATGTGTGCGGTTTTTACGCTTCCGGTTACCGCCAGTCCGAAGATGGGCTCCTTGCTGTCGATGCTATGACCACCGGCCAGAGGAATGTTCACCTCGCGGCACACCGCCTGAGCTCCTTCTATAATTTTTTGCGCAGCAGATATAGGGAGCGCATCTACCGGAAATCCGAAAACCGACAGTGCTATCAGAGGTGTGCCTCCCATAGCATACACATCGCTCACAGAATTGGCAGCGGCTATCTTCCCGAAAAGAAAAGGATCGTCCACCACGGGCGTAAAAAAGTCTGTAGTGCTGATTAAGGCCTCGTCTTCATTAATCTGATATACTGCGGCATCATCATTACTATCGTTGCCTACCAGAAGCGCCGGATGGGCAGGCCGAACGTCTTTCGTTTTCAGAATCTCCTGTAAGACTGCAGGAGCAATTTTACAGCCGCATCCTGAACCATGGGCAAAGGCTGTAAGTTCAATATCTTGCTCATTTGTTTCCATGTCGTTCATTAAACAGGTTGATCAATACAGAGGCGTTGCGCTGCGGATCTACTCCGGCCAACGGTATTCTTACCAGTACCTCCTCCAGTTGTGGCCGGTTTTGTAAGGCCTTTTGGTAGTGTTTGTCGTAGTATTTCAGGAGTATCGCAAAGCAGCCTCTGAAGTCATTCTCCAGCAGGCAGTTGACCGCGGTTTTGGTCTCGAGTCCTCCAAGTCTTTTCTGAATCCTTACAATGGCATTGATCAAGGCTTCTTTGCTATAACCCCCATACTCCTGTAGTACAAATGCCAGTCGTTCTTCGAAGGGAATGTCCAGAAAGTAGAGAGGTTTCGACCGAAAACCGTTCCACAGTTCAGACGGCATATTGATATTGCCGATACGCTGGCTTTCATCTTCTATCCAGATTGCTTCCTGAGGATCTTCCCACATAAACTTCGCCAGTTGTAAAGCCACCAGATTCTCAAACATTTCTGCAGAAGGTTGGGGCGCCCGGTCCAGTCCACCAAATGCCGACCCCTTATGGCAGGCAAGGGCCTCGAGGTCTATCATCCGTCGACCGGATTGCGAAAGATGTTTCAGTACCTCTGTTTTTCCCGAGCCCGTATGACCACCAATGAGCTGAAACGGATGGTCTTTTTTAAACTGATCCAGCACCCAGTTGCGAAAGGCTTTGTAGCCACCTTCGAGCACGAAGACTTCAAAGCCATAAAGATTCAACAACCAGGCTACGGCTCCGCTGCGCATTCCTCCGCGCCAGCAGTGTACCAATAAGGTTTTTTGCCTGGATTTTTTAAGCAGTATTTCGGCTTGTTCCACTATGCTGCGCATCTTCGGCCCAAAAAAGTCGAGACCAGCTTTTATCGCCTCTTCGCGGCTGGTTTGCTTATAGAGTGTGCCTACCTGTTTTCTTTCTTCATCCGAGAACAAAGGCATAGATACCGCTCCGGGTATATGCGCGTGTATATATTCAGCCGGACTCCGTACATCCAGCACCGGCGCAGATTGCGCCCGGCGTAGAAAATCCGGTACTGAAATTTTTTCTGCGGACATAAATATTTAGATTGGTCTTTTACCGGGTGTCTGCGACCTTTCCGGTCGCAAGAAATTGATTTACGGTATTTACCAGTTCGCGGGTAGCCTCTTCCAGATTGTCGTTCACAATGATTTTATCGAATTGATCTGCAAAGACAAGTTCATGTTCGGCCTTGGTCACGCGCTCTTCAAGGCTTTGCGGTGTTTCTGTGCCCCTCAGCCTCAGTCGGCGCCGCAGTTCCTCCAGCGAAGGTGCCTCAATAAAAATACTCATCGAATTTTCAGGAAAGGCTTCATGAATGGCCAATGCTCCGCGCACATCAATGTCCACAAGCGGGTGCTGTTCTTTTTCCCATATGCGTTCAAGTTCGGAGCGAAGTGTACCATAGTATTTTCCGGTGTACACCATTTCCCACTCAACAAAGGCTCCTTCATCAATCATTTTTCTAAAAGCATCTTCCGCAAAAAAATAATAGTCTTTGCCATGTTGCTCATTAGCGCGCGGCTGCCGCGTGCAGGCCGAAACAGAAAAAGCCAGTTGCGGACAAGCGGTGAGGAGTCTTTTTACCAGCGTGGTTTTGCCCGAACCTGACGGGGCAGTGATGATGACGATCTTTTTCTGATCCAAGCTGCAGGAAATTTGCCTGCGAAGTTAATTCTTACCAACGGGAAACGAAATCGTTATAGCGGAACCGTAGCACAGATTGCTAGTTTAATATGAATCGCTTTTCGACCGTTGAAGGCTCTGAGAAAAATAAAGCCGCTTTTTAAGGAATGAGCTGCTATATGGGCGGTAATGGGAGCAAACAAAAGCGCCGTGCTTGGGAAAACACGGCGCTGGCGTTGGTACAAAAAATTCTGTTAGTGTTGGATGATCAGCTTCTGCGTCAGATTACTTGCATCGCCCACGAAGCGAAGCAAATATAAGCCATTGGCAAGCTGAGCTGTGGGTATGCTCATGCTCGTTTCGCCTCCTGCATGTTGTAGGGTCTGTGTGTACACTTCCTGTCCGCTAAGGTTCAGCACCGAGATGCGATAATTGCCGGAGGGCACCTGCATCACTTTGATAGTAGCAGACTGATGGGCCGGATTTGGGAATACTTCGATAGCGCCTGCGGTAGCCCCCAGATCGTTTACAGAAGTAGTACTGCCGGTGTTGTAGAAATCTATCTTGGTACCGGTGGCGCGACAAACATTGACAGAAGAAAGGGGCGCAACGGTAATGCGATACTTTACATTGTAGTTCATGGGCGCATCAATAATCAGTGTAGTATCTGCAACAATGGTATCCTGCCTTGGCGTCAGTGAGTTTCCACTGGTGATCGAAACAAAATAATATTCTGCTCCCGGAACCTTATGCCATACAGCAAGGCGGCGGTTCAGAAATAAAGTGTCGGTCGGATAGATCATACGAAGGGTATCGAGCACGGCTGCACCCGTTGCATGCGATTGCAGCAGATAACCCCGGGAATTAGTAAGCTTAAACTGCATGGCGCCTTTCTGTTGCAGACTGAACCGGCTCATACAGGCATCGTCTGAATAGCCCATATACAGCGAGCTGTCCGGATGGTACGGTACGCCCATCTGATCCAATTTATTACCGGTGTAAGGACAATTCCACCGGGCACTCAGATAGTCTGCATCCGTATCGCAAAACCCATCGCCTGCAGAGCTGCAGTTAGCACCTGCTCCGCGGGTTACTTTTTCCGGGTTCGAGGGTATATTGCCATTTTCCCAGCCAAAGAAAGTGTGAGGCAAACCAAAGTAGTGACCCAACTCGTGTGTGACGGTTGTACTGTTTGGACCGGCGCATCCTTTCGAGATAGCTATGGCATCGGCACCCTGAGCCGGAGAATAGTAGCCGCAGGCGCCATTGGGGTCGTTTACAAAATAAATGTTCGCCGTATTGGCCACATTGTTCTGGTTCATCATCTGATAGCCAGCGGTATAATTGTGGTCATAAAATGAAGAATTGTTGATGTAATGAATAGGCCAGCGCACGTAGAAGTAAAAACCAATGGGTGCGTAGCGGGTATTCAGGTCGCAAAGCACAGATAGCAAATGGTCGAGAAAATATCGGCCGGAGCCGTCTGTCTTTGACACAATATGAATGGAAAGCGGAACAGAGTCAACCACGTTGGTAGTCTTCTGTGCTGCAAAATTTGAAGACAAATAGTCTTTGATCATCTGCATCTCCTGAGGGGTGGTCACGGTTGCACACCCACCTTCTGCCAGATTCTTGCTCTGTGCGCTGCCAGATACGGCGCCAAAGAACATCAACCCTGCAATAAGCCAATTTTTCATGTGCGCAAAGAACGGCAATTATATAATTCAATCATTCACAATGTTTTTAAAATGCGACGGAATAGCGCGCTTTTGCGCCTGATTTGTGTCATTGAATTGTAGAAACTGAAAACCTGATGGCTAAGGGGGCTACGATGTTGCAAAAATTCCCCACAAGCGTTCAGAGAAAGCCAGTATTTACTCAACTCATCCGTTTCGCTGCCGTGAACGGGTGTCGGCAGAAGTTTTTTATTGAACAGTAGTTGTGAATGAATTTTTTTCAAAGAAACCAGTTCGTCTCTCCATGGGTTATAAATTGTTTACATCCCTGCTTGCACTGCTTTTATTGCTCGATACTTATGGCTGCAGTTTCGGTAAGGGGAAGAGTGAGAGCCCCGAGGGCTACGATTTCAATCACCCGGAGGTAATAAAACTTCCATCGGAGCTGGATGAGATTTCGGGTCTTGCCTACTATGCGCCCGATACCTGTGTGTTTGCTATTGTTGATGAGGCGGGACTATTGTATAAGATCTACCTCAATAACCCCAAAAACATCGAAAAGTGGAAGTTTGCCCCACGTTCCGATTACGAAGATCTTGTTTTACTCGACAGCACTTTTTACGTCTTGTCCAGTGAGGGTAGAATCGTAAGCTTCAAATTTATTGCTAACGATACACTGGCGCTGCATGACCAACCCCTCAAAAGCATCGGCAAGGGAAATGAGTTCGAGATACTCTATTACGATCCGAAAGCTGCCCGGATTGTGATGATGTGCAAGGACTGCGAGATGGATAAGAAAAAGGAACTGAGTGCATTTCAATTTGACCCCGGCAGCAAAAACTTCGAGCATCCACCGCTGAAACTAAATGTTTCCCGTATTGCAGAGCTAGTGGACAAGCACAAAATGAAGTTCAAACCATCTGCTGCGGCAATCAGCCCGCTCACAGGGGAGTTGTTCATCATTTCATCTATCAATAAAATGCTGGTTGTGGCCGACGAGGGACTGCACGCGAAAAAGGTGTATCATCTTTCGCGCAAGGAATTTAAACAACCCGAAGGACTCACCTTTCTTCCCAACGGAGACCTTTTGATATCCAATGAGTCTGCCGACAACGGAGCTGCCAACATCTTGATATTCAGATACGAAAAAACGATTCGAAAGGATAAATGAAAAAGCTGACGGTATGGGTATTGGTCCTCTTGTTGGGGGCCATGCGTTCAGTAGCGCAAAACGACGATACTATAGCCGCGCGCATAGTATTAATAGGCGATGCGGGCGCTTTGGTTGACGGCAAGCAGCCCGTTATTGACGGCGTGCGGCGATATGTGCCGCTCGACAAAAAGACCACAGTAGTTTTTTTGGGCGACAATCTTTACAGCGAGGGGCTGCCAGATGATCAGTTTCCAAACTACTGGCAGTATAAGGCAGTACTGGACACACAGGTAAATCTCGTAAACGGCACCCATGCCAGAGGATACTTTATACCGGGTAATCACGACTGGATGAATGGCCGGCCAGGCGGATGGTACGCCGTGCAGCGCCAGCAGCGTTATATCGACCGGATTTCCAGAAAAAATATCAAATTTTTTCCGGAGGGTGGATGTCCCGGGCCGGTGAAGGTCGACATTACGGATAACGTGCTGCTGGTGATTATGGACAGCCAGTGGTGGCTACATCAAAACGAAAAGCCTGGCATCGAATCGGATTGTTCGCAGAAAACCAAAGAAGAGGTGTTGCTGGAACTTGACGATATTTTGTCGGAGAACGAACGTAAACTTGTGTTGTTTGCCTTTCATCACCCCTTCAAAAGTAATGGCATCCATGGGGGGTATTATACCTGGAAACAACATCTCTTTCCCTTCACCGATCTCAGACCCAATCTCTATATACCGCTTCCGGTTCTGGGATCTCTCTATCCCATTTCGAGAGGGGTATTCGGTACTCCGCAGGACATCAGGCACCCCATTTATCAGGATATGGTAAAACGGGTGCTGGAAGTTGTGCGCAGGCATCACTACACCATCATCGCCAATGGACACGAACACACGCTGCAATATTTTGCAGACAGCAACATCAGCACCATCATCAGCGGTGCGGGCTGCAAACACACCCGTGTTTCCAAAGGCCGTAACGCGGAATTCCTGGCCTCACAACTGGGGTTTGCCACGCTCGAGGTGTCGAACAATAAGAATGTAACGCTCAAGTTCTTCACCTGCGGACCAGACTCCACCGGACTTGCCTTCAAAAAAGACATTCTCAACTTTGAACCACCGCCGCCCATGTCAGACACACTGCCTCGCACAGAGCCTATTTACACCTACCGCGACAGTGTGTATGCCCCGGCCAGTTTGCAGTATCATAAAACCGGCATTTTCCGAAGGTCATTGCTCGGTGATAATTACCGCAGGGAGTGGTCAACACCGGTAATGTTCAAGGAGTTTAATATCAGTACTGAAAAAGGAGGTTTTACCATTCAGGGGCGTGGGGGTGGAAAACAAACTAAATCGCTGAAGCTGGAGGATAAGCAGGGGAACGAATGGGCACTCCGCACACTCGACAAAGATGCCGAAAAAGTATTGCCGGAAAACTTGCGTGGCGGCCCGATTCAGGACGTGGTGCAGGATATGATCTCTGCATCTCATCCTTATGCGCCCATGGTTGTTCCGGTTCTTGCCCGCGCTGCCGGGGTCATTCAGGCAAAGCCCGAAGTATTTTTTGTTCCCGACGACCCGGCTTTAGGGGTTTATCGCAGGTTGTTTGCCAACCGAATTTGTTTTCTTGAACGCAAAGACCCCGTTCCCCGGGGCGTGAAAGCAAAGAGCACCACCCACATCATCAACGAGATGCTGGAAGACAACGACCACCTTGTGAACCAGCATTCCGTACTTACCGCACGACTACTCGACGTGCTGGTGGCCGATTTCGACAGGCATATGGACCAGTGGAAATGGGCAGTGATGGATACGGGTATTGGCAAACTGTATGAGCCGATAGCAAAAGACCGCGATCAGGCGTTTTTTAACTCAGACGGTACCATTATGGACTGGGCTACCCGAAAACGCTTGTCTATGCTGCGGGGCTTCCGGCCGCGGATTGAAAAGGTTCGCGAACTTGGCTATTCGGCACGCAACTTTGACCGATTTTTTCTCAACCGTCTCGGGGAACAGGACTGGCGAAATGCCATCCGGAAATTCAAAGAGAAGGTTACCGATTCTGTGATCGATGCAGCAGTGCGTCAACTGCCGAAAGAAATCTATCCTATATCCGGCGATACGATGGCTGCCCGGCTTAAGTCAAGGCGAGCGGATCTTGAAGGACAAATCATGAAATATTATCGTTTTCTGGCCCGAAAGGTAAACGTGACCGGTACGAACGAAGACGAGTTTTTTCATGTCATCGGCACAGACACCGGCACACAAGTACAGGTATATGCACGGAAGAAAAAAAGCGATACCAGCCTTTTGGTGTACAGCAGGCTGTTTGACCCACGGGTTACCAAGGAGATCCGTTTATATGGGCTCAACGGAGAAGACCGGTTTTTGGTCGAAGGGCAGAAGGGTATGCGCGTGCGGCTGATTGGCGGAAAAGGCATAGACAGTTTTCGTATTGAGGGAAGAATGAAGACGCTGGTTTATGATCTGGCTTCAGGTGAGAATTATCTTCAGGAAGGTAGGCGCACAAAAGACAGAAGGAGCAATGACCCGTCGGTAAATGATTATAACATCAACGACTATGACTATGGCATTACGCGATTTCCACGGATAAACCTGGGTTTCAATATGGAAGACGGTTTACTTCTGGGTGTCGGCTTTTGGGTACGCACACATGGGTTTCGCTCGCATCCTTACGAGTCGGACAACAAACTCTCAACGCTGATCTCGCCGTTCAACGAAGCATTCAACATCAAATACCGCGGCGAATTCAACAATGTATTCCGGAAGAACGACATCATTATCAGCAGCAGTTTTTATGATCCGGTGCTCAATAATTTTTTCGGTCTTGGTAATGAAACAGAGCGCGACGAGGACACCAAAATGCGCTACTACCGTGTGCGCTACAAATATTTCGAAAACGATTTTCAGGTGCGATCGCGCTTGTTTACAGACAAGCTCTCCATCTCTATCGGTCCGTCGTTTTATCACTATTGGATGCGGCAGGACGACAATAAGAATAAAATCATGGAACACCCTGCGGCACTGGGGCTCGACTCACAAAGTGTTTATGGACGCAAGACCTATATTGGTGGCCGGCTGGATATAGACGTCAATAATACCAACAGTGAATTTTACCCCACGAGGGGTGTGGCCTGGAATACGCAGTTGCGTTATTATGCCGGTATCAATAACAACAGTACCCCGCTCTGGCGCCTGCAGTCGGATATGACGGTTTACGCAAGCCTTGCGGACTTTGAAAAAACACTTGTGATTCTGAAGCTCGGTGGCGGCCACATCTTCTCCGACCAGTACGAGTTTTTTCAGGCGTTAAACATTGGTGCAAACAATTACCTGCGCGGCTTCCGAAAGAATCGCTTTTCGGGAAAATCTCTTGCTTATGCGAGTGTAGAATTGAGATATAAGCTTTTGACGATAAGGTCGTCCATCCTGCCGGGATCTTTCGGTGTGCTCGGCTTCGATGATATTGGCAGGGTGTGGGTGGCCGGCGATCAGTCGGGGAAATGGCATAATGCCTTTGGCGGTGGCGTTTATTTCCTGCCACTCGATCTGCTTAGCATTGCAGCAACAATAGCTAGTTCTGAGGAAGCGACACTGTTCAATTTTTCACTGGGTACCCGTTTGAGCTTTTATTTCTAAAACTGACTGACATGAATGACTCCTTATATGCAAAGATAGCGGCGCACGTCACCCACATGTTCGAAGAATATCCGCACGAGCATCTGCACTATCACAATCTCGACCATACCCGGCAGGTGGTGGAACGGGCGCAGGAGATAGCCGCCCACTATCAGGTGAAGGATAAGGAAATGATGGCCTTGTATGCAGCAGCCTGGTTTCACGACACGGGGCACCTGTTTGCCGACATCGGGGTGCACGAAGAGAAAAGCATTGAACTGATGCAGGACTTTTTAAAAGACCTATCGATGGATGAAGACATCGTAGCCACAGCTTCGGCCTGTATCCGGGCCACACAGATACCCCATAACCCGGAGGGATTGCTTGAAGAAATTATTTGTGACGCAGACACTTTTCACTTTGGTACAAAAGATTTTAAGAAGACCAACAAGCTTATTAAGAAGGAATATCTCGCAAGGGGGTATAACACCTTCACTATCGACTGGGAGCGCAATACCCTTGAGCTGCTGGAACGCCACCATTTTTTTACATCGTATTGTCAGGTGCTGCTCCATGAAGGTAAAATGGAGAACATCGAAAAGGCACGCAGAAAATATCTGAAGGCCGTAAACCAGTCACTGAACAAAGACAATGAAGCAAACCCCGATGATCCTAAGATCGTAAAGGCCCGACAAAGCCTTGTGGCCCGCGGCATACAGACGATGTTGCGACTCACCTCCGAAAATCACCTCCGTCTCAGTGATATGGCCGATGGCAAAGCCAATATTCTCATTTCGGTCAATTCCATCATTATCTCCGTGATCCTGAGTGTGCTGGTACGCAAGCTGGAAACCGAGCCATACCTCACTGTTCCCACCATTTTGTTTTTGAGCTTTTCCGTGGCTACAGTTGTAATCGCCATCATGGCTACACGACCGAAGGTGAGCGAAGGACGTTTCTCGAAAGCCGATGTCATGAGTAAACGGATCAACCTACTCTTCTTCGGGAACTTCTATAAATCCTCAGTAGAAGAATACGAGTGGGCCATGAACGTGATGATGCATGATAAGGACTATCTCTACAACACCCTCGTCAAAGATATTCATCAGCTTGGCGTAGTGCTGGGTCGGAAATACAAACTCATCCGACTGGCCTATTCTGTTTTTATGGTGGGTATTCTCATTGCCGTTCTTGCATTTACCCTGGCAGTGCTCCTGAAGTCGCCGGCCGATGTGACCACCGTACGTATGCCTTCGGGTGCGCCCCTATAAGACAAGTAGCAAATGATTGTGTATAACCGGGATTTGAGCTGGCTGGGATTTAATGAAAGGGTGCTTCATGAAGCAGCCTGTGCAGACGTGCCGCTGCTTGAGCGCTTTCGTTTTTTAGCCATTTTCTCATCCAATCTCGACGAGTTCTTTCGAGTACGATATCCCGAATTAGCTGCGCTCAGTGCACTGGGAAAAAAAACAAAACGGAAATGGCTTGGTGAAGATGAAGAGATAGTGGCAGCGAAAGTTCAGGAAGAGATCCGAAGACAGCAGACCCGTTTTGGTGAAATACTTCAAAAGCAACTTATTCCGGCGCTTCACCAGCAGGGCGTTACACTCTGTTATCACCAGCCTTTTCCGGAGGAACACGCGACCGAGGTAAGGCAATTGTTTTTGTCGGAGATACTGGCCTATCTGCAACCGGTATTGCTAAGCGAGCGCGATGCGACAGTGTTTATTCCCGAGAACAACCAGCTCTATCTGGTCTGCTTACTACAGCAAACGGGGCAGGACGTGCTGCAGTACGCCATTTTGAAAATACCGGCGGGTCCTGTGCCGAGGCTTTGGAGCCTGAGCCCAATCGAGGGTCATCAGTATATCGTTTTTCTTGACGATATGATCCGTGCACATCTGCACTATATCTTTCCCGGCTTTGAGTGTTTGGGTTGTTATGCCATAAAGCTGAATCGCAATGCCGACCTGCACCTTGAAGAGCGATTTGAGAAAAATATTCTGTCAGCAATTGAGCGCCAGTTAAAAAGAAGAGATTTTGGCGCTCCCTCTCGTCTGCTGTATGAAGACACAATGCCCGACAATGTTTTGCTCTTCCTTTCTTCTTATCTCGGTATCTCTTACGACGAAATGTTTTGCGGGGGCAGGTACCACAATCTTAAAGATTTGATGGACCTGCAGGTACACGACCCGAATCTCTGTTTTACGGCACGGACACCCTTGCTCCCGGCGCGGCTCAGCACCTGTACCGATCTGTTTCGTGCTATCGAAGAACGCAGCTTCCTTTTGCATTTTCCTTACGAGTCTTATAGCCCCGTTTTAATATTTTTTAGCCAGGCTGCGGTTGATCCTTTTGTAACTGAAGTGAAGGTGACCTTGTACAGGGTTGCCTCGGAATCCATTATTGTCCGGGCGCTGATGAACGCGGCCAGAAACGGTAAAAAAGTGACCGTTTTTTTGGAATTGAAAGCCAGGTTTGATGAAGCCAATAACATTCGCTGGGGACGCGAAATGGAGCAGGCCGGTGTACAGATTATCTACAATATTCCGGAGGTAAAAGTTCACTCCAAAATAGCGCTCGTACATCGCCAGAGCAAGGGTGGTTCGCGGAGCTATGCCATCCTGAGCACCGGAAATTTTAACGAAAAAACAGCGGGAATTTACACAGATCACACCTTGTTTACCGCCGACGGACCTACCTGTCGGGAGCTTGGCACATTATTTCTCTTTTTGGAAAAAGGCAAACAACCCAAAGGAAAACATGCTTCCGGCTTTGAAAAACTGCTGGTGTCGCAAATCAATATGATCGACCGTTTTGAAGCGCTGATCGCAGGGGAGATTCAAAAAATGAGCGAAGGCAGATCAGGAATGATTCGTATCAAGCTGAATAATCTGGAAGAACCCTACATGATATCTCTGCTCTACAAAGCCAGTCGCGCCGGGGTCAGGATCCAACTGCTGGTCCGTAGTATCTGTTGCCTGGTGCCGGGCGTGCAAGGGCAGAGTGAGCACATAGAAGTGCGGCGAATCGTAGATCGTTATCTGGAGCACTCCCGGTTCTTCATTTTCGGTTCTGACGAGGAGGCTACTGTCATAATGGGTTCATCCGACTGGATGACCCGGAATCTTCGCCGGCGGGTGGAGGTATGCACCGTGCTCGACGAAGCAGAACACAAAAATGTTCTGATCGAATACTTCGGCATACAATGGCGAGATACCGACAAAGCCGTACGCCTGATGCCGGATATGACCCAGCAGCGCCTGCCAGAGACGGAAGGCCGGCACAATGCACAACAGGAGATTTTTGACTATCTGAAGCACAAGGGATGACTTTAATAACCGACATACGAAGAAGATTTTCCGTCATCCGGCGATACCGGTATAAATGGGTTCTTATCATCGCCTGTGCATGGACGCTTATTGATGTTTTTTCGTGGGTTCGTTTTATGTATCGCCCGTATGACGAACGACCCGATTCGGTTTTTGTTTTTATCACGCCGGGTGCTGTGTTGTTTCGCGCTTTTGTGGACTTTATCATGGGGGTCTTCATGGGAAATCTCCTGGTGTTCCGCCTGCGCACCATGTTCCGTCGCCATTCGTTACTTATCGTTTTTCTCGCTAAAACCCTGGTGCTGATTGTGGCATCCTTCTGTATGAATTTTATCATGCACGTCAGCTACTCCTTATTCACGCTGCATGTATCTTTTCAACAGAGCTTGCTCAATTTCAGGGGCGAAGTGCTGCACCGAGCCTGGATCTTCGATAAAATGTCCACCTGGTTGATCATTTTTCTCATTACGCAGTTGCTCATCGAGATCAACGAAAAATATTCTCCCGGCGTTTTTGTAGATATTCTGTTGGGCCGATATCTTACTCCGAAAGTAGAGAAGCGGATCATCATGTTTCTCGATCTGAAAGATTCTACGCCCATTGCAGAACAGCTCGGCCATCACCATTACTTTCTGTTCATCCGGGACTTTATAGCGGGCATTTCTATGGCCTTGCTGGAAAACAACGGCAGTATTTATCAGTATGTAGGTGATGAGGTGGTGGTGTCCTGGCGATATTCCGAAAAGAACATGCATCAATGTTTGCAGGCAGTCATTGCGGCCCGTACGGCAATACAGCGTCGTAGTCAGGATTTTAGAAGAAAGTATGCGCTGATTCCGGAGTTCAAAGCCGGCATTCACCTTGGTGATGTTACCGTCGGAGAGATTGGCATCATTAAGAAAGACCTGGCCATGAGCGGCGATACGATGAACACCACTGCCCGTATCCGAACCGCATGCACAGAGCTCAATCACAAGTTTATTGTGTCCAAAAACTTTATGGAACATATGGATCTTAAAGAGTGGCAGTCGGAAAGCCTTGGCGAATTCGAACTGAAAGGCAAGAGCACGCGGATTGAACTTTTTGCACTTAAAATCTGAATATTTTCCGCATAGCTTCCCACGCTTAACATGGTTTTTTCTTTTTCCTGCCGGCTCGTTACTTTTGGGTGAAGAGCACTGGCTAAATGGCTGAAAATTATATTGTATCCGCACGCAAATACCGCCCACAAACCTTTGACACGGTGGTGGGTCAGGAACATATCACCACTACCCTAAAAAATGCCATCCGGCATCAGCATCTTGCCCATGCCTATCTTTTTTGCGGGCCCAGAGGGGTGGGGAAGACTACCTGCGCACGCATTCTCTCTAAGACAATCAATTGCGAAAATCCCACGCCCGATATGGAGGCCTGCAATGTTTGCGTGAGCTGCCAGAGCTTTCGAAACAACGCTTCTTTCAACATTTTTGAACTCGATGCCGCAAGCAACAACAGTGTGGATGATATCCGCGAATTAGTCAATCAGGTACGGTTTGCGCCGCAGCAGGGAAAGTATAAGATCTACATTATTGACGAGGTGCACATGCTCACCACGCAAGCCTTCAATGCTTTTCTGAAGACCCTCGAAGAGCCGCCTCCCTATGCGATCTTTATACTTGCTACTACAGAAAAACACAAGATTCTTCCTACGATTTTAAGTCGTTGCCAGATCTTCGACTTTAAGCGGATCACCTTGCAGGACATTGTGCAGCATTTGCAGGGCATTGCCAGCCGCGAGGGAATGATTGCACAGGAAGCGGCATTGCATATCATAGCCCAAAAGAGTGAGGGCTGCATGCGCGATGCACTATCCATGCTCGACCGTATTGCCAGTTTCACCAACGGGCAGCTTACGTACACCGCTACCATGGAGCATCTTAACATGCTCGATGCAGACTTCTACTTCAAGCTCACAGATTTTCTGCTGAGCCAGGACGTGAGCAGTACCTTGCTGGAACTTGATGCCGTACTGGAGCGCGGTTTTGAAGGTATTGTCATTCTGGAAGGTCTGGCTGAGCATCTTCGTAACCTGCTGCTTTGTAAAGACCAGCGTATGGTGCGGCTGCTTGATGTGCCCAACGATCATAAGCCTGTATATTATGAAAAGGCCAACCAGATGCCGCCGTCATTTGTACTGTCTGCACTTAATGTGCTCAATGACGCGGAACTGGGCTACAAGAACGCCCGCAGCAAGCGTTTGCATGTGGAGCTTTGCCTGATCCGTCTCTGCTATCTGCTGCAGGCCACCCAATTGGCTGATGTAAAAAAAAACGATGATCGGGTCGTAGCATCGCCGGCAATATCTGCGGCTCCTAAACCCACGCCAGCCGTGGCCGTTTCTTCGCCGGCAACAGAAGCACCCCGGCCCAATGAAAGTGCGCGGCCGCAGACGACTTCCATACCCGGCAAGCCGGCTTCCGGCAACAACAGGCGCATCAGCAAGGGCTTGATGGAAGATATAGATGCGGCAGTCTCCAGCGCTGCACCAGTGGTAGAAGAAAAAAAAGAACTTACCGAAGAAGTGGCTACCGCACTCTACGAACAGTATAAACAGCAACTACAAGCAGACAACAAAAGTGTCTTTCATGCCCAGTTCTCGGCAATGAAAGTAGAAGTGGCGGGAGCTGATGAGCTCAGGCTGGTGGCGCCTAACGAACTGACGGAAGAGTATGCCAAAGAACAGCGCAATCAGCTCATTGATTTTTATCGCAGCCGTACCGGCATCATGGTGAGGGTGACTACAGAAGTGCGTCAAGATCCATCATTGCAGCAGGCACAGCCCGCCGTTCTTTCCAAAACGGAGATATTCGATGTGCTCGCCGCCAAAAATCCCAACCTCCGTACGTTAAAAGATAGCCTCAATCTACAGATCGAGTACTGACACAAGCTTATTGTAGGTCCCTGGCAGCTATTGTCCAATGAAATAATTCCCTGCCGTCCACGTCAAAAAAGTGTACGGAGAGTTTTCTGTTTTCAGCATCACCGGTAAAGGAGAAGATGGAAAAATTATGCTGCGGAAAATAAGAACCGTTTACCCTGTAGCGACTGTGTTTTTCGCGTCCCTTCACCGGGTCTGGTGTAGAGGTCAGTGGCGACACGGTTACGTCATAAAGCGGATAGGTTCCCTTGCGGTCAAGCCTGATGATCTCGCTGTAATGACGGTCGCCCGAAAGAAACATCACGCCTTTCACACCGTTTTCGCTGATGAAATTCAGAAGGTCATTGTATTCTACCGGAAAGTGTGCAAAACAATCTCCTTTGGCCAGCGGATTGATCATTTGGCTGCCATTGACGATGATGCGAAAATGAACATTGCTGTCTTCCAGAAGTTTGCGTTTGAGCCATTGCATTTGTTTTTCGCCAAACATACGTTTGTTGGGATTGGGTTTAAATAAGCCATAGTCCCATTTGCTGTCCCGGTCTCGAAACCAGCGGTCATCGAGCAAAATAAATTGTACGTCCGCCTTTATAAAACTGGTATAGATTCCCTCACCATCTTCGCCGTAGGACGGGTTGTCGGGCCAGGTGTCCATAAAAATTTCCCGGCTCTCTCTTTTTAACGGATAGTTTTTATTGCTCTGGTCGGGTCCATAATCATGGTCGTCCCAGATAGCATACTCGGGCAGGTGCATCTTGATGAGGGGCTGCAAGGTCTTCACAGTTCGGGCATAGTGTGCTTTCTTCTTCAGGCCCTCCACGCTCTCCCATTCGGGTTCGTCGAGATACCAGTTGTCTCCGAGCCAAAGCATAAAATCTGCTTTTTTCTGAGACATGGAATAAAAGATATTGGTTTCGCCGTGATAAGTATAAAGCGAAGTATCGCCATCCTGATGTCCCACATAGGCGCAGGAACCGGTAAAGAAGCTAAAGTCCTGCTCCGTTTGTGCAACAAGAGACGATCGTAGCACCAAAACAATGGTGATGGTAAGCGCTGTGCGTAATCTGTATTTCATGCTATGAGGTTATACAAAAATAGCCTGTCCGGGCTGCTCATTAAAGGTCTGAATTATTTACTTTTGACCCTCAAAGTTTATAAAGGAATATCATTTATGGCGGAAGCGATACGAATGCCGTTATTGAGCGATACGATGAAGGAGGGAACGATAGCAGCCTGGCACAAAAAAGTTGGAGATAAGGTGAAGAGCGACGATGTGATCGCCGATGTTGAAACTGATAAGGCAACCATGGAGGTGCTTCCGTATGTGGAAGGTACCTTGCTGTACATAGGTGTGGAAGAGGGTAAAGCGGCAAAGGTGAATGACATTATTGCAATAGTCGGAAAAGAAGGCGAAGATTTTAAAAGCCTGCTTGACGCTCCTGCCGCAAAACCGGAACAGCCTGCAACTCCCGAATCAACGCCACCACCCCCTCAAAAGCAATCTTCTGGTCCTGCTCCGGCGGATCCCAACGCAGCCACCGTGGTACGCATGCCGCTGCTGAGTGATACCATGAAGGAAGGAAAGATTGTTGCCTGGCACAAACAGGTGGGAGACGTGGTAAAGAGTGATGATGTGCTGGCCGACGTGGAAACTGATAAAGCCACTATGGAAGTGATGCCCTATGTTGACGGCACCCTTCTTTACCGTGGGGTAAACGAAGGAGAGGCTGCAAAAGTAAATGACATCATAGCGATAGTGGGTAAACCTGGCACTGATGTGCAGCCCTATCTGCAGCAAGAGCAACCGGCAGCAACCCCCGCCGGCGAGACGAAGTCTTCACCCGCTCCTGCAACCTCGGCTGAGCCGACAGACAACGAAGGGGCAGATCATGGAGACCGGGTAAAAGCGTCTCCGCTTGCAAGGCGTCTGGCCAAAGAAAAGGGCATTGACATCCATCTCGTAAAGGGGAGTGGAGATCATGGGCGGATCATCAAAAGAGACGTGGACAATTTTGAGCCACCGGTAGCAACATCGCAGCCTGTGTCAGCGGCACAACCTGCGCCGGCTACAGGCCTTACTCCCGGGGCCGACAAGGACGTTCCGGTGACACAGATGCGCAGAGTCATTGCGCAGCGACTGGCCGAAAGCAAGTTTACTGCGCCCCATTTTTATCTCCGTATGAGTGTGACAATGGACCGCGCAGTAGAAGCCCGCAAGGCGATAAATGACGTCTCTCCGGTGAAAGTTTCTTTCAACGACCTGATCATAAAAGCGGCTGCTATGGCTTTGCGCAGGCATCCGATGGTCAATAGTTCGTGGATGGGCGACACAATTAAGCAGCATGCACAGATCAGCATCGGAACGGCGGTGGCCATTGAAGACGGTCTTATTGTGCCTGTGATAAAATTTGCAGATCAGAAATCACTTGCTCAGATTGCCGAAGAATCTAAAAGCCTTGCTGAGAAGGCCCGTACCAAAAAACTTCAGCCACCGGAATTCACGGGCAACACCTTTACGATCTCAAACCTCGGTATGATGGATATCGACGAGTTTACCGCCATCATCAATCCCCCCGATAGCTGCATCCTTGCTGTGGGCAAGATTGCGCCCACGCCCGTGGTGGAAGATAATCAGGTCGTTATCCGACAAGTACTGAAACTTACGCTCAGTTGCGACCACCGCACCGTGGATGGTGCTGTAGGTGCAGCCTTCCTTCAAACCTTGAAGGCACATCTGGAAAATCCGGTTACGATGCTGGTTTGAAAAAGCGTCTAATTAATGCACTGAACAAAGCGTTGCCCTAAAGCAGCGCTTTATTCGTTTCCGTAGGAATTGTTCATCTGCAGAACATAGGGATGTAAGTGGAGTATCGTTTGCCGATGTTCTTTGCTTCGACCTTGTTTTTATGTGAAGAAGCCTGGTTTAGTGGCCAGGTTGCTGTATTATAAAAAGCCGCCTTGCGGAAAAGGCGGCTCTTATGCAAAACGGTGACTCAGTTCTTAGTTGCCGAGGTATGTTTTCAATAAGGAACAACGATTAGTTGTACGCAGTTTCGTTATCGCTTTGTCTTTGATCTGACGAACACGTTCGCGGGTGAGGCAAAACTTTTCACCAATGTCTTCAAGGCTCATCGGATGTTCAACCCCGATACCAAAGTACAACTTGATCACATCGCGCTGACGATCGGTAAGGGTGCTGAGTGAACGCTCAATTTCACAACGCAGAGAGTCGTAATGCGCCAGATCGGTATCTGCATATTCAGCATTGGGATTTTCCAACACATCAAGCAGGCTATTGTCTTCGCTGTCAGCAAAAGGTGCATCGACCGATACGTGCCGGGCGGCTACGCCCAATGTGGTTTCCACTTCTTCCGTACCAATGTCAAGGATTTCGGCTAATTCTTCTGTCGAAGGCTCGCGTTCATACTCCTGCTCCAGTTGTGAATACGCCTTGCTGATCTTGTTAGAAAGACCCACTTTATTGAGCGGCAAACGCACAATACGAGATTGCTCAGCAAGTGCCTGAAGTATGGATTGACGAATCCACCAAACCGCGTAGGAAATGAATTTAAACCCTCGGGTCTCGTCAAAGCGCTGAGCTGCTTTTATGAGGCCAAGGTTACCTTCATTGATGAGGTCACTCAAAGACAGGCCCTGATTCTGATACTGTTTGGCTACAGACACCACAAATCGGAGGTTAGCTTTGGTGAGTTTTTCGAGTGCACGCTGATCGCCCTGTTTAATGCGGATAGCGAGCTGCACTTCTTCTTCCGGTGTGATCAAATCCACTTTACCAATTTCCTGCAAATACTTTTCAAGAGACTGGCTCTCACGATTCGTTATCGACTTCGTGATTTTTAGCTGACGCATAGACATAGGCAAAGTATTGTTTGGTTAGTATTTTCGAAGCAACTAATTCGCTGAACAAAATGAAATAGCTGACATTTTCGTGGCAAATCTAAGTGGCTGAGCTATTCGACCCAAATAAAATTAAGGAATTGTTAACAGCCTATTCCCAACCCATTAGTCTTTGTCGCTACTAAATATTTTTTCTAAAAATTTTGGTTGTTGGGTTGTTTTTTTATTATTGCAGCAAAGAAGATACACGTGAATACATCCGCGATGAAGAAAAAAATAATGTACACCCTCGAATATCCGATACGTTGCTCTCCCTCCATATTGTTTGAATTTCTCTCTACACCGGTAGGACTTCAGGAATGGTTTGCTGATAAAGTAGATCAGCGCGACAACACATTTTACTTTAGCTGGAATGGTGCAACAGACGAGGCCGAACTGGTGGAATCCGTAGAAAATGAGTATGTGGTTTATCGTTGGGACTACTATAGTGACGACGAGTTTTTCGAGTTTCGCATTGAGCAGAGTCCGATCACCAACGAAACGATCCTAAAGATCACAGACTTTGCAGACAAAGCCGATCTTAAAGATCAGGAGCGTTTGTGGAATTCTCAGATTGCAGATCTGAAGCATCGCATCGGCAGCTAATTGTCCTGCACAATCCCGGAAAATTTTTTTCGAATGAGCCACTGCGAAGTGGCTTTTTTCCGCTATTACCTTCGTTATGGTGTTGATGATTTCCGGCGGGTTCCATGCAGGTTTGTCTGTGTACAATTAACGAGCTTGCACAGGTTGTTTTAGTTAAGTTTGCATCCAAACCAAGCAGCATTTTGATCAAGAAGCTGGATATACTCATTATCCGCAGTTTTATCGGGCCTTTCATCGTCACATTCTTTGTGTCGCTTTTCGTGCTGGCCATGCAGTTTTTTTGGGTGTATATGGATGAGCTGATCGGCAAGGGTCTGGGTATGTGGATGATCCTTCAGTTGCTGTTCTACATGTCGGCCACCATGGTGCCCATGGCTTTGCCGCTGGGCATTCTCATTGCTTCGATCATGACCTTCGGCGCCCTCGGCGAAAGCTACGAGCTGGTTGCCATCAAGTCGGCAGGTATTTCTCTGCTGCGTTTTATGCGGCCATTGTTGCTGGTCATCATTGCTTTGGGTGGGTTCGCTTTTCTGTTTAATAACAATATTATCCCGGTGGCCAATCTCAAGGCTTTATCCCTGCTTTATGATCTGCGCAATTCTAAGCCCGCCCTGAATATTCGTGCGGGTCAGTTCAACCGCGATATTGAAAATTTTGCGATCAGGGTAGGGGAGAAGGGTAAGGATGGCCACACGATTAAGGACGTGATCATCTACGATCATACCTCCGGATTTGGTAACGACAATGTAGTGATCGCCCGGCAGGGAGATATGATACCCGTAGCCAAAAAGCAGATTTTGGTATTCCGCCTGCAAGATGGTTGGCGCTATGACGATGAAGCCATACATGGCGGCATGCAGAACTACGAGCAGAAACGGATTTATTTCAGAAAATGGGATAAAGTCTTCGACTTGTCCTCCTTTAAACTCAGCCGCACCAATGAAGACCTTTTCAAAGGTGCTTACCAGATGATGAATCTGCGACAGCTAAATGAAGGTATCGACAGTCTGCACAGAGATGAAAAGCGTATTTACAAAAATGTCTCCAGTTATCTCGGCCCCTATCTTACGTATGGCTTTGATGCAAAGGAGCCCGCAGATATGACGAAGAGGATTGAAGCTGCGCAAACCCATATCCGGTATGACAGCAGTTTTTTGACCTATGTCACCGATTCGCTTCGAAGTAAGGTTATTGACCTGGCCAGCACACAGATGAGAAATGCAAAAGGCTTGCTCGATATCACCGCTTCCGACAAGCTGATTAAGGATGAGAATTTTATCAAGTTCAATATCGAGTGGCATCGAAAATTCACGCTTTCTTTTGCCTGTGTGTTGCTTTTTCTTATCGGCGCACCACTGGGCGCTATTATCCGGAAGGGGGGCATTGGCATGCCCATGATTATTGCTATTTCGTTCTTTATCATCTTTCATATTTTCACCATCGTTGGGGAGAAGCTGGCCAAGAGTGGAGCTATGGTGCCCTGGATGGGGATGTGGATGGCCACGGGCATGTTGTTGCCTATTGCTTTTTTTCTGATCAACGCAGCGAGAAAGGATTCACAGATATTTTCCAAAGAATGGTATTTGCGGATGTGGAACCGTACCCGCAAGCTGTTTACAAAGCGCTGAAAGCATGGATCCAAAGCAGAGTAGTTACTTCGTTTTCAATAAATGGTTTCTGATACCGGCTGTCCTTTGGTTAGTGGCTGGTGCTGTGGCACAATTCAGCTTTAATGAACAGCGACTTTTCGCAGTGGTCAATACACATCACACAGAGTTGGCCGATGTAGCAATGGTCTGGATTACAAAAATGGGAGAGGGTGTGTTCGGGACGCTTATCCTGCTTTTACTGCTGGGCCTGAAGGCTTTTCGTAACTGGCTGTATTTTCTGGCAGCATTTCTTTGCAACGCTCTGCCAGCGCTACTTGTACAGGTAATCAAAGATGCAGTAGATGCGCCGCGCCCCCTGAAGTTTTTTAATCAGGCTCCCTGGATACATACCCTGCCAGAATGGGAACGCTTAATGGAGCGGAGCTTTCCGTCGGGGCATACTTGTGCCGCCTTCTGCCTGTTCACTTTTCTGGCTTTTATACTTCCTGCGCGGTTCAGGGCATGGGGACTGATTTTCTTCTTTTCTGCCCTGCTGGTGGGATACAGTCGTATTTATCTTGCCGCTCATTTTTTTCGGGATGTCTATTTTGGCAGTTTGCTGGGTATAGGCTTTACGATGATCATTATTGCCCTGCTCCAACGCTATCAGCATTTGTTTTTTAAACGATCAAAAAGTTCGGTATGATGAACGCACAAAATGCCCTGCGGTACGGTTTGATCGCGCTCGGTGCCGCCATCTTGTTCATTCCCTTTTTGGGTCATGTGCATCTTTTCGATTGGGATGAGATCAACTTTGCAGAATGTGCCCGCGAGATGATCGTTTCTCACGATTACCTACGCCCTCAGATTGATTTTCAGCCATTCTGGGAGAAGCCACCCTTGTTTATCTGGATGCAGGTTTTATCCATGAAAATGTTTGGTATCAATGAATTTGCTGCAAGATTCCCTAATGCGTTCATGGGCATCCTGACGCTTTTGTCGGTATATTATGTCGGCAAAAAAGTTGTCAGTGAACGTATGGCATTGTGGTGGACGTTACTCTATGCTGCCACATGGTTGCCACATTTTTATTTTAAGTCCGGAATTATCGACCCTACCTACAACTACTTTATTTTTCTCGCTTTTTATCAGGTTCATCTTATCCGGTTTCGTACCGATGGCACCCGCCATGCCTTGCTTGCGGGCTTGTTTCTCGGACTGGCTGTGTTGACCAAGGGGCCGGCGGCAGCATTAGTGGCCATACTCGCGCTGGTGGTGTACCTTATTGTAAACCGGGGCCTCTGGGGGTACAAAGTGCGGCACTTTGTTGCCATTTTTATTGCAGCTCTTACGCCATTTGCCCTTTGGTTTGGCACCGCGGTGGTGACCTACGGCTGGAAGTTTGGCAGTTGGTTTATCAACGAGTTTGTCGTGTATCAGATTCGTTTGTTTCGCACGGAAGATGCCGACCACGGCGGACCTTTTTACTATCATTTCCTGGTGCTGCTTTTGGGTTGTTTTCCCGCGTCGATCTTTCTTTTTCAATACAGCAGAAAGCGAACTACAGATAACGAACCTGCACGCGATTTCACGCGCTGGATGTGGATTTTGTTTTGGGTGACGCTATTGCTGTTTTCTATTGTGAAAACCAAGATCGTACATTATTCCTCCCTATGTTATTTTCCGCTCACGTATCTGGCGGCACTAAAGGTGGCCCAGATTGCCGATGCTGAAATAAGGTTGAAAACCTGGGTAAAGGCAATGCTGATTTTCTTTGGAGCCATATGGGCTTTGGTTTTGATTGCACTGCCTGTGGTGGGACGTCATACGGAGCAACTCATTCCCTATGTCGACGATCCGTTTGCTGTGGGTAATCTTCAGGCACAGGTCACGTGGTCCTATGCAGAATGCGTCTGGGGTCTGGTATATATTGCGGGCGTGGTTGCTGCCGTCGTGTTCATGAAAAAGAATTTTCGTCGCGGCATGCTCCTACTCGCCGTAGTGCAGATCATCACCATTCAGATCACCGTACTACATTTTACACCCAAGATCGAGGCTTACTCGCAGCGCGCAGCTATTCGCTTTTTCAAAAGTTTTAGAAATACGGATGTGTACGTGCAACCCCTCGATTATAAGAGTTATGCGCATCTTTTTTACACGGCAAAAAAACCACCGTCGAATCCAAAATATTATGAAAAGGATTGGTTGCTGAATGGTGCCGTAGATAGACCTACCTATTTTATTTGCAAGATTACCAGCGCGGATGATTTCAGAAAATTACCCCAGTTGCAGGAGCTCGGCCAGAAGAATGGCTTCGTGTTTTTTAAGAGAAAATAGGATGGTGTACCGAGCATTAATATCGGTTCGTCGGTGGTAGGATAGGTATCTATTGCGTTGCGTCGGCCATCTCCAGTAGTTTCTGTGTTGTTTTCCAGTTGCGTGTGGTGGCAGCTACTTTCAGTTTGTTCTCAAAAAAATTATTGTTGATTTTGGTGTTGCCATAACCGCCGGGCACATAGAGGTACACCACTTGTTCCGCCAGGTAGAAGCGGTCGTCGCCGGAGGGCTGATGCTTCATATTTTCCGTTTTTTCTTTTGGAGGTATTTGCTGTAGAAAGCACAGGTACATGTTTCGCTCGTCGAAGTTTTTCTCTGCCGAAAACGGATTTTCTTCGATGATCTTTCGCAGTGCAGCGGGCGAAAGAATAATCACTGCTATGTCCAGACCCAAATGCTCGGAAATGGACTTATGAATCTCCTGCGCAAGAATTGCCACATTTTTTTGCGAACTGGTGAACACAATATTCCCGCTTTGGATGTAGGTTTCTACGTCGGTGTAAGCAAGCTGTTCTATCCATGATTTTAACTCCTTCATATTCACTTTGTTTTTGCCGCTCACATTTACGCCCCGCAGAAGCGCTATAAATCTTCCCATTTTTTTGTTTAAATATTTACCGTTTAATGATAAAAATGATGCGTGTGGATATTAGTTTTCGGACACATTCACCATCGATCAAAACTAATCCTTATGAAAGTTATCGCTACACTTGTTCTCGCGCTCCTGGCTGCTGTTACTGTTTCTGGTCAAAGCATTGTTTGGGAAAAAGCATACGGAGGATCGAGAATTGATAATAATCCCAAAATTCATAAGCTTAGCGACGGTTACGTGATGATTGCGTCCACCCAATCTTTTGATGGTGACGTTTCCCCACACTACGGCTTCAGTGATCTTTGGATGGTAAAGACCGACACCACCGGTAACATAATCTGGCGACAGACCATAGGGGGTAGTGATATCGAGGTGGTTACAGCTTTTTCAACAACGAGCGATGGAGGGTATATCATTTGTGGAGAATCTTTCTCGTCTCACATTAATGGTGTTCCTCAGTCCGTGCGCGGTCTGGGCGATGCCTGGCTTGTAAAAACCGATTCGCTGGGCAACCTGCAATGGACCAAAACCTATGGCGGCTGGCAGCCCGATTATTTCTACGATGTAAAGCAGACCTCCGATGGCGGATTTATCGCAGCCGGATACACCAAGTCGCCCGGTGGGGACGTATCCCATCTTATCGGTAATTCGGATGTATGGATTGTGAAGACAGACTCGTTGGGCAATATCGTGTGGGAGAAAACCTACGGAGGCAGCAGCTATGAAACCGCGCGTTCCATTCTTCCGCTTGCCAATGGTACTTTTTTGGTTGCAGGATCTACAGCCTCTACGGACGGCAATGTGAATGGTAATCACGGCGGTAAAGATGCCTGGGTGTTAAGCATTTCTGCTACGGGTGGTTTGGTATGGGCCAGGACGCTCGGTGGAAGCGACGATGACGACTTGTTTAAAATATACGCCGAAACTTACAACAGCTTTATCCTGATCGGTGAGACACGCTCTTCCGATGGAGACATCAGCATCAATCATGGAAAATATGACGCATGGATGTACAAAATCGATGGCAATGGAGTCGGCTATTGGTCGCGCACCTTCGGCGGCAGCGAAAATGACGGCGTTTACGATATCAAACCAGGTTTTAAGGGTCAGGGATATGCGCTGGCGGGTTTTACTGCGTCTTTTGATGGCGATGTAAGTCATAAAGCTGATACTTTTTCTAATGATGCCTGGGTGTTTACCACCAATAACTCGGGTTTCCTCAATTGGGAGCAAACCTACGGTGGCAGCAACAGCGACTATGCCTTCGGTGTGATACCCACCAGCAACACCGATTTCATCTTTACCGCAAGTACGGCATCAACCGATGGAGATGTAGGTGCCACCCATGGAGATGTGGATTGCTGGATGGTTAAGGTGCATTCTTTGAAAACCCCGACAGGCGTGGAGGAACAATCGACTCCGCGGGTGCTGGTGCGACCTACTGTTGTTCATGCCGGTTTCAATGTTATCATTCCGGGTGAGTACGGAATGGCAGCTTTGTCGCTTCTCGACATGACGGGTAGAGTGCTGTTAGAACATCAACATCAGGAATCCGGTTTCGTGTCCACCAGCCATTTATCGCCCGGCATGTATCTGGTGCGAATCCAAAACAACAGTAGTCAGGAAGTCTTCAGGATAATCGTTCAATAGTATCCATTTGAGTATTGATGTGCAGGTAGATAAGGATGTTGGGTTATATTTGCAGCCTTCATTCTACAGCATCGAATATTCATGGAACTAAGCAAAAACTTTGAGCATAGCAGTGCGGAACAAAAATGGTATGGGCATTGGGAACAGATGGGGTATTTCAAAAGTACCCCGGACGATCGTGAGCCCTATACCGTGGTTATCCCTCCACCAAACGTAACCGGCGTGCTTCATATGGGGCATGCGTTGAACAATACCGTACAAGATGTATTGCTTCGCCGTGCCAAAATGCAAGGCTTTAACACGTGCTGGGTGCCGGGTACCGACCATGCATCTATTGCCACCGAAGCCAAAGTGGTGGCCATGCTGCGCGAACAGGGTATTGATAAAAAGAAGCTGAGCCGTGAGGAATTCCTCAAATATGCCTGGGAATGGAAAGAAAAATATGGCGGCATCATTCTGAAACAGTTTCGTCGCCTCGGCCTTGCGCTCGATTGGGATCGTACCGCGTTTACCATGGACGATGACTATTATGCGGCGGTAATCCGGGTATTCGTAGAGTTATATAACAAAGGATATATCTACCGCGGGGTAAAAATGATCAACTGGGACCCGAAAGCCAAAACCGCACTCAGTGACGAAGAAGTAAACTACAAACAAACGAACAGCAAGCTTTATTACGTACGGTATAAGGTTGACGATGCTCAGGAGGAGTATGTGACCATAGCCACTGTACGGCCCGAAACCATTCTGGGCGACACCGCTATTTGTGTGCATCCCGAAGATCCGAGGTATGCACACCTTAGAGGCAAGTACTGTTTTGTTCCGTTGATCAACCGGAGAATTCCTGTGATTTTTGATGATTATATTGATATGGAGTTTGGCACCGGTGCCCTGAAAGTGACACCAGCCCACGATATCAATGACTACAACCTCGGTCAAAAGCACCGGCTCGAAATTGTGGACACACTCAATGATGACGGCACGCTGAGTGAGGCCGCTCAGCTTTATGTGGGTGAAGATCGTTTTGTGGTGCGAAAGAAGATCGTACAAGATCTTTCCGCCGCCGGTCATTTGGTAAAGGAGGAGGATTATCAGAATCAGGTAGGCTATAGCGAGCGTACCGATGTGGTCATTGAGCCCAGACTCTCCATGCAGTGGTGGTGCAATATGGAGAAAATGGCAGCGCCGGCGCTCGATGCAGTGCTTACGGAAAAGATCACTTTTCATCCGGCCAAGTTCAAAAACCTCTATCGCCACTGGATGGAGAACATTAAGGATTGGTGTGTGAGCCGGCAGCTATGGTGGGGACAGCGCATACCTGCGTGGTATGCACCCGATGGCAGCTTTGCCGTTGCAGAGGGCAAGGAGCGGGCTTACGAACTGCTGAAAGCAAAAAATAGCAGCCTGAAGATCGATGAACTACGTCAGGACGAAGATGTGCTGGATACATGGTTCTCTTCATGGCTTTGGCCCATGGAAGTGTTCGGGTGGAATAAGCAACCCGGCAATGCTGATCTCAAATATTATTACCCCACAAGCACGCTGGTTACCGCGCCAGAGATCATATTTTTCTGGGTGGCCAGAATGATCATGGCAGGTTATGAATTCATGAATGAAAAGCCCTTCGATAAGGTCTATTTTACCGGCATTGTTCGCGATAAGCAAGGGCGCAAAATGAGTAAATCGCTGGGCAATTCTCCAGATCTGCTTCAGCTTATTGACGACTATGGTAGTGATGCCGTGCGTTTTAGTGTGATGATCGCATCGCCTGCCGGAAATGATTTATTGTATGACGATAGCACACTCGAGCAGGGTCGTTTCTTTTGCAATAAAATGTGGAATGCGCTGAAACTGATCAAGTCCTGGGAGGGTAGGGTAAGCTATGATGGTCCTGAAGCCGGAGGCTTTGCCATAGCATGGATGCAGCAAAGACTCAAAGAAGTGTCGCAGGAACTCAATATTCTTTTCAAGGATTTTCGTCTGAGCGAAGCGCTGAAGACTATTTACTCCCTCATCTGGGATGATTACTGCAGTTGGTTTCTCGAATGGATAAAGCCAGCACAGGATCAGCAGATTTCGGCTGCTGTGTATGCTCATGCTGTTGATCTTTATGAACAACTGCTTCAGTTGCTGCATCCGTTTATGCCCTTTGTTACAGAAGATATCTATCACACCCTGCGCCACCGTGCGGCCGGTCAGGAGCTGATGGTCCGCCAATTGCCTGCCGATGCCGCGCCCGATGCCGCCATTCTCAAAGAAGGAAACATGCTGAAGGAGGTGATTACCGCACTCAGGGACGCTCGAAATAAGAACGGTTTGAAACCCAAAGAAACAATTTCACTTTGGATAGAAACACGGCATCAGGGATTTTATGATCGTGTGGAGACCATACTTAGAAGGCAGGTAAACGCAGTGGAACTGGGCTTTACAGATGCTGCAAAGACCGGTACTGTAGCGGTGGTCGTACAGACGGATAAGTTTTACATGGAAGCTGATTTTGCCAGCGTGGACAAAGAAAAACAGAAGGCAGATCTTGAAAAGGAGTTGCAGTATCTACGTGGTTTCCTGATAAGCGTAGAGAAAAAGCTATCCAATGAAAAATTTGTACAAAATGCAAAGCCAGAGGTGTTGGATAACGAGCGGAAGAAGCAGACAGATACAGAGGCTCGTATCCGCACGCTTGAAGAAAGCCTTAGTTTGATGTAACTTTAAGAACAATGAAAAAGCTCACTACAGCGGCCCTTTTGTCCTTGTTCATGGTCTTTAGCTATACCCGGGCGCAAAAAGCTAAATCAACGGTAAAGGCTATTGCGGCAGACAAAACAAGCACAACCGTAGCGAAGACCTTTCTAGGTTCCTCCGGTTTACAGGGTGGCCCCATTACCAAAGCCGACTTTGACCGCTACCTGCGGCAGGGTCTGACAGCCCGGGATTCAGCAGGAACTGCATTTGAAGTGAAGGAGTTTATGTTTAGCTACGCAGAGCGAAATCTATATGAAGATTCAATCGGTAAGCTGATGATTCTTACGGATTTTCTTTCAGAGTTCTGTCCCGGCGATACCGTAACGACAGCCGTAACCAACAATATTTATTACAAGACGAAACCCGGCGATACCGCCTATTTCGACCATATAAAAGTAAGGGTGCCTTCCTCCGGACAGATCATTCAATCGAGCCCGATGAAGTTCGTGATCGTGAAATGATCAGGCTACCATTTTTGTGTATTTGTTTTTGTAGCTCACCGGCGACATGCCGGTGATTTTCTTGAAGGTGCTCCGAAACGCTTTAATATCGGAGTAGCCGATAGCGTACATGACCTCATTAACATTTTCGCGGCCTTTTTCCAATCTCATCTTAGCCGCTTCGATCTTTACCCGCTGTATGTATTCCATCACCGTGTTGCTGGTCGCCTTCTTAAACCGGCGTTCAAAATTTCGTCGGCCCACAGCAAACTTAAAGGCTAATGCCTCCACAGATAGTTTTTCCGCATAGTTCTTTTCAATAAAGTCCTGTGCCTGCCGGATCACTTCATCTTCATGGTCTTTCTGTCCGTTGAATATGATAAACGGCGACTGGCTACTGCGGTCTATATCTATCATGAACGCCTTAGAAATGAGAATTGCAATATCCCGACCTGCATATCTTTCTACGAGGTAGATGACCAGGTTAAGCCAGGAGTAGGCGCCACCGCTGGTAAAGATGCGACTGTCTTCGGTGAGTATCTTGTCATCTACAAGATCGGCCTCCGGAAACATCTGCCGGAATTCGTTTGCGAATCGCCAGTGCGTTGCACATTTTTTACCGTTTAAAAGTCCCGTGCGTGCCAAAAAAAATGCGGCAATGCAAAAGCTCGCGAGTTCGCTTCCTTGCTGATACTGGTCCTTTATCCAGGGAATAAAATCTGCGTTCTGCTCTCCGTTTACTGTATGGTCGCCGAAGATGGCCGGGATGAGAATAAGATCTGTGTGCGTCACATCCCTAATGTGTACATCGGGTCGCACGGTGAACTTGCCACCCCGTTGCAACTGATGATCGGAAATGCCGACAAGCTGGAGGTCGAACAGTGGGTCTTTTCCCATGTTTTCGAGCAGCGAATTGACTTCTGTAAAGATGTGATAAGGACCTTCGATGTTGACCAGACTCGACTCTCCGGCGGGTACTAGAATGGAAATGTGCTTTTTCATACAGTGAAGTTGGATCTCTACAAAAATAATCAGCACAGGCGTCGCAATCAACACCCGAAAAAGACGTCTGCTCACCCGTTGCGGAAGTCATCGCTGCCGCAATTTTGTTGCCTGACACTGTTGATAAAATATTTGCCGACCTGTGAGTGAAGTATTTATAACCCGGCGCATCGAGGCTACGCCTCAACAGCTTTTCGAAGCCTTTACGCATCCGCCCCTCTTCGCCAGGTGGTGGACTCCGCCGGGATACCGTTGCATAGCTTGCCATATAGACCCGTCACGCTACGGCGAATTGCAGATTCAATTGTTGTCAATTGACGGAAGGGCATTTTTTGCGGCGGGAAGGATTAAGGAAATTGATCCTCCCGAACGTCTTAGCTTTACGACAACTTGTTTCTTTGCCGGAGAAAAGGATCAAAGGGTAAAAGTACTTCATGATCTTATCCTGACAGCAGGCGAAGGGGAAACGCTCCTGACACTTCATTTTATCGTGCTGCAAAACACTTTTGCAACAGCGGGTGTTGACCATTGCCTGCATTCTTTGTGGCTACAACGAATAGAAGCATTGGAGCAATTGTTGCCAACCGAAAGAAAAACGCGAACAGGATGATCGTCGAAGTCTTTAGAACCACGGTAAACCATGAACACACAGCGCGGCAACTCGTCCATCAGTTGCAGGGCCTTTTCCCCGATGCCTCCATCAATTTTGACCTCGAAGATTGCGACAAAATCTTGCGGATATGCGGAGGTTGCAATCCCGATGCCGTGGCCTCCGTGTTAAACCAGAGCGGTTTCGAATGTTCTCCTCTGGAGTAAGTGCCCGGTGTCGTGGCCTATCGTCTGACTAAATCCTTTTAATAAAATTCGCCCCTAACTAAGCGCCGGAGAAGCATTTTTGTGTCGCACAAAATCGTGTTTGATATGCATATACCAATATACCGGAAAGGCGATGATATTGAATGTAGCGAGAAAGACTACCCATACTACCTTGTTGCCGGAGGGCACTTCCGGTCGCGTCCAGATATTCCATAAGAAAAACAAAAAGGCTCCGAGAGTTACCAAAAAATTGACGCCGAACAGGATAAACAGCGGTGTATAATACTGAAGCGTACGACCGGCTATCTCTAAATGTTCTCCAAGTCTTTGATTCACGATAAAGTTTCCGAGAATAATAAAGTAATAAACAGACCACAGGGTGAACAGAAAAATGGGTGCAAAAGCAAGTATGCCGGTATGGAGCACTCTTTTGTGGTGATGGTGTTGCGTTTCCATAGTCATGAATGGTTGTTTCGGATTACCTGAAAAACAACCATGCCCGACGCCGCTTTCGAATCATTTTTTTGTGAGTTGGAGGATATTTTAACATTGGGCAACTATCAGGAAATGGGGTCAGGAATGACGAATGGCAGCTTTTCAGGCTGCCATTGTAATATTTATGCCGTTGTGTAAAAAGCTCAGGGTTTAAATTCGTAACGGATCGTTGCATCTACATTTAGGTTGATGGTCGTACCCAGTCTGGGTTTCACTTTCCATTTGTAATGTACTACGGTGGCCTCATCACCGTTCACATAGTCCTTGAGGTTTTCATCCGGAAAATTCAGTGTCTTATCTGAATATTTTATTGCCGGATCATTGGGTATATCGAGTCGCGTCACCAGCCAGGCTTTGCCCGTATTCAATCCTTTATCCGTATTGGCCTGCGCTTCAATATATTCTATGTTCGTCCAGTTATTGGCTTCATCGCCATTCATCAGCTTTAGCGTAGCATCCTTTAGTTTAATGTAGCTAAAGTCGTCGATGTTTACATTCAGGCCCGAATTGTCTTTGATGATCTGATTGATGTATATCGTTTCGGTTTGTTCGGGCGTCGTGAATTCGAGCGGCAATACCAGAGGCTGTGCCGGTATTTCGAACATGACATGTTCCTGAGCATAGGTAAAGGGATCGATATTTTTAAGAATTTCGTCCTTTACCTTATTGCATGAGGGAAAACCAGCCAGGGCGACGATAGCCAGGGCGGGAATCACCATTTTTTTGTACATACGGCTTTATCAGTTTGATTATTTCAACCCGATTTAAAAACCGTGCCAGGGCATTATTTATTCTGCCATCATTTCGCGGATAACGTCAGCGATATTCTCGGCATTGGGTTTGGAGAAATAGTCGCCATCGGTGGCGTAAGCGGGACGATGCGGCTGCGCTGTAAGCGTGCGCGGTGCCACATCCAGCCAGCGATATCCTCCCTGATTTTCCATTACTTGCTGGAACAGAAAGGCTGAAGCGCCGCCGGGAACATCCTCGTCGATAAAGATGATCCGATTGGTTTTCTTCAGTGAGGCTACGATGCCGTGGTTGATATCGAAAGGCAGTAAGGTACGTACGTCCACTACCTCGCAGGAAATTCCTTCCGGCTCCAGATAATTCTGAATAGCCTCCTCGATTACACGCAGGGTAGAACCATAGGAGACAATTGTAATGTCCGAGCCTTCGCGTACAATTTCGGGGATGCCAAAAGGAACGGTAAATGTTTCGAGATTAGAAGGGAGATTTTCTTTGAGTCTATATCCGTTAAGGCATTCGATCACAATGCCAGGCTCATCACTTTTCAGAAGGGTATTGTACATGCCTGCCGCCTGCGTCATATTGCGCGGCACACAGAGGTACATGCCTCTAATGCTGTTTAGGATCATTCCGATGGGTGAGCCACTATGCCATATACCTTCAAGGCGGTGACCCCGGGTGCGAACGATAAGCGGGCATTTTTGTCCTCCGCGTGTTCGGTAGAGCATGGTAGCTACGTCATCGCTCAGGGGCTGCAACCCATAAAGCAGATAGTCCAGATATTGTATTTCTGCAATGGGCCTGAGACCACGCATAGCCATGCCCAATCCTTGCCCGATGATAGACGCCTCACGTATGCCTGTGTCGAAAATTCGTTGTTCTCCGTATTTTTCCTGCAGTCCTGCAAAGCCCTGATTCACATCTCCAATTTTGCCAAGATCTTCACCGAAGGCAATGACCGCGGGATTTTGGGCAAAGGTACTGTCGAAGAATTTGTTGAGTACTTCATAGCCATTAATCATTTCGCCGGAGAAAACCGCCGGCACTTCCTGCACCTTCATGGCCGACCTGGAAGACTGCGAGTAAAGATGGGAGCTGAATTTGTCGCGGTTTTCGTCCCTGAGCTGATCGTAATAATTGCGCAGATTACGCACCGCTACGCTGTTGCCTTCCACCATGCCAAGCACCCTGCTCAGTGTCTGCATCACATCTTTGCGAATAGGCTCTTTGATGCTGTTGAGTCTTTGTGATAGCTCTGCAATCTGAGGAGCCTGGTTTCCGCCTTCATAGACCACCTGGCTGCATAGTTGCACTGCGCGCTCTATCTGTTGTTTTATGGGGTTGATGAATTGATCCCAGGCGCGTTGTTTGGAGCTGCGGGCTTCCTGTCGTGCCTCTTGTTCCAATGCTTCGAGCTCTTCGCTGGCCGCAATTTCATTTTCCAGCAAAAACTCCCGCATTTTCGTAAGGCAGTCATATTCTTTTTCCCATTCCAGGCGCTCTTTGCTCTTATATCTTTCGTGAGAGCCGGAAGTAGAATGCCCCTGGGGCTGAGTGACTTCCTGAATATGAAAAATGGCCGGGATATGCGTTTCCCGTACCCTTGTTATGCCATGTTGTATGGTTTGTGTCAGGCCAGCATAGTCCCAGCCTTTAGCAGTATAGATATTGATGCCTCCCTTTTTCGGATCATATTGCATGCCGGCCAGAGCCTCCGAAATGGAGTTCTTTGTGGTCTGATACTTCCTTGGAACCGAAATCCCATAACCATCGTCCCAGATAAATACGGCCAGCGGCACCTGCAGCACACCTGCCGCATTGATCGTTTCCCAGAAAAGTCCTTCGGATGTAGATGCATCTCCAATAGTGCAGAAAACAACCTCATTTCCTTTCTTCGAAAATTTCTCAAAACCCCGGTGAAGCTCTGGTATATTACGATAGCATTTTGAAGCAAACGCAAGACCAAGGGCCCGCACCATTTGTCCCGCCGTGGGCGAAATGTCGCTGGACGACTGTGGAGCGGTTGTAAGGTCTTTCCAATGGCCATCCTCATCCAGCCACCGTGTGCCGTAGTGACCATTCATCATTCTGCCGGCGGTAGCGGGCTCATCGTTAAGATCGGGGTTGGCATAGAGCTGTGCAAAAAACTTTTCAATATCGCTCATACCGGTGGCAAACATCAGTGTCTGGTCGCGGTAGTAGCCCGAGCGGATATCGCCCGGTAGCATACATTTTGCAGCCGCTATCTGTGCTACTTCTTTCCCATCGCCAAAGATGCCAAATTTGGCCTTACCGGTCAGTACTTCTCTGCGTCCGATCAGGCTTGCTTCGCGGCTGGCCACGGCAAGGCGATAGTCGTTCAACACTTCCTGTCTGAATTCCTCGAATGATAAGCGGCCATTTGCCGTCTGCGGTGTTTCTTGCATCAGCATAAATTCTATTGCGGTGTTGATGGATTACAAAGGTAACCTCCGCAATGGGGAAAATACAAAAATCGCAAGAGTATCCTGCCGCTTTTTATGGGGCTATCCTAAAATTCCTGAAGGATACGCGGTGCAGCAGCATTGAAAACCGATGTAAAGCTTTATACCGAAGAAAATGCCGCGCCCAAAATGGCTGCAATGATCATCACAGCATACAACCCGAAAACAACAAGCAGCATAATGCCGATAAATTTATACATGCGCTTCTGGTAGCTCAGTGCAAGATTAAATTGCTGCTTATTTCCGGTATGGATGGCTGGCTTGATGAGTACCGAAAATTTGTAGAGATAAAGAATCGGGAAAAAGTAGAGCAGCGAAAGTACCAGATACATCACCATCATAGCCGTTCCGAAAGCGCTACCGAAGTTGGCAGTATCGTACATCTGCGAGGCAACAGACAATCCTAAGCCCATCAGAATTCCGACTAAAATCAGCAAGCCAAGAATGATAAATCCTATAATGGCAATGAACTTGGTCCATCGGGCAGTCTCGAGCAAGTGAGCACGTGCTTCTTCATCGACTCCCAGATTGAAGATGTCTTGCTTATTGCCTTCCATGACCCAATAGTTTCAGGAAAAATACTTATAAAAATGCAAAATCAATAGGCCCGGGCGAACAGTACCCGCTGGCGCGAAGGTTTGCCGCTCAAAACACAGTGGCCCTCTTCGGCAGCATTATTCAGCGGGATGCAACGTATCGTGGCTTTGGTCAGTTCTTTAATCCTTTCCTCTGTTTCAGGCGTGCCATCCCAATGTGCGCTTATAAAGCCAGCTTTGGTCTCCAGCACCTGCACGAAGTCTTCCCAGCTATCCACCGCAGTAGTATGGGCGTCCCGAAACTGTAATGCACGGTTGTAGAGATTGTGTTGTATTTCATCAAGCAACTGGTGTATGGCATCGGCTATACCTTCGAGCGAAAGGGTCATTTTCTCTCGGGTATCGCGTCGTGCAACTTCTGCCTGATTTTGCTCGATATCGCGGGCACCTAATGCTATACGCACGGGCACGCCTCGGAGTTCATGCTCAGCAAATTTCCATCCCGGACGGCTAGTATCGTCGTTGTCATACTTCACAGTGATGCCTTTTCCCCGAAGCGAACGGGTCAGTTGCTCTGCCGTTTCATCAATTTTCTGCCGGGCTTCAGCATCCTTGCTGAAAATGGGCACAATCACCACCTGCAGGGGCGCTATCTTTGGCGGTAATACAAGTCCCTGATCGTCACTATGGGCCATCACCAACGCGCCGATCAGCCGGGTAGAAACCCCCCACGATGTAGCCCATACGTACTCCATCGTATTGTCTTTGGCAGCAAACTTTACATCAAATGCCTTAGCGAAATTCTGACCCAGAAAATGCGATGTACCTGCCTGCAGTGCTTTGCCATCCTGCATCAACGCTTCAATGCAGTAGGTGTCTTCCGCGCCGGCAAAGCGTTCATTTGCAGTTTTGATGCCCTTTACTACGGGTAAGGCCATGTATTCTTCGGCAAACTGAGCATAGACATCTAACATTTGCAGCGTTTCGCTAAGTGCCTCTTCTTTGGTGGCGTGGGCAGTGTGTCCCTCCTGCCAAAGAAATTCTGCGGTACGCAAAAAAAGCCGCGTGCGCATTTCCCAACGCACCACATTGGCCCATTGGTTGATCAGCAAGGGAAGGTCGCGATACGATTGTATCCAGCCTTTGTATGTATTCCAGATAATGGCCTCGCTGGTGGGGCGCACCACAAGTTCTTCTTCAAGGCGTGCGGCAGGGTCAACGATCAGTTTTCCCTTCTGCTCCGGATCGGCCTTCAGGCGGTAGTGGGTTACTACGGCACATTCCTTTGCAAAACCTTCCGCGTTTTTTTCTTCGGCTTCAAAAAGACTTTTGGGAACAAACAGCGGAAAGTAGGCATTCTGATGCCCTGTAGATTTGAACATCCGGTCCAGCACATCGCGCATGTTTTCCCAAAGGGCATAACCATACGGCTTTATCACCATGCAGCCTCTCACCGAAGAGTAGTCTGCAAGGCCTCCTTTCAAGATAAGATCATTGTACCATTGACTATAGTCCTGACTGCGTGTTGTTAATGTGCTCATAAAAAATCTGGCATGCTTTTCGATGCGTCTGCAGCTTAGGCAGAATGCTGCAAAAGTAGTAATTTCACAAGGCAATTCTTAAAGCAAATCCAAGGGTATGAAAAGGCTCCTGTTTATAGGTCTGATGCTGTTTGGCGGCGGGCAAATGTGCTCTTTTGCGCAAAGCGACGACATTTATTTTAATAGCTCGGACATAGAAAAGCAAAAGCAAGAAGATAAGAAAAGAGCAGAGGAAGAGACGAGACAAAGGGTCGCTGCGGAGGATGATCCGAGCTACGACTCTTATCGGAATGAGGACGACGGGCAGAACTATCAAAGCTATGGCCGCAGCTACGACAACGATGGCTATAGCAATGACGACGATTATTATTATGCTTCCCGTATCAATCGCTTCAATTACTCGTTCTATAACATGGGGTATTGGAGTACTTTTTACAATCCGTACTGGTACAATCCCTATTGGTATGATCCTTACTGGGGATGGAGCGCATGGAATCGCCCCGGTTTTTCCATGAGTTTTGGATATGGTCCCTATTGGAATTCTTATTGGGGATGGTACACATGGTATGGATATCCGGCATACTATAGCTGCTGGAATTATCCTTACTATGGCGGCTGGTATGGAAATCCTTATTACTCAGGTTATTGGAATGGCTACTATGCCGGCATTTATAACAACAATGTGCGAACCGTGAACTATGGTCCAAGGCACAGTACCGACGGCAGCCTTAACAATGGCCCAAGAACCGGAAACTATTCCGGAAATACGCAGGCCTCTGGCCCAGAGCCTGTGGTACGCAGACGAGTAACCAATGTTTCGCAGCCCGAAACCGGGGCTCGCACTACCGAAAGGAATCAAACGGATAGAAACGACCCCAGGCAAGCTGATCAAAACAATAGACCTGCACCACGGACGTTTACCCGGGAAGATGCGCAGAGGAACGCCGGCCAACCCTCAGACCGTAACAATCGATATGACAGCAGGTATTCTCAAAGCGACGACAGACCGGCTAATGCACCAGGCAGTTATAACCAGCCCAGGGGCGGGCAGACATCGCCTCAGCGCTACGACCAACAGCCTTCGCGCGGTGAAAGGGTGCCCCAGCAGCCGGGAAACGATCGGCAACAGAGATATCAGCCACAACAGCCTCGTTATGAACAACCGAGGTACGAACAACCCCGATACGAACAGCCCAGGGCGCAACCTCGTTATGAGGCGCCGAGAATGGAATCGCCTCGGATGAATGGCGGAAGCCCGTCTGCACCACGGAGTGGCGGTTTCAGACGATAATCACTTCCAAGGCTCTTCAAAATTTATCGGACGACTTGCAGACAGCGGGTCGTCTTTTTTTTTTTTGAAGTAGGTCGTAAAAGGGAAGTTAAGCTGTGTTTCTCCAGTGAATCAGTCTTGAATAAAAGAGACCGCCGGTCCTTTCGGAACGGCGGTCTCTGCTGTCGGACTACCTGAAGTTCACACTTTTGTTTAGGCTGCTTTTGATTGCTGCTCATCTTTTCGTCGATCCAATTGCTCTTTTATCACCTTGCATACTCTGTATTCCTCCCGGGCAATGTAGTATTGCAACCATTGTTTTAACGAAGGCTCTGGCAGATCACGAAACAAATCGACCAGTTCCGCTTCAGGAAGACCTGCAATCTCAAAGGAAATGACTTCTGCGCCTTGCTCCCAATATTCATCTGTTGTTTTCATAGCCCTCCGTTTCAGACTTGAGAAAGAATATTATGCCACCGCTTCATAAAGAAATCCTTCAATCGTCAAGTGCCTTTTATCCAGCGCCTTAGATAGCTTATTTCGCTTTCATGTTTTTGCAGGCATGTGTTATGCTCAAGTGGTTAGAAATCTTACAAAAATACAGTTGACAATACTTGCAAGTTTGAGCTTTTATCTGCTATATTTGCACGGCACTGATCAAGGTGCAGCATGAGCAGTTCTTTCAAATAGTTGACCCGTATAGTTTTAGGGAAGCTCATGTGGCTCCGTTCATATACGTAAATGTTCAACTACATTTTTTGAAATACATTTTGTCCCCGGTTTTCTAAAACGGCCGAAAAAACACAAACATCAGGGAGACGACAGCAGACCAAGGTAGGCTGTCGGGAAATAAAGCGCAGGCGTAGTTTTTCTGATGTTTGGGGTGCTTGGCCGTACCCAGAAAGTCGTGGCTACTAACCTGCGCCTTTATTTTCTGTTTTTTCATCTCAGCACTTCGCTTCGAAATTTTTTAGACCTCGTCATCGGCATTAGGCTCCCCAATATTACTGTTTTATAACCCTGGCATCTTGTTTTTATATCCCTTAGCGGTTTCCATCGCTGAGAGTGGAGACACTAACCAAATGAACAGTTCTATGGGATCTTTTGATGTAATGAGTGTAATTGACGGCGTTCCGTATAAAGTGCGCGTAACGCCTTTTGATTTTAACAATGAAAAGCGGTTTCGTGTTGCCTACGGCGATGGCGAGTACGTTTTTGCCTACGACTCCGGTATGGGTAAATATGCGGCCATCGGTGACGAAGCTGTTGCCATACCTGACAGTCTCGAAACTGAGCTTGCGGAACGTTTGGAAAATTACAAAGGTTAACGGGCCGTTAGCCTCAACGTTCTTCTGCAAAAAACTTCCAGAGGGGTGCCAGATGTGTAGCCTGAATAATGGAGCCGTCCAGAAGCATTGCTTTAAGTTGTTTTCTGTCAAATAAATGAACGGAGATTTGCTCGCTCGGCTCAGGTTTAGGAGCTGCGATTTTTTCTACCTTCCGTGCCAAAAAACAATGCACCCAGTTGTCTGAAGTAGCGGGATTGGGTGCTATTTGCATCCAGGGTATCCATTCGCCACCGCCATAGCCAGTTTCCTCAAGAAGTTCGCGCCGGGCTGCTTCCATGGGTGTAGCATCGGTAGGGTCTGCCACACCAGCGCAAAGCTCGTAGGCAGTTCCGCCGATGGCGTGGCGATATTGACGTACCAATACAAATTGCCCATCGGGGGTCATCGCGATTGTATTCACCCAATCCGGATACTCGAGTACAAAATACCTGGGAATGATGTGACCATTAGGGAGCTTAAGTTGTTCACAACGCACGGTCAGCCAGGCCTCGTGTTGTAGGTATTGTGAGGAGAGCACCGACCAACCCTCTGGTAGATTTCGTTCATGGTTCATTGCCGCAAGTTAGGGCAGTGCACCGGCACACCCCACGAAAGATTTTTTGCGGCGGTTTTACTCAGGTGCATCTTCTCCGTAGCGACTGCGGGCATCTCCTCGCCGATTATCTTCTGGTGAGCCATCGTCATTTCGCGGTGGTCCTGATTTGTCTGCGTTGCTGATCCTTTGTGTTTTTCCGGAATCTTCCTGTTCATCAAAATTGGATTTTTCCGGATGGTAGTATTCCTGCATCACTTTTCTTTCTTCCTTATTTTTTTTGTGTTCCACGGACTTTTTTGAGTTGCTGCAAAATATTCGGACCAGCAAATGGTTTGTTGCAGAGGGGCGGAGAGCAGAAAGGCCGACGCTTCTATCTGTTTTGAGAAATTTCAAAAAAAAAGAAGCGAAGCTTCACGCCTCGCTTCTGTTCGCTAATCAGAGACCCTAATTCTTCTTTTTGAAATCTCCTGCATAGATCAGGATCATCTTATCGGGGTCTATGTATTTCTTAAGTGCCGCGTTGATCTGTGCGAGCTTAAGGCTTTTCGCTTTTTCTTCCATGTCTGTATAGTAGTTCAGGTCTTTACCATCAAACATGTAGTTGTTAAGCATGCTCACGAGATAGTTGTTTTCATCGAGGGATATTTTGCGTTGCTGCAGCCAGCTTTGTAATGAGCTTTTCCATTCCTCTTCCGTAAAACCCTTTTCGATTGCTTTGTTGATTTCCTCATGCAAGGCATTATTGAGTTTTTCCTGATAACTGGGATTGAAGATGGCGTACAAGCCCATACTTCCCGAGGGATAGCGGTAGTCTGCACTGTACCATGAGCCGGCTCCGTAGCTCATACCCTCAGCTTCGCGCAGGCGCTGGGGGATGCGTGAGGAGAGGAAGGCCCCGCCACCCAGCATCTCATTGGCCATCAAAAGCGGTACAAAGTCTTCATCCTGCTGCGTGAGCGCGATGTTTTGTCCGCCCATAAGCGTGGCGTTAGTTTTGTCGTCTATCTGTATTACCTCTGTAGCGCCTTTCACATCGAAGTATTTTTCTTTGATGTCTTTGTATGGTTGAGCTGAGTTCCACTTTCCATAGTTGGCAGCCAGCACTTTTTTGGCGTCCTCTGCCTGCACATCACCCACAAAACTCATATAGCCATTACTGCTGCCGTAGAAATTATTGTAGAAGTCTTTGATCTCTTGCAGTGTTACGGTGCCGAGGTCGGCCAGTTGTTCCTTTGATGTTTGAGGATAGTAGGGGTGGCCTTTAGGGTAGAGGTTGAGCTTCTTCGTCATCGTTTCTGAAGCTACATTCATCGGGTCGGTCATCGAATTTTCAAGGTCAGCCTTCACGTCGAGCATCAGCTTGTCATATTCCTTCTCATCAAAGCTCGGGTGCAAGAGCATATCCTGCAAAAGGTCCATAGCCGCAGCAAAGTGTTCTTTATCTGTATTGACCCCGGCATACAATGTGTTGGTATTGCCATAGAAGCTGATGCTTGTTTTGTTTTTATCCAACTCATCGCTGATTTCCTTTCTGCTCCTCGATTTAGTGCCGTACTTCAGCATACGTGCGGTAAGATTCGATACCAGATTTTTTCCCGAAAGTGATTTTTCATCGCCCATTTTTAGCATCATGGTGGCAAATATCTTGTTGCCTTTTACGGGTTTATGCAGGATGGCGTACCTCATTCCGTTAGCCAGCGTGCCATAAACCGTTTTTTCTTTTATGTTTTTGATAGACGCTTCGAAGGTTTCGGTGATGGCCTGTACTTCCTTTCCTTTGTAGTTGTTCACCATGCCGGCGATATCCGGAACGGCAGGTACATCTGTGCGATCAGGATTTTTGTCGGGAGTAAATACGCCGTAGGTACGGTTGCTTTGCTTGTAATATTTGTGCGCAACATCGTTCACGTCTTTCAACTTCAATTGTTCTATGCGGTCGCGGTTAAGAAACCAAAGACGGTAATCACCGGCTCCAATAGACTCCGTAAGGCGGATGCCGAAATAGATCGTGTTATTATAGAGATTTTCTTCGCTTTTGATGATCGCATTCTTTGCGCGGGTAAGATCATCTTGTGTAAACCGAAGGGTATCGAGACTGTTGAATGCATCCAGCAACACCTTTCTCGCTTCTTTCACATTCTTGTCTTTGGGAACCTCAACACCAAAATAGCTAAACCCGGGATCGTGCAAGGTTTGTGCGTAACCATAGACTTTTGTCGCCTTTTTGGTCTCGATTAGTTTTTTGTACAAATAGCCCGAGGGTTCGTTGGTAAGAATGCTGATCAGCGCTCTGTTGGCGGCAAAGTCAGGATGGGCATAAGGTGCCGTGTGAAATCCGGCGCCGATGTATTGTACATCACCATTTCTCCTCAGGCTCACCATTCTTTCACCGTCCTGAACGGGCTCTACCGTGTAGTCGGGAGGAATGACCCGCGACGGCTTTTCAATAGTGCTGAAGTATTGTGCAATCCATGCAAGGGTTTTTTCCGTGTCGAATTTGCCGGCAACAATAAGCGTGGCGTTATCAGGCTGGTAGTATTTTTTGTAAAAGACCTTTAGCCTTTCTGCGGGAACTTTTTCAATATCCTCTTTGCTGCCTATGGTGGATTTTCCGTAGTTATGCCAGAGGAACATGGTACTCAGAATACGCTCCTCCAGTATCTGTTCGGGATAATTCTCTCCGGCTTCAAATTCATTACGCACTACAGAAAACTCTTTGGCAAGATCTTCTGCCGCTATTCTCGAATTGATCATCCGATCTGCCTCCATATCAAGTGCCCATTTCAAATTGTCGTCGCTGGCGGGAAGGATCTCATAATAATTGGTACGGTCGTACCATGTAGTTCCGTTTGCCTGTGCGCCCTTGTCGGCTATGGCTTTTTTGATGTCGGTGATACGTTGCGTTCCCTTAAAAAGCATATGTTCCAGCAAGTGCGCCATCCCGGTTTCTCCGTAGCCCTCATTGCGAGAACCTACGCGATAGACAATATTGACCAGCACGTTGTTTTGGGTAGCGTCAGGTATCAACAATACCTGCATGCCGTTTTTAAGTTTGTACTCTGTGATGTTTTCCACTTTCGTAACGAAGGTGGGCGCAGCAGCATTGGTTTTCGGCGCAGCCTTCTTTTTGCTTTGAGCAAAGGTGGCCAGTGTGCAACCTGACAGGAGAAGCAGTAGCAGCAGTTTTTTCATAAACAGAAAATTTATCGTGTATAAATGTAGCCTTTTTCCTTTACCCATGATTATTTGCGGTACCAAGCAAAATGCTTCGCGATATCGGGCAGATTGTCTGCCTTAGCATTGTATCGCTTCGCTGCTCCGAAGGTTACAAACTGTATTTTTTTACAAAGAGGTTGTCTGGCCTTTGGGCCGGAATGTCACCAACTTGCGGAATGATCTGTTCGTTTGGCATGGCTTTTCATAAATTTAGCATAGCTTAACGGCAGCATTATGGCGCACAAAAAGAATAAAAAGAAGAAGAAACAGGAAGAATCCGGACTCGTGAAAGGACGGCTGGAAATTGTGAAAAGTGGGATGGGTTTTGTAATTGTTGAAGGGTTGGAAAAGGATATAATGATTAAACCCGATAAACTGGGTACTGCGCTCGACGGTGATATTGTACGGGTAGCTGTTGCACCGGATATACGACGCAATGGGCGTGCGCATGGTGAGGTGAAAGAAGTAGTGCAGCGGGGGCAGACTCAATTTAGTGGCCGGTTGGAAGTCAAAGAGCACTTTGCTTTTTTAATTCCCGACAAGCAGAATATGCCGGTGGATATTTTTATTCCTATTGACTTGCTTCATGGTGGCCGGCATGGCGATAAAGCGATAGTTAAGATTACAGAATGGAGCCCGAAAGCCAGAAATCCGGTAGGTGAAGTTGTGAGCGTATTGACGCACGAAAGCGATAACGAGGTAGCCATGCAGGGCATTCTTGTAGATAGTGGCTTTCCTTTGCATTTTCCTGATGAGGTGATGGAACAGGCTGCTCGAATGCCTGAAGGGATCGACGAGGGCGAATTACACTATCGCCGCGATTTCAGGAAGGTGCTCACCTTTACGATTGACCCTATAGATGCACGCGATTTTGACGATGCTATTTCCTTCAGAGAACTGAAAAATGGTTCGCTGGAAATCGGGGTTCATATTGCCGATGTAGCGCACTACGTTACGCCGGGTTCTGCACTCGATCAGGAAGCTTACCGCCGCGCTACCAGCGTGTATCTGCCCGACAGAGTATTGCCTATGTTACCGGAGCGCTTGTCCAACGAGCTTTGTTCCCTACGTCCGAACGAAGAGAAATATACCTTCTCCGCGGTTTTTGAAATGACCCGGCAGGGGAAGGTAAAGGATTATTGGCTGGGGCGTACGCTGATCAAGTCCGATCGCAGGTTTGCTTATGAAGATGTGCAGGAGATAATTGAGGGCGCTGAAGGCGATCATAAAGACATACTGCTGCTGCTCAATAATATTGCCCAGCAACTCCGCAAAGAACGTTTTAAGAAAGGCGCCATTAATTTTTCATCGCAGGAAGTGCGTTTCAAACTCGATGAACATGCAAAACCGGTAGGAATAGTGGTGAAGGAGAGTAAGGAGGCGCATCAGCTTATTGAAGAATTTATGTTGCTGGCCAATAAGTACGTTGCTACCTATGTTTCGGGCATTACTGTCAAAGATAAACCGGTGCCTTTTCCATACCGTGTGCACGATGTGCCCGATGAGGAAAAGCTAAAACTGTTCACCACGTTTGCCCTTCGGTTCGGTCATCGCTTTGATCTCAACTCGCCGGAGGGCATAGCCAAGTCATTTAACGAGATGCTGCAGCTTGCCAAAGGAAAGCCCGAACAACATGTGCTGGAAAGCCTCGGCATTCGCACTATGGCAAAAGCAGTTTACACCACAGACAATATCGGGCACTATGGGCTGGGGTTTGAAAATTATTGCCATTTTACCTCACCTATCCGTCGCTATCCCGACGTGCTGGTCCATCGTGTATTGTTCGAATGTCTCAACAATGATATCCATCCTGTAAAACACATGGAGCAACAGTGCAGGCATTGCAGCGATATGGAGCGCAAGGCAATGGATGCCGAGCGTAGTGCCAACAAGTATAAGCAGGTAGAGTATATGCAGGACTTTGTAGGGGAAGAATTTGAAGCCATCGTAAGTGGTACAGCGAGCTTCGGCTTTTGGGCAGAAACGGTGGAGCACAAATGCGAGGGCATGGTTTCGATAGCAGACCTCAACCAGTTTGACAACTTTGAGCTGCTGGAACATGAATATGCACTGGTGGGTAGAAATACAGGTATGCGTTTTCGTATGGGCGACCGTGTGAAAGTGCGTATTGCTGCCGCTAACCTTGAAAAAAGGCAGATAGATTTTGTCCTTACTGAGGCACCCCCGACGCCGCATGAGATGAAGAAGAAAAAGGAAGAAAAGCCTAAGGCAAAGTCAACCCGCAAGCGCAAGTGATTTTTCTTAAAGCAAAAGCTACATTTGCCCCATGCATAGTTTTTCAGAGCTGGTAGAAAAGTTTGAAGCCAGGCTTTCCGCCACCCTGCCGTTTCCCACCGATCCCGATAGTTTATACGAACCCTGCCGCTACTTTTTGACTATTGGCGGCAAGCGAATTCGTCCCGTGCTCTGCCTGATGGCTCATGAGCTTTTTGAAGAAATAGGTGAAGACGCCTGGCACGCCGCACGAGGTATCGAACTGTTCCACAATTTTACCCTCATCCACGACGATATTATGGACAGGGCTCCCCTGCGCCGTGGTAAACAGACCATACATGAACGCAACGGTCTGACGGCTGGCATTCTTTGCGGCGATGTGATGAGCATCTATGCTTACGATCAACTGGCTTATATCAAAAGATCACTGCCCGAGGTATTGCATTTGTTCAACCGAACTTCGATCGAAGTATGTGAGGGTCAGCAACTGGATATGGATTTTGAATTGCGTAATGATGTAAGCCTTCCGGAGTACATCCGAATGATTACGCTGAAGACCTCTGTACTATTGGCTTGCAGCCTGAAAATGGGTGCGCTGCTCGGCGGGGCTACTGAAGGAAATGCGGGCAAGCTCTATGAGTTTGGCAAGAATCTGGGTATCGCGTTTCAGTTGCAGGACGATTATCTCGATGCCTTTGGTCATACCGAGAAGGTGGGCAAACAGAATGGCGGCGACATCCGCTCCAATAAAAAAACTTTTTTGCTGCTGAAAGCCCTTGAAAACGCAACTGAAATGCAACGTGGGCTGATCGGCAATCTCCTGATCGCAGATGATGAAACCAAGGTGACTGAAATGCTCAGAGTGTATCGCGAAACAGGCGCTGATGAAGCTTGCCGCAATGCTGTTCGGGCCTATTCTGATGCAGCGTTCAAGTGTCTCGAAGAAGTAGCCGTACTCAGCAAAAGGAAGCAAAAACTGCATGAGCTGGCAAGCTATCTGTTGATGAGAGATCAATAGCCCTTGCTTACTCCTAACAATCGGTCAGCAGTTTGGGTGTTGAGCTAACCATCCGGATTTTTATGAAGGCAACGAAGTTTTGAAAAAAAATTCATAGCTGACGCCTCCGAAAATAGTTGCGGGTATTGCCCGAACGATTTTTTAAGAAAATGGCCTTCGTCTTTTTAAAAAGTATGCGTCAACTTCTTTGAAGGCTGGAAAAAAACACTACCTTTGCCTTCCTCAAAAGGGTCGGGTGGCCGAGTGGCTAGGCAGAGCTCTGCAAAAGCTCGTACAGCGGTTCGAATCCGCTCTCGACCTCGAAAAATAAGGGACAGTTTTCTGTCCCTTATTTTTTTGTCGCATCACTCCGAAATCGTAGCCGGCTATGCTTTTGCGCTCGCATCTGGTCACAAACATCCGGCGGCACCACTTCCGAAGGAGGTCGTTTTTCAACCTTCCCGAAGCCAATTTCTTTTAATGAAAAATTCCTCCCGCATGGCAGGAGGAATTTACATATCACATGTCCAGAAGTTTTTTACTGCTGTTGCAGGGCCCGCATGTCTATCTTCGCGCTGGTGGCCTGCGCCAGTGCTTCGAATTTCTGAGAAAGCTCCTTACCTGTAGTGCTGTCGCCACTCTGATTGGCCACGTTGCTCATAATATTGATAATGGTAAGGTCGTTCTGGATATCTCTTGCCAGGCTCAGACGTTTGTCTTCATCATCAAAATTGAGTATGTACTTCACATCATCTTCCATATTCTTTGCTAAAGCCATAGCGAGATTACGTCCCTTTTCTTTGGCTCCTGCACGATAGTACGATATCACCATGTAGTAGGTAGGCACATCGTAGGCATAAGATTGTGCAGTAATGCCATTGGTAACTTTGTCCAGCACTTCTATGGCCTGCGCCTGTTTGCCTTCGGCTGTAAGCTGATCGGCTACACGCGCAGCATCAATCCTGTAGCTGGTAAGCATTTGCCGGTTCTTCTCGTCGAAGTAAACATCCTTTCTTTCGGCACCGCCCCATTTGTAAGTCTTCATAAACAGGTCGTAACTTTTGGCTCCATCTACAAATCCCATCTCGCCGGGGTTACGTGCCCGATCGTTCATGGGTTTGAAGGGAACGAGACGGAACACCGAGCCTTCCAGCTTCATGTAGTCGTTCATGCCCTGATAATTGTCGCCCATACCCGCGCCAAAATACAGCGGCCTTTTCCAGCCGTCGGCCGCCACAGCGGCTACGATTTGCAGCACTGCGAGGTCATCTTTGTAGGCAATATCCTTGGGGAAGGTAAACTTCATTTCGGTATTAACCGGTGTTGTGTCTGCAGCCGAAAGCATTCCGTTTTGTACCAGGGCCTCGCGCGATAAGCCGGGTACTACAAAGTTTTGCGAAGGGAGATAGTTTTCCATATCGCCACCCATAGTACGCAGTTTATTAGCCTGATCGTCGCTGTTCACAAACGTGCATACCTCAGCAAGGTTAAAGAACCTGTCTTTAGGTATCTGTGGATTGTCGAAGTACCGGATGTAGTTTTTGTGGTCACCCACGTAGTCCTTTTTCTTCCACATCATAGGCACGGCATCAGCATCGTTCACTTTATAGTTGAGTTGGTCTATATACCAGTCGATGCCCAGCAGGCTTGTGTTAACGATTCGCACGTCAGGCCGGAAATGTTCTACTTCCTGCAGATACCAAAGGGGATACGTGTCATTATCACCAAAGGTAAACAGCACTGCATTGGGTGCAACGGAACTGAGTGTGTTGTAGGCTGTTGCCCATGCTATGGTTTTCTTCGACCGGTCGTGATCATCCCATTCTTCCCTGGCCATCAACGCAGGTACGGCCAACAGGCAGAAGACAATAGTGGCCCACGCCGCAGTAGTACCGCGCACCGCCTTTTGAGCCCATTCGTTGATCATCAGTACGCCCAGACCTATCCAGATTGCAAATGCATACGTTGAACCGGCAAACGCATAGTCTCGTTCCCTTGGCTGAAGCGGAGGCATATTGAGGTAAATGCCGATAGCAATGCCGGTAAAGAAGAACAGCATGAAGGTCACAATGCCATCTCGCTTGTTGTAGTTGAACTGAAATACCAACCCCAGCAAACCAAGGATGAGCGGAAGAAAGTAAAGTTCATTTCTTGCTTTGTTGTTGCTGTAGCCATCGCCCATCATATCAAGGTCGCCTACACGTGGTTTGTCGAGAAATTTTACACCCGATATCCAGTTACCGTTCTTCATCTCACCTTGTCCCTCAAAATCATTTTGTCTGCCGGCGTAGTTCCACATGAAGTAGCGGAACCACATCCAGTTCATCTGATAGCCGAAGAAGAATCGCAGGTTGTCGGCACTGGTGGGAGATTCGCCCTCCGAAAGTCCCAGATATTGCTTGTAGAAGCGTATATGCTGCGGGTCGTTGTTGTCCCAGATACGGGGAAAGAATCTTGTGTTACCAAACTTGTATTCGAGCTTTTTACCCACTTCCTGATAATAATCCTTGCCGTTCTTCTTACCCTGATCGTAGAAGTAACCCTTAGTCTCCACGGCCTCCACCGGGCTGTCAAAATCCTGACCAAAAAGCAGCGGCTGAGAACCAAACTGTTCGCGGTTTACGTAGGAAAGGAAACGATTAGCATTGTCTGGGTTGGTCATGTCAATTGGCACATCGGCCCGCGAACGTAATACCGGAACCAGATAACTAAGGAAGCCAATGACAACAAAAATGAGACAGAGCATGCCCAGATGCAACAGGTAATTGCCTTTCTTTCTTGCGTAGAAAAGCAGCCAGACCAACAGTCCGCCAAACAGTATCAGGAAGAAAATGGCTCCACTATCGAAGGGCAGGCCGAAGCTGTTCACAAAAAGATAGTCGAACTTGAAGGCCAGCCAGGGCACACCCTGAATGACCCCAAACTGTATCAAAGCAAGGATGACGCAACCGATCACGAAGGCGATAAAGGTGCCCATTCTGGTTACTTCATAACGCTTGTAGTAATAGATCAGCGCGATAGCAGGTATGGCCAGGAGGTTGAGCAGGTGGATGCCCACGGAAAGGCCCATGAGATAGGCAATGAGCACAAGCCAGCGGTCCGCATGCCTGTTGTTGGCTATATGTTCCCATTTGAGCATGGCCCAGAAAACGATAGCCGTGAAAAAGGACGAGGTAGCATAAACTTCGCCTTCTACCGCCGAAAACCAGAAGGTATCGGAGAAGGTATAAGCAAGAGCGCCCACAACGCCAGCACCCATAATCAGGGTTAGCTGCCTGTTGTCCGGTTCGTTGCCGCCGGGTGCAATGAGGCGCCGAGCAAAATGGGTGATGGTCCAGAACAGAAACAGAATTGTCAGCGCGCTGGCCAGGGCCGACCAACCGTTGATGAACAATGGAACTTTAGCCAGATTGCTGCCGGCCATCATACCAAACAACCTTTGGATGAGCATGAAAAAAGGAGCACCGGGTGAGTGTCCTACTTCTACTTTGTAACCACAGGAAATAAATTCACCACAGTCCCAGAAACTTACAGTGGGCTCCATGGTTGACAGGTAAACAAAAGCAGCAATGGCAAATGTGACCCAACCAACAATGTTGTTGACTTTGCGATAGTTCATTTGAAGAATGTTTGGATTTGGTTTTTAAAGACAATCTGATAAAGTGAGAGCCTGCCTTTGCCGGCCAACCTGATCGTCCTTATAGACGGCAACAAAAATAGAAAAATAGGTTTACGAGCCAATGCAGCCTAATGTTTTAACAAATTTTACTGTTTCAATGCTTTGTGAGGCCAACCGGCGTCTGAGGCAGAACCTTATACGATAAGATGAGCGAGGTTTTTTAGCCGCTCCGGAAGGATAGGTTGTGCCAGTTGCACTTCAGGTATGTGACGCAGTAAACCGGTGATCTCAACAGCATCTTGCTGGGGGGTGTTTCCCTGTATGGTCCAGAGGTAGTCGAGCTGCCGAACCTCGGGCAAAAGGGATTCTTTTTCATGCTTGAGTTTGTAGATGCGATAACGGTTCCCATTCAGTGGTGCCCGGTACTTGTAGAGTGGAAAAAAAAGCTCTCGTTTTTGTGCATCATAGATACGCACGTCTGAATCTGCATGCCGTACAAAATTGAGATCAAATTTTTCGTTTAATAACCAACAGAAGCGATAACCCGGCAGCGCACTCACAATGCCCAGCAATGTGGTGTCCGAGAAAAACTCCTCCTGCATAGCAGCAACGTTCAGCGTCATTTTTAAAGACATGGCAGCACGGTTAGCGTTAAGACTCAAAATTCCATTATTATGCCGGCAACTGCAAAAAGCAAAAGCGCTTTTTCCCGGGGCTTCCACCCGGTGGTTTGAGCTTTGCCAACTGTCCTGGATATACGGATGATGAACGCTCGAATGGTACAGACCGGGCCAAAATATTCTGTTTGCACATTCTGACAATTGCGCTTTAATTTTACGCCCCTCAAAAGACAACAATGATCGATGTTTTGCTCGGCTTGCAGTGGGGTGACGAAGGGAAGGGGAAAATAGTGGACTACCTTGCCGCAGGTTACGATATTATCGCCCGTTTTCAGGGCGGACCCAATGCCGGACACACTTTATATGTGCAGGGTAATAAAGTAGTACTGCACACTATCCCATCCGGAGTATTTCATCCTCATTGCCTCAACCTTATTGGCAACGGTGTGGTCATTGACCCGGTAACGCTGCACAGAGAAATAGAAGCAATACAACCCCTGCAGCCCGATGTGCTGGATCGGCTCTTCCTTTCGCACCGCGCACACCTGATCATTCCTACTCACCGCGCACTCGATGCTGCTTCCGAAGCGGCAAAGGGAAAGGAGAAAATTGGGTCCACCTTAAAAGGAATTGGCCCGGCCTATATGGATAAAACCGGAAGAAACGGACTGCGGGTGGGTGACATCCTCAGCCCTAACTTCCTGGAAAAATACAATGCGCTTAAAGCAAAGCATCTTGACCTGTTAAGTCACTATGAGTCGCCGGTGAGCTGGGAAGAATTCGAAGCACCGTTTTTTGATGCAGTAGAAAAGCTGCGCCAGCTTAAGATCATCAATGCTGAATATTGGATCGATGAACAGTTGAAGTCGGGTAAGAAAATACTCGCTGAAGGTGCACAAGGCAGTATGCTGGATATTGACTTTGGAACCTATCCTTTTGTGACCTCGAGCAACACTATTGCCGGAGGAGTGTGCAGTGGTCTGGGTGTTGCGCCATCGGCGGTGGGAGAGGTATATGGCATTTCAAAAGCTTATTGTACCCGTGTGGGGGGCGGTCCTTTCCCTACGGAGCTCGAAGATGAGACAGGCGATGCGCTGCGCAAAGCAGGCGCTGAATTTGGTGCTACCACCGGGCGGCCTCGTCGTTGCGGATGGATAGACCTTGTGGCACTGCGCTATGCCGTCATGCTGAGTGGGGTGACACGACTGATCCTTACCAAGGCCGACGTGATGGACAATTTTGACCCCGTGAAGCTGGCTACTGCTTACAGGATAGACGGCCAGATTACCCGCGAATTTCCTTATGATGTCTGCGATGCCGCCATCGAGCCGGAATATCATGAATTTCCGGGTTGGAGCAAACCTATCGGAAGCTGCAAATCTTACGAAGAGTTGCCAGAGGTCTTTACACAATACTGCAACTTTATAGAGTCTTATCTGCAGACAAAAATTGCTTTCGTGAGTAATGGAACCGGCAGAGATCAGTTGCTCCAAATGCCTTGAGTCCAAGCACTTTTTACATCAATTCTCCGCTGAAAATTTATTCATTTTCACGACAAAAAAAATTTGGCAATTTCGATAAACAGTTAAAAATTTACGCAGCAATAGTAAGAACATGAGATCCAATTCTACTAAAACAGCATCTACAAAAAAGAGCGCTCCCCGCAGCACCACCACAGCGAAGAAAACGACATCGAAGGCTAAAACTTCGAATGATGAAGAAAATGATGACGATGATCTGAACGACGAATTGGAGGACACTCCTAAAAAGAAACTGGCTGGCAAGAAAACCACTTCTGCTGCCAGCGATGATGACGATGATGATGACGACGACGATTTTGAAGACGAGGATGAAGGATTTGACGGAGATGAAGAAGACGACTTTGATATGGACAAGGATTTTGAAGAGTTTGATTTGCCTAAGTCGAAAAAGGCAGCAACAGGAAAGAAAAAAGGGGGCGATGATGATGATTTTGAAATTGACGACGAGTTTAAGGATCTTGGCTTTTTTAGTGACGACAATGGGTTCGATGACGATGATGATGATTTTTAATTAAGGGGCTCCTTGCAGAGAAATAAGATCATATTTCCCCTAGCAGATCAAAGCTACCGGAATATTAAACAGAAGATGCTGAACTGGGCACAACAGTTCAGCATTTTTCTTTTTCTGGACAGTAACGAATACGCGTTAAGCCACGGTCGCTATGAATGTTTGCTCGCTATGGGTGCCATACAGACGCCCGAAAATCCTGGCGACGGATTTCTGTTTACTAACAATCAAAGTGCTCGTGGACAGGGCGACTGGCTTTTCGGTCATGTAAACTACGATGCTAAAAACCTGCTGGAATCCAGGCTCAACACTACTGTGCCGCGGTACCTTGGTTTTCCCGACTACTATTTTTTTTGTCCCGAAACCGTGTGCTACCTTGAGCGCGGAGCTGATCACCTCGTTGTGGAAACCTACAGGGATGCAACCGACGATCTTTTTTTGTACCTGATGCAAGCTACCGCGGCTGCGCCGGACGTTCTGCCGCAGCCTATAGATTTTACACAGCGGGTTTCGCGCGATGCTTATTTACAGACTATTGCACGGCTCAAAGATCATATCCGAAATGGCGATTGCTATGAGATAAATTATTGCTGCGAAGGGTATGCCGAAGATGTTACTATCCATCCTGAGCATGTTTTTCAAAGACTCAATGACCGGTCGCCCGCGCCGTTTGCTGCACATTATAAGTTGCAGCACTTATACATGATGTGTGCCAGTCCCGAAAGATTTTTGTGGAAGAACGGATCCAGACTTATATCTCAACCCATAAAAGGAACGGCAAGAAGAATGCAGGACGCTACCGATGATGCCACTGCGCGCTCTGCTTTGCGCAACAGCATCAAAGAGCAGGCGGAAAACATCATGATCGTAGATCTTGTTCGCAACGATCTGGCAAGGAGCTGCGTGCCCGGCTCCGTGTCCGTGGAAGAGCTCTTTGGTATTTACACCTTTCCGCAGGTACATCAAATGATCTCGACCGTGGCAGGCACACTACAAGATTCTTTCACCGGTGCCGATGCCTTCCGGCTGGCTTTTCCTATGGGTAGCATGACGGGTGCGCCTAAAATAAAAGTGATGGAGTTGATTGACCATTACGAAAGTTGTGCCCGCGAGCTTTTCTCCGGCACTGTCGGTTATATTTCACCGGAGGGAGATTTTGACTTTAATGTAGTCATCCGGAGTCTTTTCTACAACGAGCGTTCGCGATACCTTTCCTATCGTACGGGTGGCGCTATTACTTACGATAGCGACCCTTCGCTGGAGTGGGAGGAAATGCGGCTCAAGGCCTGGGCTCTGGAAAGGGTATTTCAGCCTTAAAGCAAAAAGCACCCGGATCCGGATGCTTTACTATTGATGGTTTCCATTTTTCTTATCGCTTTCCTTTGATGATTTTCGACATGCTGCGCTTGTATTCGTTCTCAAAGGCTGTGCCTCTGGCCAGTTCCATAGACTGAGTGGCGGCAGAGACGGCTTCGTTGCGGTTGCCTTGCTTGTCGGCTATGCGAGCTTTGAGCGCGTACATGAAGAATGCATTGGGATTTTGTGCCAGAGCCTTGTTTACATATTCCATGGCTTTGTTGAGGTCTTCGCCTTTTTCAAAATAGTAATTGGCTGCCTGATAATATGGTATAGCGGGTTTGTTGATCGCCTTGTCTATTGCGGCATTCAGTCTCGCTTCGTTATTGGCTACCACCGGCAGGGATATTTTTGTCTGCTCCCATTCCAGATCAATGGTGCAGCTATTCATGGTAATGTTCGCAATCTCGATGGTGAATGTCTGTACTACAGCAGGCATCCGCTGCGCTTTTACCATAATCCTCGCCACATCGTCTTTTTTATCGTAGCCCATCTGTCCCCAATTGGTGACGCCCTTATTCAGGATTACTTCCCACTGGTCGCGACCGGGAATCGTATAAAGAGCATATTCGCCGGCTTTAATTTCCTGCCCGCCTACGGTGACGTCTTCTCCGAATTTTATTTTGGTTGCAGCGTTGGCACCCGTACGCCAAACTTCATTAAACGCTACCAGATCGCCGAAAATTTTTCTACCCCTTATGGAAGGCCGGCTGTAATTGATCTCGATGGTTGAGGTAGAAAAATCCTGAGAAAGGCGTGCGCCCGGACTCAGAGCAGGCAATTTAAGATCCTGTGCCTGAGCTGAAGCAAAGATGGCTGCAGCGAACAGTAGTGTGAGTGAAAATTTTTTCATGAAATGGTTGATTTGATAGGCACAAGTTACGAGGAACATTTTTTTATCAAAACACACAGGCCTTACTTTGCCGGATGAAACATCAGGTGAATGTAGCAATACAGGTGCTGCCCTTAGGACTGCCGGACAAAGCAGAAGTATATCGTATTATAGACGAAGCCATAGCTACCATAAAACGTTCCGGTCTGGTGCACCTTGTATGTCCTTTCGAGACGGTAATAGAAGGCGACTATGATGCCGTGATGCAGTTGATTCACGAGGTGCAGGATACCTGCCGGGCCGCCGGAGCCGAAGAAGTACTGATCAACCTGAAACTGCAGCGAAGTTTTGTGCAGGATGTGAGTATAGGAGATAAAGTGGGTAAATACCGATAATTAATGTACATCGGCTTTACTCTTTTTTAAAGATATACTTTCCGCCGGCTTGCCGTAGCGTAAAAGTTGTAACGGGAAGGGCGCCTGAGTCTTCAAAGATCATGGATATCTGCGCAGGTTCGAAGCGAAACTCGCGGGGAGATACGGGTGTCAGAGAAAATGCCCCCTGTCCTGTAGCCTGTGCTGTAAGCTTGTCGCCTACTTTGCGCAACACAATCTTCAATGGGATATCTTCAGAAGCATAAGTGCCTTCATATTTTGCAAGCTCTTCTGCTGCCAACGCGTACGCCTGAACCGCATAGTCGGGCAGTTCGTAGTGACGGTTGAAGCATATGCTCAGTACACCGATCACCAGATCGTTCATGTCGATGTTAGCAGCGTTACCCGTGAACGCAAAAGCAAAACTGTCTTTCGGAAAATAGCCCAGTACGGAATGAAACTCATCAATGCCGCCGGTGTGTCCATAGGCGGTTTTTTCATCGAAGGGAAACTGAAAGATACCATAGCCATAACCGTCAGTAAGCGTCAGCATTTTGGCAAGTGTGGCCGGTTTCAGCAGTTTATTGCGGAAGAGCGCCTCAATAAACTTTACCAGATCGCCTGTAGTGGAAGTGATGCAGCCGGCACCACCCGGTATGCTCATGTCCGTTTCAGGTTCTGTAAGCCAGTTTTGGTCGTAATAGCCGAAAGAGGCCGCTTCATTATTCGCCGGATTTATTTTACTTCCGGGTCGCGTATTTTTCAGTCCTGTTTTTCCGGTAATGCGTTTTTTCAGATTGGCGGCATAACTATCGCCGGTCACCTGCTCCACGATATAACCCAGCAGCACAAAGTTGGTGTTTGAGTATTCTGCTCTTTCGCCAGGCGCAAAAACGGGCGTCTGCGAGGCGAATAAGGAAAGGAGTTCCTTCTGAGATTTGGCCTGTGTATGATAACGGAGATAACTTGTATCGGTAAAGTTGTAGAGGCCGCTGTGGTGGTTAAGCATCTGCGCTATGCTGATCTTTTCCGCATTCGGTATTTCGGGGTAGTACTTTGCCAGTTTATCGCTGAGCTGAATTTTCCCCTCTTCTACAAGTTGCAGAATCATTACCGCGGTGAACATTTTGGTAATAGACCCGATGCGATACCGGGTATCCGTGTTGCTTTTCAATCGTTCCTGTTCGGAAAAAGCACGATAGCCCCATGCTTTTGAATAGATGATCTTTCCGTTTTTTGAGATCGTCAGCGCTCCCATCATTTTGTCGAAACGATCTACCCGCGTAATCAGTGAATCCAACTTCACAAAATCAACTTTCTGTGAGAAAGCAAACGAGGGAAGTAAAAACAGGAGCAGTAATATTATTGTAAAGCGCTGCATAGAGTGGGGGTTGAAAATTCACTTTAAACTACACAAAAATGCCATGGTATCCACGCCATCCGCATACTCATAAAGCGAAGGTTGTTGCGCGGTACCCAACGGCGTGAACCCTCTGCCTATCACCGTCTGTATGTCTTGCGATAGCTCCAGCTCGTGGGCCAGTGCCTTCATATCGTCATAATAGCGATAGTGCAACACACTGACCGCCGAAAAAGGAAGGTCATTTTCTACAAGAAGCAGTGAGTCGTTGGTAAGAAACGGCACTTTGTTGAGCAAATACACTGCAAAATGATAGTCGTAATTATTCTTGTACTTGTGATGCAGCATATTATCGGCATAGAGCCTGAAGGTTTCCAGCAGCCTGGAAAAATCATAATGGCGCGGTACGCAAACCTGGGTTACATTTCTGCAGCCCAGCCCAAAATAGAGAAACACGTCATTTGCCAGCGCCCTGAGCTCGTCTTCGTCTTCGTCGCCTTCGAGTATGGCCACCGAGGTTCTGTTCTTGCGAATCAGGTGCGGGTATCTTGAAAAGTACTGCTCAAAGTATCTGGCGGTATTGTTGCTACCGGTGGCTATATAGGCATCGCAATTCTTTAAATTTTCCGCCAGATGAATGGCCGCTTCCAGTTCCGGTTGCCAGATTTTTAGCTTTTCAATAAGGTGCCGGAGCAACACTTCGTCTTTCGAGGATAATTTTAAATAAAGATCGTGCTGGCACACAAAACCGCAGAGAAAATCGTGAAAGCCCACCAGCGGGATATTTCCGGCCATAACGATGCCTACCTTACAGCTAACCGACGGAAGAGTGTAACTGGCCACCCAGGCTTTGAGCTTATCCGGTTCGAGAAAGGATTCTGCGATATTCCGAACCGCCGTTTCAACAGATTCCTGAGTGAACCACGGGTTAGATGTTTGCGCCCGCTGCTGAGTATTTTGCCAGGCTTCGTCGTCCGAAAGCATATATTTTCCGAGCCTTTCCAGCAGTTCAATTCTTTTTTCGAGCGTGACCATACCGTATATTTTTTCTGTTTGCGAAATTGTAACTTTGACGCCACAAATCCCAAAAATCAAAACGACAGATGGCTATTAAGATAACAGACGAATGCATCAACTGCGGGGCTTGCGAACCTGAGTGTCCGAACAACGCGATCTATGAGGGTGGGGTAGAATGGGCAATTGCCGACGGAACTTCAATTAAGGGCGCCTATACGCTTATGGATGGAAAAACCACAGATGCCGGCGAGCGTCATGCACCCCGCGCTGTGGATGTATATTACATTACGCCCGACAAGTGTACCGAGTGCCAGGGTTTCCACGACGAGCCGCAATGTGCTGCCGTTTGCCCTGTGGACTGCTGTGTACCGGATGAGATGTATCGGGAAACCGTAGAGGAACTCTTGTCGAAAAAGGACAAGTTGCATCTATAAAAAAAGTGAGCCGTTCTCCTCAGGACGGCTCTCTTGTATAGCTCTTTTTTGTAGTTAATCTCCCTTCGGATCTTTTGATATCAATTTCCAGCTTCCATCCATATGGGGCCGTTCCGAAGGACCTGACCTTACAAAGCGATCCATTTCCGTAGCCATTTCTTTGAGGAAGGCGGGGCCAAACTCGGCATTACGTACTTCCTTAGTTTTATCGCCATACCGAAAAATATAGTTCAAACCCGGAAGATCCGATATGTTAACATCATAGCTTGCCTGCAATGTATCTATGGGGTATCGCGAAAACTCTTCAAGCATGGCTTGCGCTTTTGCTGCCCCGATATTTTTTTCGTAGATGCCGGTGTCTGTGAAGGAGATACCGGTGTAGCGCAGCAGGCCATCGCTATAGAGTTCAAGTTTGTAGTTCGGACATCGTCCAAAGCATGAAGTACGCCACATCTGCACAAAGCTTAGCTCTCCTTGCGGCGGCACCTTTCTCTGCATGGCGCAGGCAGAAACAATCATCGTAAAAACAAGTAACAAACCCGGAACTATCTTTTTCATTATTCTTTATTTTCAGGTCAAAGATAAAAGTGCTCATTTAAGTTGTTTGCAATTATGTTGCCAAAGCCCATTGACGAATCCCAAAAACTATATCAGCTTGCCCTGAGCTTTGTTCCTGACGTAGGCCCAAAGACAGCGCGTGCACTCCTTGCAAAATACCCTACAGCAAAGGACATTTTTGAAGCGCCGCTGCCAGATCTGAAAAACATTGGTAACCTTAATGAACAGAGGGTACGGGCTTTTCGGGCGCCGGAGGTGTTGAAAAGAGCGGAAGAAGAGCTGGATTTCTGTCTCAGGAATAATGTTTCCGTTCTCTTTATGGGCGAGCCTGAATATCCGCAACGGTTTATGGATTGTGATGACCCTGCCGTGGTGCTTTATTATAAGGGTAATGCAAATCTCAATGCCTCAAAAACAATTGCCATCATCGGAACCCGGAAAAATACAGACTATGGGCAAAGGCTTACTGAAGACCTGGTGGAAGGACTGAAGGAAACAGAAGATATATTAGTCGTTAGCGGTCTTGCTTTGGGCATCGATACCCTTGCGCACAAAGCAAGTGTAAAGCATCGCATTCCCACCATTGGCGTTCTGGGTCATGGGCTCGACCGGCTGTATCCACATGCTAACAAAACGCTGGCCAATGAAATGACCGAACTTGGCGGTTTGCTTACAGAATTCCCAACGGAAACCAAGCCCGACCGACAAAACTTTCCGGTGCGTAACCGTGTAGTGGCAGGCATCAGCGATGTGACGGTGGTGGTAGAAAGCGATGAAAAGGGTGGGGCCATGATCACGGCTTATGTGGCCCATGGCTATAACAGAGAAATTGCTGCATTTCCTGGCAGAACATTCGATTCAAGATCAGGCGGACCTAATCTGTTGATCAAACGAAATATTGCAGCGCTAATAACCGGCGCTGACGATCTGCTGCAGTTGATGAACTGGAGCAGCAACAAACCCAAAAAGGCTGTTCAGCGACAGATGTTTGTACATCTCTCGCCCGATGAACAAACTGTCTTTGACTTACTAAAAGATAAAGACGCTGTGCATGCGGATGAACTCCTTCATCTTTCGAAGTTGAGTAATTCGCAGTTGGCCTCCGTATTGCTTCAAATGGAAATGCAGGGATTGGTAAAAGCTTTGCCGGGAAAAATGTACCGGCTGGATTAGCTTTCTATCACCTCTCCTTCTAAATCATAATCATAAGCCCTGGTGATCTTTACCTGCACAAAATCGCCTACGGGCAAGGCTTTGCTGCTATGGATGATCACTTCATTATCCACTTCCACACTATCAAATTCGGTGCGTCCAAGGTATCTTCCGGCTTCTTTTTTGTCAATGAGTACTTTGAAGGTTTTGCCGACCTTCTCCTGATTCTTTTCGTAAGAAATTTCCTGCTGCACTTCCATTATTTCCTGTGCGCGCGCTTCCTTTTCTTCTGCGGGTACATTGTCGGTAAGTTCGTAAGCAGTAGTATTCTCTTCGTGCGAATAAGTGAAAATGCCAACACGGTCGAGCCGGACCTGTTCCAGAAAGTGCTTCAGATCGTCCACATCGTCTCTGGTCTCACCCGGAAAACCGGCAATGAGTGTACTGCGCAAACAGATGCCCGGCACCTTATCACGAATGGCGGCAATGAGATCGTAGATTTCCTGCTTATCCATCTGCCTTTTCATGGCCCGGAGCATATGGTCCGAGATGTGCTGCAGGGGCATATCCAGGTAATTGCAGATGTTTTCGCGTTCGCGCATCACATCCAGAATATCCAGCGGAAACTTTGAAGGATAGGCATAGTGCAGCCGTATCCAGTGCAAGCCGGGTATGTCAGAAAGATGTTTCAACAAGTCAGCCAGCGCTCGTTTTTTATAGATGTCGAGCCCGTAGTAAGTTAGCTCCTGTGCAATGAGCATGATTTCCTTCACGCCCATAGAAACCAATTTTTTGGCTTCGGTTACCACCTCTTCTATGGTCTTGGAGATATGTCCGCCGCGCATCAAAGGAATAGCGCAAAAGGAACAGGTGCGGTTGCATCCTTCGGATATTTTCAGATACGCATAGTGCTTTGGAGTAGCCAGCAGCCGCTCTCCGATCAGTTCCTGCTTGTAGTCTGCATTGAGCTGCTTTAACATCAGGGGTAGTTCCATGGTTCCAAACCAGGCATCCACTTCTGGTATTTCGTGCATCAGATCATTGCGGTAGCGCTCGCTGAGGCAGCCTGTAACATATACCTTGTCCAGCCTTCCATCCTGCTTGAGCGATACCTGTTCAAGGATGGTATTGATGCTCTCTTCTTTGGCTTTGTCAATAAAGCCGCAGGTGTTTACCACCACAATATTATGATCCAGTTTTTCGCTTTCATGCTTCACTTTTATACCATTGGCATGAAGCTGTCCGCTCAGCACTTCGCTGTCCACCATGTTTTTGGAGCAGCCGAGAGTAATGATGTTGACCTTGTCTTTTTTTAATGTTCTTGTCTTCACAAATCAGTTTTTCAACACAGACTATTTTTTTCTGAAAAATACCCGCACAGGCACTCCGTTGTAATTGAAGTGTTCGCGCACTTTGTTTTCAAGAAAGTTTTTATAAGATTCTTTGATGGCTTCGGGATAGTTGGCAAAAAAGGCGAACGACGGCACCACCACCGGTAGCTGGGTTACGAATTTTATTTTCACATTGTGCCCCCGGCTCATTGGCGGCGGATAACGTTCTATCTCGGGTAGCAGGGTTTCATTGAGCTGATGCGTAGCCACCTTCCGCTGGCGGTTGTCATACACTTCCAGTGCCTTCTCCATAGCCTGGAAAATGCGTTTCTTGTCCTTTGCCGAAATAAACAAGATCGGGATGTCGGAGAAGGGCGCGGTTTTCTGCTTGATTACACGTTCATAATCGCGGGCAGTATTGGTTTCTTTTTCCAGTAGATCCCATTTGTTGACCAACACTACTATTCCCTTGCCCTTTCTTGCAGCAAGGCTAAAGATGCTAATGTCCTGTGCTGTAACTCCTTTTTCTGCGTCAATAATGATAAGGCACACATCGGCTTCGTCCATAGCGCGAATGGCGCGAATGACGGAATAGAATTCCAAATCCTCATGTACGTTTTTCTTTTTACGCAAGCCTGCGGTATCAATCAACACAAACTCTTTTCCAAATTGTTTGTAGTGCGTATGAATGGTATCGCGTGTGGTGCCGGGGATATCAGAAACAATGGTTCGTTCTTCACCCACCAGTGCGTTGAGGAGGGTCGATTTTCCCGCGTTGGGCTGACCAATGATGGCAAATTTGGGGATGCCTTCGCCTTCTACTGTCGTTTCCTCATCAGTCTCAGGAATATGGGAGGTAAGTTCATCAAGCAATTCACCCGTACCACTTCCGGAAATGGAAGAAAGAAAGAAAGTATGCTCGAACCCGAGCGAATAAAATTCTGTTGCGTCCAGCGCCCGTTCTCCGTTATCCACTTTGTTGACCACTACCAAAACGGGTTTGGTAGAGCGACGAAGAATATCGGCCATGTCAGCGTCCTGGTCAGTGATGCCCGTAGTGACATCCACTACAAAGATCACCAGGTTGGCCTCATCTACGGCAATCTGAACCTGCTTGCGGATTTCGCGTTCAAAAACGTCTTCAGAGTTGGAAACAAAGCCACCGGTGTCAATGACGTTAAATGGTTTTCCGTTCCACTCGGCAACACCATATTGACGGTCGCGGGTAACGCCCGGCGTATCTTCAACGATGGCTTTTCGTTGTTCAAGCAGTCGGTTAAATAAGGTTGATTTTCCCACATTGGGACGACCAACAATTGCAACGGTAAATCCCGGCATGGTTTTGAGTTAAGCCGGCAAAAATAGTTTATTATTTCCGCTTCGATCGTTAAGGTTAGTGCAACAATGACGGAGAGCGACAGCAGCCTGCGCATATCCGATAGAAGCGGCTTCGCATCATTTCCTATCTTTAAGCATATTTTATCTGCTCATGAAGAAATATTTTCTACTGCTTTTGATGCTCGCCGGGTGGGCGGGTAGTGCTTTGGCCAACCCCGGTGATACTACCTGGGTGCAGGCACACAATGATGTTCACCTTGACTGGTACAACAATTTCGATACTACGGTAGCCTTTCCGGATGGCTCAGCAAGCTACCGGAAAATCAGCATGACCGTGACTCTTGGAAAGTATCAGTGTCCGGCAGGGTCGCAGTGGTGCGGCGACTGGGACTATACCGTACAGCTTTTTCTGATGACGAAAACCGGCGATACCATGGAAATTGGCAGGCTTATTACGCCTTATGCCAATGCCAGTTATCCGCGCACGCCCTGGTCTTGGAGAGAGCGGTACATTTTTGATGTAACCGATTATTATCATTTACTGAAAGATACGGCAACAGTGCGCCTTCATTATTCCGGTTACAGTGGCGGCTTCACCGCAGATGTAAAGTTTGCTTTTGTAGAGGGCACGCGCGACCGGGATGTGGTGGGCATTGATCGTCTCTGGCACGGCAATTTTAACTATGGTCATGGCAATACGCCAATCAATACAGCACTTGCAGCCCTTTCGAAGACAATGCCGAGCAGCGCTGTGAGTACGGAGCTCAAGATGAATATTACGGGCCATGGGGGCGATGATAATGCCTGCGCCGAGTTTTGCCCTAATCAGTATGCAATCAGCCTCAACGGAACTCAGTTGCTGACAAAGAACTTTTTCAGAACAGACTGCGATCGCAACAACCTTTATCCGCAGTCGGGTACCTGGATTTACTCGCGCGCCAACTGGTGTCCGGGTGCGTTAGTGCATACCATCACACACCCGCTGCAAGGACTTGCGGGAGCCTACAATCTAGGAATGAGCTTTCCGGCCTACACCTCGACAACGGTCAATGGAGGCGGGCCGGCATCCTACACGATCGAGGCGGCAGCGATTTACTATGGCGCTATGAATAAATCGCTCGACGTATCTGTTGACGACATCGTTGCTCCCACTAATGCAGAGTATCATTTTCGTCAGAACCCCACATCACGGGCTCCGATTATCACCGTTCACAATGGCGGATCTACAACCATCAACTCCATTAAGTTTGAATATGGTGTGACGGGCATGGGAACTCAGACTTACACCTGGACTGCCGGCAACCTCGCGGCGCTGCAGACAATGGACATTCACTTTCCGCCTATGGCCGGCCTGAAGTTGAACCCGGCAAGCTACACCTTCCATGTTAAGGTGCTTGAAGTAAATGGAGTAGCCGATGACGATATGCTCAATAACGAACTTAGTTCCACGTTCAATGCTGCACCTGCATTGCCATCGGGAATCATTGTGAAGATGAAGTCTAATGAAGAAGGCCGCCCGGGTAACAACAGCATCAGCCAGACCTCATGGAGAATTGAAGATGCCAACGGGACCGTTGTTGCCTACAAAGGGAATTGTCCGGTGAACACAATTTGTACCGATACCGTTCAACTGAACTTTGGTGAGGCTTACCGCTTTATCATTTCAGACTCTGCGCAACTGGGTTATTGGGATATCAATCAAAATAGCAATACAGGAGTATGGCAGGGCACCGGCCTTGCAGGCTATTCCAGCATTGCTGGTTATGTGAGGCTATTCAATGCAGCCAATAACGGCAACATCCTGATCCCGATGTATTATGGCGGAAATTTTGGCGGCGGTTTTTCTTTCGACTTTTTTACTGGCTTCGCCAATGCGGTGAACGATGTTAACCATACCGACCTAAGCCTGATAGCTTACCCCAATCCTGCTCGAGACCACATAAGCTTTGAGGTAAATGGAAGCAGTGATGCAAAAGGATATATCAGTCTGATCAACATGATGGGGCAGGAGGTCATTACCCAGCCTTATATTCACGGTACGCAGCAGATTGATGTGAGCCAACTTGCCGGTGGTGTGTATCAACTGATCTATCATAACGAAAGGGACCAAAACATGCGGCTGATGCAGCGTGTGGTCATTACACACTAAGGCAAAAGAGAAAGTCTGGAAAAATTTACAAGAAGATGTTTTAGAACAGATTTTTGATTCCATATTGAAACAGGGCCACCCACAGCCGGGCGGCCCTGCTTTTTTTCATCGCTGTACGCGTGGTTTTCTTACCATACCGTCCGCGACAGGTATTATTGCTTTATCAGTCTTTTGGTGGCCAGCAGGTTGCCTGCAGTGTTGCGAATCTCCACCAGATATAGGCCCGGAGCGAGAGAAGAAACATCAATACTGCGTTTTTCTGTCTCCAGAATTTTTTGGCCTGTCGTATTGTACAGACTCACTCTGAGCGCTTCCTGATATCCTTTGATTTTTACTTCCTGAGTAGCTGGGTTAGGTACTAATGCAAGCCCCTCGGTGTGGATACTGCCAATATCGTTTATGACCACCTGGTTCTTGAGGCGCACTACCCAAAAGTCTGTGTAACCACCGTGGTAACCCGATACGTTTCCTCCATTGGCCATGGTATATCCTGCTACAATCACACAAGTGTCGGGGGTGATGGCCATGGTTTGAGCCAGTTCGTTGCCTGAGGGACTGCCATAAGTCTGCTCCCACAGTAGGTTTCCCGCTGCGCTGATCTTATAGGTCCATACGTCGAAGAAGCCAATAAGGGTATCTACGTCTCCATCGGTAGAGTTGGTAAGGCCGGTCACGATAATGCTGCTATCGGGCATCTGTACCATATAGTAGGCCTCATCATCGTTAGAGCCACCATAAGTTTTTTGCCAGGCCAGTGTGCCATTGGTATTGAGCTTAAGCAGCCATGCGTCCCATGTACCATGGTTGAACGTCACATCGCCGTTGGTAGAATTGGTCCATCCGGCCACAAGATATTTTCCATCAAATGTCTGCATGATGCTGCCAGCAAAACCATGGTCGCCGGCATGGTCAATACCCGTGCCGCCGAAGGTCTTTTGCCAGGTCATAGTACCTGTTGCGCTCAGCTTCACGACCCATACATCTTCTCCGCCATGAAAATTGGTAATGTCTCCGTCTGAAGACTTAACCGATCCGGCAAAAAGATATCCTCCATCACTTGTTTGAATAATGGAAGATGCATGATCTTCTAACGAGCCACCAAAGGTTTTTTCCCATACCAGAGCTCCGCTGGCATTGAGTTTTATCACCCAGGCATCTTCTCCTCCTTTGTTTACGGCTACATCTCCATCGCTCGATTCAGACCAGCCGGATACGATATAGCCACCGTCCGCAGTCTGTTGAATACACAGCGGTACATCATTACCCGATCCGCCGTAGGTTTTTGACCACTGGATCACCCCCGAGGAATTCAGTTTAACGATCCATGCATCCCGTATGCCGCGGTTGCTATCCACGTCGCCATCGTTGGAGTTGGTATAGACCGTAACGATAAATCCGCTGTCTGGCGTTTGAAGTAAATACGTGGGCTGTTCTGTTTTCGAGCCGCCGAATGATCTTTTCCATAAAATATTTCCGGTAGCTGAAAGCTTTACGAGAAAGCAGTCATTTTCGCCTTTATTAGAATCCACATCGCCGTTTATGGAGCCGGTGGGACCGACTACCACAAAAGAGCCATCAAAAGTGCGCACAATAGAGGTAGCCTGATCAAAGTCCGTACCCCCGATACATTTTTGCCAGTTGATAATCGGCTCGTTCTGAGCCAGAGTATGTTGGGCTAGAAAAAGGAAGGAACAGACAAACGCAAGAAAGTAAGATTTTGGTAGCATTTGATAAAAGTTTACAGGAAAGTTACAAAAGGAAAGCGGTGCATGGATCGGGCCGGTCGCTTTTAACTTTTGTTATCTGTAAGCTTCCACATCAATATGCTGCTGGCAAAAATAGTATTCCCGCACATCGTTAGAGGCCACAATCACCATTCTGTTGTGGGTGTACGTATCTATCCACTCGCGGTATTGCTGCACTCCATCGTTGTCGAGATTGGTACAGGGCTCGTCAAGCAACAAAACGTCCGTGTCGGCAAAAATGGCCTGTGCCAGTTTTACCCTTTGCTTCATGCCCGATGAAAAATCGCCGATGACTTTTGCTGCTGCTTTCTTCAGGCCGATGGTCCCTATAATTCGATCTACCGTCATCTGCGGCAGTATGGGCTTGAATGTAAAGTGAAAGTCGAGGAATTCTCTGAGGGTCATCTCCTCTACAATGTCCAGGCCCGGGGCGCAATACGCGATATGTCGGAACACGTGCTGTAGTTCCAGCATCTGGTGGTTGTATTCAAAGCTTAGTTTCCCTTTTGTAGGAGGCTGAATGCCGGCAAGAATGCGCATCAGAGTGCTTTTGCCGCTGCCATTGGCACCCAGCAAAGCATAGTTGCCCGGAGATTGAAACTCGTAGCTTATTTCTTTAAAGATCCAGTGTTGCTGAAACTTCTTGCTGATATGATCAAGCGAGATCTTCATTGAGTCTCCGGCTGTATCCTTTCATGATGCCTCTTCCGGTTTCGCGCACAAAAGTGATAATCTCATCGCGCTCATCAGAAACGGGTATCTCAGTTTCGATAATGCTCAAGGCTTTGGAAACATTGTACCCGCGAACAAAAAGAATGCGGTAGATATCGAGGATATGGTTGATCTTTTCCAGTGAGAATCCTCTTCTTTTCAGGCCTACAGAATTGACGCCAACGTAAGACAAAGGTTCGCGGGCCGCCTTTACATAGGGAGGCACATCTTTGCGCACAAGCGAGCCGCCGGTCACGAAGGCATGAGAGCCGATACGCACAAATTGCTGCACCGCGGTGAGTCCTGCCAGCACTACATTGTCGCCAACAAAAATGTGTCCCGCAAGGGTGGTATTGTTAGAAAAAATGCAATGATTACCCACCACACAATCGTGAGCAATATGCGAGTAAGCCATGATCAGACAGTTATTTCCGATGGAAGTTTTGTTTCGATCGGAGGTTCCTCTGTTGATGGTTACACACTCGCGAATGGTAGTGCCGTCGCCGATGACCGTTAGGGTCTCTTCGCCCTTGAACTTAAGGTCCTGAGGAATTGCGGAAATGACGGAGCTTGGAAAAATCCGGCAGTTCTTACCAATGCGCGCACCTTCCATGATCGTTACATTCGAACCGATCCAGGTACCTTCACCAATTTCTACATTTCTGTGGATGGTTGTAAACGGATCAATCTTTACATTCGGGCCGATCTTGGCGTCTGGATGTATGTACGTAAGCGGGTGGATCATTGTTTGTCTTTACGTATTATTTGGGCTACTAATTCGGCTTCCGTTACCAGTTTGTTGCCAACATAGGCTGTGCCGCGCATTTCGCATATGCCGCGACGTATGGGATTCATCAACTCCAGTTTGAGTATGAGTGTATCGCCCGGCGTTACTTTCGATTTGAACCGTGCTTTATCAATCTTGATGAAATAAGTGTCATAGTTTTCCGGGTCGCTGTAGTTGTTTAGCGCAAGTATGCCGCCTGCCTGAGCCAGGGCTTCTATCTGCAACACACCGGGCATCACCGGATTGCCGGGGAAGTGCCCCTGAAAAAAATGTTCGTTGAAGGTCACGTTTTTGATGCCAACCACATGGCTGTCGCTCAGTTCAATGATCTTATCCACCAGCAAAAAGGGGAACTTATGCGGGAGCGATTTTTCAATTTGCGTAATGTCGTAGATCGCCGGCTGATTGCAGTCGTAATGCGGTATATCCGAAAGGTGTTTGTTCTTTTTGATATACTGCTTGATCTTTTTGGCAAACTCTACATTGGATGCATGGCCCGGGCGGTTGGCAATGATGTGAGCTTTGATGGGATGACCGATTAAGGCAAGGTCGCCCACTACATCAAGCAGCTTGTGTCGTGCAGGTTCGTTAGGAAAGTGAAGTTGAATATTGTTGAGAATGCCTTCATGCTTTACCTCGATCTTACTTTTGTTAAAGACCTTGGCCAACCGTTCCAGCTCCTCGGCGCTCACCACCTTATCTACTACCACAATGGCATTGCTCACATCGCCTCCTTTGATCAGGTTGTTATCCAGCAGATACTCCAGTTCGTGTAAAAAACAGAAGGTACGGCAAGGGCCGATCTCTTCGCGAAATTCTGAGATGTGTTTGAGCGTAGCATGCTGTGTGCCCAGCACAGGCGAGTTGAAGTCAATCAGGGTAGTGATCTGATAATCGCTCGAGGGTACCGCCAGCATATCCACGTTCTTTACCGGGTCGTAGTAATGGATATTCTGATCTATCGAGTACACAATTCTTTTCGCTTCCTGTTCTTGCACCCCTACGGATTCTATAGCGTCAATAAACTCTCTTGCGCTACCGTCCATAATAGGTACCTCCGGTCCGTCGAGCTCAATGAGCACATTGTCCACACCCATACCCACTAGTGCAGAAAGCGTGTGTTCTATAGTGCTGACGCGGGCACCGTGGTGTTCTATAGTAGTGCCCCGCGAGGTATCTACCACATAGTCTGCGTCGGCTTTTACCACCGGTTTTTCCGGCAGATCAATGCGCTGAAAACGAATACCATAACCCGGATTGGCCGGTTTCATGGTCATATTTACTTCCTTGCCCGTGTGCAGGCCCACACCCGAAAGTGTGACCGCACCTTTAAGCGTTCGTTGATTTTCTGCAGTTTGCTGCACGTTGACACATTTTTTTATCCTGGCTTCTGTTTCAGGTAACGTAGCTATACTCACTTGTTGACTGAAATATTTTGGTTCAATAAAGCTGTTAATTCGGCTATGGTATCTTCCAGCTTCAGAAGGCGTTGGTGTAATTCGGGCAAATTTCTAAAAATTGCCTGACTTTTCAGAGAACTTTTGTAATCGTAGGCCGGCGACCCTGTAAGGGCTGTGTTGGGTATAGATACGGATTTGGAAAGTCCGCTCTGAGCGTTGATGCGGGTGCCATCAGCAATATGTATATGCCCCACAATGCCTACCTGCCCGCCGATGATACAATTTTTGCCCACCTTCGTACTTCCCGAAATGCCCGTTTGTGCGGCTATAACAGTATTTTCTCCCACATCTACATTATGGGCTATCTGTATCAGGTTGTCAAGTTTCACGCCTTTCCTTATGCAGGTTGATCCCATGGTCGCCCGATCAATCGTTGTGTTGGCTCCAATTTCCACATCATCCTCAATGATCACATTTCCGATCTGTGGTATTTTTTTATAGGTTCCATCCTTTTGCGGGGCAAAGCCAAACCCGTCGCCACCTATCACCGCTCCGCTGTGTATGACTACACGGCTGCCAAGAGAGCAACCATCGTAAATCTTTACGCCGGCAAAAATGCGCGAGTCTTCGTTGATCACTACATTGTCTCCAATATAACAGCCAGGATAGATTCTTACCCTATCGCCGATGATCACATTTTCTCCGATGTAGGTAAATGCTCCCACATACACGTCCTTACCCATCGAAGCAGTTTTGCTGACATAGGAGGGTTGTTCGATGCCGTGTTTGCCGCTGCGCGAGATGATTTCATTATATTTTTCCAGCAGGTAGGCAAATCCGCTGTATGCATCCTTTACACGGATAAGCGTGGGCTTAACGGCCTGCCGGACTTCAAGTGCGTCGTTGATAATAATGATGGAAGCATTGGTAGAGTAGAGGTATTCCTCGTATTTCGGGTTGGCAATAAAACTGAGCGCGCCCTCTGTTGCCTCCTCAATCTTGGCAACAGTACTCACCTTCGCCTCCGGATCGCCCTCTATCTTTCCCTTGATGAGCGTAGCTATTTGTAACGCTGTAAACTGCATGAAAAAATTTGAAATTACTGTTTTTTGATCAATGAATCGAACGGGCGGTTCGGCTTTTCTCTCAGGTTTCGGGTTGAATGAAGCAAATGTAGTTTTTATGTACGGGTCTGGCAAGCGCCTGATTAACGAGCGCATGGTCTATTTGAGAAATATCACACTGACTACCATTTTTCATTGCAATAGTGATTCTTTCGTCCTCCGTATTGTATGTGCTGGTGGAGGTGGTACCAGTGAAAGCAAAGTAGGACAGCTCATGATCGCTGAGGCCAAGCTGCAGACTGAGCTTCTTCCTTATATCTGCTAACATATCGTCGAGCGGGGCAGAACTGAGTTGGGTCTTATATAAATGCCGGTCCATCATCATGCTGCAGAGGCAGGAAAGGACAAGATCTTTGTGGCTTTTCCAAACCTTGATACCGGCAAGCACATCGGTGTCGTCGAGCTGGCAAAAAATGTCCAGATGATCAGCCTGTTCTTCAAAGTCTTTCTTGCTGAGCCGTGAATAAAGAAAATGACGAAGCGCTGGTGTCGCGAAAAGATTTTCTCCGGCGTAGGCGAGTTCTCGCGCCCGTTTTAAGATGTTGATGAGCAATTGTTCGGCGCCGAGCACGGCCTTGTGCAGATAGACCTGCCAATACATCAGTCGTCGCGCAATGATGAATTTCTCTACCGAATGCACAGCTTTTTCTTCCACCATCAGCTCGTTATTGCGCACCGTAAGCATTTGTAAGATCCGGTCATAGCCAATAACACCCTCTGATACGCCCGTGTAAAAACTATCGCGGTTGAGATAGTCCATCCGATCCACATCGAGCTGACTGGAGACAAGCTGATGCAGATAACGGTCGGGGTACTGGTGGTCGAAGATGCTAATGGCATTGTTCAACAATCCGTCTGTGTCTTTATTGATGCGCTGCATAATGAGCGACGAAAGGGTTTCGTGTGTAACGCCGTCAGCAAGGCAATATTCAAGCGCGTGGGAAAAGGGGCCGTGGCCAATATCGTGCAGCAACACCGCGAGGCGTGCTGCCACGCATGCCTCCCTCGAATGGTCAATTCCCTTCAGCCGGAGCTCGTCAAGTGCTTTACCCATCAAGTGGCACGCACCGAGAGAATGGTGAAGCCGGGTATGCGTAGCGCCAGGGTATACAAGATGGGCCATGCCCATCTGCCTGATATTGCGCAGCCGCTGAAACCAGGGATGATCAATAATATACATCAGCTCGGCCTCCGGAAAACGCAGGAAACCGTAAACCGGATCGTTGATGATTTTGCCTCTGTTATTCATGAAAACTGTGTGGCCTGCGGTGCTGATCAATTGCCCCACTCATCATTGGGAATGATGGGTACGGGTTCTATATCATTATCATTTCCTGACTCAGGATCGCCAGTGGCACCGTAGGGAATCGTTTCGGATCGTTCAAGGCTCACGGGATCATAAAATTCACAGTCCTGAAAACCTTCGGGTGCTTCGAACTTTTGCGAGACTTCAATTCCGAGGGACTTGTCGGAGTGCACCTTTTTCATAAAGTAAGCCCAGATAGGAAGTGCCGCAGCAGAACCTTGTCCCAATGCCTGACTGCGGAAGCGGAGCAGGCGGTCGTCGCAGCCCACCCATGCGCCCGCCAACAATTGCGGAGTATAGCCAATAAACCATGCATCGGCCTGTTTGTTGGTAGTACCCGTCTTGCCGGCAATGTCTCCCTGCACGCCCATGCCCCGCATACGAATACCGGTTCCGTGGTCAATGACGCCCTGCATCATCTTTACCATCTTAAAGGCTGTTTTGGCATTGATAATCTCCTTTTGCTGGGGCATAAAGCTCTTAATTAAGTTGCCGTTTTTGTCTTTGATTTCAAGAATGAACTGAGGCTTCGTATTCATCCCCTTAGTCGGAAACATGGTATAGGCCCAAAGCATTTCATACAAAGAAATGGCGGAAACGCCCAGTGCAGCAGCAGGTACTGCCTCAATGTCTGCAGCGATGCCACAGCGATGGGCAAAATCTACAAAGGCATTAATACCCACCTGATTGAGCAGGTATAGGGCCGCATTATTTATCGATTTTGCCAGAGCTTTTTTCATGGTTACCTCTCCGAATTCGGCACCACCAGCATTGTATGGATTAGGATGGAAGCCGGGGAAAGACTGAGGCGCTGTGGAAACGGTACCGCAGGGATCAAATCCATTATCTATGGCAAGGGTATAGAGCAGTGGTTTTATTGTAGAACCTACCTGTCGGCGGGTGTCCATATTCACGTGGTCGTACTGGAAAAAGGTATGATCAATTCCGCCGACCCATGCTTTCACGTTGCCGGTAAAGGGATCCATGACCATAAAGCCTGCCTGAAGAAACATTTTCATATACTTCAGCGAATCTATCGGGCTCATGGTTGTGTCTTTCTCATGCTTCTTTGCCTTCCACGCAAACACTTTCATTTTCACCGGGGCGTTCATCACGGCCATGATCTCTTTTTCGGTCTTTCCTTCTTCCTTCAGGGATTTGTAGCGCTCCGTTTGTTTAATAGAACCGGCGAGGTCGGCCTTCAGCTCTTTGTTCCAGACAGAACCATCCCTGTATCCTGATTGCGCAAAAAATTGTTTCTGAAGGTCCTGCATGTGTTGCTCCACAGCCTGCTCGGCGTAGCGCTGCATCCTTGGGTCGATGGTGGTATATATTTTCAAACCATCGCGATAAATATCGTAGCCTTCATCGCTGTCGGGCTTTTTAAGGTCTTTGAGTATCTTTTTTACTTCCTGTTCCACTTCCTGACGGAAATAGGGCGCCATTCCTTCGTGATAGTCAAGTTTGTGGTAGTTGAGTTTAATGGGTTTCTTCTTCAATTGATCTGCCTCTTTGTCCGAAAGAAAACCGTATTTCACCATTTGGCCCAGCACCACGTTCTTTCTTCTCTCGGCATTATCCGGATTTCTCCTTGGGTTATACAGTGTATTTCCTTTGAGCATTCCGATCAACACAGCAGCCTCATCTACCGAAAGCTTGTCAGGAGTTTTGTTATAAAAAGTAAGGGAAGCATTTTTGATTCCATATACATTATCTCCAAAAGGAACCGTATTCAGATAGAGGGTGATGATCTCGTTCTTCGTAAGATTGCGTTCGAGCTTTACGGCCAGCACCCATTCTTTGAGTTTGATAAAGGGCAGGGTAAAAAGGTTTGCGTTGCGACGGGGAAAAAGATTTTTTGCCAACTGTTGCGTTAGGGTACTTCCACCACCTTCATGACCGAGAAAAACCACAGCACGCAGCACCGCAATGCCGTCAATGCCGGAATGCTCGTAGAAGCGGGCGTCTTCAGTTGCCAGCAAAGCGTTAAAAACATTTTGGGAGATTTCTTCGTACTTGCTTGTAGATCGATCCTGAATAAAATATCGTCCCAGCACGGTGCCGTCTGCAGCAAGCACTTCGGACGAAAGTGCGCTGCTGGGATTTTCTAATTCCTTCATGGAAGGCATATAGCCCAGCATGCCGAAATTGATCATGATAATGATAAGGTTAAAAACGATGAGCCCGACCCAAAAGAGTCGCCACAGTATCTTTACCGAACGGCTTTTCCTGCTTTCCTTCTTATGCTTATGAATTCTCTGAATTCGTTTCGATTCCTTTTTTTGGGCCATACCGAACGCAAATCTAAAAAAATTGCGAAGGGGTTTTCTGTTAATATTCCACTTTTTATTGTCCTCATAGCCGCCCTTTCTGCCGTGTGGATCTTACGGGCAGCCTTTCGGTTCATTCGTCTCCACCGCGCCTGTGCCGTGGTCCCTGACCGCCATAATCTTCCGCCGGCGCCACCACATCTGTTGTCTTATTTTTTCCGGATCCAAAATGACGCAGGGTGTAGGTGGCTTGCAACATAAAATATCGCTGGAGCACGTTGGTATAGCTGTCTTCAATATAGGTTTCTGTAACGGTGCGCTCAATCGCTCGGTTTTGGTTGAGCAAATCGTAAACGCTCAGACGCACATCGAGCGACTTGTCGGGAAGAAACTTGTATCCCATTGCAGCATTCCATAACAGAAAGCTTTGATTGTAACCGGCAGAAAGCCCGGAATAAAGGGTGTGTGTGGCCGTGGTGTTGAACACAAAACGATCAAGAAACAGATAATTGATTCGTGCTGAGGCAGTGTGGTTGTAATAGTTGTTGTCCGACTGTGTCTGGATGCTGTTGCGTACCATATTGTAGTACCCGGAGTAGGAAAGGGTAAAGTCAATATTCTCGCTGATATTGCTGCTGAATACCACGCCGGCGTTTACGGCATAGTTGTCGGAGATATTGGTGATGCCGTCTGTGCCCGCAATAAGTTCTTCATAAGTTTTGATGTATCTGATCTTTCCGGGTTGCCTGCTGTAATTGAAACCAAGGTTCAGATTCAGATTGGTTTTAATGGGTCGGAGGGGCATTCCGTAAGTGAAAAAACTCCTTCCGGAAAAGTAACCGTTCAGGTTCACCGGTCTGCTGATCTGGCTGCCGTCACTCAATACAACGTTTTCTGCCAATACGATGTTTTGAGTCGGGTAGACTGTTTCGTTAGCAATGTAGTTATTTACATAGCTTCCGTAGAGCATGGCAAACAGGTTCGTCGCTTTGGCAGTATTGGTTTTCCCGTAGCGGAAGATCAGGGTATGGGTATAGTCCTGTGCAAGAGCCGCATTACCGGTCTTCACAAGCAACGGATTGGTGACGTCAAAAACATTCTGCAACTGACTGATGTTCGGTGCATTGGTGTTGGTGCGGTACATCAGCCGAATGTTTTCTGTTTTGGAAAAGCGATAGTTGAGCATCGCCGTGGGCAAAAGGTTCGAAAAATTTCTGTTTACGGTAAAATCCGAAGGGTAATATTGGTTGCCGTCCAGCGTTGCGTATTGATAATTTGCGCCAGCCATCAGCATCAGCTTTTCTTTACGAAACTGCCAGGTCAATCCACCTCTTTGCGTGGTATAAGTATTGTCAAATTTGTTGGAAAGTGAGCTGTCAAAATCAATGTATGCACCGCCATTTTCATTCATGGTTTCTTTGTCGGAGGTGCTGTGGGAGCGCGAAGGTGCATAGTTGATCATCAACTGACTGTTCTTCCCCATGGGTTCGCTGTAGGTTATGTTCGCTGAGAGGCTTTGGGTTTTACTCTTCAGGTCATAGCGTTGATCGAGTAGGGTACTGTCGAAACCGCTGGAAGTATCACTTAGATATTGGTTGAGCGAATAGGTTGTTCCGTCGCCGGTTCGGTTATTGAGAGCACCATTCAGGTTTAGCGATAGGGTGCGACCTTTCTTATCAAATTTATGCCGATAGACAAGATTGGCCCCGAGGTTATAGCCATCATTGTTTGCTGTATTGCGATTGGTCGTACTGTTCAAAAGTGTACTGTCGGGATATCTACTATTGCCTGCCAGCTCGCGCGAAGATTCATTTTGCTGATAACTGAGTTTAGGGGTAAAGATCAATGAATTGGCGCTGTCTATGTCATATTCTATACGCAGGTTTGCACGATGATTGGTATTGCGGGTAGTAGTGGTGCTGTACTCTTTGTAAATGATATTGCTATCGGCTCCGCCAAAATAATTGCGGGTAAGGCTATTTGTGTTTGTATTACTGGTATGGTTAAAGAAATAACTGCCACTGACACGGATGTTCGTCGCCCAGTTGTCACTGTAGTTGATGCCGGCAGAATGTGTTTGGGTAATGCCCGCCTGCTGACCCACTAAGAAGTTGCTTGCATCGCTCCCTCTGCCATAGGCGCTGTTTCCCGATCTTCTGCTCCTTCCGCCCCTGTTTCCACCACCGCTTCTGCCCGATCCGCTGTTGCTGCTCACCACGCCCAATAAGTCGTCGGTACTAAAGTTTTGCTGGTTGATGTTGTTGGAGAGTGCGATGATGGAAATGCGCCTATCTCCCTTGAAGTAATTGAGGTTGCCACCCGCGCTGTAAAAATTCTCTTTCAACCCAAGGTCTCTGGCTCCGTAGCCGGCGTATATTTTCCCAAATTGACCGGTGTTTTTGCCGGGTTTGGTTACAATATTGATCGTCTTTTGTTCATTTCCGTCGGCAAATCCGGTGAGCTGTGCCTGATCGCTTAGTTTGTCAAACACCTGTATTTTGTCTATGATTTCTGCGGGAAGATTTTTGATCGCTGCGTTCGGATCGTCTCCGAAAAACGGCTTTCCGTCAACCAATACCTGTTTTACGTCCTCGCCGTTTGCTTTTATACTACCGCCCTCTGTGCTGATACCTGGCATTTTATTGATCAGGTCTTCCGCATTCGCATCGGGGTTTGTTTTGTAAGCCCCCGCATTAAAACTTGTAGTATCTCCTTGCTGCTGCACCCTTATCTGTTCTCCGGTTATCGTCACGTTTTGCAACTGCGTGTTGGTCACCTTCATGGATATTATTCCAAGGTTTTGATCTTTGTTTAGGTTAATGGTTTGTGTATAGTTCTGAAAGCCTACATAGCTTGCACGAAAAAGATAGTTGCCGGCGTCGAGTTGGTTGATGACGAAGTTTCCGTTGATATCGGTTACTACGCCGGTTTTGCTCGAAGTATCCTCAGCTTTTTGCAGAACCACGCTCACGCCAATGAGTTCCGAATGGTCTGTCGCATCCGTTATTTTTCCTTCTATTTTATATCCCTGCCCCTGGCTCGTTAAACTGCCGGAAATCAGTGCCATCAGTAAAATGTATTTCCTCATGTAATCGTATGACGCGTTTAGAGAACGTTTTGATGGATTGTGGCAGACAAAGTTTAAGCCAACTTTCTTCTTGGGATAAAAATAATGCCGTACACATCACTGCTGTCTTCTGTTTACGCGTATTGCACCTTTGGTATCGCTCACGGGCAAAACGATCTGCCGCGCGATAAAATCGACCGAGACACGTCCATACTTTTCGAGAAGATTATTGCCAAAAAATCCAATAGAATGTTCGTCGCTGAAATATCCTTCACGAGGCTGAAGGATCGCATAGCCATTGTAGATTTTCTGGCGTCGATTCAATGCTATGCAGTCAAGCTTCACGGCTTTCAAAAAAATATTTCCGCCCACTCCTTGTCCCACAAAGTTTTTTTCAATTGCTGTTCTTTGCCTTTTTTGTTGCAGACTTTCCCATTGCAGCGGCGACAGATTTACGTACACATCGCTGTTCGGGTCGAATTTGGACCCGCTGTTGAAATGTAGAAAGGTGTTCAGGGTGTCGTTCAGCCGTATCTCTACACGCGGTATTCCTTCAGTCATGTCGAAGGATATTGTCTTTTTTCTTCCGGTAGGAATTCTCGCGCTTTGAAAAGCTATTTTTTTACCTTGAAAATCTATGGTCATAGCATAGTTTTTCAGCACGTCTGTTCCAAGTATTCCATCCACTCTACGTCCGTTGGCGGCGATAAAATTTTCTATTTCCCTTCTTGATACAGTCAGGTCGCGCATCACGGTGTTGCCGATAGCCAGCGATTTTATCCTTACAAGGGCTACTTTTTGGCGCCCTGCGGTCCCCGTCACCGAGTCGTTTTCCTTCACGACGGGCAAGTGCAGTTTGCTGCTGATACGGCTATCGATAACGCTGGTGTTGGCGCCTGTATGTACCAGAAAAAGCAGGTTTTCATTATTGATGCGAACGGGTACGAAGATCAGCGAGTTTTCATAGACGAATTTCACCGTTTGGCTGTGAGCGTGCGAAAGCGAAATGCAGAGTAATAGAGTGCAGATAATACGGAACATGAAGTCGGAATGTGTTGTCTTCTGCTAAGTTATTTGTTCTGTCTCAGTTTTTGGAGGCACGGTAAAACGCTTGCCAGGAGCGGATTTTGCAGGTCTGAGTGAGTTTACAGCACCGCTAACCTTCTCATTGTGGATAACTAAAACCTGGCTGTTTGTTGGATAATCGCGGATGAAGTATCTATCTTTGCGCTCCCGCAGCGAAAGGGTTGAGGGAGGAGTTCTTAAAGAGGTTGAATGTTTTGGAGGTTTTGGGAGAAGAGGATCG
>JAFIGV010000006.1 GCA_017849575.1 Flavipsychrobacter sp. | reverse complement strand
TACCGCCGTCGGCGCTCCGCCACCACCTTGCGTAGGCGCTGCATAGTAGTCTGTTGTCACACTTATAGACGGCGTGGTAAAGGCATTACCCGTACCCACAAGATTACCTCCCGTAAGCGCGTCATACCAATTTATCGTACCACCGTTTGCAGCCACGGCTGCCAGCGTAACCGGACCTGTTCCGCAGCGGGAACCCGGGAAGGTTTGTGCTACAGACGGATTGTTATAAGTGACCGTATCTGGAGCCGAAGTGCTCACCAACGTGCTGTTACAGTAAAGATTTGCCCTGTAATAGGTTGTCGTTGTCACCGGTTCTCCATAAGTGGCTCCAGTAGCCCCTGGAATGGCAGCGTAACCGGAACCAGTATTCTTTTCCCATTGCACACCGATACCATACATCGGTGCAGGATTGAGGGTCAAGGCTGTGCTTCCGGACTGACAAATGGCGTCTGGTGTGGCCAGAGCAACTGCCGAAGCCGGCGCAGACTTTACGTTTACAGTCACCGAGTCGTAGATCGCACAGTTGTTTCCATCAATACCTGAAACATAATATTTCGAAGTAGTGGTTGGAGAAACAGAGAACGAGCTGCCCGAGCCTGTTGGAGTCCAGGTGTAGCTATAGTTGTTGGCGGAGCTCACCGAAACGGTACTTTGACTGCCGACACATATTGTATCTGGCGTCGCAGACAATGTATAGGCAGGCGGCGTAGTCACTGTAGCCACCACGGGCATACGAGTTCCTTCACAACCAGTAGAGATGCTCCAATCGTAGAAGTAGTAATAAATGTTGCTGTACAACGTACCACCAAACGTGCCTGCCGTAATGGATACTGCGCCGGGCACGGTATAGGGATACACCGGCGAAGGCGTGCTCGTGGTGGTGTGGAAGAACAAGCTTGCGATGCCCGTCCAGCTTACTGGTGCTAGTCTGTAGTTGGTGCCCGCTGGGATGTTCATGTTAAGCGTTACAACCTGAGGTGTGAGGGTAGTTGACTGGACATAGCCCGTAACATTCACCGTAGTTGATTGCAGCAGCGCTCCTGAACTTTGGCTGTATAAACCGATCGTAAGGGTACCGGCTGTATTGTTTGTCGCTGCATTCGGATAGATGGTAACGCTATTAAGCGTAAAGGGAGAAAGCGCATCGAACACAAGACCATAGGTTGCGGTACCACTTCCCGCTGTGCCTGCACCCGAATACACCATGCCCACGTTTGCCGTAACGCCACCAGCATTTGCTGCAGCATAGTAGGTAGTCGTAGTGCCAATTGATGGCGTTGTAAAATTGTTGGTATTCGTAGCGAGCGGAGCGCCCCCTGTTGCATTAGCATACCAGTTTACTATAGATCCCGCAGATGCCGTAGCGGACAGATTGACTGTACCCACACCGCAACGCGTACCGCCGTTCGTGGTCAATAGCGATGGATTATTTACGTTTACGGTTTCGATATTGGTATATGCGGTTCCACCCGGAGTGTTATTGCAAGTCACGGCCACACGGAAATCGGTACTTGCACTTAGTGGGCCCGATGTGTAGCTAAATCCTGTTGCACCTACAGGGGTAAAGTTGTTTTGACCTGCAGGAGACGATTCCCACTGATAAGAAATTCCCAACTCCGAGGGGTAACCTGTAAGATTCAGGGTAGCCGTCATGCCATTGCACAATGAAACGTTTGTGGCTGCAATTGTTCCCGTAACCGAAGGCACACCACTGCAAGGCACTCCCTGTGTGATATTCACCACATAGTCCTCCGTCTCGCGACCAACAGAAATATTCGCACAAGCACCGTTGGGACCATGCAGTGTAGAAGTACTCGCCTGGTTTCTTAATCGCATTCCCGTAAGGCCTGCAACGGCAGTAACAGGAACAGTAATCGAAACGGAAGGTGTGGTGCTTGCAGGCATCAGGTAGTATTCCGCACTGTCGAAGGTGCCGCTCTGATCCCAGTCGAACCACAACTCTGTCTGATACGCTGCATTAGTAATTGCCGCATTGACTGTATAGGTGAGTCCTTGCGTCAATGTAGCGGTATTCGACGGTATGGTATAATCCAGTTGTGTATAACCACCGGCACCAACCGTAGAAGTAGAACTATTCAGTGTTGTCGTGGGTATGTTCACATTGGTAATGTAATTAGCCGTGGTGCTGTGAAGTGTAACACCGGTAAGCGGCGAACAATAGCACAGATAAAACGGATTGGTAGTGATCGTAATGGTGTTGGACACATCGAAACCACCACCATTCGCACAGGTCACTATAGCATGATAGTCCATAGCACCCGTGAGCGTAGTAGACAAGGAAGACGCACCAGTACCAACAGCGGTCCACAAACCAGACCCCGAAGGAGCCTCTTCCCATTGAATGGTGATACCGGACCCTATTGAAAAACCAGACAGCGTGAGGTTGATCGGCGCTCCGATACAAGCGGATGTAATATTGCCCGCCACGGATACAGTGCCTGCTGTTGGCGTACCAGAACAGGGCGCCACAGAAAACTCATACGCCCCCATGTCTGGCGTCGTAACGCTTCTGGTATTTCCCGGCAGATCTATCGAAATACCAAGGGGTGTTCCCAGGTCGTCCATCAGGCTCGTTGTAGGTGTATAATCCGCAATAGCCGGATTCAGGAACAGAGGATCAACGCTCACACTATTCAGATCGAAAGGCGTACCGGTCATGGCCTGCCAGGTAGCAAGCGAAGTATAGGTGGTCGGAGACACTGCCGAGTAATAACCAAAATTGCTAACACCCGTACCCCCTGCATTTACATACACGTTATTGTAGTTGGATGTTTTACCGGCGCCCGAATAATACAAGCCATACTTTACGCCCGAGCTTGGCTGTGTCACTACTACATTGTTGTTGCGAATATCAACGGCAGTGGCACCCGAAGCATAAATGCCGTATATGGTGCTGGCACTCGTAGCTGTGTGATCCAGTACTATCGTGTTGTGGTAGGCCTTCACATAGGTAGCCGATGTGAGATACATTCCGCCACGCACGCCAATACCTTCGATCTTTCCAACCAGATTGTTGTAAAACCTATTTTCGTTGCCTGCTGATGCAGCCGTTGACGAGCAATAGAGCGGATAGGCTGTAAAACTCGCACCGGGCGAGGCTGTTGCCGCATTTCTGATAATATTTCTTTCGATCAGAGAATTGGTACATCCTGTGGAAAGTATGATACCGTAGAAAGTTGATAACGTAGTCCGTGTGGGGCGTTCGAATATGCTATTGGAAACAGTAAGCCCGGACTGATAAAGCCCATAGGCACCGTAAACATAGTAATCGGTCGCATGACAGTTCACAATCGTATTGCCCACATTACCTGCTGCTGTAGAGCCGTAGAACACAAATCCGAAGTAGCCACCAGTAAGGTTACAATTGCTAAACGTGTTGTTGCTACCATTGTTACCGCCGGTGGAATACACAGTTTTAGAACCACTCATCACTACACAGGCAGTGGTTGTTGCCGTGGCTGTAGTAGAAGCCGTGAAGTTGCAGCTATCGATGGTGTTGAAATCCGCACCATTGGACAGGTGTAATGCAAAACCATAACTGCTGCCAAGTGCCTGAATGTTTAGATTTTTTATAGTCACATAATCGGCCCCGTCAAGACTGATCGTCGCATAATTGGTACCAGTCGTGGTGAGCGTTTTTGTGATGGTTTCCCCGTTGCCGTTGATGGTAATTGTATTGGTGGACGATGATCCGTTGACCTGAGGCAGCACAAACTGTTCGTTATAAGGTCCGCTACCCGAAGCAACGTTTAACACCACCGGAGCACAGATACCAAAGGTGCCCAGGTCGCTGGCAAAGGCTGCAAAACTTGTGTAGTTCGACGATGAGGCAGGCTGACCCGCATTGAGCGTGTAAGTTCCGCCGAGGCGCGGTGTAATACTGGTTTTTACCGTATCGTTGAGATTTACCGTGTCGGGCTGGCTGTTGGGCATGGATGTCCAGGCCTGAAGAGCATAGGTGCCCGAAACGAAGTTGTAGCTCCCCACAGTAATTACCGTATCATAGGGAACAGCCGGGAAGGTGTCTATACCCACTTTATACCATGCACTGCTTTGCACCACTCCATTTACACTCCAACCAATCATCACGGAGTCCACAAAGTTGCTTCCATAATTTCTTACTCTTACATTGATTGTCTGACTGCCGGGGCATATACCTGAGGAAAGACTTGGAAAGCTGGTAGCTCCTACATTATTGGGAACAGAAACAGCCTGGGCCAACAATGTAATCACCACATATCCGTCTCCGGTACCGAGTGCCGGTGTGTTCACCTGATTATTTCCGGAGTTGAACGATCCACCGCCACCACCTGCTTCCTGCGACGTGGTAGAAGATCCTGCGCCGCCACCGCCACTATATCCACCGCCGCCGCCGCCGCGCCTGTTGTTCCAGGAGTTGGCACCACCGCCACCACCAAATCCACCCCAGCCGCCGCTGCTGGTTGTTGCAGTTCCGCCTACACCACCGTTCAAGAAGGAGTAACCCCCGGGGTTACCCGCGGTTGCGCCGCCATCACCCGAAAATCCACCGCCACCACCGGCACTGTTGATACCACCGCCTCCAGATCCGTTTGTGCCCGCGGTTCCATTTCCGGTTCCGGCACCTGCCTTCGCTGTTGTGGTTATCGAAGCATCTGCATTTGCGGGAATTGCAGAGGCGCCATTTACACCTCCACCACCACCGGCGACGATAAGCGGTGTATTTGTAGAGGTAACGACAAAAGTACCCCCGCCACCGCCATATTGCTCGGTGCCACTCACTACGCAGCATCCGCCCTGCTGGCCAACAAGTATTTTCAATTGGTCGTTAGCATTAAACGTAAATTCACCGCTCATGTATGCGCCGCGACCTGCATAAGGGCCGTATCCCTTTGCTCCGTACACTTCAATTTTGTATAATCCTCCAACGGGAACCGACCAGTTTTGGATGCCCGCGGTCACCGTCACAGAGCCGGCAAGGTTGGTAGAACCGTAGGCCGTGGTAGCCTGCGCCTGCGTCGGTCCATTGATGCCCGTAGCACCGCACGTAGTAAAGGTGTAAGACTGCGATCGTGCATTCGCCGCCCAAAACAAAAAGGAGACACAAAGCAACATGATTTGCATCCCTTTCGTCTTTAAAAACGTAAAGTTGTTGTTCATGAAAATTAAAGTTTAAGCGCCTACTCTGGAATGGTTTTCGGCTTCCCCAATTTTTTGAATTTCGGCTCAGTGAATCGTGAGATATTGTAGGGGAATGTGGTGTGATGAGGCCGATTTTTGAAAACGTTTCTTTGTTTTACATAGGCAAGCGATTAAATGATTAGAAAATGATTACAGCAACATAAGTATTTTATGTGAATATTCCTAAAGATTAAAGACGATATTTTAAGGTTTACCGTTGTGAATTCATATATTTTTTTAACCTCGCAGCGTAAGATCTACTCCATGAAAAGCGTGGCCCGGTGCTACCTTTGTCTTTTGAAACCTCCACTATGAACAAAAAGGATTTTAGCAGCATAAGCCCCTCGGCAAAATCGTTGCTGCTGATGAAAGCTTACACGTCCATTCCCTATGCAAAGGAAACAGCGGCCCTCATGTCAAAAGATGAAGTGTTTGGCCTGAAATTCGATCCGTCAGATTTCTGGTTTTGGATCCGGGTGATGCATTTTGAACTGCGCTATAATAGTATCGACCAACTTCTCGTTCAGACTCCTTATGCTAACGTTCTGGAACTATCATCCGGTTTTTCGTGGCGGGGTATTGCCCTTTGCGAAGAAAGAGAAGACGTACACTATCTGGACACGGACCTGGCAGAGATCATTACTTTAAAAACCGAGCTCAGGAAAAAATTAGGTCTCGGCAATGATCTGAAAGGAAAATGGGAGCCGGCGGTATTGAATGCGTTGGAGAAAGACAGCTTTCAACAAGTAATGAGCAGGATGGACAGCGACCCGCTTGCCATCATCAATGAAGGCTTGCTGATGTACCTGAACACAGAAGAGAAAAAAACGCTATGCAGAAATATTCGCCATGTACTATCAGACCGTGGTGGTTGCTGGATCACTGCAGATGTGTATGTGAAACGCTCAGAAGACATGCGGGCTGCACTGCCCCAGGGCGAGCGTGAAGCCGCATTTTTTGAACAGCACAACATAGAAGCTAATAAATTCGATTCTTATGAAGCTGCGAAAATATTTTTTGAAGATCAGGGCTTCAGCGTTTCAGCAGAAGCACAACCGGAATACGATAAAATTAGCGTGCTGCCGCAACTGATGGAAGTGATGCCCGACCATGTAAAAAACAGTAAAGAACCACCGCCGAAAATTCAGGCAACATGGAGGCTTGAGGCAAGGTAAAGTCCGCTCAATAGAATTTATTTTTTAGAGTAGTCTAAATTTATAATTTTGCTACCCTATATTTGAATTCTATGAAGACTATTGTATGCTTCGTGCTGGCTTTTGCTTGTTGTAAGGTTGATGCCCAATACAGAAAACTGGAGGGACAGGTGCTGGACGGAGAAAATGAGGTACACGATGCTCTCGTGTATCAGGAGGGACTTGCCAGAGAAGTGCCCTGCGACAGTATGGGTCGGTTTCGGATACCCAAGGCGACAAGAGGCAAGTTCCACCTGTATGTTCAAGCTCCGGGGTATCAAACTACGAAAGTTCAGGTCGAAGAAGGAAGTACGGATCTAAGTATATCAGTTTTACTGAAAAAGAACAGCCATTCTCTTGAGGAATTTGTTGTTACCGGCGCATCGGGATCTACGCGCATCCGTGAGAATCCACTTGCGATCCACAGCATTTCGCGTAAACAGCTTTACCGTAATACCGAAGCTAATATTATGGATGCACTCGTAAAAAACGTTCCGGGGCTAACGGCAGTAAAGACAGGTCCAAACGTATCTAAACCCTTCATCAGAGGACTTGGCTACAACCGCGTCCTTACACTTTACGACGGTCTTAGGCAGGAAGGCCAGCAATGGGGCGATGAGCATGGCATAGAACTTAACGGTTACAACCTTCAGAAAGTAGAAGTAATCAAAGGTCCGTCGAGTCTTATGTTTGGCTCAGATGCCCTGGCGGGAATCATAAGCTTCATCCCACATGAGCCCACAATTTCGGACAGTAAAATTCATGGCAGTTTCACCACAGAATACCAAACCAATAATAACCTTAGCGGCCATGGACTTACCATAGATTACGCTAAAAACAAAGTTCTGCTTTCCCTTAGCGGATCGTGGCGACAGGCAAAAAACTACCAGAATCCCGTGGATGGTCGTGTGTACCTTACCGCCTTTCTGGAAAAAACCGCGTCATTAATGGTGGGGTATAAAACAAAGAGCGGATCAACCCATATGAACCTCACCGTTTATGACAACCTACAGGGCATACCTGATGGCAGCCGCGACTCCGCCTCGCGGAAATTTACGAAGCAGATCTATGAAGCGGCCAACGATACTTTGTCTCGCCGGCCTATCGTATCCGACAAAGAATTGAACAGCTATTCCGTACCTGCGCTGGCGCAAAGCATCCGGCATATACGTCTGTACATGCAGGGACAATACCAGCTAAAAAAAGGCCGAATCGATTTTCTGGCAGGTGTGCAGCAAAATGACAGAAGGGAATACAACCACCCTACAGCAGTACATCAGGCAGGCATGGATGTTCGGCTTCGCACACTAAACTATCAACTTCGTTATCAAAGGCAGGTAAACTCCTGGACAATTCATCTGGGTGCAAATGGTATGCTACAGCAAAACGAATCCCGGGATGCTACTGATTTTCCGATACCAGACTACCAGCTTGCAGACGGCGGTGTGTATAGCTTTGTGCACTGGAAAGGAAAACGGTGGACGATGGCCGGCGGTATTCGCTTTGACATTCGAAAACTACATTGGTTCGCACTCCGGGTAGGCACAGACGCAGGCACCGGCTTTACCGTGCGGAGTATTCAACCGACGGATCCCTTGCAGTTTGCCGATCATGAAAAACTCTTTACCGGAATTTCTGCCAGCATCGGAACCACATGGAAAATAACGGAAGCGATAAGCCTGAAAGCCAACATTGGCCGTGCTTACCGAGCTCCCAATATCACGGAGCTTGCATCCAATGGACTTGATCCCGGCGCACATATGATATACAAAGGAGATGAAAGTTTCCAACCGGAGTTCTCTTTGCAAGAGGACCTTGGTGTTTTGTTGCATACACAGTCGGTCTCTGCCGAGCTCAATATCTTCAACAACCACATTCAAAACTATATCTATCTCTCCCTGTTGGCGGATGCACAGGGCAATGCGCTCACCGATCAGCAGGGTAATAAAACCTGGCAATACCAACAATCATCTGCCCAGCTCTTTGGTTTAGAAGCCTGGTGTGCGTTTCATCCTCGGGCGGTCGACAACCTTACCTGGACTAACACCCTGACCGCTGTATTTGGCTATAACCGTAACCATGCTTTCAAGGGGGAAGGTACCGATGGAGAATATCTGCCTTTCATTCCCCCGATAATGCTCCGGAGCAAGCTATCGAAAACGGTGAACCTTAAACATCATTTCATTAGTAGTGTAAGTCCTGAAATAGAAATCGAACATGTAGCAGCACAAAACCGGTATTATGGTTTGAACCAAACGGAGATCGCATCGCAGGACTATACACTTTGCCACGCTGGGATGTCGACAGAGTTGGCCTGTCGTATGCGTGGGAAGATACTCCTGCAAGTAAGCGTGAACAACCTGTTTGATGTAGCCTACCAGTCGAACCTGAGCCGGCTGCGCTATTTCGAATATTATTCGTCGAGCCCGAACGGACGTTCTGGCATCTACGACATGGGGCGAAATGTATGTCTGAAATTAGTCGCAACATTTTAGCGAGGGAAACTCGTAAATTCCGCTGTAGAAACACTTCCTATGACTGTGCACCTTGAGACACCCCGACTGTTGATTCGCGAAATGCTGGAATCGGACGCCCCGGCCATGCTGGAAATGGACAGTGACCCGGTGGTACACAAATATCTCGGTGAAAGACCAACCTTTGAGTTGCAGCAGATCAAAGAAGTTATTGCCTACGTCCGCCAGCAATATGTAGAACTGGGTATAGGGCGGTGGTCGGTGACGCTAAAAAGTGATGGCAGCTTTATTGGCTGGACGGGATGGAAGCTGATGAAAGAAGCCGTAAACGGACATGTGAACCACTATGATTTTGGCTACCGCCATCTCCGCAAATACTGGCGGCAGGGATATGCTTACGAGGCTGCGAAAGCAGTGTTGGACTACGGCCTTAACGAGCTGGGTTTTGATCATGCCTATGCCATGACGGATGTGGACAATATTGCCTCAAGGGCACTACTGGAAAAGCTGGGTTTCCGGCTGGTGGAAATATTTCCCTATGATGGTGCGCCACTTTGGTTAGAGGGCAAGCCAACCACCTGGTACCAACTTCCCGTTGGCATTTGAACGGCACGCAAAGGCAGTCAAAAAAAGTAGTGGCCCTATAGCGAACGAACGAACCGGATGAGGGCATTGCGCTCTGCCCTGCTCATCTTCAAGAAAGCATTTTTTGACTGCTCTGCTTCACCTCCATGCCATAGTATAGCCTCTTCCAATGAACGAGCCCTTCCATCATGCAGATAATAGGGCGTTCCATTTGTTTTCTCAAACAATCCGATCCCCCAGAGCGGTAAAGTTTTCCACTCCTTACCATTGGCGAGAAAATCATTGTAGCCATCAGCAAGTCCTTCACCCATATCATGCAACAAAAGATCGGTGTAGGGCTGTATGCGCTGATGGGAAAGCTGTGGTATCTGAAGGTTTACACCTGTCTCCATTTCCGGTATATGACAGCCGGAACATTTGGCCTGAGCAAACAGAAGTTTGCCCTGCTTTACCACGGGATCGGCAACATTTCTGCGGGCGGGCACTGCGAGCGTCTGCACGTAAAAAACCACAGCATGGAGCAAGCTATCCGGCAGCTCAGGATCGTCGTTCAAAGCATCGAGCTGCGGCTGTTGCCAGGAGCTTTCTACCGGAAAGACTGCGTTGGTAATTCCCATGTCCTGATGATAGGCGCCTGCTACCTGTACGCGCAAAGTGGGTGTATTGGCCTTTAGTCCAAAGCGGCCCGGCTCTCTGCGTTTCGTTTCGGGATTGTACACATAGTTGATCTTTCCTGAAATACCGTCTCCGTCAGCATCCTGCTCATCGGCATAATATATCAGTGTGCTTTCCGGAATATTCTCCAACAGACCAAGGCCAAAGACCGGCGGCGCCAGACGTGGTGAAAGCGCATAAGTGCCGGAGATAGTTGAGTAAGTCTGCCGGAGTTCATAAACAGGTTTGCGCAAACTCACCTGTTCGCCGTCGGCATAAGCTACGGTAAACTCCTCATAACGGATATCCACCTTCGCTTCGGGTATTTTTCCAAAGATGCTGAGATCCTGAATCTGGTTGCCATAGCCCGCCACGGGCACAGGACCGCCAAAGGCATCCCGCCCGTTAGTGCTGATACGAAACAGTAGCGAAGACGTGGGCGTGGCCACTGTAGGTATGCCCTTACCATCGTTGTGATGGCAGGAGATACAGGAAACGTTGTTGAAAATTGGGCCAAGTCCATTGTTGACCGGCGATGGCGCTGATACAAAAGTTTGTTCGAAAGAAGCATCACCCAATTCATGCATCCGCAAGTCTCTTCCTGTCAGGCCATCCACCGCATGACTGAATGCTTTAGAAGTTTCATCAAAAACGGTAGCCCATCCACCAGTAAGCCGCTCGTCGTAATCTTCCTCCGCAAAAGGCACTGCTTTTCTACACATCACCAACGAGAGCGTTAATACAGACAGGGAAAGCAGGAAAAAAAACTTCTTCATAAAAAATTACTGATCGCTTAGTCGGTTATGTTTTGCAGCACAAATGGCTTTAGCTCTCCATCCAGGGTGGCGCGCAATTGCGCCAGTGCATCCATAGTTTGCTGCACCTGCAGGCGTTGCTCCGTGATAGCCGTCTCGAAGTTGACCGTAATATTGTCGAAAGCAAGAAGCGCTGCCGAAATCTGCGATTGAATCTTGTTGTCGAGCGACCTGTTGCGGGCAGCAACAAGGTCGTTGATTCCCGCACCATCGGTCTTATAGCGACCGAGATAAACGTTTTGCAGGCCGACAATATTATTTCTAAAATCCGCAATAGAGTTGCCGGAATATGGAGATTCAACAATGGCGGGATTCAGGGCATCAAAAGGTTCTTTCATCTTGCCCTCTCCCACCTCTTCGCATATTGCAGTCATGCCGTCTATTATAGCAATGTACACCTCTTGCATTTTAGCGTACTTGCTGCTGCCACTTCCGGCAGAAATTACAAGACGCCCGAAGCCCGTCTCTCCGGTCCAACTGGTATGCAGGTCATGACAAGTATTTTTCAAGTCCGTGGCCAGCGCCAGCATATACTTCTTTTGACGGTCGGAGATACCTGCTGCGGTCCGACTGCCGTGGTTCCCAAACAAAATGTATTCTATGGGATGAAATCCCCGTAAGGAAAGCGTCGCATTTTGAATATCGGTTAACTCCAGCGGGTTGTTGCTGACCAACAAGGAATCCATTTGCGCATAGTCCGTAGGCCAGGTATCCATATTGGGGTCGTAGTCATTATCTTCTACCGGGCCAAAAAGAAATCCTTCACACTGCTCCCAAATGGCACGCATCTGCTTCCAATCATCACGCGCCGCAGTAAGGTGAGCTTCTGTAGGCTCCGCATTCAGCAAGGTAAGGGCATCAAATAAGCCTACTGAAGCCTCGTCGAGATCCTTATATCCTTCTATGGCAATATTATGGGTGAAGTTTACCAACACATCTTTCTTTAGCGTGTCGAAGTCGGTGCCAGCGGTTGTTTGATCTGATTTTTTACAGGCGGCCATACTCAATGCGCCTGCACATACCAGCGATATTGCTTTCTTATTCATGGTGTGGTGCTATATGTGTATAATGATTTCGTTCTCTTCTACGGTTACCGTATAGTGGGTGAGCGATACTTCTGCGGGCCCTTTTACTACCGCGCCACTTTTATTGAAATGGCTACCATGCAAGCTGCAATGAAATCCGTCTGAACTGAGTGAAAGCTGATTGTCCATGTGGGTACACTTCATCAGGATCGCAGAAAAACCACCCTCGTCTTTGCGAGAAACAGCGATATCGTAAAACCAGCCACGCGGACGGACCATTTGTACTGGGCTCTTTTCGAATAAAGTCTTCGGCACAGTGATTTTGCTGTTTTCTATGCCGGTTTTATACACCGCCATACCACTGCCCGCGCAGGACAATAAAGTCTGTGGCAGGATAAGGCCAGCCGCCCCAAGCAGACAAAGGCTACACCCCGACTTTAGAAATTTTCTCCGCTCCATAATTTGTTTAGAATGAATAACCTATCCCGATGTTGAGAAAAGTGTTGCTTTGCTGATAGGGTAAAGCATTGGGAGCAGGATTGAGTACCAGGGCCCTGTTTTGCTCGCCGGTGTGCTGCAGCCGCACATCCGCCTTGATGGCGATATTGGGTATGGGTAAATAGGAAAAACCAAGGATGAGATGAGATTGCCTGAGGGTACCATCATAAATCGCTTCGGGGGCAGCGGGCGTTGAAGCATTGAGGTCTAAAGCTTCATAGCGTGCGAAACTGATAAACTGCGCCTGCCGGTGTCTGCTGTATAGCCAGTCGTAGGCAAGCTCAGCGTAGGCACCATAAAAACTATAGGGAAGATTTTTTGCGTACGCAATATTCACTTTGTTTGCATCCGGCATGGAAACATAGGCACCTAAAAGTTTCGCTGCGAGACCGTCACGGTTATATTGCACATTAGCCTCACCCAGATATACCGGTGTTCCCAGAGCTCCCCCATCGAGTCCAAGGCTGTCAGCCCCCCGCCGGCTAAGGCCCGTGGTGCCACCTACATAGCCTGAGGCCTGTAGTTTGAAGTTTTGGATAGTGTATTGCAGCGAGGCCGTAAAAGCAAGGTTGTTAGCAGGAGCGTTACTACCCTCCATGCGGCCACCACGCAGACCCGTGCCGTGTTGCAGACCTTCATTGTTCAGTCCATTCACAACGCCTACGGTGTAGAGCAAGGGCAGCCCGTTGAGTCCTCCATAAAGGCATACTCCCAGTTCTCGCCAGGTGGCAGGAATGACCAGTTGTTCGGTAAGGGGCCGCTCTACTCCATTGAAGTTTACAGGGAGGTGATTTTCATTAAGAATCCCGATCCTTGGAATGAAAAGTCCGGCAACGATATAATGCTTTGGGTTGAGGTTAAACTTCAGAAATGCCTGCTCCAATGCTATTTCACCTTTTTCCTCTCCACCGGCGACCAAAGCATTTTCCAGTTCCAGCTCCGAGAAAAACTGTATGCGGGAATTGAACTGATGACCTACAAATAACACCACCCGCTCTAACGTGGCCCTCGACTGCTGCCGGTTGAAATCACGCTGATAATATGCGCTTCCATAGCCGGAGATGATGGTTTTATGATTGTTGACGCCCGCATGCAATGAATCTTCGTTGGTAAGTATTTGCTGCTGTGCCTGTGTACGAAACTGTGCTTCAGCCGGAAAGGATATGAAAACCAGTCCGAGAAGTAGGAATATTTTGTGCATAAAGTGGAAAAGCGCTGCGAAGGTCAAAGATTCAACGATCAATCGCTTTTAAAATCGGGAACATTCACGGCCCCAAATTTTTTCCCAAAAATGAAATTCAACGCAGGCTTCTGTTAGATAATTCCCTTACGACATAAGCGTCTTTGGCTTCCCGCAGCAAGCCCGCCGGGGGCAAAAGCCAAACGAGCAGCCGGGGGATCGCAATTGCTGCTTGAGCGTGACCGGTCTTTTTCATCCGGTATCAGGCACACCTATTGTTTCACAAAATTTCTAACAAAGGCGCCATGCTCAGTTTCAAAGCGAAGCAGATAAAAACCGGGTGGGAACCTTACAAGGTCTATGACAAAATCATGGCCTTGTGCTGGCACAATCCCTGAAGAAACAGCGCCTCCCAAGGCGTTGTAAACAGCATAGGACGAAATCTTACTTTTCGACGAGATATGCAATTCTCGATTTGCCGGATTAGGATAGATCGACACCCATTCGTGCTGTGACGTTCCGTCAAGGCCGGTGTTACCTACAAGTATCGTCTGTGTGGAGGTATCGCTGTCCAGGCATTTGCTGGCGATAAGCTGAACGGTATAACTACCGGGCATGCTGTAGATGTGTTGCGGGCTTGTTGTCGTGGCACTGTCGGCATCACCAAAAAACCACTTGTAGCTGACACCGTTGACCGACGTATTTACAAAGTTAACCTGTAGCCCGGCAACAGTATAACTAAACTGAGCGGCAGGCAATGGGAAAAACTGAAAACATTGCGAAAGTGAATCGTAGGCCCTCGCTTTAGCAGCATTCTTGATCGTTGCCGCATCCTGGCTCAGAAGACCACCGTTGTAACTGCACAGCACCGGATCTTTACCGAATAAAACCGAGTAAAAAGCACATGCTGCAGCAAAGGAACCCTTCAACGAAGGATGACTTTCATCGGTATCATAAAGTTCGATGGAAGGATGATTATTCCGAAGGTAACGCCACACTTTTGCCACCGGGCATACCACGGCATCGTTGCTATCTGCCATGTTTGTATAGCGCAGTTGCAGGAGGCTATCCATACCTAAGTAGGTGCAGATCGGAGGGAAGAAAGCACAGTTGGACGCGTCGCCGTTCTTCCGGCCCCAGGTCATGTAAAACACAGTCTTAGCGCAAGGATTATATGCCTTTATTGTGCTGTCGAGTATATGTGCAAAGGGGTACACATCTGTCTGTACCTGCTGATCCGGAAATGCCGGTAGCTGGCTCTGTTCCTGAAGCACTACAAAATCCCAGTTCCCCTGGGCGATCAAAGCCAGGGTACTGGCATTGCTACAATGTTGCTGAAGTGTGTAGCCGCCCGGAGCACTGGAGCTATGGATCAATTGGTCTCCTGAAGAAGTTGCCAGCCCTGACACCAGTACCGGCAGATTGTTCACATAGGTGTAGCTATTACCGATAAAGAGCACACGTACCTGTTTGGCCGCTGCCTGCCGGGCACATAGAAGGACGATGCAGGCAAAAAAAATCGCCCGGAAAAATGAAAAGGAACTTGCTGACTGCATGTGCTTTGGTTTTGCTTGTATGACCCAGCTACCTACATAATAGTTGGGTACACAAAGATAAATTGCATTTCAGTGGCAGTCATGGCAAGCCCTAATCCTGAAGTTCAGTTACCCTTACTTTTTTCAGTTGTTTCACCAACCTCAAGAGTTTGGGCGATGCCTTGAAGATCGGAGTGTAATGCGCGGGGATGATCAGTGTAGTGTTACGCTTTACATTTCGAGCTTTTCGCTGTGCACGCTTTTTAATGCAAAAAGTCCCAAACTCGGCAACAGACACCTTGCCGCCGGAAGAGATTTCCTGTTTTACCTCGGCAAAATACTGATCGAGAATGATACGAACCTGAGCCTGATGGATTCCGGTGGTCTTTGTAACCCGCTGATAAAGCTGCTTTTTGTTCATTGCAAGAAAGATTATCCATTCACAATTAATCGCTCCTCCACCTACGCGGGCGCTCTTTACCGGCGCATAAAGGACAGGAGATAAGTTGACAGTGATGCGGGCTGTTTATTGGGTATAAGTATCGCTCGCTGGCTTTTCATAAACGATCCGGATACCTGGGCAAATTTGGAATAACGTGTGCAAAAAATATATCCCGAAAATGGGGGATATACTTTGCGGAGCTGTGGATGGCCATTCCCAAAGATGTCGGACATCGAAGGCAATAAATTATTGTAACGATTCGCCCTGCATGCTGACTGCCTGAGCTACAGCACTATTATTTTGTATTTTGGTTCTCATAAGCCGAAGGATTTCCTGCCCTCCCGGAGTCGAATCTACTTTTAGAAATGAATGACGCTTCAAGTACGCAAACCAGAAAAAGAAACACCAGCATTGACCTTGTTAAGGGCATCATTGTAGTGCTGATGTGCCTGGATCATACTCGTACATTTTTTCATTACAGCGCATATCATTTTAATCCAACAAACGTCTCGCTGAGCTCATTACCCGTTTTTCTCACACGCTGGATCACGCATTTCTGTGAACCTGTGTTCTGCTTCACGGCCGGGTTGTCTGCATTTTATCTGAGACAACGAATGGATTTACCCACCCTAAGCAACTTTCTTATTAAGCGAGGAATATGGCTTATAGTCGCTGATCTTACCCTCATCAATTTTGGCTGGCATTTTGACCCCCGCGTCCAGACTTTGCTTCTGGGTGTTTTCTGGATGCTGGGCTGGAGCATGATCATCCTTTCTGCATTGATTTATTTGCCCCGGAAGGCACTGCTCATAGTTTGTGTTTCCATCATTGCCGGGCATCAATTGCTTGATCAGATCACCAGCTCAAGCTTCACCTGGACCCTACTTCATCGTTCGCGCTTCATACATCTCACCACAATAGACCGAAACATTTGGTCGGGCGATCCGCTCATTCCCTGGAGTGCAGTCATGGGTCTGGGCTATGGCCTCGGGACACTTTTTTTGAAGGATACTCAGGAAAGCAGGAACCGGTTAACGCTGATGGGTGTAATTAGCCTTGTAGTTTTCATCCTGTTAAGACTGGGAAATACCTATGGCGACCCTGGCAATTTCCGCCTCTACCCGGGGCAATCCGACAAGTCGCTGATGTCTTTTCTGAACGTAACAAAATCTCCGCCTTCTGTACAGTATTTACTACTTATGCTCGGAACGTTTTTTCTGGTAATCCCTCGCGTGTCCGGTGGATCAGGATGGCTGTCTCGAAAGCTGGCCGTCTTCGGGCGTGTTCCCTTTTTCTTTTACCTACTACACATCTATGCAATACATATCGTCGCTATGATAGTGGCTGCTACCACCGGCTATGGGTGGAAAAGTATGGTGGTGCCGGTGTGGGTAACGGAACAAAACTCTCTGAAACATTTCGGGTTCCCTTTAGCGGTTGTTTTTCTAATCTGGCTGGCAATATTGTTCTTACTTTACCCTGCCTGCAAATGGTATGATAAATACAAACGCAGTCATCCTCATTTTTGGTGGCTTCACTATTTGTAAGATTCCCTAAAAAAAATCTCCTTATTCCTGCATTAAAGATCGAGATAGACAAAAAGCTGTCTTCCCTTGGAGAATTGAACCAAAAAACGAGATATACCTTTGCTGCGTAAATCGGACAATTGCAAAACAGGCCTGGACCGGTCAATGAAGTCAATCGCCACCGGGGTACGTCCTAAGCGGAATAAATCAAACTTTTCCTCTGCAGTAACAGAAGCCCCTGACAAGGCACAAAACATCAGTTGCTTCACCAGCGACTCTACATGTATAACACTCGAGCGCACCTGCAAACCGTGTTCAAGGCAGATGAACAAAATGTCATTATGAAAATGACGAAACCCAGGTCTTGCTATTCCCTCCTTTAAATGTGATAGCCGGGCGTCTTCTTTTCTTTCACCTTTTTCAACCCTAACTTCTTGCTCTGTCATGGTATGTTCGCTTTCAAGGTTTTGGCATTTCGCCATTGTACAGCTTCCTGCACCTGCCGTTCCTGAGGCGGCCATTTTGTGACGAAGCGTCTGTTTAACGGCATATTGCCGGGGTTTTGAAGCTTTATAAAATCAAGAAGTTCATTCCGCTCCTGCCTCTTAAGTGTTCGGGCCTGCGCAACGGCATCAACTGCGCGCTCCCAACGTTGATACCAAAGAAGGAAATAGACTCTTTTATCGGGCACGAAACTTTCGCGGTTGTCATACCAATGCATCACTAACTGACGAGAAAGATCATCGGTTACGCCAATAAAAAAGCGATCCCTGTCGGAGCTGGAAATGATGTATGTATAGTAGCTTCTCAATTTTACTTTCTATCCTTGTTCTCTTCGTCGTTCTTCGAGTAAAGGCAGTTTTTGATGCGTTCGGCTCATTCTATTGCTCAGGCTCCTGCGCCTTTACGTAAGGGCTATTAGGCCGTGAATAAAACGAGGCGAACCACCTACTGTCTCAAAGACAACTCCATGTTTATCTTGTTGATAATGAACGACGCAATGTAGTAAAGTGAACGAGTGTAAACTATCCCGAAAATGAGGGAGGAGGAACAGCAACTGCCAGCAAAAAATGATCAGTGCGTGGATATCAGCGTAGCGTTTTCGGGCGCCGGCAAAGAACATTTAAGACCGGAATGAATAAGATTTTCTTGGGTGCCCGACTACAGCATAGCTATCGCAAAAACTGAGCGTGAACCGATGACTATCAGCAACAGAGAAGCTCAGGACAAGCGTTGCCGCATGGCTTCATATAGGACCATGCCTGCGGCTACAGACACATTGAGCGAGTCGAAATCGCTGGACATAGGGATTCTGATCAGAACGTCTGCCCGGCGAAGGACATCTTTACTGATACCCGTATCTTCTGCACCCATCACAATGCAACTAGGCGCCGAAAAATCAGCTTCGAACACTGGAATACTGCCCTTCATTTGTGTACCGAGAACCTGGATACCGTTGAGCCTGAGTACGTCAAGGGCTTGGGGAACGGAAGGAGTGCGGCACAATAGAATCTTCCGGAGTGCACCGGCAGATGTTTTGATAGCCTCTTCCGTAAGTGATGCGGACGAAGACGTAGGAAGGATAATTCCCTGGGCGCCGCAACACAATGCACTGCGCGCGATAGCCCCTACATTGCGTACATCAGTGATGCCGTCGAGCAGCAGGAACAAAGGATTCTGGCCCTGCTCCACCACATGAGAAATGGCGTTTTGAAGATCCACATATTGCAACAGGCTGGTCCAAGCCACTATGCCCTGATGCTGCGCGCGGCTGAGGTTGTTCAGCTTTTCGACAGGCACCTGACTGAGCGGCACATTTTGTTCTTTAGCCAGTTTTTTGATGGCACTGATTTCTTCTCCGGCGGCCGAACGCAGTAAGAATATCTTTTCGATGGCCGCACCTTGCTGAAGCGCTTCCAGCACCGGTTTTCTTCCAATCAGTATAGGCAGCGAACGCGCAGATTTCATGCAATAAACCTACAATAAAAAAAGTTGGCGCGCCTTAATTCACACAGTAGTATGCTTCCGTTTGCCGCTGCATGTTCAGAGATGCAGCCTGATGATACGGCTGAAAGTAAAAACGCTGGTGGATATAGTCGAGCGTAACGTCTCCCGTTTTTAACAGTTCTGCACCCAGCTTCGAGTTGGCACCATTGCTGGTATAGGCAACTACGTTTGTGAACAGGAAATCTCCAACTATATAGCGCGGTATGAGTAGTTTGTGTTTTTCTCCGGCTGCGGGCTCGCCATACATACCCCAGGTGCCGTTTCGATTTTCTGTGCCCAAAACCCTTATCTCTTCCGAATGCTTAAACAACTGGTATTTCTCTGTGGAAAGACTGTAAAATCCATCAAAACCTGTATCGAATAATAATTCTTCGGTGATGCCTTCGCCCAAAGAAACCTGCAACACAGGCGAACTCTGAAGGTCTTTGTCTACGGACATTGCCTGACTGAAAGCATCGGTGAGCGAAAGACCCTGAATAGCATTGGTAAAGGTAACGGTACTGTTTGCTGCAGAGATCTTCACCACCATATCCCGGAGCATGTTACTACCAATGATACCATCTACCTCCAGAAAATTAAAGAGTGTATTATCATCATCTGCCAGTAAAGCAGGAATATCTTTCAATTCAAGGGAACCCAGGGCAATATGATCGAGCCGTACTACAGTGGCATCACGGCGCTGATCATTTATATCGTAGGCGACTATGGTATGCAAAGTTTCAAACTTTGCCCTTTTTTGGATTGATTTCCGGATCATGGTTGGTGCGCCGGTATCCAATAAAAAACGGCGAACCTTTCCATTGAGAGTAACAGGAACGACTACCAGCCCATTTACCTTTTCGCACCTGAGTTCCTGATAGAAAGTCTGTGCCGCTACAAAACCCTGATTGAGTGTAAAATCATTGGCAAAAGCCCATCCTGACAAGCAAATTGCTACGATCGTCGTCCAAATCTTCTTCATTACGCCTCATTTTCTGTACAAAGTAAATTTACAATTAATTCACGATAACTTAATGATTTGGTAACATTGGAAACTTGGATAATTATAATCGTGTTAAACAGGAGTTAGAATAGGGAACCTCCGGAGCATTCAATAAGGACAGCCGGGATAAAACTGTATTTTAGCCCGACTTGCAATCAAAACCGGATGTTCCAGGTACTTCAAGCATCCCACGACGCTGGCCGAAAAGCCCTCCAAAGCCTGATTTCATAACTCTGCGGCATGTAGCATGAAAAAAATCGAAACAAAACAAGTGATCAGAATTTTGCTGTTGTTGGGAACGGTTGTCTCGCTGTATTTTGTCCCCTGGCCCATCGTTAAAGCGTGGATTATGCCCTTACCGGGCACACTCCAGGAGCAGGTGGATCAGGCTGCTGAATATGGCTTTGACGGAATCATTGTCTGTGTCAATAGAAAAGGTAACCAGTCGGAATTTTATACATCTGGCTATAAAAACCGGGAGAACAAAATACCAGCAGACCCAGACGCTTTGTTCAAAATAGCGAGTGTAAGTAAACTTTATACAGCCTTAGCCATTGCCAAACTGGCGCATGACGGAAAACTTTCGTTGGATGCAACCCTGGCCCATTACTTTCCTGAGTTAATAGGGCGAATTGAAAACGCCGACCGGATAACCGTGCGCATGATGGTCCAGCACCGCAGCGGAATACCAAACTTTACGGATGCAAAAGACTATTGGGTACACCCGAAACAAACTGCTGATGAAAGATTAGAATTAGCCCTCGATAAGCCTGCAGATTTCGAACCCGGCGCGCAATATGCTTACAGCAACACGAATTTCCTATTGCTTTCCCAGCTTATAGCCAAAGTGACCGGAGGAGAAAAATTCCATTATATCAGAGCAAAAATTCTCGATCCGCTGCATTTAAAAAATACCTTCGGTTCTATTAAAGATGTGAACCTCGATGATGTAATGAGCGGGTATTATGTTGGATATAAAAACGACCTGAAGACAGACAACAATGGAGTGATGCTGGCCACAGCGGAAGACCTTGCAAAATTTATCAGAGCGCTCAATGATGGTTCCGCCTTCAGCGACCCAAGGGAAAAAGAGATTTACTCCGCTCTGTACAAGTTTGAACATACAGGTATGATACCCGGTTATCAAACAATTGCCCAATACCACAAAGCGCTCGATGCAGTAGTGATACAGTTTACCAACACGGCCAACTTTGAGGGCTATAACTGGAACTTATCGGAAATAATGTACAGCCGTATCATCAGGATACTGAAAAGACAAAAACGAAGCAACGAGTCGTGACGGGGAGGTCAAAGCCGAAGCCGCACAAACATTTATCAATGAAAAAAGCAGTGCCGGGCACTGCTTAAAAAAATGATTTCTAACGCAGGCCTAACCCATATTATGAAAAACGCGCTGCACATCATCATCCTGCTCCAGCCGCTCTATAAGTTTAAAGACATCGTCCGACTGCTCTTCCGTTATATCAACTGTGTTTAGTGGTATCCATTCCAATTCAGCAGACACCGGCGTGATACCCCTTTCTTCCAGGGCTTTCTGCATATTCCCAAAATCGTTAAACTCGCAACGAACAATAAGATTGCCTTCTGCGTCTTCGCCCAACTCTTCCAGTCCGGCGTCTATCAGTTCCAGTTCCAGATCTTCTGCGCTCAGTCCTTCAGGGCTCAGCTTGAATACACCTAAATGTTTAAACAGAAAACCCACCGAACCACTATTTCCCAGGTTGCCACCTCCCTTGTTAAAATGCGAACGTACGTTTGCGACGGTCCTTGTTGTATTATCGGTTGCTGTTTCAACAAGGATTGCAATTCCATGGGGTGCATAACCTTCATAAAGCACCTCGTCATAGTTGCTTGTATCTTTTCCCAGTGCATTCTTGATAGCGCCCTCAATGCGATCCTTCGGCATGTTTACCGACTTTGCGTTCTGCATAATGCGGCGCAGCATAGGATTGGTAGTGGGGTCAGGTCCGCCTTTTTTTACGGCAATAGCTATCTCCTTACCGATACGTGTAAACTGTTTTGCCATGCGGTCGTACCGCGCAAACATTTTCGATTTCCGTACTTCGAATATGCGACCCATATATGTTTTAGTGCTTTTCGGTTATTTATAAAAATGCGCGCAAAAATAACACAGTTTATCTGCGGGAAAAAATCAATAGCTGCGGAGCATTGCTATTCGCCGGCTGCTTCCTGCTCTTTCATGATGATAGCATTTGCGGTGTTGGCAGCATTTTGTGCTGCATTCATATCGCCTTTTACTTTGTACACCTGTGCCAATATCTGATAATACTGCGGATTGTCGGGGTCCAGTTCAGCGGCTTTGTTCAGCGCCTGAATTGCAGGGTCCATTTGCCCCATAGACGCGAGTGCAACACCATAATTTGCCCACATGGCTTCATCGTACGGATTGGCTTGCACCGCTATGGCGTACTGCTGCACTGCGGTGGCGAAATCCTGCTTTTGCAAGGCTTCGTTGGCGCCAATTCCGGCCTTACTTTTGCGTTCCAGCACCGCAGAAAGCGTAACGCCATCCACTTTCACCTCGTATACGGCATTTGCCGGCGGCCATTTATCCTGTTGCAACTGCCCCGGAGAGATATACCTCGAATACGTTACGTAGTAGTCCCAGTCCTTGGTATGACGATCGTTGTAGCGAACATAATAATAGTTGATCCAACTGCTGTCTTTGGCAAAATATTTATCAAAGCCCAGCATGTTCGACGCTACCAACACCTTTTTGCCCGGGGTACGTTTGGCATTTTTCAACAGCCACTCCGCATCCTGCAGTCCACTGTTTTGGTAATAATCTGTGTCATAATATCCGCTCGCGCCCTCAATTCCACCCACCAGTGCATTGAAATAAACATACTGGTTCGGATGTGTGCGGAACGTCCAGATGACGGCGGGCAACAAACCAACGATAGCTATTGCCTGCGGCAGAAAGCGCAGTTTTTCGTTTTTGAAAAAATAGCCTGTTAATGGGAAGGCCATCGCCGACATAGTCACCCAAAAGGGATAGATAAAAAACAAATGGCGCCAGGTGTCATGTACACTCGAATGTTTGTACATCATGTAGAGCGGAGTAAAGAATGCTGCAAACAACAATAAAGCAGTAGCAAAGATTCCATACCGTTCTTTTGCCTTTACGAACAGGATCAGGAATAGGACAACACCTGCGATGACGATGAGTGGATTGGAGATGAGGATCCACTTGAACTCGTAGTACCAGGGCTGCGCATTGTTGGGGCGAAACACTCCTTCAAAGAATACACGAAGGGTTACGCTCCGGTTGGTCATTTCTTTGAGCGACTCAATGGGATGCGACAAAGGTGATTCCAAACCCCATGGCCAGGTAAGCAATCCGATGATATATCCGGCAACGAGTCCGACGGCCAGAATCAAAATCCCTTTTTTCAGCAATCTATTGTTATCTGCTGATACCTGCTGTTTAAATTCTTTGTTAGTGAAATAGTAAAGCAAGGTCATGACGCCAAAGTAGGCAACCAGCAAAATACCACCCGCAGAGCGCACACCGAAAGCGATGCCAAAGCCGATAGCGATGCCTATAGAATATTTCCAGGCCTTGCGCGGAAAATCCTGAAGGAAAGCCAGCCAGTAGTACATGCCCATAATAAAGCCACAACCGAGCGGAATATCTTTCGGATTATTCATGCTTTCGCCAAAGATGCGCGGAGAGAAAACAATAAACAGTAGCGCGATAAGGCCCACAGACCATTTTTTGCCGCTGAGACGATAGGCAAAAAGCCCGGTAAACATCATCATCAGTGCACCGGTTAGGGCATTGAAAAAGTGGCGGAGGATTAGAATGGGAATAGACGGAAACCAATGGTGAAAGATTTCCATAATAAAATCGAAGAAGCCACCGTAAAACTGCTGACCTACATATTGCAGACTTTTATTGTCATAGTTTAAAGCCTGTGGGTCGCCATTGAAAAAATAATTCCATATATCACGTCCATACTCGATTTGCAGCCATTCATCGCCGCTCTGCCCATAGCTACGGCTCAGCAAGGGCATAGCAATAAGGATGACGGCGCTGAGGAGATAAAACGATATTTTCCAGTATTTCGACTCCTGAGAAAGATTCGGGGCATTTTGCATTTCGAGTACCAGCTTTATATGAAACTGCGTAAAATTAATTGAATAAAGATTGTATCAAAGCGCTTGAAACGGCTCCGTTGTTTATCTTTATCCGCTTTCCAAAAAATTTGTGGATTCATATGTTTCTTGCCAACCTTCCGGTATATAAAAAGCTAACCAACCAAAGATCCGTCACCTTTGCAAAATACCTTGCTCCGCTTATACCTGATGGTTCCTCCCTCCTCGACTTTGGCTGCGGGAACATGTACACCGCGAGGCAACTCTTACTACTGCGCCCAAACCTCAGCGTTACAGGCCTCGATATCATCCGTGATCAAAACCTCAGCGATGAAATTCTTTCGGATCCCCGGCTGCATTTTCAATTAAGTGGCGAAAAAAAAATCAATTCCGACGATAATAGCTTTGATGGTGCCCTTGCACTCGCCACGCTGCACCATACACCCGACCCCGAATATTTTTTATCGGAGCTGAAGCGCGTGGTAAAACCCGGCGGGTTCGTGATTCTGGTAGAAGAAATGGCTCTTAACTTTTTCGACAAACTTTATATTTCCACAGAAGACTGGTTGCTAAATAAAATGAAAGAAGGTGTGCCGGTGCCACTGAACTTCCGCTATCACCGGCAGTATCAGGATGAGTTTCAGAAGCAGGGACTGAAAGTAGCGTTTCAGGGTTCCGTGCGCCCGTTTCCTACTCTGATGCACCACTATGTGTACAAGCTCATTAAATAGCACGCAACCGAAGCTCGTCCAACACCGCAATGACAGCTTTCTGTCTGACTTTCATTTCCTGACGTTCCTGATTTCGCAACTGATGCAATCGCTCAGCTTCAGCCTCACCAACGCCGGGGTGATGAAAGAGCTCCAGCGTTTTTGACCTTTGCACACGGTCGTTATAGTCGCCGGTTTTTTCTGCCAGTTCCTGTAGTTCCTTTAGCGGCAAAGTTACCGTCGCTTCAAAGGCTTCCGGCCAATCCTTTTCCACCCAGCGGGCCACATACAAAATGTCTTTTGATAGTTTTCTCACCTCATGCAGGGTACTGTCATCCGGGCAAGGCTCGGTTGCCAGGATCGAGCGAAACTTCTCCTGCAAAAAATCCGACACTGCTTTTGTTGCGAGACTCTGGATATGTTTTCCACGAATGGCACGGGTCAGGATATCTGAAAATCCTGTATGATAACGGATTTCCCAGGCAATTTTCAGGTGCAGAAGCGCTTCTTCGAGGTGTTGAAAAAGGACCGGTAGCTTTTCATGGGTTGCAAATGCCTGGAGGAGCTGGGCATCCCGGATCGATCCGGCAATGTGATAAATGTTTCGCAGCGCAACTGGCAAACCGGGCTTTTTGTGCGCTGTAGTACCAGCAAGACGTAGCAATGCCCGGTACTTTTTTACGCCCGTGCGAAAATCATGAATCGCGTCTATGGAAAAATCGGGTGACACGGCATCATACCGTTCGGCCAGCATTGTAGCCTGTGCTGCCAGGAGTTCTTCCAGCTTCTTCGCATTCATAGTCCCGAATGTAGGAAAGCTACCCGAAGAATGCGTACATGGATAGCCCTTGGTAACCAAAGGCACAAAACGCAGGGCACCAGCTTAATACCTTCGTTTCCAAAAGAATGGATATGGACTTTTGGGTAAAACTCGCATTGATACTCATTGCCCTGCATCTGCTGGTGGGTGGTGTATGGCTGATGTACAAACTGGCTCCCGGGAAGAAGAAAGCCGAACAAAAAGATTAGAAACAAGCACTGCCATTGGAAAAACGACATGCCCCCGGCAAAGGTTACTTCCGGCGTAATAGGGCATAAATAAGAAAGTCGTTTATGAAAATGAATGTAAGCGCGGGCATCCTGTTGGCAACATTGATGTGGTGCAGTTGCGAGCCTACAGTTAGCTTTACAGAAGCGCAACCTCCGGGTGTCAGGTCTCAAACATCTTTCCCGCGCCGCATACAGGGCGCTTACCTTTCCTCCGATGGTGCAGACACACTTTATATTTTCGCCACAGCCATGGTAGGGCATTATGCCTACACCCTTTCCGAGCACAAAGACAGCCTAAAGGGCTATATTTTTCTGCCGGGCGACACCCTGCTCAGTATAAGCGACAGCAGCCTTAAAAAAGTTCAGGTCGTTAATGATTCGGTGATCTGGCGGAGCGAAGGTACCGACACAATGTTTCTCATTTCGGAGACGAATCAATTAAAAAAATACAAGGGGTACTATTTTCTCAATAAAAAAATAGAAGACCGGAAGTGGGAAGTCATTAAACTTTCACTGAAAAACGAAAGGCTGGTTCTATCCACGATACACAGCCCCGACGAAATAAAAGCACTGCAGGAAATAACCGAAACCGACGACAGTACGGTCACCAATTTTGAACTGACACGCCGCCAATTTCGACACTTCGTCCGGAAACGAGGCTTTTCGGAATCAGACAGCTTTCTCCGCATTCGAAAAATGCCCTGAAACCGTACGAGTATCTTATCCAAAAAAGAAACAGGTTCCCGGCAAACGGAAACCTGTTTTTTGGTCAACTAAGCACTGAATGTAAAAAACTATTGAATAGAAACAGGGAGGGTCTTGATAACACGTCCTTTATCTCTCACCACCAAATAGTACATGCCGGCCGCTACGTGCAAGCTGCTGCTGATGGTAGAGCTTCCCTTTGCGACCAGGCCCTGATGCAGCAAAGCTACTTTCTGACCGATAGACGAGTACAAAGCAATGTCACCATCGATGGCCTTATCGAGGTCGAAGGAAATATTCAATTGATTGCTGGCAGGATTCGGAAATACTTTCACGGCATTGTTTACATCGCCGTTAATATTGTCCACTGAGGTTACATCGCCCTTGCGAAGGAGCAGTGTAAAATCGCGGGTGAACATGCCATCGCGCAGACGGAAAACAACAATAATATCCTTTGTAAAGGTGGCGGGAGCCGTCCACTGGAAGGTACCGATCACATCATTACCTGAATTGAAGGTGGAAAATGTGGCCGGATTGGCAAAACTAAAGGCCTGGCTAAAGGCAGTAAGCTGCAGGGCATTGTGTTCGGGATCGGAACCCATGATCTGGAAGATGAAGGGCTGACCCGGCACGTAGTATTTGTAATAATAATTTTGAGCCTGGTTTGTATTGTATGAAGAAACATTCTGGAAGAATGGCGAACTGTTTCCACCACCTGGTACGATCACATACTGCATGTCACGAATGATTTTTCCCACGGTTACCTGATTTTTTATTTCGTTCACTTCGAACGACTGCACATAGTTACCTAAGGTATCGGGTGTCCAGGTGATCTCACCAGTCACGGGATTCATGGTAAAGGGCCCCATAGGATCGGCAGCAGGCGCGGTAAAACCGGTTACACTTGTAAACACAAGACTCGGCTGGCTAAACATATGCGTACTGATCGGTGTATTGAGCGACCAGGACAGCGTGTCGAAATCAGGATCGAAAGGCAATGGATTATAATAAGCGGGCTGATTGATCGGGAAATGGGCAATAGGCATAGCGAGGAAACCCGGCGTACTGTTGTTGAACGTATCTACATACAGATCGGTGTATAAGGTCATACTTTCGCTCAGTGGCGTGGTCATGTTCAGAATGGCGCCGTTTCTGCAACAGGTCTCATTGGTGATGCGATAGGTACCCGGCGCAAGCGTTACGGTGTCGGTATAAACGCCTACTTCCACTCCGTAAGGAAAGTTAGAAAGCAAACTTGTGCTGAGCGATACGTTTAAAGGAACAATGTCTAAGGTCTGGAGCACATAGTTGCCCGAACCTGTATCCTGATAAATGTAGATATCAGCGGTTTGATACATAGGAATCCCCAGGGTATCTCTATAGTGGGTAAGCGTGATGATGTAGGCGTTTAAGGCGGTGTCATATTGAGCTACAATTTCTCCGCCCATAAGGTGCGTAGCTCTCGAGGAGAAGCCGCTGATCAGCAGCAGCGCAATGAATAAAAAACGCTTCATGATTGACTTTGTTTTTTTGGTTAAATAAAGAACATACACAGCAAAAGACATATTATGCTTTTGGAGCGTTGGACAATTTAATGACAATTTTCAATAATAAGGCATTTATTGACCGAAACTTTTCCGGCAGGCAGACCCATCCGGCTGACCGTCATACAACAACACTTAAGAATTGGGATGGAAGACCAAGCCAAGGCTTATGAACCCTAAACGGACTGAAAGCGTTGTCTGGCGCAATAACATCTCATTAATACCCCAGACCAGAGCACTGACCGAACTTAGCGCCCCAACACAAACGTGGATAAACTGTTGATAATTCGATTATGTTGTCGTATTAATACTACGCACTGTCGGCTTTTCAGCTTATTTTGCAGCGGGGAAAAGTGTAAAGTAATACCTTAAAAACCTTACTGGACAAGGTTTTTGGGGTAAGCCGGGAAATGGATAATGATTTTTTCGTTCTACTCATTAACGCTCACAACTATGCGCCGGATACTAACAGGGCTGGCTGCCGCAATTGTTTTATTTACAGCATCTTGTGCAGGCCCCCAGAAAAGTATTTACTTCAGGGAACTGACGCCTAATGATCCGAGCGTCTTTACCCAAAAAATAGATCCCTTCAAGGAGGCCATCATCCAACCCGACGACATACTGGCCATAAACGTTACCTCTCCCAGCTCTATCGTAGAAGATAAAGGAAATACTACCGTATCTATTTTCAACGGCGGAGGAACCCCCTACTCAACCAATGCAACTTTGGGTGGCGGCAGTACGAATTCAAACGGATTTCTGGTTGACCCCTCCGGTCATATTGACTATCCCTTTCTCGGAAAAATAAAGCTCGGCGGTCTCACGATCCGTCAGGCCAAAGAAGCCCTGGCAAAGCAGTTGAAGACTATCGTTAAAGAACCGGTAGTCGAGATCAGGATCGTCAACTATCGGATTACAGTGCTCGGCGAGGTTGGACATCCGGGCACCATCATGGCGCCTAACCACAAGATCAGTATCATTGACGCCATAGCTGCTGCGGGAGACATTCCTATTACTGGCCGCAAAGACAATGTGACCGTGATACGGGAAACAGAGGGCACCCGCGAATTTGCCCATCTCAACCTTAACAGCAGGGACGTATTTACCAGCCCCTACTTCTACCTTAAGCAAAATGATATTGTTTATGTAGAACCTGCTCGTATTCGCCGTCAGGAAGGCAACGATTTCTTCCGGTTCTATCTACCGACCATCACAACCCTCATGTCCACCATACTGGCTGTGTATGGCATCATCCAACTCACCTCCAAATAACCCAGGCCCGGCAACTTCATGGAAAACAACCAGATATCAGACAAACTACGGCAGCTCAATACCGGGATCGACTTTAAGCGCATCCTGGGTGCTGTAGTGAGTAAGTGGTACTGGTTTGTGCTCTGTCTGTTTTTTACATTTTCCATAGGATTTCTCTACCTCCGATACACCACACCGCTCTTTTCTATTCAGAGCCTTATCCTGATAGAAGACAAACAAAAAGGGGTGGGAAGCCTGCTCAACAAACTGAGCGACGGCGGCGAATCTGCCGATGCCAACAATCCCAATCTTTTCAACGAAATATTTGTACTTACGTCTCAGGACCTTGTGCGTATGGCCGTGGATTCGCTGGATATGAACATCCGCTATTTTGCCAAAGGACGAGTGCGTGAAGACGAGCTTTATAACAAATCTCCCGTAACGATTGTCTTTGATTCTGCAGGGTATCAGGGTGGCGGAGTTCAGGAGATCAGGATGACTCAGCTTGTGGACGGCCTCTTTGAACTAAATGAGGCGAACATCAAGAGCAATGTGCTTTATGGAAGCTGGATCAAGCGATCTTTCGGACGCTTTAAAATTCTCTACAACAACAACCCCGAAGCCAACCGCGGATATCTGGTCAACAAAACAGAACTGATCGTACGGGTGATGCCCCTGCATGCAGCAGTCGGCCAGGCACTAAGCGTATTTCAGGTCAATGTAAGTGATGGGCGCACCAGCCTTCTCGATCTGAAGTACACGGATAATATTCCGTCGCGGGGGGTAGATTTTATGAACGCGCTGATTTTTTATTATAGAAAAAAGGAACTGGAGGACCTGAATCTTTCTGCAGAAAAAACCCGCGAGTTCATCAATCAGCAGAAGCTGAACCTTATAGACGATCTGCAATCGCGCGACTCGATAGAAGAAGAAATCAAAACACAGAACCGCATCATCGATGTGAAAAGTCAGGCCAGCACCATACTGGCCAACAAGACCGCACAGCAAGAGAAAGTTCAGCAGTTGCAGCTACAGAAACAATCGGTGCAGGCGCTCAAAGACAATGTGATAGAAGGCGACGGTACAGAACTGATTGCCGGAATAGGTTTCAACGATCCGGTAATTGGCGGACTGGTAACAGAATACAATACGCTGATACAAAAGAAGGAACTGCTGGAACGCAATACCGGAGCCATGCACCCCTCGGTGATCAAGATAAAAACGGACATTGCCGCGCTTCGCAAAAACATAGCAGATGCCTGCGATAGGGTGATTGCCTCACTGAACATCAGTGTACAGAATGCGGCACACAATATTGCCGAATATAACGAGACCATGGCCTCCATACCCGCGGCCGAAAGAAGTATCAACAATACCAAGCGCGAGTATCCCCTGATCCAGAATGTATATCTGTATCTCTACCAGCGCGGGGTGGAAAACGATATAGCCCAATATGCCGCCACCAACAAATCCAAGGTGGTGGTAGCCCCCTATGCCATGGGCGCCCCGATAAAACCGGTGCGGAAAAATGTCTATGCCATGGTTGTGCTCCTCGGGCTGCTGATACCCGGAGCGGTGATCATCACGAGGGTAATGATCAACAACAAAGTGATCAATGAAAAGGATATTGAATCGATCACGACGCTACCTGTGATCGGGTCGGTAGCACGGACGCCCAACAGTGATAAAAAACAAATAGTGGTGGGGCCGCACATACGCACCGGTGTAGCCGAACAATTTAGGCTGATAAGGGCCAACCTGGAATTTATGTCTGCCTCAGGAACCAAAAAAGTGTACCTGATTACCTCGAGCATGAGTGGAGAGGGAAAGACCTTTATTTCGCTGAATCTGGGCATCACTATGACCCTCGCCAAAAAGCGTGTGGTGATCATGGAATATGACCTCCGCAAACCCAAGCTATCCAGCTACCTGGGCCTGCACAACGATGGAGGAATCAGCTCTTATCTCGCCGGCATTTCGGGCATCGAAAAAGTGATCAAGGCGTCCGGCGTACACGAGAATCTGTATATCGCCAACTGCGGCCCTATACCTCCAAACCCGGGCGAACTGCTGGTGCTACCCTCTGCTCAAACACTTATTGAAGAGCTCCATGAGATGTTTGATATCATTATCATGGATACCGCGCCTATCGGCCTCGTTTCTGATGCGCTCATCCTTTCGCAACACTCCGATATCAACATGTTTGTCGTGCGGCAATCGTACACCATGAAGGAGCAGATACGCCTGTTCGACACCCTATACAAAGAGCGCAAGATCAGGAATGCAGCCATTGTGTTTAATGGCGTGGACTATCTCAAAAAATATGGCTATGGCTATAGCGGATCGTATGGCTATGGCTACCAGTATAGCGGTGGATATTACGAAGACGACATTCGTAAAAAGAAAACGCTGATCGACAAACTTTTCAGAAAATAGAAAGAACAAAACAAGTAGATGGCGCTCAAAAGCAATAACATTTTCTCCGCGTTAAAGAAGCTGCATTCAGTCTTCAACCCGGGGCAGAAACGAAAGTTTCGCTGGCTCATCTTCTTTACCTTTCTCAGTTCTATCAGCGATCTTGTAGGGCTGGGCTTTGTGATACCCGTCGTGGGCCTTGTGCTTTCGGAGAGTTTTCATGAACGCTTTGTGCATTTTGCCCCCTTTCTCAGCGGCTTCTCCAAAGAACATCTTCTGCTCTTAACGGTTAGTGCTTTCTTCCTGCTCATCGTCATCAAAAATCTGTTTGGCCTTTATATCAACAAACTTCAGGTGCGGTTTGTGCGCAATCTGTTCGTAACCTCTACCCACAATGTGCTGGATAAAGTGTACGAAAAACCGCTGCACGAAATCCTGGGTCAATCTTCGGGTAAGTGGATCAATAAAGTAACTGAGCTGCAGATCATGCTTTGCAGCAATATGGCCATATCTGTTATGATCATCATCAACGAAGCCATGATCTTCGCCATGACCACAGTAATCGTTTGCGTATGGAACTGGCACCTCTTCCTGCTGCTCGTTGTTGTGCTCATACCTTCTATCGGTCTTTTTTACGCCCGGGTAAAGAACATGATCAAGGAAGCAGGCCAGGAAAAAAACAAAAACTACGTAACCCTCCATACCAGTGCGCAGGAAATGATCTTCGGATATACCGACATTAAAATTGCCGGCACAGAAAACAGTTTTAAAAAGCATTTCATTGATACCGCACGTAAGTATAGTATCATGCAAGGTAAGGTTGACTTTATTTTGTTCATCCCTACCCGCATCATTGAAGTGGCCATATTTCTGTGCATCACGCTCATCTTACTTTACGGTGTGTATGTCATCAAAGACATTAATAATATCGTTACGACCATCACCCTGTTTTCGGTGATCGCTTATCGAAGCATTCCATCGGTCAATCGTTTTGTGATCGCCATGAATAATGTGACCGCTGCAGAGTTTATTCTCAACGACCCCGACTTCTTTCCGGAGCAACATACGGAACCGCAGCAGACCGAAGTAGTGCCCATGCGTTTCGACCAAAGCATCCGCTTTAAGGACATTTGCTACCGGTATCCCGGCGGAGGAAAAGATGTGATCCGCAACTGCAACCTGACCATTAATAAGGGAGAAAAGATTGGCATTATCGGTAAATCCGGCACCGGAAAATCAACGCTCGTCAACAACATTCTCGGTTTTCTTCAGCCCACCGGCGGACATATCTATGTTGATGATACCGAATTGAATCGTTCTACATACAAATCCTGGTGGAAGATACTGGGCTATGTAAAACAAGACGCATTCATTCTTAACACCAGCTTTGCTGAAAACATAGCTTTAGGCGAGCGCCCGGAGGCCATAGACCGGGTACGACTGGACCATGCCATACGCATGGCTAGTCTGAAGTCGCTGGTAGATGATCTTCCGGAAGGGGTGCAGACCCTGATCAGTGAGCGGGGCAATAATCTCTCCGGGGGACAGAAACAAAGGATCGCCATTGCCCGGGCAATCTACAAAGGCGCTCAGGTACTCATTTTTGATGAGGCTACTTCAGCGCTCGATTCTAAGACCGAAGAAGAAATAACGGATGCAATCAATGAACTCGGCAAAGAAAACCTCACGATCATCATCATTGCACACCGCTACACCTCATTGAAGTTTTGTGATAAAATCTACAAGATTGATGAGGGAATGATCAGCGATGTGTACACCTATCCTGAACTTGTACGTTCGCTAAACTAACCGGTACGGGAGCATGAAAAACAAAATCCTCGTGACATCTTTTGAATCGCTAACGGCCAAAAGCGCCGGGGGGATTGGTCACCTGGGCTATAAACTTGCGGAAACACTTCACCGGCGCGGCCTTCTGAAAGAATTCGTTTGTTCGGCAAAAGGGAAGTGGACCACAAGTTTCCCTTCATCGCCGGTAAGCTTCAGTTCGCGTTATTATCTTTTTGCGCTGCATAAGCTCGAAAAAATACTTGGCATTAAGGTGCATCAGTCGCGCTATCTGCAGGAGCTGGCCTATGACTGGTTTTGCTCCTTTCATTTAGACCCGGGTGTAGGCGTGCTCGTGAGTACTACACCCTATCTACACCACACTTTTAAAAAAGCTGCAAAAATGGGTGTGCGGATCTATCTGATACCTGGCAACCCTGAAGATAACTACATAGCGGACCTGGTACGTGAAGAAAACCAGCGCTACGGTATTTCGGAAGATGATGCATACACTCATTCCCGCCGACTTGCCTACTACAATAAATCATTACCGCTTGTCCATCACATCATCACGTACTCAGCACTGATGGAAGAAACCTATCGCCGGCGTGGATATGATAAAAAACTGATCGGCGTGCGCGGCTACCTGAAGCCCGACTTTGCTACCTCGGCACAGCGCGTACAGGGTGAACGTTTCAAAGTAGCCTTCCTTGCTTTTACTGTGTTGCTAAAAGGACTTCAGTACTTGCTGGAAGCCTGGAAAGAATTGCAGCACCTGGATATGGAGCTACACATTGGCGGACCAATTGATGAAAATGTGCAGCAACTCATCCGAAAAGAATACAGCGATTTGAAGCATGTTGTGTACACCGGTCGTGTGACGGATATACCTGCATTTTTTGCTGACAAAGATGTGTACGTATTGTCTAGCATTATAGACGGAGCACCAGTGACCATACTTGAGGCCATGCACTGTGGCGTACCGGTCATTGTGAGCGATAACTGTGGCACCAAAGATATTGTGGAAGAAGGCACAACCGGATGGATCGTTCCTTTTCGAAATCATGAAAGCATCCGCGACAGGATTCTGGAAGCCTACCACCACCGCGCGGAAACAGCGGAAATGGGGAAACGTGCCCAGGAGAAAATTGATGGCTATGACATGCAGGTATTTACTGAAGAACTGGCAGATATCGTAGCGAAGGGAATGCCCGGATGAACGCGGTGTAAATAGCTGGTTAACGTGGCTTATATTTTTTTAATAGCAGTGAACCCGAATCATATTTGTGCAGTAAAACCAAATTAGTTAACGTTTTGAACAGCTCGTATTCGCATGAAGGTTAGTATAATCATGTGTGCTTACAACGTAAGCGAGTTTATTGATCGTGCTATTCAAAGCATATTAGATCAAACCTACCAGGATTGGGAGCTGATCATCTGCGACGATGCCTCTACCGACAATACTACCGAGCTGATAGAAAAATATCTGGGAGATAGCCGCATTCATCTGTATCACCAGCCCTACAATGTGGGCTATCTTAAAAACAAAAATTATGCTTTCGGCCTACCCAACGGCGAACTGATCACACAACTCGATGCTGATGACACTTGCCACCCGAACCGATTGCAGCTTCAGGTATCTGTATTTGAAAAATACCCGGAAATAAAAATCTGCGGCAGCAACTACCGGCAAATTGACCTGCACGACCGTCCACTCGAAGCGCCCCGTTACAAAGAAGATTTCTTAGTGACGGAGATCAGGGACAATTATCCCTTCTGGTTTCCGGGGCTGATGTTTCGTCGGGAACTCATTGAAGAGTTCGGTTTGTTTTCGGAGTATTTCTCCGGCATCTACGGCGACGACAACTACTGGACCGTACGAGTGAATCAACGTTATCCCATTTACTTTTTGAAAGAGATTCTCTACAACTACCGCATCAACCCCAACTCTCTGACCAACGTATATAACAACCCGAGAAAATTAATAGTGGGAGAAATCCTGCAAAAACTGATCGAACAACAAAAGACCCAACATACCGACTGGCTAGAGCAAGGCCAGGAAGAAAAAATGCAGGAATATGAACAACAACTGCTCAAGGACAAAAGTCTGATGGCTGAAAAATACCGGCAATGGGCTGCAAAAGCTATTGACAAAAGAGACATGCAGCAGGCCAAAACCTTACTCGGCATGTCGCTGAGGCTGCAAGGCAGCAATCAATACACCTATAAAACCATGCTGTATTATTTGCGGCGACGATTATTCAGTTAACACGAAGTAACCTCTATGTCTTCTCTGGTACAGAAAATAAATTTTTGGGCTGCACCCTACGTCTGGAAGAAAAAGCCGGCGGACAACCTGACTGTCCATTGGGAGGAGACTGGCAAACCTTTTTTTGACGATTTGCCGCAGGTAAGCGAAGAACGCGTGCAAAGTGCACTGATACAAGACAACAAAAAATGGGAGCATAAAGAGTACATCAAAGAAATCAATGGTCGTTTTAAGATTGATCCCAAATCAGGATTTGTAATTGACCAGGACGACGCCATCATTCGTGAGAGCATCATTTTTGATCATTACGGAGCATACCCCGAAAAGCTTAGAACGGCCCCACGAAAAACTACACATATCCCGCGGCTGGTGCTCTACGATCATTTCTGGTCGGCCAACTATTTTCATTTCTATTCCGATATTTTCACCAAGCTGCATCTCATAGCGCAACGTATGCCGGCGCTTAAGGAACTGCCGCTGGTGGTAAGCCGCAAAATAGCTAACACCAAAATGTTCCGCTTCTTCATGCAGTTTCCGGAGGCGGCATCCTTCCGTTGGCATATACAGGAAGCCGATGAGTTGATTCGTACTGAAAACGTTTTCCTGCTGCAACCCATGCCCTACGGCAAAGCCCACTGGAACTGGACGAGAACCCTGGCGCAAGATTATCTGAAGCCACTCCATTCCGGCAAGCGAATATTTATTAACCGGCCGGCCCGGACTGGCAGGCATATCGCCAACTTCGAAAACATAGCACCTGTATTGGAAGAGCAAGGCTTCGAGGTGGCAGAGATGGAAAACAAAACGGTAGAAGAACAGATTGCTTTGTTTTCAGAAGCGAGTTCTGTGGTCTCTATCCACGGCGCTGCAATGGCCAATATGATCTTTTGCCACCCGCAATGCCGGATTCTTGAGGTCACAGCAGCAGACTGTATCAATTCGCATTACTATTGGCTTGCCCAATCTCTCGGCCTCGCGTCTTACGATTGCCTCACCGGTGGAGCAATGGAAATAAACCGCATGCTCTACCCCAAAGGGCGTTTTTCACTGGATGCTGAGAAGACCAGAAACTACCTGCAAAAACTCAAATCCAGCTAAAGGCCGCCGCTCATGAAGACGTTTAACGAACTCAAAAAAAATTTGAAAAAAGACACGGCCGGACTGCAGCGGGTAAGCATTGCCCTGCTCGCCGATAGTGCGACACAACTTTTTGCGCAGGCACTGAAAGGATACGGATATGATCGGAATTATTCCTTCTGCCTGTATGAACCGGACTACAATCAGATAGATAGTGAAGTATTCAATGCACAGTCGGGCCTTTACCAATCGGGCTGCGAATTTGTGCTGATCAACCTCAGTACAGAACATCTGCTTAGAGAATTTCAGAGCCTGCCGCTTAATCTTCGGACGGACTTCTGCCAGCAGAAAATGCAGTATCTCGAAGCACTGGTGGCAGCTATTTCCGAACAAATGAATGCCCGCATCATCATCAGCAATTTTACTGCGATAGACGAGTCGGTCTTTGGAAATTACCGTAACAAGACCAGGAGCTCTTTCGGCTATCAGATACGCACACTCAACCACTTGCTGATGGAATTTGCTATCGATCGCCAAAATGTATTTATCTGCGATGTGCTTGCCTTGCAGGAGCGAATGGGCTACGAAAAAATATTCGACCCAAAGCTCTATGTACATGCCGACATGGTCTATGCTATCGAATTTCTGCCTTTTCTCGCCAAAAGCTTCAGCGACATTATTGCCGCGATAAAAGGCCAGATCCACAAATGCGTCATTCTGGATCTTGACAACACCACCTGGGGCGGCATCATTGGTGATGATGGTCTGGAAGGAATACAATTGGGCAGTCTGGGTATTGGCAAAGCATTTACGGAGCTGCAACACTGGATAAAACAACTGCAAGAACGAGGAGTGATCATTGCCATCTGCAGCAAGAACAATGAAGACACTGCCCGGGCTCCTTTTATAAAACATCCGGATATGGTGCTGCGGCCGGAAGATATTTCTGTATTCGTAGCCAATTGGGAAACCAAAGTGGACAACATCCATTATATCCGCAACATTCTCAACATCGGGTTCGACGCCATGGTCTTTCTCGACGACAATCCCTTTGAACGTGAAATGGTACGATCGTCAATACCGGGCATCACGGTTCCCGACTTGCCGGAAGACCCCGCAGAATACCTTAGCTACCTTCGGACACTAAATCTTTTTGAAACTGCTTCCTTCACGGCCGAAGACGGCGAAAGAACCCGACAGTATCAGGAAGAGGCCCGGAGAACCGTACTTCAAAAATCGTTTGCCGACGAAGAAACCTTTCTTAAGAGTCTGAACATGCAGGCCGACGCGCGCCCGATCGACAATTTTTCACTCCCCCGTGTGGCGCAGCTTACGCAAAGGAGCAATCAGTTCAATCTGCGGACAGTGCGTTATACCGAGGAAGACATTGCAAGGCTCATCGCTTCGCCGGAGTATTTCAGTTTGACATTCAGCCTGCAAGACCAGTTAGGAAGCTATGGGCTGATAGCCGTTGTGATCTTAAAAGCGAGCGACGCTTCTACACTATTCATTGACACCTGGATTATGAGTTGCCGCGTACTGAAGAGAGGGATGGAACAGTTCACGCTCAATGAGATCGTGAGCGTGGCGAAGCAACACGGGTTTAAAAAAATAACCGGCGATTATCTACCGACATCTAAAAATGCACTGGTACAAAACCTCTATGCCGATTTGGGCTTCAGATCAACGGAGGGCTTATGGGTGCTGGATGTTAACGAGTTTAAAGCGAAGAAGCACTACATAAAAACCATAACAGAAACCGCACAATAAAAAAGGATATGGAACACCAAAAAATCATTTCGGAAGTACAGGAAATCTTTCGCGAGGTGCTGGATAACGACGATCTGGAAATACAGGAAAACACTACAGCTCGAGACGTGGAAGAATGGGATTCGCTCAACCATATTCAACTGGTTGTGGCCATTGAAAAGCACTTTAAAATGCGCTTTACCACCGCAGAGATTCAGCATTGGAAAAATGTGGGGGAAATGGTGCATTGTATTGCTCAAAAACACAGCGGCTGACGTAAACGAAGCTGCGCCAAAAGCCTGAACAATGCTATTCAACTCCGTAGCCTTTCTAATTTTCTTTCCGGTAGTTACGCTGCTGTATTTTCTGCTGCCGCATAAATTGCGCTGGAGCTGGCTGCTGGCGGCCTCATGCTTTTTTTACATGTTCTTCAAGCCCGAGTACATACTCATTCTGGGCTTTACCATTGTGGTGGACTATTTTGCGGGAATACTCATAGCGCAACAATCGGATCCTAAAAGAAGAAAGCAATATCTGCTCATCAGTCTGGTGGCTAATATTGGCGTACTGGCGGTATTCAAATACTATAATTTCCTGAATGACAATCTTACGGGACTCGCCACACTGTTCGGATTTAAGAATCCGGTTCCCTATCTGACCATGCTGCTGCCCATCGGCCTGTCGTTCCATACTTTTCAGGCCATGAGCTATACGCTTGAAGTGTATCGGGGAAACCAGGAACCCGAAAAGCATTTCGGCATTTACGCCCTGTATGTGATGTTCTATCCGCAACTGGTAGCGGGGCCTATTGAGCGTCCGCAAAATGTACTCCATCAGTTTCATCAACGGCATCATTTTCGTCTCGACAACCTTTATGCAGGCTTACAACAAATCGTATGGGGGCTTTTTAAGAAAGTGGTGATTGCTGACCGCATCGCTATTATTGTCGATCATGTCTATGCACAACCTTCGCTGCACAACGGATTTTCGCTGCTGCTGACTATTCTGCTTTACTCCTTCCAGATATACTGCGATTTTTCAGGCTATTCTGACATTGCACTGGGTACGGCAAAAGTGATGGGCTTCGACCTGATGAAAAATTTCAATTTTCCTTTTCGCAGTAAGACGGTTACCGAGTTTTGGCGGCGCTGGCATATTTCGCTTTACACATGGTTCAGCGACTATCTGTACACGCCCCTGGCTATCGCCCAACGCGACCGCGGTAAGTGGGGTGTGGTATTTGCCATCCTGGTCACCTTCAGCGTCAGCGGTCTCTGGCACGGTGCGAGCTGGACCTTCGTAGTATATGGTCTGCTGCATGGCATGGCCCTGAGTTATGAATCGCTGAATAAAAAATATCGCAAGCGCGCAGCCAAAAATACTCCGGCATGGCTCTATGCACCCTTCAGTCTTCTGACTACGTTCTTCTTTTGCTCTGCCGCCTGGGTATATTTCCGTTCCGGCACATTTGCACAGGCCAACTACATCCTGGGACATGTATTCACCCGGCAGCCCGGACACAATTATTTTGAAGTACCTGGCCATCAGGTGTGGGGCGAACCGGTAAAATATCTCGGTGTACCGGCGTCCGAACTTTTCGGAACCCTTGCGCTGATACCCCTGCTGTTGCTTCTGGAACAATTGCTCAGCAACCGAAAAAATGAAGCGGTTCTTCAGCGCCTGCCTGCAGCGGTGCGTTGGCCGATCTATTATTCTGTTTTATTTCTGTTGATATTTCTGGGTGTGTATTCGAAAAACAACTTCATATACTTTCAATTTTAGAAAACAAGCATTGACGTGAAGCAACGAGAGCTGCTGAAAATATTTTTGTTCCTCACTATACCGCTGCCGGTGTTATATTTTGCATCGTTGCTCATTGACAAAGGCCTGCAACGATCGCGCAGTGAAGAGTTCGACGTATGGAACGATCTGCGTTCGGGCAAGCTGCATTCCGATGTACTCATTATGGGTGCATCCCGCGCCTGGGTACATATCTCACCAGCCATACTCGACAGCGTGCTGCATACAGACGCTTATAACATTGGACTCGACAACTGGTGTTTTCTTATGCAGTACACCCGCCTGCAAACATATCTCGAGCACAATCCCAAGCCCGCAATGATCATCCAAAGTCTTGACTACAACATGTTTGACCGGAATAAGGAACTGTATGGCGATATACAATTCGTACCTTACCTCTCCGACAAAACCATCAGCAAAGCAACAGAGGGATACATAGGCAGCTTCAACTCTTTGCAACGCTACTTGCCTATGTATAAATACCGAAATAATGGCGAGCTCATGATGGATGGTATTGCTTCCTTTTGTGGGATCAACCTGCACCCTTCAAGAAAACACAAGGGCTACGAAGGCATGGATAAGACCTGGGACAGCACTTTTGCCGATTTTGTTAATGAACACCGCGAAGGCTTTACCGTGAAGTTCGACAGTAGCTGCCTAAGGGCGTTTGACCAATACCTGCAATATTGCAAAGACAACAGAATAAAAGTGATACTGGTGTACACACCGGAATATTTCAGAGCACAGCAGATCACCAGAAACCGAAGTCAGGAATTTGCTGTATATCAGTACTTCGCAAAAAAGTATGGGCTAACCTTGCTCGATTACTCTGCCGACAGCCTTTGTTACAACACCCTGTACTTCTATAACTCACAACACTTAAATAAAAAAGGCTCAGAAATATTCAGCGAAAAACTGGCGCACGACCTGATGCCGCTGATGACAAAAGAGCGACGATATGTAAAGACTGATTGAAACGAGCAGTTAATAAAATGCAAGCTGTTCGTTAACTCCGGCGATAAAGAAAGACTACATGTAAACAGAAAAATAGTTTTGTACTCACTGAAAACACGACCACTACACCATGCGCTTTGCCATTAGAGATGACGATACCAACTTCTTCACCGATCCCGATGAACTACGGGATTGCTATGGAGCGGTATGGGACCTTGTGCCGCCGTCTCTTTGCATCATTACCAAGGTGAAAGGCAACTGGCCCAAATGGACGGAACATATCTATGAACACAAGCAGGATACGGACTGGGAAAGCTGGCAGGCGGATAACACCATATATCCTATTGAAGAAAACGAAGCGTTAATTGACTTTTTGAAAACCATGATCCGGGCTGGTAAAATAGACGTTTGCTTTCATGCAAAACATCATCGCAATAGCGACGAAATACTGCCGCCGGAAGTGGAAAGTAACTATATAAGATGCGCCGAATACTTTACTGTCGATGATCATGCCGATGAAATAAAACAGGAGATCGAACACCTGAGCCGACTGCTCGATTATAAAGTTTCCGTCTTTGCACCGCCGCAAGACCTGCTATCCTTTGCGGGCTACACATCAGTATTGCAGGCAGGGCTAAACATCTGCGGGGGCGGAATAAGTTTTTTGAAAAAGCAGAAAGATCTGAAAGGTACGCTGAACATGCTGAAGCAGTTTGCCTTCAAAACGATTTTTCCCAACGACCCCTACCCTTTTGTACTGGATTTCCGAACGCACAAGGAAATACCTTACTACTATCCGCTGCTGCCCACAACCCATCTTGAAACACTGATCAATCAATTCGAAATGGTTAGAAAGCACGATGGCGACTTTGTGCTGTCCACGCATCATGCCGAGTTTGACTACCGAATGGAGTACGACCTCCGGCTAAAGATGAAAGACGTACTGAAACAATTTTTAGCCTACATAGCACGCTTTGAGCTCGAGTATATCTCACTCTCGAAAATGTTGAGCACACCTCTCCCTAAATATTCAAAACGAACCTGGTAACACACAATTTTGCCCATGAAACTAGTATCCATTGTTGTACCGAATTATGACTGCGAAGAGTTCCTTCACAAATGCCTCGACTCGGTCATCAACCAAACCTACAAGAACACTGAGATCATCATTTGTGACAACGGATCTTCAGACAGCTCCGTCGCTATCATCAACGAATATGCAGCCCGCGACAGCAGAATAAAAGTCTTGATCAACGAGCAGAATCAGGGATTGATCAACTGCTACAACCGGATGTTTTTTGAAGCCACCGGCGACTATATCATGATCCAGGATGCGGATGACTGGTGCGATCCTGAACGTGTGGCCAAACAAGCCGCTATCCTCGATGAACACCCCGTGGGTTTGTGCCTTACCGATGCATATTATCACTCGCCGCTTTTCCCAACCAGCAGAGAGCCGCGCAACTATAATGGCCCCATCTATATCACGGACGAAGAAACCTGGGCACCTGCCACCATCATGTTTCGCCGGGAAATTCTAAGGGAGATACCCGGTTTCCATCAGTATTTCGACCGACTGACCAGTTACGACCGCTATTTCATCATGGACATCATAGACCGCTTTGGCGGCTACTATATCGATGAGTGCCTCTACCATGTCTGGGCACGGCCAAACAGTGATCATAGAAGCATTGACCTAGAAGACAAACGGGCTATAAAAAAGCTCATCTCCGAAGATATCTTTTACAAACTCAAAGAACAACGCATCGCTACCGGCACCGACTTTCTAAAAGACAATGACCAGAAGGGTATGGAGGCTCTGGAACGAACCATGCTGCGCGACCGAAGCTTTATAGCCGATAAGCTGAGACTGATGTCCTGCATCCAGATTGACTACGGAAATTTCAGAGCAGCAAAGCAATTGCTCATCAATGCCATAAAAATAGCACCGCTGTTTACCACTAACTACCGCACCGCCTTCTATTATTTCAAGGCGAAAAGGATGAAAGAAGCGAACAGCCCCACCAACAAACTTGCCAAAGCTTGAGAATTCTCATCACTACAGAAGCGATCCATCCTGGCGGAGCAGAAACATTTTTGCTCAGGCTTGCGGAAGCCTTGAGCCGGCGAGGCCACCAGGTGCTCATCTTCAACTTTCACAAACGGATTTACAACGAAGATCTGCACCAGCGTACTGCCCCGTCGGTAGCCGTTGTCAGTGCTGATATTCCGGCGTCTCCCATTGTTCGCATCGTAGAAGGATTGTTCCGTAGGATAGGTATTGATTCCGTCATCACAAATCATTTCATTGCAAAGAAACTACGTTTTGTAGTGGACCAATTTGAGCCGGATATCATCCACAGTCATCTGTTCAAAACCGATGTGCTGAGCTGCCTTATTGCAAAACCAAAGAATATCCCTGTAGTTACGACCCAGCACGGCGATTATGCAATGTATTACCAACAATGCCAACAGAACAAAAATGTACCGTTGCCGGGCTTTATGAAAAAACTTCGTTTTGTACTGAACGAGATGAAAGAATTTGTCTGCATTTCCGGAGAGCAGGAGCAGTTTTTTGAAAATGAAATGCAGGCTTGTGCGGGAAAAAAGCTACGCTATCGCAAAATCTATAACGGTTATGAAAAAAGCGCTACACCGGCAAAGGCCGTATCGCGCTTGTCTTTAAACATTCCCGAAAATGCTTTCGTCTTCGGAATGGTGGCCCGCGGCATTCCCGAAAAAGGATGGGAGCAACTGATACAAGCCTTCATCAGACTCAACGATCCACAAACACATTTGCTGTTGGTGGGTGGCAGCGACTATATTGAGCAACTTAAAACGAAATATGCCGGAAACCGGCGCATGGTCTTTGCCGGCACTGTAACCAATCCGCTCGATTGGATTTCAATTTTCGACGCTGGCGTACTCCCCTCTTACTTCGGTTCGGAAAGCCTGCCCACAGTGGTGATGGAATATCTGTATTGCCATAAACCAGTAATTGCCACAAAGATTGGAGAACTACCGGCTATGATCGAAAATGGCAGTTCAAAGTCGGGCATACTTGTTCCGTTGACACAGGGTACCGTTGATGAAGAAGCGCTGTTTGCTGCCCTCAAACTAATGAACGAAAATCAGGAGGCCTTCCGGAACATGAAAGCAAATACTGAGGAATGCTTTCAGCAGTTTGATATGGAAAGCTGTACCATCGCTTACGAAAATCTGTTTAAAGCCTACGTACCTTGAGCGCTTCTCATAAAATATTGTTGCTGATCACTAACCTCGGAAAAGGAGGCGCACAACGTGTTTTTCATGACCATAGCCTCTTCCTAAGCGAACGATATGCTGTGGAGGAGGCGGTGTTTGATAAGAATGAAGACCAGAATCTGTTTCCTTCCGGCAACAAATTGCATTCGCTTGATGTGCGCTCCGCCAACGGGCTTTGGGGTAAAATTCAGCATTTTTACCAGCGATGCAAACGGCTGAAAAAAGTCATTGCGACAGAGAACATACAGCTTTGCATCAGCCATATGGACGGAGCCAATTGGGTCAACGTGCTTTCCAACTCATCGGCCAAAAAAATCCTGGTAGTGCACGGAACCATCCTGCACGATCACAATCAAAAGCCCTGGATGCAGTGGCTCAGGCGCCGCCTGATCATCCCCTTCGTTTACAATCGCGCCGACATTACCGTAGCTGTTAGTGAAGGCATCAAACACGAACTCGAAAAAGCCTGCGGCGTTCGTCATGTACAAGCCATCCCGAACTATTTTGAGGTTGAAAAAATACAGCAGGCAGCAAGACAGCCCTTGCCCGCCCACTGGGAATCATTGTTTGCCCGACACCAGACGATGGTCAACTCCGGACGATTCAACGAACAGAAAAAACAACGCTACCTGCTCACGCTGCTGGCCAGACTAAAGTCGGAGCAAAAAAATGTAAAGCTCATTTTGCTTGGCGACGGAGAACTGCGCCAGACGCTGCTGTCGGAGGCAGAAGCGCTGCAGCTCCGGTGTTATACACCATGGACGGAAATGCCATTTCATGAACAATACGATGTCTATTTTGCAGGATACAGCCCCAATCCTTTTCCATATCTGAGCAGAAGCACCTTGTTTGTTTTCCCATCGGGCTGGGAAGGCTTTCCCATGGCCTTGTGCGAAGCTATGATCAGTGGCGTGCCCGTCCTTACCGCCGACTGCCCCACCGGCCCCCGGCAAATACTTGCCCCAGGCACTTTTGATGCTTCTTATAGCCTTGAGCAGAGTGAACAAACCCCCTTCGGCTGGCTAATGCCTACAACGGACAAGCCAGGTTTTGAAGAAGAATGGTACAAGGTGATTTTTCATATGCTTGGTGATCAGAGTCTTCGCAAGAGCATGGCAGCTAAAGCCGTTGAAAGAATGAATGATTTTAGAAAAGAAAACGTCGTGAATCAATGGACGGATTTAATTGACAGCTTGCTTCGAAAAAGATGAACATTCTGATCATTGATAATTCAGTTGCCTTTACAGGAGCGTTTAAATGTGCGCTGAATGAAGCGGAGATCCTGAACGAACATCGGTTCGTGTTTGTGGTACCGCGGCACTCAAAAATTGTCGGGCATCTGGAACAGAAAAATCTGCAGGTGTACCCTCTCCCGCTGCGAGAACTCAGCAAGTCGGCATCGGGTTTATTATTGTATCCATTCTACCTTCTTTACAACCTCATCCACCTTCGAAAAATTGTTCGCCGCGAAAAGATAGACGTCGTGCAGGTAAACGACTTTTACAATCTGCTGGGAGCACTGCTTGTAGCCTCAGGTTGCAAGGTGAGACTTATAACCTATGTGCGCTTTTTGCCGGCTGTGATGCCCTCCGCGCTCCGTAAATTATGGCTTTCTGCCGCCGGACGTTACGCTCATAAGATCATTGCCGTTTCGGATGCAGTGCTGCAGCAGCTCCCGACCTCAGAAAAGAACGTTCGCATCTACGACCCTGCTAAACTGGAAGAGCACCTTGGTGATGTCGGCAAACGCCAGGACAAAGTGCGTCTGCTATACCTTGCCAATTTCACAAAAGGAAAGGGACAGGAACATGCACTTGAGGCCCTGGCTATAGCGCTAAAAACCAGAAATGACCTGGAACTGATATTTGCAGGAAGCGATATGGGACTGGAGAAAAATGCGGCATTCCGCACAGCGTTGATGTACCGTGCCGAAGTGGCAGACCTGAAAGGTGCCGTAACTTTCAAAAGCTTTTGCGATGCTATCGAAGCGGAGATGAAACAAGCGGATGTTTTGCTCAATTTTTCGGAAGCAGAGTCATTCTCCATGACTTGTCTTGAGGCGGCTTTTTACGGATTGCCCGTCATTGCTACCCGTTGCGGTGGCCCGGAAGAGATCGTTGACAATGGCAAGACCGGCAGGCTGGTAGAAAAAGGAAACCTGGCACAGATGTCGGAAGCTATACTTCAGCTCGCCGGAGATGCAGTGCTAAGAGCCGAAATGGGAAAAGCCGCTCAAAAAAGGGTACGCGAAAAATTCAGTATCGAAAATTTTAAACGATCGTTCACTGCTATCCTGCAACAATGAAACAAAAAAACATCCTGTTTATTGTTCCCTATCCCAGGGGAAGAGCGCCCTCACAAAGGTTTCGGGTGGAGCTGTATGAACCGGTGCTACGGGCACACGAGGTTCGCTATGAGATAGCCAGTTTCATGGATGAAAAAACCTGGGGTATAATTTTTAAGCCAGGCAACACTTTCTCCAAAGTGACAGGCATTCTGCGGGGATATGCCCGAAGGTTCGCTCATTTGTACAAAGCCTTACGCTACGACAATATTTTTATTCACCGGGAAGCAGCGCCACTGGGCCCGCCGGTATTTGAATGGATACTATGCAAAGTGATGCGGAAACGAGTGATCTACGATTTCGACGACGCCATCTGGATACCGAACATCAGCCGCAGCAACAGATTTGCAAAATGGCTTAAAGCGTTTGGCAAAGTAGGACACATCTGCAGATGGGCAAGTGTGGTGACCGGTGGCAATGATTACCTGAATGCCTATGCTCGCCAACAGGGCGCCAGGGAAACCATGCTACTTCCCACCTGCGTCGATACAGAACATGGACATCATTATACCAAGCAACACGCTGACCACAAACCCGTTGTAGGCTGGACCGGAAGCCACTCTACGCTGGTTTATCTGGACGAGATGATTCCATTGATCCGGAATTTGCAGGAACAATACAAGTTTAGCTTTCTTGTAATAGCCGATAAAAAGCCTGAGCTCGATTTAAAGGATTGGCAATTCGTTCCCTGGAATGCTGCCTCGGAGGGTACAGACCTGCTCCGTATGGACATTGGCGTTATGCCCTTGAAACCCGACGCATGGACTGAGGGAAAATGTGGTTTCAAACTGATACAATATTTGTCCTGCGGCATACCTGCCGTGGCCGATCCGGTAGGAGTGAATCAAGTGATCATCGATGAGGGCCAGAATGGATTTCTTTGCCGTACCACGGAAGAATGGCGAAACGCACTTACACAACTCATTTGCGATGCCTCTTTGCGCGAACGTATGGGCACCCGGGGACGCGAGAAGATCGTTGCTCAGTACAGCATTCGCTCGCAGGCAGAACGTTTCCTATCCTTAATAGTCTGAACGCTGCCAGCGTAGGGCCAGCACGTTTTTATCCAGATCATTGTGACGATAAAATATCAAAACGAGCGCGATGCCAAAAAAAGGAAGACAGGGAATACGATAACGGGAGAGCGCTCCGAAGTTTCCTGAAGACAATCCTACGGCAAATGCGAAAATGATCGTGAAGATGAGACAAAACTGTATGGTAGGATCAGAGCCAATCGTCTTCCATACCCGCCTGGGCCCCACGGTAAATAAAATCTTCAGGGTTACCCACATGAAGAGAAAAGCTTCGGCAGCATTCAGGAACTGAAGCGGTTTGCGCGTTTCCCAGAGATAGGGACGAAAAAGTGTAACATTTACCGCCAGTGGAAATTTTTTCAGCATACCCGGCAGGGAAGGATCCATATCGCCTAAGGAATAAGCAGAGCCATCGTCGCCGGAAACGGAGGCGATATAAGAGCTCGTGACATAAGATGTTTTGGCCACGTTCTCCAGCGAGTACTTTCCCAATTCCACGGCAAACTTTTGAGAGAAAATCAAAAAGCCCCCGATACAGGCTAATATCACGCCCAGCTTTACTGCCAACCGCGTGGCGGCGCTCTGAATACGATGAGAATAGGTAAACAAAATCCATAGAATGAGTGCGGGGATAAATGCCAGCAGGATGTACAACTTGATCGACGAAACCAGCCAGAAGCTAATAACAGTCAGTACGATATTCCTCGGGCTAAAATCGCGTTCCAGCAGCATTCTGAAGGCGCCATAGACCATCCATCCAAGACCGAACATGCAGATGGTGTCTTTGAAGATACCCGACCCCCACATGATGGTGCTGGGAATAAACAAGGTACACCATGCGATGTATTTGGTGTAGGCCGGATACTTAGTGGCAAACGTCCGGAACATAGCCCAGATACCTGTAAAGGCAATAGTACCAAAGAGCACGGCAGTAGGCAGATAGGTAGTGAAGGTAATGATGCCGATAAGCGCCGTAATGCTGGCGACCGTATATTCGGAAGGTGCCTCATACCACCAAAGCTTCGAAATATATTGAGAGTAGTCTCCATCATACCATTTGGGAATACGCATAACCAGGTTGAACCACTTACCCGGAGATTCGCCAAAAGCACTGTTGATGACGGTAGCATGGTAATGATAATTGGCGGTATCTCCGCCGCCGTAGTAATATTGGTAAATAAGACCGATAAAAATGGCACCGCCCACTTTGGCAATCAATCCGGGCAAAAAATAAGGACGCCAGGGATGGCCTGCAGGGTAGAGACTATCTCGGATAAAAGAAGCAGCAACAAAAATGATGACCAGAAAAACAGGAAGCAGCAAATAATCTAGTAGTGATATAAATTCCATGTATCTTTAGGTGATTGCATTAATCTCCATTATCCTTCATGTGCGGCATAACCGGGTATTTCGCTTATACAACTCAGGCAAAAACCAACCTTTCAAAAGTAACACAATCCACTCAGAAATTATTTTTGCGCGGCCCGGACAGCGGTGATATTTTCATGGACGATAGCTGTGCGCTCGGGCACCGAAGGCTTTCGATTATTGATACGTCCACCGGGGCGGCACAGCCCATGCAGGATGCAAGCGGCAGATATGTGATTGCCTTCAACGGTGAGATTTTTAACTATCAGCAACTTTCCAATTCCCACCTCGGAGATGTCTGGCAGCGCATCGGCGGACCCAGAACTACTTCCGATACGGAGGTGCTGCTCTACCTGTTGATCAGCTACGGAGAAGCCTGCCTCAACTGGCTGAGCGGATTTTTTGCCTTTGCATTTTATGACCGGCAGACCGGAGAACTACTGCTGGCCCGCGATCGCTTTGGTAAAAAGCCACTGGTCTTTTACGAAGATGATCAGGGCCTTGCTTTTTCGTCGGAGATGAAAGCACTGTTCGAGTATGGCATTCCGCGAAAACTGGATTATGATGTGCTGCATCAATATCTGCAGCTCAACTACGTGCCACAGCCGCAGAGCATGATACAGGGTGTACAAAAACTAAGGCCGGCCCATTACCTCAAAATAGCAAATGGTAGAGCACAGGCACAGCAAGCTTACTACGCTATCAGGCTGGAAAAGCAACGCTATAAAGATCTGGACTATGTGGAAGCGCAGCGTCAGTTGGTAGAGAAAATGGATGATGCCGTACAGGAAAGATTAATTGCCGACGTACCCTTGGGTGCCTTTCTGAGCGGAGGTATTGATTCCTCCATCATCGTGGCGTTAGCATCGCGCCATTCGCAAAAACTCAACACCTTCTCTATCGGTTACAAGGACAACCCTTTTTTTGACGAGACGCATTATGCCCAGTTGGTCGCTACAAAATTCAGGACGAATCATACTGTGTTTTCACTTACCAACAACGACTTTCTGGAGCATGTGCAGGACGTGCTGGATTATATTGATGAACCTTTTGCAGATTCATCGGCGTTGCCGGTATATATCCTGAGCAAACATACCCGCCAGCATGTGACCGTGGCCTTAAGCGGCGATGGTGGAGATGAAGTTTTTGCAGGATACAATAAGCACGCAGCGGAATGGAAAATTCGTCAGCAATCTCTGGCAAACACCATGGTAAAAGCAGGCCTTCCACTCTGGAATTTGCTACCGAAAAGCAGGAACAGTAAACTAACGAACGTATTCCGACAGTTGCACCGGTTTGCCGAAGGCGCACAACTCTCCCTGAAAGACCGTTACTGGCGCTGGGCTTCTTATAATACCAGTGCCGCGGTAAGCCGGTTGCTCCATCCGCAAGTCGCTGCAAAGATTAGTGCCGGCAGGCTGCTGCAGGAAAAACAACAACTGCTTTCCTTCCTCAACAATGGCGATTTTAATGAAGTGCTGCTGACTGATATGAACCTGGTTTTGCTCAGTGACATGCTCGTGAAGGTGGATTTGATGAGTATGGCAAACAGTCTTGAAGTGCGCAGTCCTTTTCTGGACCATAAGGTTGTTGACTTTGCCTTTAGTCTTCCGTCGTCGTATAAAATAGATAGCCGACTGAAGAAAAAGATTGTTCAGGACGCCTTTCGGCAAATGTTGCCACCCGAGCTGTACAACCGACCGAAGCACGGCTTTGAGATCCCCCTGCTCGATTGGTTCAGAAAGGAACTCTGGAGCCTGATCGACACCGATCTTCTTCAAAAAGATTTTGTTGCAAGCCAGGGAGTTTTCAACGTAGATGAAACGGAACTCCTGAAGAAAAAACTGCTCAGCAACAACCCGGAAGACAGTCACGCGACAACATGGGCGTTGATTGTTTTTCAATATTGGTGGAAGAAATATCTCAGTTAGGTTGCAATAACATCTCATTAGGATGGCTTGCTTTTCAAATGTTATACTTTTGGTAGCTATTAAAATGACCCATGCCTCGCGTTCTAAGAATTCATAATCGCCTGATCATCGGTGGGCCGGCCATCAACGTGACCTACCTCACCCGCTATATGGCGCCTGAATTCGACACCACACTTGTGATAGGAGGAAAGGACGACCATGAGCAGGATGCCATTCATCTCACCAAAGACCTGGGCATCGAGCCCCTGGTGGTCAATGAAATGCGACGCGACATTCATCCGCTGCAGGATGGCATCGCCTATCAAAAAATAAAGGCCCTTATTGAAAAATACAAACCAGATGTTGTGCATACTCACGCCGCAAAGGCAGGTGTGATCGGGCGCCTTGCAGCAGAAGCCTGCGGTGTGCCGGTTATTGTGCACACCTTTCACGGCCATGTTTTTCACAGCTATTTCAGCAAGTGGCAGTCGAATATGTTTGTTCATATCGAACGTTACCTCGCTAAAAAATCAACTGGTATTGTTGCCATTAGCGCCAGTCAGAAACACGAACTCGGCGATATTTATAAAATCTGTCCTCCGGAAAAACTCGAAGTCATTCCACTGGGTCTCGACCTCGATAAATTTCAATATAAACAGGAAGAAAAACGAGCGGACTTCAGGAAAAAATACAAGATCGAAGGCGACGAAATTGCCATCGGTGTCATCGGTCGTATCGTTCCGATAAAAAATCATTCGCTGTTTGTAGCAGCGGCAAAACGTGCGCTGGAAAGCACCGGAAAAAAACTGCGTTTCGTGATTGTGGGCGACGGCGATATGCGTCCTCAGATGGAAGAAGAATTTAAAGCCGCAGGCATTGACTACGCTTATTTTCCCGAACAGAACAAAAAAGCGACCGCCATCTGCACCTCGTGGCTTACCGCAATGGATGAGGTTTTGGCAGGACTTGACATTGTAGCGCTCACTTCAAACAATGAAGGCACCCCCGTGTCGCTAATAGAAGCACAAGCGGCTGCGCGGCCTATCGTCTCCACCAATGTGGGAGGCGTGGCAGACGTGGTCATGCATGAAAAATGCGGTTACATTACCAGGCCCGGCGATGCAGAAGAGTTTGCACAGAGCCTGCTCCGTCTTATAGAAAACGACCGGCAGCGGGAAGAATTCGGTGCGTTTGGCCGTGAGTATGTACAAGCCAAATTTTCCTATCAGCGATTGGTCCGAGACATGTCTGCCTATTATCACAGACTGATAGAACAAAGTAAAAGGAAGAAGTAGAAGCCGGGCAAAAAACGCAGCACGAAGGCCAATGCTATTGCCCGTAGAAGGTGGGTTTAAAAAGCCCGCTTATTGCGCTTTAAAATAGTCCACTGTGGCTTTGAGCCCCTCCATAAAACGCTGTGTAGGCTTATATCCCAGCAAGGTTCTGGCTTTTGTAATGTCGGCAAGTGAATTTCGGATGTCGCCTTCGCGTGGCGCACGGTATGTAGCCTCGTGGGTCTGGCCAAGCATTTCGCGTATGGATTCGTAAAGAAAATTAACCGAAAAATTTTCTCCCACTGCAACGTTGTAGGCTTTGCCAAAAGCTTCGTCGTTATCGGTCAGCATACCCAGTATATTGGCCTGAACAGCATTTTCGACATAAGTAAAATCACGGGTCTGTTCTCCGTCGCCATTGATATACACAGGCGCTTTTTTTAAAATCCCGCTTACGAATAAGGGTATCACCGCTGCATAAGGTCCGTCAGGGTCCTGTCGGGGTCCAAATACATTGAAATACCGCAGTCCTACAACCTTCAGCCCATACAATCGGGCAAAGACATCGGCATACAGTTCATTGGTCTTCTTTGTAACAGCATAAGGCGACAAGGGATTTCCGACCCGCTCTTCAACCTTCGGAAGATTAGGTTCATCGCCATAGACGGACGATGAAGAGGCATAGACAAAAGCCTTTACAGCGCTGTCTTTTGCTGCGGTAATCATGTTCAGAAATCCGGTCACGTTCACATCGTTGCTCGTTACCGGATCTTTTACAGAACGGGGTACCGAACCCAATGCGGCCTGATGCGTCACGTAGTCAACACCGCTGCAGGCCCGTTTGCAGGTTTCAAAATCGCGAATATCTCCTTCAATAAATTCAAAAGCCGGATGGCCCATAAACGGCTCCATGTTTTTTCGAAAGCCGGTCATCAGGTTATCAAGCACCCTTACTTTTTCTGCACCATGAGCAAGCAGGTAAGCCACAATATGAGAACCAATAAATCCGGCTCCACCCGTCACCAGAAAACACTTATCCCTCAAATCCTTGGTATGAAACTGCATTATAAACTCCAGTATTTTAGGTCTTTGATTTTATTTCGGAAAATGCCTTTAATGTCCACGAAAATGGCATTGGGCCGGGTTATGGACTTAAAATAGGCTTCGTCCTTTTCTACATATTCATCATGATTGACGGCAACGATCAATGCATCGTAATCGCCTTCGATCGGGTTCAATCCATACCCATACTCGTGCATAAGTTCTTCTTCCTCGGCGTAAGGATCGGTAACGTGCACATTAATACAGTAGTCCTTCAACGCACTGATCACGTCGGCCACCTTCGAGTTGCGAATATCCGACACATTCTCTTTAAAGGTGGTACCCATCACCAGTACCTTCGCGTCAAGAATGTTGGTCCCGCTCTTGATGAGATCGCGAATTAATTTTTGGGCTACATACGATGCCATTCCATCATTGATGCTCCGGCCTGCAAGGATAACCTTAGACTGATAGCCGAGCTGATTTGCCTTATAAGTCAGGTAGTAGGGATCTACGCCAATGCAATGCCCCCCGACAAGCCCGGGGAAAAACTTCAGAAAATTCCACTTGGTTCCTGCAGCTTCAAGTACCTCAAAGGTGTTGATGCCCATTTTATCGAAGATGATAGACAGTTCGTTCATCAATGCGATGTTCAGGTCGCGCTGAGTATTCTCAATAATCTTAGCTGCCTCCGCCACCCGAACCGATGAAGCACGATGTACGCCCGCTTTCACCACAAGCTCATAGGTCCTGGCAATCTCTTCGAGCGCTTCAGGACTATCACCCGACACTACTTTCACCACATTTTCGAGCGTATGAACTGTGTCGCCGGGGTTAATACGCTCGGGCGAATAACCATAATGGAAATCCACGCCAGCTTTCAGACCGGAGATGCGCTCCACAACCGGAAGGCAATCCTCCTCGGTGCAACCCGGATAGACGGTAGATTCGAACACGACAAAGTCGCCTTTTTTGATCACCATACCGATTGTCTCCGAAGCCTTGAGCACCGGAGTAAGGTCAGGAACATTGTGCTCGTCAACGGGAGTGGGAACCGCAACAACAAAGAAGCGGGCCGAGCGCAAAGCACCCAGATCGGAGGTAAACTCGATATCGCAATTCGCAAAAGCTTCCTCAGGCAGCTCGTTGCTCGGGTCCACGCCTGTCCGCATCAGCTCAATGCGTCGTTCGCTTATATCGAAACCCACAACCCGTATGTTTTTTGCAAACGCAAGGGCAATAGGCAGCCCCACATAACCCAGGCCTATTACCGCCAGCTTCTCTTCCTTTTTGACCAACTTCTGGTACATGACAGATGAATGAATTTTCTTTAAAAAACGCTGCAAAATAGAAGATAAACTGTTGATTTGAAAACTACACAGCGACCAATAACAAGGCCCTAACACAGCCGCGCACAAAAAAAGCCACATGCGTGGCTTTCTCCGTTCAGATCTTTAAGCTTTCTTTTCTGCTTTGGCTGTAGCCTTCGGCCGTGCCAGTCTGCTCTTTCCAAAAGTACCTTTTGAAATCTTTCCGCGTTTGGTACGCTTATCACCTCTACCCATAGTTTTATGTTTTAGTGCGCAAAAATAAAAAAAGCAAGAAACTTTTGCCTCTTGCTTTTCCCTCCATTCACCGACAGCTATTTTTTGCCGCTGCCAATTTTGGTTGAAAACTCTTTTCCTGCCTTGAATTTAGGAACCTTGCGTGCCTTGATTTTGATCACTTCGCCGGTTTGCGGATTACGTCCGTTACGTGCAGAACGCTCAGACACTGAGAATGTACCGAAACCTACCAGCGTAACGCGGTCGCCCTTTTTCAGTGAAGTGACAACAGCATTGGTAAATGAATCCAGAGCGTCATTTGCTTGTGATTTGGTAACGCCTGCATCTTTTGCGATCTTATCGATCAGTTCAGCCTTGTTCATAGCCTGTGTGTGTTTTTTTGTTGTGAACAATAATTCAATTGAAACAAATATACTCAGCTTTGTTACACTTCCAAATAACCAATATCATCTTTTTTTAGCCTCAAAGCCTTGCCAGTAGCGCATTTCGTCCTTTTTCCGGAAAAACCCGCCCTACGCCGGCACTCCCCTTTCCCCCTCAGGAAATGACCTGCATGACGGTGCGAAAAGCTATGAAATTGTTGCCAAATCTTTGTAAACCTTTCTGCCGCATAGCCTGCGCATATTCAGCGATATAAGTATTGTAGTGCTCCATACTATCGCAAAAGTACTGTACCGTGAAGGTGGGACCCTCCGTTTCATCCTGATCCAAAAGCCGGCTCAGCCGGTAGTCAAGAAACAGACCGGTATTCATAAGTTCCGGTATATGCTCCTGTTTCATCCATTTCAGCCATTCGTCCACAAAGGCATGGTTTACTTTGGCAGTCACGTTGTATATAATCATGTTGCAGTATTTACCACTTTTTTTCTAAGGAATCCATAATTGTAAGGTAACTGATGTAGCGGTCTTCCGATAAGGCGCCCACTCCCACGGCCTCTTTTACGGCGCATCCGGGCTCGTTGAGATGAAGACAGTTGTTGAAGCGGCAATTATTGAGTAAAGCACGCATTTCCGGAAAGTAATGGGAGAGTTCTTCTTTTTCAATGTCGATAAGTCCAAACTCTCTTACGCCGGGTGTATCAATGATCCTGCCCCCGAAAGGAAGGTCGAACATTTCGGCAAATGTGGTGGTATGCTGACCCTTTCCGCTCCAACTACTCACTTCTGTGGTCTTCAGGTTTGCGCCGGGCATCAATTGATTGATCAGCGTGCTTTTCCCTACGCCGGAATGTCCGCTGAAGAGGGTAGTCTTATTTGTAAGCCTTTCCTGTAAAGGCAATATGGTTTGCGGATCGAGTGCCACCACCGGGAGAAGGTCGTATCCGGCGGCCTGATAAAGCTCGGCCCAGTGATGGAGTTGTTCTTTTTGTCGGGGCTTTAGCAGATCTACCTTGTTCACAACGATCAGTGCGGGTATATGGTAGGCTTCGGCAGTGATCAGAAAACGATCAATAAACCCCAGCGAGGTACGGGGCTCTGCGATAGTGACCACCACGAGGGCAAGGTCGATATTGGCGGCCACAATATGTTTCTGATTTTTATTGTGCGGAGAGACCCTTACAATATAATTATGCCGCTTTTTCACCGACTGAATCATGCAATTGTTTTCACCTCCAGGTTCTTCTTCGCAGACGACCACATCTCCCACCGCAACCGGGTTAGTGGAAGATATCTCCTCATCAATTTTCATCTTTCCGATGATGCGCGCCTGTCTCATCCGGCCCTGCGCATCGCGGATCTGGTACCAGCTACCTGTTGACTTATAAACTAATCCTTCCACAAGATGCAAATTAAAAGAATGGCGCCTGCACGCTCGTTATTCGTAGCGCAATGCTACGATAGGATCAAGACGCGCCGCTTTCAGCGCCGGATATATTCCCGACAATACGCCGACAATGGCACAAAGACTAACGCCCAGGCCGATCCAGAGCCAGGGAATGATAAAGCCGGTGTCGAAGAAAAAACTCAGGGTGTTGCCGGTAAGGATGCCCACTACAATGCCGATGCCCCCACCAAAAAGGCTGATCAGTACAGACTCCGTGAGGAACTGACGTTGTATGGTAGAAGACCGCGCACCGAGGGCTTTGCTGATGCCGATTTCGCGGGTGCGCTCTGCAACAGACACCAGCATGATGTTCATCAGCCCGATAACCGATCCGATCAGGGTAATAATGCCAATGACGAGCGCCGCCCAGCCAATATAGTTCACAATATCGAGCAAGGAGGCTGCAAGCATATCATTTTGATTCACCGTAAAATTATTCTCGGTACCTACGGGAATTTTGCGAATGATCCGGAACACGCCTTCTGCTTCTTCTGCAGCAAATTTTTTCTGCGACACATCGTTCACCATCACACTGATTGTATAACTGCGCTCGCCACCATACACGCTGCGGAGGTTGGCTATGGGTATCAGTACGGTGTTGTCAGCGTTCATGATCATGCTACCCCCTTTCGATTCGCTGATGCCGATTACCGAATACTTCACGTCGCCCACAGAGACCATTGCACCCAAAGCTTTCTTATACCTGTTGCCAAATAATTTATGGGCAACACCATTTCCCAAAATGCAGACATAGCTGCCGGAATAAAGTTCCTGATCCGTGAAGTTTCGACCGGCTTCGAGTCGGGTATCTGTAAGCTTCAGATAGTTTTCATCGACGCCAATCGTACGAATATTGGGATTGGTCTTTTCCGATCCATGCTTTACCGTGGCAATCATAGACCCGGACGCCGAAAGACCCACCGTTGCGGGTACTGCAAATCTGCTCTTAAATTCTTTGGCTTCGTCGTAGGAGATAATTTTCGACTCCGGCGGTGGTCCGCCCATCCGGCCGTGTCGCCTTTTCTTCACGATTTCGTTTGTGATCTGGAACGAGTTGGAGCCAAGGCTGCTAAAATTGCTGTTTACACTGGCCTTCAGCACTTCGATGCAGGTAAGGATGCCGATCAACGCCCATAGCCCCAATGCAATAATGGAAATAGTAAGCGTGGAGCGCAACCTGTTGTTGCGGATCGCACGAAAGGCAAGCGTAAGGTTGAAGAGCAACTGCATAGTCAGGGTGCAAAATTAAGCGGTTATCGCCACTACTGCTTCAGGAAACGCTTGTTGAGCACTTGCCTGCCCCCCTCGTCGGTAGCCCGGAGAAAATAAATGCCATTCGCCAAAGCCGCTACATTAAGGCGCACACGGTTTTTTCCTGGTTCACAACTGTTGTCAGAAACCCGGTCCACGAGCCTGCCTTGTGCGTCGAAGATGGCGAATGATACTTTTGCTTCGGTAGCGAGCTCAAAATCGGCCGTGATAAACTGAAAAGCCGGATTAGGAAAGACCGCCCCTTTGGTTTCGTGCTGAGGCAGGTTGACCACACCAGTATAGTAAGGCGAAGCCAGGCGGGCTATCCAGTCGCCGTAGTTGCGGTTTTTACGACCGTAGATACCCTCAATCCATACCACACCTCCAACATAGTTCCAGTCGGGCTGATTTCCCATATAGTCGCCCCAGCGCTGTTGCTTTTGCTGCAGCACCTTTATGGTACTGTCGCCAGTCTTCACTACGGTGAGGTCGGAGAACTGAGTGCCATCAAAATAAATAGCGCCCAAACCTGCGTGCGTGGATGGCCCGGTGAAGTTGAAAGAAATGATAGAATGGTTGGCGCCGCTATAATTGCCCGCAAAAGAAAGGTTAGGATAGCCAAAATCAAGTGTATCGACCATAAAATAATTGGCCTGTATAGAAGGACTGCCAGAAAAGCCGGTGATACGACCGTGATAGACTGCAGCGCTACCCGACACGGGATGCACGGTAGTGCTGACAAATTGAATTTCGCTACCCTCCCGGTAAGCACCTAAGATACGGCCATCATTGGTGGCCAGCGTATAGGCTGTATCTATCTGACGCCCGTCCGGAGGCACACCATACGCCAAGTTAGACTTCAAAGCGGTGATGGACAGTGTTGTGTTGGCGCTGCCTATAGTGTCCGGTATTTTCACCAGGAAGATCGTATCGTTCTGCACATCAAAGTTCCGGTTCGAGAGAAAATATTGCTCCGGGCCATAGATATTCCCTCCACCCTTCACGGGATAAAGGTTGCGGATGTTGGCTCCGTTGTATCCGATATTCTGCCACAACTGCATATTCAGATTGGCATCGCCGTTATAGCCACTTTGCTTGTTGATCTGATAAATGACCGTCTCTTTGAAACCTGCCTGCCAACTGGTATTGAACCGAATCTTATTTCCTGTGAGGAAAAATTCATTATTCGTTATGGCGATAGACGGATAGTCGAACCAGGTGGTGTCGCCCGCAAAGTCGCCATAAAACTTATAAAAATTCCAGGCGCCAGCAGGATCGTTTGTCTTAGAGAAGGCAAGGATAATCCAGTTATGATCGTTTGTACCATTGAGCATGACGCAGATAAATCTATCGGCCTGTGGATCATAAATAATTTTAGGATCATAGCGATAGTCGGCCTGCAGATTATTGAGTCCAACAACATTCGAAAAAGATTTTAACCCCTTTCTGGTTTGCATGGCTCCGGTTGTTGCATCGTGTGTTACTATGGCGCTGTTTACTACAGACACGGAAATGTTGGCCTTAGAAATGGCCATGTCGTTATCGGGAGGAATGCCGGAATTGGAGTCGGCGATATAGTTGATCGCTACAACGGGAGGCAATGCTGCGGTCACTTTCCACTGTCCACGTTCTATCTTTTTGTGAGGAAAGCGCCGGGCCACGGCTTCTTTCAACTCCATAAGATGCTCCTGTTCTTCATCGGCATCCGGCTCGGGCATCTCAAGATTATAGACCTCTGCATTGTACTTGTCTTCTACCGCTTCAAGTACCACTGTACCTGCCAGGGGCACCTTCATCTTTGTTACTGTAGCCGTTTGAGCCTGTACAGTAAGATTTATGGCCAGAAAGCCGGCGAAAAATAAGAATACGCACCTCATGCATTGCATTTTGCCTAAAAATAAAGAAACCGCTGCAAATCATTACAGCGGCTTCGTTGAATAATCTTAAAATCTGCTACCCTTGCAGTGCAGCGGCACCACTTACAATTTCGGTAAGCTCTGTAGTGATAGCAGCCTGCCTTGCGCGGTTGTACGATATTTTTAATGAGCGCAAAAGTTCATTTGCATTTTCACTAGCCTTATCCATCGCTGTCATCCGTGCTCCATGCTCCGATGCATTGGCATCAAGCACGGCCTTGTAAACCTGTGTGTTGAGGATCTTGGGCATCAGTTCGAGCAAGAGCACTTCGCGGGTAGGCTCGAAGATGAAGTCCGACTGCTTCTTGCTTTCGTTATTTTCAATTCTGGGAATAGGAAGATATTGCTCCAACACAAACCGTTGTGTTGCGGCGTTCTTAAACTGACTGTACACCAGCTCTACACGGTCATATTCCTTATTCAGAAAAGCCTGCTGAATATAAGCGGCGGCTTCCCTTACGTTGTCGAAGCTCAGATCAGAAAACAGGGTCCAGAACTTATCAACCACTTTAAAGTTGTAGCGCAGGAAAAATTCGTATCCTTTTTTTCCGATCGGGAGAACGGTAACATTTCCCTTTGCATTTTGTGCCGCATATTTTTCGCGGATGGTCTCGCGGGTGAGTTTTATAATATTGGTGTTGTAGGCGCCTGCTAGTCCACGATCGCTGGTGATCGGCACCAGGAGAATACGCTCCGCCGGACGCTCCTCAGCCAGTGGGAGTTCCATATCTGCAGAGGCGCTGCTCACGATATTACTGAGCATTTCCTGCAGCTTCTGCGCATAGGGACGCATCTGTGTGATGGCGTCCTGTGCACGGCGAAGCTTTGCAGCGCTCACCATCTTCATGGCCTTAGTGATTTGCTGCGTAGATGTAACAGACTTAATCCTGTTGCGAACTTCTTTAAGCTGTCCCGACATATTATTTTGATATCAGATGATTAAACCGGGCGCAAAAGTACGGCGTAGAGTTCAAAAGGTGAAATTGACCCTCTAATAATTTTGCCGAAAATGCTATTGCAGACCGGGCCTGGTTTTTTTGCAAAGAAGTTAACAACTAATTCATCCCAAAAACGGACTTTTATAGCATAGAAAGGCTCTTGTATGTTACACAAAACGAAAATAATTGCCACGGTAGGACCTGCTTCGAATAGCTATGAAAAAATCCTTGCCCTTGTGGAAGCGGGCGTGAATGTCTTTCGCCTCAACTTTTCGCATGGCACCCATGCACAACATCAGCAGGTCATTGAGCACATCCACAAAATAAACCAGGACTTCCCCTTCAACATCGCCATTCTTGCCGATCTGCAGGGCCCCAAACTACGCGTTGGAGAAATTGAAAACAGTGCTTTGCCGCTCGAAAAAGGGGATGAATTTCTTTTTACCAATGAGGAATGTGTGGGGTCAAAAAACGGCGTGTACATCTCTTATCCTAACTTCTATAAAGATGTGCGCATTGGTGAAAAAATATTGCTTGATGACGGAAAGATAGAAGTGCTGGTCATTGAGATTACTGCCGACAATTGCGTAAGAGTAAAAGTGCTCACATCCGGCACCTTACTTCCCAAAAAAGGCGTCAATCTGCCCGACACTAACATTTCGCTGCCGTCGCTATCAGAAAAAGACCTCCGGGATCTGGATTTCATCATCTCGCAGGATATTGACTGGGTCGCATTATCCTTTGTACGCAAACCCGACGATGTAAAGCATCTGCGGGAAATTTTGAAGGAAAAAGGCAGCGACGCTAAGATCATTTCAAAGATCGAAAAGCCAGAAGCGCTCGAACATTTGCGGGAAATCATCCTGGCCTCCGATGCTGTGATGGTAGCTCGTGGTGACCTCGGTGTGGAATTGCCGCTCGAGCAAATACCCATGATCCAGAAAACGATCATCAGAAAATGTATTCACAGAGCCAAGCCGGTAATCATTGCGACACAAATGATGGAGAGCATGATAGACCGTACGCGTCCTAACCGGAGTGAGATTACCGATGTTGCCAATGCCGTGCTGGAAGGTGCCGATGCTGTAATGCTCAGTGGAGAAACTGCTATGGGACAATATCCCGAACTGGTGATACAAACCATGGTGAAGATCATAGAGGAGGTAGAGAAAGAAGAGATCGTGTACAACAGAAACCTTACACCTCAATCGCATTCACCATCATTTTTGAGTGATGCCCTTTGTTATAACGCTTGCGAGATTGCCAAAGACATCCATGCCAACGCTCTCATAGGCATGACAGAATCGGGCTATACCGGCTTTATGCTTTCGAGTTTCCGCCCAAGGTCTCCGCTGTACATCTTCACCAAGACCCACACGTTGGTAAACCAGCTAAGCCTTAGCTGGGGCGTTCAGGCCTTTTACTACCGTGGAGAAGAAAGTGTAGATCAGATTATAACTGATCAGATAAATATGCTTCGCGAAAAAAGTCTTTTGAAAACCGGAGACATTGTGGTGAACACCGGCAGTCTTCCCATTCAAGAACATTTGCCTACCAACATGCTGAAAATATCGATCGTTCAATAAAAATCATTGCGCAGTATTCTTCAAAAAAGAGCGCTGCGCAACAGTTCTATTGCAGCAACATCTTCCGGCGATAGCGGGTATCGTGGTCAAACCGGTAGGCTACACCGCAGCTATAGGTTGTATAGCCATCGTATTTTGAAGAATAAACAGAATATTTGTATCCGTCCAGATTGTCGGTAAACGTAAAACGATAGGCTGCTTCGACAAACACAGAAAAGCGTTTGCTGGCGTCATAGCGCACACCAAGGCCGAGTGGAAACACCAGCACAATATGGTCGGGTGTATTGAGCGAATCTTCACCGATGTTTTCCGGTGCATCGCGATAAAAATAGCCGCGGTTCAACCCACTCCAGTCGCGATTAGCATGTACAAATGCAAGTCCTGCGCCGGCAAGAATGTAAGCACCCCATCGATTGTAATGCCGGCGCGTATCTCTGAAGGAACGGAATCGTCCTTTTCCGAAAAAGTCCGCCTCGCCGGTCAGGGATACTTCTGTGAGCGGCGAAGAAAAACGATAAGCACGCTTTAGCCGCCACTCGTCGCTAAAATCGGCATCATTACCCCGAAGCTTTCCATAGTACCCGTTGAGCCGGAGCGCAAGTACCGGACTGAAATAATATTTGAGGTAAGCGCCAATACCTGACTGCATGTCTTTGAAGTCGCCGTACTTCTTGCTGGACAGATCGCCGTGATAAACGAATCCATTACCACTGACGCCTATTTCAATTTTTGGATTAATATCTATCTGCCCCACCGCACGTTGCGAAAACATGGCAGAGACCGCCAGCACCAGCAAGGACCATTTTATGTGCATATTCATGAGGAGGATTTTTCACAAATGAAAGCTCAAAAAATCCCCCGCACGAACACATGACAGGCAATAACATATTGTTTACATGGAAACCCGGACGCTTACAAATTGATTCCGCCCGAAGCTTCTATCCGCTGGCCATTGATCCAGCGGGCTTCATCTGAACAAAGGAAAGCCGCAATTTTTCCGATGTCGTCGGCCACTCCCACCCTTCCCAAAGCTGTAAGACCAGACAGTCTTGCCTTAAGCTCAGGATTGTTGCGAATCGCAGCATTGTTGAAATCTGTCTCAATAGGACCGGGTGCCAGAATGTTGACGGTGATGCCCCTGCTGCCCAGTTCTTTGGCCATATAGCGGGTCAGGACTTCTACGGCGCCTTTCATAGAAGCATAGATGGCATAGCCGGGATTGCAAAAGCGCGTGGTGCCTGAGGAAAAGTTAAGGATGCTACCCCCGTCATTCATATGGGTCACCGCTTTTTGAGTAAAGAAAAAAACACCTTTATAGTGCACATTCATGAAACTGTCGAAATCGGCCTCTGTAGCCTGCAAAAACGGAATGTTTCCACCAAAGCCGGCATTATTCACAAGATAGTCGAATGTGCTTTGACCCCAATGCTGGCGCAGCTTTTCTGTCAACATCCCAAAGAATGAATCATAACCTGCAATATTGCCTACATCGAGTCGAAGCGCTGCTGCCTTTCGGCCCAAAGCCTCTATATCCTTAACCACCTCATGAGCTTGTTGTTCCTGACTATGGTAAGTGATCACCAAATCATAGCCACGCTCGGCCATTTTCAATGCAGTGTCTTTGCCCAAACCCCGGTTGCCTCCGGTGATCAATGCGATTTTTGATGTCATCCTGAGAAAATTTTCCTTCGAAATTACGGTAGTAAAAATCTGGGGGAAAGGGCCGGTTGCTGAAATATTCTATAGGGCTATCAGAGACAACTAATTGAGTTGTGGATTGATGGGAAGATTAGCAAGATAAGCATATTGCTCGCCGAGTGCTTTTATAGCTTGTTTCCAGACAATTTCGGGTTCTGTTTCAAAAAGCAAGTCCTCTGCAAGGTCGGTCACAATCCACGATCCCTCATCAAGCTCTTTTTTTAGCTGACCCGCCGACCAACCGGCATAGCCAACAAAAAGCCGAAGGTCTATAGGCTGATATTCATTGTTGACCACAGCATCCTGCAAGGCCTCATAAGAGCCGCCCCAAAAAACCCCGGGGTAGATCTCATTGCCCCCAAATGATGCCGGCATGCGATGGAGCATATGCAATGTATCGAGCTGCACCGGACCTCCCTGATACACCTTCAGCAAAGGCGTATAGAGTTCAGGGAGCAGGTCGCCGAGGGTAAGCTCTGTGCTCTTGTTGAGGATAAAACCTACCGAGCCCTCATCACTATGTTCGCACAATAAAATAACGGAACGTGCAAAGTTGGGATCACTGAGAAAAGGCTCTGCAATAAGCAACTTACCTGTTTCCAGAGCACTATTGTGAGGTTTTTGCAGGTTTAAGAATTCCATGGCTAATTAAATTTAGTCAGTTCCCTTACCAAATCAAAAAAATCTGTGCCCCTGTATCAGATCGTGAAGGCCAACAAGCCGAAAGCCACGACTGTTTTGGATGGGAATGGCAAAATGGTTTTACTTTTACTTTTTTGAAACTATCCGATACTCAACGATCTGAATGCTGTCCCTCAACTTGCTATTGTTTGCCATAACCTTTGCCGGAGGAGGTCTTCCGCTTTGGATTAATGGCCTGAGCGAAAAAAACACAAACTACCTGCTGGCGTTTAGTGGTTCTTTTTTGCTCAGCATTACGCTGCTGCATTTGTTGCCGGAAACATTTGCGGAGATCGGCAACCGTGCGGGACTTTTTCTGCTTGCCGGTTTTTTTGTGCAGCTACTCATTCAGCGGTTTACCCATGGAGTGGAACACGGTCATACGCATGTGCACGTAGCGGCCGCGCACGGCGAGGCCCATCAGCACGATCACCACCACCACCACCATCATCACCATGGATTACACCGCATACCCCTGTACTCCATAATTCTTGGACTGTCTGTGCACGCCTTTATGGAAGGTTTGCCCCTGGGCTTTCATTACAGGCTGGCGGCTACGCAGTCGTCCTTATACCTGGCTGTGGGGGCACACAAATTGCCGGAGGCCATGTTGCTCACATCACTAATGATCGGAGTGCGTGGTAAAAAACCCGCCCTCTTGCATCTGATCTTTTTCTCGCTCATTACCCCCCTGGCCGCTACACTGGCCTATACGCTCGGAATGCGCTACCTGGCGGTAAGCAAGCTGGTGATGTGGGTCATACCCGTGGTAGCCGGCGCCTTCATTCATATTGCCACGACCATTTTTTATGAAAGCGGCACAAGGCAACACCTGCTTACCTGGTCTAAAACCCTTGCCATCCTGTTGGGTGTGGCGCTGGGTTTGCTAACGCTGCTGCTCGATTAGGGCTATATTTATCTTATGAACAAGCCCATACCTTTGGTGGCCGGCATGCTGCTTGCGGCATTATCCTGTTTTGCACAGGTTAAAAAAACTACAGCCTCAAAAGCGGAGGCTAACTCACTGCTTTGGAAAATCACCCGTCAGGATCTGAAGCAACCGTCTTTTCTATTGGGCACGATTCATCTCATCTGTCCCGAAGATTTTCTATGGACCGCCGCTATGGAAGAATCCTTTCATCAGTGCCGGGAGGTGTGCTTTGAGTTGGACATGGACGACCCCGCCACCTTGATGGCTGTAGCCGCAGGTATGACCAACCCGGATGGAAAGACTTTGAAAGAATACTTTACGGCGGAACAATACCTGAAAATTGAAAGCTTCATCCGCGACAGCATGGGGATGAGTGTCGGGATGTTTCAGAATATGAGACCCGCCTCCCTGCAGGGCCTGTTTGCCAGCAAGGCGCTACCCTGTGCCGAGCCCCTATCTTATGAAGCAAAACTTACAGAGCAGGCGGCAGATGCACATATGGAAGTGACCGGACTTGAAACCGCTGCCGAGCAACTAGCTCTTTTTTACAACATGCCGGAGGATACCGTAGTGGCTACACTTTTGAAGATGGCGACCGACTTTTCGGAAGAACAGGCAAAATTCGACACCCTGGTAATGGCCTACAAAAACCAGGACCTTTCGGGCATTCAAAAAATAATCAGAGCATCGGAAACAAGTAAAGGCGAACTGGAAGAATTTCTGGACGAGCGCAATAAAAAATGGATAGAACGAATGGAAGAACGAATGGAGCAACGACCCGTGTTTTTTGCCGTGGGGGCGGGCCACCTGCCCGGTATCTATGGCATTATAACCTTGCTGCGAAAGAAGGGCTATACGGTGCAGGCTGTACGATAATTTAAAGTGTGGCCAGCATCATCTCGAGGGAGTTTTTAGTAAGTGGCTTATTCAAAAACCGGTTGACAAACTTAAAGGCCCGGGCTTTGATCTGATCCGTTTCGTTGATGGAGGAAGTAAGCAGGTTGATCACAAAATTCTCTCTGCGCTCGCAGGGGATATTCTTTTCGAATTCTTCAAGAAATTCAAATCCGTTCATCACCGGCATCTGTATATCTACCAGGATAACCGCCTTTGCATCTTCGGGAAGAGACTGGATATAAGTGAGTGCCGCAGAGGCCACCGGAAAGGTTTTTACCGATTCGCTTTTACCGGTATTCTGAATCACCTTTTCTGCAATAAAGCAATCGAGCTTACTGTCGTCAATCACAATAAAGTGCATCTTCTCGGAACTCATAGTCATTTGGTTGGTATCTCTACAACAAACTCAGAGCCTTCGTGCAGCTTTGAGTTTACGTGGATTTTGCCGTTGAGCTTACGGAGTGCATCCTTAACGTTGTAGAGACCAAAACCAGACCCGACGTTCTCTGAGGTAGCGCGGTAAAACATGTTGAACACTTCGTTTACATGCGCATCATCAATACCTATTCCATTGTCTCTCACATATATAAGGGCGTTTCCTGCCGCCACTTTAATCTCCAGTGCAACAAATTTAGAGTCGCCGTCCTTTTTTTGGTATTTAAAGGCGTTCGATAACAAATTATTAAGAATTATTTTGAGGGTGAGGGCATCCGAGCGGAAAGCTCCATCCTGATGGAACGTAATATCAAAGCGGGTTCCGTCGAGTTTGGCACCTACCGAAAAGAGCTCGCGCATTTCATTGATGAGCGACGGAAAATCAATCTCCGCTATTTGCAGCTCTCCGCGTTTAATGTTGTAATACTCATGCATGTTCTGAATGAAAGCGTCCATGCGTTGCAGGGATTTTTCCATCATTTCCATCACTTCCTTCACCTCGCCAAGGTCGTCCGAAGACCTGATCAGCTCTATAGCCCCAAGCGAACTAAGGATAGGGCCACGCATATCGTGCGTAACGCTATAAGCAAATTTGTCGAGCTCCTCATCGGCCTGCTGCAGTTCTTCATTCTTTACACTCAACATCGATGCGGTGACGAAGTACTTATAACCTTCTTCAATAGCTGAGCGGATATCGGTCTCTTGCCAGGGCTTGGTGATATAGCGATAGATATGGCCCCGGTTGATGGCATTGATAACCGACTCAATGTCTGTGTAGCCCGTCAGCAACATCCGCACGGGCGCCGGAAAACGTGGTGTAATTTCCTCAAAGAACTGTACGCCGGTTTTATTGGGCATGCGCTGATCGCAGAGTATTACTTTGATGTCCGGATGTTTTTCCAGCATCTCCATCCCCTCGTCGGCAGAGTTGGCCACCAATACATTATAATCTATTCTGAAGGTGGCTTTAAAACCCACCAGATTGTTGGGTTCATCATCAATATACAGGACTTTAATTTTCTCTGCTTTTTGCACAGGTTATCAGTTTTTAACAAGTTCATGAATGATAGGTAAAGACATGATAAATTCGGTTCCTTCTCCCAATACAGAGTTGACCTGAATAGATCCGTTATGCTTTCGGATGGTGTTATAGGCTATAGAGAGACCCAGGCCTGTGCCTTCGCCTACATCTTTGGTAGTAAAAAACGGTTCAAACAATTTCTTTCGGGTCATATCATCCATACCTGTACCGTTGTCGCGAATGCTGACATATACATTATCATCGTCAGCCCAGGTGGACAATGTAAGTTTCCCGTTTGGCTCTTCGCCCCAGCGTTTGTGTATCGCGTGTATCGCGTTCGACATCATGTTGAGGAACACCTGATTTAGCTTGCCCGGAAAACACTCGACCAAAGGCACGCCAGCATAGTTCTTTTCTACAGCAATGGTATTATTGAGCAAATGGTTAACAATGACCAATGTCGAGTTGAGCCCTTCATTGATGTCTGCTTTTTTAAGATCGTCTTCATCGAGTCGCGAAAATACACGCAATCCTTTTACGATTTCAGCAGTTCTTGAAGCTCCGTCTGCAATTCCTTTCAGTAAAAAGTTTATTTCCTCTTTCAGGTAGTCAAAATCAAGTTCTTCCTTAAGCGCTGCAATTTCCTGTTCCTTTTCTTCCGGCCTCAAATCCTTTAGGCTTATCGCTTCCATCTGATGAATCATTTCCGTCAGCAACTCAACGTCCCGGCGCAGCGGACTTACATTGGAGGTCACAAAATTTATCGGGTTATTGATCTCGTGGGCAATACCTGCGGTGAGCTGACCGAGCGAGGCCATCTTTTCGGATTCTACGAGTTGCGTTTCTGCATCCTGCAGGTCCTTGAGAGTTTTCGCCAGCTCATTGTTAGAGGCTTTTAACTCTACCGTACGCTCATTAACCTTGGCTTCGAGGATAATATTCTGCTCACGAATGATGCGTTCGTTTTCCATCGACACGCGGAGCGCTTTTTCCTGCGAACTGCGTTTTTCTGCCTCAAGAATATTGATTTTATCGGCCAGCGCAAAGGATAGCAAAATGACTTCAAGAGCGGAGCCTATCGCTATGGAATAGTTGGTTAGTGTGCTGTAGCTCAATATTCCGACATCCTTCATCACATAAATGATAATACCAATAATGAGCGGTATCCAGGCTATGATGAAAAACTTGGCGGGCCGGTATCCCATGCGGGCTATGATGATGGCCACAGCGAGCATGTAGAGCGACACAAATCCGGCAAAAATCTGAAGGATCTGATAGCTGGGATAATAGAAACCGAAGAGCGCGAGCACGATGGCAACAGAATACACTACATAGAGTGCTGTTGACACTTTGTCGAGCCGGGGAATTCTGGTCTTTGTATGCAGAAAACGTCTGACAAACTCCAGACCGGTTATGTTGACCAGCGCCGTGAAGATATAGAAGGCCCTGGTGGCAAGGAAGTTATTATCCGGCCACAGATACTGGAAAGCATAGCCTTCGATGGTACTTTGAATTAGCCCTACAACAAGTATGTAAACTACATAATAGAGATAGGTGGGATCTTTTACCGTGAAATAAATAAAGAGATTGTAAAAGAACATCACCATGATGATGCCGAAGAAAATACCGAAAAGAATGTTTTTAGAAAGGTCACTCTGTACGATCTGACCTTTGTTGCCCAAAAAGACGGGAAGTTCCAGCTTATCGAACGAGCGGATACGGAAGTAATAAGTCTTCGTCGCCCCGGGAGCGATGTCGAGCTCATAGACAAAGTTGTGATTTTTCACCTCGCGTGCACTGAAGGGATAAGCTTCGCCACAATGACGCACGCCATAATCACCACCGGGAAGCGGGAAAAAAAAGTCGATACTATCCAGAAGGGCCTGCGCTACTTCGATAGTCAGCCGTTCAGCAGTTGACTGATTGGTGACCGTAGCACGAAGCCACACAGGGTAGGGCACAATGCCTATGTTGGGCACGTTTCGGTCGAACTTTTTAAAAGGCAGAACACCACGCGATATTTCGGGAAAGGAAACCGTACCGATTGTGTCGATACAATACTCAAGGCCGCGGCCTATGGCCACAATGCCGTTACCATTTTCGTAAACGACCTGGGCATTGGTTTCTACGGAAAAGATAGAGAGAAAAAGGAGCAGTAATAGTTTTCGAAAGCGCATGAATCCCAAATGAAGTTGACGAATCGAACGCTATTTTATAAAAAATGTCGGAAATAAAGGAAAATAATCGCTAAATTATTTAGTGCTCATTTCTATTACCTATCTTTTTTAGAGCGTAAGTTGATAGAATAGTTTGACCTCTCTTTTGCGGTAGATTTCCGTTCTTTCAGTCACCGGATTTGCTCTCAGGTCCATGATGGGCTCTTTTTCCTCGGGTACAGCTTTCGATAGCACATCCACATCACGCAGGATCATGAACGTAGCCACAAGATCAAGTTTTGGATAATAAAATGTGCCCTGATTACCCACCGAAGTCTCTATTTCATAGCCTACATTTTCGGCCATCTTTACAGTATAAGGAGCACAAAGTGCAAAAAGAGACTTCAGGCCAATCTGTGTGGAGACGGCAACGGCAGCGCGGGTAAGGAACACAGCTCCGATCCCCATGCCCGCTACTTCGCGCGAGTTCCACAGACCACATATCTCTCCCGTACCGGCGGGTATATGTTCGCCAATGACATCTACTACTTTTGCGTCAATAAAACTGGTAGCTTCTTCTACAGGGAGGGGGAATTCTTTACTGGCCACATGTACGCGCGCACCGCCCAATACACGCCCATCTTCTGTATCTTCCACAATAAGAACATACACGCCAGGGTTGTACATCCAGGCGTCTTTGGAAGACGTAACTTTTGTAACTCCAATGTTCTCCAATACATGCCTATGTCCAATAATGAACTTTTGACACGACTCCGGATCGTCTATCGCACGGTATAACCTTAATCTAATCATCCTTATTTAATGGTGTTCCCTCTCTCCTTAGATCATCAATAAATAAAGACGGAATCAACAGCCTTTCTAAGAGCCTTCACTTTAGGTTCATCGGCCTTACACAGCCTGAAAATAAAAATTGGCTGCCGATTTTCCAAATGAGGCAAGAGCTCAAAGAAACGCTTTTTTAAGTCCTCGAACTGCGAGCGGTAATAGGCATTGAAGCCTTCTCCGTTACCATGCATTAATCTGGCCAGTAAAAAAGTAAACTGCGAGATGGGCTGATAGGAGACACCCTGAAGGTTGGCTTGCAGCCATACCCTTTCAACTGCACGACCGCCAAGCAGATAGTTCATTTCAGAATAGCCGGGCATGGTCATGATTCCCAGGGCGGAAGAAGCAGCAACCGCTTTCTGCGCCATTTTCTTAAATGCATTTCCACCTTGTATCGTATCACGTACAAAAGAAATAGCTTCACTGTCATTGGCAATCCTGAGAGCAGCTACTTCTCCCTTTGAGATGCCGAGTGTGGCCACATCCATTCCATCGCGCTTTTCTTTGTTTTCTTCTTCGGTCCATCTTAACTCCTTTTTAAAAGCATCGTAATGCCCGCGCGGATGTATCAGCACAAGCTTTTCCGTAGTGGCCAGTATGTCGCCAAGTTCCTGCATCTTTTCCGCGTCTTTAATCAACTCAAGTCCCGCGCCCTCACATTCTGTTAAAGTCTCTTGCAGGCTTTCATAAAAACTATCGCTAAGGGGCTGCCTTTCGCTCAGGTTTCTATTCGTAAGTCTGATGTCAATAGCCTTTGCTAAAGGTGCCGCAGCAATGGGTTTGTGTACAAAGCTCAACACAGCTACAAAAGCCTCTGAGCGCTGAAACACGGAGTAATCTACTGTGGCCTGGACACCAAGTTCCGAGGCGCGCAACACAATATTTTCGATGGCAGCACCGAGGGCTACGTAAGCACCCAGGTTGTTGAAATCAAGAAATGAGTAGGAAGCGTTCTGGTCGTGATGGACAAATAATCTCTGATGGCGATATACAAACTTCCAGGGCTGACAATTACCGCCAGAAGGAGCCGATACCGCGGCATTGATGAGGTTGCTCAGTTCAGCATCTGATAATGGTTCGGTAGGATTATTGCTTTCATACGTGTCGCAGGAAGCCAATAGCTCTTCTCTGCTCTTTGCGGGAGGCGACAAATACTCAGCCGGCATGCCGGACTTTTGCTGATCCTTCCTGTCGCCCACCAACTGATCTATGTCTATATAGTAGCGTCCCGATTCATGATAATGACCTAATAAGATCCGGCGGCATACATCTGTAGTTACTGCTCCACCCAGCACCACCGATGAGGCAAGCTGAGGCCAGGTATTGATACTCTGCTCCACTTCAATCATAGAGGCTTTTAGCCTTGTAGAAATGGTTTCGGCCCCTACCATACGCAGGATGTAAGGAATCTTTTCTTCATTGCTCAGACCTTTTATATTCTCAGGGTCGAGGCCCTGAGCAAGGCCGTGCAAAATAGGTCTGTCCGGTTCAAGGTCAAATCGTTCTACGTCAAGCATGCCACGGTCGTTGGTATCCATCACAACGGGAATGCCAAGCGAGCGCGCTTTAAAACGACTGATAATCTTGATGTCGAGACCGTCACACACTTCCACCAACACGTCCAGTTTCCTTTCGCCGACGAAAAACTCATCAATATTCTCCTGGGTAAGACCGTCGTTAAAAACTTTCACGGACAGAAAAGGGTCAATCTCTGCAATCTCCCGGGCGGCAATTACTGTTTTCATGAGCCCGAGGTTATGTACACCTGTCCGTATTCGGTTCAGATTGCTCAGTTCGGCTGTGTCAAAGTCTGCCAGCCGCAATTCGCCGCAGGTCCGTTCCATGGCCAGGGTTAGGGCTATGGATTGCCCTACAGAAAGTCCCACAATGCCTATGACCCGTTGTCGAAGGGTGGCCTGTTCTTCGCGTGTAATCTTGTAGCGATTTCTATTGGTTCTGATCTCGACAAACTCTTCCTCATCGAGCAGATGGATCAGCTTCCGGTTCCAGGGGTAGTAAACCCATACGCCGTATTCTGATTCCGGTATTCCCTTTAAATGTGCTGTTATCAGATCTTCATATCGGCCATCCGTTAGCCGCTCTGAGGGATGCAAACTTTTTATCAGTTCTCTCAACTGACCGGAAATATCATCCTGAACGATAATAGAACTGTCTGCCGCAAGCAGCGATAACATTTTTTTCTTTTCCTGTTCATTGTTGATTCTAAAAAGCTCCGGCTTATATACAGTGTTGCTCGGCGCGGCTTGATGCATCCGCTGCTTTAAAATTTCCATTGGTATAGTTGTTGGATGAAAAAGGGGAAAACAGGCTCTGAGGAATGTAAGTTTTCACAGCAAGATAAACAGAAGGGTATGCTTCGAATAACGACAATTTTGTTTAATTTGCATTAACCGAGGTAAATGTAGCGCTAATTAGTTCAGGAAATGACAAATAAGAAAATAAATATACTTTATGTGGATGATGAGATGAACAACCTCGTATCCTTCAAAGCTACTTTTAGACTAAAGTATAATGTATTCACCGCCATCAGTGGCCAGGAAGCCATAGCCCTCATGGATGAAAATCAGATCCACATTATCATTACCGACCAGCGTATGCCGGGTATGACGGGTGTGGAGTTTCTGGAAAAGATTCTCGAAAAACATCCTGACCCCATGCGGATCCTGCTTACGGGTTATGCCGACCTCAATGCGGTGATAGACGCCGTAAACAAGGGGAAGATCTTCCACTATCTTAGTAAGCCCTGGAATGAGGAAGAACTAGATATGACCATTCAGCGCGCCTTTGATATTTATCAAAAAAGACAGGAAGAAAAAGACAAAACAGACAAACTTGCAATTTCAAACGACCAGTTAGAATTCCTGCTCCGGCAAAAGCTACTCTCTTAATTATAAAATCGCTTTAGTTTAGGGCCCAATCTTCCGAGGCGCCTAAGGCATGCTGAAGATAGCTTTGCCATTTTTTTTGTTGCACCAGGTTCAGCCCGTGTCCCGTTTCCTCTTCATAGGACTCCTGCTCTCTGCGATATTCTTCCTGCAGTTCTTCATAGATGTTCGCAAGTGTAGTCTTTAACGTAGCTGGATTTGCCTTCAGAAGGCTCATGCGTTGCCTCAGCTTACGAGTGAAGAGCTCGCAGAGGTCAAAATGCCCCTGTTCATGCGCCAGGACCTTTTCATTGCGCTCTTCCGGCCGAGCCCAGGAATCGTCTAAGTAAAATGTATTGTAAACATTAACCTTTAGCGCCTCCGGATGAGCGCTGTTAAAAGTATTTGTCTCGAAGCCAATTCCACAATAGGTAGCAGCAGCCGTCACCTCATCCGCATCGTGAGGAATACTTCCACGAAAATCATCCCAGGTGAGTTTTTTATCCTTCGACCAGGACATGGTATTGCTTTCCTTACCAGCATGAACTGCCCGCTTTTTTCCGGCCATTGAATTTGTTGTATGGAGGCTAATTGCCACGCACAACACGAAACAAAATGCTCTTTGCAAAACACCGATTCTACCCACAAAATCTATTTTTTTGGAAAGAGTGAAGATACGAAAGCGGACCTTGCGGTATGCTTACAAACTCGTTAAAATATACTTTGAATGCCTGACACGATTTCACGGCTAAGCAGAACGGTATGTGCCTTCGATAAGCGCCAATATCGGCCTGATGTAAACAACAACGCCCCAGATTTCTCTGAGGCGTTGATAAAAGAATATGGCAGCTACCTACTCTCCCGCATTGTGGTGCAGTACCATCGGCCATGAGCGGCTTAACTTCTCTGTTCGGAATGGGAAGAGGTGAACACGCTCGGCAATACCACCATAAGAATGTTGAATGTTGAGTTTTAAATG
>JAFIGV010000005.1 GCA_017849575.1 Flavipsychrobacter sp. | reverse complement strand
GGCAAAGCAGCACGAGCGGTGCAACCGGAGGTTTTAGCGATATTGGTGGTGCCAATGCAGCGGGATATACTGCAGGTACCCTTTCTGCAACGACCTACTACCGTCGCTATGTTGTTTCCGGATCCTGCGCAGACACTTCGACTGCTGTGACGATCACCGTTAATCCGCCCATTGCCGGCAATACAATTTCTGCTTCACAAACCATTTGTTCGGGTATAGCACCGGCGCCACTCACGGGCAGTACGCCTACCGGCGGCAGCGGAACGTACACCTACCAATGGCAAAGCAGCACGAGCAGCGCAACCGGAGGCTTTAGCGATATTGGCGGTGCCAATGCAGCGGGATATACTGCAGGTACACTCAGTGCAACAACATGGTTCCGCAGGGTAGTGACCGGCGGCGCATGCGCGGGAGATACTTCTGTTGCTGTTCAGATTTCGGTAAATCCGGGAGTATTGGTAACTACACAGCCACCTGCTACTGTTAGTCTATGCGCCACCAATACGTTGCAGTTGAACATCGCAGCGACCAACGCTGCCGGATATCAATGGTATAAAGGAGTTACACCGCTCAGCAATGGAGGCAACATCAGTGGGGCTACGAGCAACAGCCTTATACTGACCAATGCCACCACGTCGGATGCAGGTTCTTACACAGTACAAATGACTGCTGCGGCGGGATGTTCGACCATTACCAGCAATGCAAGTACGGTGACGGTAGGTTCACTCGGCTCATCGCTGGCGGCTAACGGCGCAACCAACACCTATGTACATTCCGATGGAAACACCAACACTTATACAGATGCTTCGTGCAACCCGATTCTCAAGATCGTGGATGCCAGCGGTGGCAATGTTTTGGGTAGTGTGGTAGCCACGGTGGGTGTAACCGGTACAGTGCAGACAGCACCCAACGGACAAAAGTATCTGCAACGTTCTTACACGGTGACCCCTACAAGCAACGGAGGGGCAACAGTTACACTGTATGCATTGCAATCAGAATTCACAGCCTACAACGCTGCCCCCGGTGCCTATCCGCAAATGCCGGTAACTGGCAGTAATAGCGATCCCAACATCAGCAACATCCGCGTTACAAAATACAGTGGCAGTCCTTTCGCTGGCGGAACCAACGCGCTACTCATTACGCCAACGAGTGTGAACTGGAATAGTACGAACAACTGGTGGGAAATTACCTTCCCGGTGAGCAGCTTTAGTTCGTTCTATATCCATACGGGCAATATAGGGCCGCTCGATATTCGGCTTCTCAAGATCAGCGCAGTGAATGTAGATAGCAAAAATCGGGTGGATTGGATCAGCGCGGAGCATAGCGATGCTATTCGATATGAAGTAGAGAGAAGTATGGACGGCGATCATTTCAATTACATCGGAACCGTGCCGGCAAGCGGAACAACGACGGCATACAGCCTTTGGGACGAGCAGCCATTGGAAGGAATCAATTATTATCGTCTAAAAATGTATGATGCTGCCGAAAGGTTTGTGTACAGTGAAGTAGTAAGTGCCGTGGTAAAACAAAGCACTACGTTTGGGGTGGAAGCTTATCCTAACCCGGTTACAGACAGGCTCACGGTAAGGGTGAACGGAAAGAGAGCTGATCACGCTTATATTCTGATCACCGATGTTACCGGAAAGGTACTTTCGCAGCAACCGGCTGATGCGGCTGTCAACAACTGTGATATGTCGGGCCTTGCTCAGGGTGTATATTTTGTGAAGTATATTGATGACAAACACTCAAAAACAATTAAGCTGAACAAGCAATAGTACAGTCTCATCCTGATGGAATAATAAGGGTTGTCCTTCCCAGGACAGCCCTTTTTTAATGCCCTTTTAACTTCATGTAATAAATTTTGAGTATCTGTTTAGCATTCAGAATGAAACAAAGTAGAATTGATTTTATGCTTTTGGATTTTTTTCTTTAAAACTTCTTTTCTATAGATTTACTAAACCATTACAATTTTTTTAGGACTTTACCCATGATAACATTGATCTACCCAGGAAACAATCTAGACGCTACACTGTTGACTTACCCGCACCAGGAATTTACTTTGGACAGACTCTTGCACGCCTCTGCTTATCAACATTTTGGATAAGTAAAATACTACCAGACATATCTACGGCCTGACTAAACCCATTGTTGGTTTTTCAGACCGATTTGACGTATTAAGATTGTTCCTCCATTCGCAATTGGACATAGAAGGGATCGCCGAAAACCTTTTCCAGAGTAGGCACGTAAAATCCAAAACATGAGAATAAAAGTATACACTCCTTTCCGGCCTGTGTTACTGCTGATGCTTCTGCTGTTTGGAAGCCTTGCGGCTAATGCACAAATTACCACGACGGTCAACGCGACGGGTACTACGGGCAGTTATGCAACAGGCTCCGTGAATGCCAGCGGTACAAAGAATGATGACCTCATCATTGACGTAACACAGTTAAATAACAGAGGCTGGGCGATTTTCGACCTGAGCAGCATTCCGTCGGGTTCTACCGTAACTGCTGTAAGCCTTGAATTTACGACCACGAGCAACACCGTGCTCTCAGGTGCTACCAACTATATTGGTGGTTTCCAGTGGACGGCTACTAATGATCCCGCTACAATGTCGGGAGCCACTTTGTACACCATGCTCGACGCAACGAGCGGTACAAACTTCAATGCTGCAACATGGGGTGCAGCCACTACCATTACGTTGTCTCTTAACGCCGCTGCTCAAACGCTTGTAGCCAACAATCTGGGCTCTAAAGTGGTGATCAGTTTTGTAAGAGGATCTACAAACAGTTATGAAATTTATGGCTATGGTTCTACGGCTACACAGCAGCCTAAGCTCTCTGTAACGTACACGCCAAACGTAGCCTGTACGGGTACGCCGACTGGCGGTACCGCGGTGGCTTCTGCAGCTGCGGTTTGCCCAGCAACTGCTGTAAACCTGTCCTTAAGCGGTCAGACTGCCGCTTCCGGCCTTACGTATCAGTGGATTTCTTCGCCAGCAGGTGCCAATACATGGTCACTCATTTCTGGTGCTACTTTGAGCACTTACAGCACTACGATTAGTGCGAACACTGATTTTGCAGCTATCATCACTTGTACTTCTTCGAGCGCGAGCGATACCTCATCTTTAGTAACTGTTTCTGTGAATCCGTTCTACAACTGTTACTGTACTACCGGTGCACAGTTTACGGGTGACGGTGAAATATTAATGTAACCGTAGATACGCTGAACAACACCTCCACTTGTTCTTCAGGCAACAATCTGTACACAGATTACACCACTGTATTACCTGCAGCGGGTTTAGGTGCCGGTACCACTGTGCCCTGGTCTGTAAATGCGGGTTCATGCGGCGGCTCTTATGGTGCTGCAATGAAGATTTGGATAGACTTCAACCAAAACGGGTCATTCACTGACCCCGGAGAAGAAGTAGTGTATCAGGGTGGATTTACTTATTCGCCCAGCGGATATATTCTTTCAGGTCTTCTCTCAATACCTTCAACGGCTACACTGGGTACCACCCGTATGCGCGTGTCGCTGATCGAAGGTGGAAGCACCTCGTCAACACCTTGCGGTACATATGGCTATGGTGAAACTGAAGATTATCTTGTTGACATCTACACTCCGCCAGCTTGCTCTGGTAGCCCTACTGGTGGTACAGCGAACGCAAGTTCCTCTACTGTGTGTCCTAACACCGCATTCAATCTTTCCCTGACTGGTTTCTCTTCTTCTTTCTCGGGTATTTCCATTCAGTGGGAAGAGTCTCCTGCAGGCAGTGGTCTTTGGACTCCCATTCCCAATGCAACCAATTCTACTTATACCGTTAGTGCGGGTATTACTTCGGCTATGGATTACCATGCAGTAGTAACTTGTGCCAACGGCGGTGGTTTTGCTAACTCTACTACAGTTTCTGTTGGTGTGAGTCCGTTCTATGTTTGTTATTGCGGTCCGGCTACAGGCGTAACGCTTAATTCTGGTTTCGGATCAAACTATCTGACAAACGTAGCTATCCCTACCACTACACTGGCTAATCCGACGACAACCTCAAATGGTTATACGCTGTATTATCCCACAACGACCAACACTACTGCGACGTTGACTCAGGGTGTGCAATACCAGCTTAACACCACGCTGGCTTACTCGGGATACTATACCGGTGTATGGATCGACTATGATGGTAGCGGAACATTCGATACCTCCGAGTACATTCCGGTGACCTACAACAGTCTTTCGGGTACAGCAACTTTCACAGTTCCGCTTACGGCTACGCCTGGTCTTACCGGCATGCGTTTGCGTACTTACTGGAATAGCTACAACAATACCATGGCTTGTCAGCCTGCCTATGACTACGAGACAGAAGATTACGTGCTCACCATAGCGGCTGCAGTGCCTTGTTCTGGTACACCCACTGCCGGTTTTGCGACAGGTCCTGTAGATACTTGTGCAGGCGTAGCCTTCAACCTGCAGCTTACGGGTAATTCAGTGGGTCTTGGCGTTAGCGTACAGTGGGAAGAATCTCCTGCCGGTGCTGGTCTCTGGACACCGATTCCTGGTGCCACGCAGCCTCTTTACACGGTAAGCGCGGGTATCACTTCGCCCATGGACTACCATGCTGTAGTAACCTGTGCCAACGGTGGCCAGTTCGACATCTCGAACACGGTATCAGTAACTATTAGTCCGTTCTACATCTGTTATTGTGGTCCTAAGACAGGTAGCCAGTTGAACAGCTATCCTATTAACTACCTTACCAGTGTAGAAATTCCAACGACTACGCTGAACAATAATACTTCTTCTACCTCGTCGCCTACCGGCTACACTTTGTTCTACCCGACTACTACAACTACTACAGCGCAACTGACACAGGGCGTAAGCTACACCCTGAATCTTATGGCTCCGTACTCAGGTTACTATGCCGGTGTTTGGATTGACTACGATCAGAGCGGAACATTTGACTCGGCTGAGTTTATCAACCCGACCTGGAACAATACTAATGGTACTGCATCATTCAACGTGCCTCTTACGGCCATACCTGGCTATACCGGAATGCGCGTAAGGTTGTTCTACACAGGTTACAGTCCTTTGGATGCCTGTACAACCTTTGATGACTACGAGACAGAAGACTACGTGATTGAAATCATGCAAACCACCAACTGTACAGGTACGCCAAGTGCAGGTACGGCCACAGGTCCAATAGACGTTTGTGCGAACGCAACTTTCAGCATTGCGAACTCTACTTACACAATTGGCCAGGGCATCACCGTACAATGGCAAACTGCACCTTCCGGCTCAGGTTTGTGGACCGACATTATGGGTGCAACCAATCCGTCTTACACGGTTTCGGGTGGTATTACTTCGGCTACGGACTACCGCATGTACATTGTATGTGCCAACTCATCCAGCTCAGATACTTCGAACATTCTGACTGTGGGTATGAGTCCGTTCTATAGCTGCTACTGCGCTTCTGCGGCACTATACACAGGCGACGAAGAAATCTATTCAGTAACCGTAAACGGTGCTTCAACTCCGGCAGCTTATGCAGGAACTAACGGATGTACTACGCCTGCGCCGGGTGCGGGTTCTATGCTGAGCCGTTATTCTAATTTCACTTCGCTTGGCGCTTTGACATCAGTTCAGCAAGGTCAGTCCGTTTCGTTCACGATCCAGGAAGATGAGTGTGATGGTCCGAGCTATTATTCATTCGGTGCTTCCATCTGGATTGACTTTAACCAGAATGGAAGTTTCAGCGATCCGGGCGAGCAAGTGTTCGTAGAACCTGCAACAGCACAGGGTCCGAGAAATATCACAGGTTCTTTCAACATTCCTCCATCAGCAGTACCGGGTAACACAGGTATGAGAGTAATAGCTGCGGAAGGATATTCAGGAACTGGTCTTACCCCATGTCTTTCTTTTGGATATGGCGAAACTGAAGATTATACCATCAACATCACTGCTGCTGCAGCTTGTACAGGTACACCTGTAGCCGGTACGGCTTATGGTCCTGCAAGCGCATGCTCCGGCATTCCGTTTACGGTAACTGATACTGCATTCACTTATGGTGCGGGTATTACCTACCAATGGCAGACTTCTCCGGGCGGTGCGAACACATGGACTGATATTCCTACAGCTACAAACACATCCTACACGGAGCCTTCGGGTATCTCAACACCTACAGACTACCGTATGATTGTAACCTGTAGCGGAAGCGGCCTGTCGGATACTTCCAATGTAGTATCTATGTCAAGCACCATCACTGCTCCCTGGACTTATGATGTGGAATCACAACCTGCTAATAGCGGTACAGGTCCACTCTCCGAGTGCTGGCTGGCTAACCCAACCCCAGGTTTTGTGTATTCATGGCAGGTGAGCGGAACGGGTACTACACCCTCGAGCGGTACCGGTCCTACTTCTGCACACAGCGGAACTCACTTCTTCTTCACGGAAGCGTCTTACGGTTCTTTCACGGGTACAGACATTGCAGACCTGACAACGCCACTGGTTGATGTATCAGGGCTTACGGTTCCGCAGTTGTCGTTCTGGTATCATATGTTCGGTACCAATATCAACAAACTTGTGATTCTGGCTTCAACAAACGGAACTACATGGAATCCGATAGATAGTCTTATCGGTGCACAGCAGGCCTCACAGGCGGGTGCATGGCTGCAAAGAAGTGTTTCTTTGGCTGGCTATAACAGCACCGTTCAGATCAGGTTCCAGGGCACACAAGGTACCAGCTTCGCGGGCGATATCTCAATCGATGATATCTCTATCGCTGAGACGCCTTCATGTCTTACACCGTCCGGACTTGCAGCCACTTATCCTACCACTACCAGCGCAGACGTAACCTGGAATACAGTGGTAGGAGCCGTTGGTTATGAGTATGCAATAGATCAGACGAGCACACTGGCACCCAATTCGAGCAGCACGATCATGACTACTGCCTCCAATACGCCGCCAACTTATCCGGGACTTAATGCGAATAGCACCTACTATTTGCACGTACGCACGGATTGCGGTTCTAACGGATACTCAGCCTGGACTTCCCTGACAATGCTTACGCCCATTACCAACGATACCTGCGGCGGTGCAGTACCTGTACCCTGGAATGGTATCATCACAGGCGACAATACGAACGCAACAGACGATGCTCCGCCATCTGTAAGCTGCGGAAGTGCTACCAGTGGTTTTTACAAAGGTTTGTGGTACACGGTTACTCCGGTAGCTTCGGGTACATTGACACTTTCCTTGTGTACTTCATCATCTAGCTGGGATTCCTACATCCGGGTGTACGATGGTAGCTGTGGTAGCTTTATTTCCTGTGTTACCTACAACGATGACTTCTGCGGAGTCCTCTCTGAAACATCGTTCTCGGCGGTGAGCAACACTACTTATTATGTGTTGGTAGGCGGATATGGTTCTGGTAATGGCGGTCCGTTTACGCTTACAGCTACAGGCGTTCCGCTGGAGATCAAATTGCTGGATATCAATGCCACCAATGTTGAAAACAGAAACAGAATTGACTGGAAGACTTCTTCAGAAGATCCGGGAGATTTCTTTGTTCTCGAAAGAAGCAGCAATGGCCGCGACTACAGCAAACTGGCGACTATAGAAGCTAAGGGTCAACCGGCTACGTACACATACTGGGATGAAGCTCCGGTGTCTGGTCTTAACTACTACCGCCTCAAGACGGTAACAGGATCGGGCAAAGAGTCCTACTCAGAAGTGGTGACAGCCTACGTGAAAGGTGGTTCTTTTGCAGTAGAAGCGTTCCCGAACCCTGTTGGCGACAAGCTGATGGTGAAGGCTCATGGAACGACTGACAACAGTGCATTGATCACCATTTCAGATGCTGCTGGAAAAACCATCAAGGTGATTTCTATGACAGATCAGTATGCAGAAATAGATATGCACGGTCTGGCAGAAGGTATGTACTTCGTTAAGTATAGCGATAATACACACAACGAGGTCATCAAAGTGAACAAGAAATAGTATCACTTGAAATACCAAATGAAATGGGCTGCTTTCGGGCAGCCCTTTTCATTTTCGGTGTCTTTTGTGGATTCCGGTACCTACCGCTGCGCTTTCAATCCTGTTGATACAGAAAGCGAATGATTGCATCGACCTGCTGCTCTGAAAGTTGGGTCTGAGGGATGTGTTTTTTATTGCCATAGAGGTGATACACAGCCAGGGCTTCTTTGTCTCCCTGTTCTACCAGCTTCATCCCGTCAACAATCATTTTGTGCAACCAGATTTTGCTGCGCCGTTTTGTAACTCCTGCTAATGACGGACCATAGCCATTTTTATTAAAGCTGTGACAAGCCGCGCATTTAAGGCGAAACAAGGTTTCTCCACTTTCAATACCGGAAACAGGATTGTTCGGTGCTTTTCCTGCAGTGACCGTAGCGGTTTTTTTGTCGGAGCGAATGAGCTTCCCGTTTTTGAACTCTTCTGTATAAAGCAATTTACCGTCCTGGTATCGTTTCACGATATAGTCGCGCCGTTTTCCATTCCATGCATTGAGCTTGCCGATAAAAGTAACGGAGGCAATGAGTGCTCCGTTGCGATCGAAGTATTGCCATGTGCCGGATTTGTAGTTCTCTGCATAGTATTCTTCGTGTTCGGTTTTTCCGTTTTCATAGTTGAAGAATGCCTTACCCGAAGGTAGAGCCTGCTTCCATAGTTTATATTGTTTGATGGTGCCATCGTGATAATAGGTTACGTCCTCACCGTCCACGTATTCGCCTTTATCTACCACCTTAAACTGCCTTTTTGCATACACCTTTCCATCGGGGTAGTATTCTGTGTAGCTGCGGCAGGCGCAGGAAGGGTCGTAGCTAATGGTCATTTGTAGCTTGCCTTCCTCGCTAAATACACTCGTGGTTTTCGATACATTTTGCTGCGCCATACACGGCCACGCCAGTAAGATCCCCAGGACTCCGCACCATACTTTCATAAATCACGCAAAATAAAGGATTCTGAGAGGTACGGAGCAAAGGAGTTTGCTGAAGGATATCTGTATGGCGGCAGGGGCTTCTTACAGTGTCTTTTCCTCTTCGTGTTTTTCTACTGCTTTGTAAAGTTGGTAGTAATGGCCTTGTTGCTGCAACAGCGAACTGTGGCTGCCACGCTCCAGGATGCGGCCTTTATCCATAACAATAATCTGATCAGCCTTCCTGATGGTAGAAAGCCGGTGTGCAATAACAATAGATGTACGCCCCTTTATCAGGGTGTCAATTGCATGCTGAATCAACAATTCGCTCTCGCTATCTACAGAAGAAGTGGCCTCGTCGAGCACAAGAATGGACGGATTGTATAATAGAGCCCTGGCAAAGGACAGTAACTGCCTTTGACCCTGAGAAAGCGTATTTCCGCGCTCCCTTACGTCAAAATGATAGCCACCCGGCAGGCTGCAGATAAACTGGTGGATGCCCAACATTTTCGTCACATCTTCCACTTGTTCCAGCGTGATCTCCGTATTGCGCAGAGTAATGTTTTCGAGTATTGTGCCGGAGAAGAGAAACACGTCTTGCAAAACGATGCCGATATGTGCCCGCAGGAAATCGAGGTCGTACTCGCGTATATCCTTATCGTCAATCCGGATTGTGCCCTGCTGAATTTCGTATAATCTGTTTAAGATACTGATGATCGAGGTTTTGCCCGCACCTGTATGCCCCACCACCGCAAGCGTTTTCCCCGGTGCAAGGTCAAAAGAAATTCCCTTCAGTACGGGCACACCGGCTTTGTAACTAAAGTGTACCTCATCAAAAGTCACCCGGCCGTCGATTTTTTCCGGCCTAAGGGTTCCATCGTTTTTGAGGTGTTCTTCACTATCCAGTACTGTGAAGATGCGCTCGCCGGCGATCATGCCCATCTGAAGTACGTTGAACTTGTCGGCAAGCATGCGCAGCGGGCGAAAAAGCAGATTGAGGTACATCACAAAGGCAATGACCACACCTGCCGTCACCTCGTAGTGAAGCATACGATACGCACCCCACCACACCAGCAATCCCATCGAAATGGCCAGAATGATTTCTACCACAGGAAAGAAGACAGAATAGGCGAAAATGGCTTTTACATTGGCATTCCGGTGTTCTTTGTTGATCTCGTTAAACTTATTCATCTCACGCTGTTCTGCCGCAAATGCCTGAACAAGATACATACCGGTAATATGCTCCTGCGTAAAAGCGTTGAGCGCAGCCACTGCATTGCGTACGCGCTGAAATGATTTGTTGACACTTTCCTTAAAGAAATACGTAGCGACGATCAGGAATGGGAAAGTGACGAGACAGATCAGCGTGAGCTTCCAATCGGTGATGAGCATAACGATGATGATGGCAATAATGGTGAGGATATCAGCTACAATCGAAATAATCCCTTCCGAAAAAACATCGTTCACCGCCTCTATGTCGTTGATGGTGCGGGTAGTAAGTGTGCCGATGGCCGTCTTGTCGTAGTAAGCTACCTGCTGATGAATGACTTTTCGAAATACATGTTTGCGTATATCGTTAACCACGGTCTGCCCAAGCCAGTTGATACGATACAGAAACCAAAACCTCAGTCCGCTTTCCAGCAGCAGTATGCCCAGGTGGAATATGCTGAGCAACACCAGGCCGTGCAGCAGGTTGTGGGCAATATATTTATCTACCGAAAGCTGGATCAGATAGGGACGCAGAGGTGCCAGCCCTGCCAGGATCACAGACATGGTAATCGCAAACCGAAGACTCCCCCGATAGGGGCTTGCAAAGGAAAATATCCTGCGCAGGAGGCTGCTGTCAAAAACTTTCTTGATCGTATTGTCTGTAGCCAAACTTATACTTCTTCTTTTACACTCATCAGGTAGGCTTTAATGAAGTCGTCCAGTTCTCCATCCATTACCGGCTGCACGTTGCCTACTTCGTAGTCGGTGCGATGGTCTTTGATCATTTTGTAGGGATGGAATACATAAGACCGTATTTGAGATCCCCATTCAATTTTTTTCTTGCCAGCATTAGCGGCATTTTTCAGTTCTTCCCTACGCCGCAGTTCTTCTTCGTACAGCCGGCTCTTCAGCATGGTCAAGGCTTTTTCACGGTTTTCTCCCTGCGTGCGGGCCTGCTGGCATTCTACGATAATGCCTGTGGGCAGGTGCTTCAGGCGTACCGCGGTTTCCACTTTGTTTACATTTTGTCCGCCCTTACCTCCGGACCGATAGAATTCCCATTCCAGATCTGCCGGGTTTACGTCTATTTCTATGGTGTCATCGATAAGGGGATACACAAATACCGAAGCAAAAGAAGTATGCCGTCGTGCATTACTGTCGAACGGCGAAATGCGTACCAGCCGGTGTACGCCGCTTTCAGCCTTGAGCAGTCCATAGGCAAAAGCTCCGTCAAACTCCAGGGTTGCTTGTTTTATGCCCGCACCATCTCCATACTGCACATCGATCTCCGATAGTTTCCAGCCTTGCTTCTCACCATACATGCGATACATGCGCAACAGCATCTCGGCCCAGTCCTGGCTTTCCGTACCTCCCGCACCAGAGTTGATTACCATTACGGCAGGCATTTCGTCTTCGGGTTCGTTGAGCGTAGATTTGAATTCGAGTTCGTCAAGGTCTTTCAGTGCCTGTTCGTAGCTTTCGCGGGCCTCGTCTTCACTGGTCTCGCCTGCCTTCCAAAACTCGAACAACACGGCAAAATCCTCCACGGCTGTGGCTACACGGTTGTAAAGTTGCAGCCAGTATTCGTTGATCTTTATTTCTTTGAGGATGGACGTGGCGCGTGCATTGTCGTCCCAAAAACCAGGCGACAAAGTCAATGTGCGGTCATTTTCTATCTTGACTTTACGTTCGTCAACCTTCAGAAAGCGTTGTAAATGCTGCACCCGCTCGCGCATTTCCTTTATTTGCTCCAGCGTCATAAGGATGCAAAGGTAAGGGCAAAGCCTTTTAGCCCGCTTGCCTTCTCGGCCGGATTTTACAGCATGGTTTCTTTGCTTTCTACCAGCGCCTCTTTCACTTTAAATGTAAAATTGCGCTGCGAGATATAGCTGAAAACGGCTACGATGGCCGTGGTGAGCGTTTTTGAAGGGGTCGGGAAAAAGTGGAAGTATTCCACAAAGAGTTTTAAAAACACGTAGTTCAGCAAAATGCAGGAGCTCACCAGCAGGGCATAGCGAAAAAGCTGTACGCGCCCGCGCAGGTTCGATTCGGTAAAAACTACATATTTGGAGAGCGCAAAGCCCAGAGGAAAGCTCACGCTAAATGACATGATAAAGGCAAAGATGTGCGATGCAATGGTGATACCCGCAATATGCACGGGTTCTTTGTGCAGAATGAAGTTGTAACTGATAAAATAGATGACAATATCCAGCACCGTATTCGACCCGCCGCAGGCCAGATAGCGAAAGGTCTGCAGGTCTATCCACCGTGAAAATGGCTTATAGAAAAAGTCAATGACGGACAAAATGATATTTCGCGCGTTGAGTAACACCGGGGTAAATGAAAATGGATGTTATGGTTTGTAGTATCCCTGAATGTTCAACGCCTTGGTGCGGGTACTCAGCCGCAGAGAATCAATCGTGGCGCTTGTGATAAAACGATTCTTCAGCACTTTTGAAGTTTTGGACGTGAACAATCCGAATACGTCATTGCCTCTGATGTTCGTGTACAAGGGCTTGATCTGATCGCCGGAGAGTCCGCTGGATTGTAGCTCGGCAGTTTTCAGATAGTCAGCGTATTCCGGACCGGCGCCGTAGATGATGATATCTACACTGTCCATATATCGGCCAATTCCCTCGGGTGCCGGGCCCATTGCTGAATTAAGAAAGTTGTAAAAACGTACGTTTTCCACGGAAAGCTTGCCGCTCGCTACCTCGTCTTTAGTGCTCAACTGGGCAAATACAAAGTCGGCAGAGTCATGCATACCTCCGGTGGTAACCGCAACGGGCCGTTCCACCCAGCGAAAACGCACAACACCTTCAACGTATTTGGCAGTGCCGGGCACCACATAAATCTGAAAAACTGCACCGGAAAAGTTTGTAGAAGTGGTTGCAAAGTTTAGTGCGGGTATTTCAGAGCGGAACGTAAACCTGGTAGTGTCTACCAGCTCAATATCGGCTGAGTCCATAGTATGATTAGCAAGATTATTGATCACCAGCCGGTACTGATAATTTGAATTGAGCGGCTTCGTAAACTTATAGCCGTAGTTTGGGCTCGTAAAAAATGCTCCCGAGTCCTTAGGGTATCCCTCCAGGTTCATATCGACCCGTTTCAAAACGATTGGCTCCCCGATCGCAGCACCTCCGGAAATTTCTTTGATCATTACCTCCAGCTCCGACTCTTTGTAAAAATTAGAGTCGGATACCTTTGCCATATCAAAAGCATTTTTTGTTTCATCAAGAAAGCTCTTCTGAATGCGGATATAGTGCGCCGTATCTTTCATGTCCAGCACACCGTAAACCACTGTATATTGTTTGTAGGGGGCTGCAATATCAAAGTCTTCCGAACAGCTCTGCACACACAAGGCCATCGTTAAGATCAGGAAAGGAAACAGTAATTTTTTCATGTAAACATTACAAAGGAAGCAAAGATAGCGGTTATTGCCTATTGTCCTTTTGTAAAAGAGTCTGCTGTTCGAAATTGACATAAGTTTTACGTTAGGCATGCCTGCTACAAGTGCAACCTTCATCGCCCGCAAACGACTATTTTTGCTGCAAAACATACATACAGATGACGCTTGCCGCGCAGATAAGGTTTGCTGCTGAAGATGCATTAACCCATTTATTTCCCGAAGCTTCTTTTTCGGACCTCCCGGTTACGGTCAACCAGACTAAACCGGAGTTTCAGGGCGATTATACAATTGTACTCTTTCCCTTTGTCAAGCTGCTGCGCATGCGCCCGGATGAGCTTGGTCGTCAGCTCGGTACATACCTCGTAGAAAACACCGGGCTTTTTGCTTCGTTCGAAGTAGTAAGCGGTTTTTTAAATCTCACGGTCAGGGACCACTACTGGTTTTCGTTCCTGCTCAATCATTTTAACGATCCTCATTTTGGAGAAAAAGCGAAACATGACCGCCGCATCATGGTCGAGTATTCGTCACCAAATACAAATAAGCCCCTGCATTTTGGCCACCTGCGTAATATCTTTCTGGGGTATGCCGTGAGCGAAGTGCTGAAGGCTAATGGCCATCAGGTGGTGAAGGCCAATCTGGTAAACGACCGTGGCATACATATCTGCAAGTCCATGATCGCCTGGCAGCGATATGCAAATGGTGCCACTCCCGAAAGCACTGGCGAAAAAGGGGACCATCTTGTCGGCGATTACTACGTGCGCTTTAACGAGGCTTACAAAGCTGAAGTTGCCGGGTTGATGGAGAAGGGTATGGATGAGGCCACTGCAGAGAAAGAGGCTCCAATCATGAAGGAAGCACAGGAAATGCTACGAAAGTGGGAGGCAAACGATCCTGCAACACGCCAACTGTGGGAGAAAATGAATGGCTGGGTATATGAAGGTTTTCATAAAAGTTACCAGCGCCTCGGTGTAGACTTCGATAGATGGTACTATGAGAGCAATACCTATCTTCTGGGTAAAAACATTGTAGAAGAAGGGCTCGCAAAGTCTGTTTTGTTCAGAAAAGATGATGGCTCGGTATGGATTGACCTTACGGAAGAAGGCCTCGACCAGAAACTGCTGCTGAGAGGCGACGGCACTTCCGTGTACATTACCCAGGATCTCGGAACCGCCCGGTTGAAACACAGCGATTATCAGCTCGACCAAAGCATCTATGTGATTGCCGACGAGCAGAACTACCATATGCAGGTGCTGAAGCTTATTTTGAAAAAGCTCGGTGAGCCTTGCGCCGATGGTATTTTCCATTTGTCTTACGGAATGGTGGAGCTGCCCAGCGGAAGAATGAAGAGCCGCGAAGGCACCGTGGTGGATGCCGATGATATGATGGACGAAATGATACGGCTGGCAAAAGAACAAACCGAACAAGCGGGCAAAACAGAGGGCTTTACTGAAGAAGAATTGCAGCGGCTGTACGAAATGATCGGTTTGGGTGCATTGAAGTTCTATCTGCTGCGGGTGGATCCGAGGAAGAAAATGATTTTCGATCCCAAAGAATCAATAGACCTGCATGGGTTTACGGCCACATTCATTCAGTATGCTCATGCGCGCATTTGTTCCATTCTCCGAAAAGAACAATGTCCCTTAAGTCCCGACAGCACAAGGTTTCAGTCGCTTACCCTTCAACAACCTTTTGCTGCAGGAGAGAAAAAGCTGGCGGTGATTCTCGAACAATACCCCACGGTACTGGAGGCGGCAGCTACGGAGTATAATCCTTCAGCATTATGCAATTATGCCTTTCAACTCGCTCAGCAGTTCAATTCGTTTTACGATGAGCACAGCATTGCGCATGCCGAAAACGAAGAGAAAAAGCAGCTCAGGTTGATGTTGATCATTATGACGGCTTCGATCTTAAGGCATGCCATGCATCTTTGTGGCATCAGTCTTCCGGAAAAAATGTAATCATCTCAATCTTCGACTATGGAATACACAAGGCAGTTTTCAAGTGGCACCGTTCTCTATCGTTTTGGCGATGCAAAGGAAGCGCTTCCGGCACTGGCCGGCACCAGCCGTATGGTATTCCTTACCGACGAAACTGTCTTCCGCCTGCACCGTGCCTTTTTTCAGGATGCTGATGTAATTGTACTGCCAGAGGGAGAAAAGCAAAAACGCCTGAAGACGATTGGGATGATTACCGAACGTCTGATAGAACTTGGGGCAGACCGGTCCACAATGTTGGTTGGTGTCGGCGGCGGTGTCCTTACCGATATCACCGGCCTGGCAGCATCATTATTTATGAGGGGGCTTGCAGTAGGTTATATCCCGACTACCTTGCTGGCTATGGTGGATGCGGCCATCGGGGGGAAAAACGGCGTGAACTACGACAGCTTCAAAAATGTACTCGGAACCATTCGTCAGCCTGATTTCATCCTTTTTGATCTTCAATTTTTACAAACCCTGCCTGCCCTTCAGTGGAACAATGGTATGGCAGAAGTGATCAAATACGGTTGTCTTTTTGATAAATTTCTTTTTGAGAAGGTTACCGAAGAGGCGCCTGAAACTTTGTGCAAAAACGCAGTTTTACTTAGCGAAGTGATCGATCAATGTGTTTCCTGGAAAAATAAAATTGTAGCACTCGATGAATTTGAGCGGCACGAACGCAAACTGCTCAACTTTGGACATACGGTAGGCCACGCAGTAGAGAATCTGTATGAACTGCCCCACGGCTATGCTGTTGCTGTGGGGATGCTTGTAGCCTCTAAACTTTCTGAAGAAATTTCGGGTCTTGCTCCTGCGGAAACTCAGGCTCTTGGGCGGGCTTTGCAGGCATGGCACCTGCCAGTGTCGTTTCGCTTCAATGTGGATGAGGTGATGACCCAAATAAAAATGGACAAAAAGCGAAGAGACGATTCCATAGATTTTATTGTGCTGGAAGCGATTGGAAAGTCGCGGATCGAGCGCATCGGTTTGGATCGCCTTCGGAAGACGCTGACTTTATTTTCGGATGAACATAAAGATTAGTCCCTCGGCACCTTCAGGAAGGGTCGAAGCCCCTCCTTCTAAAAGCATGATGCAACGGGCATGTGCTGCAGCCCTTCTGCACCCGGGTGAAACCATCATACACTGTCCGGGTTTTTCGGCCGACGATAAAGCAGCACTTCAAATCATTCGTTCCTTAGGTGCTGAAGTCGAAGAGCAATTAGGCGGATGGCTTTCTGTCCGGTCTCGATTTTTACCTTCCGGCTCCGCCCGGATTCATTGTGGTGAAAGTGGTCTGGCGGCACGGCTGTTTACGCCGGTGGCCCTGAGCCGGGTAACACATCTCGAGGTGCAGGGTAGCGGCAGTTTGCTGAACAGGCCAATGCAGGGCATGAGGGAGACGTTGACCCACCTCGGCGTCAACATTGCGGGTTCCGGATCGTTTCTTCCATTACACATGGATGGTCCGCTGCAGATCAGGAATATTACCCTCGATGGTAGCAGCGGCTCGCAGCTCTTAACAGGAATTTTGTTCGCTTTTGCTTTCGGTGCCAGAAATGCGGTACAAGTACATGTTGAACGCCTTAACAGTCGGCCCTATATTGACATGACGTTGGAGATGCTCGGTTGCTTTGGTAAAAATATCATCAACGAAGACTATGAAAGGTTCATGGTCTACCCTTCCTTGTCTAAACCAAAGTCCCCGATAGAATTGACGATAGAAAGAGATTGGAGCGGTGCCGCGAACTGGCTGGTGGCGGCAGCTATAGCCGGCAGTATCACAGTGACGGGTGTACGCAAGACCTCCCGGCAGGCTGACGTGCATATTGTGGACCTATTGAAGGCTGCTGGACTTGACACCGTCTGGAATGACGATACAATCTTTCTAAACGCAGCTCCGCTACATGCCTTCGAGGCCGATCTTACGCATTGCCCCGACCTGTTTCCTATAGTTTCTATACTGGCGGGGGCCGCTGATGGTACGTCCCGCCTCAGAGGTGTCCATCGGCTCCGACACAAAGAAAGCGACCGGGCCGCTACCATCAGCGCAATGCTCGGTGGTTTCGGTATAGATCATCGGTACGACGACAATTGTCTGTTTGTTACGGGTAGAAAGACCTTTCGTGCCGCTGCCATTTCTTCTGCCGGTGACCATCGCATTGCTATGGCTACGGCGGTGGGGGCGCTAAGGGCCGCCGGTACGGTCACCGTGCTTCATGCAGAGGCGGTTCATAAATCTTACCCTGATTTTTTTCATCATTTATCATCTTTAGGCATTATTTGCGAAAAAAGCGAAGAGTAGTTATGAATAGCTTCGGACGTTTATTGAGAATCTCCCTATTCGGCGAAAGCCATGGACCTTTTGTTGGCATCATCCTCGATGGCTGTCCTGCCGGCATCGCACTCGAAGAGTCTGATTTCTTAGCCGATCTCGACCGTAGAAAGGCTGGGGCAACCGGTACTACGCCGCGCCGCGAAGACGACCGTCCGGAGTTGATCAGCGGATGGTTCAACGGCAATACGACGGGGGCCCCCCTCACCATTGTTTTCAGGAACGGAAATACAAAGTCCGGCGATTACGATCGTATCCGCGATATACCGAGGCCCGGACATGCAGATTTTGTCCTGCATGAAAAATATCGTGGGTTCAACGATTATCGCGGTGGCGGCCACAGTAGCGGCCGGCTCACTGTGGCTCTGGTAGCGGCCGGCGTGGTAGCCAAGAAGATGCTCGGTAGCAGCGAGGTGCACGCTACGCTAACAGAAGCGGGCGGCATGGAAGATGTGGAAGCGGCAGTGGCTAAGGCAGTGGCGGAGCAGGACAGTATAGGAGGCATTGTGACCTGCCGGGTGTCGAATTTGCCGATTGGTCTGGGTGAGCCTTTTTTCCATTCTCTGGAGTCATTAATAAGTCAGGCTGTTTTTTCAATTCCGGCGGTAAAAGGTATAGAGTTTGGCTCCGGTTTTGCGGCTGCGGCCATGACGGGGAGCGCTCACAACGACATGCTAAAAGATGGCTCGGGCAAAACGGCAACAAACCACGCCGGCGGCATCAATGGTGGTATCTCCAACGGCAATGAACTCTGCTTTCGTGTAGCGGTGAAACCTACAAGCAGCACACCGCGCCCGCAGCAATCCTGGAGCCGGGCCACCGGTAAGGTTGAGTCATTTGAAGTAAAAGGTCGCCATGATCTGTGTATCGCACTTCGCGTGCCGGTGGTAGTAGAGGCGGTTACTGCCATAGTGCTGGCCGATCTCATGCTGATTGCGCGTTCTTATAGTTGATCTCCGTGTGCGCTGTCGGTGACGATCAGGTTTATGAGTTGCTGAATCTCGTCTGCTTTCTGATCCTCGCGCCTGTAGCGGTAGCAGAGGCACAGCTCTTCCAGCATTTTCGTGATTACTCTTACCGTCGTCAGCGGGTTATAGTAGCTGTCCTTGTCAAAAGCATTGATTTTTTTGAGGTAAGTATCCACGTCCTTCTGAGTGTACACCATACCATTGAGCGGGTCGAGAAAAAATTGAATTTGCTGGATGCCTTCGTTATCCGGATTATAAAAATGATACAGGGTATCAATATAGGCGAAGATGAACTGACGCGGTACATCTACGGCAAAAATGGGGATATCGAGCAGTTCACAAAGGGAGAGATAGAGTATCCCGAGGGTGTAAGAATTGCCCTGCCGGCTTTCTATTACCTGATTGATGAAAAAGTATTTCGGATCTCTTTCCGTAAGCTCATGTCCCTGCAGTTTGTAGTAACTATATAGTATGGAGTTAAAAACATTGACCTGCTCGAGGGGCGTAAGATAATTATTAAGTTCCAGCCAGATGTTGCGCCGTATCTGGTCGAACTCGGAGAGTAGGTAGGGCACATTGAGATCCGGAAACTGGTAGCGGGCAACCAAAATAGCACCTCTCAATATTTCAGGCCTTTTGGACTGGCTCCATTGCAGAAACTCTTCCTGCAGATCCTGAAAATGTACCCGGTGAATCAACTGTTCGATCCGTTCCTGAACAGATTCGTCCTGCGTATGCTCCCAAAGACTTTCCAAATTGGGAATGATGGATCGGCCATAATGAAGTATTTTTTCACACACCGTATGAAATACCTCATCGTCCGGATCGTCAATCAGTCTTAACAGCGCCGTAACTTCCTTGTTCTCCCTCATAGCTGATTCCTTTTCAGTACAAAGAAATTTACAACAAAAATGCAATTGCCTGTATCTGGTCTGCCCAGGTTTTTTTGCACCGCTTCGCTGCCTTATTTTTTCTTTGTTGCCGATTTTTTGGCCGCCGGTTTTTTGGCGACAGATTTTTTTGCAGCGGCTTTTTTTGTGGCTCCCTTATTGGCAGCGGCACGAGCTTTCTTTGGTTTTTCAACAAAGGCATCCGGCACCTGCGCCACAATCATACTTTTTACTTCTTCGAGAGAAATTTCACCGAGGTCTGAAGCTTCGTATTTCGAGCCGTCTGCCTTTTTGCCCATCTTCAGCATCATCTTGCCAAAGCGGATAAAGGGTCCCCATCTTCCGTTTTCAATCGCAATTTTTTCCTCGTTCCACTGCCGTATGTACCGGTTGGCTTCTTTTTGTTGTTTAGCACTGATCAGCTCGTCAATATCCTTCTGCGATAAATGGTCGAAGTCATATTTCTTCGGCACATTGACGTAGAGGTCTTCCCATTTCAGGAAGGGGCCAAACCTTCCTTTGCCTTTCGTAACGGGCTTCTGCTCGTAGAAGCCGATGGGCGCGTCGGCCTGTTGTTTTTCTTGTATGATTTCAATCGCCCGATCCATGTCCACGGTAAGCGGATCTTCGTTTCTTGGAATGGATATGAATTGTTCGCCCCATTTTACATAGGGGCCGAAGCGACCGGAGTTAACCACCACTTCTTTTTCCTGATACAATCCAAGGCTCAGCGGAAGTTTAAAGAGGTCGAGTGCTTCCTCTAACGTAATGGTCTCAATGCTTTGGCTGGATTTGAGTGTGGCGAACCGCGGCTTTTCTTCCTCGTCTGCGGCACCGATCTGTACCATAGGTCCAAACCTTCCGAGGCGTGCGATCACCGCTTTCCCTGTTTCCGGATCTTTGCCCAGCTCCCGTTCGCCTTTGGCTCTGGCTGCCGTTTCAATAGTCTTTTCCACCCTTTCGTGAAAAGGATGGTAAAAGCTGTCAATCATTTGGTTCCAGGCCATTTTGCCCTGTGCTATCTCGTCAAACTCTTCTTCGATCCGGGCGGTGAAACTATAATCCATAACCCGGGTAAAATGCTCTTTGAGAAAGTCTGTAACAACCATCCCGAGGTCTGTAGGAAACAGTTTGGCGCGTTCGGCACCCACATTTTCGGTTTCCCTTCTGGAATGCACCGTACGGGCACGAAGTGTAAGCACCTCATATTCCCGCTTCTGACCTTCTTTGTCTTTGCGTTCCACATAGCCGCGCTGTTGCACCGTGCTGATGGTGGGTGCATAGGTGGACGGACGCCCTATGCCGAGCTCTTCAAGTTTTTTTACCAGTGATGCCTCCGTGTATCGGGGCTGAGGGCGGGTAAACCTCTGCGTGGCGCGCATCTCTTCAAATGCCAGGGCCTGACCCGCAGTAAGCGGCGGCAGCATGGAGCTGCTTTCTTCTTCGCCATCTTCATCATCGCGGCCCTCGGTATATACTTTCAGAAAGCCATCGAATTTCAGCACCTCGCCGGTGGCGGTAAGGGGGTCGGGTTGCGTAGAGATGGAAATCTTGGCAATGGTGCGCTCTATTTGTGCGTCCGCCATCTGACAGGCCATCGTGCGTTTCCATATCAGGTCGTACAGGCGCTTCCCATCGGGGTCGGTAATATAAGTAGTGCTCATGTCGGTAGGACGAATGGCTTCGTGCGCTTCCTGAGCAGATTCATTCTTGGTTTTAAAAATTCTTTTCTGATAATAGCGTTCGCCATACTGAGCAAGTACGGCCTGATGTACGTTGTCGAGTGCTGTTTCTGAAAGGTTTACGGAGTCGGTACGCATGTAGGTGATGAATCCGTTTTCGTAAAGGGTTTGTGCTACCCGCATTGTTTTCGACACCGAGTACCCAAGTTTCCGGCTTGCTTCCTGCTGAAGCGTCGAGGTAGTGAATGGTGCTGTGGGCGACTTTTTTGCCGGTTTTACTTGCACGTCGGCTACCGTATAGCCGGCGTCCATACATTTTTCCAGATATTGGCGCGCTGTCTGCGACTGGTCAAGTACCGGGCCTTCGGCTTTAAACTGAACGAAACGATTGTTTAGATCGGGAGCAGTGAAGATGGCTTCAACTTTAAAGCTGCTTTTAGACTGAAACTGATTGATTTCGCGCTCGCGGTCCACAATGAGCCTAACGGCTACAGATTGTACCCTGCCCGCAGATAAATTGTTGCGCATACTCATTTTACGCCACAGCACGGGGGAGAGCTCAAAGCCCACAATGCGATCGAGAACGCGCCGGGCCTGCTGGGCATTTACCAAGTCCATGTTTACGGTGCGGGGATTTTCCACCGCTCTGCGGATGGCCGGCTTGGTGATTTCATGAAAGACGATGCGTTTGGTTTGGTAGGGATTGAGGCCCAGGACTTCACACAGATGCCAGGAAATGGCTTCTCCCTCGCGGTCCTCATCCGTTGCCAGCCACACTTCATCCGATTTCCTTGCCAGGCTCTTCAACTCGTTTACCACCTTTACCTTATCGTCCGAAACTTTATAGTGAGGTTCATACCCGTTCTTTATATCAATACCCATGTCTTCCTTCTCGAGGTCGCGGATATGGCCATAACAGGATTTTACCTCGAAGTCCTTTCCAAGGATCTTTTCTATGGTCTTCGCCTTTGCGGGCGACTCAACTATCAAAAGGTTTTTAGCCATTCCTGAATTTTAACAGCATTGTAAATAATAATCCCGTACCAAAGCCGTAATACGAGGTGTGCAATAATAAAGGATTGTTTTGTAAAATAAAAAGAGCGCCAGGGAGCTGCCCCTGCAAGTTCGGCTCTGAACCGTGCCTATCTTATTCCTCTAAGCGCCGGGGAAACCTGTAATTCGTCAAAGAAATCAGCGAACGACGTGATCGAATGAACTACCTGAACCCTACACGGATTGGGAGGATTGAACGCTGGTGAATGGGTAGGAGGGCAGGGGTGCTGAATTGTCTTATACTAAAGCCCTAAAAAGCGGGTCTTGTTGCCGATAAAGAACTTGGCGTTGACGGGCTGGGGCAAGTGCTGAACAGGTTCGGGCGGCTCAGCCTTGACAAAAAAAAGAAAGGATGGTATTGCTACCATCCTTTCTGAAAATTTAGTATTCCTGTTTTTTAGTGAGCCACTACAAAACGGTTTGTAAGCTTCTGGCCATCAGCTTCTACAGTGTAGAAATAGATGCCGTTAGCAAGGTTCTGAGTAGAGAATACTACTTTACCAGAAGTGCCCTTAGCAACGGTAGCCATGTTTACTACCTGACCTACAGAGTTCATAACTTTTACTGATGCAGCAGCAGCTGTCTTCAGTGTATAAGAAATGTTAACCTCAGCGTTGGTTGGGTTAGGATAAGCTTTGATTTCGCTGATATTGTCGGTAGTGTTCTTCACGCTCAACAGTTCGCAATTAGCACATTTTACATAGAAAGCAATGTCTGAAAGACCGAAGCCAGTAGGATCTGCATAAGCTACTGATGGAATCAACAATTTGTGTCCTTTGTAGTAGAAGTAGTTGTTGTTTGTAGAACCAGTACCGTACTTAGCTTGCTTGCTAGACCACAGGAAACAGTTGTAGTCAGGGCCGTAATTAGCACCTGCACCATTCTGCACCGGATAAGTGTCAGCACCATCTACTTCATAAGTGTAAAGACGAAGGTGGTTAACTGAATCTATATCCATTCCCAAAGGATAAGTGTGACCGCTCTTGTAGTGGATGTAAGCAACCACTTTTTGGTTAGCACCCACCATCAGCGGGGTAGGAAGTTTTTCGTTAAATCCGGAACCCAGAGCTGTATCGTTGGTCGTAAGCAGTCTTGCTATTCTCACTCTGTTGCCAGAAGCGATTGAGTCAGACATTTTGTTGTTTACGTTGTCATAAGTTGCATCTGCAAACCTCATGATAGAATCGTCAGCATTAACCAGATATCCATCAGCGCTTGGAGAATACTGCAGACGGAAAGTATGGCTTGTGTCACCGGTAGCTACCAGTTCAACAATCACAGAATCGTTGTAGTTATTATAAGGCTGTTTCATGTAGCGAAGGCCGAAAGCCACGCTATCAATGCTGTAAGGATTGGCTGCATTGATGGCGAATGTAGGCGTAGCGCTGTAGAAATCATCCTTAAACCTTTTCGCAGAAGGATCGAATGACATACCGATACCGTAAGAGAAAATGCTGCTGCGCGTGTTGTTCGTGGTATTCAGGTAGGTTGGAGTGCTATCCTGATAAATACGCCAGTAATAACCTACAGATGTACCTGATTGATAATAAATGGAAACATAGTCAAACCATCCTTCCTTAGGTCCGCCTGTGGTCTTGTTTGCAAAGCCCGTTGTTTTGGCAATCGGTGCTATAGCCGTTGGAGTACCACGTTCTTCCGCCTGAGTAGCACGCATCAGCGTTTGAGAGTACTGTGCAATCGCTGGAGCGCTCAGAGCCCCGACTGCCAAGAGTAGAAAAAGTTTTTTCATCGCAATAATTTTTTTTGACAATGTTTAGTTAACGTAAAGATAAAGATTCTTCTCGCAAACAAAGACAATTTTTTTTGCTTTCCGGGTTGGAAACATGACCGCTGAAAACCGTCATTTTTATGCTAAAAGAAAGGACTTTACTTTTGCGTGACACTAAAAGTTTTATGCTCCCCGAATTCGATAATACACAAATCGCTTTTCAATACAAATCCGACAAAGATCTCCGACAAGCACAATTTCTTTTTTCTTCCATGGCCTCGCCGTTCCTTACCCGATTGGGCATAGCGGTGACGAGCTTTTCCATCAGGTTCGGACTTCCTATTCAGGGTATCATTCGCAGGACGATCTTCCGGCAGTTTTGCGGGGGAGAGTCTATGCAGGAAGCTGCCCGCACTGCAGAGCTGCTGAGTCAGTATCACGTTGGCGTCATTTTAGACTATGGCGTAGAGGGGAAGGATGATGAACATGAGTTTGACAAAGCCGTTCCGGAGTTCATCCGGGCCATTGAATATGCAGCACAACAAAAAAATATTCCTTTTATCAGCGTCAAAATAACGGGTTTTGCCCGTTTCTCACTCATGGAACGAGTGCATGCCGGCACATCGCTCAACGAAAGTGAAAACCAGGAATGGAGCCGGGTGAAGGACCGGATCGACCGAATTTGCCGGGCTGCGCACCAACATGGAGTGATGGTACTTATTGATGCCGAAGAAACCTGGATACAGGAAGCGGTGAATGAACTGGCCGTGGCTATGATGGAAAAATACAATAAAGAGCAGGCGGTCATTTTCAATACGTTCCAGCTTTATTGCCATGGCAGCCTGCCTTACCTGCGTCTTTCCTACAACGACGCTGCGGAAAAAGGCTACATACTTGGGGCAAAGCTTGTGCGCGGAGCCTACATGGAAAAAGAACGTAAGCGGGCGCAGGATATGGCCTATCCTTCACCCATTCAACCCGATAAGCCGGCTACGGACAGGGACTATGATGATGCCGTGATCTTTTGCCTGGAAAGGCTGGAAAAACTGTCTGTCTTCATCGGTACGCACAATGAGCATAGCTGTATGCTGGCCGCGCGGCACATGGATGAACATGGCATCGAACACAACAGTCGCCAGGTATGGTTTTCACAGTTGTTTGGCATGAGCGACAACATCTCGTTTAACCTTGCGCACGCAGGCTACAATGTTGCAAAATATTTGCCGTACGGGCCTGTCAAAGATGTAATTCCTTACCTCATGCGTCGCGCTCAGGAGAACACTTCGGTGGCAGGACAAACCGGCCGGGAACTAAGCCTGATCAACAAAGAACTTCACCGTAGAAAATAAACAGGGACCGGTAAAAAAGCTTGAAGCCACCTCATGGGTGGCTTCGTAATTAGGGTTGGTCAAATACGTAAAGGTCTTCCGAATCCCGTTTCATCTTATATTTTTCTCGTGCATACTGTTCCAGACGTTCGGGGTTGGTCGTAAGGTTGTGATAGTCCTGCTCCATCCTTGTAATCTCAGCATTCAGGTAGGCAATATTCCGGTCAATTTCGCGGATCTGCTCCTTTCGTTCATCTTGCGCCGACCAGTTGTTTTGGTCGAAATAGATCATCCACATAGCGAACGCAATCCCGGTTAACAGGAATTTATTCGTGAGGATACGAAATATTTTTTTCATACAGTGAATGCTTTCGTCAGCAAGTTACAATAGATTTTTTCAGGATGCAATCCTTATTATTTACCAAAATGTAAAGTCTTGCCGGGATACCAGGCATTGCTTCCGAGCTCTTCTTCAATGCGCAGCAACTGGTTGTACTTCGCCATACGGTCGGAGCGCGATGCAGAACCTGTTTTGATCTGTCCGCAATTCAGCGCCACAGCAAGGTCTGCAATGGTTGCATCTTCTGTTTCGCCGGAGCGGTGGCTCATGATGGTGTTATAACGATTGTGCTGCGACATAGTCACCGCATCAATGGTCTCAGAAAGCGAACCTATCTGGTTTACTTTCACCAGCAGGGCGTTGGCTACACCGTCATTAATACCTTTCTGCAATCGTTTCACATTCGTTACAAAAAGATCATCGCCTACCAACTGTACCTTACTGCCCAAAGCATCAGTCAGCATTTTCCATCCTTTCCAATCGTCTTCTGCCATTCCATCTTCAATACTTACGATGGGATATTTTTTACACCAGTTCACCCAAAAGTCCACCACTTCTTCGCTGCTCATTTTTGCGCCGGAAGATTTATGGAAAATGTATTTCTTACTCTTTTCATCATAAAGCTCGCTAATGGCAGCATCCATGGCAATAGCTACCTGCTCGCCGGGTTTGTAGCCCGCTTTTTCAATCGCTTTCAAAACGGTTTCGATAGCTTCATCGTTGCTTTGTATATCCGGAGCAAAACCACCTTCGTCGCCTACGTTGGTTGAATAGCCTTTGTCTTTCAGTACCGATTTCAGGCTATGAAAAATTTCTACGCCCCAACGCAAGCCTTCGCGAAAACTCGGTGCGCCCACAGGCATCACCATAAATTCCTGAAAGTCTATCTTATTGTCGGCATGCGCACCACCATTTAATATGTTCATCATCGGCACCGGAAGCGTTTTGGCATTCGAGCCTCCTACGTAGCGGTAGAGCGAAAGTCCCGTGGCCTGTGCAGCAGCCTTTGCCGCGGCCATGCTTACAGCGAGGATAGCATTTGCTCCCAATTTTCCTTTGTTGTCCGTTCCGTCTATTGCCAGCATGGTTTGGTCAATGCCGCGCTGATCGGTAATGTCCCAACCATACAGTTCTTCGGCAAGCGTGTCGTTCACGTGCTCCACAGCCTTCATTACGCCCTTGCCCAGATACATTTTTTTATTTCCGTCGCGCAGTTCTACAGCTTCGTGTTTGCCGGTAGATGCGCCTGAAGGTACCGCCGCGCGACCCATATGTCCGTCGCTGGTGTGCACATCAACTTCTACGGTAGGATTGCCACGCGAATCGAGTATCTGGCGGGCAACAATGTTGGAAATGAAACTCATATCATTATCGGTTTGTGATGAACAATTTTGCGCGCAAAGATAATATCGGCAGATTAATCTATTTCAGTTCCCGTGGTCAACTGTCGCAACCCGGTGATTTCAGTTAAGCGGAATCTCGGTTATTTTTGCGCCCTATGATCTACCATTTTGTTGTAGGCGATATGGCGGCTGAGCCTTTGCGACAAGCCATTGCAGATAATGCCGAACTCGAGGGCGAGGTAATAGTGCTTAAAGATATCCTGCACGTGGGTCCGTTGAGGAAAGAAGAAGGACAATCTTTTAGCGAGTTGCGATCTGCTTTTTGGCAGGAAATAAATAAGCATGAAAAAGTACCGGCTAAAGTGGACGATATGGAGCGCCTGCTTGCCGTCTCTGCCGAAATGTATAAGGATGATGCTATACAAGCGTGGTTTTGGATGGCGCCATGGCCGGCAGACGTTTGTGCTTACTATTGGCTGTTGCCCTACCTGAGCAAACATATGGGTCGTTTTTTTATTGTCAATATTGCTAACCTTCCGTTTCTGGATGAAAATGGTAAGCTGTATTATCCTAAAAATATCAGTCAGATTTTACCCCGCGAACTTGTAAAGGCAAGAAAGCTGGCTCGTCCGGTTACACCCTCGGAAATGGAAATTGACAGCGATGAGTGGCAGAAATTAGTTGAAGAAAATGCGGCAGTAAGAACACACGAAGGCGGCAAAAAAATTGCATCGCAGACCGAATATATTTTCGATGCTTCTCTGCTCAGCTTTTGTTCGCAGCAATTTCAAAAAGCCTCCAAAATTGTACGACAAGCCATCGCAAAATTCAACATTCCCACCGGAGATGTATGGCTGGCGTGGCGGTTGCGGCAACTGGCTATTGAAGGAAAAATAGTAGTGCAGGGCGATGCCACCAAAGCGCTGAATGAATATGATGTAAAGCTACCCGGCGAGCAACTGACACTCGGCAATATGAACGAATCAGCATCAACCACAGAATAAGTTCCAGCCATGCAAATCAAAACATTAGAACCATTTAATCGCGATGATCGCGGCTTTAATTGCGAATACGACCACGACCGGACGGGCAATCATGTATTGGTGTACAGCAAGCCGGGAGCGGTGCGTGGCGGACATTACCACCGCGGATTGTCTGCCACGAAGGATCCTGAGATCGTCATTATTTGTTCCGGAAGATGCACGATAAAATGGAAGGTTGCCGGTGGCGAATTGCAGTCGCAAACAGTGGATGGACCTGCACGGATTGAAATTCCTCCAATGACCTGGCATCAGTTTTTCTTTGAAACGGAGAGTGTAATGTTTGAAATGAACTCGCTTGCCGAACATGCCGATGATACATTTTACGATGAATTGACATAATGGCCTGTAGCGTCTTCTGATAGTATTGTTTTTTTTGTGCTTTATTTTCAGGCAGCGTGCTTTTCGAGTAAAAAAGATAGTCGCGCTATTGTTAGCTTTTATCGCCCAATTAACAATTGTGCGTCCATCAGACCCATGTATCTACCTATATTTGGCGCACCATTGAAAGCTGCTGAATGAGTTTACCCTCGATCTCGCTCAGGCGACCGGTTTTAGCCATCGTTCTGAACATCATCATCGTCATATTTGGCGTTATAGGTTTTAGTTTTTTGGGGGTGCGCGACTTTCCATCCATCGATCCGCCCATCATCAACGTGCGCACGTCTTATGCCGGCGCAAATCCGGACATTATTGAGTCTCAGATCACAGAACCACTTGAAAAGTCCATTAACGGTATCGCAGGAATCAGGAATATTTCGTCTACGAGCGCACAGGGAAGCAGTAATATCACTGTGGAATTTGACCTTGGCGTGGACCTTGAAGCGGCAGCCAATGATGTACGCGATAAGGTGTCGCAGGCTGTCCGGAGTCTGCCACAGGATGTTGATGCCCCGCCGGTCGTTTCGAAAGCCGATGCCAGCTCGTCGCCCATCCTTTCTATGACGGTGCAGAGTGATACCAAAAATCAGTTGGAGCTTACAGAATATGCCGAAAACGTTTTGGTAGAGCGGTTGCAAACTATACCCGGTGTGAGCAGCATCCGCATATGGGGTGAAAAGCGTTATGCCATGCGCCTGTGGCTCGATCCGCTGAAAATGGCAGGTTACGGCATTACCTTTCAGGATATTGAACAGGCGCTGAACAAACAAAACGTAGAATTGCCTTCCGGTAAAATTTATGGTTACAACACCGAGCTTTCCGTGCGCACTTTTGGCAGGCTGCAGACAGAAGAAGATTTCAATAACCTGATCGTAAAAAATATTGACGGAGCAGACATACATCTTCGGGAGATTGGTGAAGCGGTGCTCGGTCCTGAAAACGAAGAAACTGTATTGAAAGAAAGCGGCACGCCCATGATCGCGTTAGCTGTTACACCACAACCGGGATCAAACTACGTAGCCATTGCCGACGAATTTTACAAGCGCTACAATGCTTTGAAAAAAGACATTCCTGCCGATTTCAAAGTGGACATAGCCATGGATAATACGGCAAATATCAAAAAGTCCATCTCCGAAGTGGAAGAGACTTTGCTGATTTCTTTTGTGCTGGTTATCCTCATTATTTATCTCTTCTTCCGCGACTGGCTCATTGCTTTCCGTCCGCTCATTGATATCCCGGTAAGCCTTATTGCCGCTTTTTTTATCATGTACATTTCGGGTTTCACCATCAACATTCTCACCTTGCTTGCCATTGTATTGGCTACGGGTCTGGTGGTGGACGATGGTATTGTGGTGACGGAAAATATTTATAAAAAAATAGAAGCCGGCATGGAGAAACACCGGGCCGCAAAAGAAGGAAGCGAGGAGATTTATTTCGCCGTCATCTCTACTTCTATCACACTTGCGGTGGTGTTTTTACCCATCGTTTTTTTACAGGGTTTTACAGGAAGATTGTTTAGAGAATTTGGCATTGTAGTAGCCGGTGCGGTATTGGTTTCTGCTTTTGTTTCGCTCACACTTACACCTGTACTAAACGTTTACCTTACCCGTAAAAATCATAAGCCTTCAAAGTTTTACGTGCGTACCGAGCCTTTCTTTTTAGGTATGGAGCGAACGTACAAAAAAGGGCTGGTATGGATGATGCGCCGGAAATGGGTGGCCATTACCGGAATGCTTACATCTTTTGTACTCATTTTTTTGCTGGGAGGAAGTCTGCAGAGTGAGCTCGCGCCGCTTGAAGACCGCAGTCGTTTTCGCATGCAGGTTTCGGCTCCCGAAGGCACTTCTTTCGATGCGATGGACGACTACATGGGTAAGATCGTACAGGTAATCATCGACTCCGTGCCGGAAAGCCGTGTGATCTTGTCGGTTACGGCGCCGGGGTTTACGGGTTCAGGCGCAGTCAATACCGGTTTTCTCAATGTTCGTCTTTCTGATCCGGGTGAACGGAGCCGTAGTCAGAATGATATAGTGCAGGCCGTGAACCGGAATATAATGAAGTACAATTTCGGTCGCGCTTTTGCGATACAAGAGCAAACCATAGCGGTGCAGCGTGGCGGCAGTGCCTTCCCCGTGGCCTATGTACTGCAGAACATAGATTTTGAAAAGCTGGCAAAAGTGCTACCTCAGTTTCTGGAGGCAGCCAATCAAAATCCCACCTTTCAGGGTGTAGATGCCGATCTAAAATTCAACAAACCAGAACTTACCGTGACGATCGATCGGGCAAAGGCTTCACAAATGGGTGTTTCCGTGTCGGAAGTTTCCCAAACCCTTCAGTTGGCTTTGAGTAACGGCAGGCTCGGGTACTTTACCAAAAGCGGCAAGCAATATCAGGTGATGGGACAGGTGGAGCGCAGCGAGCGCGACGCTCCCGCAGATCTGGGAAATTACTTTGTGCGCAACTCGGGTGGTGAGCTTGTAGCTTTGGACAATCTGGTGCAGGTAGAAGAAACCACCAGCCCGTCACAGATTTATCACTACAATCGTTATAAATCGGCTACCGTGTCCGCAAATCTGGCGCCCGGCAAAACAATCGGTGACGGCATTGCGGCGATGGATCAGATCTATCAGAAACTGAAAGATCAGAAAGTGATTGACGAATCATTCTCTGCCTCACTGGCCGGTTCATCCAAAGATTATCAGGAAAGTTCCTCCAATACATTGTTTGCCTTTATGCTTGCGCTTGTGTTGATCTATCTCATACTTGCTGCGCAATTCGAGAGTTTTATTGATCCCTTTATTATTATGCTTACCGTACCCCTGGCCATAGCGGGTGCAGTACTTTCATTGTGGCTCTTCGGGCAAACGCTGAATATTTTTTCACAGATCGGAATGATCATGCTGATAGGCCTCGTGACAAAAAATGGAATTTTGATTGTGGAATATTCTAATCATATCCGCGAGAAGGGATCATCGGCCGTAAAGTCTGCTATCTATGCGGCCTCTATGCGTTTACGCCCCATCCTCATGACCAGCCTTGCTATGATCTTTGGCGCTTTGCCCCTGGCCTTGTCTTTAGGCGCGGCCTCCACCAGTCGCATACCCCTGGGTATTGTTATTGTGGGCGGCGTCTTGTTTTCGTTGCTGCTTTCATTGTTCATTGTTCCGGTAATGTACACCTTGCTTTCGCGCAGGAAGCTGACGCAGACATCGGCCCTTACAAAACTGGATGATTAGATGAAAAAGGGATTGTTTTCAGTCATATTGATTTTGCTTTTTGCCCGTGTTGAGGCTCAGCCCTCTATCGAAAGGCTTACTTTGGAAGATGCTGTCCAGAGAGCTTTAGAGCACAATTTTGACATCAGGGTCTCCGACATTACAGCCCGGCAGGCGGCGGCCAACAACACTGCTGGCAATGCAGGCCTGCTCCCTTCCCTTAACGGAACCGGCGGACTGAATACCGGTCTTTCGAATACCCACATCGAATTTGCCGACGGGCGGGTGCAGGAGGTAAACAATGCGCAAACGCTTAGTTACAATGCAGGTGTCACCGTAAGCTATACCGTGTTTGCCGCAGGCAGGGCATGGTTGATCAAAAAGCAGCTCAAAGCCAATGAACAACTGGCCACTGTGCAGATGCGCGCGCAGATACAGACTACGCTGTCGCAGGTGGTGCAAAGCTACGCCCGGGTGGTGTGGCAAAAGCAGCAAGGCATAGCCATAGATACCGGTCTGGCCCTGGCTTATGTACGCATGATGCTGAGCAAGACCAAGTACGAAACCGGTAGTGCTGCCAAAGTTGACTATTTGCAAGCCCGTGTGGACTATAATTCGCGCCAGTCGGACTCTCTGAGCCAGGTGGCCGCATTGAATAGCGCTTTTGCCGACCTTAACTTTTTTATGGGGGCCGACCCTTATCGGACCTACAGGGTTGACGATAGCCTTCAGTTGAATACCGGTCTGGTTCCTACCGATCCCGAACGGCTCAGAGATTTCAATCTGTCGATAGACATAGCCAGAAGAAACCTTGAGGTGGCAAAACTGGCCGAGCGCATCACCCGAACCTATCAGTTTCCCACCGTTGGCATCAATACCGGTTATAATTTTCAAAAAACACGCAGCCAGTCGGGTCAGTTTTTATTTAATCAGTCCTTCGGACCTACGACCGGGCTTAGTCTGAATATTCCGGTTTTTCAAGGGGGCAATTTAAGACGGCAAAGCAAGGTGGCCGGCCTTGAATCGATACGCCAGCAGCTTTTGTACGACAAAGTAAATACAGACATTTCACGGCAATACAAAGCCGTCTGGAAGGATTATCAAACCTCAGTAGCCGCACTGCGACTGGAAGAGGAGAACATCGGGTTTGCCAAAGAAAATCTGGACATACAAAAGGCGAGATTCAGGGTGGGGATAGCTACCACACTGGAAACCCGCGAAGCGGAAAACAGTTATGTACAGGCACTGATAAGACTCTATACCGCACGCTATAACCTTAAAGTTAATGAGACCAGAGTGCTCGAACTTGAGAGCAGACTGGCAGAATAGAAAGGGTTTTCATCAGCGGCCGGATCGTAACAGGAATGCCGGAGCATTTGTCCGGCATTGTCTGCTACAATATCTTCTCAGGTGAGCCTATGCTATTCGAAATTGTGGACTTCGCTGTCTGAGTATTTTTCTCCGTAGATTACCTCTTCTTCTTCCTCAAAGAAAAACCGATTGGAAAACGCAGGTTTCAGTTCATTCATCCATATCGCCTGTTCGTCAAATTTTGCAAAGAAAGGACGGGCTACCCAATCCGGGTTTCTACCCTGAATGAACCGAAGCACAAATACCTGTTCGTTGTTAACCTCGCTTACGCCCAATATCTGTACCTTACCCGGTGTGCACGACATGCTCGGACCGCGTACCGTTCGGCACACACCGCTTACCATTTGATAGGCCTTTCTGAAAATGTTCCAGGTGTCCACCAGCGGCAATGCGAAGTAAGGCTGTGCACCCGTGTCGCGCTCTACAAAAAAGTAGTAAGGAATACAATTCAGATTGACCTGCTTACGCCACATTTCCGCCCATATCTCAGGCTTATCGTTGATGTGCCTGAGTACCGGCGACTGAGTACGAATCTGTACCCCCGTGGCACGTAGTTTCTGTATGGCTGTTTTTACAACCGGTGTATCCAGTTCTTTGGGGTGGCTGAAATGCGCCATGAATGCGAGGTTGATGCCACGATCGGTAATTTCCTTAAACAGCGCCAGGAAGTCTTCCGCATCGCTGTCAGTTACAAATTTGTAAGGCCAGTACCCCAATACTTTGGTGCCGATGCGAATGGTTTGAATATTCGTCTTGTTATTGTCGCTCAGGAATGGCTCCAGATATTTTCTAAACACCTTATAACCCATGATCATGGGGTCGCCGCCGGTGAAGAGCAAGTCTGTCACCTCCTGATGTTGCTCGAGATATTTTACCAGCAACTCCGTTTCCTTCATGGCAAACTTCAATTCATCCATACCTACAAACTGCGGCCAGCGGAAGCAGAAGGTACAGTAGCTGTGGCAGGTTTGTCCGGAGCTTGGAAAGAACAAAACAGTTTCGCGGTATTTATGTTGCAAACCATACAGCTTTTGACCATCTATCTCCGGTACATTGTATTCCTGTTGTCCTGCCGGGTGGGGGTTGAGCTGCAGCCTTATTTCATTGGCAATTGATTTTATCTCCTCCTTGTCCACGCTTAGGTCTATGGCCGATTCCATGAGCTGGTAATGCTCTTGCAGCAACATGCCTTTGTGAGGGAACGTGAGCTTGAAGATAGGACAATTGTCCACGTCATTCCAGTCGATGAGTTCATCAATTACATAGTTGTTCACCTTAAAGGGCAATACATTCCCTACCACTTCAATCGCTTTTTTCTGGCTTTCTGTAAGCCGGGCTACCTGTGGTATGGACAAATAATTGTTCAGCGAATATGCTTTGTATTTCATGGCGTTCCAGGTTGAGTTTGTATCCGGAAAGAAGAAGATGCTTTCCGAAGGTTAGTTAAAAATCAGAGCGGGAGCAAACAAGCAGGCTCGCGCAGAATAGCGCGCTCTTTTTAAAGAGCTGTAAAAGTAGGCATTAGGCTTCTAAGCTCTCGTTAACCTTCGTTAGGAAATTATTAGAAATTGAAGAGGTTGATTTGGGTTTTGTTCGTGAAAGGCGCTTGAAACCGGGGTTGAGCGAGCACGTCCTACCTACTGCTTAGCCCGTGAACCAGAACTCATTTCACTACGATCTCACTGACCACGCGCTGCTCAAAATATTGGTTGATGCGCTCAATGAGTTGTTGTTTGCCAAAATACAGTTCCTGTTTCAGTGCCGCTACATCGGTATAGATGGTCAGTGTTTCGCCATTGAGTATAACGTTTCTGGTGTATTTAGAAATGGTTTTTCCTACAATTTGCTCCCATTCCTGTTGCATGCGTAGCTCATGGACCTTGTGTTTCCATTTCGATTTTTCGAGCAGCAGATTGATCGCTTCTCCTATACTGTATGATCCCATCTCACTAAGTTGATTAATGACTTAAAACCTGGAAAAGGAATGAAAGTTTTAGTCCACAGTAATGGTAATTTTCTTTCCTAATCCTTCTTCAAATATCCGGTACAAAGTTGACAACTGCACATCGCATTTTCCGTTCTCCAATCTTGAGATGTACGATTTCTTTGTTCCCAGTTTTGTAGCCAGTACTTCCTGCGTCATTCCGGCATCTTTTCGCGCTTGTTTGATCATTTCGCTGATTGAATACAAAAGTTCTTTTTCTTCGAAGGCATTTCTTTTGGGTGTACCCGGCACGCCGTATTTCAGATCAAGAAGTTCTTCAAAGCTTTTTTGTTTTGCCATGCTGTTTGTAGTTGGTAGAAAAGTCTGATATCCGAAATTACGAACGCCAGATTTGGATTCAGTTGTTGGGATTTTTTATTTTCTCGCAACGAGCGCAACGTCGCTGTTTTTATTTTCACGCAACGAGCGCAACGAAAATGCAGGCGCTACGTTTTTTTCACGCAACGAGCGCAACGTCGCTGTTTTTTTTCACGCAACGAGCGCAACGTCGATGTATTTTTTTTCACGCAACGATCGCAACGAAAATGCGGGCGCCACGTGTTTTTCACGCAACGTGTGCGACGTCGATATATTTTTTGTCAAGCAACGATCGCAACGAAAAGGCGAACGCAGCGAATTGACCTGCATTAATCCGTGACAAACAATGTGCAAAAGGTATAGTAAGGGTTAACTAATTAGTTTACTAAGTTTACAAACTATTGATTTTCAATAAACAAATTTTTCTGAAAAAAGTGATTGGCATAGCATCTTTCCTTATCTTTGCGCTCTCAAAAAAATTAAATCATTTTTTTCAATGTCTCATTTATCTTCTGAACAAAAGAAAAATATCTATTCCACTTTCGGTGGTGCTGAGCAGAATACTGGTGCTATCGAAGTGCAGATTGCACAGCTTACAGAACGCATCAATCACATTTCGCGTCACCTGCAAAGCAACAAGAAAGACTTTTCTACCCACCGCGGTTTGATGCAAATGGTAGGTCGCCGTCGTCGTTTGTTGCAGTACATGAGCCGCACCAACCTTCAGGGCTATCGCGCGCTGATTGAGAAACTCGGTCTCCGCAAGTAATGTAAATACCGTATTATTGCTATTCCCAACTGCACAGGTTGGGAATACTTTTATTTAATGATGCCAAAAATATTTTTATGATTCCCAATCCGATTTCCGTATCGTTCAAACTTGATGACGGACGAGAAATATCGATTGAAACCGGGAAGCTTGCACGCCAGGCAGATGGTGCTGCTGTAGTGCGTATGGGCAACTGTATGTTGCTTGCCACAGTAGTAGCCACTTCTGAGCCCAAGCCCGGACAATCTTTCTTCCCGCTGACTGTAGATTACCAGGAAAAATTTGCTTCTGCCGGACGTATTCCCGGCTCTTTCTTTAAACGCGAAGGTCGTTTGAGCGACTACGAAGTGCTTATCTCTCGCCTTATTGATCGCGCCCTTCGTCCTTTATTTCCCGAGGATTATTTCTGCGAAGTACAGGTGATCGTTAACCTCATCTCTTCCGATCCGGAAGTAATGCCGGACTCACTTGCCTGCCTTGCCGCTTCTGCTGCACTTGCCGTTTCTGATGTTCCCATTCAGGAGATCATCTCGGAAGTGCGTGTAGCCCGCATCAATGGAGACTACCGCATTAATCCTTCCCGCAGCGAAATGAAATCTTCAGATATGGATTTCATCGTTGCCGCTACGGATAAAAATATCATGATGGTGGAAGGCGAGGCGAAAGAATGCCAGGAAGAAGACCTGATCAAAACCATCGAACTTGCTCATGAAGCCATTCGTGTACAGATCAAGGCACAGCAAGAGCTTCGCGATAAAGTGGGCATTACCACTAAGCGCGAATATGCTAAGCCTGCAGAAAATGAGGAGCTGAAAACTAAAGTAGAAGCCTTTGCTCAGGCGCCATTGCTGGAAGTAGCCCGGGCAGCTTCCGCAAAGCACGATCGCAGCGAGGCGTTTAAAAAGATTGCACAAGAACTTGAAGTACACATTTCATCCACTTATCCCGAAGAGGCAGGAATGCCTGATGAGGATAAGAAGCTGATGAAAAAATATTTCGAAGATCTGCAGTACTATACGGTACGCAATATGATCCTCGATGAGAATCGCCGTCTTGACGGTCGTGGATTGGAGGATGTACGCCAACTGACTATGGAGGTGGATTACCTGCCTTCACCACACGGGTCCGCGCTCTTTACACGAGGCGAAACACAATCCCTCACTACAGTTACCCTTGGTACTTCTGAAGATGAATTGCTGCAGGAAAGCGCTGCAACTTCTGAATACGCCAAGTTTATCCTTCACTACAATTTTCCTCCGTACTCAACCGGCGAGGTTAAGTTTCTACGCGCGCCCGGACGTAGAGAAGTAGGACACGGCAACCTCGCTATGCGTTCGCTCAAGCAAATGATGCCTGCAGAAGCAGATTTCCCTTACACTGTTCGTGTAGTTTCGGATATTCTCGAGTCCAACGGATCGTCTTCAATGGCTACCGTTTGTGCAGGCTCTCTTGCTCTGATGGATGCCGGCGCACCTTTCCCCAAACATGTGGGCGGTGTAGCTATGGGTCTTATCTCACGTGCCTCCGATAAAAAGTGGGCAGTGCTTACCGACATCCTTGGCGATGAAGATCACCTGGGTGATATGGACTTTAAAGTGACGGGTACACGCGATGGTATTTGCGGTATCCAAATGGATATAAAGGTGGATGGACTGAGCATGGATGTAATGCGTCAGGCACTGGCTCAGGCCCGCCGCGGAAGGTTGCACATCCTTGATGCGATGTACAACTGTATGCCGGAAGCTCGTGCAGAACTGAAACCACATGCTCCGCGCATTGAGCAGATGGAAATTGAGCGTGAGTTTATTGGTGCAGTAATCGGACCGGGTGGTAAGATTATTCAGGAAATGCAGCGCGAAACCGGCACTACCATCAATATTGAAGAAGTTGGCGATCAGGGTATTATCAAAATATTCTCTGCCAATAAAGAAAGCATTGAGAAGGCAAAAGACTGGATCAAAGGCATCGTAGCCGTTCCTGAAATCGGAGAAACCTATGAAGGTACCGTGAAGAGCATTGTACCCTTTGGTGCGTTCATCGAATTCTTACCCGGTAAGCAAGGACTCCTGCACATTTCTGAAGTGAGCTGGAAGCGCCTCGACAATCTGGAAGGTGTGATGAAAGAAGGCGATAAGGTAAAGATCAAGCTCGTGGGCACCGATCCTAAAACCGGTAAGCTGCGTCTGAGTCGTAAAGTGCTGATGCCAAAACCAGAAGGATATGTAGAGCCTGAGAAGAAAGAAGGTGACCGCCGCGACAGAAGAGATGGTGACCGCAGAGGGGGTGGCGACCGCCGTGGTGGCAATGATCGCAGAGATCGTGGCGACCGTCGGGAAAGCAGGGGCGACCGTCCGCAGCGCGACATGCAGAATGAAGCTCCTCAACAACCGCAGCCTGAGAACCCGGCTAACGGCAATGATGATGCAGACCTCGCACTTTGATTCTTAGAAATGTTTAATAAAAGTAACGGCCCGTTTTTTTGGGTCGTTATTTTTTTGGAAGAACTGATAGTTATTGCGTCGACAACAGGAAAAAATGTTTATCGGTATGATTGTCAGTTTTTTTTGAAGAATTGCAGCGGTTGGTAGTAGCTAAAAAAGTCGTCTTTAAGTGCTACCCGTGAATTCAAATGAGTATTATCTTGCACCTTAAACCAAAATTAATAACCTTATGAAGAAGTTCGTTTTCTCTATCGTTGCTGCAGCAACTATGTTAGCCACGCAGGCTCAGGCACAAATCTCCGTTGGTCCCATGCTGGGTCTAAATCTGGCAAACATCTCGGCAAAGTCCGGTGGTGAATCCATTTCCACGACAATGAAAGCCGGATTTCACATTGGCGGCGTCGCCAATATCGCCTTTACCGATCATTTTTCGCTGATGCCTGGTGTCCTTTTTTCCATCAAAGGTTTTAAATCGAGCCAAGAGTCTGGCTTCGGCTCTACGAAAGTAAAGACAGAGGCCAACGTCTCTCTCAATTACCTGGAGATTCCCGTAAACGTGGCTTACTTTTTTGGACAGCCAGGTGGTGGTCGCCTCTTTATCCATGCCGGACCTTACATTGGCCTTTGCCTGGGTGGAAAGATCAAGGCGGATGTGAGCTACCCCGGAACATCTTTCCCTTCCTCGTCTTCCGATGAAAGCATTAAAGTAGGAAACGATGCGCTTGAAGACGCTGTTAGGCCCTTAGATTTTGGAATTAACGCTGGTGTGGGCTATCAATTGCCTATGGGGCTTTTCGTTAAGGCTCAATATGGTCTCGGTCTTGCTAACACCCTGCCTGAAGGCGATGGCGACAACGCTATGAAAAACCGCGTCATCGGTATTTCTGTGGGCTTCCTCTTCGGTGGCAAAAGTGGCCGTTAAAAGAAGTATCATCTCTTCACAAATAACTGAAGCTGTCTTCACCGGACAGCTTCAATTATTTTTACCTGTACCCGTGGCGAATATTCGCAGCGACTCCCGCTTAAATTGGCTCTTTAAGTAATTTGCCCGCTTACTTTAGCTTTCTGTGTATCTTCAAATCCATGCATTGTTTCCGTCCCTTGCTGGTCTTCTTCGCATTTGTTTGCTCCTTGTCATCGCGTGCACAAACCTATGCGCAAAAGGAGGTTTTAGAAAAGGTGGACAAAGCACTCGCGACGGTGTTGCCCCATCACCTGCTGCCTGCTGTAAGGAGAGTAAGTATGCCTTATTATCAGAGCCGCCAGCCAGATTCTGAATGGCACCTGGTGACCAGCGAAAAAGCGATACCAGCAAACTTTTTGCAGATGCGGGTGCGCTATGAACTGGTGCTCAGGGCTACCGTTTGCAACGACATCAGAAATTTTCAGACTTTTATAGACCTCACGCTCGACAGCAATCTTGCCCTCATTGCTTCCCGCTATTCCACGCCGCTTCCTTCCTTTATTCGGAACAACGAGCCTTGTCCATTGTTGCCGCGGGCCGACATCGTGGAGCGCCTGAAAAAACTGGGTGTTTTCGTTACCCTGCCGGAATTGAGTCTGTCTTACTACCCGTCTCTGCAAGCCCATATGTATATCCTGCACCAATTGAGTCAGGATAGTTCGGCTGTACGCATCGTTAGGGTAAATGCTTATAACGGTGATATTGTTGAGGATACCACCCTGCATTCTGCGCACTGATATCCGAGTAAGAAATGACCATTTACACAGACTGCATGAGTGACCAATCTAAATCTCAGACCGCGCAGCGTACTCCGTTTCGCGCGTTTTTTTATTTGCCAAACATCTTCATTACATCGCCCAGGTCAACATCACCGTCGCCATCCTTATCAAGACCGAATTGCTTACCGAGGTTACTGATGTTGTTCATGATTCCGCCGCCCGATGCGCCGCTACCAAACTGAGCCAATACATCCTGGAGATTGAAATTGCCGTTTTGCAGCTTTGACGTAAGCTGCTGAAGCACCGTTGGTATCAAAGCCCCCGCCACCTGAGCAGCCTGCTGGTTTCCGATACCAAATTTTGAAGCAATGTTTTGCGCAAAATTGCTTTCCATTTGCTTGTCTGCAGTTCCGTTTTTCAAACCTGATAGAATTTGGTCAAACCCACCTTGCTGCGCCATTTGCTGAATGCCGGAGAGGATACTTCCCGATGCTTCATGCATCACGGCTTCGTTGTGTTCATTGGGGATCGCGTCGTTTTCCACTACGCTTCCCTGTGCATGCTGACGCACCATTTCCATTATTTGTTCCAACATGGTAACAATTGATTTGTGTGTGACGAATAAACGCCAAGTTAGGAAGAAAGTAGTTTTTTATGGCCGCTTTTCAGGATTGATGCTCGGCGGTGAGTTCCTTTTTCATGGAGGCAGAGGGCTGCGGCAGGGCTTCCATCTCTGCAAAGCTGAGCATGCGGTTCTGCTCGGGATCCCAGACTTTTAATTTTAGACAAGCTACCACATCCGAAGGTGTAAGTCGGGTAGTGGTGGCCCGCTGAAGTTCGGGGATATGTTTCATAGCTTCAGGAAGGCGGTAAAAAGGTATGCGCGCGTTGAGATGATGGATATGGTGGTAGCCAATGTTTGCGGTAATCCACTGCATCACCGGGTTCATCACCATGTAGCTACTCGATTCGAGTGCTGCCTTAGAATAGTTCCAGTCCTTATTGCTTCTGAAAACTACGCCCGGAAAATTGTGCTGTGCGTAAAACAGATAAGCACCCAGCATATGCGATAGAAAGAAGGGAAAAAAGAAGCTGAGAAACCATGTGGTCCACCCAAATTCTACTACCAGAAAAACGGAGATACTTATGTGCAGCAAGATCACCATTAGCGAGTCCCAATGCCTTTTGGGGCTGCTGAGAAAAGACTGCAGACACATGCCGTAGAGGAACAAAGTAAAATAGGAAAAGAACATATTGAGCGGATGCCGTACAGCAAGGTAGGCGAACCGTAGAAGCCTCGGCAAATTTCTGCGTCGTCATGATGGGGTAAGAACCGATGCTGGCGCTAAAAAGCTTTGCATTATGATTGTGATGATGATCGTGCGAACGCTTCCATATACTTGGCGGAGTAATCATATAGATGCCGAAAAGCGTAAAAATGGCATTAGCAATTTTGGATTTGTAGAGAATAGTATGGTGCTGAAAATCGTGGAAGATGATGAAAAACCGCGAGAGCATTGCCGCCGTGGCAAGGCTGCAGAGCAGTTTTGCCCAGAAGCCCGGAGCCAGATAAGTGCCTGCGATTGCTGCGATTAACAGTAAAAATCCCGTAAGGGTATGGTACCAGCTTTTCCACCTGATCTCTTTGGCAAAATCCTTCGTCGCCAGTATTAATTCTTTTCCTTCCCGCATGTAAATATCAGAGACCTGCAAGATATGACAACCACACTAAAACAACACGCAATAGATATAATTTAGAAAATATTTATTAGTGCAATGTGTAGCATCAGTCATTGGTCTCCGCGGGTCTTTTGTGTTTCCAGCGTTTGTGCGACCACAGCCAGGTGGCCGGTTCATGCTGTATCATGGCTTCCAGTTTGCGGGTAAAAGTCTCCGTTACCGCACCTTCCGCTAATGGCCTGGGATGTTCGATCAAGAGTGTGGCGTCGAGTTCGTAGTAGCCTCTTTTTTTCCGGCTGATGTGTACATACACGATGGGGTAGTCCAGCTTCGACGATATGCGTTCGGTGCCCCAGAATACCGGTGTGTCCTGATGTAAAAAGGTCGTCCAGTACGCGTTTTGCGGCGATGGTGTCTGATCGGCAATAAAGGCCGTGGCGCTGGTCTCTTTTCTGTTTTTGACCATCTCCCGGAAGGTATCGTTCATGGGTATGAGCCGGGTACCGAAACGCGTCCGCATATTTACGATCAGCTTATTGAAATATCGGTTTTTCAGCGGATGGTAGATCACATAAAGCTGCTGCTTGCAACAAAGGCTAAAGGTGTTGCCGCCCCATTCCCAGTTGCCATGATGGCCCATTACCAGAATAACGCTTTGCTTTTTTTCGTCGAGTTCGTCGAACAGTTTTTGGGCGCGGGCGCTCATGCTGCACCGGCGCAACATGCTGCCACGACTGATGGTTAATGTTTTGAACGTTTCAAGAAAAAGATCGCAAAGATACCGGTAGTACTGCCGGCTAATTATTTTGATTTCCGCATCTGTCTTTTCCGGAAATGAATTTTTCAGATTGGCCCATACCACATCTTTGCGGTAGCCAATTATGCTGTAAAGCAAAAAGTACAATAGGTTGGACAAGCCGTACAACACCGGGAACGGCAACACGGAAACAAGGTAAAGCAGCGGTAATGTTGCATAGTAAAGAATAGCCTGCACAACTGTGATTTTGAATGCGCATTGAAGATAATCAACAAATTGTAGTTTGCAGGCCTGCTGCGGATTTTGGTATTAATGCATGGGTTCGCCGGCCGGTTGTACTGAGGTGTAGGTGGATATCCAGTTTTGCTGTCTTTTGAGAGATGTTTCGGGTTTTGACAGGGGCAGAAGTTGCAGTTTATACGATCGCGTATGTTTAAGCGCTGCATCTGCAGAGCTGGACGCTGCACTACGGCCCCTCAATTCAAAAAGTATTCAAATTTGGTTAGCTACTTTGCTTCTTTAAAGACCTTTATGAAACTACTCATTGTCGAAGATGAGAGCATGTTGGCTCAAAGCATCAGTGACTGTTTTTCAGGCGAAGGGTATATCTGCGAAATTGCAGTCACTTATGCTGAAGGTCTCGAAAAAATAATGCAATATGAGTATGATTGTATTTTACTTGATGTCATGTTGCCCGGAGGCAGTGGCATTACATTGCTTGAAGAAATAAGAAGTCTTCAAAAACCCGCAGGTGTAATTATTATTTCTGCCCGGAATGCGCTTGAGGATAAGGTGAGCGGATTGAAAACGGGTGCGGACGATTATTTAACCAAGCCTTTCCATCTTTCTGAATTGAGTGCACGCGTTTATTCTGTTATTCGCAGAAAGAAGTTTGAAAGCGTCAATGTAATTAAAGAAGCAGAAGTTGAGATAGACCTCTTGGCGAAGACCGTACACGTCCATGATCGCCACGTAGTGCTAACAAAGAAGGAATTTGATCTTTTACTTTTTTTAGTAAGCAATAGAAATTGGGTTTCGTCCAAAAGTGCACTTGCAGAGCACCTCTCCGGTGATACTGCCGATATGTTCAGTAATCATGATTATGTATATGCTCACATTAAGAATCTGAAAAGAAAATTGTCTGAGGCAGGATGTGCCGATCATATAAAAACGGTTTATGGAATGGGTTATAAATGGGAGACATGAAAAGACTAATTAGCCGAACAATGTTTTACCAGGCGGTATTTTCTTCAGTGCTGCTTTTGATTAGTGCTCCATTTTTTTACGGGTTGATGCAATATATCTACAGGCATCAGACCGACGAAACGCTGACCCATCGAAGCCAGTATTTCGTGAGCAACACCTTGCCACATCTCCAGTCAAGCAACATAGCGGAATGGAACCGCACAAACTCAGACCAGAGGATTAGTCTGCCTGAGCGTCCATTCTATCGACCGTTTTTTTGTGACACCTTCATGATTGATTCAGCAGAAATGGAAACTGAACCTTATCGCATTTTGTACACACCCATACGTATCGATGGGGAGCAGTATGTTTTAAGGCAACGACTTTCCTTGTTGGAACGGGAAGATGCCATACGTGGAATCGTAGGGATATACATGGGTTTGCTGGTGTGTCTGCTGGCAGGGTTGTACCTTATAAACCGACGAATTTCGAAAATTTTATGGAAGCCATTTTACGATACTTTAGCCTATATCGGACACTTTGATATCGAACAACCAGATCTTCACAAGTTACCCGATCTTCCGATCATCGAATTTAATCAGCTTAACCAGGCTATAAATTCATTGATCGCTAAAAACAGCCGGTCGTATTTCAACGAGAAGGAATTTGTGGAGAACGCTGCACATGAATTGCAGACGCCAATAGCCGTATTCCAATCGCGGTTAGATGTATTGCTTCAGAAGCCTCCGTTTACAAATGAGCAGGCGGCTACTATCCAGAGCTTGTATGTAGCGGCTGCACGATTGTCCAGATTGAATAAAAACTTGTTAACTCTCGCAAAAATTGATGCGACTAATTACCACGATATACAGCAGCTTAACCTTAATGAGTGTTTACAAAGCACTTGGTCCAACTTTTCCGACCAGGCAGAAAATGAAAGGATTAAGGTAGCATTCTTTTTGGCTGACGACACGATGATCTCTGCGAATCCGGACATTTTTGAGTTGTTGTTAAATAACCTGTTTTCCAATGCAATCAGACACAATTATAGCAATGGATCAATCGAAATCACACTAAAGGGGAAAGTGCTCGAAGTGTCTAACACCGCAATCGCTCCGGAGCTTCCGGCGGAAGGCCTTTTTCACCGTTTCACCACCTTTAATACCCAAACGAAGGGAAATGGATTGGGCCTGGCGATTGTTGCGGCAATATGCAAAAAGTGTAGATGGGGAATAAGGTACAGCTATCGCAATTTTAGACATTCATTCATTGTGTCTTTCGCCGAAACAGATTTATAGTTGCATCTGAACCCGATAAAAAATTCAATAGATCTTCAGAATGTCTTCAACTTATCTTCCAAAGCCCTTTTGAATTTTGCTTACAAATCGACTTTTATGAAAAAGGTTTTGATCCTTCCGTTTATTTTTCTGTCCTTTCCCTCGCCTGGGCAACAGTTGCCGGAAAATAAGGTTCCGCTCCCCGTGAGAAAAGAGTTTTGGAAATCGACACACACTCCCACACAGGTACACTGGGAAAATGAAAATGGAAGTTATGAAGCACATTTTCGTTTGAAGGGCAGAAAATGTTCTAAAAACTATACCGCAGGCGGCGAGTTGCTGGAGACCGAAGAAGTTGTGGAAACAAGTGTGCTGCCTCAGGCTGCGAGGGAATACGCGCTTGCCACCGGAACGATCAGCGAAGTGACGAGGATAGTAAAGGCTGATGGGCGTCAGTTTTTCGAAGTAGAAGTGGCGGGTACCGACTTGATCTTCAACAGCCAGGGCGATTTTTTATCAAAAGAAAAAGAAGCTAATTAATAACGTAAAGTACATTTTCATGCGGATTCTATGCTTAGTGTCTCTGGTATGTGCTTCATTTTTTTGTCGTGCTCAGGATATCGTTCCTATTATAGTGACGGATGCGAAGTCTGGTAAGCCTCTTGAATTTGTAGTCATAGCCGTGGATAGAAAATATGCAGGTACCACAGACAGCTCGGGGACTTATGTTGCCAGGCCAACCGCCGGAAAGCACGAGTTTTCCTTTAATCTTACCGGGTATGCTGCTAAGGATACAGTAATTGAGTTGTCGGGTTTAAAGAAACTGGCTATAAACTTGAATGAAGATGCATCATTGGAGGAGGTGGTAGTGGTGGCTTCCACAAGAAACAACAGACGAATTGAAAATAATCCCACAAAAGTAGAAGTTCTTGGACTTGAAGAAATGAATGAGGAAGCGGGTGTCAGGCCCGCAAACATTGCCAGCATTCTTGGAGATGTAAGCGGAATTCAGATTCAGCAATCATCTGCCATTTCCGGAAACAGCAACGTACGCATACAGGGCCTTGGTGGAAGATATACACAAATTCTCCGCGATGGAATGCCGCTATATGATGGATTTGCAGGAGGTTTTGGCATCCTTACGGTGCCGCCACTCGATCTGAAGCAAATTGAGTTGATAAAAGGCTCGGCCAGTACACTTTACGGAGCAGGCGCTATTAGTGGCCTGATAAACCTTATATCCAAACGCCCCCTGGCTAAGCAAGAACTTGACATATTAGCAAACTATACCACTCTGAAGGAGGTAAATGCTAATGTTTATGCAGCGAAACGTTATGGTAAGTTCGGCTATAACCTTTTTGCCGGATATACCCATCAGCAGGCGGTAGACGTGAATACGGACGGCTTGAGTGATCTTCCCCGTACAAGTTCCTTCGTCATTCATCCCAGGATTTTCTATTACCCCGGTCCGAAAACCACGATATATGTCGGCTATAACGGCGCATTCGACAATCGCAAAGGTGGAGATATGAGCGTACTTGAACAGCAGCCTGATAGCATTCACCGGTTTTACGAGAGTAATATATCCCAACGCCATACCGGAGAATTTCTCGCAGAGCGTCGCTTCCTTAACAACTCCAGAATGACGGTAAAAGGAAACCTGAGCTCGTTTAGTAAGCAAACCAGGACAAATCTCAATCACGACGAAGGAAGGCAGCTCAGTTATTTCGGTGAGGCATCCGCTTTATTCCCCTTCAATGCGCATGATGTAATTGTTGGTGTAAATGTCGTTGGGAACAATTATCATACGATAAGTCCCGATTCAGCTTCGCTAAAGCATTTTGATAATTCTGCGGTCGGAGTTTTTGCTCAGTTAGATCTGACTATCAAGGAACACACTTCGGTTGAAGCTGGTTTGCGATATGACCAGCAGAAGCAGTATGGAGGATTTCTTTTGCCAAGGGTGGCCGTATTTCATCAGTTCAATGCACACTGGGGTTCTCGATTGGGGTTTGGGATGGGTTATAAGACCCCCAGCCCGCTGGTGCAACAAAATCTTGATTACAGCATTTTAGACATGCTTCCGCCCGATAGCCATGTGAAGCCGGAGATTTCTTACGGATACAATGCCGAATTGAACTTCCGCACTGATATGGGTACCCATACTTCTTTATTCATTAATCAGGCCTTCTTTCTCACGCAGATTGAAAATCCAATTTTGTTCGATGCAAACGCGGCGGGGAAGATTTTCCTCCAAAATGCGGAAAGGCCTACAGTTAGCAGAGGCTTTGATACTTACGTAAAACTGGAGACAAAAACCTGGGAGTTTTACTTGGGCTACACCTACACCGATGCGCGGTATAAATATAGATCAGGCAACGATTTCATACCGCTTACTCCGAAAAACAGACTGGCGTTCGTTGTCGTCAAATCTGTTTCAAAACAACTTAGTGCGGGAGTTGAAGCTTCCTACTTCGGACGGCAGTATCGTTATGATGGTACACAAACGCCCGATTATGTTTTTCTCGCGGCCATGGCCCGGTATCAAATAGGTCGTCGGATCACCCTGGTATTAAATGGCGAAAACCTTCTGGACTACAGGATGAGCAGGGTAGAACCCTTGTACACAGGCAGTATCAGCAATCCGTCATTTAAACCCTTGTGGGCCCCCATCGATGGTAGGGTTATTAATCTTTCGGTTCGCTGGAAATTAAACCCGTGATCTGTAGTAAGTCCAGAAACCTTTTTTGAGGGTTAATATCCCATTTATGAACCTGCAGATGCCCAATGCTATCCGATCTTACTTCCCGGCATACTAGGTCGAGGTATTCTGTACGCTTCATCATACCGGCTAAATCTGTGAGAAAATATGCCTTTTCTAGACTGCCCTATTTCATTTTGTTAAACATGTAGCGGCTGATTTTCCATTGCTCTGCCGTTCTATGCAGCACAAATAGTTCACGGTTTTCTTCCGCTACCGTTTGTTTGCTGGCATGAATCAAAGTTGTGCCTTTTGAGGTGGTGCGTGCAAAAGCATAATCGCCATGGATCACGATCTCGTCAATAAAAAATTCAATGTTCAGTTGGATGGTTTTGAAGACCGACTCGTACGATGCTTTTACTTGTTCCAGACCTGCAGCAGATGGTGCACCGGAAGGCATAAATACGCCATCGTTTGTGTAAAGGGCTCTAACTTTCTCTACATCGGATGCATTCAGTGCATCGCGGTAGGAGAAAAGCAAAGTTTCAATCGCAGATTTTTGTGTGGACTGGTCCATCATATTCATTTTTTAAGGCTTGATTTGAATTTATTTCGTTATCAGGTGATGCCTCTCATCATCGAAATGCAGCAGCAAACTGACGACACAAAATTGCGACACCGGTGTAGCCTTTACCAATAATCTGGTTTAAGTAATAGCCTTAATGTAGTTTAAGTGGCGCCTTATTTCTGAGCTCTTTCCTTCCGTATTTTGCTAAGAAATTCGGGCGTGATGCCTAAGTAGGAAGCAATCTGTGTGTTGGGTAGCCGATGGGCTAATTTGGGATACTGCGCTAAAAATCCTTCGTACCGCGTGTAGGCCGTTGTACTGAAAGTCTGAAGCAATCGGTTTTGTAATTCTATGTACTTATCCTCGATGATCACCCGGAAGTTTCGGTCAAAAACCGGATAATGGGTGTATAAAAACCAAAGGTCTGCTTTACTGATCTGTAGGATGGCAGAGGGCTCCATGGCTTCGATAAACAGTTTTGAAGGTCGTTCTTTATGCAGGCTATCTATATCGGCTATCCAATCGTCTTCGGCTGCAAACACAAGGTTATGCTCTGCGCCGGCAGGGTCAATGCCGTACATTTTAAAACAGCCTTCGACCACGTAGGTGAAATATCGGCAGGTATCACCTTCCTGCAAAATGTATTGTCGTCGTTTGATGCTGCGTTTTGAAAGCCTGCTCATCAATGCTTCTTTTTCTCTGTCGCCCAGGGGCAGATATTTGTCAAAATGCCTGATGATCTGTTCCATGTGTCGCTCCATAGCGGTTTTGCCCTGAGGCTACCTTCCATTCAAAAATAAGCTGAAATATTTTTGGGGCACTGCGGCCACAAAGCACAAATGTAGAAAGGTGCACATCCTTTTTCCTATCCGGGTAGGCGCACCCCCCATTGGTTCTGCTTAATAAACATTCACCGGGTATCTCAAAAAAAGCAAGAGAGATTGCCCTTCCGGCTCGTGTCGTGCGGTCTCAGAAGGGTTTTACGAACCTAAAGTATCAAGTCGGTTGTTCCCCCATTTTCGGGATTGACAATCCCGAAGAAAACCAGCAGTTTCGCGGCGTCGTTTTTTATATACCTCATTTTTACAACGAGTATAACACCATGATCAACAAGGTATTTTTTACAGTTTTCTTTTTGGGTTTGAGCTTCCCTGTTTTATCGCAGGTAAAGATCGGTGGCAGTTCGCCGACACCCAATGCAACGGCGGTTTTGGAGCTGGAAAGTACGTCAAAAGGGCTTTTGCCCCCGCGGCTGACGCTTGCTGAGCGAGATGCGATCAGTGCACCCGCTACCGGATTGATCATTTTCAACACTTCGACCAACTGCCTGCAGGTACAGATGGGCAGCTCGTCTTCTCCCAACTGGAAGTGCATGGGTTCGGAGGGTTGTTCTTCATCAACGCTTACGGTCACCCACACAGCAGGTGCGGTGGCTCCGGTGACTAAGACGGTTACCTATCAGCTTGTTACCACCGACTACTCGGGCGCTACAAAATGCTGGATTGCCCAAAATCTCGGCGCCGACCACCCGGCTACAAGCAGTTGGGATGCAACGGAAGCGAGTGCAGGTTGGTTCTGGCAATTCAATTTGCCACAAGGCTATAAACATGACGGCACTACGCGCACTCCCAACACTACCTGGATATCATACATCAGTCAAAACAGCGATTGGACGGCTGCCAACGACCCCTGCGGACTTTTGCTGGGCACCGGCTGGAGAATGCCCACAGTATCCGAACTGGGTACGGTGGGCACCAAGTTTACCAATTTAAGTACTGCTTACAACGGGTTACTAAAGCTCCATGCGGGGGGCGCTCTAACCAACACCAATGGTAGCTGGATCATGGCCGGCTTCGCGGGTGTGATTTGGATGGCTAGTCAGCAAACACTTGAATACAGCAGTACACTCTATATAGATAACTTCGCTATAGGTACAGGTAACGGCAATAAGGCCGGTGCGTTGCCGGTGCGTTGCCTTAAGGATTAGCACAAGGATTTTTTTGGCGGGTAGTCTTTAGTTCTCTCGCTACTTCTGCGCTAAAAAATATTTACCGGCTGCTGAAATTTCCAGCCACTTCCAGTAGCAGCATACATGACAAAAGCAGGATCACAAAGCGAGGAGGAAAAAAATCTGCGGGATGTGCTCTATATATGCGCTATGGCCGCCATCAAAACCAACAACGCCTGCACGGCACTTTACGAACGACTAAGGGCAAAAGGAAAGACCGGAAAACAAGCGCTAATGGCGGTATGTAACAAACTGCTCAAACAGGTATTTGCAGTGGCTAAAAAACGGAACCCTATACCAACCGAACTACTGCTCCGCACAACCATAAAAAAACTTCAATTTTTCTTGGTTTTTTACACAGTTCATGTTAGGCGCATCAGCCATCATTGATTTCAGACGATTTAATCCGGCTTTTTAAAAATGGTGCGAGTTTGATGATTGTATTACTAACTGTGTCACGATATGCGTTGCTTAAAAATGGAGATATGTAAACCTCAGAAATAAGTTGGTGAAGGTCAACTTTTACTTTTCTTCCAACTGTCATATCATAAGGTACCTCGTAACCATTTTCCGATAAGGGAAAATTGAATATTATTAACCGCATTTCGTCCTCAAAATCGTAGTACGGCTTTTTAGTTATAGTTGCATCAATTCTAGAAAAAGAGTAATCCAATTTGTCTTTATACTTAACTGCGGCTATTGAAATATCTTCATCAAATTCTTGTCTGGTTTGATTGATAGCTTTTTTTAGGTTAGCAACTGTTGTTCTAATCGCTACTCCCGGTCCGGAGCCAACGTAAATCTTCCACAGGGCATAACTTTCGTGTCTCTTTAGAGTCCAACAATTAACCAACGTATAATTTCTGAGATTGTTTATTTCCTGCTGCTCTAAAAGAATTTCTCTTCTTGCTTCCTCATAGTCCTTTTCTTTTTTTGCGGCTATTAGTGCAGATTGAAAATTGCTTTCAAACATTGTCCCTTCATACTTATCTGTGAGTTTGGTAAGGTTGGTAAAGAACAATTCCGAATTTAAAATCAGGTCGAGAAATTTTTCAAATGTGAAATACCGCCAGATTATTCTATTCCCTTTGGGTGGGTCATCCCATATGCGGTCGTCTTTTATAATCATTTATTTAGTTGCGCCTAACGGTTTTCGGCTTGGCGATGGTGGGGAAATCGAAGCACAAATGTCCAGTTTTGTACAAAAGTTCAATCGAAGAACTGAACCTGAATTTAGCACTTCAGCCCCACTATTGCCAAACCGATGTTGCCTGCTGTTTTTTGTTACCATTAAGGATGAATTCGTCTATCAAAGTCTTGAAATAGATGTCGCCAACTTGCAACGTTATCAGAGTCGTAGTTTAATCTTCTTCCTTTGAAATAAAATTTATTTCCTTCGTAAATATAAATGTAGAAAATTCTATTAATGCTCATAACTTGCCAATATAGTTCTACGAATTGTGAGTGATAAGTAATTTGTCTAGTCATCTTTGGTTGTCAGTATTTCAACATTATATGTTTGATTTTTAATTTGATTATACACTTTGCAAAATTCTAAATATTTGGGATTGGCTGTCAAGTTAGCTACTAATTCAAAATCGTAGGTGTTTAGCGAAAGAGTGATATCTTCAATTAAATTTTTTAGCTTGTGAAAGTTATCAAAAAGATTAAGTTTTTGAAGTTTAGGTTCTGTTTTATTTATTAATGTTTCCATTTGCTGATATGCGTTAGTCAAGTCAGCTTTTACATTGTCTGTAAATTTACGTTCATTGTTTGCAACCTTTCGTAAAAGTCTAGATGCAGAATTAGAAAAGTAAAATAATTCTTCAATAGAGTTTTCCATTTTGGTTATTACGTTTCTGTCACTCTGTATTTCATCTTTAAATTCTTCAAGTTTCTTTGCAAATTCATATTTGATTTTTTCTTCTATACTAGTTTTGACAGCAGATTTTGTCAGCTTATAAATTATTAGGGCTATGGCAGCCGTCCAAACTGAACCACCTAAAACTAATTTCCAAAATTCTAATGTTATCTCTTTCATCACGGTCTGTTTTTAAAATAGCAGGCAACCCTCAAATATACGCAAGTTCCCTTCTATGTAAACGCTAAGCTGAAAAAGGTAATAAATCTTGATTTTATTCCGTTTGCACCTCGAAAAATATCTGAAATACGCATTGCACATTCTTTATATTTTCGCCAAAACAGTGTTTTAAAAATATCCAAAATGCGCAGTATGGTGTGTCGCATTGAATTGCTACATAGACTTGCTGCCGATGAACGGTGCCATCGCCACCATCGCCCGATAGTAGTCATGGGCTGACGCCCCAAAAAAGTACACGGTTAAGGGCGAAGACCGTAAGGAAAGAAACGGCTTTATTTCCTACTTGGGTGGGTTTTTATTGCACCATCTTTTGGCATTCAGGGCAGTATGCTCATGCTACATCCCGATCAATGTTGCCCATATTTACACAGCTCTTGCACGGCTTGTTTATGCATCTGTCTCGGAAAAAAAAGGCGCGACAGCCGGAATGCAATGTTTTATAACCGGTTATTTTTTATTTACTTAGCTGAATTATATTCTTTTACTTCTAAACAACTTTCTTTAACCGATGAAAAAACTCTTCCTTCTTCCCCTGCTCGCCGCGGTGGCCTTTAGCGCTTGTAAAAAAAGTGACGATTCTTCTACGCCACAACCGCCTCCCAACACCAACCCTTACTATTTCCGGTTTACCATGAACAACAGTAATTACGATCTTAATGGGACCCTGCCGCAGTATATGCCGTTCTACACTAATGAGGTGGGTGGATATCAGGTGGCTTCTACATTTTATCCTATGGCCGGCTTACGTCTTTCGTGGCCGGTGAACGATACTGTGACAGAAGCGGGCTTGATGAGTCTTGTAGGTCAGACAATGTATTTTGATGGCACCGGTACGGTTCATCCCGAAGTTAGTTTTTCGACCGATGCTACTTCCGATACCTGGTATTCTGTAGATACGGCTAATACCAACTACAATGTAAAGATCACCAACATCAGCTACCTTAAAAACGACACGGCGATCAATCCGCTTCGGGTCTATGTCATTACCGGTACTTGCAGTGCTGTTTTGTCTGATGGTATCAGTTCTGTCGTGATGAGCAATGGGAGCTTCAACTTCAGGGTATGCAAACGGGATCTGTAATCTTTTCTTTTTCTTTCGGGAGCCCTCGCAAAGGGCTCTTTTTTTTGTCAACTTCCCCGGCATAGCGATCATTGTAACGTACCCAAATCCCCCAGGTGGCTATTTGAGTACAACTACCTTTTATCTCAGGCCGTCGTTATTTGGAAGCCGTATCCAGGTGCCAGCGCGAAAAAGTGCCGCAGGAGCTATACTCGGGGTCTATCTTTATGTAATAGTTCGGAAGCCGATCCATTAGCCACTCTTCGGTTTTTTTGGCTTGCTTCTGCGAGAGGGCTACTTGTTGAATCTTGCTATAGTCATCGCGCAGATTGGCCTTGTGTGGCTGCGTTCTGTCTTTGAGATAGACGATGCGCACGGATCGCTCGCCGCGGTCGGTTGTGAAGAGCTGGGGTTGCGAGAAGGATCCTACTTTTATGGTGTCGAGCATCAACACCATGGCCGGATCCAGCTTATCCATCTCCAGTTGCGAACTGCCGGTTTGCGGATCGAGTATCATTCCTCCGGTCATTTTTGCCGCTTCATCGGTCGAGAATTTTCCAACAGCTTCCGGGAAGGAATATTTTCCGGCCATAAGCAGCGAGCGCACACTGTCGAGTTTTTCTATAGCCTTTTTGAAATCGCCCGAGGTGCGTTCCGGACGTATCAATATATGGCGCAGATCAGCAACTTCGCCTTTGCGTTGTATCATCTGTATGATGTGGTAGCCAAACTGTGTTTTTACGATGGGAGAAACTTCGCCATTCTGCAACCGGAAAGCTGCCGCCACAAACTCAGGCGCCCAGCCCCCACCAGTACGGTTCACATCGTTGTATCGTCCGCCATTATCGCGACTGCCCGGGTCGGCGCTGTAGAGGCCGGCCATGGTCTCAAAACTTTTCCCTTCGTTCACAATCTGATTGCGAATGTCGGTGAGGGTGGCCCTCGCCAGCGAGTCGAGCTCGGGGCTCACGGGCGGGTCTATTACGATCTGTCCCACTTCTACCGAAGCCGGAAAGAAGGGTAGGCTGTCCACGGGTATCTTGTTGTAGAACGACTGCACTTCTGCGGGGGTGATTTTTACATTTTCCAGAATTTTTGACTGCATTCTTTCGGCCATCAATTGCTCTCTAAAGGCATCGCGGTAGCCGTCCTTAAGCTGATAGATGGTTTTACCAGCCACTTCTTCCAGCTTTTCTTTGGAGCCATATTGGCTTATATAGTAGCGTATGCGTCTTTCTATAGATTCTTCCACTTCATCGTCCGACACCAGCAGACTGTCGCGGTCCGCTTGTTCCACCAGTAGTTTCTGAACGATCATTTGTTGCAGCAGATTGCATTTTACCGTATCGCTAAGGGAAGGGTCTTGTGCTTTGTACTGAGCAAACTGTACATCAAGATCCGACTGGAGAATGATCCGGTTTTTGCCTACTACAGCAAGTATTTTATCGGCTGTGCCCAATACATCCTGAGCTTGGGTTGCCGGAGCTATAAAACTGAGGGCGGTAAGGAAAAGGACAGATCGCCACAGGGCGATAATTCTTGAAGACATATCTGAATTATGTGTGGGCAAAAGTAGCCTATTTACCGTGGTAAAAAGGAGCTGATTACTACATTTTAACTTTTGAGTTTAGCCTTTCTTTTTCTTGTCAAAAAGATTTCTCAGGTCTTTTGTATTGTGGAAGTCGGCAGCAAGGGGCTTGAAGGGATGTGTGCGTATCCATTGTTCAAAGCCCGGCATCGCTTCAGTATGAAATTTTGTCCAGGTCTCGTAAAGCTTAGGGTTTTCTGCCATCCCGAACATCCATTGGTTGTAGGCATCAAATTCTCCTTCCCTCAATAGTTGTTCGTGGTAGGCGAACAGGCTGAAGGGAAACTTATCCGCAAAACTGGTGTTCCATTCCATAGCAAAACGGGTACGAAGCATCACGAGGTTGTCAGTTGTCACGCCATCGCTCATCACCGGCGACAAGGTATTGAATGTTTGCATCACGGCGGCTTCAAAGGTGGGTTCCTCGCCCCGGTTCAGACGTTCGCCGTAGCTGGGAGTGGTAACGCTTTGGGGCTCGGTAAAAATGCGACGGTATGCGTCGAAAACCATTTTTCGCATATCCTGGCTTCGGCTCGTCTGCCGTTCGAGATTGCAGAATATCTCGCCATAAAGTATAGTCCACACAGGGCGACCGGTATTATTGTAGATGCGGGCCGCTTCAAAATAGTTCATATGGTAGGCGGGATCAACCTGTATGCCTTGCAGCAGGGCATCCAATGCATATTCGGGGTCCGCATTAAGTTCATAAATCCTGCTCAGCTCGTGGTAGAGAATCCCGGACTGCGGATATCGCTTCAGCCCTTTTTCAACCACGTTTTTTGCCTTCTTTTTTTCGCTTTGTGCCAGCAGGGCATTGCTGGCTATCTGGTAGGTAAGCTCATCTGCTTTTTCGTCTTTTATCAGCGGCTCAACGGTTTTATAGGCCTCACTATATTTTTGTTGCAAGGTAAGCGCCTGAGCAAGATCGCGATAGAGTATCGGCACCTCGGGGGCCAGTTGAATGGCTTGCTGTAACTGGACGACCGCCTGATTGATGCCACCGCGGGATAGGTAATCTTTGGCCTGCTTGTATAACTGTTCTACCTCCGGCGAAGGCCAGGCATATTGTCCAAAAGATTGAGCTGTAACGAAAACCGATGCAATGAGTAAAAAAATCCGCCTCAACATAATGGCTGCAAAATATTAAAAAATGCTGGTCTTGCCGAGGTTTTCGGATAAGGGTCCTGCGGCGATTAACAAATAATTGATCGGATGAATACAGTATTACGAAAAAAAATCCCTTTACTTTGCCAGAGTGAAGAAATGGCTCAGCTATATCGTCTTGTTTCTGTTTTCTTTTCAGGTGCTGCCTGTTAAGGAATTGGGCAAGATGCTGTTTAAAAGCCAGCTCACGGAGGAGCGTGCCGGCGATATTGACGATCTGTCCTGCGATGATGATCTGAAGCCAGGAAAGGAGGCCGATCGGGTTTGTTCTTATGATGCACTTGCCCAGGACCATGCACGCGAAGCCTATTTTTCTCACAGGGTCATCACGGCCATTCATCTTGCAGAGCACCTTCCCAAGGTCTTCGTACCTGATATACTGACCCCTCCACCAGATAAGGCGTAACTTTTTTCGACTGCGGTCGTATGCGGGCAATTACTGCCTGTGCTGTCGTTTTTATTTCCCTTAGTTACGTTTTTTCATGAATCAAAAAGTTTCCCCCCTGGAAATATTGAAGAAGGACGGAGTGTCCGGAATCATTGTTTTCCTTATTGCACTACCGCTTTGCCTGGGCATTGCACAGGCTTCAAACGCTCCCTTGTTTTCCAGCCTTGTAGCCGGCATTATCGGGGGTATTGTTATCGGCGCGCTGAGCGGCTCTCAGGTAAGCGTTGCGGGCCCGGCCGCAGGGCTTACGGCCATTGTTCTTACGGCCATCGGCGAGCTGGGCGCCTTCGACATTTTTTTGTGTTCGGTTATTGTGGCCGGAGTATTGCAGCTCATTCTTGGCTTTGTTCGCGCGGGCAGCATCGCCAATTATTTTCCGTCTTCTGTTATAGAAGGTATGCTGGCAGGCATTGGTCTTACCATCATTATTAAACAGATACCGGATGCTATTGGTTATTCTTTGATCAAAGAGCCACGTACCGGCGATGCAGACGACGGTTTTTCATTCGAGTTCTTTACCTCATCGCTGCATCATGTGGAGATGGGAGCGGTGATCATTGCACTTGTAGGCCTTGCATTGCTGATAGCTTGGCAGACCAAAGCGTTCAAAAAACTATCGCTGATACCGAGTGGATTGCTGGTAGTGGCTGCGGGTACGCTAATCAATGAGTTGTTCCGGGCCAGGGGCTCCGAACTTTTTCTGGGTGGCGCTCATCTGGTCAATTTGCCGGTGGCCAATACGCCCCGCGAGTTCATCAGTCAGTTTACGCTCCCCGATTTCAGTGGGTTTAGCAATCCTAAGGTCTGGAGTACCGGCATCGTCATTGCCATTGTCGCTTCTATAGAAACTTTATTGTGCATCGAGGCCACCGACAAACTCGATACGCATAAGCGCTACACACCCACAGATCGTGAGCTGAAGGCGCAGGGAATCGGCAATGTGCTCAGCGGATTGGTTGGGGGGCTGCCGATGACGAGTGTTATCGTACGGTCGTCTGCCAATATCAACGCGGGGGCGCGTACCAAAGCCTCGGCAATATTGCATGGGGTTTTGCTGCTGGTTTGTGTAGCAACCATTCCGGTTTTACTCAATAAAATTCCCAAAGCAAGCCTTGCAGTCATTCTCATTTTTACCGGCTACAAGCTATGCAATCCCAAAGTGTTCAGGCATATGTGGAAGGAGGGAGGCGTAACCCAGTTCGTACCGTTTGTCACCACCGCTATTGCTGTCGTTTCACTCGATCTGTTAAAAGGTGTGGGTATTGGTTTGCTGATCAGCATCTTTTACATCCTCCGTCAAAACATGCGCGTGTCTTACTATTATAACCGCAGCAGTTACAGCAACGGAGATCTCATCAAGCTAACGCTGGCGCAGGAGGTTTCTTTTCTTAATAAGGCAAGCATAAAAGACACCCTGAACAAGTTGCCGGGCAACAGCAGCGTGATCATTGACGCCAGCAGCACTGAGTACATTGATTTCGACGTGCTCGATCTGATCCGTGAATTTCATGAGACAAAAGCGCCGGAGAAAAACATCAAGATGTCGCTCGTCGGTTTTAAAAACGTTTACAAAGTTCCGGCTACGGGAGATGAGCGGGAGATTATTTCACCCTTCCTTGAGCAGAGGGAGCGTCCTGCACGTTCGTCCGGCGATTATAAAAAATTATTGAGGCAACTGGCCGAAAAAGAAACGGATCAGAATAGTCAGAATATTAAATAGACATCACTATGGGAATACATGATACAGCACCTGTGCCGCAAGACCTTACACCACAGGGCGCTTTGAAGAGACTGAAGGAAGGCAACTTTCGTTTTGTCAACAACCTGAAGCTGAACCGGGATCTGTTAGAGCAGGTAAACGATACTAAAAATGACCAATGGCCTTTCGCTGCCATCCTGAGTTGTATGGATAGCCGTACTTCGGCCGAGTTAATTTTCGATCAGGGACTGGGAGATATTTTCAGCATTCGGATCGCAGGAAATGTTATCACCCCGGGCACACTGGGGAGTCTGGAATATGCTACTGCGGTAGCTGGCTCGAGGTTGATCCTGGTGCTGGGCCATACCGGGTGCGGCGCCGTAAAAGGTGCCTGCGACGATGTTCGGTTTGGCAACCTTACGTCTTTGCTGCAGAAGATAAGACCCTCTGTAGAAGCCGAGAATACGGTCATGCAGGGAAGAGACAGCAACAACCCGGAATTTGTAGCGGCAGTAGCCAGGCTAAATGTGCATAACAGCGTAAACCAGATCCTGAAGCACAGCGAAGTGATCAGAGAGCTCATAGCACAGCAAAAGGTGGCCATAGTGCCGGCCATGTATGATGTGGCCACAGGTTATGTTTCTTTTTTCGATGAATCCTTATTTCCCGATACACCATCTCCTGTGAAGGAAGGTGTGCTGTTAGAAAAGTAATTCTCTTGCCCATGAGGATTTTATAGTGTTCAATAAGGGGGAACACAAACGGGCTGCTCTTCTGGGCAGCCTTACTTTTTTGTTTTTCGTAGAAATTACCAGAAGCCGGGCCCCGATTTTTTTTAGTTTCAGTAACCAAAACAGATGGTTTTATGGCAAACAGCATCAGAAAAATAGGGGTGTTGACCTCGGGTGGAGACAGCCCGGGTATGAACGCGGCTATACGCGCTATTGTTCGTACAGCACTCTACTACGAAATTGAGGTTTATGGCATTCGCAGAGGCTATCAGGGAATGATAGAGGGGGATATCTTCCGCATGGAAACAACTGATGTTGCCAACATCATCGGCCGGGGAGGTACGATTCTAAAGACCGCCCGCAGCAAGGCTTTCATGACGGATGAAGGGAGGCGAACCGCTTTTGAGCAGCTTCAGAAACACGGCATAGAAGCCCTGGTATTGATTGGTGGCGACGGTACTTTTCGGGGTGCCGTGGAGTTTTTCAAACAGTACACCATTCCTGCTATTGGCCTACCCGGTACTATAGATCGCGATCTGTCCGGCACCGACTACACTATTGGTTTCGATACGGCTGTGAATACGGCCGTGGAAGCTATAGATAAAATCCGGGACACAGCCGAGGCGCACGACCGCTTATTTATTGTGGAGGTAATGGGTCGTGATGCGGGATACATAGCCCTCAACAGCGGGATAGCCTGTGGCGCCGAAGATATTCTGATCCCCGAGCTGGTGACGCATATAGATCAGGTACTGAAAAGAATTGACTATGATGAACGAAGGAAAAAGACGGTTCACGTTCTTGTCGTGGCCGAAGGCGATGACTTTGGAGGGGCGGCGGAGCTGATGAGGCTGGTGAAAGAGCGCTTTCCTGGCATTGATACCCGGGCTACTATTCTCGGACATATCCAGCGCGGAGGCTCGCCCACCTATGCAGACCGCGTTTTGGCAAGCCGGCTGGGTTATGCCGCGGTGAATGCGCTCCGTGCGGGAGATACTCAGGTCATGGTGGGCATCATTAATGATAAGCTGGTGTACACGCCTTTCGAACAAGTGGGCAAGGAGAACGCCCATATCAGCGATGATCTTATAGAGATGATACGGGTGTTGGCAGTGTAGGTAGCCTATCATATGGCAGCTAAAAGGTAAAAGCCCCGGACGTGCAGAACCGGGGCTTTTATGTTATAGATCAAGAGTCTATTCTCTCCTTAAATTCGGGAAAGGAGGCGCCACGTTCGACGGGCCGTCCTCGCCGTCCATAGCCGGACGGTACATTACGGTATTCGGATCGCCGGGTTGTCCGTATTGGAAGATGAACCGGTTACGATCAATATGGTAGCGCTCACTCATATAGGTGATCATGGCCTCCACACGATCCCACGAACGTTGTTGCTGCAGCTTGCTGCCGGCACCCGATCCTATCAGCACCACCCTACAGTCTGGGTTTGCTTTCATCAGTGCGGCCAGCGATGCAAGGCGAGCCTGGTTGTAGGGTTTTATGCGCGCGGAGTTATGATCGAAGATGATTGTTCCGGAGCCAATGTTAGAGCAGGGGCCGCTGACAGTGGACACACCGTTGCAATCATCAGGACAGGGACATTTACCGATACCATCTTCATCAACAGGCTGACACTCTGTTGGTGTAATGAGTTGTTTGTCGCGGTAGTCCGGCACACCATCTCCATCCGTATCCATGGGACACCCGTTCACATCCACGGGCACACCCTCAGGCGTTCCGGGGCATTGGTCAAACTGATCAGTCACACCATCCATATCCGCATCGGGCAGGCTGGGGTCGGGCAGTCGCATATGTCTCGGCGTGCTCACTTCTGTATATACATAGTCGAGCGGGTTGAGCCAGTAAAGCGGTTCCACATTCTTTCTTGTATTGCCTACGTTGAAGTTGATACCCACCGAAAAATAATTCACCATGTCATTGTCCTGGGTAAATACAGGGTCACCGAGCGTTTGTTCGGCCCAGCGTTGCCCATCGAGCAAATCATCGTCGTGGGGAAAAGTGATGCGGTCTTCAATGGCCAGGTTGACGAGTCTCGATATTTTAAACTGAGCGCCGAGGCCGCCGGAAAAAGCCCAGTCGAGTGTCTTATTGCCGAAGATGGTAGGGCGGCGCACACCTCGTATGGTTTCCGCTTCAGTCTCGTAAGAATTGTCCATGCCATCCTGTAGCCTGCGTTTGATTTCCCGCCTGTTCTTGTGTACTTGCTCTATATCGCGGCCAACAATAGCGTTAAAGTCATAGGCATCGCCCGAAGCATTGAGCGTATTAACCCGCGTATTATAGGCGAAAGCTCCCAGTCCGATAAACCCGTAGAAGGATAGGCCTGTCCGGGCTTTGTGCCAGGTGATATTGTTGGTGTTGAAGATGAAGTCGAGGTTGAGCTGATGCGCCTCCATGCGGTAATTATAGTGTATTACATCGCGAGCTTCCTGATAAGTAACCTGGCCGGTAGTTTCATTTTTTATGAGCAACTCCGGATGATATTTGTTGGCAGGATCGTTGGGAGAAATATCGTCATTGTACCAGGCCGTATTGCGGCTGTAATTAACAGACTCCTGCCATTGCAGGCCTTTTGCGATGCCATAGATGTACTGCAGTCGGGTTGAAAACATGTAGCCCCATGCCTTGCGGATATGGGCATGAAAGCCGTATCCGCCGCGCTCCCACAGCATCAGTGTCGGCACATCGCCAGACACGTTGTAGAGGCCCGCTCCCACACCGATTTCCCACATATTCCTCGGCTTAGCCGGAAAGTTATACTCGTTGTTAAGAAACCTGCGATGCTGGTCCATCCGGTAGGCGGGCACATAGTTCGTGTCCAGCACATCGTAGCTTCCGCCGCGGTAGGTCATGTCTCTGTTGGTCCAACTGGTTGTGGTCGTCGTAGTTGTTGTTGTGGACGGATAGTCCTGCGCGTGGCTTTGCTTTGCTGAGAACAGCAGACACAAACCGGCAAACAAAAAATGCATTTTGTTGACCATAGACAATTGTTTTGGGATGTTAAACGATACAGGCATTGTTGACATTTTCATGTTTACATTAAATAACATTCTCCGTCTCTGCCTTATATCTCAGAAGACCTAACCCAGGATGTCGGGCTGGCTTCTCGTAGTGTGGGAACTGCGTTCTTTCCTTAAGGGAAACAAAACTATAGTATTTTCTTCTTTCAATGAGTGTTTTTGTAAACTTTTTTTTGATTGAATTCCATATTATTCAGCATCAGTTACTTATCTCCCAAACAAAAAAAGAAGCCTCCCGAAGGAAGCTTCTTTTTTATAGTAATTCCGTGACTTGATTAGTCTCTTCTCAGATTCGGGAATGGAGGTGCTACGTTAGCAGGACCTTCTTCACCTTGATTAGCGGAACGATACATTACTGATTCTGCATCGCCAGGTGCGCCGTATTGGAAGATGAAACGGTTACGATCGATACCATGTTTTTCGCTCATGTACTCGATGATAGCGTTTACACGATCCCAGCTACGTTGTTGCTGAACCTTGCTTGAGTTACCGGCACCTATGATCACCACCTTACAAGTTGGGTTGGCTGACATTTGTGCGGCAAGGTTAGAAAGTTGTGATTGCATACCCGGAGTGATGCGGCTGCTGTTGCCAGAGAAGTTCAGGCTGCCAGCACCAATGTTTCCGCAGGCAGATACCATTCCACCACAACCATCAGGACAAGGACACTTACCAACACCATCTGCATCAACAGGCTGACACTCGGTAGGTGTGATCAATTGCTTGTCTTTGTAATCAGGAACACCATCGCCGTCAGTATCCATCGGACAACCGTGTGTATCTACTGCTACGTTAGCAGGAGTGCCCGGACATTTGTCAAACTGATCAGCTACACCATCGCCATCAGAATCCGGCAGGATGGGCTCAGGCAGACGCATATGACGAGGATCGCTGAGCTCGCTGTAAGCATGATCCAAAGGATTAACCCACCACAGCGGAGCTACATTCTTCTTCTTGTTACCGATGTTGAAGTTCAGACCGATAGAACCATAGTTCCACATGTCTTTATCCGGTGTTTGGTAGGTAGCAGTAGAAGCGTTAGTACCCGGAGCCGGCTGATAGGTGTTGTTTCCAGGTCCCGGCGAATATCCGCCATAAGGTTGAATTTGCGTTGCATCCAGCAGATCGTCGCCCGTAAATGTGATCTTATCTTCAATTTGCAGAGTCAGCAGATTGCTGAGGCGGAATTGAAAACCAAGACCCAGTGTAAGCACGGGGATGATGTTGGTGTTTTCATTGCCCTTCCATGAGCTTTTTCTTGGAGAGCTTTCCCAGCTATCATCCAGCTCGTTTTTATACCAATCCATCATGGCCTTGCGGTCGCTGTAAAGCTGAGTGGCGCCAGGCTGAGCGTTGGGAGATTTTGCAAAGTCGTAAGGCTGACCATTTTTAGTCGCGTTTACGCGTGGGTCGTAAGCCATCAGACCACCACCCAAAAATCCGTAAAGGCTTCCTTTGTTCTTGCCTTTGTGGAAGCGAATGTTGTTCAGCGATCCTACCATCTGCAAGGTCAGTTCATTGATTGTAGTGCGGTAGTTGCCAAATACAAATTGGTTGGTATTTGCCATCCAGGGATAAGCGATAGCTCCGGTAGAGGTAGTTGCGTTATTCCAAGGACGCTCGTTAATAGGGCGGCTGCGATAGTCGAAACCTTCAGCGCGTGCATGGATATATTGCAAACGCAGGGAAAGGTAGTAACCAATAGCCTTCCGAACGGTTACACCAAAACCAATCGCGTCGGTAGCCTTCTTGGCTGTAAACGGAGTTTTGGAAGTAACATCACCAAAGATGTTGGAAAAACCAACATTCAGACCGATCTCCCATTGGTTATTGGGCTTCGGAGGGAATGGAGTCTGATGGTTCATGTACCTCCTGTACTGACTAAGTTTCTTTTTTCCGGAGTAGTAGCTTGAATCCAAAACGTCGTAGCCCTCACCGCGATAAGTCATATCACGGCTCCCCCAGCTAGCGGACGTGTTCATACTTTCTTGTGCCATAGCCGGCTGCGCTGCGAAGACCGAGCAAAGACCAGCAAGCAATAGGTACTTTTTGTTGACCATAACAGATGTGTTTATTTAAAAAAGCTTTTGGTTAAAAACGATATATGAAACAAAGGTATAGTGCGGTTGCAAAAAAACAAAATAACTGCATTTTTTTTTATAACTGGCAAATGCTTTAAAAGGACTGTGCCAGATTTTAATGCAGATAATCAAATTCAAAGGCGATTTTTGCACACTTAAACGCGCCGGGCGCCGATGAAACTCGTTAAACACGCTATTGGTTCTGAGCTGGATATTTTTGAAAAGAAATTTTCAGAAAGTGTAAAAGGCAGTAATCCGCTCCTTGATCGCATCATGCAGTTTATAATACGTCGTAAAGGCAAGCAGATGCGACCCATGTTTGTGTTCCTTTCGGCGCAGATCGCCGGAGGTATTTCCGAACGTACTTATCGGGCCGCATCGCTCATAGAATTGTTGCACACGGCCACACTTGTGCATGACGATGTGGTGGATAACGCCATGCTGCGTAGAAATTTTTTCTCAATCAATGCACTCTGGAAAAATAAGATTGCTGTTTTGGTGGGCGATTACCTTCTTTCCAAAGGGCTTTTGCTTTCTCTGGAAAATGATGATCATGATATTCTCAAGATCACATCGCGGGCAGTAAAGGAAATGAGTGAAGGCGAGCTACTGCAAATGGAAAAGGCACGCAAACTGGATATACGCGAAGAGGTTTACTTCGAGATCATCCGTGCCAAAACGGCTTCGTTGTTGTCGGCGGCCTGCTCGGCTGGTGCCTGCTCGGCCACGGCCAGCGATGAGGTGGCCGAATTCTTCAGGCTTTTTGGTGAAAAGGTGGGTATCGCCTTTCAGATCAAAGACGATCTCTTCGATTATGGCGACGAAGCCATAGGCAAGCCTACCGGCATAGACATCAAAGAAAAGAAAATGACACTGCCGCTGATTTATACCCTGCAAAAAGCGGATACGGCAACGAGACGGAAAATAATCTACATCGTCAAAAATCAAAACACCGACCGGGCAAAAGTCAATGAAGTGATTGCACTGGTGAAGCACCACGGAGGCATAGAATATGCCTACCGGAAAATGAAGGATTATCAGGCGGAGGCTATGGAAATGCTCGCCACTTACCCTGACTCCGAGGCAAGGCGCGCTATGGAAGAGCTTGTGAGCTATGTAATAGAGCGTAAGTACTAAGTACCTCTCTACGCCGCATTTGCCTATATCGGCTTATCTTGCAGAGGAAGAGTATATGGCAAATCAGGAAAAGATGCCCCGGCTTGAGAGCGGGCACATAGCGGTGGAAGGTGCACGGGTGCACAACCTTAAGAACATTGACGTAAATATCCCTAAAAACAAACTTGTTGTCATTACCGGCATCAGTGGTAGCGGCAAGTCTTCTCTGGCTTTCGATACCATTTTTGCCGAAGGGCAACGCCGCTATATGGAAAGTTTCGCGGCCTATGCCCGCCAGTTTATGGGCGACCTCGAACGACCGGATGTGGACAAGATCACAGGCCTCTCGCCCGTCATCTCCATAGAACAAAAGACAACCAACCGAAACCCACGCTCCACCGTGGGCACCGTCACCGAAGTGTACGATTTTCTAAGGCTGCTGTTTGCAAGGGTAGGGGAGGCATTCTCGTACAACACGGGAAAGAAAATGACCCGATTTTCGGAGGAAGAGATCGTAGCCCATCTGTTCAGTCAGTACGACAGCAAAAAGATTATTTTACTCGCTCCTGTTATTCGCGGGCGTAAGGGGCATTATCGCGAATTATTCGAACAGTTGAGAAAACAAGGTTTTCTTAAGGTGCGGGTGGATGGAGAGATACTGGACCTTAAAGAGCGCATGCAGCTCGACCGCTACAAGATCCACGATATAGAATTAGTGGTTGATCGCCTTATTGTGCAGCCCGATGCCCGTGCTCGCGTGGGCCAAAGTGTGCAAAAGGCGCTGCAGATGGGTAAAGAACTGATGTTTGTGTTGGATGTCGAAAAAGAAGCGATCACCCAATACAGTAAACAACTGATGTGCGCCGACACGGGTATTTCTTATGAAGAACCTTCGCCGAACACGTTTTCCTTTAATTCGCCGTACGGTGCCTGCCCGAAGTGCAAAGGCCTGTCCACAATTTATCAGGTCAATATGCAGGAGGTATTGCCCGACCCTTCTAAAAGTATTCATGACGGAGGTATTGCCCCGCTGGGCGGCGAGCGCGATGCCTGGACCTATCAGCAGGCTACGATTATTGCGAGGAAAAATAAAATATCACTCAACACGCCGGTGAAGGATATTCCCCAGAAAGCGCTGAACATTTTGCTGTACGGCAATGAGGAAGGATTGATGACCTATGAGGATAAAGATGCCGAAGTATATAACGAGAAGAATGCGGAACACAACTACGAAGGTGTGGTCAATATGATCGTCCGCTGGTTTAATGAAACCACTTCGGAGGCCATCCGCGACTGGGCAGAACAGTTTATGCAGTTGAGTACCTGCCCCGAATGTCAGGGTGCAAGGCTTAAAAAGGAAAGTCTCTGGTTCAAGATCGACAATAAGAATATTGCTGAGCTGGCTTCCCTGCCGCTGGCCGGACTCTATGACTGGTTTGAAGGTATTGACAGCAGGCTTGCAGAAAAGCAACGGATCATCGCAAAAGACATTCTCAAAGAGATCAGAGACCGGCTGCGCTTTTTGCTGGACGTGGGTTTGCATTACCTTACCTTAGACCGAGCTACACGCACGCTGAGTGGAGGTGAAAGTCAGCGCATCCGCCTTGCCACCCAGATCGGATCACAATTGACGGGCATTACCTACATTCTCGACGAACCTTCTATAGGACTGCATCAACGCGACAATCATAAGCTCATCGGAGCATTGAAAAATCTGCGGGATAGCGGCAATTCAGTGCTGGTCGTAGAGCACGACAAAGACATTATGCTTGCTGCCGACCACCTTATTGACATTGGTCCGGCAGCCGGCGTGCACGGCGGAAAAATAGTGAGTGAAGGTACCCCGATGGAAGTGATACAGGGCGATACCATCACTGCTGGTTATCTCAACCACCGGCTGCGGATCGCCCTCCCCGAGGAAAGGCGCAAGGGCAACGGTAAAAAGCTGGTGCTCAGGAAAGCCAACGGTAACAATCTCAAATCGGTAACGGTGCAGATACCGTTAGGCACTTTTACCTGTATCAGCGGCGTATCCGGCAGCGGAAAAAGTACCCTCATCAACGAAACCCTGTATCCCATACTTGCACGCCATTGCTATCCCAACTTTAAGCAGCAGCCCATGCCCTACCAAAAGGTAGAAGGTCTTGAAGCTATTGATAAAGTCATAGAAATTGATCAGAGCCCTATTGGGCGAACTCCGCGCAGCAACCCCGCTACTTACTGTGGTTTCTTTAATGAAATCCGTCAGCTATTTGCTCAGGTGCCGGAAGCAAAAATCCGCGGATATAATCCCGGCCGATTTTCATTCAATGTGAAAGGGGGCAGATGTGAGGCCTGCCAGGGCGGCGGCATGCGCGTGATCGAAATGAATTTTTTGCCGGACGTATATGTGCCCTGTGAAACCTGCAATGGCAGAAGGTATAATCGTGAGACGCTGGAAATACGTTACAAAGGGAAGTCTATCTCCGATGTACTGAACATGACCGTTGACGAAGCGGTGGAATTTTTTATCAACGTGCCTTACCTCCACCGCAGGATCAAGACCCTGCAGGACGTAGGACTCGGATACGTGACGCTGGGACAAAGCGCAGTGACCCTGAGCGGCGGCGAAGCGCAAAGAGTAAAACTGGCCACAGAACTTTCGAAGCGCGACACCGGCCAGACCGTGTATATTTTGGACGAACCCACTACAGGGCTTCACTTTGAAGATATCCGTCACCTGCTTACCGTGCTCAACCGACTGGTGGACCGGGGCAATACAGTGCTTGTGATTGAACATAATCTGGATGTGATCAAAGTTGCCGACTATGTGATAGACATGGGGCCCGAGGGTGGCGAAGGCGGCGGCATTGTAGTGGCCAGCGGCACACCCGAAAAAATAGCAGCAGTGGCAGAAAGCCATACCGGCAGGTACCTGAAGGAGGAATTACAGCAGTCCTGATGTTCCTAATCTTTTTATAATTTTAGCCGTTCTTGAAAGGCCTTTTTTATTTTGTATTTTGGCCTACGGCTTTACGACTGCATTTCTAAAGCTTTACCTAATAAAAAAACAACCATGAAACCAAAGATTTTATTAGTTGAAGACGAAAAAAAATTAGCAAATACCATACAGGCGGGTCTTGAAGAGCACGACTATGATGTAGCCATAGCCTACAACGGAAAGGAGGGGAAAGACATGTTTTCGGCTACAGGTTTCGATCTCATCATTCTTGATATCAACCTTCCCTATATAAACGGATACGAGCTGTGCAAATTTATTCGCCAGAAAAACAAGCTTGTACCCGTGGTGCTGCTTACAGCATTAAACTTTACGGACAACAAAGTGGAAGGCTTTGAGCTGGGTGCAGACGACTATATCTCAAAACCCTTTGAGTTTAAGGAGCTGTTGGCAAGGATCAAGGCATTGCTGAGGCGTGCCGAATTGGGCCGTCCGGCAGAGCAGGAAGTGCCCGTGCTGCAGGTTGCCGATCTGGAGCTGGATCTGAACCGGAAGGAAGCCCGCCGTGGCGGACAAAAAATAACGCTCACAGCGAAGGAATTTCAACTGCTGGAATTTTTACTGCGCAACAAAGACAAGGTGGTCTCCCGCGAGGATATTTCGAAATCTGTTTGGGACACGGATTTTGACCCTCAGACCAATGTAATAGACGTGTATGTAAACTTTCTGCGAAAAAAACTTGATAAGGGCTATACGCCAAAGCTCATTCATACTCAGGTAGGCATGGGCTACATTTTAAAGGACGATCAGAACTAAATGCAGATACGCTACAGAATAACGCTTGTTTACAGTGTTATCGTAACAATCATTCTGTTACTTCTCTGTAGTTCCGTTTATTTTTTCTCATCGCAAAACCGCACCAAACAATTTTATACCCGGCTCGAACGAAAGGCCATCAGCACGGCCGATATGCTGTGGAAATACAATGTGGCGCCAGAGATGGTGCGTAACATAAACTACACCGCGCCCAGCGCCCTGCTGGACAAGGCTGTGATAATCTATGACGACCAGCTACACGAGGTGTTTTCATTTTGGGAGCACCCTGAAGATTCTCTTACGGTTCCGCCAAAAGTTTTTGAAAGACTGAAGAGCAGCGACCACTTTCTGTTTGCTGCCGGCGAGCGCGATGCCATTGCTTTACGCTACAGCGGTCCGAAAGGCAACTTCTACATCATTTCTGCCGCTTATGATGGTGATAAGGCGGAATGGTTGCCCAAGCTAAGACTCATTCTTCTGCTCAGTTTTATCGTCAGTCTTAGCATTGTGGTGGTATCGGGATATATTTTTTCTCTCGGTCTGGTGAAGTCTATCAGCGATCTTACGGGCAAGATCAACAGAATATCCCTGCAGGAGTTCTCAAAGCGATTGCCCACGGGCCGCGAGCGCGATGAGTTGCAGAAGCTGGCGGCTACCATTAACGATTTGCTCGATAGGCTGCAGTCTTCTTTCGACACTCAGCGGCGTTTTATTGACAATGCGTCCCACGAGCTTTCAACGCCCTTAGCTTCCATTGGCAGCCAGATAGAAGTGGCACTACAGCGCGAACGCTCGGCTCAGGAATTCAGGAATGTTCTTCATTCCATCTATGACGACACACAGCGGCTGAATCTTTTGGTCCGTAGTCTGCTCGAAATTGCCAAGGTGAGCGGGTCGGCCCAGGGCATCGAATTGTCGCCCATTCGAATTGACGAACTGCTCATGCGCCTGCCCTCCGAACTGCGTAAGATCAATGCCGCCTACGATGTGAAATTAAGTTTTGAAGAATTGCCGGACGAGGAGCAGGAGCTCACTGTTTTTGGCAATGAAGAATTACTATGGTCTGCCATTAAGAATGTGGTATTGAATGCCTGCAAGTATGCTGCCGATAACACCGCGGGTGTAGCCCTACGCGTACAGGGGTATCAGCTTTTCATCACGGTGGCAGACCATGGGCCCGGCATAGCTCCCGAAGAGCAGGAACTCATTTTCCGTCCGTTTTACCGGAGCGCAGAGACCAATGGCCTTGTGGCTGGCTCCGGCCTGGGTCTTCCGCTTGCTAACCAGATCGTAAAACTGTACGGCGGTCATATTGAGCTCTCGTCACAGATGGGGGTAGGCAGCACCTTCACCATAGTTTTAAATTCGGCGCTGATGCCGCCTTCTGCTACCGCGTCCACTCTTGTTTAAACCCAAACCCACGCCTGTTGTCCGTAAACTTAATATGCCGGATCTCCAGGACGTAGATCTTACCAGGCATGGCCATTGCAAAGGGATACCGGAGATAATAGGAGGAGGAAGCTTTAATGGAAAGGTCGAGCTGGTCATCGAGCAGCACGCCTTCAAACTGTATGCCCCGGATCGTGGCAACCGATATTTCTTCCGGAATAATGGTGCCTGCCACCAGTTTGTTGCGCAACAGCAGATCTTCGTGGTGTGTACCGAAAGATGACTTGTACACCAGCAAACCCTCCTGCTCCATAAACGAATAATAACAGTTAAAACAGTAGGGGATATTTTCCGAAGCGCAGGCAACGGTAGCTACCTTTTGCCCGGCGATAAATGCTGCAATTTCCTGATCCATCATGTTGCGCCTTGATTTATGAAACCGCCACTCCAATATCTTGTGGCATTTTTTTTGTTTTCCTAAATTAGTATAAAAGGTTAATTGCTATGGTCTTGAGTGAAACCTGGTTTATGGAAGGGCAAGTGGATTTCGAAATGCAAAAATATCGCCTGCTTGCCTATCTCAAAGAAGTAAACGGATACTTCAATCAAAACAAGCTTTACCCCCAGCTTTCTGACGTAATTTTTCATTACAATAATCTAATTGCCTTCCGCAGCAATAAGCAGTTTCTGCAGGATCAGTTTCCCCGGCGTATCGATCAGTTGAATCTTCAGAAACTGGAGCTGATGTATGAAGAGATGCTGGCTGATGATGAATTGATGAATGAGTTGGAGAGCATTACCCGCTATGCTGCCGATAAAATGAAGAAGACCATAGACAATGGCGCAGAGATCTATGAACTTGTGGAGCAACAAACGCGCATAGAACCCATTGGCATATTACCCTTGTACAAAGACGAGGGCTATCTGCTGCTGCGCATTGGTGAACTATCCGAGGTGCGCGCCTACAGTTACAACGTCACTCTCTTTGAGCACAAAGACGCCCGCTACAGAGGGGTGCGGATAAACTATGTGCAAAGCTGGACGGGCACTCTGGTCAATACCTACGAAAATATCAAGCGCGAGATCATCCGGAGTTATCCCCTACTTCCCAATCCCGCTGTGTTTTCTGTTGAAACCGGCCTGTCCCTTCCGCTCGAAGAGACCCTGTTGCCCATCGCCAAGCGCATGCTGGTAAGGCATCTTGCCCATGCAGGCTAAAACAACCGCACACCGTTTATTATCGCTATTCAATTAACTTTGCCGGCTATTGGTCATGGCGAAGTACAACCTGAGAATTTCCATCGGCAAAGCAAAACTCCTTTGCCTCTGTATGCTCTTTTCTGCCCTTTCGCTAAAGGCGCAGCGAAATTCTCCGGTTCCCGGCACGCCTGTAACCTTGCTGAACGAACCTCAACGCGATACATCAGACAAGACCAATACTGCACAGTGGCAGTCGGAGCGGGCGCAGATCTATTTCGCCAGGCTTCACGCTTCGCATAGACTTCACCCCGATACAGGTCTTCATTTTTTTCACCGCCGTCCGTTTGAACCCAACTGGCAGCACAACCTCGGCAATCTCGGATCACCAGTGGTCAACTACTTGTTTACACCCGTGCCCCGAACCGGACCCAGTCTGGGATACACTGCCTTCAATATCTATCGGTTTGATGTGGATAGTGCCGACTATTTTAATACCACCCGGCCTTACAGTTCTTTTAGTTATCAGTTAGGGAGCCGTGCCGAGCAAATGGCAGAGATATTACACACCCAGAATATTTCGCCCACCTGGAATGTTGCCGCACGATACAGGAAAATCAATTCTCCCGGCAGCTATAAAATTCAACGCACCAATCATGACCTCGCGCTGCTCACCACTCAATACAGCAGCAGAGATCAACACTATACGCTACATGCTGCTGCAGCTTACAATAAAATTCAGAACGATGAAAATGGAGGCATACAGTCTGACAGCTTCCTCTATTTGCCAGGCTTCGATGACCGGAAGACCATACCCGTGAACTTTGAAAACGCATCCTACAGTAACCGCAGATCGGCCGTGACGAACCTACAGCGCGACTTCAATATCCTGCTGGCCCATAGCTATACCGTGGGGCGCACTGATACGTTTTACAATGAGGATTCTACCAGCTACCGGGTAGAGCTTGTGCCCCGGTTCAGAGTAGCGCACCAGTTCCGTCTGGGGACAGAAAAGTATCAGTTCAAAGATTTGCGACCCGACTCTATGCGCTATGCACTAATTTTTCCCTATACATTTTCCGGCGAGGACTCCGTGTTTACCGAACAAAAGTGGGTGTATGTTGACAATGCCATCATGCTCAGCGGATTTGTCGGCAAGCGTTCGCAGGCACTACAGGTGTCCGCAGGTGCGGGCAATCGTTTTGATAAGTTCAGGACGATGTACGCCGTGGGAGACATTTCTACCGATATGATCAGCAACTATCTGGTAGGTGAGATCAGCAAAGAAGCCCTGCAGGAAGGCGCCTGGAGTTACCATGCCTATGCCCGGATATTTGTTTCGGGCGAGGCTGCGGGCAATCTCGTGTTGCAGGCCAATGCCGGCAAGTCTATAGGCAAAAAAGCAGCGCTGGTGGATGCCGGGTTTGAGCAAAGGATCAACAATGCTCCTTACAATTTTCAGGTGTACCACAATCAGTTTTATGAACAAAGAAAGAGCTACGAAAAGGAGACGGTAACCCAGGTGTTTGCTACGCTGAGCAGCCCGCTGTGGCATGCTTCCGCCGGCTTGCGCAACTACCTCATTGCAAATTATATCTACCTCGATGCTGCAGGGCAGTTTCAGCAATATGCTGATGCCTTCAACATCACGCAGGTGCATCTTCAGAAAAGATTTCAAAAGGGTATCTGGGTACTCGACAACCAATTGGTTTATCAGCAAAAAACCGGGAACGCGCCGGTAAACTTTCCGCAGTTTATGGGTAGGCATCAGCTCAGCATCGAAACACACTTGTTTAGCAACGCGCTAAGCATAGCAACCGGCATCGATGCACGCTGGCATAGCAGTTTCGAGCCTGCAGGTTATGCGCCGCTTTTTAGTCGCTTCTACTATCAGGACGGCTACCGTGTAAGTAACGCACCCGAAATAGCGGTGTTCTTTAATTTCAGAATTAAGAATTTCAGAGCTTTTCTTATGGGCGACCAATTGCAAACCCTTTTTACCGACAATATCATCAACGCACCGGGCTACCCCCAGCAAAATGCCATGATCCGTTTTGGTTTCAATTGGGTGCTGATCAATTAAAGCTTGTTCCTTTTGGGTGACACTTCGTGTGCGAAATTCTCTTTGATTTGCAGTTTAATTTCTGATAATGAAGCAACTGTTTTTCCTCTTTGTTTGTATCGTTTCTTCGCTTTGGTCGGTCGCACAGCCTATAGACAAAAATAAGCTTACCGAAAAAGTAGGCTATTTCATGACCGAACTCGGACCCATGGAAGGTGCAACCATCGCTGAGATCATAGACCGGCTCAAGACTCAACGATACGATGAGGTGGAAATGACCTTCGCCATTTATTATTGGATCACACATCAGGTGAGCTTCAGTGAAAAGGATTTTCATCACAAAGGACACGCGAAACTCAACGCCTCTGCCGCACTCAATCAGCGCAGTACCACCTCCGAAGGTTATGCCCAGCTTTTTAAGGCCATGTGCGATTATGCACGTGTGGAATGCGTAGTGCAAACAGGCGTGGCCCGGCCCGATCCGGAATACATAGGCAGCAACAGCAGCCGTTTACAACATAGCTGGAATGCCGTGCGGATCAAAAATACATGGTATTGCATTGACGCCTGCTGGGGTGCCGGCAGGGTGAATAAAAAATTTCGTGAGTTCCATCCCCAGTACACGGATGCCTGGTTTTTTACTAACCGGAAGCTTTTTTATCTGAGCCATTTCCCAACTGATAGAAAGAGCCCGGTGAAAGATAATGCGATCAGCAAACTCGCTTATAATATGGCTCCTGTTGTGCGTGAGTCGGCTGTGGTGTATCAGGTGTTGCCGGATGAAGGACTCAGAGGCCGGGTAAGAAGTAAGCAGGGAGATTGCAAAAGGTTAGTTTTCGAAATGAAGCAGCCGGATATGATCCGGAAAGTTCATTCGGTGATCGACGGGCAAATCATTGCTACCGATTTCTATATACAGGGTAATATTCTGTCGGTGGATTTACCCACGCCGGACGCCGGAAAATATCCTATTTACCTCTACATCAATAATGCACCGGCCTATGGCTTTTTAGCCGAAGTAAGCAAGAAAAAGCACTCATAATCAAACACCATTTATTTTTTTGAAAACATACTTATGGAACAGTTAGGAATCGGCAGCAGGGTGGAGCATCCGCATTTTGGAAGAGGTGTGGTGGTAGAATCCACGTCTGAGTTTTACAGCATTTGGTTTAGGTCCCAAAAGGCTGCGAAAAGTGTAAGCACCGGCTACGGCGAGTTGCGCGTGCTCGAAGCCACATCGGCTGTGCCGGCCGCGGAGGAAAATCTATCCCTGGCCACCATCGAGCAGGCCATAGAACATGTGCTGGATCGAAGACTCAACGAATTTCAGTTAGTGCCCATGGCCAATAAGTGGCAAAATGGTACCCTGGTGCTACGCCCGGGCGACGAAAGCCTGCAGCCGAGGGAAGTACCCCTGGAAACCTTTTTTCACAAGATAGTCATGGTGCGCGACCGGCTACGACTGATCGAACAGAAGGTCAATGCTCATAAAGGCCTTTCGGAACAAGAGAAAATTGATCTTCAGCAATACATCACGGGCATATACGGCTCGCTCACGACCTTCAATATTTTATTCAAAGAAGATCATCATCAGTTTTCCGGGTCTGGCGGCCGGGAGTAAAAAAAAGCGGCTGAACGCAAAAGCTTCAGCCGTTTTTCTACAATAATTCCAAGCGTACTATCCCAGCGATTTCAGCCAGTCCACTACCTCTTCGCGGGTCTTACCGAGTTTTGTCTGTAGGCGACCCAGCAACTCATCGTCTTTACCTTCTTCATATTTCAGGTCATCGTCGGTGAGGTTGCCATGTGCCTGTTTCACCTTTCCTTTCAGTTCGTTCCAGTTTCCTTTAAGCTCTAAACGGTCCATAATCTATGTTTTCTATTGATGAGGTAAAATTCATGCCAGCCCTGCGCTCTACGCTCTGAAAAAATTGTACATCAGCTCGTCTTTTGGCCTGATGTGGTGGTGACTTTCCTGTTGCGCTTTCCCCATGTTGTATGCTTCTATCAGTGCTTTTTCCAATTCTGCATACATCCCGTGACCCTGTGCCGGCGCTGCGAGTTTTGAAAAAGTGTTATCAATGAGATTTTTTATAGCGTCTTTATTCATTGTTGTAAGTTTTATAGCGTCAACCCAAAAAATAATGTGCCACCGGTTAAAACGAGCTTGCCTGTGCGCCAGACCTAATGTTCTTCGTCCATATCAGAAGGGTGCATCGTAGGATCGTCGCTTTGGTGCGGAGCCTGCCCTTCGCGGTGTGAGCCGTGATGATGATCGGGATTGCTTTTTTTCTCGCTGCCTTCAGGTCGTTGCTCTTCACCACCCGGCCGGGCGCCTTTTGCGGCTGCCTCCTGCTGCGAGCGGGTCACATCGGTTTCGTTGCTGTTGTTTTCACTTTTTTGCTGATGGTTCATGTTCGTAAATTTTCTTGTGATCAATTTTCCAGGCCTGTAAGGCTCTTGCCAAACTTGATAAAAACTACGTGCCCGCACCCCGTTTTACGTTGCCGAAGCGAGATGTTTCCTGCTATTTCCGGAGGGGATGCTGTGGAAGATGTACGCTATCAACGGATTTTCCTGCGGAAGGACCGGGGCCAGGATTTAAGTTTTTTCCAACGTTGCATTTGTATTTAATTGTGGGTCTGCCTTTACATTTGGATAAAAATTAAAGGGCAAAGAAATGCGTACAAATCACGAGATTGACTACCACATACACGGCGAAGAAATGCAGTATGTGGAAGTGGAACTTGACCCCATGGAAACCGCTGTTGCCGAGGCAGGCGCGTTTATGATGATGGAAGACGGCATACAGATGCAGACGATTTTTGGCGACGGAAGTCAGCAGCAAAGCGGCATTCTGGGAAAGCTACTGAGCGCTGGTAAGCGACTGCTGGTGGGCGAAAGCTTATTTATGACTGCCTATACCAACATTGGGCAGGGGAAGAAGAAGGTTTCCTTTGCATCTCCCTATCCGGGCAAAATCATTCCGCTCGATCTGCTTCGGCTGGGTGGAAAAATCGTTTGCCAGAAGGATGCATTTTTGTGTGCAGCAAAAGGAGTATCTATCGGCATTGAATTTCAGAAGAAACTCGGTACTGGTCTTTTTGGAGGTGAGGGTTTTATCATGGAAAAAGTGGAAGGCGATGGGATGGCCTTTGTGCATGCCGGCGGACATGTGACCGAAAAGGTGCTGCAGGCAGGCGAGCTATTGAAAGTGGATACGGGATGCATTGTTGCCTTTACCCATTCGGTGCAATATGATATCCAGTTTGTTGGCGGAATCAAGAACACTCTTTTTGGTGGTGAAGGCGTGTTTTTTGCAACGCTGCGTGGTCCCGGCACGGTGTGGATACAGACCTTGCCCATTAGTCGTCTCGCCGGCCGGATACTAAGCTATGCAACCGTAAAGCGAAAAGAAGAAGGCAGCGTACTCGGTGGACTTGGCAATCTGATAGACGGCGATGGATGGTGAGAGTTTCCCAGAACTTTTTCCTGTTGTAATTGTTGATAAAAGGATTTAAGGTTTAATTTTTCAAAAAAGCACAAGATGTTTTACAGTATGCTTCTGTTTTTCGGATTTCTATTTGGCGCTGCGCCGGGAGGCGGGCAAGACATTCCCAAAACCATTTATGATTTTAAAGTGGATGGCCTGACGGGCGGTACGATAGACTTTTCCTCCTTCAAAGGAAAGAAGATTCTGATCGTAAATACGGCCTCCAAATGCGGCTATACACCACAGTATGAAGAACTGGAGGCGTTATATAAAAAATACAACGACCGCCTGGTAATCGTAGGGTTTCCGGCAAACGATTTTCTTTTTCAGGAACCCGGAAGCAATGAAGAGATTGCTGCTTTTTGCAAGAAAAACTATGGGGTTACCTTTCCTATGGCGGCCAAGATAACGGTGAAAGGCAGAAAGATGGCACCTATTTATCAATGGCTCACGAATGAAGACTACAATGGCTTTAAAAGCAGCAGTGTAAAATGGAATTTTCAAAAATACCTGATTGACGAAAAAGGCAAGCTCATCGCGGTGTTTGCTCCGGGTGTGAAGCCAATGAGCAGTGAAATAACTGAGGCGATCGAAAAGAAAGCAGATTAGAACAAAAAAACTTCCGGCGCCCATCATTGTGCGCCGGAAGGCATTATATCATTCCATTAGTAGCGGCTGTTTTGATAGCGACGGTTTGCGTTTCCGCGCTGAGGGCCATAGTTACCTTGTTGCTGGCCATAGCCTTTCTGATATCCTGGTCCATAGTTCTGATGGTAAGATTGTCCACGATACGCACCCCGGTTATAGCGATATCCGCGTGGATGATGTCTTCTGTGGTAATAACGCGGTCCGTAATATCTGCCGGCCAGTGGAGGACGACTTACTATTACCGGAGGCCGCACAGCGATCACCACTTTGGGAGCGCGATAATAGCCACCCTGGCGCGGGCCACATCGTTGAGCCAGCAAATCATTACTCCAAAGCATGGCCGCAAACATTACCACAATCGTGGTCACAGCAAATTTCGTTTTCATACACCTGCATTTTTTGGTTTGTACATGCTATGGCAAAGGCCTTGCCAGTTTTTGCTCTGGGCAGAAAAAAGTTTGTTTGTTGTACGGTTGGGGATGCTTTGAAGGACAACAGCCGGAGTTTTTACTATTGAAGCTATTCTCGGAAAGCTCTTGCACTTCCGTAAAGAGCATTTAACGGCAGGCGTCAGTTCATTGCAATCTTTAGGGTCTTATAGATCAAAAAAAAAACCGCCTGAATTGATGACACCCGAATACTAAATTTGATAATGCCTCCATCGCCAATTGAGCCACTGTTTCGCTTTCCGGAGATACCTGATAACGATAAGTTCGCTTTTGAAAAGCTTACGTCGGAGAACTTCTCACAACTCTACCTGATGTTTGAGGGAGACGACTCGCATTTTACGGATGAACAGTTTAAAACCTACCAGGGTGCGGAGTCGTATGCACGATTGCGGGAGGTTCATGGTGCTTATATGGCGAAACATGGCGGGCAGGATTGGCTTTTTCGACTCAAATCTTCCGGACAATATGCGGGCATCATTCACTTGTATGATCTGAGCCTCGAAGCTTTTTTCGAAAACGATAAAAGATGTTGGGTCGGTTTTGCTCTTCGTCCTGATCTGCGCAGAAAGGGTATCATGACGGATGCTCTGAGATCGTTTATAGCCTATGTTCTCGATGCCTATCCCCAAATTTATTATCTGCACGCCATGACGGCAAAGGAGAACCTTGCCGCGCAGAAGCTTTTACAGCGTTGCGGTTTCGACGCCGATCCGGAACAGCGTTTGTCTGAACGCCATTATTTTTTTGTCAGGAAGCGATAGTTATCCTCTGCGCATTTTCCATCCATTGCCCGCAGCAACAGTCGCCATGCTTTGCGGCTTTTCGGCCTGTCGATCCTTTTCCCAAATGGCTGTTGCTAATAGCGCAGCGACGGTTTCCTGATCAGCGTTTTCACTGCGGAGGTATTCTGGCTTAAAATAATTTTCGATGAACTTGGTATCGAAATGTCCACTGCGGAAGGGTTCTGTCCTCACCGCCCATTTCCCAAAGGAAAGTGTGTTGTGGATACCTTTTATGTGATACTCGTCGATAGCACGGCACAGCCTTTCTATAGCTTCATCGCGGGTGGCTGCATGCACCACAAGCTTTGCAATCATAGAATCGTAGTAGATGGGTACCTCCATGCCCTGCTCAAAACCATCATCCACCCGTACGCCCGGTCCCTTTGGCGGCTGGTACATCTCCAGCTTTCCGGTGTCGGGTAAAAAATTGTTCAATGGATCTTCTGCACAGACACGCAGTTCCAGTGCATGTCCATTTATTTTAAGGTCGTTTTGTGTAATGCTAAGCTTTTCGCCGCGGGCGACTCTTATTTGTTCTTTTACCAGATCGATACCGGTGATCATTTCCGTAACACAATGCTCAACCTGAAGCCTTGTGTTCATTTCCAGAAAATAAAAATTAAGGTTTTCGTCCACTAGAAATTCTACTGTTCCCGCCCCGTAATAATTACAGCTTTTCGCTACGGCTACGGCACTTTCGCCCATGGCTTTGCGTATGTCGGGTGTGAGGCAGCTTGATGGCGCTTCTTCTATGAGTTTCTGGTGGCGACGCTGAATGGAGCATTCGCGCTCGAACAGATAGACATAGTTTCCGTGCTGATCGCCCATCAGTTGTATCTCTATATGCCTCGGCGCGCCTACATATTTTTCGATAAAAACAGCATCGTCGCCAAAGGCGCTCATGGCTTCGCTCCTGGCCATTCTCATTTGTTCTTCCAGCGATTCCATGTTTTCAACCACACGCATTCCTTTTCCTCCACCGCCTGCGGACGCCTTGATCAAAATCGGAAATCCAATACGGGCGGCAATCTCCTTCGCCTCCTCTACCGTTTCGATAGGGTCTTCGGTGCCGGGCACCATGGGCACATTGAACTTTTTTGCTGCTTGCTTTGCCGCAATCTTGCTGCCCATCATGTTGATACTGTATTCTGAGGGTCCGATGAAAATAACTCCTGCATCGGCACAGGCCTTCGAAAATGATGCATTCTCACTAAGAAAGCCATAGCCGGGATGGATAGCATCCGCGCCGGTATCGTGTGCTACCTGCAGAATTTTTTCGGCCCGCAGATAACTCTGAGCCGATAAAGCCGGACCAATACAAACAGCTTCATCAGCATAGCGAACGAAGGGCATATTGCGATCCGCCTCTGAAAAAACAGCAACGGTTTTAATCCCCATTTCTTTTGCAGTGCGCATTACCCGCATGGCAATTTCTCCACGATTGGCAACAAGAATTTTTTGCATAACGAGCGCAAAGATAGGACTGTGGACTAAAGTTGTTTACAAGTTGCGGACGGGTACAGGATTTCCCTGGGTGTATTTGTTTAGGGACGAAGCCTTTGGGATTATGTTGCCCGCCAGTTCTATCTGTTCATGCTGGTTTTTTCCTCCTATAAGTCTGCGACCATGAGGTAGTTGCAGAAACTAAAAAGTAAAAATTTTGCGGGATCTTTTTTCAGGTATCCACGATGCGCAGAAGCCTGGTCCGGCCGGGGTCGCCGCAAGCCCGATGTGAAACCGACGGTCATGAAATTTGTGAAGCTCCGGTATGGCAACTCCCACTGTAGCGCCAATCATAAAGCCCACCATCACATCGGTAGGAAAATGTGCCAGCGCCCGCACGCGCAGGTATCCCTCCACCAGGGGCGGTATAGAAGCCAGTCCGTAAAGCCAGTACTTTTTTGCGCCCAGCTCTGGGTGATAATCTGCATATACTTTTACCATAAAAAAGGTGGATGCTGCTGCGGTGGCCGTATGCCCGCTATAAAGTGAATTTCGGTTATTACCGCCTCTGCGTGCATCGAGAGAAAACTGATCGTAATAAACGTATGGGCGCGGTTTGTTCTGAAAGGCCGGGCCGAAAAAACTAAAGTTGTAGAGGCTAAAAGTAACTGCGTGCATTTCGTAATACATGGCCAGTATGCGCAGCCAGTCTTTACGAATTTTTTTATCGAAGCCCAGCGCTCCTGCCGATACAATGATGGCGGGCAGCACATAGTCCGAAGCCTGATAAAACTGATCGCGTTGTGAAGGGTCTTGCTGTAGCGCCCACCGGTCGAAATCATTGAAGACACCACGGTTCAACGAAGTGATTTCCTGATCGGTGAAGTCGGGTTTAGCTTTTATGATCTTGGGAATCGCATAGATGTTTGCGGCAGTGGCTACAAGAGAAAACGATCCGCTGAGCAGATAGTTCATTCGGTATTTATGCGGCGTTGTCTCCTCATGTTGTTGCAAGGTGTCAATGAGTTGTTGGACGCTTGCCGTATCACCGCCGGCGTACTGTGCCTGCGCAGAGAATGTAAGCAGGAGGACAATGCCGGCAAGGAGTGCACTCAAGGATAATGGTCGGAACATAACATCGGAATTTTTCTAAAATTGTGCCAGCTCCTTTTACGTCCGTCTTTTGGGTATGGCCAATGGTTGTTTTGGGTTGACAGGTGTCGTGTCTCGTTTTACTGTCGGAGGTCATTGTGCCGGCGATCAATTATTATTATTTTTGAATTCACCCTTCTCCTGATTTTCAATACCCCTTCACTGTTTTTAGGCAATTACGAAGCATCACTGCGTAAAAAAGGATTTCTGAAACCATGAAAAGACTTTTTAATATTTGTTCGTACGGTTTGGCCTGTCTTGCAGGATGGACGTTTATGTTCGCACTGCAGGCAAATGGTCAAACTTGTCCGCCCAACATTGACTTTGAAGCGGGAAATACCAGCAACTGGCAGTTCTTTACGGGCTACTGCTGTCCTATTAATACACCAACTAATTCAGGTGCAGTATTTAATCGCCACACGATAACCTCCGGTACAGGACTCGATTTCTACGGTTCGTTTCCGATAGTGGCGCCCGGTGGTGGCTCCTATTCTCTCAAACTGGGAAATAGCAGTTCGGGAGCGGAGGCAGAACGAGCGCGGTACTATGTTCATGTTCCGTCGGGCACGGGCAATTATAGTCTGATTTATCGTTATGCTGTAGTGTTTCAGAACCCCGGCCACCAGGCTGCCGACCAGCCCCGTTTCGAAGTAAGGGCCTACGATTCGGCGACGGGTCTGAATGTTAGCTGTGCGCAATTTACCTATGTGTCCGCTTCCTCTTTGCCCGGCTTTCAATTATCTCCCTATGGGTCTCAGGTCTATTACAAAAGCTGGTCCACGGCCAGCCTCAATCTTTCGGGGCAGGGCGGTAAAACCATTGCCGTGGATTTTGCCAGTGGCGACTGCGACCTGGGTGGACACTTTGGCTACGGCTATATTGATCTTACCTGCAGCCTTTTTCAAATCGTCAGCGTTAATTGTAACGGATCACCCATCACCACTTTATCGGCACCTCCGGGATTTCAGTATTATTATTGGTATAATGCCAGTTACACTTTCATGGGTTCGGGTCAGACCATCAACATTGCTACGCCGCCCGCCACTACCCAATATCATGTTGTGCTGACACCCTATGCGGGATATGGTTGCCCGGATACGCTCACCACTACCGTTTCCGTTTCGAGTCTCAACCTTGCGGTAACAAATGATACTTTTTCTTGCGGAGCTACTCCCATTACTTTGTCAGCTATGGCCACGGGCTCGGCCTCAAGCTATACCTATTCGTGGACGCCTGCTGCCGGACTGAGCTGCACCAACTGTGCTAACCCGGTGGCAAATCCTGCAGTGAGCACAAAGTATCGGGTCACGGTTCAGGATAACAACGGATGTTCCAAAACGGATAGTACGCAGCTTACCGTGGGCCCTTTTGCCCATGCGTTGACCAGCGATGCTCTTTGTTTTGGCTCTGCTGATGGTCGCGCCGTAGTAAGCTATACTGAGGGTTCGCCACCCTATTCTGTAGCCTGGAATTCCACACCGGCACAGAATTCGGACACAGCATTCAACCTGCCGGCAGGCACCTACACCGCTCTGGTTACCGATGGCCATGGTTGCACCGATACGGCCGTAGCTATCGTGGGTCAGCCTGCTGCATTGGCGATTTCCGTTTCGGGTACTCCGGCATTATGCTTCGGAGCCGGTAATGGTACGGCCACAGTAAGTGCCGCCGGTGGTACGACACCGTACAGCTTTCTTTGGAATACTGCTCCTGCACAGCAGACAGCTTCAGTTTCAGGCCTTTCCTCAGGTACTTATACCGTAGTTACCACAGACTTTCAGGGTTGTGCAGATACTTCTTCCGTAGTCATCAGCGAGCCGCCTATTCTGGATGTAGCAATTGATACTCAGATCAATGTTAGTTGCTACGGCTATAACAACGGCAGTGCAACAGCGGTAGTTCAGGGAGGCACTCAGCCTTATGCCTTTACCTGGACCACGGCACCGGTGCAACAATCGGCGGTGGCCACTGCGCTTGCTGCCGGCAGTTACATCCTTACGGTGGTGGACAGCAACGGATGCAGCGACACCGCTATGGCCATGATCACAGAACCTTCAGCGCTCAGCCTTTCCATTTTTTCAGAAAATGTGCGCTGTTTTGGCGATAGCACAGGTGTTGCTGTGGTCACTCCGTCCGGCGGTACGGCTCCCTACGTTTATCAGTGGGCAGTAAGTCCTCAACAAAATACAGATACGGCGAAACTCCTTCCTGCAGGGTCTTACGGTGTTGTGGTGACAGATCAGAACGGCTGTGCGGCCAACGCAACGGCAACCGTAGCCCAGCCTGTTTCTCCTTTGTCTGCAGCAATCATCGCGCAGCACGATGCACCCTGCAACGGTGGTGTGGGCGATGCAACCGTGTCGGCCACTGGTGGTACACCTCCTTATCAGTTTCTGTGGTCGGGCAATCCTGCGCAGAACACAGCTACTGCTTCCCAGTTGACCGCCGGCGGGTACTCCGTTCAGATCACGGATAGTAACGCCTGCACTGCCAGCCTCCTGGTTACCATTTCCGAGCCTCCCGTACTTACGCTTTCGGTAAACCATACAAACGTCAATTGCTTTGGCGAGGCTACAGGCACAGCCACTGTTCAGGTGTCGGGAGGGAAGCCGCCCTATAACATACAGTGGAGCAACGCCCAAAATACTTCTTCTCTAAGCCAGCTTACAGCCGGCGTATATTATGTTGTCGTTTCTGATAGCAATGGATGCAGCGCAACAGACAGTGTGGTCATCACACAACCCCTTGCGCCTCTGTCATCGACGAAAAGCCAGACCGATGTTTTGTGCTTTGGTGGTTTCGGTTCTGCCGCTGTTGCGGTCAGCGGAGGGACAGCGCCGTATTCCTACGTTTGGAACACTGCACCCGTTCAAAATACCGCATCGGCCGGAAATCTGTTCGCCGGCTCCTACCAGGTTACCGTCACGGACGACCTGGGCTGTACGCTCACAGATACCTTTAGCATTTCGCAGCCGCAGCAGGCGCTTCAGGCAACGATTGTAAGTACAGTGGATGTAACTTGCCATGGGGGCACAGACGGGGCTGTTACCGGTTCGGCCCTCGGCGGCACAGCACCTTATGGTTTTGCCTGGAATACATCGCCTGCTCAAAGTACAGCTTCCATAAACACACTTGGTGCGGGAAATTACCAGATGATTGTTACGGATGATCATGGTTGTACGGATACGGCAACAGCCATTGTTTCCGAGCCACCGGTATTATCAATGCAGTCAGGTGTGGTGGATGTTTTGTGCTTTGGTCAAAATACAGGGTCGGCCAGTACGGTCGTGACAGGTGGTACAGCTCCCTATGTATTTCTGTGGAGCACGAGTCAGACAACAGCAAGTCTTTCCGCAGTAACAGCCGGCAGCTATTGGGTTCAGGCTACGGATGCCCATGGCTGCACAGTAAGTGATACCATCACCATCATGCAGCCGACCACCCCGGTATCTGCGGTGGTCAGCACTACACCTATCAATTGTTTTGGCGGACTCGGAACAGCTACAGCCGCAGGAACTGGTGGTACTGCACCTTATAGCTATTCCTGGAACACGGTGCCTGCTCAAAGTTCGGCGACAGCTACCGGACTTGCCGCAGGGGTTTACACAGTAGTGGTTACGGATGATAATAACTGCAGCTTTACTGATACTGTGGGCGTGACGCAGCCTACTGCATCGCTGGCAGCAACAATCAGTCTTGTGACACCGGTGTCCTGCAACGGTAGCAGTAATGCTTCGGCACAGGCCAATGTTACCGGCGGCACAGCGCCCTATGTTTATTCCTGGAATACGAGTCCGGTACAGACTACGGCAATAGCCGCCAACCTGAATGCGGGCAACTATACCGTCAGTATTACAGATACCAACGGATGCGTGACAACAGCCTCGATACAGGTAACACAACCACCCGCGCTGCAAACCAACATCACCGGTACAAATAACAATTGTTTTGGCAACGCTACGGGCACTGCTTCCATCGCCGTAACGGGCGGGCTTGCACCTTACAATTTTACCTGGAACACCGTACCGGTGCAGAATGGCGCCGCTCTAAGCAACCTCGCTGCAGGCACCTATATCTGTATGGTCACGGATCAAAATGGATGTTCGAAGGCAGACAGCATTGTAATCCTGCAGCCTTCGGCGTTGCTGGCGACAGTTACCAATATTCAGCCCGTGCACTGTGTGGGCAATGCTGATGGTTCTGCTGCGGTAAGTGCATCTGGTGGAATGCCACCCTACACCTATTTCTGGTCAACCTCACCACCGCAGTCGGGCCCCGCTGCAAATCAATTGCCTCCGGGTAAGGTGTCTGTCACCGTCACCGACAACAATGGTTGTACCGTTGCCGACAGCGCATATATTGCCGATGCGGTGCCGCTATTGTCAACGATTAGCAATGTTGTAAATCCGCTTTGTTTCGGAGCGCAAACCGGCAGTGTCACGGTCAATATATCGGGAGGAAAGCCACCGTACAGTTACAACTGGTCAACGGCGCCACCGCAGTTTGGTGCCACGGCTACAGCACTTGCGGCCGGCGCCTATCAGGTAAGTATTACGGACAGTAACGGTTGTGTTCAGGTGGATTCAGTTACCCTTACAGAACCACCGGCTTTGCAAATCTCCACCGGCAGTTCGGGTACCTGTGCCGGTGCGCAGAATGGCATCGCGTACTGCAATGCGTCTGGCGGTGTAGCTCCTTACAGTTTTCTTTGGAGCAATAATGGTACGAGCGACACTATAGTCCAACTTACAGCAGGACAATATTCCGTTGCGGCGACAGATGCCCATGGCTGCATAGCCACGGCTACCGTTAACGTTCTCAACTATACCTCACCCGTGGTGAACGCTGGTAATGACCTTGAAGCTTGTGCCGGCAGAACGGTACAACTGCAGGCCGTCGGAGCTAACAGCTTTTTCTGGTATCCCTCCTACGGTTTGTCCTGTACATCCTGCAGTAATCCCCTTGCTACGATTACAAAGGATACTACTTACTATGTTGTGGGTACCAACGCTGAGAACTGCAGCGATACGGATGATGTACATCTTGTGTTCATAGGTCGCGTGCCTACGGATGTCGGTCCGGATATCGGAATCTGTGAGGGCGAGGATACATCTCTTTTGGCTACGGGCGGAACAGCATATCTATGGTCGCCTGCAGAAACCTTGTCGGATCGTTTCGCGGCTAACCCCGTGGCCCGCCCGGAAACGACTACTCGTTATCAGGTGGTGATCACGGAGAATAATTGTTTTAAGGATACACTCTACCAGACAGTGAATGTGTTCCCGCTTCCTTCAGTGTATCTCGGACAAGATACTACAGTGCTTTCCGGCACTACCTGGACTTTGATGCCACAGATCAGCAATGCAACTACAATAGCATGGTCGCCGGCAGAATCCCTTAGTTGTACCGATTGCACGAACCCGGTTTTTACGGCATTAAATAATGTCCGCATTGTTGCCACGGTGCAGAACGACCTCGGTTGCATGGCGGGAGATGATATGAATGTTCGTGTGATGTGCGACAACTCGGTTCTTTTCATGCCCAACACGTTTACACCCAATGGCGACGGTAATAATGATGTTTATTATCCTATTGGCCGGGGTATCTCCATCGTCAGGCAGTTTGTAATTTTCAATCGTTGGGGCCAGAAGGTGTTTGAAGCGAGCGATATCCCTGCAAACGATCCACACTATGGCTGGGACGGTACGTTCCAGGGCAAGCAACTTCCTTCGGATGTGTTTGTATATTTTGTTGATGCGCTTTGTAGCAACGGAGATCCGGTTAGTGTAAAGGGCGATGTTTCTTTGCTGAAGTGATTCGGATGAACTTCAGTTTGGCCGGTATAAACTCGTTATCAGCAGGTGTTAATTTGATGCGCCCATTAGTGTCTTTGAATCTTGAGGGCGTCACATTGCATTATCTTCCCTCTTCACCCATTCTTTTGTTCAAAGCAGTCCCAACAAAAAAAGAGTTGTCCACTAAGACAACCCTTTTACAGAAGAATTAAACAACAAAATTTAATTGGCCTTCACTGGATTTCCGTCGCGGTCAATCTCTTCCATGTCATAACCAAGCTTTTGAAGCTTATCCCATAGTTTTCCTTTGTCGCCTACTAATACAATGGCCACTTTTGATGGGTCAGGTGTATATCGTGAAGCCAGCGTATTCATCTCCGAAAGTTGAAGATTTTTCAGAAGCTCATTCTGGTCTTTGGTAAAAGAAGGAGCAAGGTTATAATCGAGAATACGGCTCAGGAAGCCTGCTTTTTGAAAAGCCGCCTCATATTTCCGCGCATCGCTTTGTCCCATAGAGCTTCGGGTAAATTCCAGCTCTTCAGAAGAAAGTCCTTTGTTTCTATAGTCCGTAATGATTTGCATAACATCGGCGAGCGCACTATCCGTTGCATCGGCCTTAATGCCGGCACTAAAGCTGTAATCGCCGGTGTATTTGTTTCCGTCAAATCCGCCGCGAGCACCATAGGTCCAGCCTTTTTCCTCTCGCAGATGAATGTTGAGTCTGCTGTTGAAAGCACCGCCCAGCGCATAGTTCATCACCCCTGCTTTGAAATAATCGCCGGTTGCATCGAATTTCAGTCCGGTCACGTAGCCCACCCTGAACTCTGTCTGCGCTGCATTAGGGACGTCAACAAAATAGATCTTTGTCCTGGTGATCTGCGGCGCTGGTTTCAGTTCCGGCAGCTTCACTTCGTTGTCCTTCATCTTGCTCAGAAAGGCGAGTTTTGGCAAAAGCTCTTCCTTGCTTACGTCGCCTACCACAATCAGCTCAGCATCCCTGCGTGAAAAGTAGTTGTTGTAATAACTTTCCACATCGTCGAGTGTAATCGCGCCAATTGTGTTTACCGTGCCCGTTGTTGCCCAGCCCAGCACGTTGTCTGCTCCGTAAAGAATGCGCGGATAAACCGTTGACGCTACATAGTTCGGACGGTTCATTGCATTCCTGATATTTTCAATCGTTCGCTTCTTATAGGTAGCCAGCGCTTCTTCCGTAAATTTTGGCTGCAGCAATCGCTCTTCGAGCAAGGACAGTGTTTTGTCAAGATTCTTTTTGAGGCTGCGCACATTCACCACAGTAGCGTCATCATCGGTATATACATCAATCGAACTTCCAAGCTTATCTAAGGCAGTACTGAAGTCTTCAGCGGTGTAGTTCTTCGTGTCTTCCGCCATCATGTCGGTAAACATACTTGCCATACCCGCTTTCCCCGGAGTCAGTGCATCCATCATTTTTCCACCCTTGAACTTAAATACCATCGTTACCACAGGTATTTCATCTGAGCGTGTGCCAATAGCGGTCACGGTTCCTGCCACAGTTTCTTTCCAGAAACCGGGAACATTCACGACCGGATTTGCACCGTTGCCCGGCATTTTGCTGCGGTCAAAATTATCTTTAGCCTTTATGTATTTCAGTCCGGCATAGCCATAATCCGGCGCTTTGTAACCGGCATTCGAAACCGTGTAATTATCCGCGCCTGCTTTGTTGTCTTCATTGCCCTTAGTCAACACACTCAGCACTACGGCGTGTTTTCCTTTCACATATTGGTTGTACACCCTAAGCACGTCGGCCTTCGTTACGGCATTGTACCGGTTCAGTTCTTTCCCAATGTAGTTAGCATCGCCGGTGAAGGTGTGGAAGGCCGCAAGTTGCGCTACCTTGCCCGATACACTTTCGAGTCCGCGAATGATATCGGCTTCGCGCTGTGACTTGAACTTGGCGATATCGTCGTCGGTTACACCGCGCTTCTCAAACTCCTCAAGAGATGCCTGCACGATTTGCTGCATATCTGCCAGCTTTTGGCCCGGGTAAGGAATCACGGAAATAATGAATTCTCCCGAAAGTTCGCTTGTGCTGTTGTACACCGCTGCATTTACTGCTTTCTGGTTCTTCACAAAATTTTTGTAGAAAATAGAATTCTTTCCCTGTCCGATGATCTCAGCGAGGCAGTCGAGTGCCGCCTCATCTTTGCTAAAGGCGGGCGGAGCAGGGTAAGTGATGCGCAGTTGGGGCAGCTTGGCATAGTCGTCTATCATGGATACATATCTGTCGTTGCTGAGCACCGGCAGGGGTATGTTCATCGGTTTTACCTCAGGTCCTTTGGGTATGGAACCAAAATATTTTTCTGCCATCTTCACTACGTCCTGAGTGTTTACATCGCCCCCAACGGTCAGTACAGCATTATTTGGGCCGTACCAGCGGAGAAAGAAGTTTTTCAGGTCGTTGACATTCACCCTATTCAGATCCTCAATGTACCCGATGGTGAGCCATGAGTAAGGATGGCCATAGGGATACAGATTCTTTGAGTTCACCTCGCGAACAAGACCGTAAGGCACATTGTCGTAGCGCTGACCACGTTCGTTTTTCACTGTAGCACGCTGCACTTCAAATTTTTGTTGGGTGACAGCATCAAGCAAAAAGCCCATGCGGTCGGCCTCAAGCCAAAGCATTTTCTCCAATTGGTTGCTCGGCACCGTCTCAAAATAGTTGGTCCGATCGAGGTTGGTGGAGCCATTCAAAGTGCCGCCCGCTTCTGTTATAATTTTAAAATGCTGTTCGTCGGCTACATTGTCTGAGCCCTGAAACATCATGTGTTCGAAAAAGTGAGCAAAGCCCGATTTGCCGATTTCTTCCCGGGCAGAGCCTACGTGGTAGGTAACATCTACATGGACAATTGGGTCGGAATGGTCTTCGTGCACGATGAGCGTAAGCCCGTTGGGAAGCCGGTATTTTTCGTAAGGTATCACCACTTCACTTCCCTTTTTTGTCACCTTCTCTAAAAGCTTTGCCTGAGCCCAAGAGCTGACGGGTGTGCAGAGCCATACAGCAGCAGAAAGGCTTAATAAAATTCGCTTCATTGTTTTCTTGTTTGGAGAACGGTAAATATAGGATTCCTACACTTAAATTGCTGAGGATGCAAGGGGGAAAGTTTTGGGGAACTGTTACCAAAACAAGTGCTATTTCCACATCTTTGCAGCATTCAACTCAAACGTGGAGCAATGGCGGAACTGCTGAACCAATATACAGAAGAAAGTATCAAGTCGCTCGATTGGCGCGAACACATTCGTCTTCGCCCGGGCATGTACATCGGGAAGCTGGGAGACGGCTCAAGCATGGATGATGGTATCTATATCCTGCTCAAGGAGGTGATTGATAACTCTATTGATGAGTACACGATGGGATTCGGCAAACGTATAGATCTGCGTATTGCTGAGGGCATGGTCACGGTGCGTGACTATGGCCGGGGCATACCGCTGGGTAAGGTGGTAGATGTAGTATCAAAGATCAATACCGGTGCTAAATACGATAGCAATGCTTTTCAAAAATCCGTTGGCCTCAACGGGGTGGGTACAAAGGCGGTAAATGCCCTGAGTGCGTGGTTTCGTGTAGAGGCTTTCAGAGAGGGCAAAAGCAAGGCTGCTGAATTTGAGAAAGGCGTGCTTACCCGGGAGCATAAAGAATCGGCCACGGATCAGCAAAATGGCACACTTGTCAGCTTTAAGCCCGACGAGACTGTTTTTAAACATTACCACTTTATCAGCGAGTATGTAGAAAACCAGATCTGGAATTATTGCTTTCTCAATGCTGGTCTCACCATTCACTACAACGGGAGAAATTATCTGTCAAAAAACGGCCTGCTCGATCTGCTCACCCGCAAGACGAACCCGGAAACTATGCGTTACCCCATCATTCACCTTAAAGGCAATGATATAGAGGTGGCACTGACACATACCGGCGACTATGGCGAAGATCTTTACTCTTTCGTCAATGGTCAGCATACCACACAGGGCGGCACTCATCAGGCAGCATTTCGAGAGGCTTTTGTAAAAGTGGCGCGCGATTTTTTCAAAAAAGATTATGATGCGGCAGATATCCGCCAGAGCATTTGTGCCGCCGTTTCCGTGCGGGTACAGGAGCCCGTGTTTGAGTCGCAGACCAAAACCAAGCTCGGTTCGCTGAATGTATGGGAGGGCGGGCCTACCATGCGGTCTTTTGTTTATGATTTTCTGGCCAAAGAGCTCGATAACTTTCTCCATAAAAATCCTTCGGTAGCCGAGGCGATGAAGAAAAGGATTGAGCAAAGCGAGCGCGAACGCAAGGAGCTATCCGGCATTCGGAAACTTGCCAACGAAAGGGCTAAAAAGGCCAACCTCCACAATAAAAAATTGCGCGATTGCAGAATACATCTCAATGATGATGCCCCTTCAAAAAGCAAGGACGATTTTTTTCAGAAGCAGAAAGAATCCACCATTTTTATCACCGAAGGAGACTCCGCCAGCGGCTCGATCACCAAAAGCAGAAATGTAGAAACGCAGGCGGTATTTTCCCTGCGGGGCAAACCGCTGAACTGCTACGGTCTGACCAAAAAGGTAGTGTATGAAAATGAAGAGTTTAACCTGCTGCAACATGCTTTGAACATAGAGGAAGGCCTTGACGGGCTTCGATACAACAATATTGTGATCGCTACCGACGCCGATGTAGATGGGATGCACATCCGCTTGCTGCTCATGACGTTTTTTCTTCAGTTTTTTCCGGACCTGGTACGAAACGGCCATGTGTATATTTTGGAAACTCCGTTGTTCCGGGTGCGCAACAAACAGAAGACGATCTATTGCTACGATGAGGCCGAAAAACAATCAGCGATGAGGGAACTGGGAGCCAAGCCAGAGATTACCCGCTTTAAAGGTCTTGGAGAAATATCTCCCGAAGAGTTTGCTATGTTCATCGGCGAAGACATGCGCAAGGAACCCGTATTGCTGCATCAGGAGGAGCACATCCAGAAATTGCTGGAATACTACATGGGTAAAAACACGCCGCAACGACAAGGTTTTATCATCGACAACCTGCGTGTAGAAAAAGATCTGGTGGAAGCGATGGGGTTGTGATCCTTTTGGTCTTTTGCAATGCAAAAACTATGTGAAAATCAATTAGTTATATTGGTTCTTTAACAGTGTTTATAGTGTTTGGGCGGTCTCTTTGCCTTAACTTTGTAAGACAAAACCAATTCACTATGAGAAGATTATTCATTACGCTTTTAATAGCGTCACCATTATTTTGCTACGCCAGTTCCGAAAACAAAGAAAAAAATGAAACCCCCGAATCGTCGTCGGCTACCGTGCTGACCGGCACCGTGGGTAATGTGCGCAACTATCAGCCCTTAAGTGATGTACAGCTTACCCTTCAATCGACCACTTCGGATGTTCACAAAACTATCAATACGGATGAGCAGGGAAAATTTCGTGTGGAAGGCCTGCCTGCAGGAAGCTATTCGGTAAGCTTTAGCAAGGACGGCTTTGAGACCGGCAGCTATCCAAATCTGATCCTCAAAAAAGGGGTTACCAGCCGGTTCGGTTTTACACTTTTTGAAGATTAATTCTTCCGTGGCCTGTTAATTCCTGTTGCTGCGTTTTATTTGCTCTTATCATTTACTAATTTACCGCTCTATTGATGCAGCAAGGCGATAAGTTTCACCATGTTTTTCCGGTGTCTGAAAAAGTGTACCAGGGTTTTATCCAAACCTTTGAAGATCGCAATGTGCTGCACACGGATGCTTCCTACGCCCGCAGCAAGGGCTTTCGCGATAAAGTAGTACACGGAAATATTCTGGCGGGTTTTATCTCCCGTTTTGTTGGGGAACTCCTGCCTTTAAATAATGTGATCATACACCGGCAGGAATTTTTTTTCGCCAAACCCGTATATCTCGGCAATGTGCTGACACTGCACGCAGAGGTTATTGATTTTTCTGAAGCTGTAAAGACTTACGAACTCAGGTTTAAATTTTTAAACGAGGGGAATGAAAGGGTGTGTTACGGTAAAGTGCAAATCGGACTGATATGAACATTCTTATTACCGGCGGGTCTTCGGGCCTGGGAAGGGCCATAGCAGAGAAGCTGGCTCTTGAAGCAGACGATAATATTTATATCTCCTATCGCAGCAATGCATTGATGGCCAGCGAGCTGGAGGCGCAGTATCGTAATATTACCGCATTTCACTGCGACTTCGCTGAGGCGGAATCCGTAGATGCCTTTCTGGAGAATATGGAATTGCTGGATATCGATGTGCTGGTCAATAATGCTCACGCAAAATATGTACAGCAGCATTTTCATAAAATTACACCCGAGCGGTTCGTGGAAGATTTTATTTTAAACGTGCTGCCTGCCCTGCGTATCACCCAGAAAGCTATTGCTGGTTTTCGAAAAAAGAAGTTTGGCAAGATCATCAATATCATCAGCTCTGCCGTGGTCAACAAGCCACCCGTCGGTATGTCGCTCTATGCTGCGCAGAAGTCGTATATGCTTTCCATGAGCAAGTCCTGGGCCACTGAAGGCATCCGGTTTAATATTACCTCCAACTGTGTTTCTCCGGCCTTTATGAAGACAGGACTTACCGGCGATTATGACCACCGTACGGTAGAGCAATTGCAGGAACAACATCCGCTGGGACGGCTGCTGGACATCGAAGAGGTAGCCGATACCGTTGCCTATCTGAGTAAGGCTAGCCAGCAAATCAATGGTACGCATATCGTTATGAACGCCGGAACCGATTTGCTGTAGCAGACCAACCTTCGCCATCGTTCTTGCCACTTTCTTACCCTTAAAAGTTAACTGGCATAGCTTTTTAGCATTCTGCTGTAAGACAATAATATCAAACAGCAGGAGGAAGTGGTGGAACTTTGCCTTGCTCAAACAAGGATATGGCAGCTAAAAAAATAGTGGTACTTGGTGCGGGGTTTGCAGGACTTCAATTTGCCCGCAGACTAAAAGATCACAGCTTCGAGATCACGCTTATCGATCAACATAACTTTCATCAGTTTCAACCCCTTTTTTATCAGGTGGCAACCGGTGGTCTGGAGCCCAGTTCTATTTCCTTTCCCTTGCGCAAGGTCTTTCACAAAAGGGCCAACGTGCATGTGCGCGTAGCGAGCGTAAAATCAGTAGATACCCAACAGCAGATCGTACATACCGATGCCTGCGATTTTCACTATGATATTCTGGTGATTGCAACGGGCTGTACCACCAATTTTTTCGGGAACAAGAACATCGAACGTTTCGCCTTCCCGATGAAATCCACGCAGGAAGCCATCACTCTGCGCAACCGTATTCTACTCAATTTTGAAGATGCGCTCGACTGCTCCGAAGAGGAAAAGGAGGGCATAATGAATATGGTTATTGCCGGGGGCGGACCTACCGGTGTGGAGCTGGCGGGTGCCCTTATCGAAATGAAGAAGAACGTGCTGCCTCGCGATTATCCGGATATGGATTTTTCACAGCTCAATGTGTTTCTGATTGAAGGTGCCGGCGTAACGCTTGCTCCGATGTCGGAAGAGTCTCAGCAAAAATCGCAGCAGTATCTTGAGGACATGGGTGTGAAGGTTTGGACGAATGCACTGATACAGGACTATGACGGCAAGACCATCACGATTAAGGACGGTCGTACCCTACGCAGCAACAACCTGATCTGGGCGGCAGGCGTTACCGGAGTAGTGCCGGATGGCATTCCGCGGGAGTGTCTCGTGCTGGGCAACCGCATAAAGGTAGATCGCTACAACAGGGTGGAGGGAATGGAGCATGTGTTTGCCATAGGAGATATAGCCTATATGGAATCGCCGGATTGGCCCAAGGGACATCCGCAACTGGCAAATGTGGCCATCAACCAGGCAAAACATCTGGTGAAAAATCTGAGAGCTATAGAAAACGGACTGGAGCCGAAACCGTTTGTGTACAAAAATCCCGGCACGATGGCCACGGTGGGAAAGCGTAAAGCCGTTGTTGACCTGCCTTTCTGGAGCTTTCAGGGCTTTTTCGCCTGGCTGGTCTGGATGTTTCTACACCTGATGCTCATCCTGAGTGTTAAGAACAAACTGATCATCTTTATCAACTGGGCCATCAGTTATTTTACCAACGATACTACGCTGCGACTCATTTTACTGCCAACCCGCAAACAGATAGAGTTGGCAGCCGAACATCATCAGCTCGATGGTATGGCCGAGGCATAGTGTGGAATGCCTCCGGCGTGTAGGGAAATCTATCAGTACCATCCTTCCGGTGGGGTCAAATGGCCTGGGGAAAAAATACGCGGCCAAAAATTTATACCTGCTCAGGCTGTGTAAAGCGTTGTTTTTAGCTGTAAAATCCTGTCGTAAAGGGCACATATAATAAACAACTGAAAACCCTATTTTTGTTCTCCCCCAAAATCTTTGTCCCTTGCGTTTAAAGTCGCTGGAAATAAAAGGGTTTAAGTCCTTTGCTGACAAAACCCACGTTGTGCTCGACCACCCGATAACCGGAATCGTGGGGCCGAATGGCTGCGGTAAATCGAACATTGTGGATGCCATCCGCTGGGTGATTGGCGAACATAAGATCAAAGCTCTGCGCTCCGACAATCTGGAAGATCTGATTTTTAACGGATCGCGCACGCGGGCGGGCAGCGGCATGGCCGAGGTATCGCTTACCTTCGAAAATACCCGCAACCTGCTACCTACCGAGTTTACTACCGTCACCATCAGCCGTAAGTTTTACAAAAACGGAGAAAGTGAATATAGGCTTAACGATGTGAGCTGCAGGCTCAAGGACATTCACAACCTCTTTCTCGACACCGGCGTCAGCAACGATTCCTACGCCATCATCGAGCTGGGCATGGTGGATGACATCATCAAAGACAAAGAAGGCTCGAGGCGGAGAATGCTGGAGCAGGCTGCCGGAATCTCGATCTATAAAACCCGGAAGAAAGAGGCAAAGCAAAAACTCGATGCTACCGAGCAGGACATAGCCCGCATCGAAGACCTGCTGTTTGAAATCGGCAATAATGTACGCACGCTCGAAAATCAGGCGAAAAAAGCAGAGCGCTACTTTCAGATAAAAAACGAATATAAAGAAGTGAGCGTTGAGCTGGCTAAGGCTTCGCTCGAGCAGTTTAATGATCAATATAAAGAGCTAAACGAAGCACACGATCGTGAACTGGATAGGAAATCTGAACTTGATGCTGCCGTAGCTACCGAAGAGGCGGCCGTAGAACAGCAGAAGCTAAAACTGGTGCAACGCGAACAGGAATTAAACACTGCTCAAAAGCAGTTTAATGAGCTGGTCAACCGCATCCGGCAGTTAGAAAGCGATAAGCGATTGGCTGCCCAGAGACTCGAACACCTGAAAGATCGTGAGAAAAGCCTCAATGAGTTTCTGTCGGGAGCCGATATGCAGCTCAAACAGCTCGAAGAATCCATAGCTTTTGCCGACAACCAGATCAGTGATGAAACGGAAACCCTGGAAGAACTACGCGATCAGCTTGAGTCGTTGCGTTCGTCTGTGGATGAAAAGCGAGAGGCCTTCGACGAAAAGAAAAAAGCGCTGGAGCAGCTACGCGGCGAGCATCTGCAACGTCAGCGTGCGCAGTTTGATGCAGAGAAAAAAGTGGCCGTGGCCGATACCTCTGTGATGAACCTGCAGCGCAGCCGGCAGCAGATCATGGAAGAGCGTTCGCAAAGGCATGCACAGATCGGACAACTGCTCGCGGAGAAGACGGAAACACAACACCTGCTGGATGATCAACAGGCTGGTTTACACGAGCTTGTCGCTCAGCACGAGGAGGTGAAAAACAGAATTCTGCAGAATCAGGAACAACTGGAAGGCCTGCGGTCAGAACTTGTCGATGAAAACCGGAAGCTGGATGCAAGGCGTAATGAACATGACCTGTTGAAATCACTCGTAGATAGCCTCGAGGGATATCCGGACAGTATAAAATTTCTGAAAAAGAACAAAGAATGGAACAGCAGTGCTCCGCTTCTGTCTGATGTGTTTGTAGTGCAGGCAGAGTATCGCACCGCGCTGGAAAATCTTTTGGAAAGCTATCTGAATTACTACCTCGTCGACACTTTGCCCGAAGCAGCGCGAGCGTTACATTTGCTGGAGACCAACAAAAAGGGAAAGGCAAACTTTTTCATCCTCGACCAGTTCAAAGGCCCCGATTTTTACGAAAAGCGGGAGGTGGAAGGATTGGTTCATGCGCTAGATGTTGTGACCGTGGATGACGCTTATAAAGCATTGGCGCAGCATCTGCTTGGTCATGTCTATATCGCTACACGCGACGCCGATGTGCTGGATTATCCCCTTCAGGAACGTACCGTCATCGTACATCAGACCGGAAAGATGGTCCGTGGAAAGTACAGTATTAGTGGTGGCTCAGTGGGCGCGTTCGAAGGGAATAAACTGGGACGTGCTAAAAATCTTGAGCGTCTGGTGGAGGAAATATCCGTGCGTACCAAAAAGACAGACGAACTGAAACAGGTGATCCTCGAAACTCAGTTGCGCATTACCGGATACAACCAGGAGCTTAATGACAAGGCTATAGAACAGGCGCGGGCAGAGATCAACAAACTGCAGAACAGCCTCGTGAACATCGCACACCGGATAGAGAATTTTGAACAACTCAACCAGACTGCGGAAAAACGGCTGAATGATTTGCAGGAACAACTCGACCAGACCCATGAAAAAATCGGCGACACCCGAACGGAGCTCGACGAGATCACGGAAATACTCCAGTCAATTCACCAGAAAATAAAGAACGCCGAAACTGAATTTCAATCGGTAGAGCAGGAGTTCAATTTTGCCTCTCAGCAATACAATCAGCAAAATATTCAATACACCCGGCAACAGAGTAAACTGGAAGGCCTGAGACAGGAATTAAGTTTCCGGAGCAACCAAGTCAATGACCTGCAGCGCCAGATTGCCAGCAACAAAGAACAGCTCAAGCAAACCACACTGCAGCTCACTGAGACCGAAGGCAGGCTACACGGAGGCGATTCGGAACTCTATGACCTGATGACGAAAAAAGAAAAGGACGAAAAGGAATTGAACGAAAAAGATCGCCAGTACTATGAAATGCGCAACAGCATAGCGGCGAAGGAGGGTCAGCTCAATCAGAAAAGGCGCGAGAAAGAACAGGCAGATGTGCTCATGAACGGTATCAAGGATCAGCTTAACGAAATGAAGCTACGATTGTCCGGACTCAAGGAGCGCCTGAATGTGGAATTTCGCGTGAACCTTGACGAGATTCTCGATGAGCCGCGCAAAAATGAATTGACCCTCGAAGAGCTGACTGCCGAATCCGAAAGGATGAAAAAGCGGCTGGAAAATATGGGTGAGGTAAATCCTACCGCCATAGAAGCCTATACGGAAATGAAAGCCCGCCACGACTTTATTGTGGAGCAGAAAACGGATCTGGTCAATGCAAAGGAAAGTTTGCTGGCTACCATAGAAGAGGTGGAGAACACAGCGAATACCAAATTCAAAGAAACCTTCGAACAGGTTCGTGAAAATTTCGTTCAGGTGTTTAAAGCCCTCTTCACCGAAGAAGATACCTGTGATCTGCGGCTTACCGACCCCGACAATGTAGCCGATAGTGGTATTGAGATCTATGCACAGCCCAAAGGTAAGCGACCAAGTACCCTTACCCAGCTTTCTGGTGGTGAGAAGACGCTCACTTCCACGGCATTTCTTTTTGCCATCTATCTGATAAAGCCCGCACCGTTTTGTATTCTCGATGAGGTGGATGCGCCGCTCGATGATGCCAACGTAGGTAAGTTTACCAACATGATTCGCAAATTCTCAGACAACTCGCAGTTTATCATTGTCACCCACAACAAGCAAACCATGGCCGCCGTGGATGTGATCTACGGTGTCACGATGCAGGAAGCGGGGGTCAGCAAGCTGGTGCCGGTAGATTTCAGAAGTCTTAACTAAATAAATTTTCCGCAGACCGGGCACGCAGGGAAGGCTTTGCCCATCGCAGCGCAAACAATAAACGACCGTCTATTGGGCAGGCGGGTAGTCTTTCATAAAATCCCACTCCTCATCCTGCTGCAACGGGAAAATGCTGCGCATGAAATAATACTGTATGCCCACAATCACCGGCATGGCTACCAGCAAACCTACCAGCAAACACAGAATGCCGAGGATAGCAATGCCTAAAGCCAGCAGTGCAAATACCAGGATGCTACCTATGTTGGCATATCCTACGCGCCAGCCCAGCCCAAGCGTGTAGCCGATTTGATGATCACCGAAACAAAGCAGAAACAGGTAGGAAAACTCGAGCAGAAGCACGGGTATCATAAACAGCAACAACAGCCCGCCGGCACTAAGCAGAAGTATGGGTGACGCTGCCTCATAACCCTGAAGTATTTCTGATATCGCCTCAAGACCCCCTGCTGCTGTAACTATGATCACCACCGCAGGTATAAACATGACCAGACAGAGTAAACCGAAGACTAAAGAGCCTAACAGGAGTTTCCAGAAGCTGGTAATCCAGTCGAAGAAATTGTTGAAACTCAGACTGCCATATTTGTCAATAGCATAAAAGCCATAGTATATACAAACCGGATAAACGAAGCCCAGAAATGAAGATATCGTGGAGAGGACCGGTATCTTGCCGAGAATGGAGCTGACCACAAAATAGAGCAGTGTGAAGCCGGCAAATGGCCCGATATTATTGGTGACTGCCGACCAGGAACGGGAAAGCGCGGTGGTAACACTGATAGATGCTTTGTAGTCCTGAGACATAAAGTTGGAATTGTAGGTGAGTAAGTTACAAATATGCTGCAGATTTTCTCGCCTTTCTCCCGCCCTTTTGAAAAGTTAAGACCGTCGGAAAACCTCTTGTCCAGGCTAACGTTTATGTGCATTCACTGGTCTTCTACACTGTTCAGTTCATCTAAAATATCCCTTACATGCGCGTTTTGCTCTCCTTACTGCTGCTCCTATGCTCCTGTTTTTCTCTCAATGCCCGGGAGTCGTTGATAGCCGGAACCGTTACCGATGCATCAATGCGTCCGGTGGTGGCGGCTACGGTGTCGTTGTTGCGGGCAAGTGACAGTTCCTGGCTGCAGTCGGTGCTGACAAACGACTCGGGGCAATTTCAGTTTACGGCCGTACAGGGCAAGCTGCTTCTTGATGTCTCTGCAGCCGGCTATCAGCATAAGGTGGTAGCCTGGGAGGGAAAAGCTCCGCAACGCATCATCGTTGAGCCCATAAGCAATGCACTTGCAGAAGTCGTCATAAAAAGTCATGTGCCCGCCATCAGGTCTTCTCTCGGAAAGCTCACGGTAAATTTTGACCAGGCCACCGTGACCGGCAGCGATAATGTGCTGGATTTATTGCGCCGTTCGCCCGGTGTGCAGATAGACGGTCTTGGTCATATTTCGATGAACGGAAAGTCGGTAGTGGTGTTTGTGGAGGGCAGGCAGTCTTATCTCTCCGGACAAGACCTCACTAACTACCTGAAAAGCATACCCGCAGCTACGGTGGCTCAGTTAGAACTTCAGTCGCAGCCCTCTGCCCGGTATGATGCTGCAGGTGATGCTGGCGTTGTGGATATTATTTTAAAGAAAAACAGAAAGCCGGGATGGAATGGTAGCCTGAACAGCAGTTACACTCAGGGGGTCTATCCCAATGTGCAGGAGCAGGCCTCGCTCAATTTCAAAAAGGGAAAGGTAACCGCCTATGGCAGTCTTGGTTTTTTTCATGCCACAGGCTTTCTTGACCAGCTTACTCACAGCTTTACGCGCGATACCAGCGATCGGCTTCTGGCTGTTTTTCAGGAACGCAGTTTTCGGAAGGAAGTATTTGAAGATTACCGTTTTCAACTGGGGGGCAGCTACGCCTTCACCGATTCGTTTTCTGTTTCCGGCAACGTCAACGGCGTGTATCATCCGAATGCCGAAATGGATTTCTCCGCATCGGCAGTAAACGACTTAGTGAAGGGTCAACAGTTCTTGAATGAAACGCATATAGACCAGGGTTTGCTGCGCAAGTATCTCGAAGGAAGTCTTATGCTGGAAAGCAAATTGTTGGGTGGCCGCAAGCTGACGGCTCAGGCAGATGGCTTTATGTGGTCTCAGAAAAACAGACAGGATTTATCGAGCCAGATTACCGATCCGCAAACCGGCATTACAGACACGGGTACTATTTTTAGAAGTGAAGCACCACATAGTATAAATCTCGTAGCGGTAAGGGCCGACTATGAAGCCAGCATATCGGGAGCTTTAAAGATAGAGTCGGGCGCAAAAGCCAGTTTCCTGCAGAATCATACAGCACCGGTCTTCGAGTCCTTTAGTCAGGGACAGTGGGCACCTGACCCCTCCCGGTCAAACGATTTTACCTACAGCGAGCATATCTATGCGGGTTATGCGTCGGCTGCGTATCAGCACAAAAAACTCGAGCTTAAGGGCGGGCTTCGTTATGAATATACGGTTATTGATGGCCTGCAGCGTGCCGGCAATACCCGATTCCACCAGTCGTTTGGATCATTGTTCCCAACATTTTTCATAGCCTGGCAGTTTAATGATGCACACCGCCTCGAGTTCAATTACGGCAGAAGGATCCAAAGACCATCCTATCGCGAACTCAATCCGTTTGTGCGCTATCGTTCGCAGTATGCTACCGAGTCGGGTAACAGCAATCTTTTACCCCAGTTTCGCCAGACCATAAGCCTGCGGCACAATTATAAAAACACCGTCTTTACTGAGATCGGCGGCAGCAAAAGCACCAACCTGATCAGTCCGGAGCTGCTCTACGACCAGTCTGCAAAAGTGGTTCTGGAGACGTTAAGAAACTATGGCATGAAGTACAATTTGCATGCAGGCATCAATCTCAATAAGGAGATGTACCCCTGGTGGAATCTTTCCTCTTCCTACGACTACTATTTTAACGAATATCGTGATGAGCAGCAGCAGGTGCTGGCTTCATCTGTAGGGCAAAGCCTTGCCCTCAGTAATGAACTGCGGCATGGCCAATGGTCTTTGTTTCTTTTTGTACAATACAACTCCGGCGACCTGCAAAGTCTCACCGAGCGAAATGCGGAAAATATATGGATGGAGGCAACCCTTTCTCGAAAAATACTTCGGGATACGGCCACGCTAAAACTGTCCGTGCAGGATCCTTTCCGCCTTTATCACTACAGGCCCACAGCCGAATGGAAGGGTGTCCGTACCGAGTCCGACCTGCAGTTTGCCACGCAGAACCTTGCTTTGGCCTTTAGTTATAATTTCGGACAGCATCTTAATATCAGAAGGCAGGAATCGAAAACAGAGGAAGCTGGACGACTATAAACCCAAAACCTATTCCTTTTTGCTCCGCGATCCGTCAAACAGCTTGATGCCAACCATTACGCGCAAATAGGGCTGCGTGTATATTTTTCGTATATCTTCATTGGGCACGTACCGCATGTCAGAAATGGTTTGCTTATACAGCAGGTCTATGGTAATGCGCTTTTGCAGTTCGTAAGAAATACCAAACATAATACCCATCCGCGCAGGGTTGGTTGCCGGGTTATCGCTCGTGGCTGTAGCCGCCGAAATGTCGGGAGTATTGTAAGAAAAATAGTTGCTAAGAGAGGGTATGGTAGGCGTGGGGGGCTGCGTGCCGTTGGCGTACGGTACCTTCGGAAAGGACAGGTTGGACGTCTTTGTCAGGTTGGAATATTGCTGACGATCTTCATCCATCTGAATGATGTTGCCGAACATGAGCGAAATACCGCCAAACATGGCAATATTCGAAGCTATTTTGTAGCGAAGCATGATCGGAAGCTCAATTTCCCAATAGTTTCGGGTCTTCAGCGACCGGCCGATCAATATGGAGTCGTAGGTATTGGAATAAATATAGTTGCGCTGAATGTAGTTACCAAAAGTATCGGAGCTCACCACATGTGCAGAATCCAGAGAAGCTGCCGTGACTTGGTGGTAGGCGTTATTGACCGACTGAAGACTGTTGCTGCTGATAGAATTGTATCGGAAACCGGGTTGGAATACAAAGGAAAAGTTGCTCGAAATGTTCCATTGCAGGTAGGGCGCAAAAATCAGTGTATTTGTTGTGAGTGATTGCAGTCCTCGTTCATAACCGGCTTTGATACCGAGGTCGAAGCGAAATTTTCCACCTTTTTTCGCTGGTTTCGCGCCGCCGCCACCGCCACCACCGCCTGTGGGTTGAGCGGTTTCATTCTGTTCAGCTTCCTGATAGTTGCTGCTGTTGGCTGCAAAGGTTCCGGCAGGATTTGTGGTCTGGTCCGCGGCAAATGCACCCTCAAAACGCGCGCCTTGTACGGATACCGCGGTTTTTCCCTCATTTTTCACCTCGGAGCTTACCGACATTCGCGACTTTTTGAAGGTTCCCGGTGGGTCTGTTTCTGTTTTGTTCTTTTTAAAAGTGGCTGCACTAACAGGGATGGGTTTGTTATTCGCCGATGCTCCTGCTACTGTTTCTGGTGTGGCCTTGGCCTCGGCAGGCTTTACATTGATCGGCTCGGGCTGTGTAGTCTTCCCTTCTACACCAACGTCCTCGCGGGTCTGGCTGGCTTTCTTTTCATCAGTTTGTGCCGTCACCGCTCCGGCATTGATTCTGGACACGCCTTCTTTGGGCACATAGTGTAGTCCTTCATTGTCTCCATCGTCTGGCTTCGATCCTGAAAAGCCTTCCTTGGCTCGGGTTCCCACAGTTTCATCGGTCTCCTGATCATCAGGTACAGGTTGCAGGAGATAGCTGTCATCCTTTGTTGAAGATGTCGCCTTGGGTTTCTTGGTAGGGTGCGCGGACAAATCTCGGTTTACCTTGTGCACGGTTCCTGCCGAAGGCTCACGTCCTGCTGATGGTACGGTGGCGCTTCGTTTTTTTTCACCCATGTTTTGTCCGTCCTTCACCAGCCGGGCAGAGGTCGGGCCCGCATTCCCCTTGCGGTTTTCTCTCCTTCCTTTGTCTGAGGTAGTCGTTTTTTCAGGGTTTTCAGTTCGTGCAGCGTCTTGTACTTCGGATGGATTTTGCCTGGGCGTTTTCCCGGCATTCTGCGCCGTTCCGGATTCTTTTTTATCGGAATATTTTTCGCTTCCATTCAGGTTCCGATTGTCTTTGCGCCATTTGCCGGCGGTAGTAACCTGGCCATTTCCCGGGTTTTGTGCAGCCGGGCTTGTTAGCCTGTTGGCCCGGCTCCTGTTCGATTTTTCTGATTTTGTAGTTGCCGTGTTCCGGAACGGTTGATCGGGACTTTTGTCGCCGGTTATTGATGCATCGTCCTGTTGGCCCGTGGATGCTGATTCCGCGCTTTGCGCGTTCAGGTCTTTCGGGGCCGCAGCAGTTCTTGTTGCCGTTTTCGGCACATCAGGCACATCGGTGGCAGCTCTGAAGACCATGTAGCCAACGGTGCCTGCCAGCAGCAGCAGGAGCAGCAGCCACAAGCCTTTTCTGTCAGGCCCTTCCGGCTTGGGAAGCCTTTGTTCCAAAGCACTCCAGACCGCGGGTGGCGGGGTTTCCCGATACTCGCTTAGTCCTTCCCGGAACAGATCATCAATATGTTTTCTGCGGTCTTCCATTTTAGTCCTGCATCGAACTTATTTTTTCTTTTAGTCGCCGTCTTGCGTCATTGAGATGCCAGCGGCTGTTGTTTTCATTTATACCCAGGTGTTCTCCAATTTCCTTGTGCGAAAACTGTTCGAACACAAACAGATTAAACACCGTTCGCTGTGTGTCGGGCAGACTGTGTACCAACGCCAGCAGCTCTTTGTAGCCAAGTCTGCCCATAACCTCTCCTTCCACATGCACATCCGTGGTCTCAATCTCTACCTTATAGGCAGGTTCCTTTTTAATGTATTTGCGGAAGTTGTCGGTAATGGTGTTAATCACAATACGCCGCATCCATCCTTCAAAAGAACCTTTGAAGGAATAGCTCTGCAGGCTGGTGAGAATCTTGAAGAACGAATCATTCAATATCTCATCGGCTTGCCCGTTATTATAGGTGTAACGTTTAATAATTCCGTACAGTAAAGGGGCATAATGGTCATACAGCTTTTTCTGGGCCGCGCGGTTTTGAGCAATACAAAGCTCTATCAGGTCGTAAGGGGTGTTTTTACCTGAGGCCGGGCTGCTTTCAGTAGCAAGCGATTGCACTATGTTATCCTTTTCGGACAAATAATTAGACGTTTACCAAAGGCTAAATCTTTGTTCTTACCTGATGACGCACGTACCACCGAAAATGTTAGTGCAACGGCTAAAATTTTTCAAAGGTTGGGGCGAAAGGTCTTTTTTCGAAACTTCTGGTTTAGGCTAAAGCTATTGAAGCGGAGGCTTTTTTCATAGCGCTTTTCTTGCGTAGAGATACATAAACAGACAGAGCAGCAGCGCAAGTGCTACAACCATCCAGGGAGTAAAGCGGCTTTCGCGGGCTCTTTTCCTGCGGCGTACCTGTTCGTCTTGTATCATTTGTCTTAGTGTAGCGTCTTGCCCGGCAATAAGATAGAGTTTGTCCGTGATGGCAGCAAAGTATTCGTAACGGAGCAGGCGGGTAGCGTCCAGCAGCATGCTTATTATGTTGACGCTTGTCTCATTATGTTGCTCAGCTTTCAGGAGGGCGATATGACTGTTGGACAACAACAGTAACAAATATTCGTACAATGCCAGATGGTTCATGCGATAGCTATCTACCTGTTGCATGTGTGCCTGCAGTTTCGCAGTTTGTTGCAGCAGCCATGCCCCCGAGATTTGCTCCGGATCCCTGCGGCTACTCAGTCCGGAGAAAAAGCGTTCTTCATCATATCGTTTGCGTTTTTTCGGGTGGGAGAGAATGTTGTAGGCTTCCTGTATGTCTAAAAACATCTCGTGGGCCAAAGAACTATTGTTCGCTTTGTCGGGATGGTGCCGGTGTGCAAGCTGCCGGTATGCCTTTTTGATTTCCTCCGGGGTAGCGCTTGTACTTACGCCCAATGTGCGGTAATGATCTTTCAGTGGCATCATGGCGGGTTAAAAATACCGAATCGGTTTTTCTCGTTCGGGTGTACCACTCTTTGAGGAGCGTACGGCAAAAAAACAGCCCCGCCGTTGCAAGCGAAGCTGTTCTGTCGCCCATGGGCGTTGCTGCAGACGTTCTATCTCATGCCTGTTTCCATACTCACCTTTGCCTGCTGTTTTATGAGGTCGTTGACAATGTTTACTGTTTCCGCTATGTAGATGTCTTTTTGCACTCCTTTGATCCACTCCTTGTTTTTGGTGATCGTGGTGCTATCGCGGTTGATGGCCTCCATATCGTCTTTTACATTCGTTACCGTAAGTTTTGCGGCTTTTTTGTCGAGCTCCTCCAGTTTTTTAGAGGTAGCATTAGCCTCATCCATTTCTGCGCGGTAGGCCGTTTCATTAAGCGGATAAAAATCGTCCTGCTCTTTTTGTTTGATGCGTGCTGCACTTTCTTTTACCACGTCGAAGGTCGAATTGGCATTCACTCTTTCCGCGCTGGCTTTCTGCAGGGCCGCAAGGTCAAAACCGGTGCCGTAAGGTTTATAATTTGCGGGTGAAATTTCGTCCCACTTCAGGGCTGCTTTATCTCTGCGTTCACCCATCTCTATCTGAGAGTAAGCATCGGGCAACTTGATGTCCGGGGTTACGCCCTTCAGTTGTGTTGAGCCGCCGTTGATGCGATAGAATTTCTGTACGGTCATTTTGATAGCGCCAATTCCGTTCTCTCCCAGCACGCTGCTGCCGTTGTTGGAAAGCAGCCCCAGCGGATTGCTGTGTTTTGCCAGCTCGTCCAGCGGAATGATACGCTGCACGGTGCCCTTGCCAAAGGTGGGCGCTCCTACAATCACCGCACGTTTGTAGTCCTGCATGGCGGCTGCAAGTATCTCCGAGGCCGAGGCGCTGTTTTCGTTCACCATTATCGCCAAAGGCCCGTCATAGAGCACATTTCCGTTGTCGCGGTCGCGCATCTGTTCTGCTACAGTTCCGCTCGTTTTTACCTGCACAATAGGACCGGATGGGACAAACAGGCCTGCCATGTCCACTACATCGCTGAGCGAACCACCGCCATTATTGCGAAGGTCAATGATAATGCCGCTCACCTTTGAGGCTTTTAGCTTTTGTACCTCCATGGCCACATCCACAGCACTTCTTCTGCCGTTCATATGATTGAAGTCGGCGTAAAATTCCGGTAAGTAGATATAACCAATGGGTCCCGACGGACTTTCAATGATAGCGGATTTGGCAAAGGTTTCTTCCAGCAACACATCTCCGCGAATGATCGGAACCACTTTTACCGCACCATCAATCTTTTTTACGGTCAGGCGTACTTCGGTGCCTTTTTTACCCCGTATCAGCGATACCACATCATCAATATCATAGCCCTGCACATCTACAGGCTCCTCCTTGCCCTGACCAACCTTCATGATCTCGTCGCCGGCTTTCAGCTCACCCTGTTTCCAGGCGGGCGCGCCTGTAATGATGGCTACAATTTTTATCTTGCCCTCATCTTCCTTCAGTTGTGCGCCGATACCGGAAAAGCTGCCGCTCATGGCATCGTCAAAACGTTGTTTGTCTTTGGGCGGAAAGTAGTCGGTATGCGGATCTTCTGTATTGGTAATGCTGTTGATGTAGATGGCAAAGCGCTCGTCGTCGCTTATTTTTTTCAGGCGCTTAAAGAAGCTATCCTGATTTTTCAATACGCTTTCGCGGGCTTCTTTTTCAAGTTGCGCATCGGTGCGTGCCGCCAGTTTTTTATCGCCATCTTTATTATCGCGGGCCTTATCGCGGTCTTTTTTAAGGTCAACATACTTGCTGAGCACCCGGTATTTCAGGTATTGATGCCAGCGCTTTTGCAGCGCAGTTTCGTCCGGAGCATACCCTATTTTTTCGCCATTGAGCTGTATGGAATCCTGAGAGGCAAACTCAAATGGGTTTTTCAATATTTCTGTATAATATTTTTCGGCTTCATTGATGCGCTTAGTAAATGTTGCACTCAGTTCGTTAAAGAATTCAATAGAGCCTTCATTAATCTCGTCGTCTATTTTGTATTCATATTTTCCGAGAGCCGCAATATCGCCGGCAGTAAAAAATTTCTTGTCGTAGTCAAGATTGTCGAGAATTTTATGAAACACTCGCTGCGAAAAGCTATCGTCCACAGCGCGCGGTGAAAAATGTCCTTCTCTGATGGCCTTCATCACGGTCTCGAGCACAATCTGTTTTCTCTTATCCGCATCACTCCTGTCGTCCGATCCATACCTGAAAGAAAAGAAAGTAGCAAGGGCGCCAAGGATGAGAATTGGTATAAGAATCTTGTTCTTCATGAAACGCAACATAATCTGATCGTTGAAAAATGAGTCTGTAACAAATGTATAGGATTTGCTGTTAATAATGTGCTAATCAAATCGTGCCGTAAGGGCAGTGAAAGGGTGATTTTACAAGGGTTTCGGCGTAACTTGCAACTGGCTATGAACACAGTTTTTTATCACGATCTGGGTCTTGTTGAATATGGTGAAGCCTGGCAATTGCAGGAGCAGCTCATGAAACAGAATCTTGACATCAAAGCGTCGTGCTACCACCATCGCAACAGCGGCGACGGTTCGCTCCCGCTGCCCGCTACAAAACATCATTTGTTGTTCTGCGCTCATCCGCATGTTTACACTTTGGGGAAAAGCGGACACATGGAGCATCTGCTGCTGAACGACGCGCGGCTCAAAGAGCTGAACGTGTCTTTTTACCGGACCAATCGCGGCGGAGATATCACTTATCATGGCCCTGGTCAAATCGTAGGATACCCCATACTGGACCTGGAACATTTTTTTACAGACCTCGGCAGGTATATGCGCAGTCTTGAGGAAGTGATCATCAGAACCATTGCCCATTTTGGCATCACAGGCGATCGTCTGCCGGGGGCTACAGGCGTATGGCTCGATCCGCAGGATCGGCTGAAAGCGCGGAAGATATGTGCCATGGGCGTGCGGTGCAGTCGTTGGGTGACGATACATGGCTTCGCGCTGAACGTAAATACCGATATGCAGTACTTCAATCATATTGTTCCCTGCGGCATTGTGGACAAGTCTGTGACCTCGCTCGCTCAGGAGCTCGGGCACCCCGTGGATGAAGAGGAAGTGAAAGCACTGCTCAAAAAAGAATTTGCAGACGTATTCGAAGCGCATCTCGTAACGAAATATGATTCTGTTTTTTCCCTGGTGAATGAAGGCGAAGATTAAATATTATTGGGGCGACAACCATTTGCTCATCAATCTCGGCAACAGGATAGAGCCGAGAATCCGGATTATTTACTGGATAGAGTTTGTGATCACCGTAGGCATTGCCACCATTTTTTTGCTGCAGTCTATGGCAGTGCACGCCAACTGGCTGCATGTGGCGGCCAGCGTAGGCATCGGTATTATTTACCTGTTGGCCTCTTATCGTTTCTTTTCCCGCATGTTTTTTCGGGAGAAAATCATGGTGAGCAACACACATTTTACACTGGTTAGCCAAACGCCTTTCCGGCAGCGCATTGTGAGCTACGACTGGGAACGTATGGGCGCTCTACATTACAGTGGTAAAGAATCGAAAACCGATCATCCGCTCAAGGGCAAGTGTTTCGACTACTTCGGCTTCGATACGCAGGAGCGGCTGGTGCAGGACCTCCACCACGATGGCAATCTTTTCTTCAATTATAATCATGCACAGGTCCGGTTTGCCAGAGGCATCTATTCCTGGCATGCTGAGGAACTCGTGTGTATGATCCGCCTATACTCTGGCACCTCGCTGCAACTGGGCGAAGAATGGAAGGCGATTATGAAAGAAGTGGACTGGACCAAGGAGCATTAATACTACGCTTTACAGAGATCGTCACGCTTCGGTCAGTTTTTTTGAGCGCCGCAACATTCGCTTTTCGCAGACCGTTTTCTGAAGTTAGGGCGACAATTTGCCGGCGTTATGGCTCGAAAATTGATTGCACTTTTATAAGAAAATCGAAGGCCGATGATGCATCCGGAAACCATATTACAATGGAAAAGCGCAGATCGGGAGCCCGGTGTGGTGGCTGCCGGATTTATACCCAAAGGAACAATTACCTGGATACTGGATCCGCTCGACCGGATCTTTACCCCCGAAGCGGTACACGAAATGCAACCGTTAACACGAAATTTTCTTGATCGCTATGCTTATCGCAATCAACATGGAGAACTGGTATTGTGCTGGGATCATGCCAGGTTTGTGAGCCATAGCTTTCATGCCAACAGTTTGCTTACGCCCTATGGTTTTGAACTGGCTGTCCGCGATATATTTCCGGGCGAAGAGATCACTAATGACTATGGATTCTTCAATGTTCAGGAACCTGTATATTTCACCACAGATCAGGATGGCAGCCGTAGTGCGGTATTGCCCGACGACCTGCCCCGCTATTACAAAATGTGGGATGCACAACTGGTGAGTGCTTTTGCCCGCTTCAATATCGTTCCGCAGACATTGGCACAATGGATCGCTCCTGCTTTTCAGGAAAAGGTAAGGGCCGTTGCCGCCGGACAGGAAATAATGGATTCCACACTGGGCTGCTATTTCGATGACGGCAGCCGTCTTGCCGCTTAGCTTCCTAACGAAAGTCGCAGCACCCAATAGCCCAGGATGCATACGAGCAGGATGACCAGCAATGCGATGACGGTCCAGTAGGTAGTGTACGGGTGTTTTTTGCGAAGCTTATCCTTACGTAGTTGCCGGGCAAGTCGTCGGTTCACCCGCTCTGCCGACCGAATGTTTTCTTCCGCCGCGGCCGGTTGCAGGCCTTCCAGCGCATCACTTTCCATACCTTCCTCCGATAGCCATTGTTCCACTTCGTGTTGTTCGGCCGGGCTCAGGCTCCCGTCTATGTAGGCGCGCAGTCGCTCTTCCGTAAGCTTGCCCGGCGGGTCGTTATTAAACAATGGTATGTCCTGTTCTCTGCTCATGGCGGCTATCGGCCAAGTTTTTTATTGAGTATCAGTTTCAAGTTACGTTTTCCATTCTGGATATGGCTTTTCACTTGCATAAAGCTATAGCCGGTCTGTTCCATTATTTGCTGGTAACTCATTTTCTTCAGGTAAAAAAGCTCTATCGCGCAGCGTTGCTCTGCATTCAGTTCATCGAGCGATCGCTCCATTTCCGCAAGGGTCGCTTCTTTTTGTCTTATTTCATCCAGTCGTCCGTCATCCTCGGCAAGGGTGTGTAGTTGCTCGTCGCTGAAATGTATTTTTTTGCTCCTGAGTATTTGCAAACAATGGTTTTTAAGCAGCACATACAACCAGCCTTTAAAGTTGTGAATGGTACCCGGCGGTAGTTGCTTCAGTGTTTTTTCGAAGATATGCTGCACAGCATCTTCGGCCGCACTCCGGTCTTTTAAGTATTTGAGCCCCACACCGAGCAGGAGCAAAGTATAGCGTTGCAGCAATATGCCCAGCCACTCATTGTCGCCGGTACTGCGGTATTTACCCAGCAGTTCCTCATCGCTCAGGTCGCTATGTTTTTGTTTTTGCGGCAAGGTGGTTTCTCTGTTGTAAAGATGCGGAAAAGCATTTTTTTCATAAGCTTCTTGTCCGCCTCGTAAAATAAAAACATCCGGGCCGTGGAGCCAGGATGTTTTTTTAAGAATGTTCCGGTCGGTTCTTTAGGGGCGCTACCGCCCTGGCCCTTAGGAAAACAGATTCCAGATAAAATAGATGATGGCGGCCATCAGCCCGCTTACAGGTATGGTCAGTATCCATGCCCAAAGCAGATTGATAGTGACACCCCAGCGTACAGCAGACAATCGCTTGGTGGCGCCAACACCGATGATAGACCCTGTGATGGTGTGCGTTGTACTCACCGGAATTTTGAGCTGCTCGGTAACAAAAAGGGTAATGGCACCTGCAGTTTCTGCAGCTACGCCCTCAAAAGGGGTAACCTTGGTAATGCGCGTACCCATGGTCTTAATGATTTTCCAGCCTCCGCTCATCGTTCCGAGACCCATGGAGGTATAACAGGCCAGTGGCACCCAGACAGGCATTTGTTCAAATGTATCTATCCGTCCGCCGGCTATTAAGGCTGCGGTGATGATACCCATAACCTTTTGCGCATCATTGCCGCCGTGCCCTATGCTGAAGGCTGCAGAAGAGATCAACTGCAACCTTTTAAACCAAAGGGTGGACCGCGCCACATTCAGGCTGCTCAGGAAAAGGGTGAAACTTGCCATGATGATCAGGATCAGCCCGAGCAGTATCCATTTGAAATTATGACCAAAGAATACTACCTGCCAAAAATGCGCCTCGATCTTGGTTTCATACACCCTGCCCACTGTTTTAATAACCCCCTTGCGTTCCACAGTAAGGTGGATGCTGTCGCCCTGGTGGTAGCTCATCAATATCTTGTCGAGTTGTTTTTCGTTTTTGATGGGAATACCTTCTACTGCCAGCAGTGTGTCTTCTTTTTTAAAGCCGATCATCTGTGCAGACGACTTGTTGGGAACCTCAGCAATGAAAAGGCCGATTTCAGAATGTCTGCCATCGGTTTTCATGCCCAGGAGCTGCGTCTGGCTTGTGGTTAATGTGCCGGTTACAAAATAAATGGTGGCACCAATAACCAGTAGCGAAAATAGCTTGGGCAGTATTCCTTTTTTAAAGGAGTTGATAAACCACAATGAGATGATAAAAGCCATGATCATCCCAACGAGGGGGGCGAGCACAATAAAGCTTACTGTTTTAATCACCGGCTCGGGGTTCACACTATTAATGCCCGCATGGGCTATGGCAGCTCCGGCAAAGCCACCAATAAGGGTGTGCGATGAAGAGGAAGGTATTCCAAACCACCAGGTAAGGAGGTTCCAGCCAATGGCTGCAATCAGCCCCGAGATGATCACCGGCAGGGTGATAAAATCTTCTTTCACCGTTTTGGCTATGGTGTTGGCCACGCCATGGTCTTTGAAAATGAAAAAGGCTGCAAAGTTGAAAACTGCTGCCCACAATACCGCCTGGAAGGGCGTCAGTACTTTTGTGGAGACGATCGTTGCAATGGAATTGGCGGCATCATGAAATCCGTTGATGTAGTCGAAAATCAGTGCCAGTGCAATGATCGTTATGAGCAAAACCGTCATAAAGTTGGGGTGCTATGCTTTTATTTAAGCGTACTTGATAATGATTGATTCGATAACGTTCGCAGCATCCTCGCACTTATCGGTCACAATTTCAAGCATCTCGTAGAGGTCTTTGCGTTTGATGATCTCCACGGGATCAATTGAGGAGGAAAATAGATTCATCATGGCCTTATCCAGCAGTTCGTCGCCTTCATTTTCAAGGCTGTTGATGATCACACAGCTCTCGGTAATGGAGCGCAGGTCTTTCATATCGCGCAGCTCACGCACGGCTTTGTTCAGCGAGTTGATGGACTTGGTAATCACCGCCGAAAAATCCAGCGTGATCGGGTCTGTGTCTTCCATCGAATAGTTGGTAATGCGCTTGGCTGCCGCCCAGATAAAATCGGCAATATCATCCAGCGAAGTGGCCAGGGAGTGGATGTCTTCCCGGTCGAACGGGGTAATGAAATTTCGGCCCAGCTCGATGAATATTTTGTGTGTTATTTCGTCATTCTTGTGCTCCAGTTCTTCCAGGCTTTTCAGCAACTGGCTTCTCTTTCCCGCATCGGTTTCATTGATGGCTGCGGTAAAGACAGAGGCCATGTCCGAAAGCACCACGGCTACCTCCTCGAAAAGGCCATAAAAAACCTTGTCTTTCGGCATGAACATTTTTACGAAGGATGTCAATCCCATAACTGTTGTTTATTTATAGTTTGCAAAAGTATTTCTGAATAAGGCGGTTGCAGGAATCATCGAAAATGATAATGATTTCTTAACCTTTGATTTTACATAAAAACTAAGCCCATGTATTATTTAAAATCTATACTGCATGCGCAGGGTAAACACATTGTCCTTCACATCTCCCGTATATCCGGGTAGTTTGGTGCTTTCATTAGTGATCATGTCATAGTAAGCGGTCACCTTCAGGTGTGGATTAGCGTAGTACACATAGCCCACACCCAGCGTACTGTATTTTATATCTGCTGCCGATAGTCCGCGTGCAGCACTCAGTTCTTCTCCCTGCACCGCAGTGTTGGGATCATACCACTCGTATTTCACCACAAGCTGATGCTGTGTGCTGAACAGGTTCTGCAGCAGGTAGAAGTAGGCACCGTCAAAAGGACGAATAAACAGAGGTTGTGCAACGCCCGCCGTATAAATGGGGTAGGTGCCCGGTGTTTCAGAACTGCTGGCTGTGCCCGGTTGTGTACCGCGTATGTACTCGGCGCGCAGCTCCGTACAGCCTTTGCGGTTAGGTATTTTTATCTGGATGTCGGCACCGTAGTAATGCCTCGGTGCGGCATAGTCCACATGGGCTGCGGTGCTGTCTGCCACAAATTGCTGCTGGCCGCCGCTTTCTTTCATCTCATACAGCCAGGGCGAAAAATTTCCCACCGCCCCGTGCAGGTACGATATGCCGCCGGAGACGAAGATGCCCAATGGTTTTATTTTGGTAGGTTTGATGCTGATCCTTCCGATAATGTCTTTATAACTATCATAATCGGTGGTGTTATTGAGGCCAGGTCCGTTAAACACGCCCAGGTCAATCTTTAGCATGTTCAGCTTGCTTTCCAGCCTCCGGGGTTCGTAGCTCAGCATGATGCCGATGTCGCGCTCCACTTTCATCAGGGTTTGCGACATCCGTCCGCGCTCAGGACTTTCACGGTCGGCCGATGAGAGGTTTACCTCATAACCAAACGGACGGGCAAACAAACCGGTGGTAAGGTAAAAGGCCTGCCATCTGTTCTCAAACAGCCGGAGCCACATATCGCGGGCAAACACACCGCGCTCGGTAGCATCAAACTGAAATACAAAGTAAGCGGCAACTTCATCACGCTTGTTATTGTAAGCATAGTCCAGACGAATACGATTGCGTCGAAGCATAAATCTCGTATTGGAGTTGGCAGCAAAATCTCCTCCGGCAAAGCCCTTCGCTCCCTTGCTTTCGGCCCACTGAAACTGAGGCTGTGTATAGCCGGTAAACTTAATGGAGCCGAATTTTTGATAGATGGACAACATGCCCCTCCCCATTTCAGTAGAGGTGTCCATCATGTCGGTAAGAAATTTCTGAGCCTGTACACTTATGCTAAAAGCCATAAGCATAACGCATGCGAAAAGAGTCTTTAATGAACGCATAAATCGAATTGCGCGCAAAACTATTCGGCTGCTTTCACAGAAAGAAGAAATAATGAAATGGTAATAATTTCTTAACGTTGATGTTAACTTAGTTTTGTAACCGTATTCTGGGGTCAATCCAGCCATAGATCAGGTCGGTAAACAGGTTGACCCCTATAAAGATGAAGGCGGTCAGCAAGACCGAACCCATCACCACCGGAAAGTCAAATTTGTCCAGCGCATCAATCGTTAGCCGGCCCACACCCTTCCATCCAAAAATATATTCCACAAAAAACGACCCGGCCAGCAGCTCAGCCAGCCATCCCGAAATGGCGGTCACCACGGGGTTGAGTGCATTGGGCAGGGCATGACGAAAAAGCACCCGCCGGGTGGACAGTCCCTTGGCATAGGCCGTACGGATATAGTCCTGCGACAAAGCGTCGAGCATAGCACTGCGGGTGAGCTGCGTGATGATGGCCAACGGACGAATACCCAGCGCTATAGCGGGCAGGATAAGGTTCGATAGTACCAGTCGTCTTCCGCTCAGCGCATCATACTCCCAAAGGCTACCGGTCATGGAGAGATGGGTATAGTCGCTGAGCAGAAAGCCAAATACATAGGCTATCAGCAGACCGGCAAAGAATGAGGGCATCGAAATACCCGCAACACTCGCCGCAATAGACGAACTGTCGATAAAACTGTCTTTTTTTACCGCCGCCAGCACACCCAGCAAAATGCCCAGCACGGTAGCCAGGGTCATTGCCGCCAATGCCAGGATCACGGTTCCGGGTAGCGCTTCCGCCAGCACGGTGCCCACCAGTCGCTTGGTGCGGTACGAGCGTCCCAGATAAGGATACTTAAGCGTGAGGCTGCGCTCGCCGGGCATCGGTAACAGCTTCAGGTAATGGTACCGTTGCTGCATGGCTGTGTCGTTAGGATAAATCCAGAGCGGGGAGAGCTCGCCAATAAAAATTACATATCGGGTCCATACCGGCTTATCCAGATTCATTTCGCGGCGCATATTCTCCAGCGACTGCAGATCGCTCCGCTGACCCATAGTGAGGCGCGCCGGGTCGCCCGGCAGCACGTTAAACAGAAAGAATACCAGTGTCACCACCCCCAGCAGCACAAAAAGACTATAGCGTAGCCGACGTGCCAGATAGCGCAACACTATTCTTCTATGTTTAAATGGTCGCCTTGTACAGAAATGCTTTTAGGATAATCTCTGAAACTCCATTTGTGAACAATCGTTCCGTCCTGCAGCAACATCAGCCCCGGGTTCGATCGCATGGCCGTCTTGCTGGCCGTACCATCCAACACCATATAGTCGGCAGGGTAGAGTTGGTTCTCATCGCGGAAGGCCTGCGTCACCTGTTGATCGCCGGAGCTCAATACATAAAACGGAATGCCCAGCGCGCTGGCCTGTTTCATCAACTGCCGCAAACGGTCGAAGTTGTCGTGACGGGCACCTGCCGGATCGCGCACAAAGAGCAGAAAGGTATAGCCCGGCGAGGTCAGTATCTCCTGAGTATGGTCGTTTCGGTCAAAGTCGCTGATCACAAAATCTTTGATCTCAGGCTCGGCGTTCCCTTTCCTGATCAGCTTGCTTTTACTGTCCACAAATTTCCATGTGGTATCCTGCCAGGGATAGTCTTTCGTTGTAAATTCTTTTTTCACTCCGTCCTTCTCATATACCATCATGGTTTCATATTGGTCGGGTATAGCGCCCGGCGGTATTTGTGTCTTTTTATAAATATTGGCCCCTACTTTATAGGGCAGACAGTCGTGAAAAGGCAGATGTTCCAAAGCCCACCATTGTATAAAAAAGGCGAGGAAGCTGGTGAAGATCACCAGCGCGGCGGTGGGGTAGCCGCTCATCAGGGGCCGTATGCGCCTGCGGTAGGCAAACAGAATCACTACAAACAGCAGCAGGATCACATCTTTCCAGAAGGTTTCTGCATTCGATATCTTGATGCAATCACCAAAACATCCGCATTCTTTGATCTTATCGGTAAGATAGACATAGGCAGTAAGGAAGGTAAAGAAAGCGGTGAGCAGCAGCAGCAAAAAGGAAAACAGCCTGAAAGCCGCTCCCAGCAAAAGCGCTACACCCGAAATGATCTCGAAGGCAATCATAGTGACCGATAGCGCCAGAGAATATTTTATAGCCCAGGTGGTACCCCAGACTTCAAAAAATTCATTCATCTTATAGCTGAGTCCCAGGGGGTCATTTGCCTTCACCAGGCCCGAAAAGATAAACAGTACCCCTACAATGATCCTTAAAAGCCAGAGTATGTATTTCATGTTGCTGCGATAATTTGATTTTGTGCTGCGTATGATTTAACCTAAAATATTCGTTGCGGATTGCTCACTGATACCATATACCTGCCCGTTCTCCACCACAATACCTTTGCTGCTATTCTTCCTTCCCTTCGTCCAGTTGTATCAAGGCAAACACAGCATAGTTTACAATGTCGGCAAAGTTGGCGTCAATGCCTTCAGAGACGGTCGTTTTGCCCTTGTTGGCCAGTATTTGTTTTATTCTTAACAATTTTACCAGAATCAGGTCTGCAAACGACTGCTGGCTCATATCCCGCCAGGCTTCGCCGTAGTCATGATTTTTTTGCAGCATCAGCGCCTCCGTTTTCTGGGCTTCGCGCTCATACCAGCGGCCCGCCTCTGCCGCCGTCAGCTCCATGCCTTCCTCCGCATCCATTGTCATTTGTATCAGCGCTATAATGCCGTAGTTCACTATACCCACAAATTCACTTTCTATCGAGTCCGGAATTTTTTGAAAGCCCATTTCCTGTATTTGCCGGATGCGCCAGGCTTTGATATAGATCTGATCTACGATGGAAATGGTGCGCAGTACCCGCCACGATGTGCCGTAGTCGGCCGCTTTTTTCACAAAGAGTTCTTTGCAGTGTGCTACAACCTTTTCGTACTGTGCCGTCGTTCTTTCCGTGCTCATATTGGTGCTCACCGTCTCTTGCTTTATTTTGCAGACAATGCCGTCCAAAAATACATTTTTACCCGTACAAACTACCCTGCAGAGCAAGGGTCGTCTGTTCGATCTTTCTGCCCCGGTAGTCATGGGCATACTCAATGCCACGCCCGATAGTTTTTATAACAAAGGGCGGGGAAGCTCACCTGCCGAATTGCTCGGTCTCGCGGCTCAAATGCTGGACGAAGGTGCGCAAATGCTGGATGTAGGCGGCGCCTCTACCCGGCCGGGTGCCCCGGTGTCGGATGCAGAGGAAGAACGGCGGAGGGTGTTGCCGGTTGTAGAAGCCTTGCACCAGAGATTTCCCGAGGTCTGGATTTCGGTAGATACCTACCATGCCGCTGTGGCCCGCGAGGCCGTCGATGCCGGCGCATCGATGATCAACGATGTAAGCGGAGGGCGCCTCGATGAACAGATGCTGCGGACGGTGGCACAACTGGGCGTTCCGTATATCACCATGCACATGCAGGGCCTGCCGGAAAGCATGCAGCTCAACCCTCAATATCACGATGTAGTGTATGAAGTACGCGAATCCCTGCGTCAGTCGGTGGTCCATTGTGCCGACGCGGGTATAAGTGATATTATCGTGGACCCCGGCTTTGGCTTTGGCAAGACGGTGGCCCACAATTTCAGTCTGTTGAGCGGTCTGCATACGCTGCGTATGCTGGGTAAGCCTGTTCTTGCCGGTCTCTCCCGTAAGTCTATGGTGTGTAAGCCCCTGCACATCAGTCCCGCGCAAGCCCTCAATGGCACTACCGCTCTGCACATGGTGGCCCTGCAGCAAGGCGCCAGCATCCTTCGCGTACACGATGTGAAAGAAGCCTGCGAAGTGATCCGTCTTTTTCAGTGGCTGGAATAGTGTTGATTTGTTTTTGTGTTGATTTGGTTTTTCTTTTCTTTTGCTGGTCCAAAAGAAAAGAAACAAAAGAAAAGGACCTCGGAAAGCGATTGCTCCGCCGCTTTCCGAATAGCTAAACGCTTGCGAGCAGTTCGCTATTCATCGCCATGGCGCTGGTTTTCCTGACCAGAGCTAGAGGGAGCTATGTAGCAAAAAATCAGCCCTTAGCTGAAAGCGACTGTCAACTCAGTCAAAGCAGGAAAAAGGCGCCATCATGGGCTGAACGAATTTTCGTTCTTCAACATTCATTTTTCAATATGTAGGGGTGGATTTGCAATTAGTCCGGCGGCACCCTTCCAAACCATTGGCTCTTTCGCTAATTGGCTCACTTTCTCATCATCTTCAAATTAGCACATCTTCAAATCTTCAAATCAATTTTGCCGCAGGCGATACGGATGCGGGCCTTGGATAAAAAGCCGTTAAGAAGTTGAAGTTCTGGAGCGTTAAGCAATGAAGATGGTGCATAGCGATAATCGGCAGATGACTGCAAGGTTAGGAATTGCAAAACGCCCCATAGTAAGCTTATTCTTCATTGTAGCGGAAGGACTTTCAACTTTAGGCTTTTTATCCCAGCCCTTGATTTTTCTTGCTTCTTCTTTTGATCAAGCAAAAGAAGAAGGGGCAATGAGTGGTGTTGATCTGTTTTTGTGCGGATTTGTTTATTCGTAAAGTTGTAAAGTCGTGAAATCGTTCATTGCACCTTCGCGACGAGCCATTTTCAAATTTTCAAATTCTCAAATTTTCGAATTAAACCAGATTGCTTCGTCGCTCCGCTTTGCTTCGCTTCTCGTAAAGACGCGAGTAGGATGGCAGACTTTGACTGCGGGCGGCGTCATTGCGACTGCGAGGAACGAAGCAGGAAGCAATCTGTGGGTGGGATGTTGATTTGTTTTTTATGTTTTGTTTTTGGGGGGCGTTTTTGAGATTTTGATAGTCATGACACACCCCTGCCCGGCGCCAGGCCACCGCACGTCCCCTCTCAAGAGGGGAGGTCGTTGAGCCATGAATTTCATTCAACATCGGGAAATTGCCGAATTAGCTCATTGTCACATTATCTCCAAATCCTCAAATTCTCAAATCTTCAAATCCAATTAGCACATTAGCACATTAGCACATTAGCACATTGAATAGGCTTCTCGCAAAGACGCGAGTAGGATGTCGAACGTTGACCGAGTGCGGCGTCATCCTATGTTTGCAAAACGCTGTGTTTAGGATAAATTAGAAGTGATAATCATTGCAGAAGAAAAAGGGTAAAGAACAAGACTGATTTCCGTCATTGGGCTGTAGGAAAGCCTGTTCGCAATGCATGTCC
>JAFIGV010000032.1 GCA_017849575.1 Flavipsychrobacter sp. | reverse complement strand
TGGGTATGAGCAGAATAAGGGCTATGCTTTATATGTGCTCCTGGACAGCCAAAAAATGTAACAAAGCATGTAAAGAACTTTATGATAGACTGGTGACGAAAGGGAAATCAAGACGACTTGCCTTAGTAGCTGTAGCCAATAAATTGATCAAACAAGCTTTTGCCATTGCAACCAAAGAAACAACCTATCAAACAACCTGAATTTTTTTGGTTTTAAACACAGTTCATTGCGAGCGTGGCGAAGCAATCTGTGTGGGTGGAGTGTTGATTTGTTTTTATTTATTGTTTGCGGGGGCATTTTTGAGATTTTGTTTGTTAAGACACACCCCTGCTCGGCGCCAGTCCACCGCACGTCCCCTCTCAAGAGGGGAAGTCGTGGAGTTAAGAACTTCATTCACTATTGGCAAGTTGCCGAATGGTCTCATGGTCTCATCATCTTCAAATCAGCACATCTTCAAATCTTCAAATCAAAGTAGATTGCTTCGTCACTCCGCTACGCTACGCTCCTCGCAAAGACGCGAGAAAGATGTGCGCCATTGCCACATTTCCGGATTGTGAAGTCGTCGTCATAAAGCCGGATTCGCTTTACAAACCTCAACCCCAAACTTTCCAATCGCAAACACCATTGGCAAATTGGCTAATCGGCTAATTAGCTAATTATCCTCAGTTCAATCCTTTCTTAAAATATTCCACTCACTGCGGTGTTTGCGGATAGGATGGTCTTTGGATTTATTAAAAATCATCGCATCATTTTCACGTCCTGCCCGCCGTTTACGCTGCTCGTCTTTAGGAAGATTTTTTTCTTCGGCGCAGGCTTCGCTGCAGCAGCCTTCGTACTTCGTTGCACATTCCTTGCATTGGATAAACAACAAGTGACAGCCATCGTTCAGGCAATTCGTATGGTCGTCGCAGGGCGCGCCACACTGATGGCATTGCGCAATGATATCTTCGGTGATCCGTTCGCCCAAACGTTCATCAAACACAAAATTTTTACCTATAAACTTCAAAGGAAGTCCCTGCTCGCGGGCTTTTCGGGTATATTCAATAATGCCACCTTCTACATGAAAAACATTTTGGAAACCATGGTGCAGCATATAGGCGCTCGCTTTTTCGCAGCGGATGCCGCCTGTGCAGTACATGATGATGTTCTTATCCTTCTCTTCCTTCAGCATGTCCACCGCCATGGGCAATTGCTGCCGGAACGTGTCTGAAGGCACTTCGATGGCGTTTTCGAAATGACCCACCTCGTACTCATAATGGTTGCGCATATCCACAATGATGGTGTCGGGCTTCGCCGCCAGTTCGTTGAATTCGGCTGCTTTGAGGTATTTTCCTTTCCTGGTAATATCAAAAGAAGGATCATCAATTCCGTCGGCCACGATTTTCTCCCGCACTTTGATACGCAGCACCCAGAAGGATTTTCCGTCATCATCTACCGCTATATTGAGGCGAATGCCATCAAGCGCTTTGTCAAACCCATACAGCGTATTTCTAAAGGCTTCGAAATTGCTTTCCGGCACGCTGATTTGCGCATTGATGCCCTCGGCAGCTACATAGATGCGTCCGAACACATTCAGCGCAACAAACTTTTTGTAGAGCTCATCGCGAAATTCCTGAGGGGTGGCTATGTGAAAATACTGGTAGAAGGATACTGTGGTGCGCGGCTCGGTTTCAGCAAGCATACGTGCTTTCAGTTCCTCATTTGAGATCCGGTTGTGTAACACTGGCATGGTGTACTCCTTTTCTTTTAAGAGGTTATAATACTATTAGAATGCGCAAAGGTAGCGATAATCACCTGCCTTTCCGCTTATTTTCGCCGGAGTTCGTTATATTGAGAAAGTATGGGTAAGGCTGTGTTCCGAAAAATATTGCTGGTGGCCGGGTTGTTGACTTTGTTTTATGGTGCCCGGGCACAACCGCGTCAGATAACGGTGAAGCCGCTCGTGGGTTTTTACCTGAATGACCGTGTTCACCTTGAGAAGGGCCTCAATTTTATGGTCATCAACGACCGGAAAGACTTTATTCGACATTTTGGAGTGGTCAACAAGCCGGATACGCCGAATTTCCGTTTCAATGATGTGGTGGTGATGGCGATGCCGCCCACCCACGAGCAGTATTTTCTCAGCTTTGACGAAAAGGGTTATCGTGCCGGAAACTATATTGAGGTGTATTGCGAAGTGAAGCACGACAAGCATGAGATTACCTACACCGATTATCCTATTGTGACGGCTGCGATACCGAGATTCTTTTCAGTACGAACGGTAAATTTTTACGATAAAGAGTCAAAGAAATTGTTGGCAAGTGTAAGAGTCAGATGACCTACAGCCAACGCAGGGGATTTCTTCTCCGCATCCAGATGTAACGCTTAAGGTTCATCCAGAAGGCAAGCACCATATAAATGATGATGGGAGACCCGAGCGTAAGAAAAGAGATGTAGATAAACCACAGCCGGATGCGGCTTGTAGCTACGCCAATTTTTTCACCTATAGCCGAACATACACCGAAGGCTTTCCACTCTATAAAATTCTTGATGTCGTAAAGCGGTCTCATATGCGGTTCTGTTGTTCAGTAAAAATAAAGAATCGCACCCATAGAAGCTGTCTCTTCACAAAACATTTAAAAAGCTCCGTTTCCGGAGCCTTTGCTTTATTCTGCGACAATTTTCATCACAGCCGATTTTCCGGAGCTGCTATTGGAGCAACGTAGGATGAATACGCCGGTGGCTGGTAACTGTATTGATTGGATTTTGTTTTCGTCAATAGAGTTGCTGTATAACGTTTGCCCTTGTAGGTTTACGATCATTACCTTGTCGTATCCATGTTGGTTACCCAGTATTTGAACCTGTTTATTGCGGGTAGGGTTGGGAAAAACAGTCAGCGAGCGATCCGTACTTGTCTGGGCAATATCAGTAGGCAAAATGCAATTGATAGCGGTTGAAGATGCATAAACCTGCGGATTAGGTCCGCTGATGTCAGCCATATCGGGCGCGCCATAGTATTGTGGTCCTATGATGTAGGGGTAAGCAGGTTGTCCGTTTGCGTTGATGCTGATAAAATAAGCATAAGTACCATTAGGATATTCGGGTGTTTTACAAAAGCGTCCGTTGTATTCGTCGAGGTCGCCGCCGTTAGATGCCAGCCATTCATAGTCTTCGCAATAAGTGCCAATGGGGTAGGTGGTGCTCACTGCCGGTCCTGCCTGACTTGCTGTTGCACCGGAGGGAAGCGTAGTACGCGTGGTAATATTGCGCAGACTGTATCCGCTTTTCATCCTTGTAATAGTACTTGTCATATCGTTGGGGTCGCTAAAGCCATAGGGTCCATACACCGGATAGCCATCGAAGGCATAGCCAATGATAGGGGAGTGTTGCGTATTAGCTACATACTTGTAAAGCCTGTAGGGCGTAGCATGTGTGTGATAAGCGCCTTGTTGCTGCGGGTGTGCTCCAAAGGCTGTGTCAAGCGTAAAGCCCTCGGATTTGTACACTTCCACATTCCACACACCTTGCCCACCTTGCTGCGGATTGGCATTGGTAGATCCTGTCCAGGAGTTGGCATTGCTGAGCCCGTAGATAGGAATGCCGTTTAATAACAGACCAATTGCACCGATCATGGGCGAAGTAGTTTTTGTTGTGGCAACCTGCGGATTTCTCGGAAAACGGAAGTGGTAGTTTTGCGCAATGCAGGTGCCGGGGTTTTGATATTGCCCCATATTATCGGTCATCCCCTTGCTGTAGATCCACACGGAGTCGTTACTGTAGCAAACCTTCAGAATGTCAGCACTGTCGGTGGTGTTGGTAAATACAAACGACGGACTGCCGGGTGTGCCGTTCTGCGCCCAGTAGCTGGCTGTCTTTCCGTTTTTATTCATGATCCAACTGTTGATAACGGGCTGTGCCTGGCAATAACCGGCAGTGAAAAGCAATGCGCAAAGAAATGTCTTGGTCATAATGGATGTTTTTAGATTGTTGCTGTTTAATTATGGAGCAGTAGGTGGCTCTGGAAAAAATGCGTTGTTGTGGGTGAAGTTTTCGTCGGTCAATGTTTTTAAAAATGCAATCAAATCACGTTTATCGGATTCAGATAGTTGCAATCCTCCTCTGAGCTTCGGCGACAGCGTGCTGCTTTCAAAAATGTTGTTGGTATAGTGGAACAAGACCATTTGCAGGTTTTTATATCTGCCATCGTGCATGTAGGGGTAGGTGAGCTCAATATTTCGAAGCGTGGGCACTTTAAACTTTAGTTCGTCCGTTGTTTTTCCGGTAATGCTCATCCTGCCTTTGTCGTTCAAAAAAGTATCGGGCGCCAGGCCGTTATTTTCAAATGCGCCATTGGTAAAAAGCGGTTCGGTGTGACAGGAAGCACATTGTGCCTTGAATGTGGCATAACCGCGGGCTTCGTATTCATTGAAAGCGGCGCCGGGTTCTTTGCGCATCACTTTGTCGTATTTGCTATCGGCACTGATAAATGTGAGCATGAAAGCAGATAAGGCTTTCAGCATCCGTTCGCCGGTAATGTTTGTGTCGCCGTATGCCTTTTCAAAAAGTGCGGGATAGCTACTGGCATTGCGCAATTTTTGCAGCACGTTTACCAGAGTGTCGTCCATTTCGTCGGGGTTTGAAATAGGTGCAAGCGGCTGCGCGTCGAGCTGATGAACAGCTCCATCCCACATAAAGTTGCGGCTCCATGCAAGGTTGATAAGCACCGGGCTGTTGCGCTTTCCGATTCTGCCATCTATGCCATGCGAAAGATCGTGGTCAATATGGGTAAATGATGTTTGTGGAAGATGACAACTGCTGCAGGAAATCGTTTTGTCGCGCGACAACAATGGGTCGTGAAACAGTTTTCTGCCCAATGCAATTTTGGCTTCAGATAATGGATTAGCAGAAAAATCGTACAGTGGTTTGGACCAGCCTTTGGGTACCGGAAGCTGCAGACTCTTGTCGCCGGTGAAAGAAAGCAACCCAGCTACGACGAAAAGCAACGCTATGGAAAACAGCTTTTTCATGGTTGGGTGCTGAAAATTTTGGCGGCTAACAATGAAAGCTGTACTGCCTCTTCGCCCGGGGTCATTACGGTGGGTGTTTTACTTAGTGATAAATGGGAAAGAAGTTCTTCCAGATGTATGAAAATGCTGCTGTTGCCGGATGCTTTGAGCTGCACTTGCTGTGCACAGTTAAACCCATTGAGAAAACCTCCCAGATGGAAGTGGAACATTTGTTTTCTGGTAGCACATAGCGGACTTGTACCTTCCAGTTTCATATTGATATAGCCACTCTGCCACGCCCAGTACATACCATGCATAGGATCGAGATCGCCATTACCCACACCGCGCGCATTAGTAACACTGTCAATGCCGAGGGTAAAAAGTACATGGTCAAAGTGAAGGGAATCAGGGAGCTCGAAGTTGAGCTGCATTGTAGCATCATCTGCCGCATCAAGCAAGTGATAACTTTCTTTTTCTTGCCATACCTGTTGATTGCCTTTAAAAAAGCGAAAGGAAGAAAGGTAAAAGCGAAAGGTCTCGAAGCTTATGCTATCGGTTGCTGGAAGGAAATATTTACTGCCATCGAGTTTTAATTTTTCTCCTCCTACCGTCGCTTTGAATTGCAACTGCAACTGCCCGGCATGCGAGGCTGTAAGGCAGCACATAAAGAGTACAGAGAAAAGTTGGAGGCGCATTGCTTTCATAGCTTTCAATATAGACGCTGTTCTGAGTTCAATCCGTCGGTGGCAATCGCGCAACGAATAAATTGCGACCAGCGTTTGTTTTTTCACGACCGGAAGCGAAGCAGTCAATTCTGAGCAACAAAAAACCGGCTGCATTGCTGCAACCGGCTACCTTGTACTTTTTTGCGGAATTTATACTGCTGCTTCCGCTTTTTCTTCAAACTGCTGACGGATTACATTCAGTGCACCGCCTGCTCTGAACCATTCTATTTGCTGTGTATTATAGGTATGGTTGAGCGAAATTTCATCAGAGCTGCCGTCTTTATGATGTAGCACCATAGTCAATGGCTCGCCCGGTGTGAAGCTGTTGAGTCCTACAATATCCAAAGTGTCATCTTCCTGCACTTTGTCATAGTCTTCTTTGTTGGCAAAAGTGAGCGCCAGCATACCTTGTTTTTTCAGGTTGGTTTCGTGGATACGTGCAAAGCTCTTTACCACAATGGCTCGCACACCCAGGTGACGTGGCTCCATAGCAGCGTGTTCGCGCGAGCTGCCTTCACCGTAGTTCTCATCGCCTACTACCACGCTTCCCAAGCCCTGTGCTTTATAGGCACGTTGTACAGCCGGCACTTCGCCATATTCGCCGGTAAGTTGATTTTTCACTTTGTTTGATTCCATGTTGAAGGCATTGATCGCACCGATCAGCATATTGTTGGAAATATTATCCAGATGACCGCGGAATTTCAACCATGGACCTGCCATAGAGATATGGTCAGTTGTGCATTTTCCAAAAGCCTTTATCAGGAGTTTTAATCCCTTGAGGTCGGTACCTTCCCAGGCTTTGAACGGAGCCAGCAACTCCAGACGATCGCTTGTTGGGCTTACCACTACTTCCACTTTCGATCCATCCACAGCAGGTGCCTGATATCCTGCGTCCTTTACTGAGAAGCCTGCCGGTGGCATTTCATAACCCTTCGGTTCATCCAACATTACTTCTTCGCCTTTTTCGTTCAACAGTTTGTCTGTAAGCGGATTGAAAGAAAGTCGTCCCGCAATGGCTAATGCAGTCACCAGTTCGGGCGACGCAACGAAGGCATGCGTAGAAGCAAGACCGTCATTACGCTTTGCGAAGTTTCTGTTAAAGGAAGTGACAATCGTATTCTTGCGTGTAGGATCGTCTATGTGGCGCGACCATTGTCCTATGCAAGGTCCGCAGGCATTTGCCAGTACCACACCGCCCATTTTGTCGAAGGTGTCGAGAATGCCGTCACGCTCAATAGTATAACGAACCATTTCCGAACCCGGAGTGATGGTGAACTCGCTTTTTACTTTCAGACCCTTTGCAATCGCATCTTTTGCTATCGCAGCAGAGCGGGTCATATCTTCATAAGATGAGTTGGTGCAAGAGCCAATCAAAGCCACTTCCACTTCATCGGGCCAACCATGTTGCTTTACTGCCTCAGCCATTTGAGAAATAGGCGTGGCAAGATCCGGCGTGAACGGGCCATTCAGATGCGGTTCCAGCGTATCGAGATTGATTTCAATTACCTGATCGTAAAAAATTTCAGGGTTTTCATACACTTCAAAATCTGAGCGCAAATAGTTTTTCACCTTATCGGCAAGTCCGGCTATTTCAGCGCGGTTAGTACCCTTCAGATAATCGCTCATTTTCTCGTCGTAAGGGAAGAGTGAGCAAGTCGCGCCAATTTCTGCACCCATGTTACAAATGGTTGCCTTTCCGGTACAGCTCAGGCTTTCGGCGCCCGGACCAAAATATTCTACAATTGCACCGGTACCGCCTTTTACGGTAAGGATACCTGCAACTTTTAAGATCACATCCTTTGCTGAAGTCCAGCCGCTCATACGACCGGTAAGTTTTACCCCAATCAGTTTCGGCATCTTGAGCTCCCAGGCAAGTCCCGCCATTACATCCACAGCATCTGCACCCCCTACACCAATGGCAATCATTCCCAGTCCGCCTGCATTGGGCGTATGGCTGTCTGTACCGATCATCATTCCTCCGGGGAAAGCATAGTTTTCCAGCACTACCTGATGGATGATACCAGCGCCGGGTTTCCAGAAACCAATACCGTATTTGTTGGAGATAGACGACAGAAAATCATACACCTCTTTATTCACTTCATTGGCAGTGGCAAGATCTTCGGCGGCACCTACTTTGGCTTGTATCAGGTGGTCGCAGTGCACCGAAGAAGGAACGGCAACCTTATCGCGTCCACAGGTCATGAACTGAAGCAAAGCCATCTGTGCCGTAGCATCCTGCATGGCTACCCGATCGGGAGCGAAGTTTACATAGTCGCGACCGCGCTCATAAGATTTGGTGGCTGCTTCGTAAGTATGGGCATACAATATTTTTTCTGCCTGAGTGAGCGGACGTCCGATGAACTTTCGCGCATTATCTACTTTCTGTGGTAATTCCTGATAAACCTGCTGGATGAGATCGAGATCAAATGCCATTACTGAAGAGATTTGATTGGTTAGAATAAAAAAGACGTGCGAAATTATTTAAAAACGCAGACAAAGGGAAAAGAAGAATGGACTAATATGGTTAATAGGTGTAGATACTTTAATTATTCCCATTTTTGCGACGTAATGAAGTCAATCATTCTTAGCAGACGCTCGTAAAAACAACAAAGCCACCTCGTGGTGGCTTTGTGTTGAAAGATATTGTATTGATTATGGGAAAATACCCAGTTCTTCGTAAGCAACGCCTACTTTGTTGATGGCTACCACAAATGCTGCCGTACGCATATCAGGAATATTGAGGCTGAGCATGGTGTCGCGAATCTCGTGGTAAGAACCGATCATAGTGTCTTCGAGACCAGAGTAAACCAGATCTACTTCATCAGGTCCGTGCAGCAGTTGTCTGCGTTCGATTTCTGTAACAGCCTTACCGGTAAGGTTTTCCACGGTTTTCAGAATCTGAGAATTCTGGTTTTCACTGAAGCGCTTGTCCATACGTCCGAAACGAACGTGGCTCAGGTTTTTCAGCCACTCGAAGTAAGAAACCGTTACACCACCCGCGTTCAGGTACATATCCGGAACGATGATTACCCCTTTTGCATTAAGTATTTCATCAGCTTCTGGTGTCAACGGTCCGTTAGCACCTTCACCGATCACTTTTGCCTTGATGCGATCAGCATTGGTAGCATTGATCACGTTTTCCAGCGCAGCAGGAATCAGAATGTCGCAATCCTGCTCCATTACTTCTGCACTGTTTTTATATTCTGTATTTCCGGCGAAGCCAAAGATGGAACCCGTTGCTTTGCGATGGGCTACCAGTTGCTCGAGGTCGATGCCATTGGCATTATAAACGCCGCCTTCATACTCAGCAATACCTACAATCAGTGCACCCGCTTCGTGGAAGAATTTTGCAGCATGATAACCCACATTACCCAGTCCCTGAACGATGACACGCTTGCCTACAACGCCGGTAGTCATGCCCAAACGGTCCATGTCTTCTTTCACGTTCAGTACTTCGCGGATGCCATAAAACACGCCCAGACCTGTTGCTTCGGTACGACCACGTACGCCGCCCTGGCTTACCGGCTTACCGGTTACGCAACCCAGAGCATTGACATCGCCAGGATTAAGCGAAGCATAAGTATCGGCAATCCAGCTCATTTCGCGTGCGCCAGTGCCATAATCCGGTGCCGGTACATCAATACCAGCGCCAATAAAGTTTTTCTTTACCAACTCTGAAGTGTAACGACGGGTGATCTTCTCCAGTTCGTACACGGTGTAGTTTTTGGGGTTGATCTTGATACCGCCTTTGCCGCCGCCAAAAGGCACATTCACGATCGCACATTTGTACGTCATCAATGCAGCAAGCGCCATCACTTCGTCCTGGTTTACATCCGTGCTGTAACGGATACCGCCTTTACAGGGCAGTTTGTGGTGAGAGTGCTGCACGCGGTAGGCTTCGATCACCTCGATCTTTTCGCCAATGCGCACCGGGAACTTCATTCTGTAAACCGAATTACAAGCCTTGATTTGTTCGAGAATGCCGGATTCGAACCTTGTGTATTTCGCAGCTTTATCAAAGTTGCGCTCTACGCCGCGGAAGAAGCTATAATGTTCTTGTGGTTTTGCGGCAGTGGCAGTTGCTGTTTCTACCATAGCGTTTTGTAGTTGAAAAATTGGATTATTTATTTTTTTCTAGTCTGGAAATTTTGCGATCGAGGCGCACCAGGAACGCGATAATTCCGGCAAATATAGTAGCTAATACTAAAACCACCACGTATATTTTACCATCTCGCCGCAAGGCGTCCGCCATCTCCGGCTGCGCATTTTGAGCCACCGTTATCACTGGTAATGCGATCAAAAAAAATATAGAAACTAATGATGCTTTACGCATGGGTCATTTGTTTTTCGAAGTCAAATTCAAATTCATTTTCCCGTTTGAAATGATACAGCGCAACCCGTACGCGCAGGGTGCTTATCCATACGCCCAGCAGTATCCATCCAAAAACCGCGGGATAAAATACCTTCCGCATATTACTGTCCAGGTCATAAGTGTTGAACCCGGGGTTGCCACCATTGCCGGGGTGCAGCGAATCGACCATTCTGGGTAAGATCCACAACAAGGGTATCATCAGCGCAAAGGCAAAAACATTATATACCGCGCTGATCTTAGCGCGCTTTTCTTCATCCTTCATACCACCACGCAGCACCATGTAGGCAAAATAGGTAAGCATGCTTATCGCCGTGCCCAGTTGTTTGGGATCATTGCTCCAGGGCTCGCCCCAGGTATAGTTTGCCCATTCCATGCCGGTGAGCATACCGAGAATGCTAAAGAAAATGCCCACCTTGGTGAACTCTGCAGAAAATACATCGTACCTGAGGTCGCCGGTGCGCAGATAGCGCACGGCATATATTGCAGAGACCAAGAATAGAATGATCATCGTAAACCACATCGGTACGTGGAAGTATAGGTTGCGGATCGTTTCGTTAATGATATCAAGCGCAGGGACAGGGAGCAAAAAACCTGCAATGACCGTATATCCTAAAAGCAGCACACAAACAACTTTCCACCAATACTGGCGCATAGATTCGTATTGAAAAAATTTTTGCAAAGGTAAATGAATATTGGGCGATTCGTTCACAGAATTCCTATACTGATTGCTGTCATCGGGTTTACTCCTGCCAAAGGAATGGAAAGAGGATCACACCGAGTACGATAACCAACACATCGAGCAACAATAAAGTGCCGGCAAGTGCCCACCAGCCCGGCTGATATACTTCCGCAATGGCCTTTAGCGCAAGGTTGCTCAGCATCATCAATACCGGAGTTACAATGGGAAAGCCAAGTACTGCCATCAGGGCTGCATTCTGATTTGCTCGTGCAGCAATGGCAGATAAAAATGTAAATACGGAAGAAAGGCTGATACTACCCACCAGGGTGATGGCAATAAACAGTCCCGTTTGTGCAATGGGAAAACCCAACATAATGGAAAATAAAAGCAGGCTTACCAGACTCATCGCCAGCAGCAAGGTGATGCTGTAGATCATCTTCGCCAGCAAAAATTGTGTAGGATGGACAATGGTAAAATAGTACCGAAAGCGATTGGGATGCTCCTGCAGGAAACTTTTCGCAACAGAGTTAATAGAGACAAACAATTGCGTGATCCAAAACAGCGCATTCCAGATTTTTGTCTCCGGCTGCCCCGCCATCATATACACGGCAAATACCGTTGCCCCAACGTATAGCAGCACGCCAAACAGGGTATGTTTCTGCCGCCATTCGATCAGCAGATCTTTTTTTACCAGCGATATAACCGGTGAGAGGTACATGGAGCGCCAAAGGTAATGTAACTTGTTGTCGAATAATAGATGTACCGGGCGCATGTGGGAATCGTATATCCGAGGTTTTAAGGCTTATCTGCAACTGGAGCGGTCATTGGCTGCGAATACAGTAGACGCCTATCTGCATGATGTGGCCTTGTTTGCAGCATACAGTTCGGAGCAGGCTGGAATATCCGTGCCTGATGAGGTGACCCTGACCACCTTGCAAGGCTTTCTCGCTTATCTCAATGGTCTTGAATTTTCACAGGCAAGTCAGTCGCGGGTCATCAGCGGACTTAAATCTTTTTTTCGCTACCTGTTGCTGGAAGATATTCTGCACACAGATCCAACTGCCTTGCTCGAAGCACCCAAGCTGAAACGGACGCTTCCTGATTTTTTAAGTATAGCAGAAATAGAACAGCTTTTTTCAGCGATAGACCACAGCACACCCGAAGGACAGCGCAATCGTGCGATGCTGGAAACACTGTATAGTTGTGGCCTGCGGGTAAGCGAGCTCGTACATCTGGCGGTCTCCAATCTTTTTCTGGATGTGGGCTTCGTAAGGGTAATCGGGAAGGGTAATAAAGAAAGGCTGGTGCCCATAGGCAGCGAGGCCATAAAGCAGGTGAAGCTGTACAAAGAGCAGGTACGTCCGCACATCAACGTAAAGCCGGGCAGCGAAGATGTTTTGTTCCTCAACCGACGAGGCAGCGGACTTTCGCGGGTAATGATCTTTTTGATCTTAAAAGACCTTGCTGCAAAAGCCGGCATCAAAAAAAATATCCATCCGCATGTGCTTCGTCATTCCTTTGCCACGCATCTGGTGGAAGCCGGTGCTGATCTACGGGCCGTGCAGGAAATGCTGGGGCATAAAAGCATTACCACCACCGAGATCTATACACATCTCGACCGTCATTATCTGCGACAAACCCTCGAAAAATATCATCCGCGCTTCAGCAAATAGTCCGGTCGGGGCATGTTCATTTCTCCGTTTATCTTTGCGCCCATGGAACTTACTGCACTCACGGCGATCAGCCCGGTAGATGGACGTTATCGTGCACAGCTTGCATCACTGTCGCCATACTTTTCTGAGTTTGGGCTCATTCGTTACCGGGTGCGGGTGGAAGTGGAGTATTTTCTTTTTCTGGCGGAGAAGAAGATTTTCAAATTACCCGACGGCGTAAAAGCAGCGAAACTCCGCGATATCTATGAGCAGTTTACGGAGGCGGACGCAGCCCAGATTAAGACCATTGAGCGAACCACGAATCATGATGTGAAAGCTGTAGAGTATTTCTTAAAAGAAAAGCTACGGGCTTTAGGTGCCGGCGATAGTGTGGAGTGGGTACACTTCGGGCTCACCTCGCAGGATGTGAACAATACTGCGGTGCCGCTGCTCTGGAAGGAAGCTCTGGAAGAGGCCTTTCTTCCGGCCTTGGAAAACATGGTGCTGCGGCTGCAAAAAATGGCTAAGGAATGGCAGGGCATTCCCATGCTGGCAAAAACACACGGACAGCCCGCTTCGCCTACTACACTGGGCAAAGAATGGATGGTGTTTGTGGAGCGTTTGCGCGGGCAGATCGCGCAACTTTCTCATGTACCGTTTGCTGCAAAATTCGGTGGCGCCACCGGCAATTTCAATGCGCATTATGTAGCCTTTCCGGAGGTGGACTGGATAAAATTTGCCAATGATTTTGTGGACCGAAAGCTGGGTCTTGAACGGATGCAGTACACCACGCAGATCGAGCATTATGATAATATCGCCGCACAGTTTGATGGACTGAAAAGGATCAATACCATACTGATCGATTTTTGTCGCGATGTGTGGACCTACATTTCCATGGAGTACTTTAAGCAGCAAACGAAGAAAGACGAAGTGGGCTCGTCTGCCATGCCGCATAAAGTTAATCCGATAGACTTTGAAAATGCAGAAGGTAATCTGGGTATAGCCAACGCGCTTTATGAACATCTGGCTGCCAAGCTGCCCATCAGCCGTTTGCAGCGCGATCTCACCGACAGTACCGTCTTGCGCAACCTCGGTGTGCCTCTGGCGCATAGCTTTCTTGCCTTACGCTCGCTTGAAAAAGGTCTTGGTAAACTATTGTTGAACAAGGAAAAGCTTCATGCAGATCTGGAGCAAAACTGGGCGGTGGTAGCAGAAGCTATACAAACCATCTTGCGCCGGGAAAACTATCCGCAACCCTATGAAGCGCTCAAGGCGCTCACCCGCGGTAAAAGCAGTATCGGCAAAAGGGACATTCATGAGTTTATTGACGATCTCAAGGTTTCCGCAAAACTGAAGAAGGAGTTGAAAAGCATCAGTCCGCAGAATTATCTGGGTGTGCCTTTTAAATTGTGACCTTTTATGACACCGGAGGCAGCGCTTAAGACCCTGGTAAAAAATTTGCCTTCAGGTAAGGAAGGCGCCAGTGTAGATGTGGCGATAAACGTGTATGGTAAGCCCTTGCAAACTGCCGTCACGCTCTACAGTTTGCTGAAGCATTCGGGCAGGTGGGTCAATAAAATTTATTTCATAGAAGAAAGGCGCCAGCCATTCGGAGCTCGTTTCGATTTTATACGCGAGGCTTTTGCGCAACGCATTGTTTATTTCCGTCCGCCGCTGTGGCTGGGCGTGCGGCCTTTTCAAAAAACGTGGTGGTATAAATTAGCATTCTTCAGAAAATCGCTGAGGTATCAATACGCCTGGGAGCAAAGTAAGCAACCCTATTTGTTTACTACGCACAACGATATGTTGTATCAGGGTGATATTTTAGGTTCCCTGCTGAATGGGATTGACGGTAATACAGCTATCGGACAGGTGGGTCAATGTTGGAACTGCTCTGCTTTTTTTGCCGGTTGCTGCGACCCTGATCGATACCTGCAATATCGTCCGGATTATTCGGCGCTAAAAAAGCTGATGAAGCAATGGCCAGGAAAAAGGCAGAACGCTTTAGGGGGTGGTCCCGGCAAAAAGAATCCATGGCCGCTTCCTGAATGCCGCCTCAATGAATGGGCAGCACTCATCGATCTGACGAAGGCAAGGGATGCAACTCACCCCTTCGGACCGGCAGTGCCTTTTGGCGCTTTTCATGGTCTTGACGTGGGCGTGCAATGGTTTCGGGATGTACTGCTGCTGGGCCATACCGTGGCACATTTTGATATCAGCCCCTTTGCTATACACGGTTGGACCAACGGAGGAGCGGGCGGTCATGGTTCATTGAGCGATATGGAGCAATACAACGATGGCGAAGAAAGGGCTGGTCAGTTTCTGTTGCAGGAATGTGGTGCACAGGTAAACATAATTTTCTAATGAACAATCTACCCGAACATTTTCTTGACAGCCTACAGTCCGCTACCGGTTTTTCCCGCGAGGCATTTGTTCAGGCGCATGCACAGGCGGCGGTTACTTCTGTGCGCTTACATCCGGTAAAGGGTGCCGGTGTTTTTCCAGGGGCTGATCCTGTAGGGTGGTGTCCGCAGGGACGATATCTGGATAAGCGTCCACTTTTCACCCTCGATCCTTTGTTTCATGCCGGCGCCTATTATGTGCAGGAGGCCTCTTCCATGTTTTTGCATCATGTAGTCCGTAGTCTGGTACCGGAGCCAGAGGGTTTGCGGGTGCTGGACCTATGCGCGGCGCCGGGCGGGAAAAGCACCTTGCTGGCTTCCTTGCTGGATGAAGCTTCCTTGCTGGTGTCCAATGAAGTGATTCGAAGCCGGGCTTCCGTTCTCGAAGAAAATGCTGTGCGCTGGGGCTATTCAAACCACTGGGTGACGGGCAATGATCCCAGAGACTTTTCGCGCCTGCCCGGTTATTTCGATCTCATGGTGGTGGATGCACCGTGTAGTGGTTCCGGACTTTTTAGAAAGGACGAACATGCACTGGAGGAATGGAGCGAAGCCAATGTGCACTTATGCAGTATGCGACAGCAACGAATTCTGGCTGACGCCTGGCCTGCTTTGAAAGAAAACGGATGGCTTGTGTACGCTACCTGCTCTTATTCTGTGGAAGAAGACGAGGCCATTCTTGAGTGGATGTCCGCAAACTTTGCTGTACGGTCGGCAGAAGTGCCCCTGGAGGAGGATTGGGGCGTGGTTACTTCACATACCCGAAGCGGGCTGACCGGGTACCGGTTTTATCCGGATCAGGCAAAAGGTGAGGGCTTGTTTATGGCGGTGGTTCAAAAGGGGGAGCCTGCTACCGTGTTGCGATTACCACGCCAGCAATTGCAGCGGGAACCTCGCGTGCAGTTGGCATGGCAGTCGTTGTTGGCCCATCCCGATCGCTTTACTGTGCGAAGTCATAAGGATCTGTACACGGCAATATTGCAGCAGCATGCATCCGATTACGAACTTCTTTCGAAGAGTCTGTATCTGCGAAAGGCGGGAGTTGTGTTGGGTAGCCCTGCCGCAAAGGAATGGTTACCGGCACACGACGTAGCGCTGAGCATAGACCGTGCGCAGGACATCGGGCAACTGGAACTGAATAAAGAACAGGCTTTGAAATACCTCAAAAAGGAGGACGTAGATATGCCGACAGAAAAAGGCTGGAAGCTCGTCAGTTATCAGGGGCTTTCGCTCGGGTGGATCAAATCGCTCGGAAACCGGAGTAATAACTATCTGCCCAAAAGCTGGCGCATCCGTATGGATGTGTCGGGATATGAAGATTAGATCTTGTTCTCTGCGCGTTTCAGCAGTGTTTCGTGCACCTGCAGTACCTGGGGTAATATGGCCTGAAGGCCATCATTGTTGATCATAAATGTGCACCGGCTCATCTTTTCCTGTTCGTCCATTTGCTGTGCCATTCTTGCCAGCACACTTTCCTGCGTACTATGGTCTCGCTCCATTGCACGAAGTATCCTCGTTTTCCGCGGTGCAAACACACCGATCATTACGTCCATGTCTTTGTCGCTGCCTGTTTCGAAGAAGAGTGCCGCTTCTTTGATCACGTAAGGTGCATGCTGTTGTTCCATCCATTCACGACCATATCGGATCACGGCCGGATGAATGATTTCATTGAGTTTTTGCAATTCGCCGGGGTACCGGAAAACAATTGCTGCAATTTTTTGCCGTTCGAGGATACCGTTCTGATAGATGTCCGTGCCGAAAAGGGACTGTATGGCGCGCATGACCGCGGGGTCATTTTCCATGAGGTATTTGCCCGCAGCATCGGCATAAAAAACAGGTATGCCAAGTGCTTCGAACACCTGGCATACAATAGATTTGCCTGCACCTATACCACCGGTAATGCCTGCTTTTAGCACGGTTGTTATTTTGCGGTGGCCGTTGCCGTACCTTCTGCTTTCTTTTTGTGGGCTGTGGTCAGCTCCATAGAAACCGCGCTGCGTTCAATGGTCATGAAAGTACCGCGTCCCACCTCTATCTGCAGGGTTCCATCTTCGTTTACGCGACTGATGGTGCCATGTATGCCCGCAGTAGTGATTATTTTTTCACCGGCACTGATGGCGTCGGCAAATTTCTTTTGTTCTTTAGCGCGCTTAGCCTGAGGACGGATCATGAAGAAATACATCACCACGATCATCCCAACCATAATGAACAAAGATGGCATGGGGCTTGGCCCACCGGCTTGTAATAAAATTGTCTGAAGCATCACGAACATTTACGTTGAAAAATTGTGTTTAGAAATTGTGTTTATGATTAAAAAATTGTCCCTCGTCTATTTGTTTTTTACTTCCCCTTTTATGTAGAGAAAATGCACACCGCGGACGGAGTTGGTATTTATCGTTACCGTCTTTTCCTGGTGTCCGTGTTTTCCTGCCGAACTGAACTGAACATTCATAGTCGAAGATTTTCCCGGAGGTAAGGGATCGTGCGGAAAATCAGCGACTGTGCAGCCGCAACTGCCATTGGCACTGCTGATGATGAGTGGGGATTTGCCATTGTTGGTAAATTCAAAGCTATGGCTCACCACTTCGCCTTCGTTGATCGTCCCAAAATCGAACACAGAATCGCGAAAATCCATAGTAGGAAGATTTTTCAATACGGTGCTGTCCGTGCCATTGGCTGAGGCTGGATTGGTAACGAGATCGGTAGAAAGGAGGTCTTTGTTTTCGGTTTCCTTCTTTTCATCATTGCAGGCTGCAGCCAGCAACAAAGGGAAAGCTAAAAGCAGTAACATACTTTTCATGGCGGCAAATTTAAGATTTACGAGCTCGATCTTGCTTTCTGATCCTGTTATCCTTTTCCAAATCTTTCAGAATATTGTCGAGCACGCCATTCACAAATTGCCCGCTCTGCGGCGTACTGTAGAGTTTGGCCAGCTCTATGTATTCATTAATCGTTACTTTGGTGGGAATGGTAGGGAAAAATAAGAATTCGCATACGCCCATTCGCAGCAGCAGCAGGTCGATAAGAGCTACACGCTCCGAATCCCAGTTGATCAGCTTAGGCTCAATGAGTTCCATGCAATAGTCTTTCTTGTCCAGCACAGTTTGCATCAGGTCATGAGCATATTCTCGTTTTTCTCCGGAGATAAGGCTTAGATAATTGATCTTATTGCTGTTCTTAAAAAAGTTTTCCATCAGCATCAGCGTCATCTCGCTGTCGTCCTCCCAGCCCGGCAGTTCTTCAGAAAAATATTCCATCAGGCCTTCATTAACGAGCAACTGCTGCTCCCAAAGGAACCTGATGATGGCTTTTTCGGTCTTTGGCGTTCGGCTTTGCTCTGCGATGTATTGCTGATACTCCTCCGTTTTCACCAGGCTACTGTAAAGCTTCTTAATCCACTCTTCATTGACAAAGTGTTCCAGCTTACTCTCTTTCACCCGCTCTGCAAAAGTCTGGTTCGAAAGTATTTGCCAGATAAACTCATTGCCTGCGATTTTTGTGCTCACGCTCAGATCTTCTTTGGTAGGAAGGTACTTTGAGGCCCGCTGATGTGCATCTGTTTCAGCATATTGTGCGGTCCTGATGGTGTAGAGTATGGAAATGATAAACAGATCCAGCGAGCGACTTAGCTTTTCATTGAGGATATTGGTGCCCAGCTTTTTGTTCTTGTCCAATGCTTCTGCGTCCGTTGTCTCAAGTGTGTAGAGCGTCTGCATCACTTTTACACGGATATTTCTGCGGCTGATCATAATTACGTTAAGAACCTTTTTAGCCGCGCAAAGGTAGCTGAATTTATGCGGAAATGACGGGCATTTGCCGAAATAGTTTCGGTGTTACTTAATGAATTTCGGGGGTTCGGGCCTGGGTATCACCAGCTTTTTGCTCACGTTGGGCAGAGACGTACGTACAGTATTTATGTCACGGTCGCCGGCATCTACAAAATACCAGTGGTTGCCATCGTCCTGCGAAATTGCAATCAGCGTACTGGAGGTTACCAAGGTGCCTTGCGCTGTTTTCAGTGTCATCTGCTGAGGCACGGTGCATTGCAGCTCATTGCCTTCTTTGATTACTGAAGAGGGCTCGCCAAATGAAATAGACACAATCTGGGCCGTTTGCTCCATGCTTTGCATTTGTTGTTGTATAGCTGCCGCCATTTTCTGCGGTCCACCCATTTCTTTTACGATGGCGGGGTAGGAGAAGGTCACAAAGGTCTTATAGTCTTTGCTGCTCAGGGCACGGCCCATTTCTTCGGCCTGTTGCTTCACGCTGCTTTGCGCCAGCGTACTGCCGGCAATGAGCATCAGAATAACGGCAATGATGTTTTTCATCGGGTGTAATTATGCTAAAGGTAATATGTACCGGGACAGAATATTGCAAAAGGTCTGCCAATTTATCATTTGGCAAAAAAAGCTTTCACCCGTAAAATATCCGGAACAGCAATATCATCTGCGGATGGTTGTCCTGCCTACAATCGTTTCGCCGGTACATTTCCTTTTGCTTCTTTATTTATGCCATGATCATTTTTTTTCAGACGCCACTGGTTTTTTTTCTGCATTATGCAATCCGAGGTTTTTTGGGTTGTCTGCGTTTCAGGATGCCGGCGCTGATCAGTGTAACGAGAATGCCGGTAGGCAATATTTCAAACAGGGTCATACCTGTAAATCCCCACCAGGTTTCGTATATCCTTTTGCTTTCTTCCATTTGCAGTTTGAGCTTAGCGATCTGATCGGGACCCGCGCCGCTTTTTGCCGCAGCCTCCAGTTGCAAAGCGCTCCATTTGTCAAAAAAGTCGGGCATTACATAGTGAAAAACCAAAGCCCAGGCAATCACATAAAAAGCAGAGCCGATCAATGAAATCCACAGTCCGATGCTGAAGGCTTTACTGAAGCTGATCACTCCTGAGTTATATTTTTCACGATAGCTCCGTATGGCAAAAAAGATAAGGCTGAAGGCGAGTAGTTGCACTGTGTAGCCGACAAACATGCTGGTAAGTGCCGACCCGGAACTCATATCTTTCATGGCCGGCATGGAAATGCAAATAAATGCGGCAAGGATGATTCCCGCGATCAATCCATAAACTAAAATGGTCTTTTTCATTTCGATTTGTTTTTGGCAAATATGCACGAGCGCTGAGTTTGGACGCTCATACTTTCGGGTGATTTATCCTAAAATCAACCCTTTAGGTGATCAAACCAGGCCCAGGGAGCGAGCCTTTTCTACCGCCTGTGTCCTTCGTTTGGCATCGAGTTTTGTGTAAAGGTTAGATAAATGGGTTTTTATTGTGTTTTGCGACAAATACATTCTTTCCGCTATTTCTCCGTTGCTCAGGCCGCCTGCAAGAAACTGCAGCACTTCATATTCCCGCTGGCTGATGTTTAAGCGGGCCAGCAGTTTTGCTACTTCTTCCGGGCTTTCTTTTGCCGGCAGGGCAACTTCCCTGATCACCGTTTCGGTACGTACAATCGTCTCTTTCTGTATCAACGTTTTCGGCTTTGCGAGCTTCAGTCCGATCCAAATGCCCACAACTACGAAGATCAGTCCTACGATAAGGCCATACCATTCGGGTGCGTTATCCAAAAACAGGAAGCGGTATTTTGCCCAGGTCATCAGTGCCGCAAAAACTGCAAGCGCCGCTGCGTAAAGCGTTATCCCTATTGGTCCTTTGCTGGTCATGACGTTTGTAAACATAAAGATCGGTGCTTGGATGTTTCTATAAAAATCCGTTATGCACAGGCGCAAAAATAAGAGCTGCCTGAAAAGGCAGCTCTCTCATGATGATAGAATATAAAGCGATGAACTAGTTCTTATTCACTCTTATCGTCTGGCTATGACTGGCGTCGGTGTACTTGATCAGGTACATGCCCTGTGCCAGACCATTCATGCTGATCTGCACCTGAGCCTGATCCATTGTTACCCTACGCACCACCTTGCCGGTTACATCGGTCATCGTTACCGCAGCATCCTTGTCGGGTGTGCCATATACCTTCACCGTCAGTTGCTCTCTTACCGGGTTGGGGTAAGCGCTTACGGCAAAGCTGCCACTCTTCACCATGGCCTGTACCGTGGTAGAATAGCTGTAGCGGCCCGAGGCTTCAATCATCTTCAACCGGTAGTAGTTCATACCCGTTACTGGTGTCTCATCCCAATAGCTATAACCCGAAGGCTGGCCTTTGGCTGCGATATCGGCTATCTTGATGAACTGACCATCGATGCTTCTTTCCAGTTCAAAACGGTCGCCGCTCATCTCGTTGCCGGTCTTCCAGTCTATACGGTTGCGGCTGCCGGCATTGGTAGCGCTGATGCTTTCCAGCTTGATGGACAGC
>JAFIGV010000031.1 GCA_017849575.1 Flavipsychrobacter sp. | reverse complement strand
TCGCCGTGGGCCGCACCCTGGTGGCGGGGATGGTGAACTACCAGAACGCCTACGGCTCGGTGACCGTGCCCGGATCGCTGCTCCCCTGCTGGGTTTGCTCGGTGCGCGTCGCGTGGACTCTCCCCCCGAGCGCGGGCGCAACTACTGATGTTGTCTTAATCGCACCAACAGGAATTGAAACGCGTTGCATCAATATCCTTCAGCATGCCTTTAGGCGTCTTAATCGCACCAACAGGAATTGAAACAAGAGGCATCCTTCCGTTGCTATATCGATCCCGACGTCTTAATCGCACCAACAGGAATTGAAACGAATTTGCGGGTAAATGAAAAGTAGCATCGGGAACGGTCTTAATCGCACCAACAGGAATTGAAACTGCGTTGCTGGGTTTAAACTGCTTTGGCATGTATTTGTCTTAATCGCACCAACAGGAATTGAAACCGGGTATCTTCACGCCTTCCACCGCCTGCAACTTGTGTCTTAATCGCACCAACAGGAATTGAAACCGTAAAGCGCGACGTGGTAACGAAACTTTGGCAATCATGTCTTAATCGCACCAACAGGAATTGAAACAAAAAAATTGATTTTAGGATGGGTGTAATCTTCAGGTCTTAATCGCACCAACAGGAATTGAAACGTTTAAAAGTCAATCAAAAAGTCAATCAAACTGAAAGTCTTAATCGCACCAACAGGAATTGAAACTTGGTAAATGGGAGGCGCTGAAAGGTCAGTTTTCGTCTTAATCGCACCAACAGGAATTGAAACGGAGCAATCCCGGTCTTATTCAAAAACCAAAAAACTGTCTTAATCGCACCAACAGGAATTGAAACTTAATCATTTCAAGTTCTGCGTCGAAAGGTTCATTAGTCTTAATCGCACCAACAGGAATTGAAACTTGATTAATCCTATTGAATTATGCGGTTCAATGTTGTCTTAATCGCACCAACAGGAATTGAAACAACAGATCATCAGTTAGCTCAGTACCGTCTGCTGTGTCTTAATCGCACCAACAGGAATTGAAAATAAACGGAAGACAGTTTTCGGAATGTTCATTTGTTATAGTTCTCTACTTCTCCGTGCCCTCTGTGTGCAACCTCCCATAAAGCAAAAAATCGCCCGAAGGCGATCTAAAGCTTGTGGAGGATAACGGAGTCGAACCGATGACCTCTTGCATGCCATGCAAGCGCTCTAGCCAGCTGAGCTAATCCCCCCTTTTTTTAAAGAGGTAGCAAATATAGCGCGGCAACTGCATTTAGCAAATTTCTGGGTAACTTTATTCAAAGACCAATGACTATGTGGGAACAGATATTAACTTACTTCTACATCAGGAAGCGCGACCCCAATGCGCCGAGGAATGTAAATATAAAAATGATGCATGGTATGAACCGGATCTCTATTTTCCTGTTTCTGATCGCCATCATCGTTATGATCGTACGCCTCATCAGAGGATAGGCCCACTTATTTTTTTGCCGCAGCAATGATCTCCTTCGCTGCAGTTGCGGATGCGGGAATATTGCCAAGCAGATGCCAGAGTTGCGCATAGTCTTCGATCAGCCGCTGCCGGTGTGCCTTGTCGAAGAGCAATTTCCCCAGTTCTTCGTGTAACCGCCGTTCATTCAGTTCGTGCTGTATCAGCTCGGTCACCACCAGCTTGTCCATGATAAGGTTGACCAGCGAAATGTATTTTACCTTGATAAGCCGTTTGGCAAGCTGGTAAGAAATTTCATTGCCTTTATAACACACCACCTGTGGTACGCCAAACAATGCAGTTTCCAGTGTTGCGGTACCACTGGTCACCAGCGCAGCCTCAGCCTGCCGGAGCAGTTCGTAGGTCTGACCCTTTGCCAGCCATACATTTTTGTTGCCGATAAATTCCCGATACACTTCATCGGGAATGGACGGCGCCTGCGCCACCACAAACTGATGGTCGGGGAAATGAGCTACCATCTTCAGCATCTCGGGTAGCTTTAGGGCTATCTCCTGGCGGCGGCTGCCGGGCAGCAGGGCAATGACCGGCTTGTCTGCAGGCAATGGCTTCAGTGGTTTTTGCTGTTCGTGGCGCACCACTTCTACCAAAGGGTGCCCTACATACACCACCGGATAATTCCACCGGCGATAAAAATCCTGTTCAAAGGGAAGGATCACCAGCATCTTGTCCACATCGCGCCTGATGCTTTTTACCCTTCCCTCTTTCCATGCCCAGGCCTGCGGAGAAATGTAATACACTACGCGGATGCCTTGCTTTTTTGCCCACTTGGCGATGCGCATGTTAAAGCCGGGATAGTCAATGAGCACGAGTATATCGGGCTGAAAGCTGCTGATATCTTCTTTACAGAAACGGATGTTGCGAAAAATGGTGCCGAGATGTTTGATGACTTCTACAAAGCCCATGAAGGCAAGATCGCGGTAATGCTTCACGAGTGTGGCGCCGGCAGCCTCCATACGGTCGCCGCCCCAGCAACGGATGTCTGCCTCGCCGTCCTGCTCATGCAGTGCTGCAATGAGGTTGCTGCCATGCAGGTCACCGCTTGCTTCTCCGGCTATGATGTAGTACTTCATGGCTGACGAAAAATGATCATTATAACTGAAAGCTAAGCTTAATAGTAGTAACTGCTGTGAATGGTGCCAACGCCGCAAACGCTACATAGTAGCAATGGCCCCCGGACAAAAAAAAAACTTACCACACAAATTTGAGCAGCACGATCAGCACGGCATAGAGCATGGTAGCGATAAGGATGCCCCGCGCCGTGAGGTCGAGGCGCTTGTTGGTGTAGTAAATAAAGGGAATGGCGTTGGCCAGCAAACTAAGGCTGAGCACCATAGCGGCAACTTTGTGGTTGGCCATCATGGTGTGGAGAAAATCGCTGAAAGGGGTGCCGGTAAACTTGACGAGGTACATGACGCACATGCCCAGCATTGGGAAAATGATGCCGATGATAAGTCCTAAAACGGGAATGTTGCGTTTCATAATGCTGCTACAATAGGCGGCTAAGATACAAACTGTAATACGCATTTTGTACAGAGGCCACATGAATGCCGTACATTTGCGCTGGCTTTTTAATGAACTGAAAAACATGAACTTCCCTCTTAATGATCTGCCGCAGCGTACGCAAAAACCGCGCGAGTATGGCCTGACGATGGTAATGGACAAAGGAATGGGTATCAATGACGTGCGCGATTTTCTATCGGTGGCGGCGCCTTTTGTTGATATTGTAAAGCTGGGTTTCGGCACAGCCTTCGTTACACAAAGTCTTCGTGAGAAAATAGACATATACCGCAGCTTCGATATTCCGGTTTATTTTGGCGGAACGCTGTTTGAGGCGTTTTTGATTCGCGGGCAGTTTGACGACTATGTGGAAGTGATTCAGGACTACGGCCTGCGCTTTGTCGAAGTGTCGGATGGGTCAATTACCATTCCTCATGCTGAAAAATGTGGCTATATCGAAAAGCTCACACAGTACGCTACAGTGCTGTCGGAGGTTGGATCGAAAGATGCGACTAATATTATGCCTCCCTATAAATGGATTGAGCTGATGAAGGCGGAACTGGAAGCCGGATCGTCTTATGTAATTGCCGAGGCGCGCGAAGCCGGAAATGTAGGTATCTATCGCGATAGTGGAGAGGTTCGGCAAGGGCTGGTTCAGGAGATACTCACGCAGATACCGTCTGAAAAAATAATCTGGGAAGCACCGCAAAAAGCGCAGCAGGTATATTTCCTCGAGCTACTTGGCGCCAATGTAAACCTGGGCAACCTGGCGCCGGCAGAAGTGATACCGCTGGAGAGCATGCGCTACGGACTAAGGGGCGATACCTTCCATCTGTTCCTGAACAAAAAAGACAAGGTAAAAACCGGAGAGTTTTAATTTTACGAGCGCTGTTTTTTGCAGCGCTTTTTTTATGACCCAGCTTTTCGGAATCATCGGCTATCCGCTGCAACATAGTTTTTCGCCGCAGTACTTCAACAGCAAATTTGCGCGCGAAGAAATAGATGCGGTGTATGAGCTGTTTTCGCTGCCGGACGTAACACAGTTTCCGGCACTGATTGCTGAAAGGCCACAACTATGCGGACTAAACGTAACCTTGCCGCACAAACGGGCGATTGTGCCTTATATGGATGAGCTCCACGATACGGCAGCAGCCATCGGAGCAGTAAACTGTATTGCTTTTCATGAGGGGGGTATGAAGGGATATAATACGGATGCTATAGGCTTTGAGCAGAGCCTCAGGCCACTGTTGGGTGCGGAGCATCGGCGCGCACTTGTTCTGGGGACAGGGGGGAGTGCAGCGGCGGTGAAATATGTGTTGGGCCGGCTGGACATCGACTACCTCTCCGTTTCGCGAAAAGCTACCGGAAGTGAAATAGGTTATGACAAACTGACCCGCGAAATGCTGGAAACTCATTTGCTGATTATTAATTGCACGCCACTGGGTATGGCGCCCGACACAGAAAGCTTTCCTCCTATTCCTTACCACTGGCTGAGCCGGCACCACCTGCTGTACGACCTTGTGTATAACCCCGAAGAAACCGAATTCTTAAAAAGGGGCAGAGCCGCCGGAGCGCGCACAAGGGGAGGGCTGGAGATGCTTTATCTGCAGGCAGAGGCCAATTGGCACATATGGCGGCCGACTACCCCACGGTATAGTAAACGCAGGTAGTGAGAAAATTGCGGAGGTAGGGAAGGGCGCTGATGATGCCGATTTGCTTGCGGGGCTGAAGTCCGAATTTGTATTTGTAAATCGGGTTGATCAGAAAATGTTGTTTACTAAGCACCCGCAGTTCGCTTTCCTCTACAATTTTTTCAAACCGCTCAATAGTGATCTGCGTGTCTTTGATCTCAAGCAGTTCATCGATTACCGGCTTCGATTCTCCAAAAATTTTCAGGATTCCCTTGTACAGCGCTTTTGGAAGAATATGGTAATAGGGTAGTACGCTGGCCAGCTTATTGCGACACACCTGTTGGTGACCGCCGAAAGGCATATACCAGGGAGGAAAGCCAAAGAAGATCTGACCCCCTTCGCGAAGGAAATTTTTTAAGTAGGGAATAAATTGCTCCTGGTCGGGAATATGTTCGATGGCGTCTTTAAGTATGATAAGGTCAAAGAAGCCCCGGAATTTTTCGAGAAAATCTTTGTCATACACGTTTTTATAAACAAACTGCATGCGGCCCCTGCCTATTTCTGTTGCCAGAAAATCGTTGGCCAGATCAATGCGCAGAGGGTTTAGATCAACACCGACGCAATAGCAGCCTTTTTCTGCAAAAGGCAGCAGTACTCCACCTTCGCCGCAACCGATTTCCATGACATTCACACCGGAGCTCAGGGCCTTTGTTTGCTCCACAAATGGAAGCACATAAGACCGGGAATTATCCACCTGCTGATCGAATCTTATCCGTTCATCTATATGTTGTTTCAGTGCCAACGTAGGAAAATTGAAGAGCCTAAATTAGTCTTTTACCGAATTATCTCCGGCCTCGAGAATATCGAGTTGCCGGCGAATACTTTCGTGATGAATTTTTTCATAGAGGTCAAGGATAAATTCCGGCGATAATCTGAGTTTGAGTGCCTGTGCGCTGCGGGTCTCCACGATTTCCCGCCAGCGGTCAGGATTGTACACGGTCAGGTTGCATTCTTTTTTGACGAGCCCCATGCGCTCACTGAGTTCTATGCGTCGTGCCAGCAAATCCACGATCTCGGTATCTACCGTGTCCATCATCTGGCGCAGGTATTCCAGTTCGCTACTCTTGCTTAGGTCTTCTGCCGACTGTTTCCTCACAATCAGGCGGGAAAGCAATTGCAGCAAGGCTTCAGGCCGAAGTTGCTGCGCTGCATCGCTCCAGGCCTGCTCCGGGTCCGGATGGGTTTCTATCATCAGCCCGTCGAAGCCCATATCCATTGCCTTTTGGGCTACCTCGGCCACAAGGTCGCGCTTGCCGGCTATATGGCTGGGGTCGCAGATAATGTACAGGTCCGGGCGACGTCGCTTCAGTTCTATAGGAATCACCCAATTGGGCTGATTGCGGTAGGGTGAGGAAGCCTGATAGGAGGAAAACCCTCGATGTATCGCGGCAATCTTTTTTACACCGGCCCGTTCAAATCTTTCCAAAGCGCCCTCCCACAGGTCCACATCAGGGTTGACAGGGTTCTTTATCATCACGGGCACGTCAACGCCTTTGAGGGCTTCAGCCAGTTGTTGTACATGGAAGGGATTTACTGTAGTGCGTGCGCCAATCCATAGCACATCTACATCATGCCTGAGCGCCTGTTCGATATGGTGAACTTCTGCAACCTCTGTGGTGACGGCAAAGCCATATTCTTTCTTCACTTCCTGCAGCCATTTCAGCGCTTCTTCCCCATTTCCTTCAAATGACCCCGGACGGGTTCTGGGTTTCCAAACTCCGGCTCTGAACAGCGTAAGGTTCGCCGGTTTCAGCGCTGCTGCTGTACTTAATAGTTGCTCCCGCGTTTCTGCACTGCATGGGCCGGCAATGATCATCGGTTCCTCAGCCAATCTGAAAAATGACATGGGGCAAAGGTAAGTTGTTGGCGGAGTAGCGGCGTTGTAAGGTTGAGGGTTGCAACTACTTTTCGGGCGCTATCTTTGCGCGCAATGAAAAATCTGCCAACGATTGAAGCGCTAAAGGAAGGAGGAGTATTGCTCATAGACAAGCCGTATAAATGGACTTCTTTCTATGCCATCAGTAAGGTGCGCAAGATGATCCGGGCAAAGATCGGTCATGCGGGCACGCTCGATCCGCTGGCCACCGGTTTGCTTATTTGCTGCACCGGCAAGTTCACTAAAAAGATCTCAGAATATCAGCAATTGCCCAAAGAATATACCGGTATCATCCGTTTGGGCGCCTCCACGCCTACTTTCGATCTGGAAAGCGAGCCCGAAAATTTTCGGCCGGTCGAAGGACTTGATGAAGGGATGATACGTGAGGTTGCCCGGCAGTTTACCGGCACGATTCAACAGGTGCCGCCCATACATTCTGCAATTAAAAAAGATGGCAAACGGGCTTATGAGCTGGCAAGGAAAGGCGAAGAGGTAGTGCTGAATGCCAGAACCATTACGATTTCTGAATTTGAGCTTACAAAAATTGAACTTCCGGAGTTACATTTTCGGGTGACGTGCAGCACCGGAACGTATATCCGATCCCTGGCCAACGATTTTGGAGAAGCGCTGGGCTGCGGAGGGTATCTGCAGGAGCTGAGAAGAACAAAGATCGGAGCCTTCAGTGTAGAGGATGCTTTGGAACCCCGCGCCTGGCGAGCCTTTTGGTTTCCGCACGAAGAAAAAGAAAGCGCTGAATAATCAGCGCCCGTACTTAATTCTTTTCAGTTCTTAGTTTCACTCAATATTCGTCTTCATTGAAAAAGAAGTCCTCCTGAGTGGGATAATCCGGCCAGATATCCTCAATGCCTTCATAAATTTCTCCTTCGTCGTCGAGTTCCTGAAGGTTCTCTACCACCTCAAGCGGCGCGCCCGAACGGATAGCATAGTCAATCAGTTCGTCCTTGGTGGCCGGCCATGGAGCATCTTCAAGATGGGAAGCAAGTTCTAAGGTCCAAAACATATTTCAGATATTTTTATTTATAGTTTAATTTCGCAAATGTAAGTTTTCAAATCACAAATACAAATTTTATGATGGCGGAACCCGGATACGGTAGAAAGCAACCGGCGCGGGGTTATATTTACACCATGCTTCAGGCAACAGGACTGGTAAAGAGTTATTCGGGGCTGACGGTAGTAAACGACGTGAGTCTGACAGTAAACAACGGCGAAGTTATTTCGATCATCGGCCCGTCGGGCGCGGGTAAAAGCACGCTGTTGCATCTGCTGGGCGCGCTCGACAAGCCCGATACAGGTACGGTGACCATAGACGGCACAGAGATATCCAGACTGGCTCCCAAAAGGCAGGCGGCATTTCGCAATAAGCATATTGGGTTTGTCTTTCAGTTTCATCATTTGCTGCCCGAATTTTCAGCGCTGGAAAATGTATCCATTCCGCTTTGGATTGCCGGCGCAGGTCAGAAAGCGGCGGCACAGCAGGCCCGGCAGATGCTCGAAACGGTAGGGCTGGCCCACCGGATAGACAACAAGCCTTCTGAGCTATCGGGCGGCGAACAGCAGCGTGTGGCCATAGCACGGGCCCTGGTCAACAAACCCTCAATTGTAATGGCAGACGAACCTACCGGAAACCTTGACAGCAACAATGCGCATGCAATTCATGAACTTTTCCTTTCTTTGCGCTCCGGCTTAAAACAAACGTTTATCATGATCACCCACAACGAGGAGCTGGCAGCGATGACAGATCGTACGTTGATCATGCGCGACGGAAGGATTGTAGAAGAGAGGAGAAACACCCTTTAGGGCTATTCGCAAACGAATTAAATCGCTGCGGAAAAGCGCATCAGACAAAGGAAATTAATTCTCTTTTGCAATTTGCCAAAAAGTATATTTTTGCACCATAAAATTAAAAGCATTAGCCATGTCTGAAATTGCAAATCGCGTTAAGAAAATCATTGTGGACAAACTGGGTGTGGATGAATCGGAAGTAACTCCTGAGGCAAGCTTTACCAACGACCTCGGCGCTGATTCACTGGATACCGTGGAATTGATCATGGAATTCGAAAAAGAATTCAACATCTCTATCCCCGATGAGCAAGCTGAGACCATTACTACTGTTGGTCAGGCAGTCTCTTACCTTGAAGAACACGTAAAGTAATTTTTCGACTCTCTTAAGTAACTAAAATCTGTTAATGAATTTACCGTTAAAACGCGTTGTCGTTACCGGTCTCGGTGCCCTTACTCCATTGGGCAATACAGTACCTGAATATTGGGAAGGCTTGATCAATGGTGTTTCGGGCGCCGATTTCATTACACATTTCGATGTTACCAAGTTTAAGACCAAGTTTGCCTGCGAGCTTAAGGGCTTTAACCCGGAAAACTTTATGGAGCGCAAAGAGGCGCGCAAGCTCGATAGGTTTTCACAAATTGCTGTAGTGGCTGCCGACGAAGCTGTACGCCATGCCAGGCTTACAGACGAAGGCATTGATCATGACCGCGTTGGGGTAATCTGGGCTTCGGGCATTGGCGGCATGATCACCTTCATTGAAGAAATGAAAGGCTTTTTTGCCGGCGATGGTACGCCACGTTTCAATCCTTTCTTCATTCCCAAGCTGATTCTCGATATTGCTTCCGGACATATATCCATGAAGTACGGTTTTCGCGGGCCTAATTTTGCCACCGTAAGCGCCTGTGCGTCGAGCACCAACTCACTTATTGATGCCTTCAATTATATTCGTCTGGGTAAGGCTGATGCAATTATCTCCGGCGGATCGGAAGCTGTGGTCACCGAGTCGGGTATTGGTGGCTTTAATGCCATGAAAGCGCTTTCTGAAAGAAATGACGATCCCAAAACCGCAAGCCGTCCGTTTGATAAAGATCGTGATGGATTTGTACTGGGCGAAGGCGGCGCAGCCATTGTACTCGAAGAGCTGGAACATGCAAAACGAAGAGGTGCTACCATCTATGCTGAAATGGTGGGCGGCGGCATGAGTGCCGATGCTTACCATCTTACCGCTCCGCATCCTGAAGGTCTGGGCGTAATCAACGTCATGAAAAATGCCCTCGACGATGCCGGTATGAAGCCGGAAGATATTGACTACATCAATGTGCATGGTACTTCTACACCTCTGGGAGATATTGCTGAGCTGATTGCTATTAAGAAAGTGTTTGGCGAGCATGCGTACAACCTCAACATTAGCTCTACCAAATCCATGACCGGCCACTTGCTTGGCGGTGCAGGCGCCATTGAAGCCATTGCCACCATCAAGGCGGTGATGCACAATACCATTCCTCCTACAATTAACCATTTCACAGACGATCCGGAAATAGATCCCAAACTCAACCTTACCTTCTGGAAATCGCAACAGCGCCCTGTGCGTGCCGCGGTAAGCAATACCTTTGGGTTTGGCGGACACAACGCTTCTGCTGTGTTTAAAAAATACGAAGAATAGTTTTGAGGCGCTTTACCTCACGGCTGCTCCATCTTTTTTCTCCTAACAAGCAGTTAGCGCTGCAACTGGAACATATTCTGGGCTTTCGTCCGGTGCATTTGCCTTACTATCAACTCGCGCTGATGCATCGCTCCAAAATCGAAGAGCTATCGAACAATAATGAACGCCTCGAATTTTTAGGCGATGCCATTCTCGGCTCTATCGTAGCGGAATATCTTTTCAAAAAATACCCCCTACAGCCTGAAGGTTATCTTACGGAAATTCGTTCGCGTATTGTGCGCCGCGAAACCCTGAATAATGTAGCACTGCGCATGGGGCTCAACAAGCTGGTGCAGTATAATCAAAACGACCGCGGGCTTAGTCGCAGCCACATTTTTGGCAATGCACTCGAGGCGCTTATCGGAGCTGTGTACCTTGATAAGGGTTTTGCCCGAACCCGTGTATTTATTCTCCAACAGGTCATTAAGCCCTACATAGATCTCGGGCACATTGAAAGCACAGACACCAATTATAAAAATCAGTTACTGAGCTGGGCCCAAAAGGCGGGGCATACGCTGAGCTTCGAAACCCTGAACGAGAAAACCGAGGGATCGCGGAAAATATTTACTGTTGCCGTGGTACTTAACGGAAAAAACCTGGCTACCGGCAATGGCTACAACAAGAAGGAAGCCGGGCAGGTGGCTGCGCAGCGAGCACTCGAACAATTGAAGTTGCCCTAATCTTTCCTTCCATAAAACAGGTGATTTACGCCGCCGGGTCCGCACACTCTTTGTTTTTCCCACACCACAGAGTCCTTGCTGAGGTAGGCATGCAGCATTTGAATGTCGCACATCGTTTCCACAGCGGTATATTCTTTTAATGCGGCCGAGTCGGAGGTCTGCATCGTAAAACTTAGAGGAGGAAAACTGAACCACACGGAACTGTCCGGACTGCTGCCGGAGACGTGTATGCTATCCGGATAGGGAAAAGAGACTTTAAGACGAAAATTGAAAATAGTATCGAAATGTGGCGGCGCGGTTGGCGAAAACGAAAAGGTGCAATACGTGCCTGTAAACATTCCTTCCGGTGTTTTGACTACAGCATCCTCATCTTTGTCTTTGTTGCAGGAAAGGACCATGATGAGTAGAAGTGGCAGAGCGAAGTTGAGGATGCGTTGCATGCTACTAAGCTAACAAACGATTGTCAAATCGCAGCGCTGCCCTCGTTTTGCCCGTAGAAATTCATCAACGTACGTCGGCGTACCGCGGCTCAATATATTGCCGCCAGCCATTGGCTGTGGCACTACCGAAAATGTTTTTATGGATAGCGATCAGATTCTGGTAACGAAATACTTCATTCAATACGCTGTAATCTCCCAGGTCAATCAACCGGCGGCGATCCATTCTGAAAAATCGGTACCGGGGCATCAGGTTATAGAAGTCGTGCAGGAATGCTTTGGCATACACATTCATTTCATTAAACTCGAACTGAATGATATCAATTTTTTCGCTGGCCAGTAGCTGGGTTGCACCTTTAAAAACATCCAACTCATACCCTTCGGTATCGACCTTCAGAAAATGTATGCGGTCAATATTGTTTTCGCGGCAATAGCCATCAAGATCCAGCACCTCCACATCAAACCGCAGGGCATCGGGGGTATGCTGCAGCTCGGTCATCACTTCCGGCAGCATGCTGGCGTGCTGCGATTCGGGCTGGTGTTTGTAGGTGTAGATCGCGGATTTCCCAGAAGTCTGTCCCACAGCTTTATTGATACAACGCACTCCTTCAATCGATCCGGCGCGTTTTTGCAGTTCAGCATATGCCGCAGGATTGGGTTCGAAGGCATGGATGCCGGCAGAAGGAAATAGATCGTGAAGCATCAGCGTATATTGACCGGTATTTGCTCCCACATCAAACAGGCAGGGCGTTTGCTTTTGCTGCGATGAAAGATGCGGAGCAATAACCCTTCGTAGAAATTCAGTTTCTCCAACGGTGCTTATCTCGAAGTAGTTTGAGATACCCCTATCATAATGCGCGGTGAGCAAAAGGTCGAGATCTACAGCCCGCGCAAGCTCAATGAGTAACTTTCGGGTATTCTTTCGTCCTACAACTTTATAAGAGATGATTTCGAGCAGCCGGGCGAGCAGGTTCTTCATAAGGTTAATTTGAGGTTGGTTGTAAACTTGCTGAGCCCCTGAATAAAGCCGGAAAAACAGAGATCGTGGTTCCGCAGGATAGATGCCGGAAGAAGATCGTTGATAAGAATAAGGTTGATATCGCCTGCATAACGGACAAAATCATTTTTAGAACGCCGGACTATCTGCGAAAAACAACATGGCGTTTGTGGCAGAGTGTCCGGAATTTGTACATCAATAAAACGGCAATGTACGAAAAGTGGGGATATGTTAAGACTTAGGAATACGGCTTAGCGCTGAGTAAGCCTGTTGACACCGGCCTTTGCCTGCTGGTCTATGTTGGACTGGTAGTCATGCCCCTTCATGGAAAGGCAGTCTTCATAACTTCTTACGGCCTCAGCCATTCTGCCCTGCCGTTCATACATCATTCCCATTTGCAGCGCAGAGCGGGCGGCGAAATGCTCCTGACGTCTGCGTCCCAATGAGATGGTGGTTTGATAGTACTTTACAGCTTTTTGGTCCTCATTCAGTTCATCATATATACGGCCCATACGGAAGTAATACTCAAGCTGGTCTGTAATATTGAGTTGTTTAGGATCTGCCTGATTCAGGTGCTCAAGCGCCTCTCTGTAATATCCGCCATCACTCAGCAGCCGCGCCTTCAGTACCTGCACATTCGGATAATCATCCTGTTCGGCAAACCTTTGCGCCTGTTTGTCTGCATCGGCATATTTTGAGCCATTCTTTTTTATCTGCTCGCGATAAAAATTTGCTTTTGTGAGGTTGCCCTGCAGATAGTAAAACAGCGACAACTTCTGATAGGTATCTTTTACGAAAAAATTTCCACGGTAGCGGGCCAGATATCGGTTGAAAAAGTCCGGTGCATCATGGTCCAGACGCAGCAGGTGCGCACTGCCGAGCTCGTAATCGAGAATAGGAAAGCGCTTGTAGTTTTCTGATCGCTGTGCCAGGTCCAGCGTTTGTATGGCTGCTTCGGCGTGTCTGGAATTGATGGCAATATTGGCTTTGACAAAGCTGTTGAACATGTTATTTTGAACCGGGAAGGAACTGCTGCTCACAAACTGCCAAACCTCGTTGTGTTGCGAAAGCAGGTAGTAGCGTAAGTAGCAATTGAAAATGATAGCTTCATTTCTGAAGGGTTCACTGCTTTCTGTATTGTTGATAAAAGAATTGAGTGTTGCGATGCCTCTGTTGACGCTACCTTTCAGGCCAAAGATGGAGGCTATCCATTGATAGTTTTCCGGCACCGTGCCCACAATGGCTTCCTGCAGACCAAGGAAAATTTTGTTTTGAGGAAAATTTGGAAAAAGGCGGCTGTTCTCCTTCATGAGCAGGTAGGACTTTCTAAAGGTGGTCGCTGCATGGAAATTTTCACCGAAGCGTATATGCACCAGCGCCCAGTGAAAATAGATGCCTGCCTTGCACCAGCGGTACCAGGGCGACGAGGGGTCGCCTTTTGAAAGCAGCTTTATCCTGTTGTCCATATGCTCTTCGCGCTGGTCGTAGTCCCGTGGGTCGCCGTTCATCATCAGGAGCAGACAATCATCATAATCGGCCAGGAAGGTGGCCATCAGGTTGTAGGGATGCGCTGTCAGTTCCTGTCGTACCAGATTGTTTCCTTCGCCCAGGTCGAGCGAAAGATAATGCAGGTAGGCATTGTGGCAGAGCGAGGTATAATCAAAGGAATATTGAGACGCGGCAACAGAAAGGCTGAATGAAAAAAGGAGTGAAGTAAAGAGTGTCCTGTAGCTCATTGCAACAAAGATAGCCGACTGCTGTAACGGATAAAGATATTTTGTGGACCTCTTGGTTAATAAGGAATTATGACTATATCTTTGACGCGATTTTGAAACGTAAAAAATTGAATGATTATGAAACTATTAAAGAGTATCGCGATTACGACGATGGTAACCCTTGGAGCCTTTACTGCTGTTACCTACACCTCCTGTAAGAAAGACGATAGCGGATGTGCTGCAGGCTATGAAGGTTCTGATTGTAAGACTGTTTCCCGCAATCGTTTTTTGAACAATGGCTCTATCGCCACCTTCACAACTGGTATCGGCGAGGATGGATGTTATACACCAGGTTATACCATGACCATTGCGCCGGGAGTGAATATAGACGAGATCATTATCACAAATCTCGCTGGATATGGTCCTACCTTTGTTGTTTCTGGTGTACAAGTTAATGGTAAGAATTTCTCTAAAGCGGGTACAGTTACAACCGGAGCAGTGACATTAAGTAATATTTCAGGTTCAATTGACGAGGCTGGTAATGTGATGACCTTTAACTATCGGGCAGTGGATTCAGCAAGTACTTTAGATTGCAGTTCCAAGGCTACAAAGCAATAAGCAAGTAGGCCGACAATATAGTGAGCTTAAGCGCATGCCCGTTCACGAAATTTAATGCCTTTATCTTAAGAATCAGCCGCTTCATTTGCATGAGGTGGCTGATTTTATTTCCAGGCTACAATTTTCTTATACAGACTGCGGCACTATTTGCAGTAACACTTTTGTGCATCTCCACAGAGCATACGGCATTTGTTTCTGTAAAATTTTTCTACCGGACGGGGTAAGTTCGTGTACTACTTAAGCTGCCTTAATGAGGGCAGCTTAAGTAGTAGTATGTGATCGGAAGTTTACATAAACGAATGGTGTTCGGCAGCTATCTATTGCCCCCGGGCCTGTCATTAACGTTCTTGGGAGCAGCAGATGAGTTGCCTCCGGGCCTGTCATTTACATTTTTGGGTGCAGTGTTACCTGTTCCGCCCGGGCGATCGTTAACACCAGTAGGTGTTGTGCTTTTTGCAGGTTCTTCTTTCACCGTAGCCGTTGCAGGTTGGGGTTTTGTCGTTGGTTTTACCACCACTTTTTTCGGTGCTGGCGGCACGGGTTTGCCTGCAGCTACTGCCATCATAGAGTCTGCCCTCCGCTGAGCTTCGGCGTTGATGATGGAATCGTTTTGCATCAGCATTTCTGTACGGATTTCTTCTACCCGAGCATTTACAGCAGAGTCTATCTGGGCCTGGTTGAGACCGTTATCTGTTGTATTCTCCTGGCAGGAAGCAAAAAATAATACTGCGGCTCCTGCAGCAAACATTAAAAACTGCTTTTTCATTGATCTGAATTTTCGATGCAAATATGTATCAATTAGTTGTAATGACAAAGACCGTTTTACGCAACGGGAGTTTCTGCAAAAAAGAAATGGCCGCACTCAGGGTGCGGCCATTTGTAAGCTTTCGAACTAAATCCTGTCTTTTATCTCTACACTATTTTTATTAATAGTCCATTCCCATTCCACCGCCTGGCATGGCAGGAGCAGCAGGAGCTTTCGGTTCTGGTTTGTCAGCCACCACACATTCTGTAGTCAGCAGCATAGAAGCGATAGACGCAGCATTTTCAAGCGCTACACGGCTCACTTTGGCAGGGTCGATAACGCCCGCGCCCAGAAGGTTTTCATAGGTTTCGGTACGAGCGTTGAATCCATAGTCCGCTTTGCCTTCGCGTACTTTTTGTACCACGATAGAACCTTCGATTCCGGCATTTTCAACGATAGTACGCAGCGGTGCTTCCAGCGAGCGACGAACGATAGCTATACCTGTGTTCTCATCAGCATTGTCGCCTTTCAGCTCAGCAATGCTTTCGATAGAGCGGATGTAAGCTACGCCACCACCTGCTACAATGCCTTCTTCTACGGCGGCACGGGTAGCGTGCAGGGCATCATCCACACGGTCTTTCTTTTCTTTCATTTCTACTTCGGATGCAGCACCGACATACAATACTGCCACGCCACCGCTCAGCTTGGCAAGACGCTCCTGCAGCTTTTCGCGATCGTAGTCCGATGTAGTGGTTTCGATCTGTGCTTTGATCTGATTTACACGACCGGTGATGTTTTCTTTTTCACCTTTACCCCCTACGATGGTTGTGTTGTCTTTATCGATCGTAATGCTTTCTGCCTGACCGAGATAAGCCATGGAAGCGTTTTCCAGCTTGTATCCCTGCTCTTCGCTGATCACAGTGCCACCTGTCAATACGGCGATATCCTGCAGCATTTCCTTACGACGGTCGCCAAAGCCCGGAGCTTTTACAGCAGCGATCTTCAGAGAACCGCGCAGCTTATTTACCACCAATGTAGCCAGTGCTTCGCCATCCACATCTTCGGCAATGATTACCAGCGGACGACCACTTTGCACGGTGCTTTCCAGAATAGGAAGAATGTCTTTGAGCGTGCTGATCTTCTTGTCGTAGATCAGGATGTAAGGATTTTGCAGCTCAGCATGCATCTTCTCTGTATTGGTTACAAAGTAAGGGCTAAGGTAGCCGCGGTCGAACTGCATACCTTCTACCACTTCTACCGTAGTGTCGGTACCTTTTGCTTCTTCTACAGTAATTACACCTTCGTTGCCTACTTTCTGCATGGCTTCGGCAATCAGCTTACCAATAGTGCTGTCGTTGTTGGCAGAGATGGTAGCTACCTGCTCAATCTTGCTATTGTCGTTACCTACTTTCTGCGACTGTGTCTTCAGGTTGTCAACAACTGCGCTTACCGCTTTGTCAATACCACGCTTCAGATCCATAGGATTGGCGCCGGCTGCTACGTTCTTCAGTCCTTCGTTTATGATCGACTGAGCGAGCACCGTAGCTGTTGTAGTTCCATCACCGGCAACATCTGCGGTTTTTGAAGCTACTTCCTTTACCATTTGTGCGCCAAGGTTTTCAATAGCGTCTTCGAGCTCGATTTCTTTAGCAACGGAAACACCATCTTTGGTGATGCCGGGTGCGCCAAATTTTTTCTCGATCACTACGTTGCGGCCTTTGGGTCCAAGGGTCACTTTCACTGCGTCTGCCAGTGCATCCACGCCGCGTTTCATTTTATTGCGTGCTTCTGTATTAAAGAAGAGTTGCTTTGCCATATTTAGTTGATTTGAAAATTTGAAAATTTGAAAATTGGATAATGGTTTGTGAGTCTGATTGCTTTCGGTTCGTTGGCGTATCGCCCGCAACTTTCAATTGCTTATACGATTGCCAGGATATCGCTTTCGCGCATTATGAGGTAGTCCTGACCTTCGAGGCTGATCTCGGTGCCTGCATACTTGCCATAGAGAACGGTATCACCGGCCTTCACCGTTACGGGTTCATCTTTCTTGCCGGGGCCTGCCGCTACTACGGTGCCGCGTTGTGGTTTTTCTTTGGCTGTGTCGGGGATAATGATGCCGCCGGCAGTCTTTTCCTCAGCAGCAGCGGGTTTTACAATTACCCTGTCATGGAGCGGAGTAATGCTTACGTTGTTTGCCATAGTCTATTCTTATTTTTAGATTTTTGAAAGATGATTTTCGATCTTCCCGGTATCAGTTTTTGTGCCGGGCGCCGAAGGTCGGTCATTTTTACAGAAACCCATCAAATACCTGCATAATGCAGAAAATTAGGCAGTCAAAATTTCACCACCGCGTGAAAAAATTTCACTTTACTATTCGGCAGCAGGTGCCAAAATATCGAAGATTGGCTGCGGACAGTCATTTTCTCTGTGCTATAGGGTAGCAGCAGTAAAGCAGAATTCTCTCTTTTCCTACGGACGCAGGTTTAAGATCGTTGACCCGGTCTCAGGAAATATCCCGGAAAGCCGCTCCATGTTGCAGGGGAAACCTTTATTTTAGCTGAATAATTACGATCCTGTATGAAAAAACTCTTTACAATTGCTTTATTGTCCTGCTCAGCCACCATCGCATCTGCCCAAAACATTCAGGGCGGCCTCGATTCATGGCGGGTGTATTCTTCGGGCAGCGCCAGCAGCCTGCATGCTCCCAACGGCTGGTTTGGTATAGACTCCGTAGTTTTTTACACCTATTCCCAATTCCCCTTTTTTACGCCCGACTCACTGTTGTTTGAGACGAATGATGTTCACTCCGGCGCTGCGGCTGCACGTCTTGTTAGCAAAAGCATGGGTACGCTGGGTGTACTTCCCGGAGTGCTGGCCAATGCCAATCCTACTATTGATATTAATAACCTGGACTTTAACGATCCTGCTTCCTCAATAGGATATATCGGGGGTACGCCGGTCAACCAAAGAATGGGCTGGCTTAATGCGTGGGTGAAATATCAGCCCGCCGGCAACGATACGGCTTCTATACAGGTGCAGGCCATTCTCAACGATGCCAGTACGCAAAATACCGACTCTGTGATTGGCAGCGGTAGCCTCCGGATTACCGCCAACATGACTAATTATGCATCCATCAGTGTGCCCGTGAATTATATAAACGGTTCCGTGACACCCACCAAAATGCTTATTCTCTTCGTAAGTGGTTCTACCAGCAGCGGTACGGCCGGGAGCACTTTGTTTGTAGATGACATCAATATGGCAACGGTTGGCATCAACGATGTTGCGGCACAAGACCCTGTGGCCGTGTATCCCAACCCGGCACAAAACACGGTCTTGCTGAATGGGCAGGCTGCCCAAGCCTACACCTGGAAGGTCTATACGATTGACGGTCGCCTGGTGGCTCAAAAGAATTTTACAGGCAGCACCACGGCAGATATTTCCACCTTAGCAAACGGCATTTATACCTATCTGGTGCTCGACAAAGCAGGAAACACCGTGCAGCAAAAAAAGCTTGAAGTACTGCATTAATAAGTTCTGCAGATATACTTTTTTGAAGGGTAGGCCACAAGCCGCCCTTTTTTTATGCGTCGATCCGTTCGCGATAAAGCATTTTAACGATACCATCTGCCAGACCTATTTTGGGTACATAGATTTCGTCGGCATTGGCCCAGCGCATCAGGGATATAAATATTTGCAGGGCAGGCACAATCACATCGGCACGGTCGTCTCGAAAACCATAAAGATGTTTCCGCTCCTCCATCGTAGCGTAACTCATTTCTTTATAATAATCACGCAGCAAATCAAGCGGCAGCGGTTTGCCTTCTTTGCGTTTGGAAATGGAAAATATCTTGTTGATGTTACCTCCGCTACCAATGGCCTCTACGGGTGCATAGTCTTTTATGTTTTGCTTCACGAACAATTTCATCTGCTCCCAGGCTTCGTCGGGCACTTTATCGTGCAGCAGCCTGATGGTGCCAATGTTAAAGGATTCTTTAAAGACGATTTTGTTTTTTGAAAATAGCGTCAGTTCTGTACTGCCCCCGCCGACATCTATATATAGATAAGACTTATTGAAAGCGAGGTTTTCGGCAATATGTGTTTCGTAAATGATATTCGCTTCTTCCTGTCCGCTGATGATATTGATCCGGATGCCCGTTTCTTTCTCTACCTCCTCGATTATTTCTTTGCCATTGGCGGCATCACGCATGGCCGAGGTGGCACAGGCTTTCATCGCTTCTACTTTATAGATATCCATGAGCAGCTTGTAAGCCTTCATGGTTTCTATAAGTTTCTGTTTGCGTTCGGGGCTGATGAAGCCTTTGTCAAATACGTCAATACCAAGCCGTAGCGGCACCCGTACCAGATTTTGTTTGGTAAAGTCCACGGCTCCTTCCTTATAGATCGACGCCTCGGAAATAAGCAGTCGTGCCGCATTGGATCCTATATCGATGGCTGCAAGTATCAAACTCGATAACTTTTATTTTTCAGGTATTGATAGATTTTTATCTGAGAACGCACTTCCTCTACGCCGTCTGTTTTGTGCACGTAGTGGTTGTTCTGTTCATTATCCAAGATACGGCCTTTCACGTTTTCTGCCAGTTGTATGTTCAGGATGTCAATCAGTTCCTGCTGTATCTCTTTGTCGTAAATAGGGCAGGCCGCTTCTATGCGGTGATCAAGATTGCGTACCATCCAGTCGCCCGAGGAAATATAGACATTGGGTTTTTTTCCATTATCGAAAACGAACACTCTTGCATGCTCCAGATACTCGTCGATGATGCTGATGGCGCTAAGATGTCGGCGCAACGACTTCATTTCGGTATAGGCACAGCAGATGCCACGTATCACCAGCTTCACATCTACGCCCGCCCTGGCAGCATCGTAGAGCTTCAGGATCAGGGTTTCGTCAACCAGGCTGTTGAGCTTGATGAGTATGGAAGCCGGGTTTTTCTTTCGGGCGGCCCTGATCTCCTTACTAATCTCGTTCATAAAGAAGCGGCGCATATTGTAAGGTGCCACTGGCAGCGTCTTTACCGCCCGCAGGCTTTCCATTTTGGGTGTGGGCGTCTCCAGGAAGGCAAAAATGCGATTGATATCTGCAAGTATGTTGCGGTTGGTGGTAAGCAGGCAGTGGTCTCCGTAGTACTCCGCAGTATTTTCATTGAAGTTTCCGGTGGAGACAAAACCGTATTGTTTTGTTTTGTTGAATTCGCGCTTTTTGATGACACACAGCTTTGCATGCACCTTCATGTCCGGCATGCCCAGCAATACTTTTACACCTTCTTCTTCCAGCCTTTCTTTCCAGATAAGATTTGCCTCTTCATCAAAACGGGCACGGAGTTCCAGCATCGCCGTTACCTGTTTTCCGTTGCGCACGGCATTGATGAGCGCATTGATCACCTTCGAATCTTTAGCAAGGCGATAGCATGTGATCTTGATGCTTTGAACAAAAGGGTCAATGGCGGCTTCCCGCAGCAGGTCAATGACAGAGTCGAAGGAATGATAAGGGAAGTTGAGCATCACATCGCGCCGGTCCATAACCTCCATAATGCGAACGGGCTGTTTGAGCAGCGGATGCACGAAGGGTCTGGAGCGCGGTTGCAGGTCGGCGAAAACCGCCGCCGGAAAGTTCATGAAGTCTTTGAAGTTATGGATACGGCCGCCTGGTATCACATTGTCCTTCTTGGTCATGCCGAGGCGTTTTATAAGGTAGTCGAGTAGCCCCGCATCAATGTTTCTGTCGAATACAAAACGTGTGGCTCGCCCTTTTTTTCTGTTCTTCAGGCTTTTTTCAAGTTCTCCAATCAGGTTAGTGTTTACATCGTTGTCCAGCTCCAGTTCTGCATCACGGGTCACCTTAATGATATAGCCCAAAAAGCGGTTGAAACCAAAGGGCGCAAAGAGATGGGGCAGGTTGAAGCGGATGATATCTTCCAGCAGAATGATATTTTTTGTTTCGTCGTCGGAGGGCAGGATGATAAAGCGTGGGAGCACTTTGCTCGGAATTTCGATAAGGGCATAGCGCTGAAGCATGGGATTGTTCGTGTTTCCGAGCACACAGGCCAGGTAGATGGATTTATCCCGTAGCAAAGGCGCCTGGGGTATGCTTTCGATCATCAGCGGTATGATCTGCGTCCTTACTTTTTCGTCGAAATAATTTGAGATAAAGGCCCGCTGCGTTTTGGTGAGTTGCCGTTCATTTTTGATGTAGATATGCTTTTTCTGCAGTTCTCTGATGATCTCGGCATAGATACGGTCAAATTCATTTTGCTGCGCAATGACGGTTTGCTGAATTTGTTGCAGAATTTTATCGGGGTTGTCTTCCAGGTGCACCCTTGCGGTTTTCCCGAGGCGCACCATTTTGTTCAAGGTCGCTACCCTTACCCGGAAAAACTCATCCTGATTGTTGGAGAAAATACCCAGAAAACGAAGTCTGTCGTACGTATGATTGGACGGATCTTTAGCTTCCTGCAGCACCCGGGCGTTGAAGGCCAGCCAGCTAAGATCGCGCACTATAGTCTGTTTATTTGACTTCACTTTATCATGTTTTTGGCCGCCTACAAAAATAGCGGCGGGGTGCCAGGTGTAATAGTCTCAAAAAACTGTGGCACAAAACTTTACAATTTCTTAATCCGCTCAATGAGTGAAGTGGTGGAATATCCGTCCACGAAGGGTATTACTTCCACTCTGCCGCCTCTGCGGGTTACAAGGTCAGCGCCCACTATAGTTTCGGGGGTGTAGTCGCCGCCTTTAGCTAATATATCCGGCTGCACGTTGGTGATGAGCTCCATAGGTGTATCTTCTTCAAAAATGCATACGGCATCTACAAACATCAGCGAGGCCAATTGAAAGGCGCGGTCCTGCTCATGATTGAGTGGTCGCTCGTCTCCTTTCAGTCTTTTTACTGAGGCATCGCTGTTCACACCTACTACCAGAATATTGCCGTGGCTGGCCGCCTTTGCCAGATAGTCAAGATGACCATGATGCAGAATGTCGAATACTCCATTGGTGAATACTATTTTTTTGCCTAACGCGCGCCATCCGTTTACCCGATGGGTGAGTACGGCCCGGTCTGCGATCTTATTTGTGATCCACTGTGTTTTGTCCATGCGGTTTTACATTGTATATGGGTAGTAAAAGAAGCGATAATAATCCGAGCACGAGTATGATAGCCGTCTGCGCCATCCAGCTCACCCATCCAAACGCCAAGGCATAAGAGCTTTTTATGCTATAGAGACGAACCAGTACCAATTGCACAGCCGGCGGATAGGCGCCGATTCCTCCGGGTGTAACAATCATGCCGAGGCTGCCAAATACCAATACCGACAAGGCCGGAAGCCAACCCAGGTGCGCCGTAGCATCAACGGCCAGAAACCCGATATAGACCAATGACAAATAACAAAACCAGATAAGAAAGGTATAGAACAAAAACAAGCCCTTGCGGTGCATGAATTTGATAGAGAGGATGCCGTAACCGATGTTGCTCAGAAAATGACCAAATTTGGTTTTTCGGGTTTTGCGGAAGATCACAATCAGCAGCACGACAAAAAGCACGAGTCCGCCAACGGTTAGTGCTATTGCTCCCGCGCCGGGCGAAAATTTTCCAAGCTGCTCTCCCACATATTCTCTGGCAACATCTATCTGCAATACAAAGGCAAGGATGGTGACGAGTATCAGGCATACCATATCAAAAGACCGTTCGGCTACGATAGTACCTACGATCTTGTCCACAGGTTCGTGTTCGTACTTGGCCAGCACGGTGCATCGCGCCACTTCGCCCATGCGGGGCACCAGCAGGTTCACAAGGTATCCTATGAGCACGGCAAGAGTGATGTTCGTATGAGTCGGTCTCAGTTTTAACGGAGCCAGCAATAATTTCCAGCGAAGCGCACGGAAGAAATGAGATAGAAAGCCAATCACCAACACGGGTATAATCAGCCATATTCTGTCTTTTACTTTTTCGAACGAACCAACGATATCATTTCGGTCGGCAGGGGTAAGTTGGTTGTATTGCCACCAGATAAGAAGCGCACCCAGACCAAAAAAAACGACATATTGCAAGCCTGTGAGAACAGCTTTCTTCATATGCCGTAAAGATAAAGATTAGAGGCTATTGTCTTCCTTCGGGAAAATGATTGAAGGTTTAAAACTCCTGGCCTGCTCAAAATCCATCGAGGCGTAAGAGATAACGATCACCGTATCGCCCACAGACACTCTGCGTGCGGCAGGCCCGTTGAGGCAAATCATTTTAGAGCCGCGGGTACCACGGATCACATAGGTTTCCAGCCGCTCGCCATTGTCTATGTTCAGTACCTGTACCTTTTCGTTTTCTATCAGGTTTGCTGCATCCATCAGGTTTTCGTCTATCGTAATACTGCCGATGTAGTGAAGGTTGGCCTCCGTCACTTTTACCCGGTGTATTTTCGATTTCATTACTTCGATCTGCATAGCGGCGCAAAGGTACGATTTGAGGGGATTGGTTGATAACTGATTAAACGAGGTAGTAAAAGGTATGTTTTCCAGCCATCACCGTGAGTAGATGGCTTAGGGTTGCAGCACTGCCGACCACAGGATGCCGCGGCACAGTTTCGGTGGCAGAAAATAAAAAAAGCACATGGGCAGGAATACAGTCTATCTGATGTTTAACGGCAATTGTGAGGAAGCCATAAACTATTATGCTGAGCACCTCGGCGGTAACATTACTCAAATGCAACGCTACGGAGATACGCCACAATCCACAAGTGCATCGTACAAGGACAAGATCATGCACGGCATCATGGATCTGCAAGGGCTTACCGTCATGTTCTCTGATGTGATGGAGGCTCGTCATGTGCGTTTTGGCGACAATTTTTCGCTGGCAATGGACTTTAAGACAGAAGGCGATCTGGTGCGGGCTTTTGATGCGCTTTCCACCGGCGGAACGGTCACCATGGCCATTCAGGAAACCTTTTGGAATGCGGTGTTTGCCATGTGTACCGATAAATTCGGCATCAATTGGATGTTCAATTTCGACAAGTCTTCCAACTGAGTTTTCCCTGAATGCTTGTTTAGGTGCTTGTTTGCGAGCCAGGGCGGGAAAAATTTTCCACATTTGCCACCGCCCATCTGCCGCTACACCGTGAATCGAGGCTGCGAAGGGTTTTAATGCCGGTGTGCTCCCGCATTTTGGCTTTAAATGTCGGCGTCCGGAGCGTGCCTTTGTAACGAATAGGTAAGAGTTTCAAAAAATTTGGGTCAGTTGGGGTCTATTAGCGCGGTTTTTGCGTAATGCCTTGTAAATGTTTGTGTGAGATGTACCAGTTTAATATTGTGAGAAATGATGATAGTTCGTGGAGGTTTGAACTGGATGGAATAAACCTGATCATTGACGACTATCAGCTAAAGGACCAGAAACACTATATCGCTACGCCCGACAAAGCAGTGGCCTTTTTCAACATCAACGGAAATTTGTATGGCCTTGCCAATCATCACGCAAGCTGTTGCACTGCCGAAGATTTTTATGAGACCATGCGCGGGCAGTATGCCTTTTTTCAATAAGCGGTTTTTGCTAATTGGCCGAGCGGCGAATGCTTGGCCGGTATTGCCTTCCTACCCTGAAAGAGGTTACCGTTTGCTTGACGAAAGAATAAAAGGTGTATTCATTCATGCTGCGCAATTGTTCGTATGACGGGCGGTACTGACGCATGTAGCGATTCAAGCTATCGCCCTGCAAACCTGTAAGCTGTGTTACCAGACTTTCGTTGAAGGTATAATCCACATATTTCTGCTGCTCCCAGTAATTATATTCTTTCTGAAAAGCCCAGGCCATTCGGTTCTTTTTACTAAGTGCACTGAACGGATGGTTGATCACATCAAGGCCTGTAAGTCGTGGCAGCTCCAGTGCTTCGCGGTAGAGCTGGTAATTGCGCAGGCTGTCTTTTTTCCAATTGCGGGTTTGGCCGCTCAAGGCAAATTCCGGTAGTTCCACAGGCCCTTGCTGCATCAACACCTTGAAGAAAGCAGGGATGTCGCCTGCAGGGATACGGATACGCAGCGTTTTATAGCCCATCTTCCGAAATTCGAGAAGCTGGCCCCGCTCTACTTCAATATGAAAGTTGCCGTCTTCGGTAGTCAGTGCAGTAGCATTATTATGAATATTGATAATGCTCACGTTGGGAAGACCATTCAGATCGGATGCATCGGTTACATTGCCCGAAATACGCATTGCCCACGCATACCCCGGCAAAAGTAAAATGAGGAACAGCAGGAATCTGGCGTTGAGCATAGCGTGTTTAAAATTAAGACTTGCCGTATAAGCAGGGAAAACCCTTTTGTTAAAATCTGTTGTAATAGCAGCAGGAGGGGCAGTATCTTTGGCTACACATGTACCAGCTCATTCGAAAGATGCTTTTTAGCATCGACCCCGAACAAGTGCATTATATGGTGATGAACCGTATGAAAAATGCTTATTCGCTGCTGCCCCTTCGCCGGCTAATGAAGTCCACTTTTACACGGCGTGATGAACGTCTTGAGCGCGAAGTGTTCGGTATCCGGTTCCCTAACCCGGTAGGCCTTGCTGCTGGCTTTGATAAAGATGCACGGTTTACAGATGTGCTTGCATGCCTGGGTTTTGGTTTTGTTGAAATCGGCACAGTAACGCCCCGGCCTCAACCCGGCAATCCACGGCCGCGTTTATTTCGCCTGCCGGCAGACAAAGCTCTGATTAACAGAATGGGCTTCAATAACGACGGCGCGCCGGCAGCCGCCGCACGCCTCAAAGCACGGAAAGAGCGACTGGTCATTGGTGGTAACATTGGAAAGAATAAAGACACCCCAAATGAAGATGCGCTTTCGGACTACATTGCCTGCTTTAGGGCGTTGTATGAAGTGGTGGACTATTTTGTAGTGAACGTGAGCAGTCCGAATACGCCCGGTTTGCGCGCCCTGCAGGATAAGGAACCGTTGACCAGGATACTCGGCAGTCTTCAGGAGATAAACAAGGGCATGCCGGTTCCCAGGCCGATATTGCTCAAAATTGCACCAGACCTTACGAACGAACAACTTGACGATATCGTTGAAATTGTGCGCAGTACTGGCATAGCCGGACTCGTTGCTACAAACACAACCATCGATAGAACGGGGCTGACCACACCCGCGGGCGAGGTGGAGGCTTTAGGTGCCGGCGGACTGAGCGGTGCACCTTTGAAAAATCGCGCTACCGAAGTGATCCGTTATCTTCATGAACGTAGCGGCGGAAGTATACCCATCATAGCAGCAGGAGGTATTTTCACGGCAGCAGACGCCTGGGAGAAAATAGAAGCCGGCGCGACACTGGTGCAGGTTTACACCGGTTTTATTTACGAAGGCCCTGCTATTGCAAAGAATATTTGTGAGGGACTACTCAAGAATGGGTAAGCTGGATGTCGCCAACTACAGAAAGGCTAACAGGTTGATGCAGGTCAATATGGCTGCATAAAGCAACACCTTGAGGGCAACCTCAGAACTGAGGGTGAGCGATAAGTCAGGTTTGTGGGATAAAGAGAGCGCGGTCATGGTCGTTGCTTTTTTTTCTTTTTGTTTGAAGGACACAAAGATGTTGTGATGCGTTGCTTCTGGCAAAGAAATGCAATGGCTTAACGACCCTTTTAAAACCAGTTAACGAACAGTTTACAGAACAGAAATGAAGATGGTGCAGCGGTGTTTTTTGGCGAAGCAAAGGCTGAAATGGTATGCCGAAGATCCGGTCATGCAGCAGAGGGCTGAAGAGGAAACTGACCGGCAAAACCGAATACCCTGGGTTGCAGTCTGCTCCTTCGATACCGCCCGGTAATAAGCGGCGAGGATATCTTTTACATCAGACCGATAATGTTGATGCAGCAGAGTATGGCTACGAAGAGAATCACCTTGAGTGCCACATCTGATTTCATGCTAAACGCGTAGTGGCTTTTGAAGGCGGCGATATGTAAGGCTTGCGTTTTCATTATTGTTTGTTTTTAGTCTTTTGCGTTACTGATTGACAACACAAAGGTGCAGCGAGCCAGAAGCTACAGGAAAAATAACAGAAGGGTTAACGTTGGCTTTGTATCCGGTTAACGATCATTTTAAAACCGGTTAACGAGGCATTAGGATCAAAAAGTTTTACATGCCTCAGGATTTACAACAAATTTCAGTTCGTATGGAGTTTCAGAAAGTGCTTTTTACGGAGCAGCTCCAGGGAATCACGAAAAGCAGATAGCTTAGTTTTTTTGTGACGGATGTTTTGCTGGCGGCTCATTTCGAGCATTTGCGTGTCAAAGAGTTGATAGAATCTGCGGATCACGGTCTTATGTTCAAAACGCCGGTGGAAAACCGCTTTCAAGTCCTGAGAACTTTGTTCTAGCTTTTGTTCATGGCAAAGGCCTAATGCTTCTTCTAAGGCTTCCGGGGTCTTAAAATACACAGCTTTATTTTCCGTGATTTCCCGATACCTGCGGGTGTCGGCGGCCAATATGGGCATTCCTATCTGCATGGCGGTACGTATCAATCCTTCGCCCATGCTATGATCGAGATGCAGGGTTAACCAGGCTCCCTTGCACAGCCCGGCGTCAAGACCTCGCGTTTGGGTAGGTATCAGTCTAATGTTCGGCACACGGCTATATTGCTTTACAAGTAGTTGCCTCCCGGGCGATCGGTTCCAATCGCAGGTTACCAACAGTCGGCGCGTGGGCATAGCTGCAAAACTGCGTAACAAACTTTCGATATCCTCTTCCAGGGCATCCTCAGCAGGACAATAGCAATACGGTTCAGAAAGCTCTGAGTCCTGAAGCGAGGCATGGCCTGTGCACAGAGGTTTGGCACAGTAGTCTATCAACTGCAGGTTTGTTTTTGTCGTTAGCGCAGGATGTTCCAGTGTCGCTTTGGTGCGCGCTACTATGGCATGGGCATTTGCGAGGGCCAGGTGATTACATGCCGCTCTCCATGGGCTTATTACACCGGATGTTTCGTCCGACGGCACAATCATCACCATTCGCTTCATCATGCAGGTCCGCAGGAAGGGAAAAGTCCAGCCCCAGTGGGTATCGGTAAAACAAAGCAGATCGGCAGTAGCGACGGCATGGATCAGGTTGAAGAAACCCGCAATGCCATTCAAAAACGGATAATTGGGAGGAAAGGGAGTGTAGTGTATCCGGGCACCTTTAAAGACCCTCGCCTTTTTGCCTGCGATGGCCTGCATTCCATATAGGCTGAAGTGGAAGCAATGCGAATGCTGTGCAGCAAATTTTTCGTGCAGTCTTTCCAGGGCTTCTTCGTTGCCCTTCCTTTTTCCACAGCCTATCACGGCTATCCGCATTTTTTTCATACTGCTGATTTAAGTCTTCGATTTGCCAGTGAGCCAACCGGATTAGGAAAACTGAAAATGAGGTGAGCAATAGATACCTTGCATCTTGCTCTTCCACTTGCCGGTGATTGCAGATAAAGCTCCTTTCCATGAAGGCTGCGGTTTTCTGCCGGATACCAGCCGGTGATATTGTTTCAGTTCAAGGCTGAATCCGCTTGTAACGGGAGCTACGGGAAATTTGATGAACAAATTATCGTTGTCGTTTCTGAGCCATAAAATGAGTTTGTCGCCTTCCGGGTAACCGGTTTTTATGGAGATGGTCCAGTCATCTATTGCCTTGAGATAAGCCTTAGTCGTGGCATTGACGTAGATTGTCGTCCTTGTATCGCAAGCCCATGCTGCAAGACGGAAGAAGAACAGCAGCCGCAAGCAGGTAGCGTGTATTTTTTCAGAAAGCCCCTTTCTTGTGTAAAACCGCAAAAACTCCGGTTTTTTAGCCACGGCGGGAAACAGCCATTGCAACGTGCCGCTTTGCTGGTGCATCGCCAGGCAATGAACCGGATAGGTGCACTCCGAAGTTGGCTCCTGCGCTATATGAATGGTTAGATTAGAAAGCCCGCTATTCAGCAGATTGATGTTTTGTGATGTAAGTTTCTTTTTCATTACGAGGCGTATTCCATGATGTGTGCCAATACATAATTTTCGCTGAAACCCCTTCCGGTTAAGGATTTCATTTTTTCTGTAGCGCGCGGCTTCCCCTGTTGTGGAAGTCTGTTCCACAGCGTGGACTGAGCCTGGCCTGCCGGAGACCAGTTGCCGGTAAGTGCCTCGTCATACATATCATTGTACTCGCTCACGATTTTCTTCCAGTCGAAGGCAGTATGAACCATGCGCGCTGCGTTTTTCCGCAGTTCCATTCGCTGCTGGTCATGGCGATAGGCGTAGGCGATTTTTTGCAGTCCGGTAGCAACCTCAACTGCAGAGGTTTCGCTCAGGACAATGCCGGCATGATAGGCTTTTACATAAGAACCCACATTGGTGGCTTCCGTCACCACGCAGGGTATGCCAAGGGCGCAGGTTTCCAGCAGGGTAGAAGGTGTGCCGTTGTTTCGGGAGGGATAGACGAATACCTGCACCTGCCGATGAAGCATTTCCCGTTCGGGCCCGTACTTCGCGCCGGGGTACGATACCTTGCTGCCCATGCCGAGTTGCGCTACAATTTCCCTTACGGCCTGCAGATGTGCGGTGTCGCCGAAAATCCACAGACGTGCATCGGGTACATATTTCGAGAAAAGTTCAAAGCCTTCTAACAGAGCATCCAGGCCGCGTCCGTGCATATCGGCTCTTCCATCATAGCCCACTATAAACTGACCCTCATATTCTGAAGTCGTTGTTGGATTGCTCTTTACTTCGCCCGAGTATCCAAAAGGTATGATCGAAGCATGGCAGGTGCGGCATACGGTATGTACGCCCTCCAGTTCGCTGATGCCTTCCACGTGCACGGCTGCCGCCCCGGCTAACAGGGTTGCCTCCCGGCGCATCAGCCTTCTGCGCCGCAATTGCCAGATAGCCGGTGGCTGCGCCTTTTGGTAGCCGCCGTGCGGAGTAACGATGTAGGGCAGCTTGCACGCCCTCATGAGCTTGGCCGCCTCATGAAACGTGTCTAAAAATGCGCCATGCAAGTGAAAGATCACGTCTTTTCCTTTTGCCTGCCTTATGGCTTTGGCTAAATCGCTGCCCGAAAATGAGCTTAGTTTTTTTCTGTCAAAGAGAACGCTTTTAAAATTGCGTTGCGGGTATCCATGTACCGTATCGTCGGTAATACCCCACACGGTTACGTTCATACCAGCGTTTACCTGCTGTTGTGCCAGCTCATGAACCAGAAGGTTTGTTCGGTTCATTTTCACCGGGCTCGCTTTCCCCTGGATTAAATGCACGAGTTCCATTTTTTTACTGTTTTTTTCATTTCTATTGGTGCAGTGCTCTGGTGGTGGGTTGGCTGTTTTTATTTTAGAGTGGTGCTTTTGTACTGATCATCCGCATCACTTCCGTTATCTTTTTCATTACCTCCTGCAAGTCGTTCTCCTCATTATCTCCTTTTACGATATAGTCGAATGCTCCATTTCTCAACGCATCCATGTTTTGTTGCAGATCGCGCTGTCCGGAAAAGAAAACCACATAGACATCCGGATTGATGCTTTTGATGCAGTTCAGGGTTTCCATGCCACTCATAGGTTCCATGTGATGGTCAAGCAGCACAACGTCGGGCACCTGCATCAGATGATTGAGACAGGCCATTCCGCTTCCAAACAAACGGATATCGGTACATCCCATATTGTTGAGATATTGCTTGTAGAGCTCCCGGCACATCGGGTTGTCATCTACTACAAATACTTTCAGATTTCTAAGCAGGTCCATCTTTATGCTTTGTTTTCCTTGTTAGCGAGGTTTGTGCCAGAATGATAAGTGTTTGATAAACAGATTAGTAGTGTGTTTTGGCACTCGCTGATTTTCCCGCTGGTGGAAGGATTTTCCAAAATCCGGAATTGTTAATCATTCGTCATTGGGTGCCGCGTTCTCGCTTATTGGGCTGGCGCACAATACATTCGCGCAAAACCCGCACCGTATATGGCGCAATACCGCATCTTTATCGTTGAAGACGATCCCTGGTATGGGGAGATCTTGCAGTACCACCTATCCCTCAATCCTGATTTTGAGATCACCCGATTCAGCAATGCAAAAGATTGTCTGGCTGCCCTGGGGCAAAAGCCCGACCTGATCACACTCGACTACTCGCTGCCCGATGCCACCGGAAAAGATCTGTTGCAGAAAATAAAGGCCTTCGATGCTTCATTGCCCGTAATCATGATCAGTGGACAGGAGGATGTTTCGACTGCGGTGGGTTTACTGAAGCTTGGCGCTGCAGACTATCTGATAAAGGACGACAATACGAAAGACCTTTTATGGAATGCCATTATCCGCATTCGCGAAAACCAGGCCCTAAAGCAAGAGGTGGCTCAGTTGCGCGAAGAGCTTGGTCAGCGCTATGATTTTTCAAACCTCATAATAGGCAACAGCCCGGTCATACGACGTATTTTTTCGCTGCTGGAGAAAGCCGTACGGAGCAATATCAACGTGTCCATAACGGGGGAAACGGGCACCGGTAAGGAAGTGGCCGCCCGGGCGATACATTATAACAGTGAAAGAAAGAAAAAGCCCTTTGTTGCGATCAATATGGCAGCGATTCCCAAAGACTTGCTGGAAAGCGAACTTTTTGGTCATGAGAAAGGCGCCTTTACCGGTGCCGTGGGCAGAAAGACCGGCAAGTTTGAAGAAGCGCAGAAGGGTACCTTGTTTCTCGATGAGATTGCAGAGCTCGACATTAGTCTGCAGACAAAGTTGCTGCGGGTGATACAAGAGCGCGAACTGGTGCGCCTTGGAGGAAGTGAAAAAGTGACGCTTGATGTCCGGCTCATTGTGGCTACTCATAAAAATCTTGCAGAAGAAGTGAAAAAGGGCAACTTCCGCGAAGACTTATATTACCGCATCGTAGGGCTGCCCATAGAGCTGCCGCCCCTTCGGGAACGAGGCAACGACATACTGCTGCTGGCCAAACATTTTCTCGTATCCTTCACCCGCACGAATAAGATGCCGGAGCTACAACTCAGTAGCGGTGCAAAGGATAAGCTCATGCAGTACGCTTTTCCCGGAAATGTTCGGGAATTGAAAGCCGTGATGGAACTGGCCGCCGTAATGTGCGATGGATCGGAGATACAGGCCGAAGACCTTACTTTTCATGCCCTGGCGGCACACCATATGCTGTCCGGGTCCGAAAAAACGCTCAAAGCATATAATCGCGAGATCATCAGCCACTTTCTTAGAAAATATGATGGCAACGTTTTGAAGGTGGCCGAAAAACTGGATATCGGAAAATCTACCATCTACAAAATGATCCAGGATAAACAACTTTTGCCGGACACTTAAAAAAAATCGCCACGTGCCACTTACGCTTTTATCGCTCGGAGCCGATCAGCTTGCGGTGCTTTTCCCCGGGTATCTCGGTCTTGATAGCAGCATGCGCATTACTTCTGTCGGGCCGGCCCTGAACGCGCTCATGCCCGGATTGCTCCACGAACAGTTCAGCGAACACTTTCATCTGGTAAGTTCTACGGCACCGGTGTTCAGCACCCGGCTTGCCGATCTCACCGGCCAACACATCAGCATAGCCTTGCGTGCACAGCCAGAATGGAAGCTGTCCGGTTTACTGGTTCCGGGCCTTGATGCAGGCCATAGCTATTTTCTTAGCCGGAGTGCAGGGCCGGAATTTTCAGGCGAAGGAAGGGAAGAACAGGCGAATGAAATAGGCCGGCTCCGGACAGCGCTCAAACGTAAAGATGAAGATCTGCAACAGGCAGCGCAGCTCATACGCGAAAATGCCGAAAGATTACTGCAGGTTATCCAAAATGTACAGGGTGGGTTACTTTTTGAAGATGAGCAGCGTAGAATAGTGGTAGCCAACCAACAGTTTTGCGATCTTTTTTCGATACCGGTTGCACCTGGACAGCTTACGGGTATGAACTGCGAACATGCATTGGAGCAAAGCAAGGATATGTTTGAAAGCCCCGGTGAATTTCTTGAGGGAGTGCACCGGTTGCTACAAAGAAGAAAAAAAGAACTCCGGTCGGTGCTTGCGCTTAAAGACGGTCGCTATTTCAGCCGCGACTATGTTCCCATCTTCATTGACGGATGTTACAAGGGCCATCTTTGGCACTACACCGACGTGACCGACACCCAGATGATGGAGCGCAAACTGGAAGACCAGCGCGAGTTTTACGAACAAATACTCAATGAGATACCGGCAGACATTGCCGTATTCGACAGAGCGCACCGTTATCTTTTTGTCAATCCTGTAGCCGTAAAAAATTCGGGCATACGCAATTGGATAATCGGAAAGACAGATGAAGACTATTGCCGGCTCCGGAATCTTCCGCTGGAGGTGGCCGCTGCAAGACACAAACTCTTCACCGAAGTAGTGAAGGACGGAAGACAAAAGACCTGGGAAGAAAAAATGGTGGACCGAGAGGGAAATGTTCATCATCATCTCCGAAAAATGTATCCGGTTTTTGGAAAGGAGGGAAAGCTGGATATTATGATCGGCTACGGTGTGGAGATTACAGAGATGAAGGAGATCGAAGAACAGATACGACTCAGCGAGGCGCGATACAAAGCAATTTTTGACAACAGCCAGGCGCTGATCTGCACCCATGATCTGGATGGGCGCTTACTCACCGTAAATCCGGCCACGGTAAAGGCACTTGGGTTTAGCCAGCAACAACTTACAGGCCAATATATCCATTCGGTACTGCCGGCATCGCGGGCAGCTTCCTTTAAAGAAGAATACCTTCAACGCATTGCCACCGAGGGCCATGCCGAAGGGGTCATGATTGCCGTTTCTGCTGAAGGGAAGAAGATTTATCTGCTGTACCAAAACTATCTGGTGCAGGAGGCGGATACGGCCTATGTCATTGGTTTTGCACAAGACATCACGCAGCGCATCAATGCTGAAAACGCTTTGAGAAAGAGTGAAGAGAAATACCGCAGCATTATTGAGAACATGAACCTTGGGCTGCTCGAAGTGGATAATGAAGACCGTATTGTTTATGCCAACCATTCCTTTTGCGAGATGAGCGGATATGAAGCGCCCGAACTGCTTCAGCGCACCGCACAGGAGCTTTTTCTGAAGGGTGAAAATATGACCCTCATGCAGGAAAAAGACGCGCTGCGCAGGCATAATATATCCGATGCTTATGAGATCGCCATCAAGAACAAACGCGGAGACGTGCGCTGGTGGCTTATCAGCGGGGCCCCCGTGCTTAATCATGATGGAGAACTTAGCGGTACTATTGGTATTCATCTCGACATTACCCAGCAAAAACATCTGGAGTTAGAACTGCGGAAGGCTAAAGCAGAAGCTGAGTATTCGGCACATGCCAAAGAAATGTTCCTCGCTAATATGAGCCACGAAATTCGCACGCCCATGAATGCCATCATCGGTATGATCAGGCTGCTGAAAAAGACCGTGCAAACCAGTCAGGAGATTTTCTATACCGATGCCATGCTCCATGCCGCAGAAAACCTTTTGGTGATCATCAACGACGTACTGGACTTCTCTAAAATTGAGGCCGGAAAGGTGAGTCTCGAACAGATCGGATTTCGTTTTCCGCAGGTCATTCATCAGGTGTTTGCTGTGCTCCGGCATAAGGCTGAAGAGAAGGCTTTGCTGATGGACTGGGAAATAGATGATGCCCTGTCTCCTGTGCTCATCGGCGATCCTTACCGGATCAATCAGATCTTGCTCAACCTGCTGAGCAATGCCATAAAATTTACAGAAGCCGGAAGTATTCGATTACGATGTGTTTGTCTTGCAACAGACCGTAAAACCCAGAAAATACGCATAGACGTTACGGACACCGGCGTGGGTATGACCGAGGCTTTTCTGGAGCAACTCTTTGAAAAATTTACCCAGGAAGATGCTTCTGTGGTGCGCAAATTCGGTGGCACAGGGCTGGGTATGAGCATTTGCAAGCAACTGGTGGAACTGATGGGAGGCACCATAGAAGTGACCAGCCGGAAAGGCGAGGGCACCACCGTTTCTGTACTGCTGGATATTTTTATTGGCGACGAGCGCGATCTGCCGGTCACTAACACCACCAAAACCGATACCCGTGTGCTGAGTGGCAAGCAGATATTGCTGGTAGAGGACAACACGATGAACAGGCTGATCGCCAGCACTTTTTTGGGAAATTATGGTGCCACAGTCGCCGAAGCACAAGACGGTCGTGAGGCCGTGGATAAAATCAGGGCGGGACACTACGATCTTGTACTTATGGATGTGCAAATGCCTGTAATGAACGGACTGGAGGCTACGGCTTATATCCGTGAGCATCTGGATGAAGAACTGCCCATTATTGCGCTTACAGCTAATGCACTGAAAGGTGAGGCCGGGCGCTGCCTGAATGCTGGCATGAATGATTTTGTCAGCAAGCCTTTTGAAGAAGAAGCGCTACTCGCCACGGTGACACGCTGGCTTGGGGCGACAATAGAGCAAACCGTGCACCCGACGGAGCAGGATACTCCCGGTTCTGCCGTGCACTACGACCTGAGCAAGCTCCGCGCCATCAGTCGTGGCAACCATGCCTTTGTAGAGAAAATGATCGGTCTGTTTATCACCGAGGTACCGCGGGCGCTACACGAGTTGGACGCTGCCGCGGAAGAAGGAGACTATGCACGCATCTATGCTGTAGTCCACCGGCTTAAGCCATCTGTGCTGAACATGGGGATAGAAGTGCTCCGGGAAGACATGGCCGAGATGGAGCAAATGACAAGAACGGGCACCCTGGCCATAAACGCTCCGGTACTTGAAGGCAAGCTGCAACACCTGAAGCAGATACTGAACTCTGTTGTAGAGCAACTAAGAGAAGAGTATGAGGTGACGTGAGGACGCGAAAGTTGTGCGGAGCATACGTCCACGAAAAAGCCTTTCGAGGTTTATGACCTGAAAGGCTTGTCTGGCTTGTGGTGTGGGGCGGGATCGAACCGCCGACACAAGGATTTTCAGTCCTTTGCTCTACCGACTGAGCTACCGCACCATTCGTCTTTGGGATGGCAAAAATAAAGCTATTCCGATATTTTCCAAAAAGCCGAAAGCATTTATTGTTTGCTAATCTTTGAACCCCATACGCACAGACCACCTTCCTTCCCCACTCTGTTAATAGCGCCGGGCTGTTGAAGGCTTAATTGTACATTTGCCGCAGTACGGTAGATAATGAAGATCAAATCAATACTGGCCCGGCCTTATGCCTCCATCATACACAAGCAGATTAGAAGGGGAATGGCAACGGCGGTTGCAGACCAGCATGCGATCTTTCAACAGTTACTGAAGACCGGCACAAAAACAATTTTTGGAGCAGACCATCGACTGCAAGAGGTAAAAACCTATTCAGAGTTTAGTAAAGCGGTGCCCGTGCGGGATTATGAAGCCTTCAAACCCTACATCGACCAGATAAAAGAAGGGCATCAAAACGTGCTCTGGAAAGGCAAGCCGATATATTTTGCCAAAACCTCGGGTACGACCAGCGGTGTGAAATATATTCCTATCTCGGGCGATTCCATTCACAACCATATCAATACCGCACGTAATGCGCTGCTGTGCTACATGGTAGAGAGTGGCAATACTGCCTTTGCCGACCGAAAAATGATCTTTTTATCCGGTTCGCCCGTGCTGGAACGCATAGGCGGTATCCCCACAGGGCGGCTCAGCGGCATAGTCAACCATTTCGTACCCCGCTATCTGCGCAGCAATCAGCTCCCATCGTTCGAAACCAATTGTATAGAGGATTGGGAGGTAAAGCTGGAACAGATCGTTACAGAAACGCTGGGTCAGGATATGTCTCTGATCAGTGGCATTCCTCCCTGGATGCAGATGTATTTCGACTGGCTCATGGAGCGAAGCGGTGGTGAGAAAATCAAAAAGATATTTCCTAACCTGCAGTTGATCGTGCATGGCGGCGTAAACTTTGAACCTTATCGTGCGCGGCTTTTCGACAGCCTTGGCGGATCCGTAGATACCATCGAGACCTTCCCGGCTTCAGAAGGATTTTTTGCCTTTCAGGATACGCTCGATAAAGAAGGGTTGCTGCTCAATACCAACTCTGGCATTTTCTACGAGTTCATTCCGGCCGCAGAAATATTTCACGAGCATCCCACCCGACTTTCGCTCGCAGAAGTGAAGACCGGTGAAAACTATGCTTTGATCATCAATAGCAATGCCGGGCTCTGGGGTTATAACATTGGCGATACGGTGCGTTTTGTCAGCACCGACCCGTATAGGATAGTCGTGAGCGGACGCATCAAGCATTTTATCTCCGCCTTCGGAGAACATGTAATTGTGGAGGAGGTGGATCAGGCATTGATGGAGGCTGCAAGAGCGTGTCAGGTGCAGGTTAGCGAGTTTACTGTAGCTCCACGAATCCAGGTTTCGGAAGGACTGCCGTACCACGAATGGTTTGTGGAGTTTGCTACTGCTCCGGACGACCTCGATGCTTTTGAGCAAAGGGTGGATGAGGGCCTACGGAGAAAAAACATTTACTACAATGATCTGATCACCGGCGGCATTTTACAAAAGCTGAAGATAAGACCCATGAAAAAGCACGCCTTTCAGGAGTATATGAAAGCAGAGGGCAAACTGGGCGGACAGAATAAAGTGCCGCGCCTTAGTAATGACCGGCGTATAGCAGATCAGTTGCAAGCCTGGATAGCATGACCCCTATTGGGCCGGCTGTAGCAGAGCGCGATACTTTGCCGGTTGTGCAAGAAGGTCGGTTGCAGCTTTCAGGTCTTTGTCGTCTTTAAGGCTGTGTTCGATACGCCCGCGCAGATAGTAGTAACGCGATACGATTTCGTTTTCGAGCAACTTTTTTACTTCCTCCTTGTGCTTGGAAAGATCCTGAGCTTTGTCGTGCGCTACCTTGTTTTTCAGGGTTTCAAACTCGCTCTTCATGCCATCAAAATAATGCTCTCTTGTGGCCGCAGTTTTGAGCGAATCCAGCACAATTTCTGTCTCAGACTTATAGGAATAGTCTTTGCTTTCCAGCCATTTTGCAAACGCTGAGAATTCGGCATCGCTCAGAGAAAAGCTTCCTGCAGGAGGAATGGAGGGATGCTGACGGGCGTACTGAGTGGCATAATCAAACAGGTAGTTTTTAGTGTAGAGCGCAATGGAGAGCCGGCTCAGTTCTTCGTCTTCTACCCGCACATCTGCCTCTACGCCACCGCCGCTTTGCACCTTGCGACCCGAACGTGTGCTGTAGTTTTGTTTAAGCGAATCGGGGATTTTGCCCACGCTGCCATCTGCATTTCTATGGGTATAGTCAATGGCCTGAATACAACGGCCGCTCGGGGTGTAGTATTTGGCAATAGTCAGTTTCAGCCGGGCATTATACCCCAGTGGAACCGTCTCCTGTACCAGACCTTTTCCATACGAGCGTTCGCCGATCACCAGACCGCGGTCGAGGTCTTGCATGGTGCCGGCTACAATTTCTGAGGCAGAGGCAGAAGAGTGATTGACGATCACTGCAAGGGCGATCTTGTCGTCCCATGCGGTGCCCTGAGTTTTGTATTCGTGGTTTTTTTCTGCCACCTTTCCTTTGGTGCTGACCACCAACTGTCCTTTGTCTATAAAGAGATTACAAGTGTTTACGGCCTCATCGAGCAATCCGCCGGGATTATTACGAAGATCCAGCACCACACCGTCTATGGCTGGGTTCACTTTTTTCAGGCTGTCTAAAGCGGAGCGCAGCAGCCGGCTGCAACCCATGGTAAACTGCGTAAGTTTTACGTACGCAATATTCTTTTGGGGTCCCATTAGTCCGGCATAGGGCACCGAAGAAACTTCTATTTCGCCGCGGGTCACAATTTTGGCCGATTCTTCCGAAGTAAAAGCGTCTCTTGTGGTGAGGGAAACCTGTGTGCCGGGGGCTCCCTTTAGGAGTAAGCTGATATCGTCTATGGTCTTGCCCGACACCGGATGGTTGTCAATAGAAATGATCAGGTCACCCGGATGCAGACCTGCTTTCTGAGCCGGACTGTTTTCATACACATCGCCAATGTAGATATCTTCTCCTTTGCGACGCATGGTAGCGCCAATACCGCCATATTTACCAGTGGTCTGAAACTCAAAATCTTCTATGTCCGACTCCGTTATGTAATTCGTATAAGGATCCAGATTTTCAAGCATCGCATCGATACCAGTCTTTACAAGCTTTCCTGGTTCGATCGGGTCTACATAGTATGAATTTAATTGCTTGAACAGGGTAGCGAAAATGTCCAGGTTTTTGGAAATCTCAAAGTACGAATCTGTGTTTTTAGCCTGAATAAACAGACCCAGCGTGCCCGCAAGCATCACGGCAGCTATTATTCCCCTGGTCCGGCCTTTAAAACTAAACTTGCTCATGATGGCACATTTCTTGTTTTTGGATCAGAGCAATGTTACGAAAATTAAAGCGGCCCGGGCGGCGCCTCGTTTTTTTAACAAAGCGAAAAAAATAATAGTTTTGGTAGGATTTAATAAAGGAATTATCTTGCATCATTACAAAGTTGTGAATATGAAGAAATATATACTCTCATTTATAGCGGCTATTACCCTCGCCCTTCCGGCTTTTGCCCAATCCTGGACGACTCAGCATGGTGATACCGTGTCCGCGCAATACACTACGCCAGGTGATATTTCTGTAGAAAATCTGGTAAAAAGCGTGAGTGGTACCATCTACCTGAAATGGAAGATCGCAGATAGAAACTTTCCCGCAAACTGGTCGCTGACAGGCTTTTGTGACAACAATACCTGCTACAATGTGACTCCGGGCTTATTGAATGGAAGCTATCAGTTGTCTTCCGGTTATACCAACACGCAATACGGCGATTTTCATGCAATTTTTAATGGCGACAATGCCGCTGTAGGGTCACAGGCCTGGATAAAGGTCTATGCTATCGATACAGAAGCCAACTACGCTCGCAATATAGTGTTCATCGCTACCAAGTGGGCTACCGGCATTACAACGGTGAGCAAGGTTGATGATGGTGTAACGCTCTATCCTAACCCCGCTGTAAACAGTGTAAACGTTTTGTTCGACGCAGCACAAAATATCAGAAACATAGCCGTGTACAACCTGATCGGAAAGGCCGTAAAAGTCTTCAAAGTGACGGGCAACAGTGCTAAGCTGGACATCAACGATATTCCGTCAGGTATTTACTTCGTTCGACTGATCAATGCTCAGGGCCAGATCGTAGCGACACGAAAGTTTACCCACCAATAGTTTTTTTCTTGTTTGAAATTTTGATCCCTCGTTTTTCGGGGGATTTTTTTTGTGTGTAAATATGTCAATGCCATTACAAATTTCACCGCAGGTTGCAGTGTATTTTCGTAAATTACAATATGCTTTCCCGGTTAATTATTTGTTTGGTAGGGCTGTTAGTTTGGGCCACACCCTCGCGGTCCGAACATACCTATACAAACTTCGAAGAAGCACTGTATGAAAAGACAAAAGTGCGTTCGCTGAAGATTACCTACCGGGGTTTAGACAGCCTGCCGGATATCTTCGATCAGTTCCCCAATCTCGAAGAAGCTAATTTCAGCAACAATAACATTACAGCACTTCCCCCTTCGCTCTTTCGTTGTAAAAAACTGGTTTCGCTCAATCTTCTTAAGAACAAACTTACAGAGCTTCCCGAGGCCGTTGGCCGTCTCAGGCATTTGAAATACTTGTCGGTGAGCTACAACAAATTGCAGGCCCTGCCCGACTCTATCGGACATCTTACCTTTCTTGAAGAGCTGGGCTTTAAAAATAATCAGCTCACTGAACTGCCCGAGACTATGGGCCTGCTGCGACATCTGAAAAAGATGACTGCCACGAGCAACTATCTGGCGTCTGTGCCGGAGGGCCTGTCGAAAATGAGAGACATTGAGTATCTCGACCTTTCAGATAATTATCTCGAACGTCTGCCCAACGATATAGGAAAGCTCAGCAAATTGAAATTCTTTTTCATCAACCGGAACAGAATTAAGTTTATTCCTGAATCTATTGGTCAGTGTCAGCAACTGCAAGAGCTTGATGTTTCTTTTTGTGGGGCTATGCAATTGCCCAATTCGCTGAGCGACATCCAAAAGCTCGATTATGTGTATGTTGATTCCCGGACCCTGCTTTTCTATTCCAATCCGCGCAATAAGTTCCGTCAGCATATTGTTGTAATAGAAGCAGGCACCATTAACTACAGGCCTTCTTTGCTGTTTTAAGAACTATGGTCGCATACGATTACCCATTGGCCGTCCGTTTTTCGGAGCAGCAGGGTATAGCTACCGCTGAGATTGCCGGCTTTCCGCTCGAGTTGCCATTTTCCGACAGCAAAAAAATAATCGTCAGATAGCCGCTTCAAACTGACCAGCGTCGAGGTCAGCCTGCCCATGGCTTCTCCATCAGGATAAGATTTCCGGTAGCGCTCCAGGGTTGGCCGATAGCCGTAAGTCGGGCCATTCTTACCAATAAAAACCAGGCTGTCACTTTCCCAATACCCGACCATGAAGCCGGCCACGTTCCCCTTGTTCCACTCGGTTACCTGACGGGCAAGCATGCTTCGGATCAGTTGCTCGTCGCTATTCTGTGCTACGGCCGTGCGTGCTGCGAAGAGAAAAACCCATATTAGTGTCCTCATAGAAAGCTTTTTGACGATAAATGAACGAGCCATTTGATAAAGAATGGTTTTGGTGAGCCATAGGACTATCTTTGCGCCGTTATGGCAAATGAAAATACGCTGCAAAATATTATTTCTCACTGCAAAGAGTACGGTTTTATCTTTCAAAGCAGTGAAATCTATGATGGTTTGAGTGCCGTGTATGACTACGGCCAGTATGGTGCGGAGTTAAAAAAGAACATAAAGGACTACTGGTGGAAAAGCATGACCCAGATGCATGAAAACATTGTGGGTATTGACGCCGCCATTTTTATGCATCCTACTGTATGGAAGGCCAGTGGTCACGTGGATAATTTCAGCGATCCCATGATTGATAATAAGGATAGCAAAAAACGCTACCGGGTAGATCACCTTATCGAAGCCTATGCCGAAACGCTTGAGGTTGCCGCAGCTTCGGAACTGCTACAAACCATGGAAAGCCTTCTGGCTCAGGATGACTTTGACGGTCTAAAGAGCCTGATTGTCCGGAACAATATTAAGTGCAGCATTAGCGGAACCTGCAACTGGACAGACGTGCGTCAGTTTAATCTCATGTTCAGTACGGAATTTGGTGCAGTGGCCGGAGACGATGCCACAGACAATACAATTTATCTGAGGCCCGAAACTGCACAGGGTATATTTGTGAACTTCCTCAATGTACAAAAGACCGGAAGGATGAAAATACCCTTTGGTATTGCTCAGGTAGGAAAGGCGTTTCGAAATGAAATTGTAGCACGGCAGTTCATCTTCCGCATGCGCGAGTTTGAACAAATGGAAATGCAGTTTTTTATCAAACCGGGCACCCAAAAGGAGTGGTACGAATACTGGAAGACTACCCGAATGAACTGGCACAGGTCGCTGGGTATCCCCGAAGAGCGCTACCGTTTTCACGACCATGTGAAACTGGCGCACTATGCCGATGCCGCCTGCGACATCGAGTACGATTTCCCTATTGGGTTCAAAGAAGTGGAAGGCATTCACAGCCGCACCGATTTCGATTTGCGCAACCATCAGGAGTATAGTGGTAAAAAGCTTCAGTATTTTGATAACGATCTTAACCCCGAAACAGGGAAGCCGATCGGTAACTATATCCCCTACGTTGTAGAAACTTCCATTGGCCTCGACCGCACGGTAATGATGGTGCTCAGCGAGGCCTACAGAGAAGAAGACCTCAGCACCGCGGAGAAAAAAGACAGCAGAGTGGTTCTCAAATTTCCTCCCTTTCTCGCCCCTGTGAAACTGGCCGTATTGCCGCTGGTGAAGAAAGACGGTCTGCCAGAGATTGCCCGCGAACTGATGGAAAGCTGCAAGCCGCATGTGAAATGTTTTTATGAAGAAAAGGATACCATCGGTAAGCGATACCGCCGGATGGATGCCATCGGTACGCCCTTCTGCGTAACCATAGACCACCAAACCAAGGAAGACCAGACCGTGACGATACGGTACCGGGACACGATGCTTCAGGAGCGTATTCCGCTGGCCGCGGTGAAAGAAAAAGTGCTGAACAGTGTCTATGTATTTTGATCTCGTCTGAATCAGAAGTTTTTTAAATTGCCGGAGCAACACTCCGGTTTTTTTTTATGAATGAAAATGAAGCATTGGGCAAGTCGCTGCAGGGAATCTTTGGGGTCACCCTACAGCAAGGCCTCACAAAAGCTGAGATCATTGACCGGCTCGAAGCTGCTATTACCCGTTTGTTACAAGGTCGCCCCGATGATTTTTTTCAGTTAATGTACCGGCTCGATATTCCCGAGCGACTGTTACAGCCCTCCGCCCTTGATGCTTCGGACTTTGTGCGGCAACTTGCCGAGGCTATCTACAACCGTCAGTTGCAGAAAATTCAATCGCGAAAAGTGAATCCACCCCCTGCCAGCGATGATGAAGACCTGAAATGGTAAAAGCGATTGATGATCAATACCTTTAGTTTTTTTAAATTCGCAAAAACACCAGAGCAGCATGATGCGTTTTTCCGTTTTGATTTTATTCCTTTCGCTGGTAGCCTGCAGAAAGAAAGCTGACCCCGTAGTTGCACCCATCGTGCCGGTTGATACAAGTCAGAATACACCCGGAAAGCTTCGGCTTAGTTTTCAGAACAAGGCGGGTGATGAACCTCTGGTATTGCACAACGACTGGTACCTTACCGAGAACGGCGATTCGTTGAAGATTAACATTTTTGAGTACTACGTAAGCAATATTGTTTTATTCAGCGACACGGCGAGCTATGCAGTGCCCGAAAGCTATTATCTGGTAAATGAAGAAAAGAGCGACTCTAAGACCTTTCTACTCGAAGGGTTGCCGCCCGGCACCTATGCCAAACTACAGTTCCTCATCGGTGTAGATGAAAGACGCAACACCAGTGGTGCTCAGACCGGTGCGCTTGACCCGGCCAATGGCATGTTCTGGGACTGGAATAACGGCTACATCATGGCCAAACTTGAAGGCGAGTCACCACAATCGGCAGGAGGGAATGTTGCTTATCACATTGCCGGTTTTCGAGGTGAAAACTCTGTATTGCAAAAGGTTACGCTCAATTTTCCACAACCTATTGTTATAGGGAAAGACGCTACAAAAAACCTGCACATCATTGCAGACGCACTGGAATGGTTTAAAACCCCGCAGACCATCAATATTGCAACCTATCCCGTTATTGCGTCGCTGGGAGCGGATGCGGTAATGATCTCCAGCAATTATGCAGACATGTTTAGAATAGACCATATTGACTAATGAATAAATTTCGTAGCAGCGCCTTATTGTGCCTTTTTATCCTCGTGGTGACCGCAGGTTGTCAGCCCGATGCAGATCTTGATCCTCAGACGTCCATAACATTCCACACACCCGGGGGATGGCCGGAGCCAGCGTATAAATTTGAAGGTAATTCATTGTCGCAGGCGGGCTTTGAGTTGGGAAAGAAGATTTTCTACGACCCTCGACTCAGCCGCGATAACTCGGTGTCCTGCGGAAGTTGCCATCAGCAGTTCTCGGCATTTGCGCAGCTCGGACATAATTTTAGTCATGGTGTGGACAACAAGCTGGGCAATCGCAATTCGCCTGCTTTATTCAATCTCAACTGGCATCATGGATTTTTTTGGGACGGCGGTTCCAATCATATCGAAGTTCAACCGATCAATCCGATACAGAATCCGGTGGAGATGGACGAAAATCTGAACAATGTGGTGGCCAAGCTGGCACAGGATCCGGAGTACAAAAATCGGTTTCAGGAAGTATTCGGAGACGAAACGATCAATTCGCAAAGGATGCTGAAAGCGCTGGCTCAGTTTATGGGCATGCTTGTGTCTGACCATTCGCGTTATGATAAATACATCACCGGCGCGCCGGGCGGATCGATGAGCGATGCGGAATTGCGGGGCTTGTCGGTATATCGCAGCAAATGCTCGGGATGCCATACCGATCCTTTGTTTTCGGATTACAGCTATCGTAACAATGGTTTGCCGGTTACAGCGCTCAATGATTCCGGTCGCGCAAGAATAACGCTACTGGCTGAGGATATGCACAAGTTCAAAGTGCCGTCGCTGCGCAATCTGCGCTATACAGCGCCTTATATGCACGATGGACGGTTCAACACTCTTAATCAGGTATTAGATCATTACACTTCCGGTATCGTGTCCTCGGCTACGCTCGATCCCTTGCTTCAAAATGGTATTACGCTGAGCGCCGCCGAACGTTCGGACCTGCTGGAGTTTTTGAATACGCTCAACGACGATGAGTTTATCAGCGACAAACGTTTTGCACAGTCAGAATAGCTCAGCCTGTTTTTGCAGCATGCTGGCCGGCTTTTTATCCGGTTTTCCTGAATTTTGCAACAGATGTTTAAAATCAACCGGCCATATCCGCCAGCAGGAGACCAGCCCAGAGCTATCGAGGAGCTCGTTAATGGCATTTATAGTGAAGAGAAATTTCAGACGCTGCTGGGTGTTACCGGCTCGGGCAAGACGTTTACGATGGCCAATGTCATTCAGCAAGTGCAGAAGCCCACGCTGGTACTGACGCACAACAAGACACTGGTGGCCCAGCTTTATGGTGAGTTTCGCCAGTTTTTTCCCGACAACGCTGTAGAGTACTTTGTTTCCTACTATGATTACTACCAGCCTGAGGCATACATTCCTACCTCAGACACTTATATCGAGAAGGATCTTTCCATCAATGAAGAACTGGAAAAGTTAAGACTGCGTGCCACTTCCAGCCTGCTCAGTGGCCGAAGGGATATTATCGTCGTCGCCTCTGTATCCTGCATTTATGGTATCGGTAATCCCACAGAATATGCCAATAGCATTATCCGTTTCAGCATCGGCGATCAGGTGCCGAGAAATTCGTTCCTCCATGCTCTGGTGAATTCTTTGTACAACCGTAGCCAGGGCGAGTTTTCCAGAGGTACTTTTCGTGTGCAGGGAGACACGGTAGATGTGAACCTACCTTATGTGGATTATGGTTACAGGATCAGTTTTTTCGGTGACGAGATCGAGGAGATTGAAAGTTTCGAGACTGATACCGGAAAGCGTATCGGCACGATGCAAAATGCGGCCATATTTCCGGCAAATCTCTATCTGGCACCCCGCGATCAGATGGCTCAGATCATTCATGAAATTCAGGACGAGTTGTTTGCGCAGGAGACCTACTTCAAAGGGATTAACAAACCGCTCGAAGCACAACGGATCAAAGAGCGCGTTACCTACGATCTGGAAATGATACAGGAACTGGGTTATTGCAATGGCATAGAAAACTATTCCCGTTTTCTGGACCGCAGACGACCGGGCACCCGGCCCTTCTGCCTGATTGACTATTTCCCCAAAGATTTTCTGATGATCATTGACGAAAGCCATGTTACCGTACCTCAGATCAGTGGAATGTATGGTGGCGACCGTAGCCGCAAACTCAATCTGGTTGACTTTGGGTTCCGGCTGCCCTCGGCGCTGGATAATCGCCCGCTCAATTTTCAGGAATTCGAGACCTTACTCAACCAGGTGATATTCGTAAGTGCAACACCGGGTAAATATGAACTGGATCAAAGTGAAGGTGTGGTGGTGGAGCAGGTGGTGCGACCCACAGGTCTGCTTGATCCGCCTATTGAAATAAGACCCAGTATCAACCAGATCGATGATTTGCTGGATGAGATTGATAAACGTGTACAACGCGGGCATCGTGTATTGGTCACAACACTGACCAAGCGCATGGCAGAAGAACTGGATAAATACCTCAAGCGCATCAACATTCGCTCTAAATACATACATTCCGAAGTAGATACCCTGGAGCGAGTAGAAATACTCCGTGATCTGCGGCTGGGCAACATTGATGTGCTGGTTGGCGTCAACCTGCTGCGGGAGGGACTGGATTTGCCTGAAGTCTCTCTGATGGCCATTTTAGATGCAGATAAAGAAGGCTTTCTCCGCGACGAGCGCTCGCTTACCCAAATGGCGGGCCGCGCGGCAAGAAACGTAGAAGGCGTGGTGATTTTTTATGCGGATAGCATCACAGAAAGCATGCAGCGCACCATCGATGAAACTAATCGCCGGAGGGAAAAGCAGTTGAAGTATAATGCAGAACATGGCATTATTCCGCAAACGGTTTTCAAATCAAGAGAGCAGATATTGAAGCAGACTTCGGTGCTTGATATAAAGGGCTATGATCAAAACAGCAAGTATGCCATCAGCGACGATACAGCGATGCTTGCGGCCGAAGAAGAAGTAGGCTACAGATCGGCTTCACAGTTAGATAAGCTCATTGCCCAAACCCGGAAGGCAATGGAGAAGGCTGCCAAAGACCTCGACTTTATGGAAGCCGCCCGCCTGAGAGATCAGATGCTTCAGTTGCAAAAGGAAAAGGAAGCGCTGAAATAGATCGGTGTTGTTCGGCCTCTTTTCTCGTGTCATAGTTAGCACTAAGCTGCTGCTGTTTTCCCCTCATGCTTTGTTGTGCGTTTGTTAACCGCCTGTAAAGGCTGCGTTAACGAGCTCGCTTTGTTTGCACAGCCTTGTGCACGGTTTCATCTTTGCATCATCAAACAACAAAACAACAAAACACAAACAAAACAAACAGTCATGAAAAAGATCATCATCGCAGCAACAGCCATCCTCGGTTTCGCATCAGCAGCC
>JAFIGV010000004.1 GCA_017849575.1 Flavipsychrobacter sp. | reverse complement strand
TGTAACCGGCAAGGTGGTGCGTAGGGTAACAATGGATCAGGCTCAGGTGCAGATCAGCATGAATGGTCTGGCACAGGGCATGTACCTGATCAAGTACACCGACGCCAGTCATAGCCAGACGATCAAAGTGACGAAGGAATAATTCGAATCCTTACGTCAACGATTTTCAAGAGGCTGTCTCCATAACCCGAGACAGCCTCTTTTGTTTTGGTTCGCAGTTGTGCTGGTACTCGAGCAGAGGATTGAGCCTATCTGCTCTGAACACGACGGGGCTCGTTTAGCTGGTCTGAAATTGTTGCGCTACTTCATCAAGTTTGCCGGCGTTGGTGGTCAATTCTGCTAACCGTTCGATAACCGCTTCCACCAGTGCATCAGGGCAGGAAGCTCCGGAGGTAATCAGAATTCGCAACGGGCTTAGGTTGGGGAGATAATGTTCTGATTCCACCTCCAGATGACGATGTAGATCAAAATGTCGGATTTTTTCTTGGCTGATAATGCAGGAAGGGTCCTTAATGAAATAAGTAGGAAGTTTCTGCTCGCAGAGCTCCACGAGGTGGGATGTGTTAGAACTATTATAACCGCCAATAACCATAGCGAGGTCGGCAGGTTCCTCAAGCATAGCCTGCACTGCACTTTGATTGTCGTTGGTCGCATAACAAAGTGTGTCGCGGGTATCGGCAAAGCGCTGAGAGACGATAGATTCCTCAAGCTGATGATGAGTCACCATCACCTGCCGCAGATAATCTGATATGCCCTGCGTTTCACTGGCCAGCATCGTAGTTTGGTTGACCACACCAATGCGCTGAAGATCTTTTTGCACATCAAATCCGTCGGAATATTGACCCGCAAAATCTACGTAGAATTGTTCCGTCGGCAATTGGCCTGTGAGATATAGACTCAATCGTGTGGCCTGTTGCAGGTCTTTTACGACCACGGTGGGGGTGTGGGCTTGGCTATGCGAAAACGTTGCACGGGTTTCTTCGTGCCCCGGTTTACCATGTACGACTATTGTATAGCCATCTTTGCCAATTTTTTCAGCCCTGTTCCATACTTTTTCTACAAAGGGGCAAGTAGTTTCGTAGCGTGAAGGCTCGATGCCTTTTTCTTTGAGTTTTTCCTCCAGCTCCAGCGTGGTGCCAAAGGCAGGTATGATCACCACATCGTCACTCGTCAGTTCGTCCCAATCCAGCAGCATATTGCCTTTGGTATCCATAATAAACCGTACACCCAGCGCCTGAAGGTCGGCATTGACGCCCGGGTTATGTATCATTTCACTGAGAAGAAAAATTCTTTTACCCTCATTTTCTTCCACAGCCCTAAAGGCGATCTCGATGGCGTTTTCCACTCCATAGCAAAAACCGAAATGGCGGGCGAGAATGATTTTTAGCGAGCCTATTTCTAAAATAGTGGGACTAAAATCTTTCTTAAGTTTATCGTCGGCCTTTCGTTTTTTCTTGATGGCAGAAACCAGCGGACTGCGATAGTGCAGCGGAACATTGAAGGTTTTCATTGACCGGCAAAGGTAGGTGAAATGGCTGTTATGCTGTGTCGGATGCTCGCTATGGATCAGTCTTCTTCATCTTCTCCGAAAGCCGTTTTTACAACGCCTGTTCGCAACCCATGATGTTCTTTAAGATAGCGTGCCAAAGCCGCACTGAAGCCATGTGTGGCATAGACGCAGGAAGCACCGGTAGCCAGTGTTGCAGTGATCAGCCCGTTCCAGTCTGCGTGGTCGCTTAGCACAAAGCCGGCATCGGCATTGCGACGTCTCTGGGCACCGCGCACCTGCATCCACCCGCTGCAAATGCCCAGGGCGTAGGGCGACCATCGTTTCATCCATGGACTATCAATAGCCGAACCGGTTGCCAATATGATTCCCCGTTGCACCGCATCTTTGGGCGTGTCGGGTTTCAGCCAGTGCACAGGCGGCAGATCCCAGGTTTTTCGTACTACCTCGTGCATGTTATAGATAGCGCCGTGAGCGTAGATAGGGTATCCAAACTTCGATAAACTATAGACCAGTCGCTGTGCTTTCCCCAGGCTGTAGGCCGATAGAACACTATACCTGCCCAGTGCCTGATTGCTCCGTACCCACTGGTCTATTTCCGCCATGATCTGATCCTGATTTTTCCATTGATAAATAGGAAGACCGAAGGTGCTTTCTGTAATGAACGTATGGCAAGGTACGGGCTCGAAGGCGGGGGTGATACCGTCGTACGCTGTTTTGTAGTCGCCGGAGACAACCCATTTTTCTCCGTCGCTTTCTACGGCTACCTGTGCCGAACCCAAAATATGTCCTGCAGGATAAAGCGTCACTTTTACGCCATGGCACGAAAACCCTTCTCCATAGCCTGCTGTCTCCAGCCTGATATTTTCTCCCAAACGAGCCCGAAGCACAAGCGCGCTGTCCTTATGCGCGAAGTATTTTTCAGATCCGGCGCGGGCATGATCCGAATGTGCATGCGTTAGAACCGCTTTTTTTACCGGCCTCCATGGGTCTATATAAAAATCGCCCTTGCTGCAATAAAGCCCGTTTTCTGTAAAGCTGATCAAACCCATGTATGGATAGTTGTTAGGTGAACGCTACTCCTGCAACTTCACAATCTTAACATCCATGCCAGGTTTTACCTGCATCAGTCCGGTGACGACGACCGTGTCGCCGGGCGACACCCCGCTTAGTACCACCACTTTATCTTTCGTGCGTTCGCCAAGGGTCACTACATTCAGTGTCACTTTTCCGTTCTTCACCAGCGCCATTTTTTTCTCCCGCGATGTAGGAATGACAGCTTGTGAAGGTACCAGCAATGCATCTGCATTACTTTGGCTCGTAATGCGCACATGTGCAAACGATCCTGCCGTTAGTTTTCCGTCAGGGTTCGGCACCACCGCCCGCACTCTGATGGCCCGTGTGTTGCGCTCTGCCCCGGGGTCGATGGCCGATATTTTACCTGCAAACTGCTCATCTCCTTCTGCCGTAGTGAAGAAAACCGCCTTGCCCGGTGTGAGCGAACTACGATATTCATCCGGTACGGTAAAATCAATTTTTAACGGGTGCAACTGCTGCAGCGTGGCGACGTTTGTGGCCGGCGATACGATGGCGCCAACACTCACATCACGCACTCCGATCCTTCCATCAAACGGCGCCAGTATTCTTGTCTTTCTTAGCTGTGCCTCCTGATAGGCAATGTCTGCATTGATGGATGCAATCTGGGTTTGGGTAGTCTCGTAGTCCTGTTGGCTGATCCCGCCAATCCGGAGCAGTTCCTGTTGCCGTTCCAGCATTTTTTGTTGCAGTGCTTTTTGTGCCTTTAGTTTTTCCACCTGTGCTATGATGTCCGCGTCATTGATCTGCAGTAATGTTTGCCCCTTTTTTACAAAAGACCCTTCCGTAAACTTTATGGCAGTGATCCTTCCCGACACCTCAGGATGTATCTCCACTTCTTCGTTGGGAAGCAGTGTTCCGCTGGCGCTGATATCGTGCTGAAAGGTTTGAGGAACTACCAGAAAACCCTCAGCCTTCAGCTCTTTCGAGCGACCCGGACTTTTAGTGGCATCTTCTTTGTTGTCTTTACAGGCAGAAAGGGTTATGCATATCAGTATGCCAGTGAACGGGAGGAAAAATATGTTTTTGAAGGTTGTCATCTTGGTGGTTAAATGAACTAACTTAGAAAGAGGCAAAGATAACCCGCCCATGAGTTAAAGCTTGTAAAAAGAAAAGTTGGAAGAAGGAACGCGCTATAGAAAAAAGTTACTGGCAATTTTGGTGCTGGCGCTTGTGTTAACAGCGATACAGTATCTGCTTCCCGCCCATTCCAAAGTGGTAAGATTTTACGATGCTTATATTTTTCATCCGTTTCAGTCGGCCCGAAATATTGTGTTTAGTCTTGTGCCATTTAGCGTAGGCGATGTGCTGTATATCGCTGCGGCTCTTGCCCTTTTGATCACTTTCGTTCGCTGGGTATATTTTATAATTAAGCTGAAAAAGTACAAGCATGACCTCGGCAATTCGGTGTTGCTGACCTTTATCGTATTCGGAAGCGTTTATATCCTCTTTATTCTCGGATGGGGAGGAAATTATTACAAACCCACACTCACCAACTATTGGAAACTCGACCGTTCTCATTGGAAAAAAGACAGCACGCTGGAACAGTTCGACCAATTTCTTATAACAAGGCTGAACAGTTATGCCCCGGGCTACCGCGATGTTTCTTTCAAAGCCATAGACAAAGAAGCGCAACAATACTACAGGCAATATACCGATAGCCGCACCCGCAACTATGGGGTGAAGGTGAAACCCTCCATATTTGGTTATCTGATGCAGCATTTCGGCATTCAGGGTTATTACAATCCGTGGACGGGAGAGGCACAGGTCAACAAGTATCTGCCTTCATTTATGCTGCCCTTTGTTATCTGCCACGAGATGGCGCATCAGTCGGGTATTGCTGCCGAAGACGATGCCAACCTTTTGTCTTATGCCATCAGTACGGTTCCCGACGACAGCGTTTTTCGGTATTCAGCGTATTTTAATCTCTGGTTATATACCCATGCCCGGCTCCGGATGTATGATACTACCAAGGCGAAGCTGCTGCGTGCTCAATTGAATCCGGTAACACTTGCCCATCTCGATACCTTGCGGGCTATCCGCAAACGGTATGATAGTGATATTAGCGACTATAGCGGTGCGCTGTATGATGGATACCTGAAGTTGCACCATCAAAAAGATGGCATAGAGAGTTATAATAAAGTGGCTATTACCGCCTGGGCGCTCGAACAAAAAAGAAGAGGAAGAATAATAGAAATTCCCTGATCCATCCGGGCGTAAGGCAATTGGCAACTTACCCTGTTACAGAACTTCAGTTCCCGCTCGGTAAACTTTCCAAAATATTGTTGTTTATCCGCTCACGTTTCCTAAAAAAATTTCTACGTTAAAGAATTGTCTATGATCAACTTATGGTTGCATATAACAATTGAAGTTGCTAAATTCAATGTATGTTAGGCGAGAAGCAGACAAAGAGCATGGTGGGACCAGAAACCGGCATGTTTGTACTGAGGCATACGCGGAAACGCGTGCGGAAGTGGATTACAAATCCACCTCATCCCTGAGTTCGACATGCGTTGCGCTAACATGTCGAACAACAGAACAAGTCCAATTTTGACTAGCCGTTAATTACCAACAAAATGAAAAGCACAGTTTTCAATATATTATTTCTCTTGGCTAGTAATGTTATATATGGAAAGGATTATGAAAAGGTAATAATTCCACTTGTTGTGGATCAGTTAAAAAATGAAATAATCAAACAGAATGTTATTTCCATACTTAGTGGAAACCCTAACGATGGTTTGTATGAGTACAGAACAAAGTGTGATAAAAATACAATAGAGAGTAGTTATAAAAACGGCTCCTGGATGTTTTGTATTCGGTTCTCAGACAAAGTACAAGCAAAGAGTCTGTCTCAGGGGCATACCCTTTCAGGTAACGCGTTAATAGACAACATCAGTTTCTTTCACATGAAATATATGTTACAATTCACTCCCTACACATTGAGTACAATCAATAAAGAAATTTTTGCAGCTTTTTCAAGCCATTCTATTACCCTTACAGTAAAGTCTTATATTTCAAAAGATAAACTTAGAAATTATTTACATTTAATTATCAGCAGTAATGGCAAGATGGTCAGCTATGTTTTCATTATTGATAAGTCTGAATTTTTTCAATGTATCAGAAACGAAAGCTCTTAATTTGTACTGACATGCCGAGTTGAGGGTAGCCTTTTAAAAGATTCTGTCATCCTCCGCCTTGGTTTGTGTCCGCACGAACCAGTATTGAACACAACTGCAATCGCGCGAACGTGCACATTCCCATCTGCAACTAATAGAGCAAGTTACAAAGTCCAAATTGATGACGGTTATTTCTCGGCGCTGTCTTAGCCTTTATACTCACCCCATACCGAACGCAGCACATCCGAAATTTCCCCCAGTGTACAAAGGTTTTCTACGGCTTCAATTACGGCAGGCATCAGGTTTTCAGTGGTGGAAGCTTGCTGCCTTATTTTTTCCAGGCATTCATTTGCTTTGCTGTTGTCTCTTTTTTCGCGCAGCGCCTTCAGTTTTTCCGATTGCACCACGCGAATGCTGTCGTCAATTTTGAAGACCGGCGTTTCTTCCGCGTCTTTTGAGGTAAACTTATTGACGCCTACAATTATTTTTTCACCTTCTTCTATTGCCTTGTTGTAAGCATAAGCTGCCCGCGCAATTTCGTCCTGAACAAATCCCTGTTCGATGGCTTTTACCGCGCCGCCCATGACGTCAATTTTCTCGATCAGCTTCCAGGCAGCAGCTTCCACTTCATTGGTAAGGCTTTCTACATAGTAGGAACCCGCCAGTGGATCGGCGGTCTGTGTGGCGCCGCTCTCAAATGCTATAATTTGTTGGGTGCGCAGGGCAATGGTGGCAGCTTCTTCGGTGGGAAGCGAAAGCGCCTCATCGTAGCCGTTGGTATGCAAGGATTGTGTGCCGCCGAGCACTGCGCTGAGCGCCTGCATACTTACCCGCACTATGTTGTTGCGGGGTTGCTGTGCCGTAAGGGTGCTTCCTCCGGTTTGCGTATGGAAGCGCAACATCTGTGCCTTTGGATCGGTGGCGCCTAATGATTTAGTGATGTTTGCCCACATCCTTCTCGCAGCGCGAAACTTTGCCACTTCCTCAAAGAGATTGTTGTGCGCATTGAAGAAAAAGGAAAGGCGCGGTGCAAATACATTAATATCTAAACCCTTTGCGATAGCTGCCTGCAGATAGGCTTTTCCATTAGCTAATGTAAATGCAAGTTCCTGCACAGCGGTTGATCCCGCCTCGCGAATATGGTATCCGGAAATAGAAATAGTATTCCATTTGGGTACTTCCTTGCTGCAATATTCAAAGATATCGGTAATGAGGCGCATGGAAGGAGCGGGCGGATAGATGTAAGTGCCGCGCGCAGCATACTCTTTCAGAATATCATTTTGAATTGTGCCCGATATTTTACGGATGTCAGCTCCTTGTTTTTTGGCAAGCGCAATATAAAATGACAGCAAGATAAACGCTGTGGCGTTGATGGTCATTGAAGTGGAAACGTCCTGCAGGTTGATGCCTTTGAACAGAATCTCCATATCCTCAAGCGAATCGATTGCCACACCCACCTTGCCTACTTCGCCTTCCGACATGGCATGGTCTGAGTCGTAACCTATTTGCGTGGGAAGATCGAAGGCTACTGAAAGTCCCATTACACCCTGACTGAGCAGATAGTGGTATCGCTTATTGCTCTCTTCCGCAGTGCTAAAGCCGGCATATTGCCGCATCGTCCACAGCCTGTCGCGATACATAGACGCATGCACACCGCGGGTAAACGGGAAAGAGCCAGGCTGCTCCGTCATGGCAACGGGCTGATCATACACCTGTTTGATTTCGATTCCTGAATCGGTAATGATTTTCTTCTCAGACATAGTTAGATAATACGCTTGTTCTTATTGTTGATCCTATGCATTGGCGCCGTACTGAAGCACGGATTTTGCCTCGTCGTTGATGAGTTGAAGTGCGGCATCGGTGGGGAGTTCTCCTTCAAGTGTCAGCACATAATCTACCATTCGTTTGTGCAATTCCTTAGCAGAGTCGTCGGGATTCAATTGCTGGGCTATGCTGTTGATCATATTCAGCTCCTGCTCTTTTACCTGCCGCACCATATCCCACACTTGCCTGCTCACATAGATCTGCTGCGAAAGATTGTGTTCAAACTCCGCCCGTACATTGTAGATGAGCACAGCCTGCAGGTCTGCCACCGTCATCCCCGACTGGTACAACCTCGGCACCAACTGACGAGGATGAATGCGTTCTATAAAAAGCACCAGTCGTTCATAAGCTTGGAGCCGCAGCCTCACGGTAGCGTCCTGATTTTCGCGAAGCATCTCATATTGTTTCACCTTCGTTTCTGTGAGCAAAAACCTTCTCACAATCACAGAAGTGGCAATCAGCACTACAATAGCGGGCACTGTGTACTTCAACAGCTCAAACATCTCGTTCATAGCCGCAAAATAATGTGTTTTCATTGATCTGCTGAATGATGCCCGTCGGGACAGTTGGATCCGGCATTTGGTAAAAGGGATTCGACATCCGGTAGAAGCCTGCCTCTTTCAGATATGGCATAGTTTTTTACCCTGTGTGCTAAACAAGAAAAATAGATTTTTATGCAGAACAATGAAGCGAAGCTTGAGATTCTCAACGATTTGATCCTGATCAACAACGACCGGATAGCAGGATATGAAAGAGCCATCAACGAATCGAAAGACCTTGATGTAGATCTCAAAGCTACATTCGAAGGGATGATAAGGGAAAGCCAGCAGTATAAACAGGAGCTGATGCAAAAATGTACCGAGGCGGGTGTGAGCAATGCGGAGGAAGGCACTACCAATTCAGGCAAGATCTATCGCGCCTGGATGGATGTGAAGGCAACTTTTACCGGCAGCGATCGTAAAGCCATTCTTTCGTCCTGCGAATTTGGCGAAGATGCCTGGCGACGAGCTTATGAATCGGCTTTGAACAATGAGGGAGACCTGGATGGCGAAACCCGTTCGCTGATCACCGAACAGTACAATTCCGAAAAGAAATCGCACGACCTGATCAAGAAATTCCGCGATGCTCACGAAGCGCTCGATAAATAAGAGTTGCAAGAGGAAATAAAGATGAACATAAAGTACTAAATGCATTTTCAGTTTATGGATAGAAAACCGCACTGGATGGCCGGCGTAGCTTTACTGGCACTGGTGTACTGCAGCAGTTGCAGTGATTCCTCACAGGAAAAAATGGAAAACACTACCGATAGCATTGCATCAAAGGTGGAACATGGGATGGATAGGCTGGGCAATGAAGTGGACAGCCTGATCCACGGCAATGCGGACGAAAATTTTTTGTCGGACGCTCTGGAATCGAATACCCGGGAGCTACGCGCTTTGCGCCTCGGTGTGCAAAAGGGTGGAGCAGACGTCAAAGTGCTGGCCTCAAGAATGATGAAAGATCACGCCAGGCTCGGAAGCCAGTTGCGAGGCTACCTTACGGCCAATAACATCAGCCTCTCTGGCGTGGATACTGCCGAGCATTCCAATGATCTGGCGAATATGCCTTCGGGAAAAGATTTTGATAAAGCATGGTCCGATAAAATGGTAGATGATCATCAAAAAATGACCGATGATTTTACGGATGCGGAAGGCAATGTGCAATCGCCGGATTTAAAGACACTGATTGCAAAGACGATACCCGTGCTGCAGTCGCACCTGGAAAAGAGCCGTGGGCTACAACAGCAGTTAAGCACACGTTAGCCGCGTGCGATAAAGCGACTTACCCATAGCAAAATGAATAGAAAGGCCAGCCTACATTTGGTAGTGCGGCCTTTTATTTTTTTCGGGGAGGCGAGAAAACAGTTCTTATCCGTCACGTGGACGTTTTTCCACAATTTCTTGCTGTTATATATGCGCTGCGCCGGCATGTAACCATTTATCTGCCCTTTTGGATTTCATTAATACCTGATAGTCAGTGGTCGTATTTTTTCACATAAGCAAAATCCGGCGACCCATGTGTCTGGCAGCATATTTTCTCTGTGTTTACTAAAAGAATTTTTATGTGGACTAAAGAATATAATCAACCCAACGACAAGGTAACTTTCATGAACACGCTGACAAGTTGCGTGAACAAGGTGGTAAAAGACGGATACACTGATAGTTTCAAAGTCACCAAACAGGGCTTGTATTCTACAGCGCGCGATCAGTATTATCAGCCTGCAGATATACACGTCATCAATTTTTACCGCTTCGAAGGTGAGTCTGATCCGGGCGATATGGTGATCATGTACGTGATAGAAACGACCGACGGCCTTAAAGGAACACTCATCGACGCCTTTGGCACCTATTCCGATGTAAGCGTTTCAGCGTTCATGAAAGAAGTGGAAGACATTAGGAAGAAAGGAGCAAACGAGCCCAAACCGGAATAGCGATTTCATTCGTCCGGCAAAAAGCTAAGGAAGCAGTGTTCACGCACTGCTTCTTTATTTATCATCGCGAGTGAGTCGCAAATAGCTCTTCCTGCCCACGGTAATATCATAGGCTACGGTGCAAAGCGCCAGTACCAAAAGCGTCCAGAAAGCGTATTCGGCTACGCTGTGCTGATCTCTGAAAAAGCGCTGCAGCAAGAGGATATAGCTAAGCACGAGCACGCTGACAATCGCCCTTACCCATGTAATCCGGGGCTGAACCGTTAGCCGGACATATAAAATTTCATCTTCGCCCAGATTGCAGATCATCTCATTGCTGGTAAGCCAGTTCATCCTTGCCTGCAGCCGATGACGCCCCGCAGCCAGGTTGATTTCCTTAACTTCTTCCATTCGAATCGAGTCGTGCTCAACACCATCTATCGAGAGTGTGTAACGATTGAAACGATGCATCCATTCTTTAGGTCTTGTAACGACAATCCTTGCCATGCTCCTCAGTTTTTATAGTGATCAACAAATTTAAGTTCAAACCGCCGGAATATGCATCTCGCCGGCGTGGCGTGAATTTTTGGGGGTCCGGCATAAAGAGCAATTATGACCCGGCAGAATAAGCAAACCGACATTAGCAATAAAGAAAAGGGTGAATTTCAGAAGCATCTGGATAAGCCAGTCATACTACCCGATTATACGGGTGCCCAAAGGCCTAAGGACAGAGTGGCTTTAATAACCGGCGGCGATAGCGGCATTGGCCGGGCGGTAGCGGTACATTTTGCCCGAGAGGGTGCGGATGTAGCTATTGCCTATCTCGACAGCGACGAAGATGCAGATGAAACGAGAAGACTGGTTGAAGCTGAGGGCAGGCGCTGCTTGCTGCAAAAAGGTGATGTGAGCTCGAAAGAGTTTTGTACCCGCATGGTACAGCAAACCATAGGCAGCCTGGGCAAATTGAACATACTGGTAAACAATGCCGGCACTCATCAGGAAGCTATCGACATCAGAGATATTTCCGAAGAGCAGTTGATGCGCACGTTTTCCGTGAATGTATTTTCTCAGTTTTATAGCACACAGGCTGCACTTGGCTATATGGGCGAAGGTGACTGCGTCATCAATACAGCATCGGTAACTGCATACAGAGGCAGCGGTCATTTGCTCGACTATTCCGCAACCAAAGGCGCCATCGTATCCTTTACGCGTTCGCTATCACAAAACCTGGCCAGCAAAAAAATCAGGGTAAACGCCGTAGCGCCAGGTCCGGTTTGGACACCTTTGGTAGTTTACTCTTTCGATGTGGAACAACTTCGAAAGTTTGGCAAGGATGCGCCTTTGGGAAGAGCTGGCTATCCCTACGAGCTGGCGCCTGCCTACGTTTATCTGGCGAGCGACGAAAGTGCCTATGTCACCGGACAGACGATTCATGTGAACGGGGGTGACGTGATCAACGGCTAATTTTTTATCGGGAAGTAAAGTCGAAACGTAGCGCCGATTTGTGGCCGGCCGTGGGCAATGATATATCCGCCATGGTTGGCCATCACGCGCTGGCAGATGGCCAGACCAATGCCTTTGCCGGAGTACCCCGACTCTTTGTTGTGCAGGCTTTGAAAGATCTGAAACATCTTGTTGATGAACTTGTCTTCGAAGCCAATGCCATTGTCGGCAATAGTGATCCGGTCAAACAATTGCTCGTCGGGAACGGTGATGTTATAGTCTCTTAATTCCAATGCATTGACCCGGTCGTGGCGAATAGATACAACAGGCTTCTTGTTCTCCTGTGCAAACTTCAGTGCATTATCTATCAACGAGCGCAACAGTAACTGGATCTGTTTCCTGTGGCCGGAGATAACCGGCATCACTTCGGCCTGTATTGTCGCTCCGCTTTCGTGGATACGTTCGTCGAGGTCGCCCAGCACCAACTGCAACAGTTCATTCAGGTCTGCCGGTTCGGTGTGTTCATCCTGCAGCAAATTGGTAAGGTTCATCAGGTCATCAATCAGCTCATGCATACGGGAGGCTGAGCTGTTGATGCGGTCGAGGGTAAGGATACTTTCTTCATCGAGCCGGTCCTTTTTTTTCAGGGAAAGTCTGTTGCTGAAGATCTGGATTTTCCGAAGCGGTTCCTGAAGATCGTGCGATACTGCATAGGCAATCTGTTCGAGTTCTGCATGAGAGCGTTTAAGGTCGGCAACTTTCATTTGCAGTTCTTCCTGAAACGCCATGCGGCGTTTGAGCTCGCGGATCATAAAGAAGAATAAGACCAGGGTGATGAATGCGAAGATGGTGAGCAGATACCGTATGGAAGAGAAGGTGACCTCCTGATAATAGATCTTAACCTTGGCGTGTTCTTTCAAAGCTTTGTGTGCACGGCTTCGCATTTTTGAAAGATATTGTTCCACGCGCTGACGTGCGGCGATTTCATCTCTCAGCAAGGCGAGGGGCGGCGCTGCCATGGATGTGTCGAAAGCCAGGATAGTTGCCCGGACTTTGTCGCGTTTTTCTACAAGCTCACTGCCAAGATTGGCGGCATAGCCCTTCTGTTCGGGGTCTTTGCTGATATACTTTCCAAGACTGTCTTTTGCCGGGATAAGTTTTTGGATCAGTCCTTCCATCTCAAACAGATAATCACTGTCTCGCGTCAGCAGGTAAGATCGTTCCAGGATATCCGTTTCTTTGGTGAGGTTGCCGAGCTCGTAAAGTCGTGAGATCAGTATATAGGTATCATCTACTTCTTCGCTGTTCTCAATGAGTCCCGAAAACTGCTTCAGGGCAAATAGCGACAGTGCAGCCATGATGGCGAAAGACACACAGAAGCCCGCGAAAATCAGTCTCAGTCTTTTCTTCATGCGTTGTTAAATCTACGGTTTTGTGGAAGATATTCCCCAGCGAAACTGCCGGCTGAAACGTGCTGGATGATAATAGGTTTTGTATGTACGTTTTAGGTTTTCTTAAAGTGGCAGAGTATCAGCAGATTATTTTCTGCAACAAAAAAATTGCTTCGCGAAAAAAAATTGGCTTCATGGTTGATTTAATCAAAGAGTACCACGAAAGAATAGTCCTATGATTTCTCAGCAGCAGACACAGAAGCAGCAGTTGAAGATTTTGCCGCAGCAAATACAGTTACTCAATCTTTACTTTCTCAATTCTATCGAACTTGAGCAACGTATTCGCAACGAGATGGAGGAAAACCCCCTGCTCGAAACCAAAGAAGAAAAGGAGTTTGAGGAAGCTGATGCAGGAGCTCAGGATCCGCTGATGGATTGTCGCGATTGGGAGGAATGCAATAACGCAGATGCGCCTGATTATAAAGCCGAGTACCAGAATTATTTCAGTACGGAAGATGCACCGAATATTCCGATCAAAAACTTCGTTCACTTTAAAGATGAAGCTAAACAGCAATTACGTTTGTTAAGCCTTCCGGAGGAGGACTTGCAGCTTGCAGAATACATCATTGACATACTCAACAATCAGGGGTTGATGGATAAACCGGTGGAAGAGGTTGCCGATGATCTCTCCTTTATTCGCCAAACCCTTATTGACGAAGAAACGATCAACCGGGGCATTGCCATTGTGCAAACGCTCGACCCGATTGGGTTGGGGGCGCGCAGTGTGCAGGAATGTCTGTTGTTGCAACTGCGGGCCATGAATCAAAAGAGGCCCGATATCCGCTGCGCGTTAAAACTGGTGGAACATCACTATAACGATCTGATGCACCGTCAGTTCGAAAAGATCCACCATGCTTTGGGTATTGACGAAGAAGAGCTGCGCATCATTCTCAATTTTATCGGTACGCTGAAGTTTTATCCGGTAACAGAAAACGTTTCTGAATACGAACCTAAGGCAACGATTATCCCCGACTTTATCATTACGCGGTTTGGAGATACCATTCAGGTAAATCTTTTCAGTACCCGCGCAAATAATGTTTTCGTCAACCAGTCGTTGTACGATCAACTGGCTCAGCAAAGCAGCAAAGACCGTGGTGCAACACAATATGTGAAAAGCAAACTCCAGTCGGCACAGTGGTTTGTCAATGCAGTGAAGCAGCGTGAGGAAACCATGATGAAGATTATGCAGTGTATTGTGCAGATACAACATGATTATTTCCTGGAGGGCGACATCCGTTTGCTAAAGCCGATGGTGCTGCGCAATGTGGCCGATATTTCGGGGCTTGATATATCCACTGTTTCGCGCATTACCAGCAACAAGTATGCGGAAACACACTTCGGACTGGTTTATCTCAAAGATCTTTTTTCTGAAGGGATAGCCGATAAAAAGGGTGAAGTGATCAGCAATAAAGTTATTCAGTCGGTAATAGAAGAAGCAATTGAAGGCGAAGACAAAAGACATCCGTACACCGATCAGCAACTCGTTAATATCCTTTCGGCCAAAGGTTATAATATAGCCCGGCGTACCGTTGCCAAGTACCGCGAACAGATGAAAATACCCATTGCACAAATACGTGCGGTATGGGCTTGATTAACACTTAAATTTGAAACACCACAATTGTAAACAAGACTATGAGTAAAATCCTTGTTATTGATGATGATAACGACATGTGCGTCCTGCTCAACCGTTTTCTGACGCGGCACGGCCACGAAGTGTCGGGCATGAACAGCGGAAAGGCCGCTATAGACTGGATGGCAAAACAACAGCCCGATCTTGTACTATGCGACTTCCGGCTTGAGGATATGACCGGTGCTGAAATTCTTGGTAAGATCAAGGAATTATATCCCGGCACACCCGTCATCATCATCACCGGCTATAGTGATGTGAAAGATGCTGTGGAAGTGATGAAACTGGGCGCTTACGATTATGTAACGAAGCCGCTGTTTCCGGATGAGATATTGCTGACGATCAAAAAAGCACTGTCGGATGAGAAAGCAGAAGCCGCACCTGCACGGACACCTGCCAGCAGTTCTCCATCATCATCCCCCGGTAGCAACGGAAAGCTAAAGACCTTTGCCTCAAATGAGAATTACATCATGGGCGACAGCGCTGAGTTTGCCAATATTTTAAAACAGATTGAACTGGTGGCGCCTACCAACTACAGCGTGATTATTTATGGAGAAAGCGGAAGCGGCAAGGAGGCTATTGCGCAGCAGATCCATAACAAAAGCAAGCGTGCAAACAAACCCTTTGTGGCCATCGACTGCGGTGCACTGTCTAAAGAGCTGGCCGGAAGCGAACTTTTTGGACATGAAAAAGGCGCATTTACCGGCGCGCTCAATCAGAAAATCGGGAGCTTCGAGATCGCAAATGAAGGAACCATTTTTTTGGACGAAATCGGCAACCTTTCCTACGATATTCAGATATCCCTCCTTCGTGTGGTGCAGGAAAGAAAAATGCGAAGAGTAGGTGGCAACAAAGACATTGAACTGGATGTTCGAATTATTGTAGCCAGTAATGAACGTCTTTGGGATGCAGCCCGAAGCGGTAAGTTCCGCGAGGATCTTTACCATCGTTTCAATGAGTTTAGCATTGAAGTACCGCCACTCCGCGAAAGAAAGGGAGACATCATGCTTTTTGCCAACCACTTTCTGAGACTTACTAATGCTGAGCTTGAAAAAGATGTAAAAGGATTTTCGAAAGAGGTGGAGCATATCTTTCTGAACTATATCTGGTATGGCAATTTGCGGGAACTCAAGAATGTGATCAAACGATCAACCCTGCTCACCGACGGAGAATATGTTGAAGCCAAGTCGTTACCCTTTGAGATCGTGAATTTTCACCGCCTGCAGTTCGATGAGCCGGGCGCCGGTGGACAACGCAATACTTTGCGCAGCACAGATACCGACATGGCAGACATGACTTCATCGGAACCGGTGACCGTATCCTATGAAAACAGATTGAAAAGTGCCAACCTTGACGCAGAGTATGAGGTGATACTCGAAGCGCTGAAGCAAAGCAACTTTAATAAAAGCAAGGCCGCAAAACTGCTCAACATCGACCGAAAGACATTGTACAATAAAATGAAGCAGTTTAAGGCCTTTAAACTCGATTAATTCTAATGAATTCAGAAACGGCCAAGCCTGTACCTGCAGCCCTGCGGGATCAACCAGCAGGCGCAGAAGTGTTGCGCGTTTTTTCGGAGGTGTACAGTAGTATCATGATCGCCTACGATGCGGGGCAGCATACTTTGTACTACGCACCGGCTCAGCTTGCCAGTTTGCTGGGCTATAACCCCGTAGATTTTCAGCAAGGGTATTCTTCCTTTCTGGAAGTGATCCATCCCGAAGACCGTGCATTTCTGGAGCATAGTCTGGGCAACCTGAAAGCTTTGCAGAAACCGGCAGACTTGCAGGTGCGACTGCTACACAAAAACGGTACTACACCCTCATTTCGTCTGAATGTAAAGGCTACTCAGGATGCTTCCGGAGCCATACTCTTATTGTCCGACCATCAGATACATGATTCTTCGCTGAATGAAATTGATGAACTAAGGCAGGCCAAAGCAGAGATGATCTCGGAGTTGCAGCGATCCAATAAAGAACTTGAGGAGTTTGCCTATGTGGCCTCCCACGATCTTCAGGAGCCGCTTCGCAAAATCAGCACCTTCAGTGGCCGGCTCCTTGAGAAATTTGAAGAGTCGATAGACGAAGAAGGCAAACTATACCTCGGGCGCATCCTGGCTTCAGCAGAAAACATGCGGTTGCTTATTGACAATCTGCTGGAGTTCTCCCGCATATCCAGAGTGGGTCAGCAGTTTACGAATGTGAACCTCAACTTTGTGATGATGCAGATCCGAAATGAGTTTGATCTGATCATTGATGAAACACAGGCCCGGTTCCAGATTGAAAAACTTCCTGATGTAGAGGGGTCTGCCTCGTTGCTGAAACAGCTTTTTTCGAACATTGTCAACAATGCAATTAAGTTCAGAAAAGCTGGTGTACCCCCCGAGATCGTCATCAAAGCGATGCCCGTAAGTGCTGCAGAAAAACAGCAGATGCGTTTGCAAAATGGTCTTGCCTATCAGAAGATACTGGTTTGCGATAATGGTATCGGATTTGAAAGTGAGTATGCCACCCGGATCTTTCAGATATTTCAGCGGCTGCATGGCAAGTCAGAATATCCGGGTTCCGGCATCGGTCTGGCTATTTGCAGAAAGATCACCGACCATCATCATGGCCTCATCTTCGCCGAAAACATCGAAGGTCAGGGCGCATGTTTTACCATCATTTTACCTGAAAGGCAGTCAGCTCCTACACTCAATAAATGAACAGACGCGAAGACATAAAGATATTAATCGTTGATGATGATCAGGACGATTTTATCATCACCAGCGAATACATCCGGCATATTCCCAACACCGCATTTCAGATAGACTGGTGCCCGAAGTACGATCTCGCTCTGGGTTTTATGAATGCCTGCTCCTACCACCTCTATTTTGTGGACTACAGATTAGGAGCCAAGTCCGGCGTTGACCTGCTGAAGGAAGCGCTGAGCCTGGGTTGCGAAGACCCGATCATCCTGCTGACGGGAAAGGGGAATTACGCTGTGGATATTGAGGCAATGCAGCTCGGTGCGCTCGACTACCTGGTGAAAACGGAGCTTACGGTCGAGAAGATGGAGCGGAGCATCAGGTACGCTTTAGAGCGCACAGGCACCATGAAGGCGCTTAAGGCCAATGAACGGAAGTACCGGAGCATCTTCGAAAAATCGAAGGATATCGTATTTATTACCGACGACACGCTCAATTTTCGCGACGTCAACGATACGGTGTTCAACATGCTGGGCTATACCAAAGAGGAAATGCTGGAGATGAACCTTGCTGATCTCGTCGAGCAGGCGCAACACAAAAAATTCCTTCAGCAAACCCTGCTCTCAAAAAAGGAAGTGAATGACTGGGAAGTGATCATGACCACAAAAGACGGTGAGCGCAAAAGCTGTATGCTGACGGCGAGCTATGAGAACAGCTATGACGATCCTTATGTGCAGGGGATCATACATGATATTACAAACCTGCGGAAGGCCGAGAAAGTGACCCTGCAGGCAGAAAAGCTTGCTGCGGCCGGACGGCTGGTGCGGACGTTGGCCCACGAAGTGCGCAATCCGCTCAATAACATTACGCTGTCTGTAGAGCAGTTGTTGCAGGATGTGAAGGACGAGAACATGCAATTGTATCTCGACATGATACAGCGCAACAGCAAACGCATTTCTGACCTCATCAGCGAATTGCTCAATACTTCAAAGCCTACCGAAATAAAGCTGGAAGAGTTTATACTTCAGACGATACTTGATGATGTAATCGCCGCGGCTATCGATCGGCTTACCCTTAAAAGAATTAAGCTACAGGTAAGCTATCCCGACGATTTTTTGAATATCCGGGCGGACAGGGAGAAGCTAAAGATCGCTCTGCTCAATATTGTCATCAATGCTATCGAAGCCATGGAAGAAGGAAAGGGTAGCCTGAGCATCAGTCTCACACAACTGCCAGGCCAGGCCCTGCTGCGTATTGCCGATAATGGTTGCGGTATCAGCGAGGAAAATATTTCGCGCCTGTTTGAACCTTATTTTACCCAAAAGCGCAATGGTGTTGGTCTCGGGCTCGCTTTTACATTGAATATTATGCAGGCGCACCGGGCCAGTATCGAAGTATCGTCTGTGCTTGGCGGCGGTTCTACGTTCTTAATCACATTCCCGCTGGTAGAAGATACCGGTGGTCATTTACTCAGCGAGCGATCGGGTGGAAATTCACTTCAATCCACATAGCCCCATCTTTCAGGCTCATGGCACAGAATTTTTCGCCTCTTGAGAAAATTGCAGCTATGAGAACGATATTATTTTTGATTGCGGTGATATTACTGATCGGATGGTTACTGGGCGTGTTTGTGTACAGTGCCACTGGTTTAATACATGCTTTGCTGGTGATCGCCATTATTGCATTACTCCTGGGTTTCATCCGGCGCGGCTCAATAGATTAGTATTCCGGAAGGTAAGGATAGTTTTTCCCTTATTGAACCAAGATTTTTCTGAAAAGGCTACAGTAAATGCTGTGGCTTTTTTTATGGTTTCAATTGTGCGGCAGAGCCGGCAAACTGACGGTCGAGATCTGTAAGGCTAATTGGTTTTTCAATGACCGTAAAATGGGCAGACGCTGGCATTTCTGGCAGGGTAGGATGGAAAGCACTGATCAGGTTGATCCGTGTATCGGGATAGTCTTTGGCAATAACAGGCGCTACATTCCAGCCAATGCCGTCCGGCAGATTGTTATCAAGAAATACAATGTCCGGCTGAAGTGTTTTTAAAAAAGACAAACCCTGCTCCAGTGTGTGTGAAAGATATACCTCATAGTTTTTACGAAGGAAGTAACTTTTCAACAAGTGACACAGATCTATCTCATCGTCTATAATCAAAACCTTTTTGCTGTGCATGTTCTTTACGTTTTTCCCTGGCAACCCTACAAAATAAGCGTTTGAGCTTTGTTTGGCCAAGCTGAAAAAATTAGAATTCATATAGCTGGCCGCTTTTGTGTAAGCATTGGTACCACTGCGCGAGCCGGCATCCCACAAGTGAGGCCTCCCTACAACGGCAACAGGGCACAAAAACTTGTAGCACAAAGAAAATGCCGCGCAGAACCGACACGGCAACTTTTAACATAGCGTACCGCCCATCGCGGATCAGGCGAGCACACTACTGGTATGCATCCAATAACTGCGAAGCGCGGCCACAGTTTTCAACAAACTTTCAAAACTGTTGGGCTTGGTGATGTAAGAATTGGCCCCAAGTTCGTAGCAACGACGCATCTCCTGCTCATTATTCGTGGTGCTGAAGATCACAACCGGAATTTTTTTCAGCTCAGGATGCTGCTTCAATTCTTTCAATACTTCCCGGCCATCTTTTTTGGGCATATTGAGGTCCAAAAGAATGAACCGTGGTAATTTTTTTTCGGGGTCAACCTGCTTGAGATCGCTCAGGAATTCAATTACTTCCACGCCGTTTTCTACAAAATGAAGCTTGTCAGAAAATCCGTTTTCCTCAAAGGCAGCCTGTAGTAAAAAACGGTCGTCGGCGTCATCTTCCGCTATCAAAATAAATATCTCCTCCGTCGCTCCCATTACGACCAAAGGTAAGTAAACTAAGAATCAGACATGTGAAGGATTTACCAATTCATATAGATATTTTTGTCTGCGATGCAATCCTTATAGATAAATCCTGCCCGCTGTAGCGCTCGCTTCCACCGGTCTTTTTTTTTGGAGATGGCACAATGTTTTTTAACGCTAAACAAGCCCCAGGCTTTTTTAAACGCGCTCTAAACTTTTAGCTATGCAAGATCAGGAAAACAGCAAGAACCAAACGGGCCGGGAAACATCTCCCGCCTCACCGGAACAAAATACGCATAACGATGACTACCGCAGGGATGGAAATCAACTGGGATCGGAACATACCGAGTTTGCCAGTTCCACGCAGCAGGGCGGAGGCGGTACCGGCTATGATGTAAATCGTGAGCAACATGAAGTGAATAAAGAGCAGGAGCAGATGCATCAGGAAAGAGACCTTGAGCAGGTACAACCTGAAAAAACCGGCAACCCTCAGCCCGACATCACACCGGGCAAAGAGCAACCCACTACTGAACCGGGTAAATCCACACCTGCACAACCTCAGACGAATCCTGGTACGGGGAGCGGAGCCAATACTTTAAGAAGTCAATCTAATGCCTGGAGCCAGAGCAGTTGGGATGCCAACGCCTTTCACTAAAACTATCAAAAGCCGAATAGGAAAAGCAAATTTTTAAAGCTCCATATCCAACCATTTTAGAAAAGCAGAAGATCCGGTTGTTCTAACAACAATGCATGGGAACAGCCGGATTTGATACGCTTGGTTCTGCACAAATCTCCTCAAACGTACTAATGCCACATAAACATCAACTACTATGAAAAAATCAACAAGCTCAAAAAATGCCCGGTCTGCTAAGCCAGCCGCTGGTAAAAAGGCAGCCGCGCCTAAGAAATCTTCGGTTGCCGCTAAGAGAAATGCTGCTCCTTCAGGCAGAGCTTCTGCCACTGCGTCTAAGTCTGCAAAGCCCGCGCCAAAGAAGAGTGCCCGTTCCGCCGCTGCTTCATCACGCGGGACTGCAAAATCTTCGGGCAGCAGGGTAGTAGCAAACACGAGAAAAAAGCAAAGCTCAGCGAGAGAAGATTTGCAGGAAGTACTCAAGGATAGCCTTAAGGACATTTACTATGCGGAAAAGCAATTGGCAAAGGCGCTGAAGAAAGTTAGTAAAGCCGCTACAAACGAAGAGCTAAAGCAGGCTTTCGATACCCATCGGGAACAAACTGAGGGTCAGATTGAACTACTGACTCAGGCTTTCGAAGCTTTGGAGATGCGTGCCGCCGGAAAGAAATGCCCGGCAATGGATGGTTTGATTGAAGAAGCAAACGAGCACATTCAGGAAATGGATAAAGGTCCGGCGCTGGATGCCGCCCTGATCGTAGGAGCGCAAAAAATTGAACACTATGAAATAGCTGCTTATGGGTCGATGCGCACCTTTGCGCGTTGCCTGGGGCTTGGCGAATGTGAAGACATTTTCAATCAGATTTTACAACAGGAATCGGAAACGGACGAACTTCTGACCCAGATAGCAGAGACGGTGAATATGGAAGCACTGGACGAGGATGAAGCTGAAGAAGTGGACATGGGTGAAATGGAAGAAGAAGCAATGTAATAGCAGGAATCTTACGCAGGTATTTTCTGCGTGCGCACAAAGGGCAGGTCTCCGGGCTTTGCCCTTTTTTGCTGTCACGGATTTTTGCCCTTAGATTTAGGTATGGATGCAGGCAAGGATTATCTGGACATTAATCGCAGGCTTTGGAACAAACGGGTGCATGCACATATCAGTTCGGGGTTTTACGATGTGCCGGATTTTTTAGCAGGAAAGTCTTCACTCAGGTCTATAGAGCTCGACTTGCTCGGCGATATTTCCGACAAATCTGTTTTGCATTTACAATGCCATTTCGGACAGGATTCACTTTCACTGGTGCGGATGGGTGCAAGTGTTACAGGAGTAGATCTTTCGGACGAGGCCATAGGGCAGGCAAACGTTCTGGCAGAAAAAGCGGGTCTTTCAGCTCGTTTTATTTGCACCGATATTTATGCACTTCCCAATCATCTCGACGAGCAGTTCGATGTCGTTTTTACAAGCTATGGTACCATCGGCTGGCTGCCTGACATGAAACGATGGGCGGACGTAGTTGCGCGTTATCTTAAACCTGGCGGGGCCTTTGTATTTGCAGAATTTCATCCCGTGGTTTGGATGTTCGACAATGATCTTGAATACATCCGGTATGCTTATTTCAATCGCGAACCGATTATAGAAACAGAGCAGGGAACCTATGCAGACAAGGACGCTGCGATCGGGCTCCGTTCTGTGGGCTGGAATCATAGCCTTGCCGAAGTGCTGCAATCGCTGTTGGAGACGGGTCTCGCGCTCAGTGATTTTAAAGAATTTGACTACAGTCCCTATAACATCTTCCCGGGTATGACAGAAGTCGAGACTGGAAAATTTCAAATCGAAAAGCTGAAGGGAAAGCTACCGCTCGTGTATGCGTTGAAGATGACGAAGCCCTGATTATTTCTTCTTCTTCTTTGATGCTTTGGCAATCGCGTTGTAGGCCAAGGCATGATCGAGCCAGTAATGAAGCTGTTTATTCGAGTGCAGACTGCCGATGTTGACAAACACATATCCCTTCATGGGCTTGCCGGTAAAGTCCATGGGAGCGGCGCCTTCCTGTTCCAGTGCTTCATCCTGCAAGTCCGGATGTAGTCTCACCATTAGTCGTTCGCTTTCTACGCCCACGCACATTTTGTCATTCACCATAAAGCATAGCCCCCCGAACATTTTCTTTTCCTCAATGTTCTCCTGATATTGGGCAATATAGTCTCTTACCCTGTCGGCAAGTTTTTCGTTGTATGGCATAGCCTGGAATGTTATTTTTAAAGATAGTTCAAATCATCGCCTCAAAGCTAACCGTTCAAGGATCTTATGCAGCGTTTTGCTCAGCTCATCGAAGAGTTAAACAGTACTACCCGCACGCATGACAAGCGCGATGCGCTGATCCGTTTTTTGCAGGAAGCACCGGATGCAGAACGGGTCTGGCTCATAGCCATTTTTACCGGCCGGCGACCTAAAAGACTGGTGAATACTACGCTCCTCAGGCAGTGGGCAATGGAGCTTGCACAACTTCCGCAATGGTTGTTCGACGAGAGTTATCATACGGTAGGAGACCTTTCCGAAACGATAGCGTTGCTGTTACCGAAACCGACGTCGGATCTGTCCCTGCCGTTGCCGGAATTGATGAACACGATAAGTAGGTTGCAAAAATCCTCTGAAGAAGAAAAGAAGAAATTTGTGTTGAGTCATTGGCGTAGCCTCGACCGCAGTGCCTGCCTTGTATTCAACAAGTTGATCGTGGGTGGTTTTCGCAGCGGGGTGTCGCAAAACATCGTGCTGCAGGCAGTAGCGGTATTCACGGGTAAAGACCCGCAGGCAGTTGCCCACCTTATTTCTGGAAACTGGGATCCGTTCAGCATATCATTTTCCGATCTTATTCATGAAAGCCTCGTTCAGATCGATAGTTCCAAACCCTATCCTTTTTATCTTGCTTATGCGCTCGAAGGTCGGGCGGAAGACCTTGGCTTGCCTTCCGACTGGCAGGTGGAATGGAAATGGGACGGCATACGTGGTCAGCTCATCCACCGGGATGCATCACTGTTTCTTTGGTCGCGAGGCGAAGAACTGGTTACCGATCGTTTTCCTGAAATATCAGGTGTGGGTCCGCTGCTGCCGGAGGGGCTGGTGCTCGATGGCGAAATATTAGCGTACCGGGAAGGAATGCCCATGACCTTTCAATACCTGCAGACCCGGATCAGTAGAAAGACGGTTTCTAAAAAGCAGTTGCAGGATGCACCGGTTGTCTTTATGGCTTACGATCTGCTGGAGTGGCAAAGAGAGGATATTCGTAATCGTCCACTTTCCGAACGCCGGGTCTTGCTCGAGGACCTGGTGCGAAACTTCCGTCATCCCTCCATCATCTTATCACCGATCGTTCGGTTTGATGAGTGGGTGGCGTTGGATGCTTTGATGTCCACCTCCCGGCAAAGAGGCTGTGAGGGATTTATGCTCAAGCGTAAAGACAGCATTTATCAGGCAGGGCGCAGGCGCGGCGATTGGTGGAAATGGAAAATAGACCCGCTCACGGCAGATGCGGTATTGATCTACGCCCAGAAAGGGCATGGCAAACGTGGAAACCTGTACACGGACTATACATTTGCGGTGCGCGATGGCGATTCGCTTGTTCCTTTTGCTAAAGCATATTCCGGACTTACAGATAAGGAGATAGCTGTGGTGGATAAGTTCGTCCGTCAAAACAGTCTCGAGCAGTTTGGTCCGGTGCGAACGGTGAAGCCTGAATTGGTTTTCGAAATTGCGTTTGAAGGCATTGCTGCTTCCGGAAGACATAAATCCGGTATAGCGGTTCGGTTTCCCCGCATCGTGCGGCAGCGCTTTGATAAAAATGTGAGCGAGATCAACACGCTGGAGGAGTTAAAACAATTATTGGCGCAATACGGAAAGATGTAGATGTCCCGCAGGAAAAAGAAACAACAGACCGATGGATTTTCGGTGATTCGGGAATGGCTCGCAGACAAGGGCCTGGCGGCTTTTGCATTTCAGGAAGAAACCTGGCAGCTCTATGTAGAAGGGTTAAGTGGAATTGTAAACGCGCCCACAGGATTTGGAAAAACTTTTTCAGTTTTTTTGGCGGTGCTCATAGATCATATCAACCGAACTCCCGATTATCAGACAAGATCAAAGAACGGTTTGCAGTTACTCTGGATCACGCCACTGCGGGCTTTGGCAAAAGACATTGGTCGAGCCATGGAGACTGCTCTTGCCGAACTTGAAATTCCCTGGCGCGTAGCTGTGCGCAATGGTGATACTTCCACGTCCGAAAGACAGAAGCAGAAGACCAACGCGCCGGAGATTTTGATCATCACGCCCGAAAGTCTTCATCTGCTCTTTGCTTCAAAAAATTATCAGCAGTTATTCGCTTCATTACACTGCATTGCGGTGGATGAGTGGCACGAACTGCTGGGATCCAAACGTGGTGTGCAGGTAGAGCTGGCGCTTTCCCACATCAAACAATTGCGCGAAGCATCTAAGCTGGCGCTCCCGCTGCGTATCTGGGGTATTTCTGCAACCATCGGAAATCTCGATGAGTCGCTTGCTGTGTTGCTGGGTAGCAGTGGTAATGGAACGATCGTGCGTTCTCATCTTCGCAAGAAAATTAGTATGCAGACCGTGCTTCCGGAGACTGTCGAGCGTTTTCCCTGGGCAGGTCATCTGGGTCACAAAATGGTTCATCATGTTTTGCCCATTATCCATCGCAGTCGTACTACTTTGTTATTCACCAACGTTCGCTCTCAGGCAGAGATTTGGTACCAGACCCTGCTCGATGCCGATCCCGATCTTGCAGGTTTGATTGCCCTGCACCATAGTGCCATCGACGGCGAATTGCGGACCTGGGTGGAGGAACAATTGCATCTCGGAACGCTCAAAGTGGTGGTGTGCACGGCTAGTCTCGATCTCGGTGTGGATTTCAGGCCGGTGGATACCGTGATACAAGTGGGTAGTCCCAAGGGCGTTGCGCGTTTTTTACAGCGCGCCGGTCGTAGCGGTCACGAGCCCAATGCAGTGAGCAACATCTTTTTTGTTCCTACTAATTCTCTTGAAATAGTCGAAGGTGCTGCGCTACAGGCTGCCTATGAATCGGAGATTGTAGAAGGTCGTCAGCCTGTATTGATGGCTTATGATGTACTGACTCAATACATCGTGACAAGAGCGGTAGGTGAAGGCTTTGTAAGTGAGGAATTGTATCAGGAGGTCATTACAACACATTGCTTTGCCGACCTTTCCCGGGACGAATGGAATTGGCTGCTTTCTTTTGTGAGCTCAGGGGGCGAAACGCTGAGCAATTACGATGAGTATCACAAAGTGGTGCTGATTGATGGCGTTTATAGAGTGTCGAACCGGCGTATTGCCATGCGTCATCGTATGAACATTGGAACCATAGTAGGCGATGCGTTGATGCGGGTAAAGTTTCTGGGTGGTGGCTTTGTAGGAACAATCGAAGAAAGTTTTATTTCGCGACTGAATGTGGGAGATGTATTTGTACTGGCAGGTCGAAAGCTCGAACTTGTCATGACCCGCGATATGGATGCGTTGGTTCGAAAGAGCAATGCATCAAAAGCTATCATTCCTGCCTGGGGCGGCGGGCGGCTGCCACTGTCAGCATATTTCGGCGAGGTGCTTCGTGCCACATTCAACCTTGCTGCCGGAGATGTATCCGGGCATCCCTTGCTGGAGTTTTTGGCTCCATTGTTCGACAAGCAAATAGAGCTTTCGCATATTCCCGCTGCCGGCGAAACCTTGCTGGAACTCATACAAACCCGCGATGGTTATCACCTCTTTATTTATCCCTTTGAAGGTCGTTTGGTTCATCAGTCTATGGCATCACTGCTGGCTTTTCGCCTCGCCCAATTGCAGCCTATTTCCTTCTCAATCGCCATGAACGATTATGGCTTTGAACTTTTGAGCGATCAACCTATTCCGCTGGATGAAGCAAAAATCCACGAGTTGTTTTCTCCGCATAATTGGTATGCGGATTTGCAGAAAAGTATCAATGCAGCCGAATTAGTTAAGAGAAAATTTCGCGACATCGCGGTGATTGGAGGTTTGCTTTATCAAAACAATTTTGGAGAGTTTAAGAAGCAAAGACATTTGCAGAATTCTACCGCACTTATTTATCAGGTGTTGGTAGAAAACGAACCCCAGCATTTGCTGTTGCAACAGGCATACAATGAGGTCCTGGCTTATGAAGTAGAAGCCGAAAGACTGCATCATGCCCTTACCCGGATATCATCAGGTCGTATCATTATTACACACCCTAAAAATCTCACGCCTTTTTGTTTCCCGATTAAAGTGGATAGCCTTTCCCGGAATCAACTCAGTAGTGAGAAGCTCGAGGACCGTATAAAACGTATGCAGGCGCAGGCAGCAAAAAGCTGATGGAACTTCATTGTGGATAACTAAAACCTGGCTGTTTGTTGGATAATCGCGGATGAAGTATCTATCTTTGCGCTCCCGCAGCGAAAGGGTTGAGGGAGGAGTTCTTAAAGAGGTTGAATGTTTTGGAGGTTTTGGGAGAAGAGGATCG
>JAFIGV010000030.1 GCA_017849575.1 Flavipsychrobacter sp. | reverse complement strand
GGTGACGAAAGGGAAATCAAAACGACTTGCCTTAGTAGCTGTAGCCAATAAATTGATCAAACAAGCTTTTGCCATTGCAACCAAAGAAACAACCTATCAAACAACCTGAATTTTTTTGGTTTTAAACACAGTTCATTGCGACTGCGAGGAACGAAGCAGGAAGCAATCTGTGGGTGGGATGTTGATTTGTTTTTTATGTTTTGTTTTTGGGGGGCGTTTTTGAGATTTTGAAAGTCATGACACACCCCTGCCCGGCGCCAGGCCACCGCACGTCCCCTCTCAAGAGGGGAGGTCGTGGAGCCAGGAATTTCATTCAACATTGGGAAATTGCCGAATTAGCTCATTGTCACATTATCTCCAAATCCTCAAATCTTCAAATTTTCAAATCCAATTAGCGCATTAGCACATTTGCAAATTGTCACATCGTCTCCTCCCCCATTTTCGGGATTGTGGGATAAAAACTCTTGCCTCACTTTTGTATAACGAATCAATAATTCAAAAACCGATTAGATATGAAAGGACCGCTACTAATGCTAGTGATGATCGGGGGCATGCAGGTAGGCTTTGCGCAGACGGATAAAATTTTTATTCCGGATGGGCAGTCGAGCATACACCTGGGCACCGGTGAGCTCATCTCTTTTGCCGGGGGCGCCGAGGTGACCTCCAACACACTCGATTATTCAGGTACGCTGCATATGAGAGGCGACTTTAAGGGCCAATACAAGATCAACCGCGCGGTTGTTTTTGGCGGCGGGACCACAAACATGGTGACCGATCCGGGCACACTGCTGCAGATTGTGCAGGGTCTGAAAGTGCAAGGGGGAACCACTTTTAATGCCAACAACGAAACCACCATTTTGTCCACGGCTTCGGGTACTGGTAATGTTGAGGAGTTGAGCCCAACGGACAACATTACCAACCAGCTCACCATGCAGCGGTATATACCCGGTGGCAGGCGTGCCTATCGCATTTTCGGGCATCCCTTTACAAGCAGCAAGTCCCTTTACGAAACCTTGCAGGACGACTTTGATGTAACGGGTCCGGGCGGTTATACGAATGGCTTCGTGGCTACACAAACCAATGCGCCAAGTGCATGGTACTTCAACCCACTTACGGGCGCCTGGGTTTCCTACACCAGCGCCTATGCCCCTGCAGGAAACTGGAATCAATACCAAGGCGTATATGCCATGGTGCGCGGCGCCAAGGGCGAGGGTATTTTCGGTCAGCAGAATTATACTGTAAGTGAAACGACGGTAGATTTCACCGGAGAAATAAATCAGCACGGTGTTACGATACCTCTGGTTACCACCACCACGCCTTCGGCATTGAACTACAATCTGGTGGGAAATCCTTACCCCTCGGATGTAGATCTTACGGCAGCCATCGGCACTTTGTCCAATAACGCTTGGAGTGCATATTGGGTATGGAACTCAACCATGGTTCAATCCGGGTTGACCAACCAAAATAATATGCCTGTATATGGAAAGTTCGAAGCGATACTCAATGCAGCGCCTATGGTACTGCCCAGTAGCTCGGCTTTTATGGTGGCTGTAAGTGCTGCCGATAATATCACGTTCCAGGAGAGCTACAAATCAACCGGAACTCCTCACGCAGGTTTGTTTAAAACCACCACAGGTTCGGAGATTTTAGAACTAAAAGTTTTCAGCGACACCAACACTTTCTATTGGGACAAAATGTATCTGGTTATAGATGCTAATGCTAGTGATAGTGAAGAAGTACATGACGCTTCAAAGCCCTTGGGAGGAAATGTGAATCTTTTCGCTTATTCTGCTGACGGAAAGAAGCAATCCGTAGGTGCTTTCCCTTACGGTCTCGGTAAGGTAGTGCCGCTTGGTTTCCCAAGCACTGAACTGCGGACCTTTACTTTTCAGGTCTCAGCCTTTACCATTGATGCTACCCATCCGCTCTATCTGCATGATAAATACCTGAACACACTGACTCAGCTTCAGGCTAATACCAGCTACACCTTCACCGTTACCAACGATACCAACACCAGCACCAACCGTTTTGAAATAGGTATGGGTGCGGTGCCTCTGTCTATCAATCTGCTGAGTTTTAACGGCGAAAAGCAGGAACAAGGCAACCGTTTGCACTGGACGACTACAAAGGAGGCTTCCGGCGATCGTTTTGAACTGCAGCGCAGTAACGACGGCAAAGAGTTTGATGCTCTATATAACACAGCAGCAAAAGGCGCAGCTTCTGATTACAACTTCATCGATATGCAGCCTTTCAATGGCAATAACTTCTATCGCCTGAAGATGAGCAACGCTGCCGGCGACTTCGTTTATAGCCGTACCGTGCTGATCAATAACACCCGGATGGATGCGATCAACTACTCGCTTTATCCCAATCCTTCTGCCGGACCATTTACCATTGTTTGCAGTGCTCCCTTGCCTGAAGCGGCAACCGTAACCGTAATGGATGTACAAGGACGCACCGTGCTGAATGCACAGGCAGCTATGGGCACAGAAAAACTGCAGCTTGACTGTACTACACTGGCGCAGGGCTTGTATAAGGTGTTGATCACTACCGATTCCGGAAACAAAAAGATCCTTGATCTGATCAGAAAATAATAATAAACCAAAACGGGGGCGGGTACCGCCCGCCCCATTCAATAAAAAAGTAAATAATCATTAAACTACTTAAAACAACAATACAATGAGATCACGTATCCTTTTCATCTTAGCTGCCCTTACGTTCACAATTGCAGCCAAAGCACAGGTAAAAATTGGTGGAGCAAGCCCAACACCGGATGCCAATGCACTCCTGGAGCTTGAATCAACTACAAAGGGTTTGATTTTACCAAGGGTTGCACTCACCAACACTACGAGCTTTTCTCCACTCAGCGCACACGTACAGGGGATGACTGTTTACAATACTGCCACAGCCGGTGATGTTACGCCGGGTATTTATGTAAATGATGGAACAAAGTGGCTTAGGGCTGGAAGCTCAGGATCGTCTAACATGAACGTTACAACGATCACTACTACTCCATACAACCTATTGGCTACTGACGCAATTATTGTGTCTGAAGTTGCTTCAGCTAGCCAATTGAATCTACCGACTCTCACGAGTGGCGATGCAGGCAGAATGATATTCGTAACAAATAATAACCCCGGTGGTACTCAAGTGCTTGTAAACGCATCTCCTACCGCTTTACCTTTTGGTAACACAATAAATACTCTAAGAGGAAGAATTTTTTACTGGACTGGTACAAAATGGCTTGGATGTACGCTTTAAATTATACAATAATAAAAAACAACATAATTATGAAAAAAATACTATTATTGTCTTTGTCGGTTTTTTTTGTCAATGCCGTAGTTGCACAAATCTATACTCCTGGAGGTGTAAATAACTCAATCTTTGGTTCCAATGTCTTGATGGATGGAAGTTCAACTTACAGTACAGAAGCAGGAGCTCCGCCTTATGTAGGCAAAGGCATTATCGTTCCAAGCGTTGACCTCGTAAATTTTGAATTTGACTTAACACTTGCAGACGGTTTCACATTCCCCACCTACTTTGATGGAATGATCGTTTACAACAATGCCACGGGTACTACACTTACTACAGGCAATCGTTCCTCTACTGCAACTCCAGTAACGCCAGGTTTTTACTATTTCTCGAATCCTAATGGTTACAATAATGGCAACGTAACAGGCGGTGTGTGGAAATCTGTCGGTGGCGCTAGCACACCATCCGGAAGAGTGGTGACCGGAAATACTACGCTGACCACGGGAGATGACAATGTGATCCTGAACAGTACCAGTTCTGCAACCTTTACGCTGCCGGCTGCGAGTGCAGCATCGGGTAAAGTGTTCCGTATTACCAACTACGCGTACAGTTCTGGTGGGGATATCACTTTTTCAACAGGTATCAAGTATAATACCAGCACTTCTACAAGCCTGAACGAAATGTTCTCCAACTCTCTGTACGTTACCAACACCACAGCAGCCATCACCATCCAAAGCGATGGTACGGACTGGTGGTTTGTAGCACGTTAGACTAATCAGGCACACAAATATTCAAATTTCGCCACAGTGATATTCCCTGTGGCGATTTTATTGGCGGAAGCTAATGCTTCGTCAAGATCGCTTATTAACAGCACCCACTTTTATTTTTTCACATGCACAAATTAATTTATGAAACAAAGTATTTTTTTTCTCCTTATTTTTCTTGCACATGCAACTGTTGCACAGGTAAAAATTGGTGATCATCCACAGAGTATTGGTACCAGCTCCGTGCTGGAACTTGAAAGTACAAACAGGGCGTTGGTGCTTACCCGCGTAGCCAGCACTGCCGCCATTACAGCGCCTGTAAACGGCATGATGATTTACGACAATTCACTGAAGTGCGTGCGGGCCTATGAAGACGGAGCCTGGACGGGATGCGGATTGGTGAAGCTGCCTGCAGTAGCCGGACTAACCTGCGGTTCCGCAAGTTTTTCTCCTGCTGCATTGAATAAAAACGAAACCTATAGCGGCACCCTGACAGTTCCGTATACGGGGGGTAACGGGGCAGACTACGCTGCCGGTGTGCCGGTTCCCTCCACTGGAGTTAGTGGTCTGATGGCCACCCTGCAAAGCGGTACGCTGAACGTTGGCGGGGTAATCTCACCTTTACGGTGACAGGTACACCTGCAATAGGTGGAACTGCAAGTTTCGCCATTAGCTTCGGAGGACAAAACTGTATCGTAACCGTGGCGGTATCGAATTTTCCTTCGGCCTATACTGCCACAACGACCCTGGTGGCATCGAACCATTTGACGTCGGCTGTGCTCCCTTACTTCTATGATAATTTGATTACCTACAGCACGCAAAATACAGTGGTCAGCAATATGCAAACCTTACGGTTACACCAAACCGCATCGGACGTCGTAAAGACTGTATTGAACAATGTTATCCCAGCAGGCGGCAAAATCAAGATCAGATGGTCGAGGTTTGAAAAGGCTACAGGTTTAGGTCTTATTGTTGATTTCCAAAATGGAGTAACCACTTCGCAAACCTCTATTAACACACTTACCGGCAGCATGGCCAACAGTGTGCAAACAGCCTCGGGTAGCGACATGACCATCACCACCGATGTTGTCGCTTCAACCAACACGATTACGATAAAGTCTTCAGAGGATGGCATTGGTGAAGACCCTATTCTTTTGGAAATTGAGGTCTATGACGACAACGGAAACAAAATTCCGATCAACTAAAGATTACAAAAACCTATAAAAGAAGCCGGCATCTCGCCGGTTTTTTTCATTGCCGCCAAACACAGGTCTAAAGAAGGTCGCACCTGTCGGGCGAACCGTCTTCATTTTTGCAGAAGCATCCTTTTCACCTTTGTGCGCGGATACCTGCGCGTTTACCCTCGCGATACACAGAAGGCTAATCCCACTGCTTTGAGGGCTTGCTTTACAACAACTGTGTAGTAAGAACACCCGAAAGCGTTGGACCAATACAGGCTCTTGAATACTACTCAACTACCATATAGTTGCACAATTTGTACAAAGTGCGTGCGCCCACAATACCATCAATACCATCGGCACTATGCTGCCCCGTGCTAACTTCATTCAGGTCGAAGCCAATGATTTCGCGACCGCTCTTTTTTAAGACCTTGAACAGGTAGAAGACTTCCTCCAGCTCAAACCCGCCAGGGACGGGCGTTCCGGTATTAGGGCATAATTTCGGATCAAGACCATCAATGTCAAAGCTGATATATACTTTCTGTGGAAGATGACTGATCATGTCTTCGCATATGTTCTTCCAGCTATCGCCTTCGTACAAACGCTCTTTGATGTCTTTGTCGAAAAATGTTTTCACACGGTCATTGCTCTGGGAAAGCTCAAGTTCCTCATCGCAATAATCTCTGATGCCCACCTGCACCAGCTTAGATACCTGTGGTATTTCGTGGATCACATTGTACATGATGGAGGCGTGCGAATAGGTGAACCCTTCATATGCCTTGCGCAGATCGGCATGGGCATCTATCTGTAATACACCGAAATCTGAATGTATGTTCGAGAGTGCCTTGATAAAGCCGAGCGGTGTGCTATGGTCGCCACCGACGAGACCTACTTTTTTCCCAGCCCGCAGCAGGGTAGAAGTCATTTCGTGTACCCAGTTGAACAGGAGGATGCCGCCCTCGTTTACTTCTTCGAGTTTTTCCCTGAGTTGTTCATTTTCTTCCACTATGCCACCGTCGATAAGATGCGAGATGATGAGCTCGGCACATTGCCGGAGGTAGTCGCTTTTCTTTTTGATGTTTTTATCCACCGGAAGCATATAAAACCCCTTCTTCCAGCCATCCGGCACATCGGGGTCGTAGAGGTCAACCTGCATGGATGCGTCGAAGATGTTTTCCGGCCCGCGTGAAGTACCGTCGCGATAAGAAATGGTCACCTCCCAGGGCACGGGCAGCAGCACCAGTTTTGCATCAGCTTCCTTAAAAGGTAAGCCGAAAATATTGTTTGATTTCAGTCCGACGGAATTGGGATCGAAGTTCGTCAGGTCAGCAGCCATCTGTCTGTATTTTTTTAACGGCGCGAATTTAAAACTTAAATGGGAGATCAGTCCTAATCCTGTAACTTTGCCCACCGGGAACGAAGCAATCTGAGCGCGTTCAATTTCTTACGCAAATGAAAAAGACACACGTCGTTATCTTGGTTTTGGTGGCTGCTGCGGTGGCAGTAATCGTAAGTATGTTTGGCGATTTCAGCACTTATGAGACCTTTACTTCGGCATCGAAAGAGCCGGGAAAGCAATACCATGTCATTGGTTTTCTGGAGAAGGACAAAGCCATGGATTATGATCCCGTAAAAGACCCCAACCACTTTACTTTTTATGTGAAAGACAAGTCAGGAAAGGTGAGTAAGGTAATTTTCAACGGTGCAAAGCCCACGGATATAGAGAAGTCGGAGCAGATCGTGATGACCGGCTATGTGCAGGGCGATGCCTTTCACTGCAGCAAGATCCAGATGAAATGCCCGTCGAAGTATAAAAAGGATCAGGTGGCAGTAGGCAACGCGGGTTAAGCACTTTCCACTTTTTACACACACTCAAACATTCAGTACGTTGGATACAAATTTTGTAGGTGAAAATTTAGGACCCGGGAAACTGGGTCATTTTTTTGTGATCCTGTTTTTTGTGGCGGCGCTTTTTAGCGCGTTTAGTTATTTCCGCGCTGCAAAGACAGAAGCCGACGCGCAGCGGTCTGTTGCCTGGCTGCGACTGGCACGAAATGGCTTTGTGATACACGCTGCCGCTATTTTCGGCATGTTCCTTACGCTTTATTATATCATCGCCAATCATCTGTTCGAATATCATTACGCATGGGAACATTCCTCCAGGGCATTGCCTATGAAATACCTGCTTTCTTGTTTTTGGGAAGGTCAGCAGGGCAGTTTCATGCTCTGGGCATTTTGGCATTCGGTGCTTGGACTGGTGGTGATGAAGACCAGCAAGGGTCTTGAAAGCCGCGTGATGAGTGTGATTGCCCTGGTGCAGGTAGCGATTGCCACCATGTTGCTCGGTTTTTATTTTGGACCTGATGTGAAAGTGGGCAGTACTCCCTTCATGCTTTTGCGCCATGCTATGGCCAATGCGCCGATCTTTCAGCAGGCCAACTACATGAGCTTTATCAAAGATGGCAACGGGCTTAATCCGCTGCTGCAAAACTACTGGATGGTTATTCACCCACCGGTGCTCTTTCTTGGCTTTGCTTCTACGCTCATTCCCTTTGCTTACACTATTGCCGCGCTCTGGAAGGGCGAATACCAAACCTGGATACGGGACACGCGCATATGGGCGCTCTTTGCCGGGGCCGTGTTGGGTACCGGCATCATGATGGGCGGAGCCTGGGCTTACGAGTCCCTTACCTTTGGTGGCTATTGGGCCTGGGATCCCGTAGAGAATGCCTCTTTAGTGCCCTGGTTAACACTTATAGCAGGGCTGCACACGCTTATTATTTATAAAGCCACAAAGCGTTCGTTGCCGATCACCCTCATCCTTCTTTCGCTTACTTACCTTCTGGTCTGGTATTCAACCTTTCTCACCCGCACCGGGGTATTGGGCGACACTTCCGTTCACGCCTTTACTGGCGAGGGCAAATCACTTTACTGGCACCTGATTGTGGTGATATTGGTGCTGCTGGTGCTGGTGCTGGGTTTACTTTTTTACCGTTGGAAAACACTGCCCCGGGTAAAAGGGGAAGAGGAAAGTAGTTCTCGCGAATTCTGGATGTTTATCGGATCCTTTGTGCTGTTGTTATCGTCTCTGCAAATTACCATTAGCACTTCCATTCCTGTTTGGGCACCGCTGGCCAAGTGGATTACGGGTAAGGAGATTGCACCGCCGGTGGATCCTGTGCAGCATTACAACAGCATTCAAGTATGGGTGGCCATTATCATTGCCCTGCTGTCATCCGCCATATTATACCTGCGCTTCAAAGCCAGTGATGGTAAAAAGGTATGGCGACGGTTTGCCGGGCTGGGCTCGGTGGCTTTTTTGCTGACGGCACTGATCGGCTATACGCAAAAGATCAATGTGCCCCAATACACTGTTTTGTTGTTTGCATCCGTATTTGCGGTGGTAGCCAGTTTTTATTATGCACTGGGCATTCAGAAAAAGCTGATGAAGATGGGTCCTGCGGTTTCGCATCTCGGCTTTGGGCTCACACTGCTCGGCATTCTGCTTTCTTCTTTTAATAAGGAGGTAATCTCTTTTAATACACTGGGTGTTACCATAGACTTCGGAAAGAAAACGGCAGCAGAAAATGCAAAGGAAAGCCGCGAAAACGTTTTGCTTTTCCGTAATACTCCGGTGGCGATGGGCGACTATCTGGTTACCTATGAAGGCGACAGCACTTCATCTTCCGATCCGCGCACTTTCTATAAGGTGAACTATGAAAAAAAGGATAGCGCGACAGGCAGGGTAGAGGAGCAGTTTACTTTGTATCCGGATGCCTTCGTCAATCCTAAGGGACAGCAAGGGCTTATCGCCAATCCGGCCTCGAAGCACTATCTTGGAAAAGATATATTTACCTACGTGACTCAGGTGCTCGACCCGACCAAGAGAACCGACACGGCGGCCTATAAATCTTATACAGTTAAAAAAGGCGACAGCATTTTTCTGGCCAATGGCTTTGTGGTGTTCAATGATTTTGAAGAACCGAGGTACGAACAGCAAACCGGAAACCTTTCTGTAAAGGCGCGCCTCACTGTTTATGATCTCACCAAAGAAGTCGGACATCTTTCACCGGTATATGCCATAGAAAACAACAGCTACCAGAGTTTTCAGGAAGATACCCTGAAATCTATGGGTCTGTATGCAAGATTTGTAAAAGTGCTGCCCGATCAAAATGCTGTTGAACTTCAGATCAGGCAAACCAATCCCAAAGATGACTACATCGTGCTGAAGGCCATTCTGTTTCCGTATATCAATGTGCTGTGGCTCGGTATTGTGGTGATGGTGATCGGCTTTTTCCTGAGCATGTACAACCGCATCACCAAAAAGGAAAAGCTGCCGCAGGTATTGGCAAACAATTAGTTTATCCGCGTACTGCCTGCCATGGGTCTGGCGGCGAAAAAATAATTGTGCGGTTACGTTCATTTCCCGATCCTTAGCCGGGGGGGGCCTCCTGCGAAGCTGTTTTCAGCCGACAACGGAGCCCCATCAGCTAGCCGCAAAAAAATTACCCCGCTAAGAGCGGGGCATAATATTGAAACAGCAGGGAAAACTATTTGTTCCAGAGGGAAGGCTCACCGCCGTCCACACCGTAGTCGTCCACAATGCCATTGCTGTCTTTAATACGATAACGGATAATGATTTTACCGTTCACACCATAATATTTGTCATCGACGATATAGCCAAAGCCATAAATCGAATTACCGTTTACCTGTTGGCTCGGGATGTTGATCGTATCACCTTTTACATAAGCCTGAACATCATTAATAAGATTGTTGCGGAAATTTTTTATCCGCACCTCAGTGATGTTGGGTCCGGCTTCTACAGAAATCGGATATTGAGCGGCGTTGGAGAATGTGCCATCTTCTGTGACATGCCAGGTGCCCAGATAGCGCTGCCGTGTAATTGTCTCACACTGCACGCCTTCATAGCCGCTGGCGCAAAGGCATTGACCGTCTGAACATACGCCGCCATAAGCGCAGGTGATAGCCTTGCATTTGTCTTCATTACAAGATGAGAAAGTAACTGCTGAGAAAGCAGTCAGAGCGCCAAGCGCAGACAGTATAACAATTTTAAAACGGGCTTTCATTCGCGCACCAGATTTTTTTAAAGGAGCTTAAAGATAAAAGAAAGAATTCTAAAAATGCAACCACCGGTTCACTGATCTATGTCGCCACACCCACACGGGTACAAGACGGTTATTGCATCGGCTAAAGTTGGAAATTTTCCCCGTATATGCAAGTAAATTGCCCGATTATCTTTCGGCTTCCAGTTTATAGGCCTTTATTCCGCGGTAAATGGCAAGGGCAATTTCCTGCTGTCCGTCTTCCGAGTTCATATAAGCTTCTTCATCGGGATTGTTGATAAAGCCACACTCTACCAGCACGCCGGGCATTGCGCTACCGGCCAAAACTTCAAGTCCTTTTTGTTTCACACCCATGTCTCTACGCCCCTGACTCGCAAATTCTGTTTGTATTTTACTGCCCAGCGATACACTTCTGTTTAAAAAAGCCTGAGAATATTGTGCAATGATGATGGCCGTCTGTGGGTCATTCTCATTCAGCAGGCCGGGCTCTTCCGTCACGGTTTCGCCGTATTCGCCTATAGCATCTTCTTTTTGTGAGTTGCGATGTAGCCCCAGCACATAGGTCTCGGTACCATTAGCGCCGGTTTCGCGGTGGTGTACGGTTCTATACACTGCTGTTTTTACCCGTTTTTTTCCACGCCTTACAGTTTTGTATCCGGCAAAGGTGCGCGTAGTGGTTCCGGGGGTTGCATTAATATGGATAGAAAGAAAAAGGTCTGCATCGGCCCTGTTGGCTATTTCGTGACGTTCGGCCAGTGAGGGATAAATATCGGATGTTCGGGTGTAGATCACCTGCACGTCTTTCAAACTATCGCGTAATATTTTGCCCAGGCGCAGCACAATGCCGAGGGTTAGGTTTTTTTCATAAGAGATCTGTCCTCTGGCACCGGCATCATGACCACCATGGCCTGCATCCAAAACGATCTTAGTAATCTTTTTTCCGGTTGCGAATACAGGTTCAGAGGCTATCGAAACCAGAAAAACAAAAAACAACAGTTTTATGCGCATATCAGGAAAGTCCTATCAGTTTAAAAATTACAGTGTGATTAGCTTCTCGCAAATGAGCTATTTTTGTGCCGCTCATGAGCCTGTGCGGTAAAATTATTCTAAAAATACCAACCATTCACCGTTTGCCCCGCTGGCTCGCGGTGTTTTTTATCCTCGTTTTAACAGTGGAGGCTAAGGGCCAGGTCCTCAGCGATACTACCTCGGGTGGTGTGGTGCAGCAGGTTTCAGATTCGGCTACCTTACCGGTGTTAGATAGCGCCCGCGCTACCAGCCGCGAAGACTCACTGGGTATCCGAATCTCAAAAGATGCGCTTTCATCGCCCGTCACAGCTACCGCTACCGACTCGGCAGTGATGGATATGAAACAGAACCTTTTCTATCTCTACGGCGATGCTAAGGTAACCTACGAAGACCTGAAGCTCAATGCCGGAAAGGTTTATTTTAATCAGGCAACAAATACCGTGACGGCTCAGCCCGGAATGGATAGCGCTGGCAACATGGGTAAGCGGCCCACCTTTGCCCAGGGCACAGAAACTGTGAGCTACGATTCTCTTCAATACAACTTCAAGAGCAAACGTGCAGTGATTCGAAACGCTCGTTCGCAATATGGTGAAGGTTTTGTTTTTAGCAGGCAGGTAAAAAGAAATCCCGACCAGTCTATATACGGCTGGAAGAATGTGTACACTACCTGTTCGCTCGATACCCCGCACTTTGGCATCCGGGCGCAACGCATCAAGGTAGTTCCTAACCGGGTGATTGCCTCTGCTTCTGCAAACATTATGATTGAACAGGTGCCGACTCCTGTATTTTTACCGTTCGGCTTGTTTCCCATTGCCCAAAAGCAACGGTCGGGTTTTCAGTTGCCTTCTTATACCGTTGAGCAACAGCGGGGACTCGGCTTCACCAACGGGGGCTATTATTTTTACCTTAATGACTATGTGGATTTGCTGGTGATGGCCAATATCTATACCAAAGGAAGCTATAGTGTCAGCGGCCTGAGCAATTATGCCAACCGCTATCATTACAATGGCGGACTTTCGCTGAGTTACGCTTATAATAAAACGGGCGAGAGCTACGAACCGGGAAGCTCCATCACTAAAGATTTTATGCTGAACTGGAGACATCAGCAAGATCCCAAAGCCCGGCCGGGAACAAACTTCAACGCCTCTGTGATGGTGGGTACCTCTTCTTTTTACTCCAACAACAGCTATAACGTAAACCAAATCCTGAACAATCAGTACACCTCCAATATCGCCTACTCTAAAAACTGGCAGAATAAGCCCTTTAGCCTCTCGGTAGCAGCGCGCCACAGTCAAAATACACAGTCGCATCTGGTGGATGTATATCTCCCTGAGCTTAATTTTTATGTGGCACAGTTTAATCCCTTCGAAAATAAAAAGCGGGTGGGCACGCCCCGATGGTTTGAGAAGATTACAGCATCCTATAATCTCAATGCCGTGAACCAGTATAGCTTTTACGATACCACCTTCAGTTTCAATACACTTTCTCTGGGCGATTTTCGCAATGGCATCAAGCATAGCATCCCCATCAGCGCCTCGTATAATGTGCTCCGTTTTATCAACTTTTCTGTGGGTGCGAGTTACAATGAATACTGGCTCACCAACAAGACCTATCGCTACTATAATTTCAACGAGTCGAAGGTGGATACGCTCTCCAATCGTGGGTTTTATACTGCCCGCGATTTTAGTGCGACTATGCAACTTTCCACCCGCATCTATGGACTGAAAATGTTTAAGCGGGGAAAGCTAATGGGTATCCGGCATGTATTGACGCCCAACGTGGGCCTCAACTATACGCCGGACTATGCCGCACGACCATTTGATTATTATTATCAGACCCAACTCGACACCTCGGGAAATCTCACCTACCTTTCTCCGTTCGAGACTTCGATAGTCGGCGTGCCCGGGCTCGGACAGTACGGAAATTTTTCGAGCAGTATCAATTTTGGTATCAACAACAACCTTCAGATCAAACTACGTTCGAAGAACGATACCACAGGCAAGGGGCGTAATGTAACGTTGATAGACGGTTTCAGTATCAACAGTGCCTACAATATTGCCGCAGATTCCTTCAACTGGAGCAATATCTCCATGAATTTCCGTACAAATGTGCTCGAGAAACTGAACATTAGCGGTTCCGCCGTTTTCGATCCCTATGCAACAGACTACGCTACCGGCAGACGCACGCCACAAACCACATGGTCTGCGGGAAGAGGGCTCGCCACTTTTCGCAACGCCAATATTGCACTAAGCGCAAATTTTCGCTCAAAGGAGCGGCCCAAGGGTAATCAGCAAGCCATGAAGACAGACGAGTATAAACAACTGATGGGGAACGGAGGCTACAATGACTACCTCGACTTCGACATCCCCTGGAGTCTGAACCTGGCCTATTCCATTGCACTCACCAGTCGCTATAGCGCTTACTCACGCTCGGATACGCTGCTCTATAGTCAAAGTCTGCTGATCAGTGGTGACTTCAATCTGACCTCGCGGTGGAAGATCACCTATTCAACAGGTTATGATTTCGACAACCATACACTCACGCTTACGTCTATAGATATTTATCGCGATTTGCATTGCTGGCAAATGCATCTCGGTACCATACCTTTTGGCCCCCGAAAAAGTTACAACTTCAGCCTGAATGTAAAGGCTTCCATACTGCAGGATCTGAAGCTGGTGAGAAGACGTGATTATCGTGATGCTGTGTACTGACGCTTTGTCGTCTGGCTATCGCCTGCGAATTGTACATTTGCGGCTCATTTGATTATTTTTGTAACCGCTTGATTCAATCATATTAAAAAGCATTTATGGCAATAGTTGATCTGGTAATGCCCAAAATGGGCGAGAGCATCATGGAAGCTACCGTCCTGAAATGGCACAAGAAGCCCGGAGACAAAGTGCGCATGGACGAGACGGTTCTTGAGATCGCCACCGACAAGGTAGATAGCGAAGTTCCTTCCACTGCGGAGGGTACCATCACCGAAGTACTTTTTCAGGAGAATGACGTGGTGCCCGTGGGTACCGTTATTGCTAAAATAGATACTGTTGGCGCAGGTGCCGCCGTGGCTCCTTCGGCTCCGGCTCCTGCCGCATCGGCTCCACAGCCTGCAGCCGCAACTCCGCAGCCCGCAGCCCCTGCGGCGTCCGCACCTGCCGCACAGGTCACACCGTCGTCGGATGGAAATCGCTTTTACAGCCCGCTGGTTTTGAATATTGCCGGTAAGGAGGGAATTGGTATGGCGGAACTGGAGCAGATTCCGGGAACGGGCAACGAAGGCCGCGTGACCAAAAAGGACATTCTAAGCTATGTGGCCAATCGTCGCAATGGCCATCCGGCTTCTGCGGCACCCGTACAAACAGAGGTGCAGCAACCCATACAGCCGCAGGTACAGCCTGCGCCCACGCCTGCGCCCGCAGCGCCGGCTCCTCAGTCCGCGCCTTCAGCAAACTATGGAAATAACGTGGAAGTGGTGGAAATGGACCGCATGCGCAAGCTCATTGCCGATCATATGGTTCGCAGTAAAGCTACCTCGCCACACGTTACCAGTTTCACAGAGTGTGATGTGACCAACATCGTACGCTGGAGAGAAAAAGCAAAGAAGGAATATGAAAAGAAATATGGTGAGAAGATCACCTTCACGCCAATTTTCATCGAAGCCATCGTAAACTGCATCCGCAAGTACCCGATGATCAACAGTAGTGTAGATGGCGATAAGATCATCGTGAAAAAAGATATCAATATCGGCATGGCTGCTGCATTGCCCAGTGGCAACCTTATCGTGCCCGTTATTAAAAATGCCGATACCAAAAACCTGCTGGGATTAACCAAAGATGTAAACGGCCTCGCCCTTGCTGCGCGCAGCAATAAACTAAAGGCCGACGATACACAAGGTGGCACGTTCACCCTGACCAATGTGGGCACTTTCGGAAGTCTTATGGGAACGCCTATCATTAATCAACCGCAGGTGGCTATACTTGCCGTAGGCAGTATCAAGAAGCGTCCTATGGTGCTGGAAACCGAAGACGGAGATGTTATAGCCATTCGCCACATGATGTATCTATCTCTTAGTTATGACCACAGAATCGTAGATGGTTCCCTCGGAGCCAGCTTCCTGACGGCTGTGGCAAACGAGCTGGAAGCCTTCGATATCAACAGGGATATTTAATAGCAAAATTTAGCAACATGAATAAGGATGGCCCTGAGCCATCCTTTTCTTTTTGGGTATCGTGGCGTGCGCGCCCGCGCGGCGGCGGGCCGTGCCCCGGTCCTGTGCGCTTACGGTCTAAAGGCTTTCTGCACTGAGGGGCTTGGTACAGAAAAACCAGTCGTGGCAGGTCATGCCTTCCTGATGCTCCATCCTGTCTTTGGCCACTCCGCAAGAGCCCGCCGTAGGTACGATCACGTCATCGCCCGGACGCCAGTCGGCCGGAGTGGCAATGCTATGTTTGTCGGCGGCCTGCATAGCGATCAAAGCCCGACGGATCTCGTCGAAATTTCTGCCCATAGAAAGCGGGTAGTAGATCATAGCGCGGATGGTGCCGGCCGGGTCTATGAAAAACACCGCCCGTACGGCCTTTGTAGAGCTTTCACCAGGCTGTATCATACCGTACTTCTTGGCCACCTCCATGGTAATGTCTTCTATGAGCGGGAAGTTCACCTCCACCTGGCTCATGCCTTTGTACACGATCTTTTCCTTGATGGTACGCAGCCAGGCGATATGACTGTACAGACCATCCACCGACAAGCCGACGAGTGCACAGTTCAGCGCCTCGAACTCAGGTTGCAGCGTGGCAAAAGTCATAAACTCAGAAGTGCACACGGGTGTGAAATCTGCAGGGTGACTGAAAAGAATCACCCATTTGCCCGCATAGTCTGTCGGGAAATTTATGGTGCCCTGAGTGGTTACTGCAGTAAATTCGGGGGCCTTGTCGCCAATTCTTGGCATGGCATAGTGCGTGTTCTGTTCCATTGTTTTTGTTTTAGGACTAAGGTAGGTGCCCGCCGCATTTTGTACCGTGACGGAAGTCACTGCCTCCCGGCCTTCCCGTCACCGTGGATCTGCTGAATAATGTGTCGGTGTATTTTAAACAATCTAAAAACTGTGTCTGCCCCACTCAAAAAGCGTCGCGCAAATTTTTGACGAAGGCTGCGTAAACCGCGGATCACCCCCTGAAAAAAATCTTTTCGTAAGTCTCACTTTCTTAGAAAAGTACATTCACCCAAAACCGGAAGCGGACTTTCTTTATTTTCAGTTCATGAAAACTACAATCACCTGCTGCCTGTTTTGTTTCCTTACCCTTGTCTTGTCTGCGCAGACTCCTGTATCTCAAAAACCGTTCGTGCTTGGAATTACTGAGACCCTTCATTCCTCAATATTGAACGAAGACCGGATACTGAACATTTATCTCCCTCCAGCTTATCTTGCCAACGATACCTCTCATTTTCCAGTTGTGTTTTTACTCGACGGGGGTGCCGACGAAGATTTTATACACACGGTGGGCTTGTACCAGTACAATAATTTCCCGTGGATTGATCGTGTGCCCCAATCCATCATTGTTGGAATTGCCAATACAGACAGAAAGCGGGACTTTACGACGACGGGAAAGGACAGCTTTTATCAGAGGCTGCTGCCGTCTGCAGGAGGAGCCGAAAAGTTTGTTCGTTTTTTGAGTAAGGAACTACAGCCTTACGTCGCGGCCCGATACCGCGGCGCGGAAGACCGCACGCTTATTGGTCAGTCGCTGGCTGGTCTGCTCGCAAGCCGGGTACTTTGGTTTTACCCTGACCTTTTTAACCGCTATATCATCATAAGTCCCAGCCTTTGGTGGAACGATGGCGAACTTCTGAAAACACAGCCCGTAGCTGCAATAGCCAACGTGAAACAAGTGTATGTGGCCGTGGGTAAAGAAGGGCTTGCTCCCGGCAACACACCACATGTGATGGAAGTGGACGCCAACATTTTTGCAGATCAAGTCAGAAAATACGCGGGGAAGCATACACAGATTGTGTTTGACTACCTGCCAGAGGAAGATCATGCAACAGTCGGTCATCCTGCCCTTTTTCGAGCGCTAAGGTTATTATTTCCTGATCCTCAACGATAAGTATCTTTGCGACTATTATCATTTTTTAACTGATCGGGCTGATTGCTCCGGATAAAATCGCTACCATCATGCTTACCATTGCCGAATTACAACCGTTATTCCCTATGTTCGAAAAAGAACTGCTGCAGGAAATAGCGGAGAAAGGAACCTTGCGCAATTTTGAAGAAGGCGAACTGATGATGAAAACAGGCCAGTACTTTCGTTCAACGCTTATCGTTACCAAAGGACTGGTGAAAGTGTTTCGGGAAGATGATGAAGGCAACGAATTCTTCATGTATTTTCTGGAACCGGGTCAGGCCTGCGCGTTGTCTATGATCTGTGCCTTAAAACAAGAGCGCAGTGAGCTCACAGCAAAAGCCATTTCTGCTACTGAGGCCATCACCATTCCGCTCGATAATATGGATCGGTGGATGAGCGCATACAAGGGCTGGTCGCAGTTTGTGCTGGGAAATTATCGCAATCGCTTTGAGGAGCTGCTTACCACTATTGATCACATTGCCTTCAGGAACATGGATGAACGTCTCCTGTTTTATCTGCGCAAGAATCAACAGTCTTTAAAAAGCGATTTCATTCCTTTTACCCATGCTGAGATTGCCCACGAACTCAACTCGTCGAGAGAGGTTATTTCAAGACTGATGAAAAAACTTGCCGACAAAGGGATGGTGAGGGTGCACCGTCAAAATATTGAGATCGTCAACCTGAACCTTTAACCTTCGGTGACCATAATCACAGGGGGAAGTTTTTTTACCAGAGAACTTTGCACTTTAGGATGATGCATCTTTTTGGATATTTCGCCGCCGCTTTTATTGGTGTTTCGCTGGGGTTAATTGGCGGCGGCGGATCTATCCTCACCGTACCGGTTCTCGTCTATCTTTTTCATATCGAACCCACCCTGGCTACATCTTATTCGCTGTTTATCGTAGGCAGCACCAGTCTTATCGGCGCCACACGCAATTACTTCAATAAGAATGTTCAGATCAAGACCGCGCTACTCTTTGGCCTTTCTTCGGTGATTACCGTTTTCCTCACCCGCAGATGGCTGGTGCCGGCGGTGCCGCAACATTTGTTTGCAGTCCGTGGTTTTGTGGTTACCAAGTCTATGGCCACCTTGGTCCTGTTTGCTGTGCTGATGCTGGCTGCCTCTATTTCTATGATCAGAGGTGGTGCAGAAGACCTGTCGGAGATACAAGCCGATCATAAATTAGGCAGGCTGGTCCTCTATGGCATTGGTATTGGCCTTGTCACAGGCTTGCTGGGTGCCGGGGGCGGTTTTCTGCTTATCCCCACACTGGTGCTCATTCTTCGGTTGCCCGTAAAGGAGGCTGTCGGTACTTCGCTACTCATTATTGCCATCAATTCTCTGATTGGTTTTTTAGGAGATATCGGTCACTATGCCACAGACTGGTGGTTATTGCTGAAGGTTACCTTAACTGCTATTGGTGGTGTATTTATCGGCATCTCACTGGGAAAAAAGATCTCCGGCGATAAGCTCAAGGCAGGCTTTGGCTGGTTTGTGCTCGTGATGGGTATTTATATCCTCATAAAGGAGCTTTATCTGCATTAGGATATTGTGATATTTATCACCTTTTTGCGTGTGCAAACCTTTCATCTTTGTACAAAACATTTAAGCTATGATCATCGAACAGATTTATACCGGTTGTCTTGCACATGGTGCATATTACATCGAAAGCAATGGCGAAGCCGCCATTATTGATCCGCTCCGTGAGGTAGAGCCTTACATTAAGCGCGCGGAGAAAAATGACGCAAAAATTAAGTACGTTTTTGAAACGCACTTCCACGCAGATTTTGTTTCCGGTCACCTCGACCTCGCTAAAAAAACAGGTGCTGATATCGTATATGGTCCCACGGCAAAGCCAGGTTTCGATGCTATTGTTGCCACCGATGATCAGGAGTTTCGGGTGGGAAATGTAACCATACAGGTGCTGCACACGCCCGGTCATACTATGGAAAGCTCCTGCTTTTTGCTGAAGGATGAAAGCGGAAAATCAGTGGGTTTGTTTAGCGGCGACACCCTGTTTATTGGTGACGTTGGTCGTCCGGATCTGGCCCAGAAGGTAATAGCAGAACTCACTCAGGAGAAACTGGCGTCGCTGCTGTTCGATTCTCTGCGTAATAAGATCATGACCCTGCCAGATGATGTAGTGGTATATCCTGCACACGGAGCGGGCAGCGCCTGTGGTAAGAACATGAGCAAGGAAACCACCGACCTGCTGGGCAATCAGAAAAAAACAAACTATGCGCTGCGTGCGGATATGACCCGTGAAGAATTTATCAAAGAGTTGTTGACAGGTCTTACGCCACCGCCAAAATATTTCCCGCTGAATGTACTGATGAATATTCAGGGATATGAAAGTATGGATACTGTGATGGAGCGCGGACAGCAGGCTATGTCTCCCGAGGCTTTTGAGGCGGCGGCCAATGAAACCGGCGCGCTCGTGTTAGATACACGCGACCCTCAGGTTTTCAACAAAGGCTTTATTCCCAATAGCATCAATATCGGCATCAACGGAAATTTTGCACCCTGGGCCGGCACACTGATCACCGACATCAAGCAGCCCATTCTGCTCATTACGGAGCCCGGCCGCGAAGCTGAAGTGATTGTCCGTCTTTCCCGTGTAGGCTACGATAATACTATTGGCTATCTGGACGGAGGTTTTGACGCATGGAAAAATGCAGGAAAGGAAACGGATAGCATCAAGTCTGTAACAGCAGATGAACTTGCCGACCTGATGCAGAAGGAAACGGTAAGCATAATGGATGTGCGCCGTAAAAGCGAGTATGATAGCGAACACATTGTAGGCGCTGAAAACATGCCGCTCGATTACATCAATGAAAACATAGCTGCGGTTGACAAAGACAAAACCTATTATGTACATTGTGCCGGCGGCTACCGGTCTATGGTTTTTGCTTCTATACTGCGGGCACGGGGCTACACCAACCTTATTGATGTGGCTGGCGGCTTCAAAGTGATCAAGGAGAGCGGCCGCTTCCCTGTTACCGACTATGTTTGTCCTACAACCCTGCTTTAAGGCTTTGAAAAATTGTAAACAAGTAAACAATGAATAACTGGAAACAAATGGTGCAGGAAGGCGCCATGGTATTGGATGTACGCACAACGGAGGAATATAATGCCGGCCACGTGGCAGGTTCTGTAAATATTCCGTTGGATATTTTGCCTGATCACATTGCCGAATTGAAAGAAAGGAACAAGAAGATCATTGCGGTGTGCAGATCCGGCGCGCGCAGTGGTGCCGCAACAGGCCTGCTCACACAGGCGGGTCTGGAGGTAGTGAATGGCGGAGGTTGGGATAGCTTCGAACAGGCTATCGCTTAGGCCGGAGGATTTTTAAAATAGCTGCCTCAGCTCTTTGTGGTGATCCGTCACAAAAGGGCTGGGGCAGCATCATCTATACCGATGAAGAGATTTTTGATTGCTTTTATCATCATTTTTCCTGCACGGGCAGCCTATGGTCAGCATCACACCAATGCCTGGTTCCGGCTTACGCTCAAAAGCAGTCTGAGTAAGAAATGGTCGGCAGACGGCGAGTTCCAACTGCGGCGGCAGGACAATAGTGATGGTCAGTTGCTGGCTTATCCCCTCATGTATTCCTTCCGGAGTTTTTTTAACTACAAGCTGAGCAAAAACGCACAGGCCATCTTTTCTCCTTTTGCCGCTTTCCATCACTATGCACTAAAGGCCGATGGTTCGTTGGCGCAAAGCACCGAGTATCGTTTTACCATGGCCTTATACCATCAGTTGCCGGTTTTCAAACATCATTTTTTGTACCAGCGACCGGCTGCTGCTTATCGGGTTTTTAGCAACAAAGGCAATGAGATCCGGTTGCGCTACCAACTGGGTATGAAACTCAACATCAGCAAGCGATTTTCGCTAAAGCCCTATGAAGAGATCATGTTGCACAGCGCCGTTAGTCAGGTTTGCTTTGGGTACGAACAAAGCCGGACCACGCTTATGGCGGGCACTTCCCTCTTCGGCGGGCTTGAGCTTGAGGCGGGCTACATGCATATTGACAAGTCGGTCGGAAGTGAAGATAATCTGCTGGTTTATTTCACCTACAAATTTGAATCACGAAGAAAGGATGCGCGTGATAAAGGTCACAGCGCACGCTAAAGAGGGGCTTTATCTTTGCGCTGTTAAAAGATAAACAGACTGGGTTAAAAGCGATTTATTTAGAATGGAACGATGGCAAATGCTAACCGGTCTCTTGCAGGCCGGTTTTCGTTTTATCGCTGAATGCTGATTAGTTAAAGATTAGAAATGCCGTGCCCGCCCGCATCGCTGCAATTTTCTTCGGCATCAAGCTTCAGGTTAGATAACTTTGCCGCGCCGCTACACCAAGATAACGTTCCTTCATGAAGAGTAAATGGTTGAATCTGGTACGGAAGCGAGGCAAGTTCGTTTTCGACATTATCACCAACGAAGAGTTAAAGATCAATTTCTTACAGGCTATTCCATTTTGGATAGCCTCATTGCTTACCGGCCTTATCGCCGTAGGTTACACTCGTCTGTTTAGTTTTTCCGAAGGTCTTTTGCTTTCTGCCATGGAATACAACCGCGCCAGCATCTTTGTGATGACGCCGATTTGTATGCTGCTGGCCTGGTATATTGTTAAGCTGGCTCCCATGGCACGGGGCAGCGGCATACCACAGGTGATGGCGGCTATAGACCTATCGTCCTCGCGGCATGAGCGAATGATCAATGTGCTGCTCAACATTAAGGTGGTGATAGTGAAAATAATTTCCAGCCTGTTCATGGTATTGGGCGGGGCAGCCATCGGGCGCGAAGGGCCTACCATTCAGATTGCCGGCTCCGTGTTTCGATTTGTCAATAAATACACGCCCAAATCCTGGCCCCAGCTCAGTCAGAAGAGTTTTGTGCTTACCGGAGCGGCAGCAGGGCTCGCGGCGGCTTTCAATACGCCTCTTGGAGGAATTGTGTTTGCAATTGAAGAGCTGGCAAAAATCCATATCAGCTTTTTCCGAACGGCACTGTTCACCGCCGTGATTATTTCTGGTCTTACAGCACAGGGATTATTAGGGCCTTATCTCTATCTCGGTTACCCCGACGTGCGCAATCTACCGCTCATCACCTACGCCGGTGTCATCATTGCCGCTATCGTAGCCGGACTATTAGGTGCACTGATGGGTAAGGCTATCCTGAGGATCATGCGCTGGAAGAAAACGCTGGGACATCTGCAGTCGGTAGCCTTTATATTGGCGGCGGGTCTTTTCATTTCTGTTATCGCTTATTTTTTCAATGAACAGGTTTTGGGATCTGGAAAGGAGCTCATGAACGGACTACTGTTTACCGCCAACAAAAGCGCTTCCTGGGATACGGTGGCGGCACGCTTTGCAGGTTCCGTTCTTGCATTTAATGTTGGTGCTGCGGGTGGTGTTTTTGCACCTTCGCTTGCGGCTGGCGCTGCTGTCGGGGCTTTTATCTGCGACATTCTGCATGTCAGTACTGCAGCCAATGCCAACATACTCATCCTGAGTGGCATGGTGGGCTTCCTCACCGGAGTCACCCGCACACCCTTTACCTCCGCTATCCTGGTGCTGGAGATGACCGACCGTCATAGTGTGATCTTTCATCTCATGCTCGCTTCCCTGGTCAGCAATGTGGCGGCGCTTATTGTAGATAAGCATTCGCTTTACGAGCAGTTAAAGAAGGGTTATGTAGATGAAGTGGAAGCGATGGATGATAAAGGTGCACCGGAGGAACAGCTCGCCACATAAGACAATGGCAATATTTTTTTGTCCTTTTCTTTTATGGAAATAGGAAAAAAAGTCTGGGCGATTGCGGAAGGGTACATCCCTGCGTATAGCAACGGACCCGAACCGGAAATGACCAGCCATGAGACAGCATGTATTCTGAACGCCGGTCGGCAGGATGCACAAATCACCATCAGCATTTTTTTTGCCGATCGCGAGCCCGCCGGTCCCTACAAACTTGTAGTGCCTGCGCGCCGTACAAAGCATCTGCGGTTTAACGAACTAAAAGATCCCGAAGATATTCCAAGAGGTACAAGCTACGCAAGCCTCATCGAATCGGACGTGCCGGTGATTGTGCAGCATACACGGCTCGACAGCAGGCAGGCAGCAAATGCACTGATCACCACTATTGCCTATCCGGTAATGTAAAAATCATTGCAAGATCATATTTACCGAGTCTGTGTGCAGTCTCACTTTAAGCCAGTTGCTTAGCCGTCGCAGCGTCTCCGGGTCTGGCTGTTCCCGAAATTGCATTAACGCCAGCATCATCGTGTCTGGCCGCAGCGTGTCGCTCCCCGGATAGACCACACCCGGTGTGATGCTGTAATAGTTCAGGCCGGGGTAGAGACTCAACAGTTCCCGTCGCAAGGCCATCTCTTCGCTGTTGTTGTCATGCTCACGGGCTATGGAGTCGTTTTGAAAAACTTCTTGCAAGATGCTGGCCCGGATGGCGGAGAAGTCAATTTCCTTTTGTGCATTCAGTCCCTGCTTCACAACAATTTGTGTTTTGTTGTCCAGGCCGTAGGCAGTAAGGTGTGCCCGGATGGAATCAAGCTGTGTCTGCGTCAGTTCTTCCCCGATAAGAAGAAGGTCAATCCGTTTCGAATTTCCGTCGATGGTGAACGATTCGTTGACCACCTGCGTTCTCGGGTAGTGAAATTCTCCAGCGATGAACTTTTTTGCATTGCTTTCAAAAATGCTCCGCTGCACAATGCGGTAGGCAAGATAAATACTGGGCAAGGTAGTGATGACTACCACCCACCAAATGGTTCGCGATACCCGTTTTTCGGTTTGTACGGTTTCGAATTCTTTCTTGTGAAAATCGAGAAATCGTACAATCAGAAATGTGCTGATGCAAATGAACACGCAGTTGATAAAAAACAAATAGAGCGCGCCGAGAAAGAAATACAGCTTTCCGTTAGCCAACCCGAAGCCCGCGGTACAAAGGGGCGGCATCAGTGCCGTAGCGATGGCTACTCCGGGTATTACGTTGGTTTTCTCTTTTCGGGTGCCCGCCACTATGCCGGCCAGTCCGCCGAAAAAGGCAATAAAAACATCCCAGAGCGATGGGGTGGTACGGGCTAAGATTTCTGATTGTGCCTCGTGCAGGGGCGTAATCCAAAAGTAGAACGTTGAGGTAAGTATGCTGAAAAAGGCTGCAATGCCGAGATTTTTTCCGCCGCTGCGTACCGTCTCCAGATCGTTAATGCCAATACCAAGCCCGATGCCCATAATGGGGCCCATAAGCGGAGAGATCAACATTGCACCGATCACCACTGCTGTTGAATTGACATTAAGTCCGATAGAGGCAATGAAAATGGCAAAGATGAGTGTCCAGAGGTTGTGTCCGCGGAATTCAATATTCTTTTTGATGGAGCTCACAATCTCCCGTTCATCTGCCTTATCGTCGTCGAGGTTAAAGCGTTCCCGCAGGAGGTTTCGGAGTATGACCAGTATTCTTTTCATGGGCTCGTCTTTCAGCTTGTCTCCTGTGCTTCCTGTCGGCGTTGTAAGTACTTAACAAATTTTCCGATGGTAAGTCCCTGCACAATAATGGAGAAAACGACAACAATGTAAGTAATCGTTACAAATTCATTTCGATGCATGTCTGACGGCAACGACAAAGCAATAGCTACCGAAATGCCTCCCCTCAGCGCCCCCCAGGTAAGAATGGGCACCGCATTGTTCTCGAAATTTTTAAAGATGCGCAAAAACGACAAGGGAAGAATGACCGATACATAACGGGCAAGCAAGACCACAAAGATGGTGACCCCTCCGGCTACCAACAGAGTATTATTCACTTTTACCTCAAGCATCTCGAAGCCGATGAGCAGAAAGAGTACCGCATTGAGAATTTCATCTATAATTTCCCAAAACTTTCCCAGATAGTCGCGCGTGATGTTAGACATGGCAAGCTCTTTCCCTTTATTGCCCGTAATGATACCCGCTGTAACGATGGCTATCGGTGCAGATACGTGAATAAAATCGGCAAGCATATACCCGCCCATCACCATGGCCAGCGTGATTTGCACTTCTACCTGATAATGATCGATTGAGCGCAGCAGGTAAAAACCGAGATAGCCCAGCCCCAGACCAAACATAAAGCCACCCAGAGTTTCTTCGGCAAAAAGCAGCAGCACATGGCTGATCGTTACGTTTTCAATCCCCGTCTCGGCCACCCGCAGCAAAGTGAGAAACACGACTATAGCAACACCATCGTTGAACAGCGATTCTCCGGTTATCTTGAGTTCCAGCGAGTGGGGAAGTCGGGATTTTCTGAGGATGCCCAGCACGGCTATAGGGTCGGTGGGTGATATTAATGCACCAAACAGCAGACAGTAGATCAGGCCGATGGGGTGGCCGAGCAGCCCGAAAAGGAAATATACCAGCACCCCGATCACTGTGGTGGAAATGAGTATGCCGACGGAAGCCATCACCAGAACCGGAATGCGGTGTTCGCGAAGTTTATTGGCATCAATGTGTATAGCGCCGGCAAACAACAAAAAACTAAGCATCATATCGAGCAGCAGTTCCTGAAAATCTATGGATCGAATGGAGCTTGTAATGAGCGTTGCCAGCGCAGGGAAAAGATGGCCAAAGAATATGACGGCCAGCGATGATGCCAGCGACATGATCATGAGGCCAATAGTGGAGGGCAACCGGATGAAACGATAGTTGATGTATGCAAATAAAGCCGTGATCACGATGATCACTGTAATGAGCTCGTATGACGCCATGGCGAAAGTTTGGACCTAATTTATCATCTTTTCTCCAGTGCTTTGTTAAGGGCAAGGGCAGCACTGATCAGACCAAGGTGGGTAAATGCCTGAGGATAATTGCCCAATTGCTCTCCACGGGGGCCTATCTCTTCGGCAAACAAGCCCAGGTGATTCGTGTAGCCAAGCATTTTTTCAAAGTATATCCTGGCTCTTTCAAGTTCGCCTGCTTTTGCCAGGCATTCCACAAACCAAAAAGAACACATGCTAAACGTGCCCTCGTTGCCCTGCAGCCCGTCAATGTCGTTAAGCTTGTTGTTGTAACGATAAATCAGCACGTCAGTACGCAGATTGGCATCTATCGCTTTCATCGTTTTTTTCCACTTTTCTTCATACGGCGAAATGAAATTGCGCAGCGGCATCATCAGCGCACTTGCATCTATCGCATCCGAACCCTTGTGTTGCACAAACGCGCCCACTTCTTCATTCCAGAAATCCTGATAAATGCTTTCAAAGATGCGGTCGCGCACTTTTTTCCAGTGTTCGGCAGGGTAGGGAAAGGATCTCTTTTCGGCGATTCGTATGGCACGGTCCATCGCCACCCAGCACATCAGCCGCGAATAGAGAAACTCTCTTTTGTCTTTGCGTATCTCCCATATTCCGTGGTCGGCCTCCTTCCATCGTTTGATGACTTGTTCGATCTGACGGCTGATGTCTTTCCAGAATTCGTAAGTGATGCTGCCTCCAAATTCGTTGAAGAGATAAATCGTGTCGAGCAACTCGCCGTACACATCCAGTTGAAACTGAAGATGGGCCGCATTGCCCACACGTACCGGCTTCGAACCTTTGTAGCCATCCCAGCCTTCCAGACAGAATTCATTAAGTTCCGTTCGTCCATCGACTGCATACATCAGTTGAAGGTCGCCATCGCTGCATTGCTGTTGTATCCACACCAAAAAAGCAGCAGCCTCTTCCATAAATCCCAGCTTCAGAAAAATGTACATCGTAAAGCTGGCATCGCGGATCCAGGTGTAGCGATAATCCCAGTTGCGTTCTCCACCTATAGCTTCGGGTAGTCCAAATGTAGCCGCAGCAACTACAGAACCATATTTGTAGGAGGTTAGTAGTTTCAGGGTAATAGCCGACCGGTTTACCATTTCCATCCAGCGCCCCTGGTATTTCGACTTCTCCACCCAGCTCTGCCAGTAGGTAATGGTCTGTTGCATGGTAGTCTCGATATAGTCCTGAAGCTCCGTGTTCCGCTGTTTTTCGTTCTGTGCCGATTCCAATAGAAAGAAAGCACTTTCGCGTTCACGCAGACTAAAGCTGGCTACTGCATCCGTGCCGTCCAAAGTAATCGGGATGTCGCTGAGTAGTCTTATGCGGGTCTGATCATTGTCTTGTGCTTCAAAAAGCACTCCGCCTTTCTCTTCCCTGAGGGTGTGTGTGGCCCGGGCATAGTCGAACCGCGGCCGGCAGGCCATTTCGTAGCTGATATTTCCTCTTATGGTCCGCACTCGTCTTATTACGGCGCAGTTGTGTTCTTCCTGATTTACGGGCATGTAATCCATAATCTCAGCGATGCCATCATTGGCCAGAAAGCGGGTAACCAGTATAGCCGTATCGGGCAGATACATTTGTTTATGGTCCACATCGTCGAGGCGGGGCTGAATGGAAAAATAGCCTGCTTTGTCGGCATCGAGCAAGGCTGCGAATATGGTTGGCGAGTCGAAGCGGGTGTACGACATAAAGTCCAGCCTTCCCGTTTTGGAGACCAGCGCCACCGTATGCAAATCGCCTATGATGCCATAATTCTCTATCGGTTGGTACTTGCTGTTTTTGTCCATCAATTTCTGACTTTTATGAGGCCGGGTGCCCGCGCTGCGTCACCAAATACTAAAAAATTAGTGCCCGGCAACCGTAGTCTGTGGCCCCGCGCCCTGCACTTCCGGATTGACGGTATCATTTTTTTGGCGGAGACTGTGTGGTTTTCCATTTACAGCAACTGTCTCCAACTACCTGCGGTTTTTTCTCAGGCACCGGTCTGCTGTCATCCATGCTGACGCCAGCATCCGAGCAGGCGGAGCGAATTGCCACGCTCACAAATTATTTTTTCGTCGCCGCAGCAGCTATCCTTCTGGTAGTGACCCTGTTGACAATCATTTTCTTAGTAAAATACCGTGCTAAGCCCGGCGATAACACACTGCCTCCAAAAATTTTCCGCAGCCGCAAGGCCGAGTTGTTCATTGTAGGGATACCACTCGCCCTCGTGAGCTTTTTCTTTGTACTCACGCTCAGAGATATGCGTGCACTGGAGCCCGGGGCAGACACGCAACATCCCGATGTAATCATCACAGGACATCAATGGTGGTGGCAGGCGGACTATCCCGGCACAGGCGTGGTGGCGGCAAACGAAATTCATCTACCCGTGGGCAGAAAAGTGTTGATGCGGTTGCGCTCTGCAGATGTCATACACGACTGGTGGGTGCCTGAACTCGGCAATAAAATGGATCTGATACCGGGCCGGTCCAACCACCTATGGCTTACCATTCGCAAGCCCGGTGTGTATGAAGGAGCCTGCAGCGAGTTTTGCGGTCAGCAGCATGCCTGGATGAGGATACGGGTGGTGGCGCAAACTGAGTCGGAGTATAAGGCATGGCTGGCAGCACATGCAGCGCCGGCGATTGCTCCTGCCGGCGAGTTAGCCCAGCGCGGGGCAACAGTTTTTCAAGAAAAGACCTGCGGAAATTGCCACCGTATTGCGGGTACTGAGGCTAAAGGCGATGCGGGCCCCGACCTTACCCATCTTTCCAGCAGAAAAACGCTGCTCGCCGGATTGATGGACAACACAGCCCCAAATCTCGGACGCTGGCTCAACCATCCGCAGCAAATAAAGCCGGGTGCTTATATGCCCGATTTCTTGCTAAAACCCTCAGAACGGGAAGCTCTGGTGGCCTATCTGGTACAGCTAAAATGATGAAACAATGGACACATATACCAGAGCCGGAAGAACAACTGCCGGATGCTGCAACCGAACGGGGTCTGTTGATGTGGCTGAGTTCTGTAGATCACAAACAATTGGGGATAATGTACCTGCTGGCATCACTGCTGTTCTTTCTTTTGGGAGGACTGCTGGTACTGTTTATGCGCACACAACTGGCCATCGCTGAAAATGATTTTCTGTCGCCCGAAGTGTACAATCAGTTTTTTACGATGCACGGCACCACCATGATATTTTTCGTGCTCACGCCTGCTTTCCTCGGTATGGGCGTATATCTGGTGCCGCTTATGATCGGTGCCAACGAAATGGCCTTCCCGAGGCTCAATGCTTTTAGTTTTTGGATGGCTCTTTTTGGGGGGCTGCTGCTGTATTTCAGTTTTCTAACGGAAGGCGCGCCCGATGCCGGATGGTTTAACTATGCACCGCTCAATGAATCGAACTATAGCACCGAGGGCATTCACTATTACTGCATGGGCCTGCTACTGGGAGGCATAGGCACCGTCGGTACCGCTATTAACCTTATTGTGACGATACTGCACATGCGTGTGCCGGGTATGGGGTACAGACAAATGCCGTTGTTTGTATGGATGATGCTCGTCACTGCATTTCTGATCCTCGCTGCCTTTCCTTCGCTCAATGCAGCACTGGCCATGCTTCTGTTGGACCGTCTGCTGCATGCGCATTTTTTTGTGACAGCCAACGGTGGTTCCGCATTGCTGTGGCAGCATCTGTTTTGGCTTTTTGGCCATCCTGAAGTGTATATACTGATTCTGCCGGCTTTCGGAATTTTTTCAGAGGTGTTTCAGGTGTTTTCGCGAAAGCCCATTTTTGGTTATGGCTTCGTGGTAGCTTCGGGCATTGCCATTGCACTGCTGGCATTCGGGGTCTGGGTGCACCATATGTTCACCACCGGGTTAGGAAACACGGTAAATGCATTCTTTGCCGCGAGCAGTCTGCTTATTGGTGTGCCTACCGGTGTGAAAATCTTCAACTGGCTGGGAACCATGTACAAGGGATCCATCCGTCTCTCCGTTTCCATGCTTTTTGCTGTAGCCTTTCTGATAGAGTTCACCATCGGCGGCCTTAGTGGAATATCTTTTGCCATCGTGCCTATCGACTGGCAACTGACGGACAGTTATTATGTGGTGGCCCATCTACACTTTGTGTTTGTGGGTGGTTCTTTGTTCGGTGTTTTTTCGGGTTTGTTTTACTGGTTTCCGAAAATGAGTGGCCGAATGCTCAGTGAGCGGTTGGGGCGCTGGTTTTTCTGGCTTTTTGTCATCGGGTTTAATCTGACTTTTCTTATTCAGCATGTGCTCGGTATGATGGGCATGCCGCGAAGGGTGTACACCTATCCGCAGCTTCCTTACTTCACACTTTTCAATTTCCTATCTACCGCGGGTGCCTTTATCATGGCTCTGGCCGTACTGACACTCTTGTATAATATCTGGCGATCGTTGAGAAAGGGTGAGCCCGCGGGCGCTGATCCCTGGGATGCATATACGCTGGAATGGCATGCTGCAGCGCCACCCCTACTGAAGAATTTTGAGCGTTTGCCTCCTGTACGCAGCGCAAGGCCGCTATTTGATTTAAAACATCCGGAACAGGCGGATTGGAAAAAACAAGAAGGATGAAAAGCAGATTGATGATGAAATTGTTCATAGGCTCCGAGGCGTTTTTCTTTCTGTCGCTCATTGTGGCATACCTCTATTTCTGGCGTTCTGCTCATTTCACGCAGGAAGCGCTGCACTATTTGAATGTAAAACTGAGTGGAGTGTACACGGCGCTTTTATTGCTGAGTAGCGGCAGTCTGGTACTCGCTGAAAACAGGCAGCGTAAACGGGCCTGGCGCAGTGCGCACTTCTGGCTGGCGATAACGATTGTGCTGGGGTGCATTTTCATTGCAGGGCAAGCTCACGAATATCTGACCCTTATTTCAGAGGACCTAACGCTGGGCAGCAGCGAATTTGGCTCCGGCTTTTTTACGCTTACCGGTTTCCATGGTTTGCATGTAGTGGCAGGACTTGTACTACTTGCGATCTTGTTAGGCTTGTTGCTAAAGGGGCACCTTAAGAAGGAGGATGCTTTGCGAACGGCGGGCATGTACTGGCATTTTGTAGATGCGGTCTGGCTATGTGTCTTTACGTTGATTTATGTTTTACCCCATTATTTGTCCTTATGAAAAATTTACTAAGCTACTGGCAATGGGACTATAGCTCCCTTGCGGGCCTTATGCTCCTGCTTATTATCTACCTGCTGATCTGGCAACGTTATTTTGCCGCCAGGCTATTGCCTTTCCTGTGTGCAGTGGTTTTGTTGTCTCTCTGTTTGTTTTCTCCCCTGGCTTTGTTGTCGTCCGAATATTTATTCAGCATACATATGGTGGTGCATGTGGTCATTTTACTGATTGTTGCACCATTGCTTGTCCTGGCGCTTCCGGATCAACTGCCTCGTATGCTGCAGCGTTTCTTTACGGTTGTGCGTTTGCATCCCTGGCTGTCCTGGATTTGCGGCGTTGGCATCATGTGGTTTTGGCATGTGCCCGCGGTTTTCAATCGGATGATGGACCATAGTGGCTCTTTTCATGAGGTGCTGCACAACTGTGAGACCATCAGTCTTATTGCTGCAGGAATGATCTTCAGTTATCCGGTATTGCGTGAGCGCGATAAGATGCATCCCTTGGCTTCGGTCATTTATCTCTCTTCTGCCTGTGTGTTTTGCTCGCTGCTGGGGCTGATGATCACTTTCGCACCACCCGGGTTGTATTACCATTTTTTGTCGTCGCAAGATCCCTTGCAGTTAAATACGGTCATTCAGCGACAGTGGCATATTTCCCGGGCAGACGATCAGCAGGCGGCGGGGTTGATCATGTGGGTACCTTGCTGCATGATCTATGTGGGCGCAAGTCTTTATCTCTTACTCAATTGGTTTTCCGAAAGGCAGGAAGAGACTCACCCTTCACCCACCGTCACCAAAATCTGAGCACATGGACTATCAACCACAAAACGACACCTGGCAGAAGCCAACCCCTGAGCACCTTCCGCCACCTACGTACTGGCCTTTTTTTCTGGCGCTCTCTGTTATGTTTATCGGGTGGGGGCTCATTTCCATCTGGCTTTTGTCCGTGGCCGGGTTGATCGGTATGATTATTTCGCTGATGGGATGGATAAAACAAATGCTGCATGATAGAGATTAAAGTAGAAGACGCCCGGGAGATCAGCAGGCGTAAATTTCTCCGGCGCTTGTCCCTTTGGTCGGGTGCATTTGCTGCATCCCTTGTTGCAGTCCCCTTTGCAGGCGCATTGCTCGATCCGCTGCTCCGCGATGATACCGGCACCTGGCGTGCTGTAGGTCGTGCCGACGATTTTGTGGTAGGCTCTACAAACATGGTGGTGTTCACCAACACGGATCCCAAGCCATACGGGGGTGTAGTACAAAAGACCGCAGCGTGGTTGCGGCGCGAGAAGGAAGATCATTTTATTGCGTTTTCTGCCAACTGTACTCACCTGGGTTGTCCGGTTCGATGGGAAGAGAAGGCGCATCTGTTCATGTGCCCCTGCCACGGCGGTGTTTACAATCAGGAGGGGGATGTTGCCGCCGGGCCTCCGCCGCAGCCCCTTCGCCGGTATGAGGTTCGCATCAGGGCCGGCAACGTAGAGGTGAAGACAGCGCCCGTGCCACTTACAGACCTAACGGCTGCGGAAAGACTTTGTGATCAAAGCAGCAACACCTGAGCATGATGGCTACACTGAAGAAAATATGGCATTGGATCGACGATCGCTCGGGTATTACAGAAGCGCTGCAGCCCCTGCTCAAACATCCCGTACCTCCCGATGCCCGGTGGAGTTATGTCTTCGGCAGCGCCACACTTTTTTGCTTTTTGCTGCAGATTGTTACCGGCATCGGTCTGGCCTTGCTCTACCAACCCTCGTCTGCAGATGCCTATGCTTCGCTCAATTACATCATGCATAAGGCCCCCCTGGGACGCATTCTACGCGGCATTCATTACTGGGGCGCTTCCGGTATGATGATCATGATGGGTGTGCATATGATCCGCGTGTATCTGACCGCCGCTTATAAATTTCCGCGCGAAATGCAGTGGATATCCGGTGTTTTTTTATTGGTGCTGGTGGCGGCAATGGGTTTCACCGGACAGGTTTTGCGTTGGGATGACAATGGTGTGTGGTCGGCGATTGTTGCGGCCGAACAACTCGGCAGGTTTCCGCTTATCGGTAAGCCCCTGGCCCATCTTCTGATGGGAGGTACGACGCTCGGGGCTAAAAGTCTCAGCCGTTTTTTTTCTTACCATGTCTTCCTGTTTCCGGGATTTCTTTTTCTTTTTATTGGCCTTCATGTCTATCTCGTCATCAGGAACGGAATTTCAGAACCTCCCAAAGTAGGTCGCCCTGTAGATCCGCGCAACTATCGCAGTTGGTATAAGAAAATGTTGCGCGAAAAAGGACAACCCTTCTTTCCGTTTTCCGCCTGGCGCGATGTGGTTTTTGCTGTGGCCACCATAACAGTTATCGTGGTCCTGGCCGTGTACCCGGGAGCGCCCGAAGTTACCCGTCCACCCGATCCTTCCATGCTGCATACTTCGCCCCGGCCCGACTGGTATCTGCTTTGGGTGTTTGCCTTGTTTGCGCTGATGCCGGCGCAGATCGAATCTTTTGCCATTGTTATCGTACCGCCGCTGGTGTTATTTCTCTTGCTGGCCTTGCCTTTTATTCGTAATCGTGGTGAGCGTCATCCGTTACGCCGACCCTGGGCTATTGCCGGCGTCGCCTGTGTGGTCACCTTTGTTTCCTCTCTGCTCTATATCGGTTCCAAATCTCCCTGGGCAGCCAATTTCGAGGCTCGGGAACTGCCGCCATCTATAGTGGCCTCATCGCTGCCTGAGGTGAAGGAGGGCAGTCGGCTGTTTCATGAAAAAGCTTGTGCCTATTGCCATAAGGTGAAGGGATATGGCGGAGATGTCGGGCCCGACCTAACCCATGTGGCCCGACGGCTCGATGCCCGTCAGCTTCGCATCAGGATCATCAACGGTGGACACAAAATGCCCGCTTATGGCTCATCGCTAACGACGGAGGAGCTTCGAAAAATTGTTGCTTTTTTAAAGACACGTAAGTAATGGCAGAACACCTACATCAACATCACGGCTCCACGGGTGCGTCTGCAGATAAGGCGTTTGTGCTGAGCATTGTGCTCAACTTACTGTATGTATTGGCCGAGATAATTGCGGGTATCTATTACCATTCTGTCGCTTTGCTGAGCGATGCGGGTCACAACGTCAGCGATATCATCAGTCTTCTGGTTTCGCTACTGGCACTGCGCCTTGCCCGGCGGGGCACTTCAAAAAAGTTTACCTATGGCTATCGCAAAACAACCATCCTTGCCGCATTGTTTAATGCCATGATCCTTTGGGTAGCCGTCGGCGTTCTGGGGTATGAAATCGTTCAGCGATTTTTGCATCCTGCAGAGGTAGATGGGCCGCTGGTAGCCTGGGTGGCCGGGGCCGGTATTGTAGTCAATACCTTGTCCGCCCTTCTATTTTACAAAAGCCGGCGTTCAGACCTCAATATCAAAAGTGCTTTTCTTCATCTCGCTGCGGATGCTCTCGTGTCCGTGGGCGTTGCAGGTTCTGGCTTGCTTATTTCCTATACGGGATGGACCTGGGTAGATCCTTTGGTGGGAGCTATCGTGCTTGTCGTTGTGCTGGTAAGCACCTGGGGACTTCTCTCTGAAAGTTTCAGATTATCGCTCGATGCAGTGCCCTCCGGCATTGACCTGCGGGAGGTACGCGAGACGATCACGTCCGTGCCCGGCGTACACAAGGCGGAACATTTGCACGTGTGGGCAATGAGCACAACAGAAACCGCTATGACCGCTCATGTTGTGCTCCGGTCAGAGCTGAATAGTCAACAAACTGTGGAAATCATTTCCGCTATAAAAGAAAGGATGCAGCATCTAAATATCGTGCATTGCACCATTGAAGCGGGTTACGGCTGACTCCGGTATTGTATAAAAAATTCCACAAGCGCATACGGAATACCGTTGTGGGAACAGATGTGATCCACTTATCCGCCTGATACGAGAGAGACGTTCCCGCAAACGCCAATGGCTTGATCTTTTCAGCCCCATGAGGGCTCCTGAAGAGAGCATCTGAAGGGTATTAGCAAACATTTAAAAGCAGTTTAGAAATGGCACAATCAGTAAGTGAATTTATGATAGACCGGCTGCACGCCTGGGGGGTTCGCCGCATTTTTGGCTTTCCCGGAGACGGTATCAATGGGTTGATGGGCGCACTTGGAAAGGCTACCGACAAGATAGAGTTTGTACAGACCCGGCATGAAGAAGCTGCTGCGTTTATGGCTTGCGGCCATGCCAAGTTCACGGGCGAAGTTGGGGTTTGCATGGCCACTTCCGGGCCCGGTGCCATTCATTTACTCAATGGGCTCTATGATGCTAAAATGGATCATCAGCCTGTTGTCGCCATTGTAGGTCAGCAGGCACGTACAGCACTCGGCGGGCATTATCAGCAGGAAGTTGATCTCATCAGCCTCTACAAAGATGTGGCCCATGAATATGTACATATGTGTTCGTCCCCATCGCAGGTTCGGCATCTTATTGACCGTGCCTTCCGCATAGCCATGGCTACCCGAAGCGTTACCTGCATCATCATGCCCAACGATGTGCAGGAACTGCCTTATGAAGAGCCGGGCCGGAAACATGGTACGGTGCACTCCAGCATTGGCTACAATCGCCCCCGGGTGCTACCCCATGAAGAAGACCTGCAACGCGCGGCCACCTTGCTCAATGAAGGTAAAAAAGTGGCCATGCTGGTAGGGGCGGGGGCGCTGCATGCAGAGGCAGAAGTGCTGCAGGTGGCAGACATCCTGGGTGCCGGTATCGCCAAAGCTTTGCTCGGTAAGGCTGCTGTGCCAGACGATGTACCTTTTGTTACCGGGGCCATTGGGCTACTCGGTACCAAGCCCAGTTGGGACCTCATGACCGAATGCGATACCCTGCTGCTGGTTGGCACCTCTTTCCCCTATTCTGAGTTCCTTCCAAAGGAGGGACAGGCAAAGGCTGTACAGATAGATCTGGAAGGGAAGATGCTGGGCATCCGGTATCCGATCAATGTCCATTTGGAAGGCGATAGCAAAGACACACTTGCCGCGCTGATACCGATGCTACAGAAAAAAGAAGACCGTAGCTGGCAAAACCGAATCATGGAAGAAGTTGACCGATGGTGGCGCGTATTAGAAGCTAAAGCCCTGAAAAGCGCGGATCCTATCAATCCGCAATATCTCTTTTGGGAACTCAATAAGCGATTACCCGACCGCTGCATTTTGTCTGCCGATTCAGGCTCTGTTGCATCCTGGTTTGCCCGCGACCTGCGGATACGTACCGGCATGATGGCTTCTCTTTCCGGCAATCTGGCCACGATGTGCCCCGGCGTTCCCTACACCATTGCCGCAAAGTTTGCCCACCCCGACCGCATGGCCATTGGTCTGATCGGAGACGGCGCCTTTCAGATGCTGGGTATGAATGAGGTCATCACCATTTCAAAATATTGGAAAACATGGAAGGATCCGCGTATGCTGATTCTGGTGCTGAAAAACAAAGACCTCAATCAGGTAAGCTGGGAGCAAAGGGTGATGGCGGGCGATGCGAAATTTGAAGGCTCGCAGAACGTGCCGGATTTTCCTTATGCCGAATATGCTAAGATGCTCGGCCTCGAAGGTATCTCTGTAAACGATCCTTCAGAGATTCCTGATGCGCTCGACAGGGCGATGAAGGCTCAGAAGCCTGTAGTGCTTGAAGCTGCCACCGATCCCAACGTGCCACCCCTTCCACCTCATATCACTTTCGGTCAGGCAAAGGCTTTTATGTCTTCCATGATTGATGGCGACGTAGATACCTGGCAGATGATCACCCAATCTTATAAAGACCTGATCTCGGAATACTTCCCAGCAAAAGAAAAGGAATGATGGAAGAGCAGGTGAAGATTGAGCAGCTTGATGCAACGGTCTACACCGTACCTACAGAAACACCGGAATCGGACGGTACGATAAAGTGGAACAGTACAACCATGGTTCTCGTCTCCGCAACTGCGGGAGGAAAGACCGGCATAGGCTATACCTATACGCAACAGGCCGCAGCAATGTTCATCCTTACGAAGTTGAAGCCTCTGATATTGGGTGAGGATATTTTGGAAAATACGCGTATTACCGAACGGCTGATTCATGAATGCAGAAATGACGGCGCTACCGGAATGGTGATGATGGCCATCTCCGCTGTGGACGTGGCCCTCTGGGATCTGAAAGCCAGGATTTTGGAGCTGCCCTTGTACCGACTGCTTGGTGCACTGCGTGATAAAATATTGGTTTATGGCAGCGGGGGGTTTACTTCTTATACCGATTATCAGCTCCGGCAGCAACTTGCCGGCTGGGTGGAACAGGGCATCAAGCACGTAAAAATGAAGATAGGACGGCATCCGGAACAGGATCTCAACCGGGTGCGTGTGGCCCGTGAGGCCATTGGCACAGATGCATCTTTGTTTACCGATGCGAATGGCGCATTTACCGGCAAGCAGGCCTGTCTATGCGCTGCGGAAATGGATGCCTACCATGTGAGCTGGCTGGAAGAACCGGTAAGTTCGGAAGACCATCGTGGGCTACAGTTCATCCGCAATCACGTGCCGCCGCGCATACGGATTGCTGCAGGTGAGTATGGGCACGATCTACGTTATTTTAAACGGTTGCTGGACGCTGGTGCGGTAGATGTATTGCAGGCTGATGCCACGCGCTGTGGAGGATTCACCGGTTTTCTACAGGTGGCCTCACTCTGTGCAGCCTATGAAATTCCTCTTTCTGCCCATTGTGCTCCGGCTTTGCATCTTCATGCTGCACTGGCTGCGCCCGCGTTTTCGATTGCAGAATATTTTTTCGACCATGTACGCATCGAACATATATTTTTTGAAGGGTGCAGTCCACCGGTAGAAGGTCGGCTCGCGGCAGATAAAACAGCACCCGGCATCGGTTTAGATTTTAAGGTTCAGGATGCGCGTGCTTATCAGGTCTTTCCCTGAGCTGTGGAAAGAAGGATCTCCGTGACAGAAGGAAATGCTTTAGGTACCAAAAAATTTTAGAAAAATGGAGCTAAAACAACAGATACAGGAACGCAGGCAAAGCGCCCCGCACCCGCTGACCCATGGAGACCATTCAGAATCTTCTGCGCAGGGTGGCGGCGACAGAAGTACCAGTTTTGAAACACCGCAGTCGAAACACGTTGATGCAAAAGCGCTACAAGCTGCCTTACAAAGTTCGGTTTCCGGAGAAGTTCGATTTGACGCAGGCAGCAAAGCGCTCTATGCCACCGATGCTTCCAACTACCGGCAGATACCCATTGGTGTTGTGCTCCCTCGCACACGCGAGGATATTCGCCGTACAGTAGCCTTGTGCCGGCAGCATGGGGCGCCGTTGCTGGTACGCGGTGGTGGTACCAGCCTTGCCGGTCAGTGTTGCAATGTTGCTGTGGTGATGGATTTGTCAAAATACTACAACAAGATTCTTGATATGGATGCGGAGTCTCGTACCGTAACGGTAGAGACCGGTATTGTGCTGGACGATATGCGTCATGCCACAGAGAAAAAGATCGGGCTGACCTTTGGTCCCGATCCGGCCACACACTCGCATTGCACACTGGGGGGAATGCTTGGTAACGACTCCTGTGGCATCCATTCGGTAATGGCTCAGTTTGAAGGCGACGGAGCACGCACTGCTGATAACGTGGTTTCCCTTCGTGTGCTTACCTACGATGGTGTCGAGATGACGGTAGGGCCCACTACTCCGCATGAGTTGGAACAAATCATCAGCGAAGGCGGCAGAAAGTCCGAGATCTACCGGAAGCTAAAGGAGTTTACTGAGAAATATGCCCCGCTTATTCGTGAGCGTTTCCCGAATATTCCCCGCCGGGTTTCCGGTTATAATTTGCCGCAGCTTCTGCCTGAAAACGGTTTCAATGTGGCGCGAGCCTTAGTTGGCTCAGAAAACACCCTGGTTACTATCCTTGAGGCAAAGCTCCGGCTACTTAAAAATCCCAAAGCACGGTCGCTGCTCGTACTCGGCTATCCGGATGTATTTGAGGCCGGAGGGCATGTTCCTGAGATATTGAAATACAAGCCGATTGGCCTCGAAGGCATTGATGACCTACTCATCTCCTACATGAGAAAAAAAGGATTGAATATGCAGGACTTGCCACTGCTGCCCGATGGAAAGGGATGGTTGCTGGTTGAATTTGGCGGCGAGGATAAAGCGGATGCAGACAATAAGGCGAAGGAGGTAATGGCCATGCTCCGCAAGCAAGACAACCCTCCCTCCATGAGCCTGTTTGATGATGAAGCGCAGGAATCGAAACTGTGGGAGATCCGCGAATCGGGACTAGGTGCCACAGCCTGGGTGCCCGGCGAACCCATGAGTGTGCCCGGCTGGGAAGACTCGGCCGTGGCCCCCGTGCACGTCGGTGAATATTTAAAAGAGCTGAAGGAGCTTTTTGCCAAGTATGGTTACAATCCCTCCGTCTATGGCCACTTCGGGCAGGGTTGTATTCACTGCCGTGTCCAGTTCGATATGTTTACCAAAGAAGGTCTGGACGACTACCTTGCCTTTACCCAGGAAGCTGCGCATCTGGTAGTAAAGTACAAAGGTTCTATCTCGGGCGAGCATGGCGACGGGCAGTCGAGAGGGGACTTGCTGCACATCATGTATGGAAACGAACTTGTTGAGGCTTTTCGGGAGTTTAAGAAGATATGGGATCCCGAAGGAAAGATGAACCCGGGAAAAATTATTGATACCTACGGACAGCTCGGTAATCTGCGCATCGACAATCACTACAACCCACCGCATGCCGACACCTATTTTTCGTTTGCCGCAGATCAGCATAGTTTCGCCCATGCAGCTCTTCGGTGCGTAGGGGTGGGGAAGTGTCGCCGGGAGGAAGGGGGTACGATGTGCCCCAGCTATATGGTGACGCGTGAAGAAAAGCATAGTACACGTGGCCGTGCCCATATGTTGTTTGAGATGTTGCAGGGCGACGTGCTGAAAGACGGATGGAAAGATGCCGAAGTGAAAGAAGCCCTCGATCTTTGTCTGGCGTGCAAAGGCTGTAAGGGGGATTGTCCGGTAAATGTGGATATGGCCACTTACAAAGCGGAGTTTTTAGCGCATTACTATAAGGGAAGGCTCCGTCCGCGGTCGGCCTATGCATTTGGCTGGATTTACTGGTGGGCGCGCATGGCGTCCATGATGCCCGGGGTAGCCAACTTTCTGACACAGACACCGATCGTGAGTAATCTCATGAAACTGGCAGGCGGAATATCGCAGAAACGAAAGCTGCCAAAATTCGCTACCTACACTTATCGAGAATGGTTCCGAAACAGAAAAACCCACACACAGGACGTTACCGCTCAAAAAGTGATTTTATGGGTGGATACGTTCAACAATTTTTTCAAACCGGAAACACTTGTAGCTGCGACGCATGTGCTGGAAGCGGCAGGCTGCGAGGTAGTGATACCCCGTAAAACACTTTGCTGTGGTCGTCCGCTCTACGACTTTGGCATGCTCGATACCGCCCGTGGTATGCTGCGCGACATCATGGATGCATTGCGTGCAGAGATACAGGCCGGCACACCGGTGGTGGGATTAGAACCCAGTTGTGTGGCGGTATTCCGGGACGAACTCACCGGACTTTATCCGCAGGATCACGATGCGCAGCGGCTTTGCCACCAAACCTTTACGCTCGCTGAATTTCTGGAAAAGTATTGTCCGGATTTTATTCCGGGAAGGCTCGGTCAAAAGGTAGTGATGCACGGTCATTGTCATCATAAAGCAATCATGAAGACCGAAGCGGAGCGAAAGCTGTTGAAGAAAACGGGAGCGGAACTCGAAGTGCTCGATGCCGGTTGCTGCGGAATGGCCGGGTACTTTGGGTATGAAGAGGGTGCGCATTATGACGTGTCTGTTGCCTCCGGTGAAAGGGTTTTGCTGCCGGCCGTGCGTAAAGCTGGTTCGGATACCGTAATAGTGGCCGATGGTTTTAGCTGCCGGGAACAGATAGAGCAACTCACTACAAGGAAAGGGATGCACCTGGCTCAGGTATTACAGATGGCTCTTGAGCAGAAAGGAAGAGCACTACATTATCCGGAAAGAGCCTATGTAGATGCACGCAAACTGCATCATCCCAACCGAGTACGCAATACGCTGCTTCTGCTTGGTATAGTCGTCCTCGGAGCTGCAGCGATTTTACTGGCTGATAAAAAACGTAGAGGATGAGATACAAATTGCTAAACCCGTCACCGACTACTTACGCGCTGGTGTTTGACGCTGGCGACGAGGTGATGGAAGGCTTGCAGACCTTTGCGAGCGAACGGAAATTGAAAGCCGCCAGCTTCAAGGCTATTGGAGCATTCAAAGAAGCCGAACTGGGATATTTTGACTACAGTATCCGTGACTATCATAAAATACCCGTCGGTGAGCAGGTGGAAGTTCTTTCTCTTACCGGAGATGTAGCCTTGTATGGCGACGAGTCAAAGCTACATGTACATGTCGTGTTAGGCAAAAAAGACGGACAAGCCATTGGTGGCCACCTTTTGCGGGGCATCGTGCGTCCCACGCTTGAGGTAGTCCTTACCGAACACCCCGGCTATCTGCAGCGCAGGATGGATGAAGAAACCGGTCTGCCGCTGATTCGGGTGGATTAGTGAAGGCTCAGGTAGAGAGCTCGGCCTTTTTTGTACCGGTATGACCGAAGTTTTGCAACAAAGGCAACACCATTTCACTGGTGTGCAGGTTGTAGCGGGCGTAGGACGCTTCCGTGCCCACCTTGATGGTGTAGCTGTTCTTTACGCCGGCAAGCTGTCGGAACATATCTTCATCGGTAGTGTCATCACCACAGGCAAAAATGAAATCGTAGTCTTTATTCTGAAGAATATTTTGTGCGGCTTTTCCCTTGTCGATTCCTGTGCTGCGTACTTCTATAACCTTACTGCCTCTGATCACATTTACATTCACTTTGTCGGCGCTCCCGTTGAGCTCTTCATACAAATCCATGGCGTAGCCCGGTGCAGTCTCTTCGTCTGCATTTCTATAGTGCCAGGCCAGGGCAAAGCGTTTCTTTTCGATAAAGCTGCCCGGGCAGTTGGCTACGTATCGCTCCATCATGTCCGCCACCAAGGGCTGCCAGTCGGCTGCTGCGTGCGGTGCCTGCATCCACGACCCGTTTTTCATCTTTACAAGCGACCCGTGTTCGGCAATGATGTTTACGGGTAGATCGCCCAGCCATTCATTCAGCGAAGTGGCGTCGCGGCCACTGATGATAAATACATCGTTCCGCTCATCGGAAGAAAGCAAACGCAAGGTGTCCAGCAGTTCGTCGCTTGGCTGAGCGAGCTGCGGTAATGACACGATAGGAGAAAGCGTTCCATCATAATCCAGCAGCAAGAGGCGCTTGCGGGCTTTTGCATAGTCGTAGATCAGTTGGGTCTTTTCTGTACTGTCCAGGAACCTTACCTGAAAATTTTGCTTCATCGTTTTGCTCTCGTTTAGGTCGTTGAAAAATTCTTCAGCCCAGCGTGTCACATCGTATCGGCTGATGCGTTGCTGCATTTTCCGGATGCGTGCCTTCTGTTCTGTAGGGCTCATCTCCAGGCCGCGTTTTATTTTTTCTGCAATCTCTTCGATGTCTATAGGATTAATGTTGAGCGCCTCCGTAAGTTCTTTTGCCGCGCCCGTCATTTCACTGAGCACCAGCACGCCATGTTCGTCCTTTCTGCTGGCTACAAATTCTTTGGCTACCAGGTTCATTCCATCTCTTATAGGCGTTATCAGTGCGAGATCGCAACTTGTGTACATAGCTACGAGTTCTTCGAAATTGAGGGCATTGTACTGGTAGAAAACCGGTTGCCAGCTAAAATTGCCCAGCGTGCTGTTGAGACTTCCGATGAACTCGTCAATCATCTTTTTTCGTTCTGCATACTTCGACAAGGCATCGCGCGACGGAACGATCACCATCACAAACACCACTTGCTCGCGGTACTCGGGATATTTATTGAGAAAATATTCATAGCCGCGTAGTCTGTTGGTCACTCCTTTTGTATAATCGAGCCGGTCTGCCGAAAAGATGATCTTTTTGTCGGGGAATTGACTCTTCATTTGCTCCCTCAGCTTCTTTACAGTTTTGTCGTCCCAGGCACCGTGAAATTTTTCATAGTCAATGCTGATCGGGTAAACGCCCACCTGTATCAGGCGTTCGGGCATGCGAAGCACGTTCATGTAGTGGTCAATACCCAATACTTTCTGGACACATTTCAGAAAGTGGTCCGCATAGTCGCGGGTATGAAATCCTACAAGGTCGGCGCCAAGCATACCTTTCAGTAAATCGCGCTGCCATCGCTTCGGCATGATGCGAAATATTTCGTAGGAAGGAAAGGGGATGTGGAGAAAGAAACCAATGGTGAGTTCCGGCATCTGTTCCCTGAGCATTCCCGCCAGAGGCAATAGGTGATAGTCGTGGATCCACACAGTATCATTAGGGCGAAGATGGCGCATGAGGACACTGAGAAATTCGTTGTTGGCCGTATGATAATGCTGATAGTTGTTGCTGTTGAATTCTGCAAAAGAAGGGAAGTAGTGAAACAAGGCCCACAATACCGAGTTCGCCATACCATTGTAATAACCCTCAAAGGTTTTTTTTGGAATGAAGACCGGCAGATATTCATATTGTTCATTGCTGAGATCTCCGGCTACCCGGCTCCAATTGCTGTACGTGCAGCCCGGCACACCCACCCAGAGTTTTTTGTCGAACTCTTTTTCATTGGCGAGTTCTTTTTTTTGCATGTAGCTGTCAATAGCCGTGACCAAACCTCCGGGCGAAGGCCGCACTGTGGTTTTATCGTCGTGCGTTTCAATATTTACGGGTAGTCTGTTCGATACAATGAATAATCTTCTTTCCATGATGTTTTGGGTTTATGCTGCTGTGGTCTGTTGTTGCAGTTGTTGAACAAATAATGTTTGTGTGGGGTAAGCAAATTCAATGTTTTCGCTTTCGAAGGCGGCCACGATGCCCAGGTAAATGCTTTGCTGCTTGTTCATGTAAATGGTATAGTCGGAGCTGAGCACATAATAAACGAATTCGAAGTTGAGGCTGAAATCTCCAAACTCACTGAAATGGCCACGGTCCAGCCGTACTTCAGAAGTGTCGCGGATAATGCTGTTTACCATTTCCGGAATTTGCTGCAGTTTTTCTTTGGGCGTCTGATAGGTCACACCGATCTTGAACACCACACGGCGTTGTTCCATCCTTTTGTAGTTGTGCACCTGTGCGTTGGTAAGAAAGGTGTTGGAGCAAATAAGCTGTTCGCCGCTCAATGTCCTGATGCGTGTGGTTTTTACCCCCACATATTCTATGGTTCCCATTTTGTCGTCCACGATAATGAAGTCACCAATCTCAAAGGGTCTGTCGAAAAAGATAACGAAGTAGCTGAAAAGATCTCCCAGTATGGCTTGTGCGGCCAGTGCAATGGCAATACCGCCAATTCCCAGACCGGTGATCAGTGTAGTGACATCATAGCCCAGATTATCAATCAGGAAGACCAGTCCAAGAATCCAGATCGTTACGTTCACGATCACCAGCAAACCTTTGGCTTGTTTGGCCTTTGCTTCGCTGTCTTCATATTTTATAAAGGAGAAAACGAACTGACGTACTACCGCCGACACGGCGCGCAGCACGAAAAATGTGCTGGCAAATAAGAAAGCGATGCGCAGCACACGGTCGAAGGCAGGTGCTGTAGTGAGTGTGTTTACCGACGCATAGAAGGCTACAATGTACAGGAGGGGTATTACCGATCTTTCGATGATACTTACTGCAAAATCATCGAGTGTCGTTTTGGTTTTTAGCGTCCATTTTTTCAGCCTGTTGACAACTATACTCCGAAAGACGGTGATGGTGATGGCCAGCGCCACAAAAAGGCCCAGGGCTATCAGCCAGCTTTGCATACTGTTCTCAAGAAATAGTCCATCGTGGAAGAGTCTCATGGTGTTCACTTTCATGGTGTTTTGGTTAAGGCTGCTTGCTGCAGGGCGGCAGCAGCACGAGAGGACAGCACAAACTGTCCGCGCTCAAAATTGTTGACAATCGCGGGTTTACGGCAACTGTGTTGATTAATGAACGGCGGTCTTTTCGCCGATTGAAACGCGGCCCGATACAGGCCGGTAGAAAACATAACCTTCCTGAAATGAATCCGGAATCGTTGAAGGCAAAACTTTGTTTTCCGTCGCAAAGGTAAGCAATAAAATTTTGGCGCTTTTGTCTGCGGCATTAAATCAAGATGATCAATGCAGCGAGTATTATTGCGACCAGCACCCAGAACGGAACCATCGGGTTAATGCCATGCATGGAAAGCCAGAGGGTATAACTAAAGTCGTGCGACTGTGCACCGAAATTTCCATGAGTGCCGCGGTCTTCACCTACGGGCTCCCATAAATTGTTTTTCCGGTCTGCACTTTTAGGTTCATTCGTTTGCTGTCCGTCAATGCCAGTATCGGCCAGCACACGGTCGGCATACCAACTGGCAATTTTATCTCCCACAATGGCCTGATACGTCGGGTAGCCAATGAGCAGCTCGCGCAGCGGGTGGCCTGCGGCATACACTATTCCCCGCGCCGCTACTTCGGGTGTATATATCTTGCCCATCGGTCTGGGTTTGTTGGGCAGGCGGCTCAATACCCAGCCGAATTGTGTGGTATTCATCGCCGGCAGTTGTACCATGCACATGTTGACCTTGCTCTTCTCGTGCATCAGTTCGCAGCGCAGCGAGTCGTAGAATCCCTGAATGCCATGTTTGGCGCCGCAGTAGGCCGATTGCAAGGGAATGCCTCTGTAGGCAAGTGCCGACCCTACCAGAATGATACTCCCTTCGTTGCGGGGCAGCATGCGTTTCAGTGCGGTCATGGTGCCATAGACCTGACCGAGGTAGGTGACTTCAGTAACCCTTCTGAATTCCTCGGGCCGGATATCTTTAAAAAGAGAAAAAACGCTGTTCATCGCGTTGTTCACCCACACATCGATGGAGCCAAAAACAGCTTCTGTCTTTTGTGCTGCAGCTTCTACTTGTTCGGGGTCGGCTACGTCTGTGGGAATGATCAATGCTATACCGCCCAGCTTTTCCACCTCATTCTTCGCACCTTCCAGTCCTTCAATGCCCCGGGCAAGCAGTGCGATTTTTGCACCCTGACGGGCAAATTCATGAGCTACAGCTCTGCCTACGCCACCCGATGCTCCGGTAATGACGACAACTTTATTCCTGAATGTATTTTCCATGACGATGTAGGTACGCCCGACCCGCCGCCGCTGCGCCCGTTTTTACCGTATTTGCTAAAAAGTTTGTGCCTTGAAAATGATCAGGCTGGTATGATAATTTTTTGGAGAAGGATCATGAGCCTGATTTCCAAAATCCTTAAATGGATGCGCATTCACTACTTCCAGTTTGTGAACAGCATCGCTTTTGTGCCCGGCGTTATCGTGGTGGGGTTCATGGCCTTGTCCGTGCTCATGTTGCGATTCGATTTTTCGGAGATAGGGAAGCATATAAAGTCCAACATTGGGTGGGTGAGCCTGCGCGATGCTGAAACGGCCCGAAATATAACTTCTACCATTGCCGCAGGTACCATCTCGCTGCTGGTCTTCAGTTTTTCGATGGTGATGATTCTGCTCAATCAGGCCGCTACAAAAATGAGTAATCGTGTGGTGACGAGCATGATCGGCAATCAGTTTCAGAAAGTCGTGCTCGGCTTCTATGTGGGCACCATCGTCTATGCATTGTCTCTGCTGAGCACCATCCGCAATGTGGACTCGGGCATTTATGTCCCATCGCTTAGTATTTATCTGCTCATTCTGTTCACCATCGCAGACATTTTTATCTTTATTTACTTCCTTCATTATGTCACTCAGTCGGTGAAATATGAAGTGATCATCCGCAGGGTGCTCGACGAAACACTTGCTGCATTGAACAAACGCTGCACGCTGAGACAGGCTGCGGATGTACCGCACCTTGCGGGCGGAGACATTGTGGCAGCGGGTGAATCCGGCTATTTTCAGGGCTTTGGAGAGCATGCGCTGCTGCGGCTGTGTGAAGAACATGATGCTGTGATTGAAGTGTTGCAATTGAAAGGCAGCTTTGTGCTAAAAGGCATGCCCTTGTTTCGCCTGGTCTCGGCTCAGAAAGTGACACCGGATACTGCAGAGAAATGCAGGCTTTTATTCGACTTTTACGACGGGCAGCCCATTGATTCTAATCCTGCCAATGGTTTCCACCAGCTTAAGGAGATTGCAGTCAAAGCCCTTAGTCCCGGCATTAATGATCCGGGCACGGCGTTGCTGAGCGTACAGGCACTTACTAACCTGTTTCTGTTTCGTGCCTCCCACTTTCCGCAACCCTTTGTGGAGGATCAACACGGAGTGAAAAGGATATGGGTTCCCGAATCCTCATTTGAAGAACTTTTTCGGGATTGTTTTCTTACCATCTGGGATTATGCAAAACGTGACCGTACGATGATGACCGGCATGTACCAGGCAATCGCCAATCTCAGTGAATGTCTGCATACCCATCTTTTGCGCAATGAGGCGCGGGGCTTACTCAAGCTTGTCGCACAGTCGCTCAAAACGATAAGGCAAGACGATTATTCCTACTGATTGCTCTTTGGCGAATCGTGCGGGGGATGCTTTTGAAACAGGCTCATCCAGCCACCCCCGTAGTTTTGTTTGGTCTTTGACGGTATTAATGCCAGCAGGAAGATGCAGGCACCAGCCAAACCGCAAACCACGCGGGGAAGAAGGTATTGCGTTGGAAGTACAAACCCGGATGCGGCCAGCCAGGCTCCGGTGACGACATTGAAAAAGCGCACCGAGCGGTTCACCTCCCACATAGAAATGATGGAGAAAGCAAGGGTCAGCGGCGCTACAATAAAGACGTTTTGCGACATGGCTTGCCCCATGGTGAAGAGCGAAGGCAGAAAGAAAAGAATCAGGCCGATTAATAGATTGAGTATAGCTGCAACCATTGTTAAATGTTTTTAAGCATGAAGCCCCCAGAAAGCTTTCCAGACCGACGAGCCTTTTCGTTTTACGCGATGCAGAAACTGGAGGCTTGCCAGCATTTCGTCCATAGCTGGTGATATCATGAGCACTGTGATTAAGGCAGAGATGAGACAGAGCGTGCACCAATGATGGTATAGCACGGGTTGGGAAATGACCAGTAAAATGCTCGCCAATCCAAGCGGACCCACAGCGATTCCAAAAATAATGACCAGCCAGGGTTTGGTGTACCATCGTCTTGTGCCGCCGGGAATGCCTGTGGCCAGATCGGTCAGGTAGCCCAGCGCACCCAGCACTGCATCGGGAATGGGCAGCAGGCGCGACACGGGCGAGTGCAGAATCTCTGCGCTGCCCCTGCCGAAAAAGGGTTCCCAAACTTCGTGAATGAGGCCCATCTGGTAAGCACTGAGGTATGCAGCAATCAAAAAGCCAATGAATGCGATCACCAATAGCGGGACGCGTTGGCCCCATTCCGAGGGATTATAGTCCCACCCGGGAGGAACACCGGAGCGGCTGTGTTGTTTTAACCCCTTGGTTTCCTTGCCCATGTCATCCTCTAATCGTTGCCGCGATTCTTCTCTATCTGCCGGCGGAAAAATGAGCGTGAGCGCAGCCTTGTCGATCACCGCTTCCACTTGTTGGGTCTTTCCCAGATATTCGCCGTCTACCTGAAAATAGGCCTTCCTTTTTACCCTGATGGTGAGGGCATGGGCTTGCAGCAATTCCGTTTTCTCGGGGTTGAAAGGCCGGTTGAGAAACAGCATCTTCAACAGTTCGACTACAGACAGCTTCCGTAGGATCACCACTTCAAACAATCCATCATGAAGGTCGCCAATAGGATTGATGCGGGCCCCTGTGCCATATACACCTGCGTTGGCAATGACTACCATAAAGGCGTTGCGCACCATGGTTTTGTCGTCTCTGCGGATGCTCAGTTGCATGAGCCTTTTTCTCCACAATACGCGGAAAATTTCCCGTGCATATCCGAGCTTGCCGCGCACGTCATTTTCTTCAAAGTATTTTACCAACTGAGCATTGAGCCCTATATCGCTGAGATGGATACAAACTTCAGTGCCGTTGATTCGCAGCACATCAATCTTTCGGGGTGTTCCGTAAAAAAGGGTTTCTAAACAGCCGTCCACCGTAGTGGCGACATTGAGTTCGCGGGCCATTCCGTTGGCCGAGCCTGCGGGAAAGATACACAGCGGTATGTCGCTGTGCAGCAACACCTCCGCCACCAGCTTTAATGTGCCGTCGCCGCCAATGGCCACCACTTTGTCCGGTTTCCAGTTGTTCAGCCAATACCGTAGGGATTCTTTGTCGTGTGCGCCGGTGGTGTTGTACAGCTCATAGCGGTGGGGTAGCTGCTGGAAGTATGCCCGAATGCCGGTTTCCCAGTCGGCCTTATGCTTGCCGCCGGCTACAGGATTCATGACGAAAAGTATTTTTTGTGGTTGCAGGTCTGGCACGCTATTGTAAGCTTTCAGCAAGAGCTTAAAAAAATGAGACCAGCCGGATGATGGGCGTACATAAATGGAAAATAAATGAGTGGCTGCTCAATAAACTACATATTACCCGTAAGCCTGTGATCAAGGTGTACAACGGCTATGGTGATGCGGATATGCTGCTGGTGTATGGCCATGTGCTGCGGCAGTCTCCTTTGCCCAAAAGGAAATTCCGGAAGAACTTCTGGAGTAATTCTCTTTCACTCTTTCGGTTGTTTATGACCGAACCTGTTCGTCATGCTACCGTCCGGCTCGACTGGAATGGCAGCCTGCTGGAGGTACGGGCCGACCGCGATGGCTTTTTCAAGTTTGAGTGGAAGGCGCCAAAGGAACCCCCTCCCGGCTGGCATCCTATTCAGGTAACTATGGAGTATAAGGGTCAGGTGATAAGGGGTCATGGCAAGGTGCTCGTTCCCTTCCTCACCCAATATGCCTTCATTTCGGATATTGATGATACCTTTCTCATTTCGCATTCCGCCAATCTGCGTAAGCGCCTCTATGTGCTGCTGACCAAAAACGCACGCACCCGCCGCCCTTTTGAAGGGGTGGTGCGGCACTATCAGTTGCTGTCGGGTGCAAATACATCGCCGGAGAATCCGAATCCTTTTTTTTATGTTTCGAGCAGCGAATGGAATCTTTATGATTACATACTGGAATTTAAGAGAAACTATGGTCTTCCGGAAGGAGTCTATTTGCTCAACCAGATGAAAAACTGGATGCAGTTGGGGCAGACCGGACAAACCAGCCACAGCGGAAAGTACACACGCATTGTCCGCGTGCTTAAAGAATTCCCTCATCAGAAATTTGTCTTGCTCGGCGACGATACGCAACAGGATCCGGAAATATATGCAAGGGTGGTGGAAGGGTTTGAAGCTCAGGTGCTGTGTGTCTATATCCGTAAGGTGCGGCGGAAAAGCAGACCGGAGACTGAGCACTATGTGCGGGAGATACGAAGTCATGGGATAGAAGTATGCTATTTTGGCGACAGCGACGAAGCCATTGCCCATTCCAAACGAATAGGACTTATTGAACAAAATAACCAACATGACAGATCAGGAGAAATTCATTAAAATGGCGATAGCGCTGGCTCGCGAAGGGATGGAAGCGGGACATGGCGGCCCGTTTGGCAGTGTGGTGGTAAAGGAAGGAACGGTGGTGGGCAAAAGCTGCAACAGGGTGTTTGAAACCTGCGATGCTACGGCACATGCCGAAGTGATGGCGATCAGAGACGCCTGCAGCCACCTGGGCACTGCCGACCTGAGCGGCTGCGAAATATATTCCGTAGGAGAACCCTGCCCGATGTGTATGGCCGCCATCTACTGGGCAAGGATCGACCGGCTGTATTTTGCGAATACCAAAGAGCAGGCAGCAGCTGTGGGGTTTGATGACCGTTTTATTTATAAAGAACTTTCGCAACCACAGCATTTACGCAGTCTTCCAACCGCTCATTGTGCAGATGCCGATGCATGCGACTTGTTTCGCGACTGGAACGAACAGGTGGATAAACGCGGATTGCCGCAGGTATGAGAAAGTGAATGCTGTTGCTTCGATTAGTGAAAAAAATTTTTGAAAAGGAACTTGGAGAATTATTTTCGAGTTCTATCTTTGCAGTCCCAAAAGGGAACAGGAGTTCTTAAAAACATGCGGAAGTAGCTCAGTTGGTAGAGCATCACCTTGCCAAGGTGAGGGTCGCGGGTTCGAGTCTCGTCTTCCGCTCATTAAAGATTCCATCCGAAGCGATGGAATTTTTTGTTTGTGAAAGTTTTGTCTTTCGCAAGATTCAGATCTGAGTTTTTTGGCGCCCTGGTGGCGAAATTGGTAGACGCGCAGGACTTAAAATCCTGTTTGCAGCAATGCAAGTGCGGGTTCAAGTCCCGCCTGGGGCACAGATTACAGCCGATTCGAGAGAGTCGGCTTTTTTGTTGAGGACAACATTTGGACAACATTTTGACAGCAGAACTTTATTATACAACAGCAGAAGTCTTGTTTTTCTAGTTCTCATTCAATTGTATTACGCCGTTCATATACTTTAGGTATATAGTTTGTCATTTGTGATTGCCAAAATCTTTACGTCAGATTTTTCTAATTTACAACAGTATGAAAATCCTTACGATTTACAATCTCCGCATTCTTTGTAATTAAAGGCTGACATGAAAATTGAATTCGTAGAACTACAAAACTTTAGAAAATTAAAGTCGTGTAGAATTGACTTTGCACCAAAAGAGACTGTTTTTGTTGGCGCAAATAATAGCGGGAAAACATCCGCCATGGATGCGCTCATAGCCTTCCTCAGGAATCAAGGCGACTTTACAACCCGCGATTTTACACTTTCAAACTGGAGACCGATTAATAAAATTGGTAGCGATTGGTTACTCACAAAAGAAGGTGAAGTTGCTGACCTCTCAATTGCGAGTTGGGAAAATCTGCTGCCTCAGTTAGACATCTGGTTAAGAGTCGGTGAAGACGAAATTCACTACATAAATCACTTAATCCCTACGCTAGACTGGGATGGTGGCCTACTCGGCGTTCGTATGCGTTTTGAGCCAAAAAACATCGAAGAACTTCACAAAGAGTTTTCTGCAAAATATAAGGCTTCTCATAGTGCAAAAGAAGCTGCAAGGTCAAAATCTCAGAATGAAATAAACCTTGACCTGTGGCCTAAAAACATCTGGGATTTTCTTGAGGAACGATTAAATACCTTTTTTGAAGTTAAATCGTATATCCTCGATCCTGGCAAACTTGAAGATACGGTTGACGGTGTTGCCAAGTCGCAAGCGCTTCCCGAAAATTCAGTGCCGCTTGAGAAAGCTGCATTCAAGGGGCTTGTAAGAGTGGACATCATTAATGCACAACGTGGTTTTTATGATGCAAATGCTGAGGGCGCTGGTGGCAAAACAAGCGGAAACCTTTCAACTCAACTGACTGACTATTATCGCAGACATCTTGACCCGACAACAGAGCCGCAGCCTGATGATATTGCAGCGTTGGAATCGTTAGATATTGCAAAGAAATCCTTTGACGAGAGACTTAACTATAGCTTTGAAGGTGCGCTAAAGGAATTAAGCGAATTAAACTATCCGGGCTTCGGTAACCCCACAATTTCATTATCAAGCCGAGTCAGTGCCATCGACGGACTTAGCCATCCCTCTGCCGTTCAATTCGGAGTTTTAGAAAAACAAGTCAATGATGGAGATAGCCCATTCAGTCTGCCTGAGAAATACAACGGCCTGGGTTACCAAAACCTTATATCCATGGTTTTTAAGCTTATTCGCTTCCGCGACGATTGGATGAAAGTAGGTAAAAGTCTAAGACAGATTACAAATACTGACGATGATCCTGGATTTGAACCACTGCATTTAGTTTTGGTTGAAGAACCCGAAGCGCACCTACACGCACAGGTTCAACAGGTTTTTATCCGAAAGGCATATGATGTTCTCCGCAACCATAAACACCTTGGTACTAACGACAATTTTAGTACGCAATTAGTGATTAGTACACATTCGAACCACATCGCGCACGAAATAGATTTTACCTGTCTGCGCTACTTCAAAAGAGGCAGTGCCCCAACCGATAAAATGCCGACCTCCACAGTTGTCAATTTGTCCAAGACCTTCGGTAACGAACTTGAAACCACAAAATTTGCAGTAAGGTATCTTAAGACGACTCACTGCGATTTATTTTTTGCAGACGCAGTTGTACTGATAGAAGGTCCAGCGGAGAGGATGCTTGTCCCGCACTTCATAAAGCATTCTTACAAGGACTTGGCGACTTGTTATATCTCATTACTAGAAATTGGTGGTAGCCACGCCCATACACTAAAACCGTTAATTGAGGATCTTGCTTTGACAGCGTTGGTGGTAACTGATGTAGATACGGTTGACCCAGCCAACAAAGGCAGGTCTGTGTTCCCCGAGCGAGCCAAAGGCTATGCCTCCGGCAATACAACAGTGAAGACTTGGCTTCCTGCCCAATCAAGTTACGATGTATTACTGGAGATTGAAGAGTCTAAAAAACAAAACGACCATCTTATGGTCGCTTATCAAACCTCAGTCACCATAGAGGGCGAAGAAGCACTTCCGTACACTTTCGAAGATACACTTGTATTAACCAATCTTGAACTTTTTAAAACTATTGAAGGAATTGGCTTGATAAAGAAAATGAGGGATGCCGCAAATTTGGCAACACTACTAGAGAAGCGCCAAGCAATGTACACAGCACTGACAGCGTCAGGTGTCAAGAAAGCCGAATTCGCGCTTGAGCTCCTTTACTACAAAGATCCTACGTCTATCGTCATGCCTGAATATATTAAGAAAGGTCTTGATTGGCTGCATTCAAAATTGAAGTCAAAGAAGGACAACTTTCATAAAGAATTAGCCCCTGCGCCATGAGCAATACGCCTGAATTAGACGTTATAGACAACGAGATCTACAACTGCCTGCATATAGAAAGCCCCAAAAGCTTTTTTCTATTTGCTGGCGCTGGCTCTGGAAAAACTAGGTCGCTTGTTAATGTGCTTGCGAAAATAAAAGCGGAGCGAGGCCTTTCCCTAAAGATGAAGCGGCAGCGTATCGCAGTCATAACCTATACAAACGCAGCTTGCGATGAAATCATACATCGCCTTGACCAGGACAGCCTTTTTTTTGTAACGACAATTCACAGTTTTGTATGGGAACTTATCAAGCCGTACCAGAGCGATATTAAGGCATGGTTGACAGTTGACATACAAAGAAAAATTGCTGAAACCGAGGAAGAACAAAGAAAAGGGCGTGCCGGAACCAAAGCGGCCATGGACCGTGCTAGTCGGTTGCAATCGCTCGCAAAGAGACTTGAAGCATTGCCGAATATTCACACATTCACTTACAGTCCAAATGGCGATAACAGAAGCCGTGACTCACTCAACCATACAGAAGTAATATATATCGCCGCTGACTTTCTACTAACCAAGCCACTATTGGCCAAAATATTGGTAAGAAAGTTCCCGGTGCTTTTGATCGACGAGAGCCAAGACACCAAGAAAGAACTAATAGACGCATTCTTTCACGTTCAGGCAGAAAATAAGGACATGTTTTCATTAGGGTTGTTTGGCGACACCATGCAGAGGATTTACAGCGATGGTAAACCGGGATTAGGAAAGGGACTACCGAACGACTGGGTTAAGCCAGAGAAGAAGGTAAACCACAGGTGTCCCAAAAGGATTGTAAAGTTGATTAACCGGATTAGGATTCACGCTGATGACAAATTGCAGGAATATGCCGAAGAAAAAGAAGAAGGGCTCGCGCGCCTATTCGTTATTGGCGGGGATGGCAGAGATAAGGCGCAAACGGAACTTCAAGTCGGCAAAAGAATGGCGGAGCTTACCGGCGATCCTCTGTGGTCGGGAGACGCGGAAGAGATAAAAGTTCTCACACTTGAGCATCACATGGCGGCAAACAGGTTGAATTTTCTACCATTATTTGAACCACTCTACGCTTGTGATCGTACAGTTACCGGTTTGCTAGATGGGAGCCTGTCGGAACTACGTCTTTTTACTGAACAGATACTACCACTTATCGAGGCAAAGAAAGCTGGTGATAATTTCGAGGTCGCGAGACTTGTCAAAAAATATTCTCCGCTACTTGAACGTGATATTTTGAAAGGCGGGAAAGATCAGCGCGCGCTCTTAAATTCTGCGAACGATGCAGTCAATTCGCTTTTCGAGCTTTGGCAGCAAGGAGAACCGACCCTATTGCAAATTGTGAAATCCTTATGGGACACTAAGTTGTTTGATCTTGGTGACACCCTGAGCATTATCGGAAGGCGCAAGGAAGTGAATGTCGAAGATGATGCTAATGAAGAGCGCAATGAAGTAGTCGATGCCTGGGATAAGGCTCTCGAAGCGAATTTCGGTCAAATTAAGTCTTATAAAACCTATATATCAGGCGCGAGTAAATTCGGAACGCACCAAGGGGTTAAGGGCTTACAGTTCCCAAGAGTTATGGTGATCATAGACGATGAAGAAGCTCGCGGTTTCCTGTTTAGTTATGGTAAAATATTTGGCGACAAAGAGTTGACGAAGACCGACCGCGATAACGAAGCCGCGGGAAAAGAAACTAGCGTCGATAGGACTACCCGTCTCTTTTACGTTGCATGCAGCCGTGCCGAGAAAAGCCTTGCAGTTGTTGCCTATTCAAAAAATCCACAGCAGGTCAAAAACCACGTTATTGCACAGGAATGGTTTTCAGAAGAAGAAGTTGAAATTATCTAATCACTTTGTTTGAAAATAGTCCATCTACATCAAGACGAACTGTAGGATAATTCATTGAAGGCGACATCAAGTTGAAAAAATTGTTGCGCAATGTTCCACTATTGCAATGGCAGATCAGAATTTTAGCCGAATGGCTTAACTTCTAATGCTGGCTTTGCGCTGATTTAGTTGTGTATAACATTTTAGCACTTCAAATCCTAAAATACTATGCGTTTTGCGGGACTGCAGTTTCTCATTTCGTTGCAACAATTGACTTTGTAAACGCTCGCATTTGATTAGCTTCACACTTCAGATTTGTTGAAATGACCAAAACAGTAACACCTAAACTGGCTGCTGAGGTTATGTACAAAGCAGACATACTTTGTTGCATCTGTCGGGACAGGGGAGATCATATACATCATGTAGATGGAGACAATCAGAACAACCATTTTGATAATTTGGTTTTACTCTGTTTCGACCATCATCACGAAGCATCGATAACAGGCGGCTTGAGACGAAAGCTTTCAGCTGAACTCATAGTTAGGTATCGAGAAGAGCTTTATGAGTTCAATCAAAAGAAGCGCCAACATTTGCTGGAGCAATTCGATACCCCCATATTTCAGCTTACTTCCGAAAGTCTCTTAAAATCTTCATTGACTGCGCTGCTAATTATCGAAATTGAAAAGACTAAAGAAGAGTATTACCAGTCTGAACGCAATGTAGAAGTATTGCACCAAATCATCAAGTATTCTGCATACACGAACGAAAGAATTTCTTACGTAGTCTTGTCTTTGCTGTATGAGGTATCAGGTAACACTCGGTATGGCTTGACTACAAATGGAGCGATATTAATTGGTTCACTTGTAGAGCACTATTTCCCATTTTCTTACGAAAAGGACAGAATGCCGGAGAATCTCGGGTTAGCTACTCAATGCATCAACATTGCGTTTGGCATCTCTTATGATGCTCTAATATGGCTGAATAATTTATCAATCGCCTCTTGGGGAATGATGATATATAAGCACATCTATAAGTATGGAAAACACATTGGTTCAGAGGCCTTGTTAGAAGAAGTTGTGAAGAGTTTCGACGAACTTATTGGAACATTGAATAGACCGGAACGCAACGATTTAGACCAAGCTATCCAGCTGGTTTCTTGTTTTAAGAATGATCTCAATCGTAGAAGAATGGACTTCCCTGATTTGCCGCATGATTTGTTTGAGATCGTTCGTTCTCAATCAAACAAGGACAGGAATTTGTCTAACACGTCACCATGACGCCGGCTCCAAAATTCAGCCTTCTTGAATACCACATTGCATCTGTCGGTACTCTAATTTCGAAAAATGAATAACTGTTATTTATGTGATGAGCTCTTGACAGCTGAAAATCGTACTGTAGAGCACATAATACTTAATGCTCTTGGGGGGGAACTGAAATCATCTGAGTTGCTTTGTCGGCAATGTAATAGCAAACTAGGGGATGGACCAGACGCCATACTGGCGAAGCAGTTTGAATTTCTTTCAGCTTACTTATTAATCAGGCGTGAAAAGGGCAAAATTCCAATAGTAAAAGGTGGAAAAACTGCTTCTGGTGTCGACATTGACTTAGTTGATGGCTCTACGCCTCGCCTTGGAAGACCTAAGTTCAATGTGGAAACTACGGAGAGAGGCTTGGAATACCACATCGTAGCTCGGGACGAAAAAGAAATGAAAAGTCTGCTTCAAGGGATAAAGAAAAGGCACCCGTTTTTTGACATCGATAAAGCATTAGAAGTCGCAAAAACCAAAATCCAGCGAATAAAAGAGCCAGTCATTTATCAACAAACTTTCGGTGGAGATGATGCATTTAAATCTATCGCGAAAACAGCCCTAAGCTTTTTTCTTCATAACAAAGGGGAGAAAAAACATGTTGAAAAAGTAGTGAGCTACGTGAAGGGTAAAGAGTGTGATATCGTACGGTATTTTCATTCAGCGAAGCAACTATATAAAAAAGAAGCCGGCGAAGTTGTTCACTTATTGCACATTGTCGGGGACAAGTATCACAAACTGCTTTATTGTTATGTTGAGTTCTTCAGTAGCCATTCTTATATCGTCATTTTGTCTGATGACTATCGAGGTAAGAATTTGCACTGTACGTATGGGTACAATCTTATCACCGGAGCAGAAGTAAAGAAAGATGTAAAACTGAAGCTAGACCGTCTCGATATAGAAAACCTATCCTCTAAGTTTAGCTATTTCGATGAAATAAAGGCAAAAGCAGATAGAGTAATGTCTATAGCGACCCAAAGACAAACTCAGCGCGAAATAGGGAATATCACACAGCGTGCAGTCGATGAGATATTCGCCAAAAAGTATGGACATGAGTCTGTTATTAGTCAGATAATGATCGATGAATTCATCGAAAGAGTTACGATTGATTTTGTTGAGTTCATGTATGGCGAATAGTCTTTGTCCCAGGGACATCTTCCTGAAAATATTTGATCACACATCTATTCCAATAATTCCAAGCAAATACCGAACATCAGAATGTCTTCCATACTCAAAACCCGTCACAGTATTTATAAGTGCATATCGTGGGGTGGATAAAAAATTAAATGGTCTTTTAGAATCTGTGATATGCACCAGCAATACATCATGGCGTTTACAGTTGGTAAAAAACAAGCTGAAGTTCTTGAGGTCTATCAGCAAATTCTTATGCTGTGTTTCATTGTAACCATAAGCTTCAGAAAGAATCTGAGCATATTGGTTGATGCTTTCTTCTGTTGCGTTAATTAAGAGATTGTCTAAGGTGAGATTGCTCCTTTGGACCATCAATCTTTCAACGCCAGAGTGAAACTCTGAATCAATGCCGAAGTTTGCTTTGTAAGTATTTATTTGATACGCTAGTCCTTCAATATTTTCATCCAATTTCCTGCCCATTGTGATGTTGCCCAATTGAATAATTTCACACATCAGACCAAGGCTTGCAAACGCGTCATTGACCATTCCAAATTTATCAAGTAACTGAAATGCCGCCTCTGCACAATCGTATGCTTTCTTTAAGGATGGACCTGCATCTTTTAACTCTTGAAGACTTGGATCAACAGCCACAACAGAACATAGGAAATTTCTGACGACCATTGCGCGAAGGAGAAGGGCTCTTGCATAAAGTACTTGGAGATTCGCCTTGGAGGCGTATTCAATTGTTTTTGCGATATGAAAGTCAATGATCTCGTTGGTTTGGATCATCTTCATAACCCAATGCTCATAAACATCATTGTCTGGCAATAGTTGTAGCGCTTCTTTGAGACGAAACTCAGCTGTTCTTTTCAAATTGATAATTGCGAAGGCGGCGGAGACATTTTCACAGTTATATAGATTCAGTAGATGCTTTTGCTCTTTTGATAGCTCGCTTTTCTCAATTTTTGAAAACAGTGAAATTGACCTTTCGAAAAAATCCTCATTGTTTGATTCACTTCTATCCATTAGGGAAAATTCCAACTGCAGAATGTTCAAATCTACGAGCAACACGTTCATTTCATTCGGGACGGAATCGCCTAATACTTTTAGGCGCTCAAGGCATTCTCGATCATCGATGTTTCCTAGCGCGACATCAACCTTGATTCGCAAGAATCTGATTGATGCCAACTCCTCATTGGAATAGGCAGCTTCATTTTTTATAGCTTTTTTGATGTAGTAGTCAGCATCAATAAAATTCCCTCGTTCAACATATACCAGCGCTGCAAGATGGATTAGGCAAGGCGATGACAGTATATCTTTTGTTGTTAGCCGCGAAAGTTTATCAAATAATACGGTGATTTGAAAGTTGTAAACGAGGAAAAGTCCGTAATCCTTTAGAAAATCAACTTCCGATTTACTCAAGGATTCCAATTCCTCGACTCTGTCATTTGATGTAGGTATACCAAAAATGGCACCATGGGCTTTCACCATGGCATCCGTAGCCAATGCTCTTGCAAGCATTCTTTTATGTATCAATGCTATCGAATCTTCATTCAGTTCGTTTTCAATTGGGATTCTAAGATTGACTTGATCGTTTTCTTTCCAATCATCGCTTTGTCGTTCGTCTCTCAGTCTCTCAAAAATGTCTTCTATATTTTCAAAGTAAAGCACTTCACTCTTCGCGTCATAAAGAACAATCAACCCATACATTGGCTTACGGCTATATAAATAACCTAGTCGAGAAGTTTTAAACTTCAAAGTCAGAAAAGAACGACCGTTATGCTTTATGATTGAAGCGCGTGCATTGCTTTTTACTTGGATCGCAAAGGATTTCCCTGTAGGACTTTTGCCATCAACTACTTCAACGTTGAAGTCCACTCCGTAATCGGGATGTTCGATCCTGGTGATAAATCCATTCTTTCTGGTGAAGAGGCGGCGAACCGCACTTTCAGATTCTTCACAGTGTATGGATGATTGGTCAACTTCAGGACTATCATGAAAAGCCATAGCAAAGATTAAATATAGTCAAACCAAGATAGGGATATTCTTAACTCGGCATCAATGGCCAGATGGAAGCAATTTTGCCAACCTCAGCAATGCTATGTTCATCAACTTACAATTTGCAACGGTTACGGCCTCTTTAGTTAGATTTGAGGAGGGATTGCATAATTTATGTTATGAGTGCCTTCCTGGTTTAGGTCTTGTAAGTGCGGTTTTATTGGTTTTGTTCTATAAGCTGATACCCCGTGCTTCTTCCGCCAGAGCCGTCTTTTTCCAATATTCCCTGTTCAATTAAGTCATTGATGTCTCTGAGTGCCGTATCGGTTGAGCATTTGTTCATTTTAGCCCATTTAGAGGAAGTGAGTTTTCCAAAAAACTCATTATCAAGCAGCTTGTTTATCATGCGTTGCTGGCGGTCATTCAATTTTTTTGCCGACAGCCATTCCCAGTATTTCGCTTTTCTCAGCACAACAGAAGAGATCTGATCTGCAGCATCCAACGACCTTTCCAAACAGTCCATAAACCACGCTAACCACGCTGTAATGTCAAGCTCGCCTTTCTGAGATTGTTCTAAAATGCTATAATAAGAATTCCGGTCCTGCCTTATTTGTGTGGACATGCTGTAGAAGCGTTGGTTTGTTCCATCAGCTCTTGACAATTGCAAGTCTGTTATGGTGCGGGTCAATCTTCCATTACCATCATCAAATGGATGGATGGTAACAAACCAAAAATGTGCAATGCTAGCCTTTAATACCGGAGGCAGTTCATCTTCAGCGTTGAACCAATCAAGAAATCGTTTCATTTCTTCTTTCAGTCGGTCAGCAGAGGGTGCTTCGAAATGTACTTTTTCTTTTCCCATCGGGCCCGATACGACTTGCATGGGGCTCTCTGGATCGTTGAGACGCCATCCTCCAACTACAATGCGTTGCATACCGCTTCGCCCGGTGGGAAACAATGCTGCGTGCCAATTAAACAACCGCTCTTCTGTCAATGGTTCTTTATAGTTCTGAACCGCATCAATCATGATTTCTACGACTCCATCAACTGATCGGTCCGACGGAACTAAACCAGCTATATCCATGCCAAGTCGTCTGGCGATCGACGATCTGACCTGGTCATGATCTAGTATCTCTCCTTCGATTTCACTCGACTTTACTACTTCTGAAGTCATGTTCAAAAGTGTCGCTTCGTTCTGCAATGAGAATCCCAATCCCTCCATTCGCCCAATTAATCGACCTTGCTTATTGCCTATCTGTACAAGCCGCTGAAGCAACAGTTTTTCGTTCCAAGTGAAATTAGGCCAGTCAGTACGTTGATGTATGTAAACCATGTTTTCTCCGCAGCTTTTGCGGTAAATATAGCAGCTATTTGCCGCAAAGTCAATTATTGCCGCACATTATGCGGTGAATAGGTCTTTTATTCACCGCATATCTCGACACTTTAATGAGCTAGCACTTGCCGGTGTTCTAACCCAATTCAAGAAACTTGTTACATAATCTACCTCAGCCGCAAGCAAATGCATTGATATACTTTGGGTTGTAGCCTTGACAAATTAATCCTTATGAAGATTTAGACGACTAATCGTTAACAAATGACAATCGTCTTATTGGTTGGGTACATAATCAATACCTTAATAAACTTCTTCTTTAATAAAAGACTTCATTATTTAGGGAATAGCGACTATCCTTTAATAACGTCAATTCATATTAAAGGATGAGGCTGCCCGTGGGTAACGCTGAAAACAACACCAGATTGGGATCATACGTTCCTCGTAGCGTTGCTGGGGAGGCTTATAAAGCCTACGTGCCAGCGGCTTTGCCACCATCGCCTGCCCTGGATATGGATCGCCTGTACAAATCGCTCGACCAAGCCATGAAGGCCTTGGGCGCGTTAGATGGGCTAGCCAAGTTGCTGCCAGATATCAGCCTGTCCCTCTATATGTATGTCCGCAAAGAAGCACTTGTTTCGTCACAAATCGAAGGGACGCAATCCTCTCTATCTGATCTTTTGCTTTATGAGAACGACGAAGCGCCAACTGTTGCTGTCGATGATGTTGAGGAAGTTTCCAATTATATAGCCGCACTTAACCATGGCCTCGCACGCATGAAAGACGGTTTTCCGCTTTCTGTCCGCCTGATCTGCGAAATGCATCAAATCCTGCTACGAGGCGGGCGTGGTTCTAATAAAGCCCCTGGGGAGTTTCGCCGGTCACAAAACTGGATCGGCGGTATCCGTCCTGGCAAGGCGCGTTTCGTGCCGCCACCGCCAGAGATGGTCAATGAGTTGATGAGTGATTTGGAAAAATTCGCTCATGAAGAAGAAATGAAAATGCCCGCCCTTGTTAAAGCGGCGCTGCTTCACGTTCAATTTGAAACAATCCACCCATTCCTGGACGGCAATGGTCGTCTTGGCCGTTTACTGATCACGTTACTGCTGTGTGCAGACGGTGTGCTGATTGAGCCGATTTTATACCTCAGCTTGCATTTCAAGGAACACCGTCAGCTCTATTACGACCTATTGCAGGATGTGCGCCTCAAAGATGATTGGGAACGCTGGTGCGAGTTTTTCCTCGATGGCGTGACGGAAACAGCCACCCAGGCTGCGGAAGATGCCAAGAAAATCATTGAACTTCTTGATAAAGACCGTGTGCGTATCGGCCAGATCGGCAAGGCCGCGCCCACTGCATTGAAAGTACACAGCTATCTGGTCAAGAAGCCCTACCTCTCTTTGACCAAGGCTGCAAAAGAACTCGACATTTCCGTGCCTACCATCACGAATACCGTTGCCAAGTTGGAAGAGATTGGTGTCCTGAAAGAGCTGACAGGGCAAGCGCGTAACCGCTTATTTGCCTATACAAATTATTTAGACATCCTGGCCGCAGGAACGGAGCCTTTGAAATGAACATAGCCCAGATCGAAGACAACTTGCAGAAGCTCCTTAAAACTTTTCGGAAGAAGAGTTCATTTATGATTTATTGCTGGTAATTTTTTTCAGATGCCGCTCCGTTTGCAAAATGATCCTTGTATTATCGGGTATTACGGGGTTGAAAATTTAGTTGCATACCTCCGTAAAATGCTATGTGCCAATAGTAGTTGACGTTAGGAGAAAAACATGTCTGACACGAACTCAATAACTGATGAGCAAATTGAAACCGCCTACATTATTATTGCGAAAATTATTCGCGATTACGGTGATAGATACATACCTATTTTCAAACGGGTCCACGACGAGCGGGAGAGGCGCAAGGCGGATATGCGTTTGAAAAATATTGCTTTACAGGTTGCAGAAAATCTGGTAAAATAATCGGTATCAGGTAACACATTGAGGCGGAGAAAATAGCACACAATTACTTTTTTGCGCGATTGTAGTTCCTGATTTCGTTGCAACATTTGAATTTGTGAAACGCTTGTCATCGGCACCATTTTATAGTCATATACCGTTATTTATGTGCTTATAAAATAAGTGATTAACTCAAGAAATTAATCGCTGAATTCTTCACCGTGATAAATTGTTACACAAATTCATACACATTTTAGGTGTAACAATGAGCTTTATTGTGAAGATCAAAAACCGCTATTACTTCAACCGTCGCGTCCCGGAAGAAGTAAAACCCTATGACCCTCGTTCCCTTATCAGAATCTCTCTAAAGACAGATTCCAAAGAACAGGCGCAAAGAAAAGCGATCATTCTTAATGATCAGGTCGAAGCGTACTGGCAGGAGCTTATCAATACGAAAACACCCTATGAGGACGGCAGCTTTCGAAAAGTGGTGCTTATCGCACGACAAATGGGCTTTATCTACCAGCCCATGTCGGTAGTGGCAACGCTGCCAATTGCGCAATTGCTGGAAAGGATATTAGTACTTGACAATGCGAAGCCCAGCCAAGTTGAAGCACTTTTGGGAGGAAAAGAAACTCCTGAGACTAGCGTAAAAAAGGCTTTGGAGCTGTTTTGGAAATTGTCGAAAGACAAAGTCATGAACAAATCGGAACTCCAAATTAGGAAATGGAAGAATCCAAGGAAAAGGGCTATACAGAATTTTATCCAGGTCATTGGCAACAAACCGCTTAAGCAGGTCACTCGTGAGGACATTGTCACTTTCCGCGATTGGTGGATCAACCGAATAGAAAACGAAGGGATGAATGCTGATAGTGCTAACAAAAACTTCATTCAAATCAAGAACATTTTCGAAACGGTTTCCGATCATGAGAAACTGGGCTTAGACATTCAGCACTTATTCAAGAAGATTGTTTTCAAGACGCACTTCAAGCAGACACGTTTGCCATTCACCAACGAACAAATCAGGTGTATTCTTGAGAGCAGTGCATTACTCAAAACAAGTGAAGAAGCTCGCTGGTTTCTATTCGCCGCTGCTGAGACGGGAGCCCGTCCATCTGAAATCATCGGCTTATTGCCAGAGGATATTGTACTCAATGCGGACATCCCCCATATTTCAATCAGAAGCGGCAAGGATCGCATGTTGAAAACACCACATAGCGAGCGTGTCATACCCCTAGTCGGTTATGCATTAGAGGCATTCAGGGCAATGCCCGAGGGGTTTCCCAAATACAGGGATAAGCCTGATCACATGACAAATGCAGTCAACAAATTTCTTCGAGAAAACAATCTTTTCCCTACCGGAAAGCATACTGTGTACTCATTCCGACATAGTTTTCAGGACAGGATTTTGAGTGTAAATGCACCAGATAGAGTACAGGCAGAACTCATGGGACATAAATTCCAACGTCCAAAATATGGGAACGGTGCCAGTCTGGAGCAAAAGCTGGAATGGTTGCAAAAGATTCAATTGCTTTGAGAGAAATAACAACTCGGTAGCTACGATAGCCTAATTGTTCTTAACCCGCGGAATGGAGCTTTCTTTTCAACGCTTCGTATAGCTCGCTATGTTTTTCAGGATTGCTTTCCTTCAACTTTTGCAGATTTTGCAGTTTCCATTTTATCGAGGGAAAGTCTGCAAAATTTAGCCGGCTCCAATCAGGTGTCAAATTCTTAAACGCAAGTAGAAACTCTTTATCTTCTATAGTCAAACGTTCATGAATAGTCTTGACTAGTTTTTCTCTTGTTTGCTCATACTCCTCGTAAGTGAAGGGCTCCGCTGTCATTCCATCAAATTGATTGGTCAAGGCTGAGCGCTGATCGAGAAAATTAGGACGTAAAACTTCGTTTATTGGTCTATCGCTTCCTAGCAGGTAAAAGAGAAAACCTTCTTTGACTTCATCATTGAACCCCTCATTTTCCAACAAGTACTTTACATCAAATAAATCTCGCGGGTGCTGCCTATCTAGGGCTGCACATATTTTACCGCCGTAAAGCAAGCCAAATGAAACAATTGGCATCGTACAGAAGACATCAAAATCTTTCTGAGCCTTTTCACACAAAGCTCGCTCCTCGGCGGCGGTGTAGATGCCTCGTTTGGTCAAGTTAACCTCCAGCTTTATGCTGGCATCTTTGGTTGCGACTTGAAGTTTTGCTTTGTCGGATTTGTGTTCAGCTGTAGTAGCCGGTAATGAGCCTTCAATCTCGTCTTTGATTCTCTTCAGCGCAAGATTTATGTTTATGATTGAAGTTGCTCTATCCTCAACTGGAATATATGTAAGGTCAATATCAACGGATAGGCGCGGCATATTTCGTATGAAGAGATTTATGGCTGTGCCACCGTGTAATGCGAAACACTTTTCCTTAGCCACGATAGGCAGTATATCCAGTAGTAATCTTACCTGGTTCTTATAATTCTGAGCTGTCATTGCTTTCAAGTTCCTTGGGAACGGTTATCTGATATTTGGGAATGTATGTTCCATTCTTAACCAGGCTTCTTTTTCCCTTCCCTAAATCGATTTTTTCTTGGTTCAGGTAGTTGAGCCATTGATGCCCTGCCTTTTCCGCCATATAGAGGAATAGCCTTTTCACTTTGATTGAATTGCAGTGCTCTAATAGTTCTTGCACAATGTTGGGGCGAAGGTTATTGAGTCCCTCCATAATCTCATAGCATTCCATCAAGCTATTTTCCTTTGGGGTAAGATAGAGACACTCCATGATGGCTCGTGCAGGGTTTGAGATTTTTATCGTAAAATCTCTGATTGTCCATTCGGTCAGGCCCAATTCCGGAGGTAGGAAGCTGGTTCTATGATAGCTGAATTTAGTTCCCCAGTCGTGTTGTTTGAACCAACTAGGAAGGGTCTCTTTCGTGTCACCAAATAGGACTACATAACTTGCGCCTAAATCCAGATAGTGGGATTTGCCTTGTAGGGAAAGAGACGTTTTTCCGCCAGGGTGAATATTGGATTTGCCTTGGCTTTGCAACGCATAAATAGCCCCTCCAAATCCAACCTCGTCTCCCATGCGTATCATTGCTCCGGTGCCGATAGATTTAAACCACAAGCTTTTTTTGTAACGCTTTTGCAGATCAAGGCTATATCCATGGTCAGACAACCATTTGCTGAGAAATACCACCCCATACGGTTGGGAAGAAAGGAGTTGGTTTATTTTTGATGGCGTTTCTTTACTCATGGTACTAAAATAGCACTTTTGTTAAACTAGAGCAATTAGAAAGTTGATAATTACTTCTATATTGGTACTAAAAGTACCAAAATGAATGCGAAAATAAACCACTTTTACATGGGCTAACCTATAGCTGCATCTTAAATGCTTACATACCGATATGTTTCTTCATTAACAGGAAGAAATTCCTGTTGACGACGGTGTTAAATAGGAATATATGCATAGGTCTCTTCCGATGACCTGCAGGTTGCAGGGAATCGATCCCCTTAATTCAGCGAGGAGACAGACCATTACCCAAGATTTAGAAAACACATTACTCACCACAAAAGAAGCAGCTGATTACATCGATTTTGAACCTGGGACACTTGCCGTATGGCGCAGCGTCAAACGCTATCCCTTAAGGTTTATCAGGATCGGCAGAAGCATTCGCTATCGCAAGTCTGACTTGGATGAATTCCTGAAACGCCGCGAGTTTATGGCTGAATAAAACGAGAGAAAGAAGGTTGCTGCCTTCTTTCTCTCAAGCCTTAACCACCAGCCCTACAATCCAACCAAGAGGAAGCATAATGGATATTGCCTATGCTAATACTATACCCCTGCGCGAAATCCTAAGCAAGATCGATCTTAAGCCCATCCGTGAGAGAAAGGATTCTCTGATATACCGGTCGCCTTTCAGTGGCGACGCAGAAGCTCGACTGACGGTTAATACAAGTCAGAACACCTGGACAGATAGCGCAACCAATCTGGGCGGCAACACGATTGCCTTTGTCTCTTGCCATCTCCGGCATTCTGGGCATAGCTCTTCGGTTGCCGATTGCTTCCGCTGGCTGAAAAACACCGTTGGTTTTTTGCCCTTTACCTGTCCATCAGATATTGCGGATGATATTGAATTGAAGCCTGACTGGATCATACGCTCCCAGCAACCGATCTGCAAGAAAGCGCTCCTACGTTATCTCATTGACAGACGCATAGCCCCAGATCTTGCAAGTCAGGTACTGAAAGAAGCGCGGATGGTCAACAAGGCGACTGGCAAGCCTTTCACAGCCCTGTCGTTTGCTAATGAGGATGAAGGGCATACCGTTTATAATCCGCATCTTTCCGGACATGTATTGCCACTCAATATCAGTTTCATTCGTGGCAGCCTTGCCAAGCCGACAGGGATTCACCTGTTCAAAGACATTTTCGACTACCTGTCTGCATTGTCTCATGCCAAAGGCAGAAAGTTCAAAAGCGATGCGCTGATCCTGAATGCCTATAGCTGCATGCCTCAGTCCGCAGCCTATATCCGCGGCTATGGCTATGAAACAGCCTATACATGGTTTGATAACACCGCATCCGGCATTCAAGTCACTAAAGCCTATAACCAGTTCCTGACGACTGAACCGGGTTTAAAGCATGTGCCCATGAACTTGATCTACAGACCTTATCCGACGGTCAATGCCTGGTTGATCGCCACTAAAGCAAAAGGAGCGGTATAATGGAGATACAAACCGATTGCCTTGACCTGTTCAAGATCACCGAAGTCGAACTGGTCTATAAGGGCAAAGGAGACTACCACCGCCCGGTCGTTCAATGTGCGGCAGATGCTTACGAAGTGCTCAGAAACAGCTGGGATGTGAACAAGATTGAGCTAGTAGAGCAGTTTAAAGTGCTGTTGCTGGACACCAACTGTGAAGTCTTAGGCATATCCGAACTGTCCACAGGCGGCATCGCAGGGACTGTGGCTGACCCGAAGCTAATTTTTGCCACTGCCCTGAAAGCCCGCGCTGCCTCGATCATTGTGGCGCACAACCACCCATCCGGCAACCTGACCCCAAGCTCTGCGGATATTGATCTGACCCGGAAGCTGTCCGAAGCAGGAAACTTTCTCGATCTCAAGGTGAGGGACCACCTGATCCTGACGCGAAGATCGTTTTACTCCATGCAGAACGCAGGAACCTGGCCAACGCCTTTTTGATGTAGGGCTGTAAGTCAGAAAGTTTGGTCTTCGTGTTGTTTCATTTGGCGCATGGTCAGGGGATTAATCGAAGCCACTCCTTCACCAAACAATTTTTTCCTCTGGCTGCGCCATTCACCCGCCCATCCAAAAAATGATTTGGCTCGTCGCTAATGCTTCGATTGGCCATCCCCTGTCGCCAACTTAACCAACCACGAAAGGACCTATCATGACCTTACAACAACCCGAAGCAACAAAAGAGCCGGTAACCAGAAAAGATCTGCACCAGCAGGTGACGGATACGATCATCTGGCAACTGGAACAGGGCACTGTGCCGTGGCACCAACCCTGGGCAGAAAGTCAATCTTCACCGCTTACCATCCCCGTTAATCAATACACCCAGAAAGCCTATAAGGGGATCAACGTTGTCCTGTTATGGAGTGCAGCTTTGGAACATAAGTACACGAGCAACGAATGGGCTTCACTGAAACAGTGGAACCTTAAAAAGCAGTCGGTCAGACCCAAAGAGAAAGGAACGATGATTGTGTACTGGGATATGCTTGAAAAAGAAATCGACGGTGAGCTCCAAAAGATCCCCTTCCTGAAGTACTCCCGGGTGTTCAATCGCTGCCAGCTTAAAGACTATGTTCCTGAGCATGTGCAAACCGATAGCCGCAAGCCAGAGTTTGAACGGCTGGAACATGTAGAAGACTTTGTTCGCAATACCAAGGCGCGAGTCGATATCGAAGAAGATTATGGTGCCTGTTATATCGGTGCAACAGACCGTATCTGCATGCCGCCGCCAGCAGATTTTGTCGGTTCGGCAACATCGTCAGCGAATGAGGCCTTCTATGCAACATTGATGCATGAACTCACTCACTGGACAGGACATCCTACCCGCCTTGATCGCAAACTTGGTAAAAAGCATGGCTTGAAAAAATACGCTGAAGAAGAGCTCATTGCCGAACTCGGCGCAGCCTTTCTCTGTGCAGAACTGGATATTACCCAGCAGGCTAAGCCAGATCATGCTGCCTATATCGCACATTGGCTGAATGTGCTCAAGGAAAACAAATACACCCTGATCAGTTCAGCCGTAGGAGCATCTAAAGCAGTGGACTATTTGCAGAACATGCAGCCAAAATAGCCAGCCTTTGCGGAAGTCGGCTGGTCTGGCTTCCGTTTCTCTTCTTGTCGCCGTTGGAACAAGTCTTCTATTGCTTGGTATGGGTTGAATTCTGCATCTTTCTTAGCCAGTTCAGGTGGGAAATGAAAGTCTTTATCTCTTCTAGTTTTGCTTTCACAAAATCCTCATATTCTTTGATAAAGGGCTTTCTATGCATATTACCCCGCACAAAAGCTAACAGAAAGGGAGAAACACAAAAGAACAAACAAAAGCAGACACTGATAATAGGGCTAATATAGGAGTAGTGATGTTCCGCTTTAGGACAGAAGATGCAGTGAACTAAAGTGATAAGAATCATGAACAAAATAACCAGAAGTGTAACCTTTGAAGATACTAACTGCGGCTTTTCAGGTGCGTAGCTTGCAAAAAACACGTACACGTTATAGAAGAACAGTAAATTGAACAGTAACAAGCTATTAAAAACGGTAGCGGTAGATAGTTCTTGTTGAAAGCCAGCGAGCAATAACACAAGAAAAACGTAGACTGCAGTATTCAAAAACATCGCTTTGAGTATGGCGGTGTATTTATCTGTTACTGACTTCTGTTTTTCTTCTATTGCTTTTCTGCCAAGGTGGTATGACTCAACTATTTCTTCGAACTCCTTTTTTGTAGCTTCTTCATTAATTCCTGCAATACCCAACTTAACATTGTCTTCAAATTCTTGACGCAGCTTAGAAATTGAGGTTGCTGCTTTTATAGATATCTGTAGGATTTCACGGTCAATAAGTGCTCGAACAGTTTTCGAGCCTGCATATGCAAGATTCAAGCTCGCAAACAGATGAAAATATGCATCGAAGTGCGAAAGCTCAATTACGTGAGTTACAGCTTGCGAAGCACTTATGTTTTGTGATGCAGATGAAAGTGTATCAAGGCAACTGACAGGCATGTAAAATTATTTTGCGATTACCTAAAATCGCAAAATACTACATGAATTAAAATTTTTGTCAAAAATATCAGTTAGTTTACCAGCAGTTTCGATATCATTGAAGCTATTGAAAGCCTCTCGGTATCCTCTTACCATTTGGGTTGTCTCCATACGGTAAGAGCGACGATCACCTACAGCAAAGTTCATGTCATGTTGAAATTCTGCTTTAATACTGTTCATGAATTGCGAACTGACAGTTCGCACCTCCAAATTGGAGTAGTGAGTAGATTTGTTTTTTAGATAATGATAGATTCGTGTATCCAATTTTCTGCCGTTCCTTACTACAATACGCATGGATTTCTTGTTCTCAAGAAAACGGTCGGTCGCATTGTAAAATTCTGGATAAGCATCTGCCAAATCACCATCAAGTTCATCATCGTAAATGCAAACTGAATTTTCTGCAGAAGAAATGATATTAGTCAGTATGATCGCTGCATGCTCGGGCTTATAAGATGGAAACTCCAAGTCACTTTTCGACTTTGCCAATCTTCCAATAGTCTCGATATATTGATCAACTGTGACTTCAGGAAAAGGCATAATAATACGTTCCATAGCTGCAATTTTGCTTATTATTACTCAATAATAATGCCTTTAACGTTATCAGTCAAGCATAATTATGTCACATCTCTGAATTTGTGTGCATAACTACGTTAATTTTTATAGCAGCCTCTACAACCTAATCATTTTTAGTGTTTAGGGTATATCCCTCTAAACAGATGCAAAATAAGAAGAATGATTTTGTATTAATCCCCAAACGACATACTAAAAACTTGGATCATAATACACTTGAGTGAACAAGTCCGTCTCGTTAGATGAGTTACAAATGATTACTAAAACCGTGCAGCTTCCTAGGCTGCATTTCGTTCAGATGCTAAAAAGTTTGTTTCCTAAAATCTACCTTTGGGTAAAACCACACACAGGCCATGAGTAGCAGTCATACCACAGATGAAATTTACCACGCGTTGAGACAAATACAGAAAAGCTTGTTAATGTCACTTCGAAGTCACATACATTCTTTGAACACAAGCTCTAAATTCGAAAATAGGCTTTACGAATGGACAGATTATAATACGCCAGTTGACAAGACAGATTTTAGGTTCGGTGTTTACAGCGTATCTATCTCAACCGAAATCTTGATGTTTTCACATAGCATCATAATTAAGACGCAGATAAGCGGAGAGCTCGTTAAGGAATTAACATTGATCGCAAATATTGACGAAACTATATCGTTTGCACAGGGGAATCCTAGTACTATACAAGTTAAGAACTTCGCTCCTCATTATATTTCGATAGTTGGGGAATATTTGAGGGAACACGAAGCAGAGAAATTTGGCGAGTTTGTAAAGCGCAGAAGCGACGCTTCGAAATACTCATGATACATGCCGGAAATATCCCCAGTGTTTGTGCTTAAAAAATCCTATTGCCCGTCGATGCAATCCTCTCGAAAAGCTGGAACGCAGATGTAAGGCTAAAGTTGGCGAATATTTTTCGCATTCTTATTTTATAAAAAATCTTCTTCAAACTTTCCTTTAAAAGCCGCTCGATAGTTGATTCCAGTGCTAACTCAGGTCGCTCATTTCTCTAAGCAGTATTTTCGCTCTGGCTTCACCATTCACCCGCCCAACCAAAATACAGCTTGTTCATTCGCTGTTCCATGAGTTGATTCGCACTTCCAACCATCAACTTATGAAAGGAACATAACCATGCCACTTTTCACCGAGAGCAATACGAGCAATTAATCCGTAACGGCTCCATTCCTGACCAAGATCATAAACCTGTAGTTCATCTCTTCCTTCCTGGCACCAACTGCGAATGGCTGCTTTCTGAAATCGATCCGTTGCAACCGAATATAGCTTTCGGACTTTGCGATCTAGGTATAGGCTTGCCGGAACTCGGCTATGTTGATCTTGATGAATTACAAGAGATGCGTTCCAGGTACTGGGGATGCAACCCGGTCATGGCTAATCCTCTCTTTGAATCAAAGTATCCTTTGTCGATCTATACAGCAACAGCAAAAATTTGCGATGCTATCACACGCAAAGAGGCGTTGCTCAAGAAGCTATATGCAATAGATTTGCTGGAAAAGAAGAAAAATAAAAACTAAATGTTTCGAAAGCCCTCACGTGTTCGGGGCTTTTTTGTGTTTACTGATGACCCGCAATGAATACACTACAAGAATACTGGTTTAGTGAGGGTATAGACTGAAATGCTCAAAGCGGCATTGGCACTGAGGTCTTTCAGGTGGTAACCATCCACCACCTGCAAGCACTTTGAATAACAAAATATCTATCTTTTGAATTTATTTGGTTTGACCGTTGCACGTTGAAAGACTCACTTTTTGTCCCAGTGAAAAAATGCAAATGATTCTCTTTTTAGCTTGAAACATTTCTCGTAAGTTTCAGGAGTTATGTTTGTGAGCGGTTTGTCTTGAACGCACGCCAAAAGTAGAATGTCAAAAAAAAGCTACTAATGTCAGTAATTGATTTGTCGACCCGAATTACGAATGATTGGGATGCATATCATGCAAATAAACGGTCTAGCGATAGTTATGTTTTTATTAGCACTCAAGTTCAGTTGGAAGATGGTCCTGCTTCCGTGGATTTTACTGTCGGTGACCGGTGGTTTTTAGAGGATGATGACACAGCTTATGATGTTGGTGATGGCATAATTCTTAACCCTTCACAAGCGGTGCTGATAGAAACTGCCGAAAGAATAGCTGTGCCATACAATGTGTTTGGTCTTGTAACCGGCAAAGGTTCCAAAATATTTCAGGGGGCTTTCATATCGACGGGGAAAATTAATCCAGGATTTCATGATAACCTTCGAATTGGAATCTATAACGGGAGCAAGAAGAAATTGAGGCTAATCAAAGGAAGCCCCTTATGTACTGGATTCTTTATTAATATGGAGTCCAATCTTCAGAATCCCGTGAACACAAAGGCAGAATCCGGTTCACGACGAACCAGACCTATTGGGCGCTTAAAGAGACTAACGATATGGCTTAAGGAAAATAAGGAGTGGATTTCTGTCATTATCTCCATCCTAGCGGTATTGACGACGCTTTTTATTGGGATTTTCAATAGAAATTTTATCGGCTATAAATCGGATCAACTCAATAGTCGCAACATCAAAGAAAATAGTAACGAAAATGGTAATAGTGGGAGATAATCTTAAAGAGCTAATTAGACAACATCGAATAGTGGATGATGAGAATTTTGGCTTCGATAACACTTCAATATGTCTTCGTCTTAATAACCAGATCGTAGAAATAAATCCACCGGAAGACGCTTCGATAACTTATGGCGATGCACTACCGGCAGAATGGATAACGGATCGAATAATTCCTAATGGCGATTACCTGACACTGGAGCCAAACGCCGCAGTACTGGCTTGTTCATACGAAACTGTGAATATACCTATAGGGTATTTTGGGTTTTTACAAACGAAAGGTTCACTTGCTCGGCTTTTCGTTACAATCCATTGTTGTGACTCACAAATTGAGCCTGGTTTCAAGGGTAAGATCACATTTGAAATCGTGAATTTTTCAAAAATGACAGTAAAAATAAAGCCGGGACAAAAAGTCGGTGATTTGTTTATTTTTAAAGCATCAACGAGGCAGGTTAAACCCTATAATGGTAGGTATAATAACGCTGAAAAGCCAACAATTCAAAAGCCCGAAACGTAGTCAAGAATTTTTATGGAAATAGTTCTAGGTGTAAAACGCGAACAGATCTCTGGTTTGTTGAGGAAGGATTTCGGATACATACGCAGTGATGATTTTAGCTTCATAGAGGCTAACCTTGAAGAACGACTTCGTAATTCTGCTGAAGCTGATTTTTCATTCAAACAGGTTATTCCATATCTCTATATTAGGAGTAACGAACTCTTCCTTTTGTATCGACGGACTAAGCAACAGTCAGAAAGTAGACTTCATGAGAAACTTTCGATAGGGATTGGAGGACATATCAATCCTAATGATCGGACTGGTAAAGGTGCAATCTATAATTGCCTTTTGAGGGAATTGAGTGAAGAAGTTAGCCTTCCAGATATCGATATGTCCTCTTTAAGATTTCTAGGCTACATCAACGATGATATTTCTGACGTGGGTAAGGTACATATTGGCCTTGTGTTTGAGGTACAGTCTTCAATGCCTAGCCATAAAGTAAATGAAGTCGGGAAGCTTGAGTGTGAATGGGTTGATATAGATTATCTAAATGCTAATGATCCCTTACTAGAAAGTTGGTCGCAAATCATATTACGCGAATTACTGTCCAATTAATGGAATTTATCATAGCTAGTAATAGACTCTGCTTTGCAGCTTGTTTGCAAATGGTGTTGCTGAATATATATGATCGTAACATTGATCAAGTTGAAATTGCAAGAGAGTTCGGTATTACACTTCCTGTTACTGATACCCTCCTGGACAGAATTCCTCAAGCTCGGATTTCTGACAATCCTACACAGTGGGGAATGAATATTTCCCCCTTACAATTGGATCACTTCCTCCAAACAAAAAACATCAAAAGAACCTTTGAATACCTTCCTACTAAGACCTTTGAAGATTGGATGTTTCTGGATATTATCATACAAAAAACCAGAAATTTCAACACTATTGTAACTTTTGAATACAACTCGCTCTTTCAACCAGCTAACAAAACTTTCTATGGTCATGCTCTTCTGCTAGACGGCGTAAAGGATGACAACCTAATAGCTTATGATCCCGGTCCATACGAATTTGGGGTTAAAGAAGTCAGTTATTTCGATTTGTTTGTAGCTTCTAAACGCATGAATGGAGGACTTTGGATTTTCTACTAATAACAGCGATGTAGGCTAGCAAATATTTTCGAATAATGAACGTCAATGTAAGTTCAACTCTCTACAGCAAATGATTTACCTGCTTTCAACTGCTATATAAGTAACCGCTGAATCATTATGGTGATTCAATGGAAGGTATCTTTCTTCAACGCAGGAAATAACCCTTCTTACCTGTGTCATCACCTCTGTGTACAAGGACATTAACCTTTGCCCTCGCAGTTCGACGTGATGGCTGCTAAACTCTAATCGAATAATCCCCTGGGCTGGGTCACAGAAACCAGTGATTAAATAGTTATAGTTGAAGAACTGCTTTCTGCCGTCTGACCATTGCAAAAGCAATGTTCGACTGTTTCCAGGTTGCGCATACAGGTCGGACTCAGAACTATTCCCATCGTGATTCGACCAGGTTTGCTCTTTGTTCTCGTCAAACCGCAAGCTAAAATCCTGGCTCATAGTCATCGAAGCTTATATCCCATTGTTCGGGTGATTTTATTTGTTCAATCTGATGGTTAGGTTCGGGCTGTCTTTCCATTTCTCGCATCCTTTGAAGTTCATGAGCATGGTGCTCAGCTTTTACCAATTCCGCCGCGCCGCGCCGGTCGCCGATCTGCGCGGCATGTTCCATCAGTGCACCTTTGTCGTCTGTGTAGATATGCAGCATGTCGCGCGCACGCGAGGCAGAGACGTAAAACTGTTTGGCGTTGGTTGCTGCAAACGTTGTTGATGGCTGTGCGATAAACACTTCATCCACTGTCTTGCCTTGGCTGGCATGTGAGGTTATGCAATGGGCATAGGACAGGTGTCCAAAGTCCTGATTAAGTGTAAAATTTGTCCTGCCATTAGTCAGGATGATCCCGTTCTTTTTGCTGATTGAAGAAACCTCCAATACGGTTCCGTTATTAAGTCTTTGTTTCTGCCTATCAAATCCGTTGCGTGTGATCTGCACTTTGTCGCCCTTAGATAACGGCAGCTCTGTTTGACGATAGAGTTCAAAATCTTCTGGCTTTTTCAGGTCAAGCACTTTGCGTTGATTGTTTACGTTGACGATGTTCACCTTATGTTCAGAAACATCTTCGACCGACCAAATGCTTCCCCGGTTGATGCCCGGCTGGTTCTGATTAAACTGGACTCTCAAGCCCGGCTCGAAATTTCGCCAATCTGTTTTTTGGGCGCTCGTCAGGCTCAAATTCTTGAGCTGGGTTACAGAAAGCTGCTTTTTGCCGATCAGTCCTTCCGCTTTAAGTCGCTCCCTGATTGCTGCGTTTACTTGTTCTCCCTGGGCATGAGTAGGAGAGATTGTCAGCACGTCTTTACCATTCTTAAGCGCAAAAACATAAGCGTCCACAAGGTCAGTATAAGACCCTGGCTTATCAAGCTTCTTAATCGCCCCGATGGTTTCAAGCTTTGCAAAACTATCGCGGATCTTTCCTGTTGCCATCTCTGAAATAGCACTTCGGTAAATCACGTCCCTTTGACGGTAAATCTTGTTCACCTCGGCGGTCTTTATCCCTGCCACCGTGTTGAGAATACGTAACGCATCGCCTCTGACAACACTTGCATGTTGTCGTGTATCGCCGCCCAGAATAAGCCTTGCCCTTTGCCGTGTTACCAGTTCAAGCAGGACAGCCATATCCTTTGTGCCCAGCATCCCGGCTTCATCGACCCAAAGCACTTGTCCCTCAAGCTCTTTCTGCCATGTTTTATTCGCAAGAAGGCTTGCTACCGTGGTTGCTTGGTCGAAGCCTTCATCTTTCAAGACGCCCCGTGCCGCCCGTGCTGTTGGCGCGACCGTAAACACCCGTTTCCCGGCTTTCTCGATATAGCTGATGGCTTCTTTCATAAGTGTGGTTTTCCCGGCACCTGCAGCACCGCGAATGATGGATACCATGTCCGACGTACTCAAAACATGGCAAATCGCATCTTTTTGTTGCCCAGTTGCCTTTATGTCTGGCATTTTACCGTAAAGCGGAGCAAAGACGTTTTTGCCCTTAATGGCAAGTTGCACCATACGCTGCTCTTCCTGAAGCACCTCTCTGGTCGTACACATCCAGCGATTACCTTCTTTGATTTTGATCAGCTCAGTGCGCATCGCAAAAGCCTTGTCAATAGCTTCAGGAGAGGTGAGGGTGCCAACACTCTGCTCTAATGCCGTTTGCGTCAGTCTGGACAATGACACGACAGAAGCACGTTCGAAACAATGGGACAGAGCAAAATCGACAGAACTGTCAACATCGATATCCTTAATTGCAGGTACCCTGACAGGCGTCCGGATAATCTGACTTCTTTGATCATTATCGATGCTGTCTAACTCTTTGATTTGGGCTCGCCATCCCGTCCTGAGTTGCTCCATGGTCAAACCAGTTTCCTTCTTCGCCCGAGTTCGTGCGCCTAACTCGCTGAGCGCTTTGGCGTCAGTGATGTTTCTTTCTTTGGCGATACGTCCGATCTCATCGGTGCGTTTGGCAAACAGATCAATGACTTGTTGCGGTACACCTGCCACTTCAAAGGCTTTTGCGGTTGGTCGTATCCTGTAGCCAAGCTCAATCAGGTTGTTTGCCAGCCGCTTATGAAACAATGCCTGATAGTAAGGCATCTCTCGATTGATTTCACCAAATTGAGCGGCTTTTATTCGTTGTTCCGTTTCATCCCATGAGAAGTTGAACACGAAACAATGAGCATGAAGGTGAGGATCAGGCGCAAAGCCCTCAACAGGTCTTGCCGTCTGATGGATAAAATCAACCCAAAGCAGTTCCCCTGTTTTTCGGTCGTCATATGCACCGCCTTTTCTCACTCTTACCCGAGCTTCTGCTTCAATATCTTTCATGGTTTCCGTTACACTATTGTGAAATGCCTTCAGGATGTGATCATCCTTGGAAAGAGCATGGAGGATACTGACCGATTTAGGGACGTGAAAGTTAATGTCGTAACCGATTCTGCGGTTTGTTTTAGTCCGGGGCGAAAGCGGTATTCCTGTATTCGGATGGCGGTTTTCGCATAAGGCGAAAAACCGCTCTTTGGTCGCTATTCCGCTAATGCCAAGCCGCTCGGCAAGCTGTCCCTGAAAATTGCCGTTCAATTCCTGATCTCCGATGTAGTAATCCGATTTTGCCAATGCCTCGGAAAAATATGTCTTCGCATGTCCGGAAGATTGGCTTTGGATCATTCGAATCATAGCGGTGACTTTAAAGAACTACCCGTCTCTTTTCTGAAAATTTCCACCTGATCAATGACGGTTAATATTCGTCAAGAAGACCGTCAATACTGAATGTTAAGGATTAGCGGACATCAATTACTGATGACCAACTAACACGTCCTTGGACTCCTTGCTACCATAAATCCTTACGCCCTTTAACCCTTTCGGATAATCCTCCCATGCAAAACTGGCAGTTTGTTCTGTGATCACTTCATTGACCGGTCCTTCGGGTTCATCCACCATAAAGTCGAATTCCCATATACCGTCGGGTGGCTGGACCGTATACATTCTCGGTACCAATCCAGGGTTGGTGTACCCGCTTGTGGGTACATCTCCGCTTGCTGTAATCGTCAGCACCGGAGGATTGGATTTTGAGTTTTCCGCACTTGCTGTGTTGATTTTTTCAATGATAATTGTTGCCATAATTTTTCATTTTGTGTGAAACATTTCATGTGAGCTATGTTCGGTCAGGCGTTGCTGACTCGTATAACAGGATTAAATTTTTTCTATCAGACTTCTCCCCTAAGCACAGCTTAGGATCATGTCACGAGCCCATATCCGTCATCATCTTCGTCTTCATCGGAGTCTTTGAATGCATTGAACAACTTTTCCCGCATCTCTTTACTTGAGGGTCGCCTTCCATAGATAGGGATGCCTTTATCGGACGGATTATCATGGATGAAGGTTTCCGACAGATCCTCGTTGCACAACATTTCGTCAATAGTGTCCATGATTGCCTGGTCACCCAGTCGGTAGGCAGCCATATAACCAAAAGAATAAACAACAGCGCAAGTCATAAGAAACTTACCCAAAGGTTGGTCCATAGATGTCAAAACGGCACCTCCAATAAAAAAGCCAGCAGGCTCCACAAAAATCGCCGAAAAACGTGGGTTATCGACTTTGCCAAAGAGAGCGGATATCTTGAACGCCCAATCAGGAATGATACCATCTGACAAACTGAATTTACCAAAATCAAACACTGATGGTTCATGTCTAACCTCGAGCCAACGCTTATAGAGATGATAGAAATAGATTGCCCAGTAAATGAACCAGGTAGAATAGTCTTCAAAAAGCATTTGCCAGTCAAATCCATAATGTTTGTTGCAGATGTAAAAAGGGTACCCTACGGCAGCAAGAGCTGTTGTGAGAGATAAGACCGGATCAAAGTACCTTTCACCAAAGCTTTTCCTGATGATGATTTCAATCGGAAGCCGGAAATAATAGGAGACACCCATAAATAGCATCAGAAATATCTGCTTCATTATTTGCGGTCTGCTGAAAACTCGCTGGTAGTAGACGTTCCTTTTCATTACTTACTGTAGTTTATAATGCTGGTTGAACCGTAGCTTCTTATGGCTTTGGTTGCCTGAGAATCTTTTGCCTTGCATATGCATGATACCATCCACCTGATAATCATTGCCCGGACCGCCTGTCCGTAGGCCGACAAACTGCTCGGGGCGAAACACTGCCTCAAGCTCATAAGAGAGTTGCTCAGTGCTGGAAAAATCTCCAGCTATTGTGGAAGAGATTTGTCGCCTCTCCATGTAAGCTTGACCGATAAGCCGGGAGGCATATTCGTTTGTCTCGATATCGGCGTTAGCATGGAAGATTTTTGTTCCTAAAGTGCCAAGGAAGCTTTTGACCTTGTATTCTGAAGTCTGTCCTCCCATATTGGCATAATAGTTCGGCAGGTTCTGGGAAATGTACACTGTCGCAATCCTGCTGCTTCTCGCCGTTGCCTGATAGTCCGCGTCGTGCTCGTGCAGAAAATGCTGCGCTTCGTCTGCCCATAAAAATACCGGTCTTCCGTTTTCATTAACCCGCCGCCGCTCCATGCTCCTTTGCCACACATATTTGAACATGATCTGGCTGTCCTGTCCCATTTTGTGATAGTCTTTTACCGGAAGGTTGAGCAGGATGATTTTGCCGCCTAGGCAATCCTCCGGAATAAAGTTGGACGTATACCGGCTGAAAAGCGAATAGGTAGGCTCTCTAAGGAGGTTATACAGGAAACCCAGCAGGCTGAAATCTACAATGGAACGGGTCTTTTCCGCCAGGTTGTAATAGGTATGGTTGAAGAAACTGGCAATCGCGTTCATTCGCCGCACATCAGGTTGGGCTTCCGAGACAAGTTGCGTGTAATGATAATCATCCCGAATGGCGGCTTTTTCGCTAAACGATAAGGTCTTTTTCCATTCATCGACCTGCCCTTTGATTTTTGCCATTGCTATTTTGTAGGCATTGGCAAAGGCGTTGGGTTTTCCTGAATCCTTTGCCTTTTCTGCATCTGGCTTAGTGATAAGTTTTTTAGGGGCTGTTTGCGCGATTTCATAAAGCAGTTGCAGCGTAACGCTGCCGTAAGCCAGCAGGCAAAGATCAATTGTATTGGCAAGCAGCATGTCCAGAGCCGTTTCCCAAAAAGCATCATCTGTCCGGCTGGATGATTTCTCTTTATTAGCGCGGATAACGGTTTTTAGTACCTGAACCAGATTAATGGTAAGTGCTTGCTTGTCTTTCGCCCGGCTTGCTTCATACGCGATCAGGTTGAATGAAAACGCACCGCCGGGTTCGACGATGACAAGGTCTTCGATCCGACCGGTCAAACGGCAGTATTCCTGCCATAAATCTTTCTCATCATGTTTGGCAGTAAGTACCAAACCGCCGTAACCATGTTCCAAAAATTTCAGGGCGAAAGTTCTTCCGGAGCCTGAAGTTTTTCCTGAACCAATACCACCGAATATCTGCAAGCCTTCCACACTGTCCCGAACCGTCCAGTATGTCTTCTGGGTTGCATCGCTGATCTCAATCAAGCCTGTATCCAGTGGAAGTTCGTTTTCCAATCCGTGCAATTTTGAAACAAGTTTAGAGATAAGCGGCGTGTGAAAAAACCGTATTTCTACGTTTTTTATGTTGCTGTTCAGTCCATAAATTATCCTCTCGAAAACGCTTGATTATGGCGCAAAAAATGCCCAAAGAGCTGGAGGAGATGCTCCATCAGCTGGACGATCCTGATGAGATCAAACGCATCCATGGGAAATGGCTGGAGTTGGCTGCAGCGAATGAAAATTATGAACGAAATTATCCCATTCAATTCGGCAATTTGGTTGAAGCCAACTTGAAGTTTAAAGAAAATAAGACCATTCCGACACCTACTGAACAAATGCGCGGCTATAACGATCTTATCAGAAATGAAATCAGTGATAGTCTGGAAGCTAAGGAAGTCAACAGCCCTGAGGAAAATGTTTATGAGTTGGAGGATGACCAACCCAGCAAGGAAAAAACCTTCGAAGAGTTTAAACTGACCTTTGACGATATAAGTTATCAAGAAGGCGAAGACAAGAAAGAGCTTGATAAAGATGATCTAGAGAAAACTGAGATGGACAGGTCATTCAATTTCAACTTGCTCATCGATAATATTGATGAGGTGACAAGGGATGCGTTCAGTAGGGAAGATTTGGATTTGGATATCGACTACGAATGATTCATTCTATTTCAAGGTCGAAATCTTCTCTCTCCTGGCCACGCTCGTAATCTTGTTTGTCCGGAGTTTCAGGTGCGTTGCTCATCCAACTTGGATAGAGCTGTTCCTTCTCTAAAACCAGTTGACTAACACCGTCCTTAAATCCTGTCGCTCGCGCAAAGCTTTCCGGTATAGCGTTGGATAAAGATGTGGCAAGTTCAGGGTTTGCTTCTGCTAAAAGATAGCCGCTGTTAAACCCTTTCAGATATTCCGGGTCTATGTCTATTTCGTTGTCTCTAGGCTCCATGTTAGAACGTGTTTTTTGCGTGTTTCTCCAAGTATTCAAGGATGGAGTCACGGTCATAAACAATCACTTTTTTCTGTGGTTGTGAAAATCGAATTTTTCCTGTGTCGCGCAATGTTTGTAAGGTTGTCTTGCTCTTGATATGCAGCATATTCATCGCTTCCTGGCCGCTTAGCCATTTGGGCAAACTCTCAGTTTGTCCCTTCTTTAACCGAAGATATACTTCTTCGATTAGCGTATAAAAGGCGGATTCTTCAAGGCAAATTACTTGCATAATCGATTGCGTTATTGTGATGGAGTCGTTACTGCGTTCGTCATATTTCAAACGAACAATCCTGTGCGGATGGCATAAATGACAAGACCTACCGTATTTCGGGCGCCGGTCTTCTCAAGCAGCTTAGCTCTGATTCCTTCAACTGTCCGCGGACTTAAGAATACCTTTTTACCGATTTCCGGAGAGGTGTATTCCTCACAAATGAGCTGCAAAATTTCCAGTTCTTTGTCGGTGAATGTCTTTTGAAGTTTGCTTGTCTGGCTAGTGTCCTTTCTGATCACTTTCTTTAGCAAAGTATTGCTGACAAGATCGCTGAAGTAATAGCCAGTTTCGAATACCGTAATGATGGCTTCAATGATTTCTTCCGGGTCCGTATTCTTGACCAAATAACCGTTCGCTCCGTTCTCCATAAGCCGTATGATGAATTGCTCATCATCGTACATGGTTAGGATTATGATTTTTACATCCGGAAATTCTGCTCTGATCCGTTCACTTGCCGCAAAACCATCCAGCTTTGGCATTTTCAGGTCCAGTAGGACCACATCAGCTTCTTCGATATTGAGGAGATTCATTAATGCTTCGCCATCTTCCGCTTCTCCGATTACTGCCAGGCGTTCACTAACTGAGATCGACAGGCGTAAGCCGTGTCGGAAGATCTTGTGGTCATCAGCAATAACCACTTTAATTGGTACCATAGTCATCTATTTTACGAGGTACTGCGATAATTGTCTTATAAGTGTATTCATTGTCCATTGCAAATGAAATAGAAGCCTCCATAGTCTGAAGGCGCTGGACGATGCTTTTCAGGCCGACGGAACTACCGGTTTTTAGGTACTCTTCAAATTTTTGTTGAGTCAATCCTTTGCCATCATGAGACAATAGCCACTTGACTGCGTGGGATTCAACCTCAAAGGAAAGTGATATCACAGATGGATGAGCGTGCTTCAAAAGATTGTTGAACAATTCCTGAAGTATCCTGTAGATGGTCAGTTGCTGATCTTCTGATAAAGGAATTGGATGAATTCCTGGATTATAGCTTATGGATACGGCAGCAGATAAGTTAAGACTGTCGGTGAAGGATTTAAGCGTTGCGTCCAGCCCAAGATGGTTGACTATAGCCGGGTGAAGTTGATGCGATAGCTTGCGGATGTTGTTAAGCGTCCCTTTGATCATATTACCTAACTCAAGAGCGATGTCCCGATTAGTGCCTTTCGATAGATTCGCAATGAGCAGCAATGCTGCAGATAAGGTTGCGCCGACATCATCATGCAGTTCAGAGGCGATTCTTCGGCGTTCTGTTTCTTCACCTTTGATAAATGCACTGATTAGATCACGTTGTTTTTCTTCTTCCACTCGTGCAAGTTCGGCTTGGTGTTGGATAACCCTTTTCTGGTAAAGCAATACAAAAGCAATGACACCAATAGCCAGGACAAGCATCCCTGTAATCCCGATAACAATAAGCACGGTCAAATAGTCAATATGTATTTTGCCCATCGGGTGCTTTTTGTTTGAGGGAGAAAGCAAGACAGCAGTTCTTGCCGATATTGAAGACATCATGGAATATCCAGAGTGCCGCAAGTAAAGCTTTTTGATCTTGGTTAAAATAGTAATCGGAGAACAAGAGGATGAAGAAACAGCCAGCGAAATAAGGGACAAAGGCAACATTCGCCCAAAAAAAAGCAGACCGTTCCAGAAACAAATCGCGCTGTTCAGTCAATATGCGTCGCAATCCAATCAACCCATACGTGCAAAGAATCGGAGAGAATATGATTCCTCCGGCGCTTCCATTGAATTCATTAAATCCTTTTAGCTTCCAGGTTATAAAATAACTGATAGAGGCTGCCAAGGTTATCATGAAAAATAGCCAGAATTCTCTCTTGTTAAATACCCGAGGGTAGTAGTATATGGAGACAATGACAAATTCGAACAAAAGAAAAAAACTGGCTGCCGCAAGATGGGGCAGCCTATGTTGTCTAAAGTGCAGAATCGTGATGTCAGTCAGGAAAGAAATCAGCAAATACCACCATAGCAAATCATGTCGTTTTTTATAGCAGATCACCACAACCAAAAGTGGGGAGAATAGCGAAATGTAGCTGATGAAGTATTTGATAATTCTGGCATTTAACGCGTTCCTGCTATGGCAGTCCGCTTATATCCCCAATATACACAACATCGTCGTCTCGATAAGCTTTGAAAGCGATTTCAAAATCATCCACCGTTCCTCCAGCTACTTGCATGCCTTTGAAAAAGCAAATTGAAGTAGGATCAAACACCGCGACAATACCTTGGAATAATTCGATAGAATACGCTTTCGTCTTTAAAACGCTAAACACCTGGTTCTTGCTCCTGTGACCATGTTCTACCACGTTTATTTTGATGTCGCTGTTACTATTGGGCAAACCTGTATCTGGATCATCAGTGCCGATTTCAAGATAGTAAGTTGCACAAGCATGGTTGCTCAGAATTGTATCTATGTTTGCTCGGGTAAAACATTTACCTTCTAAAGGTGTTGAGTTGAAATTACTCGTTAATCTATTGAATTCATCTTCTGAGATGCAATGCCTTCCGGCAAGATAAGCCTGATAAAGCTGATTGGTACAATCGGCAAAGCCAGGTAATCGTGTTGTGAGAAATGCCATAATGATTGTTTTGTATCGTGAAAAATCTTGCGATAAAATTAGCGGGTTTACGCTCCCGTTTCTTTGTTGCCGGTATACGCCATTTTTGTTTAGTGCTGATTGTTAGTGAGTTATGTATATAGAGGCATAAAGATTGCGTAGAATCAACCAAAAAATGCGTAGAACTACGTAAATGAGAATGCGTAAGATTTGTTTTGGAAATTCAGTAGGGTTTCTCTTTTCCAGGCTTTTGTTTCGAAAGACCTTTGGGCTGTCCTGTACAAGGATCAGTATTCAATCGATTCATTTTACTGTTCACAAGCAAAACATTGATTTATGCCACAAGCCGACCTGATTTTCAAAAAAACATTCAGAAAACATTTTACCAACCACGAGGCGAACTTCCCGCCAACCACACCCGTCGCAATCGGAGACTTTGGCGAAATGCGCAATGGTTATTTCGTAAGACTTGGAAATATCAAGACCATGGGCATCGAGTACGACATACTCCCTGATAATGATCCAAGCCATGAGCAGTTCAAATCCGAAGGCTCTGTCGAGGTAAGCTTCAAAGCGAAGGGGGATATCAGCAATGGCGGTGTTCCTCTTGCAAAAGCGCAGGTAGAGGTCAAGTTTGCTTCAGAGAAGAGTTTTTTCTTTTCTTCCGCAGAAGTACGTTATCTGCAGATTGAGAATCTATATGAAGTAGGTGAAAGAATCATTAGTCTTTATGAGCAGGGAGTTTGGGAAAAACGCTTCGTATTAGTCTCAAGGCTCTTGGAAGGAATGAATACCATTATTCTCATGAGTGGGTCTGCCGGTGGAAATGTTGTCATCGAAGCGGAAACTGCCGACATACCGAACATTGATCTAGCCAATGCCAGTGCGAAGCTTGGCTTCAAGTTTTCGTCGAGTCTTTCATACCAGATCATTGCTCCAACGAAACTTCAAATTGGATTTGGATTAAGCCGCATATACAATCCTATTTTCAACAAACCCGTATTCAAAGTAAAAGAAACCTTAAACCATACGTTCGCCAAGATGGATCATGACAAAGCGATTGATCGGCAGGGACTAGTATTCGGCGACGTCTTGTTACACGACGAATTCACTGCGTAGGCGCTCAAGAGGAAACAAATTTTGCAAACCGGTTGTTTAACGAAATATTTCAAGTTCAAAACTATTATGCATATGAGGGATATTCTATTAGCACTGCTTGTTTTGCAAGGAGGCTTTAGTTATGGACAAGTTCTAACTTTTAAAAATACTCCCATAACGGTCGAAAAATGGAAAGAGGCTCACTTGGTAATTCCAATTGAGGTTGAAGTTGACAACACTACCGGCGGTACTGTTACTGGTACTTTGTCGTTTTCATTAGATAATACGAGGGCTCCAGTAGCTTCTCAGCTCAATGTTGCTGACTTTGCAAAGGTAGTATTACGAAGTACTAGTCCCACAATTTCTTTGAATAGCGGAAAGAAAATAACTAAGACAGTCTATATGGTTTTAGATAGGGCATTAGAAGTAGCAAGCGTCAAAACTCTATTCGTGGACGCTACAATTGGTACGGTCACCCAATCGGTACAGATCGATCTGATGCAGCCAAATGATTTACCGTATACATTGTCCGATTACTTAGACAATGATGAATTGCTTCTCGATAAAGTTCACAGTGTCCAATCTGTCAATAATGTGCTTACGATCTATGGTGAAAAAAATAACAGTTTTCAGAAAAGAAATGTTGCTTTAAGAAGCGGAGAAGTGTTTGCAGTTTGGGACAGAAAGTACCTGACAAATTTCAGGCACTTAAACTTTCTTGAAGCCTTCTCAATTTTTGCTGTTCCTTATAAGGTAAGACCTAAAGCTACAGTAGAAATTAAAAGCAAGGACACTACTTTTCCTAAGAACGCTACATCGGGACTAACGAACTTGGGTTTAAATTTAGAACTCGCTAGGATACAACTGGACAGATATTTTTCTAACGGGAAAAAATCTACTCATAAACTTTCTGCCGGAATATTCGTGGCTCCTTCCGTTGAAGAGTTAGACTCTGTTTCAACGAAAGCATTTTTAAAGAAAGATGTAAAGTCAAAGCAACTTTTCATTTCCTCAGGACTGACCATTTCTTATTCGTACAATGATATTTCACTAGTTTTTGTTCCCTTTGGTTGGGACTATAGCACTTCAGCGATTGGAAGAAATTGGGTTTACGATGGGCGGCGGTGGTGGGGTTTTGGATTAGCTGTAAGTCCCAAGTTATTTTCGACAATTCTGAACAAATGATTCGCGTCGGAGGGAGTTGATATTAAGATGAAGTTATTCTTTTGAACGAGGAATGTAACACAGGGCATGCTAGCTAGGTTTATGGGATGCTCAATGCCTCGATGTCTTGCATACCTGAATGGCAAAAGCAAACTGCGTAAATCAGTTGGAGAGATGATGCCTCACATTCGCTTAGTTGCCAGCACTAACTCTGTTATTTTTGCATCGTTGCGACGCTCCGTTCATCGTTCGTCTGCCGATGAAGCTTTAAAACAGCGTCTTGCAGACCCTGTTTTATTCCCAATGGAAAGAGGAGTAGCGAAATGCTACCCCTCTTGTCTTTTATTACTTTATCCCGTAGTCATTGCCTTTGACCGCAAAGCTATCCCATGCCGCCCGGCACATTCAAGGTCAAGCCCTGCGGGTTTGGAAAAAACAATCTCCACCTCTTAGTGGTCGGCTGCGCCGTGCAGGTTTGTTGAGGTCGTATTCTTTTTCCCAAAACCTTGCCTGTCCGTGCGTCACGGCTAAGGGGTGACTTATCAAAGTGCAATGACCAGCTTTGCATGACTATTGCCGTTGCAGTGTGGATGTTATTACGATCTGGAAAGAATCATTACCCTGCTTCCATGTTGATGGGAAACTGTATTTCAACGTAGTCTGATCCACTGATAGAATCTTAAAGTAAGCATTGGCACCGAAATGAATGGTGTCACCAGAGATTGTGTAAGGCACAACACCTATCGTCTGCGGGTCACCCGGTTCACATTTCGTTGCCCCTTCGTCTTGTGTTCTGGTACCACTGGTTTTACTGGTGTAAGTCTCCAGATTGTCCTGCTGGCAGGGGTGAATGGCAAGGAAAATGTTTTTAGTCATACCTATTCCGAGTTCTACTTCTTTATCGCTTTCCATCGCAACAGTCTTCCAGGTGCCGACAATTGTTGCACCAGGAGGGTTTGGGTTATTGCTATTGCTGTCTTTTTTATTGCAGGAAAACAGTGTTACAGCGATCATGCTGCCGATTAGCATTGAATTGATAAGCTTCATAAAATTTGGTTTTAAATTTTGTGGTTGAAATGATTAGGTGAAAAAATTTACTGCTGATAGATTGCCCCGCATTTATTGCATAGCCATGATTTCTCCCAGGCAGCATAAAGCGGCGGATAAACGTTCTTGTTGTACTGCGAATATTTCCAGAACAGAAAGCCGCCAATGGCAAGGGCGATCAGCAGAACCGGCGTCCCCATTACAGGCATCAGGACAAGCCCAACCGCTGCAATGGCAAACGGAATACCGATCTTCTTCTTGTCTGGTGGTGCAGCTTTCCGGGCAGCAATGGTTTGAGATTTTCCGGTCGTTGTAGTGGTGGCAGAGCCGCCGCCAAAGCCTAAGCCTCCCCTGCCGATACCGACCCCGGCACCGGTCGTATGCCCAGTGGTCCTGATGTTGTGGGTGCCTTGTTCATAAATGAGGCTAAGCCTCTGGACATTGTCCGATTGACATGTTGTGCATTGCATATGAATTGATTTAAGTGTTTGGAATAGTGTTTCTTTAACGGCTTGCGAGCATACAGGCAGCATTCTCCATGATCTTCTGTCCCTGGCGTTTGGAGATGCCCTGAATGAGATAATCGTTCTTGAGATGGTATTTGATGGCGACAATGGGCGAGGCTGCCACACGCTTGTACACATCCTCCGCGACTTCCTGCATCACCACCCATTGCCTTGCCGGTTGCTCAAACAGACGGATATCCCTTGGGGCGATATCCTTTGCAGGGCTGATTTCTATCACATCGTCATTTGCAAGCTTGAAGGAGACCTTATCCCCGGCTTTGTAGGGAATATTGTCCATGTCATTGAAAACAATGCTAATCCCGAAATACAGATTACCGTCCGCTTCTTCAAAGGCAACTTCTTTCATGGTGAACAGGTCACCCACCGCCATTTGTGCGCCTCTGGCGGTTTTCTTGGTAAAGGGATCAGTGACTTCCTTGACGTATTTGCAAGGCTTCTGGGCATAGCCCAGAACGGAAAGCAGGAGCAGGCTTGCCGCCAGCCCGAAGCGCCTGAAGACAGGCAGGATTGTTGGGTGCATGTGCATGTGATTTAAATGTGACTGGCAGGAAATAAATTAGGCGTGAAACTCAAACACCCCATCTCAGGCACTCGCGATGCCTCCTCGGAAATGAATAAGTCCACGCCGTTCCGGCGCGTCCTACATCATTTTTTCCGAGGTATTGAAGTTGCGAGTTTCGAGATGGAAAAAAGCTGTAGTCAGCTATCTATATGTCTTCAGTAGTCACACTTAAATTACATCATGCGCAAAAATTGGTTTGCTGTAAAATTAGAACAAAAAAATACGAATCCGAAAACCTCACGCCACAGCGCGATTCATGAGGTAGGGCGAAACAAGACTCCTTGTTGGAAGTAAAGTTTTTATCTTGGATTTTATTCTTTTACCGTCAACTGTAGCGAAACTTTCAGCGATTTTATATGAAAGCGACAACTAAAAAGAGAACGTTTTCCCCTAAAAACATCATGTCCATTCATGGTTGGAATTCCAACAGAGACTGGCAATTAATTTTGACAAGGAGCATAAATGCAATTAAGCTTACAAGCATCCCCTACGTGTATGGGAGAAAGATTTTTAAAATTTTCCCCTGGCATCTGAAAGCTGATATATCAAAATTCAAGGACTGGTATTTTAATGCTGCAAACAATAAGAACTATACCATAGATATCAGCAAACCATACCACAGACCCTCAATCATTGCACATAGCTTAGGTTCTTACATACTCGTCAAAACACTCGAAAAATACCCTGAAATAAAATTCGACAAGATCTTTCTGGTCGGATCGATAATCCCAGAAAATTATGACTGGTTCAAATTAATCCTCAACGACCAGGTTAGCAGTATTGTTTATGAACGATCACAAAAAGATTGGGTCGTTTCGCTTTCATTTTTAATTACGGGTTCACCAAAGACGTGTACGAGACATGGATTTCTTCAAAAAAGTTCTTTCATTATTGAAACTAATGTGGAACACTTTGGTCACGGCGATTTCAATTATGAGGAACATTACATCTCAATGTTTAAGAAGTATATCTACGAAAAGCCCCATCAACTTCGTATTGTGCACGGTAAGGAACTGAGTAAGCAACAAATTCTTTCCAAGTTTAGCCAAACGATTGCAATTGATAATGAAGTTTATGATGACAAAGTCTACCAAAGCTCGCCGATCACGACTGATAAAGCCCTAAGGTGGTACGACACCGAGCCAGATATTTGGTTGTTTATCGAAGACAATTTCACTAAGGAAGTCTTGGGATACATAAACGCAGTTCCAGTAAACGACGAGACTTATAACGCCTTCATAAACGGTACTTTGAAAGAATCTGATATTGAGCCTGCCAGCATCTTAAGTTATGATACTGCGACCGATTACAATTTACTGATACTGTCTATTGCGATCAAACGTGGTATTGAAGGGCAGACAACGTCGGCTAAAGTTCTTGAATTCTTGATGATGTCATTTCTTTATAGGCATTTGAATGCTTGTAAAATAAAAAGGTTTGGCGCCGTAGGTTGGACGCGTGCAGGTGAGAACCTTTGTATAGGATTTGGAATGTCATCGGTAAAAAAGGATGAAAATGAACACCCGATTTTTGAGTGTGATACACGTATAAGCAAGACGACTGACGAACTTAATCGGATGAATTTTATGGCGAGATGGTTCTTCAACAAATCTAAGAGGTAGAAATAATCTTAGAACCATTGTGTAAACGAATTCTAGTCATTGAACCTTCTTCTAAAACCGCCATCGTCTTACATATCTTCCCTTGTGAAAGACGTATTGAGACCGTGCAGCAACTCGCCTGTTAGGAGCAGGTGGCGTTACAACTTGCTTTTGCGTTTCTTGCTTTTTAGCAAACAGGTTACCACTGATTATGCAATCGACAAAAAACTCTCTAGTTATAATTGCTACAAATCTATGCCTGGCAGCACTCTTGGGATAGAGCATGTATAGATAATTTCTAGAGTCTTTTGCATCCACAATTACGTCGGTGCCTTTGAAGTCAAATATGACTGGAACACGGTTATTGATCCATGCTGATGGAAAGCACTCGTCTGGAAAATCCACTATAAAAATGCCTTGCTTATTTGTAACACGGAAATCTTGCTTCGCCTTTTCGAAGCGTGGATAGTCGCGTTTGAGACGCGTTCCATCAACTACCCAAATCATGTTTTTATAAAACTTCTCACGACTGCTCCGCTCTATCGGATTCAAATGTGAATGTTGAAACTCCAAGACAAGCCCATAATCCGTTTTGATGTCTGCGATGTGTTTTTCACCAGTAGCCTCGTCATGTGCAATCACCTCCTGCCAATCCGCCCGGAAATTGTCCTTCCATGCCCGATGCCAGTCCGTTTCATTCTCCCACCATGGGTCACAGTTACGAACACCTTTATGAGCCCAGTGATCGGTTTTTATTGTCCCACATTTTGCAATAACATCGGAGCCACAAAAAGGACATGAGCCCTTCGCCCCCTTGGTAGCATAGCTTCTAACATTATTGACAAGAGCGAGTTTCATGGACGGTATTTATAAATGGTTCGTTGATTAATCAGGCAGTTCCAGCTTTTTGAAACTTTTACTTAAATGGAAGTCAAGGCACAAAAGGATCAATAAGCAAATCATCAGTAAAAGTTTTGTCCATTCAGGAAGCAATTCCCTGAAGCCATGAATCGACCACAATAACGTCACATAAAGTGCATTCATGATGATCCAGCTATATTGCTCCTTTGATGCTCCTTGCCGTAAGCCTTCCGCAATAATCCAGATCGTAGAGACACTGATTGATATTCCTAGAAGGAAGAGTGAAATCAGACTATCGCTTTTATAAATCATGTAACCACTGAGTGCCCAAACGCACCAGGAAATAATGGCAAGGACGAACCCAACTTTGAAGTTCGGCGTATCCAGCCTTGCAGCCTTAAAAAAGGCAAAATCATCAAGGTAGGTTTTTAGACGTAAGGCAAGATAGAAAAGGGCAAAAAGCAGCGTGAAAACACTGATACGACTAGGAGGATCGAATTTTGAAAGACCAATCAGTAAAGCGGAAATCACTACAACAAGGAAGGAGTTGTTGATATGCTTTACCATAGACCGAAAATACATTTTTTCCTCCGTGCAGTATATCGGGGTTTTATTATGGACTACCAGTGAAGGTTGTTTGAGTGATTGGCTTTACCTCTATAGCAAGCTAAATTTCTGTCTACAGAATATTTTATGAGAGCCGCGCACAAAAAGGATGGGACCAACTTGGCAACATCTTGCCCGATGATCACCGTTACTGCATTATACACAATCTGGTATGTGATTCAAGCCAGGCGTTGCAAAATCGGTTCGATAAAGCGATCATGTGCCAGTAAGATGTCTTGCGTAACAGGAGAGGTAATTTGCCATACGCCTACATCGTTACATTCTGCAGAAAACTGCGTGTTATAAAGCACATGGTTCAGCACCTGGATTGTATAAGCTTTCCTGCCTTCAACCGGAAGGTAATGGCAAATAAACACCTTTCCGGCAATGGTCAGCGTGTGGACAAAAGAAGCTAGCATGAAGTGTATTATCGAGCTAAGGCGAAGATAATCAGGCAATCAGACAATTTATAGCCTCAAAATCCTTCATGAGTTTGACAGTTGTTGCACGATTGGCGACTGGCATTTGCGCAAAAACCATAATTGTCTTGCGCAATAACCACATGATTGGTTGCGTAATATGCCCACGATTTCATGGGCAAACTACGTTAGTACAGCAGAATCCTTCTTTTTACCTTTCGTCATTCCTGAATCTTTCATCATGTCAATAAAGATTGCTATCGTAGACGATCACCCGAAAGCCAGACTGCACCATACAGAGATATTAAGCAATATGGGTCTTGAAGTGGTGATGACAGCTTGGAATGGAAAGGATTTCCTCGATCAATTATCATTGTCCACTACACTACCGGATGTCTGCTTGCTCGACGTGAATATGCCGGTGATGAACGGTTATCAGACTGCCGAGACTTTGTCTTCTCAATGGAAACAGATTAGGATATTGGGTTATTCAGTCGATAACGATGAACATACAAGAACTACGATGTTTAAAAGTGGCGCACATGGCTTTGTCGAAAAGTTTGGTAATCCTGAGGAGTTGAGAAAGGAGATTCTTCGAATTGCGGCGCTTGATATCTGTTAGTCGTTTAGGGTAATCGTTCTACAATAAATTGTCTTTTTGAAGCACCCCCTCTAGGGCAAAGGTTGTTTGGTTGGAGGTATTTATATGTTCTTCTATCACGATAATCGCTGATCATCGCTCCAAGCAGCTTCAATCGCGCAAGCTAAAATTTCCTCATCAATAGTAAATTCTGTTGCTGTAGAAACTACACCTGATTTTTTTAAATCTTGATATCCTTCCTCTCCCTCCCATTTCCCAATATAAGGATTGTAACGACATTCTGAGGTGTGATACCATGTTCCATCCTGCTTCCGTTGAGGAATGCGATTGTCTGGACAAATGTTTTGAAATTCGCAGTTTTTGCAAATGTCAATTTCTGACTTCAATATCCTGGTGAACTCAGGTTGAATGAACTCGAACTCAGAGTCAGCGGGAAATAATGTAGCAACCGTTCCTGAAACCCTATTTGAAACTAAGTCTTCATATACGTTCCCCTTCATATCCACGATAATCTTCTTGAGATAGTAGGGATTGCCTTGTAGTGATTCCAAGTAAAAGGGAATGTTGCAACGAAAATGCTCTGGGCGTACCTTGAGAAATAAGAGTTCTGATAGTGTTTTTGGAAGAAGCTGTACAAATATTTGTTTGTAGTCGCCAAGCTTGAGATACTTTTCTGAGGGTGCATTGTAAAAAGTCACTAAACTGATCCGCGCATTTAGTTCGTAATCATCAGAAAGAGTGTCCAAATAATTTTCGCGATATGGTACGACCAGTTCTATTGAACGTATTTTTGATTCAGAAAAACTTTTTAAAATCTCATTTACATTCTGGCTGGCGTCTTCCAACAAAATCAAAAGAGCCTGGCATCCTGCAGTATCGAGTAGGTTGGTTATCTGCATTAGAGAATTTGGCTCATTCTCATCCTTTACGACTAGTATGCAATTTGAAATTTTGACAAAGCTATCATTGCAATTCTGGAAAGGGTCTCCTTGAAACAGGAAATTGGGATAAAAGGCTAAACGGTTCTCGATTAAAAAACTTTCATAGTTTAAAATCACCTCCTTGTACGCTTCAAATTCAGTAACATCAAAGCCTTTTGAAAGCATCAACGTCAAGCCCTTAGGGACGAAGAAGAATTTCTCGCGCTCTAAATCAACGATGACATCTCGAACGTAACCAGAAGTGATTTTGCAATTTGAGTACAATCGAAGGCGTCTCATAAAAGCATGATAGGCTTATAAAATCTCTTCACTAGGAGACTTCCTCCGTAATACTTGGTTTTGGCAAGAATCCAAACAGGTTTTTTGGGCTTTATTTCTGTCATGTAAAATGTAATTGCCGGAAGCAACACCCCTTCCAAACCTCTTTCGGCAGTTAAACTTATCGTGTTATATTGGTACGGCGGTATTGTCATGTTTCATTAGAAGCTTTGCAAATTCCTCTTCGATATTAAAATTGCCAAAATAGCTTACGTTCTCAAAAATCCCGCAAGGATTTATTTCGAGGAAAACGAATTCGCCGTTAGGGCGGTAAATTAAGTCTATTGAACCTGTGCTTAGGCCAGCAAGGTCCATGAAAGTTTTTATGGCACTTGTGATTTCAGATGGCAGCGTAACAACTTCGGTTTTGAATTTGAACATGCCACTCGGATTGCGGTAATCTATCGAAGTAGCTTCCTCTTGCTGTGAAAAATAGGCTAGCGAGAACACCTTATCATTAACGAAAACCACACGAATTTCAAATTCCTTTTCTACATATTCTTGGAATAAACTCGGGTAGAAATGTTCAGGCAGGTTTTGAAAGAAGTTTTCGGTAATGACGGATGTATATGTCGCGAAAAGGGCATCTTCTTTTTCGAAAGACATATGAGCGAGAAGGGGTTTTGTTATAATGCGCTTATGTTCTTTGAGGAAGTCTGCCAACTGATTCTTGTTGGATGTGACAAGTGTTTCAGGAACTGTTAAACCCGAACGCCTGGCGAGGCGTAGTTGATCTAACTTATTTAAATCAGCTCTGTTTTCATCATCAATCCACTTTGCATGGCAAAGGCAATTCTTGAAATAATTGGCTATTTCAGAATTTTCTGTTCGAAGGCTAATCAACGTCTTTGCATCAATATTGTTCAATTCATTACGCAAGAAATCGTGTATATACCATTTCCTGCGAAATACAACATTGAAATCCCGAGGATTCAAAGTAGTCCCGTCTTGCAAATAAAATAAACTGTTCCTCAGATTAATACTGACGATATTAGGAATCAAAGACGTAGTATTCAATCTTAGGTACTTGTGACCATAATAGCATAGCCAATCTTCAATTTTATCTGTTGAGCTTTCGAGATGCGAGCTTAACAAAAGAATCATTTCCTCTTGTATGTATAGGTTCCGTAAATCATGGGTACTAAACCAAAATTTCCGAAAGTCCCCACTTGTTGGTGCCAATCGTCCTTAAACACGTCTCTCCAAAATATATCTAGCCTCACAATGTGTGTTTTGCTTAGTCCCAACACGGGGCTATGGTATTTTTCAACCACTGGGTTCTTTTTAGATTGCAAAAGCGATATGTTGTTTCCATACCCGGAGATCCATTCCATAGAAACGAAAACTCCTTGACCGACAGGAATATTCTTTTCACTTACGTCCACTTTTACCCATTCATTACCCTTGATGGCGGCAACGATGATGTTTCCGTCAGAAATGTCTCTCCCTGGCGAATTCCTTGTCGTATCAATTTCATAGATATGCACTCTAAATTTATTGGTGAAGATGCCCTCGTTGGTAATATAGACGTAGACTTCTTTTACAAAACCTTTGTTTCGATTTTGAGGTGGTAAAAAAATAGCAATTTCGTCCCCGGATCGGTAATAACAGTCTCCGTAGTGTTTTGTCTTCTTTCCTAAATATCCCACCCGGTATTTCGCATTCTTTTCCCCTTTGACAAGTACTCCACCAAGTATTACCTCATTCCTTTCAAGCTTAACGATGATCGGATCAGTAGGTTTCGATGAAACTTCTACGACTTTTTCCTTGTAGCCTACGCAATGAAAGACAATTCCCTTTATTGAATCAAGAGGTGCGCTAAAGGAAAAATTTCCAAGTTCATCGCAGTAGACACCCTGATTCTTATCTTTTATGCCTACCGTTGCAAAGGGAATACCTGCCCCTTTGTCATCAAGTACTTTTCCGTAAAAATGAACTGTTTGTGCTGATAAGCAAGGTACAAAGACTAATTGCAGAAAAAATATTATCCATCTCATCGCTTTGACAAGATAAAAACTAATCTCTTCCCATGTCGGTTCGCACCAAATGGTCAGCATTTAATCGTATTCCTAAGAAGGAATCATGTCCATACACTCCTGTGTAACAAGGATTACCTGAACCGCCATCAGAGCCCCATTTTTGATCGCCATAAACCACTACGAATTTTCCCAGAGGTATGCCGGGATTCCCGCCGCCTGGTCCCGTTGGTCTTATTGCAGGGTTAAAATGTGATTCAGCATCTCTTGCATCGGTAGGATTTTCAGCGCCCCACACAAAATCCAATTGAAACTTCTGCATATTAACTTCTTCAAACTTCATATAAAATATTTAGGTGTAAACAAATATGGAATTTTAACCGACTTCAGGGCAAGGGCAATTAGCCAAGCCAATTCCGTCAACTATTACGTTGAAACTTTCAGGGTATTGTGTTGACGCCAATAAAAGGCAGTTGGGTTCTAACCGAATGTTTAACGATACTACGGACCTGAATGCAGGTTCAACACTCGTTTGAACCTGAGCATTAACTTCGCACTCCTTTATCAAAAATATCCCAGCCCCGTTTTGAATAAACAGCCTTACCATGCCTTGGCTTGTTGACTGAATCGATTTGATGGCGACATTCGTTATTTCAATCCCTCCATCGTATGTAGGCGGCACGGATATCACAACATAGGTTGTACCGCTTCCATCCAAAAACTCATTTCCTTCTGAGATTCGTACGGCTCCAATTAAGGCTTCCGCTTGCGTGTCAGAACAACAAACCGAGTCCGAAGACCCGCATGGACAGTAGTCAAAAGCGACACCATTAGCTACAACATTGAACTTTTCCGAATTCTGGGTTGAGGCATAAAGAATATCTCCATTGGATAAAGTTAACTCTCCAAGAACAGTTGTTTCAAATGCTTTCTCAACAGCTGTCGTGGTAGTAGCTGGAATGTAGATTTCACGAAAAAGCATCGTATATCCTGTAGATGCGTTGAATACGAAAAGCCTTACCATTCCTTCGGTCGTGTTCTCGATGGCTTTTATGAATATTGACGAGATGCTCGTTCCTTTATTAGTTCCTGTGAGGACGGTAACTACGCTTCCGGTTCCATTTAAGTTGGGATTTGCTGTATCTACTTGAGCAATCCCTGTTTTGGCATACGATATTAGTTTGGTACACATATAACATTGTTTAAGTTAGCATGAACAATTTTCCCACTCGCCATAATCTGCAAAAACATTGAATGTCTCGCTAAGTTCAGTCGATGCAAGCAAACTCCAGCCTGGTTGAAGCCGGAAGATGCCAGGTAATACCAGAGAAAATGCTGGTACAACTCCGGTTTGGACGTTTGCAGGTATCATAATTTCTCGATACAGGAAATTAAGTTCGCCGTTCCCAACGAATAATCGCACCATACCCTGGCTCGTACTTCCTGTAGCCTTAACTGTTATTGACTTTATTACGGAGCCATTTGCACCCGAAGTGAATACTGGGACCAAAACACCACTACCATCTAAAAAGGAGTTGGCTGTGTCCACTATTCCGCTGCCGAGTTTTGATGTTAAAGAACTGTTTATGCAACACATAAATCGCTGATTTAGACAATAAAATTATTGTGGGAGAATTTCGAAAAGAGTTAATAAGTGGTTGTATATTGCAGTATTAATACAGTTTTCTGCTGAGCTCGGTTAACAAATGTTTTCTTTAAAATGGGGAAATTTTCTGTATGCCATCTGTCTATCTAGCTGTAGCTGACGACCACACATTATTCAGAGGAGGTCTCATTTCTATGCTCAATGATTTCCCTGACCTTAAGGTGGTTATTGATGCATCAGATGGAACTGAGTTGATTAGGAAATTGTCAGAGGCAACCTTCCTACCGGATATATGTATTCTCGATCTTCGGATGAAGCCGATGAATGGTTACGAAACCGCAGAAGAAATAATCAAGCGGTGGAAGTACATGAAAATTTTGTTTCTCTCTATGTTCGACACACAATTCCTTGCTGCAAATGCTTCTTCCATTCGTGTTGACGGCTTCCTAAGCAAAACAGTTGATCCAGAAATATTACATGAGTCACTTCTAAGTATTTACAAAGGTGAAAAGATTTTTGATAATCTTGCCCATGCCCCTAAATCAAATCTTACTCCATCTGAAATTTCTTTCTTACAACTGTGTGCATCAGAGTACTCCATAAAGGAGATTGCGGCAATCATGAAAGTCGGCATAAGGAGTGCTGAAAATTTCAAAAACGCACTTTGTCGAAAACTTGGAAAAAAGACTAGAACTGGTCTTGCCTTGTTTGCGGTGGAAAACGGACTCACTTGAAGTTTTCTATAGAGTCATTAATTACTAAACTGCTGCAAGTTGTTAAAGAAAAAGTCTTCGTTTAATTTCGTAATTTTTCGGTCGGGCACAAAGCTCCGTCCCAAATCGCTTGCTTATTGATGCCGTTTCCCCGTAAAATAAAGATTGATCAAGATAACAGTAAGGGCTACACCGACTTAGAATTCCATGAACTAATAAGTTTAACTGGTATTGAAGGGTACGCAAATTTTGACACGCATGTCCGTTTCATTGAGGCATATTTTTACGAGACTGACTATGATGAGGTGCACATTGACATCGAATGTAAGTTTTTTCGTTTGTACCGTACGGTTCATCTAAAGGCGCTTGTAATTCGCAACGAATCATTTCAGGTTAAGGAAAGCATGTGCAGAACAGGTATAGGCACTTCCGTACTTTTGTCTCAGATAAATCACGCTCGCCAAATGGGATTCAAGGTTATTGAGTTGACAGCACAAAAAGCATACATAAATGGTCAGACGAGCCATGTTGGTCATATTGTCTGGGCAAAGCTTGGATTTACAATGACTGAAAAATCAAGGGAGGATTTTAGTAAGCTTCTAATAGGCACGAAATATGCAAGTTCAGTAACAAATATATTTGACCTTATTACAAAAGACATAGAAGCTGAAAACTTCTGGGCTACAAACGGGAAAACTTGGAGAGGTAGGTACGACTTGACAGCGAATTCAGAGAATGAACTTATATTCTACTATTATCGGTCCCGTAAATGCAGATGCATGAAAGAAAGAGTCAATTAATCTTGTAATAAGGAAGAGTTTGCTCGCTTAGCTCAATGCTGTAGTTGAACAGTTGATCGTCGTTCATTGACTCCAATTCATTCAAAATCTCCAACGCAAAAGGATGAGTGTATTTGCGCTTTGCAACATCAAACCCATTGCGAATGATCGAATCAACAATGCTCTTTCTAACTGCAAGAATGTCCTTCTCAGATAAATCATTAGTCTCTGTAGACATCAATTTCTCCTGTGGACCATAGTGTTCAATTGCATGAGACATTTCATAAGGACAGTAATTGATAACAAGAAGCCGATCAAGTGTTTTTTTCTGTTTCCTGTAAAAAGACCTAGCCTTATCTGCTTCGTGATGGGCAGATAATAAACAATAGAACTTAACTCCCTTAATGTCCCTTTCTATCACTAATTTTTCTCTTTCCAGATCAGCAAAGTGCATCCCGACATAATCTTCGAATATAAGCTTTCGGGTCTTTAAGTAATTTGTGCCAAAGCCGTTCAAAATAACTTTTTCCAGGTAATAATTTGATGTGAGCGTGTTCCAGGTAATCATGGATAAATCGAAGTCGGCATACTTATACTGCAGAAGAAATAAGGGCTCTTTCTGGCTAGAGTAACTCCCAAAATATTTTTTGTTTGTTCTTCTGTAATCAGACAAGCTCTGCATTAATAAAGAAGCAATTCCATTTTTTCGGTGTGTTGAATTCAACTCAGGGATAAGTTTAGCAGAAACGAAGTCATGGAATTCAACAGGTTTTTCCTTGGGTTGACTAATGAAAAGTTTGGAAATACTACGTAGCGTCTCCGTCAAAAAGCTGAAAGGACTTCTCGGGGTTCTAGAGGGAAGCGATATGCCAGTAGAAATTGGCTTTATCACTTGGATCTCGCCAATCTCTTTAACTTTTTTGACTTCAAATCTTTCGCTACTCACCATCACTTCTTCACAAAATTACCTTGCGCTTTGTTATCGATTCCCGAATCATGAGGTCGATTTTGCAAACGAAGGTATAAATCTTCATATAAACTCGTGCCATTGACGTTAGTTTTTTGCTGTGTGCATCCCTGCATGTTCTGTTACGTCTCACAGATGACTATCGATGCCCAAACCGGATAATTAAAAGGATGAATTCCTATAAATCGACTTTTAATAAAGCAGGTCACTTTTCTTTAGGTTTGATATATAGAACCTGGTATTCGCATAATATTCGGAGGTAAGCTTTCCTTCAATGTCTTCCTGCTCGAAATCATTTTTTTCGAGGCTGAGCACTTTTGTCACATGAAAGCCGTTATCCACGAAGTTTTCTTGATCGAAGCTTTCACTGGTGGAATACGTCAGGAAGTTTCTAAAATACACCTGGTTATTCGAGGGCTTTGTAACATAAAATCTTTTCCCATCGACGTTCTTCTCTTCTGTGTTGGCACCCCGTATGTCAAAATAGATATGGCTAACTAAGTTGTTAAAAGCCTTCATAACGTAGGATTTCGGTGGAATGAATGAGATTCGTTCACTCTTAACGATGCTCCCGAAACGTTCTTGATGCCGGTAGTATACCCATAATTAGCAAAGACAGTTGCCCAAGCATCGCTTGTTACAACAAAGTCGTGTTTTGTCGAGTTGGAATAGTATGGGAAACGCTGTTGTTTATTGACAAAGGAGGATTTTTTCCAGTCAATATAAATCGGCTTGTTTAATTTGTTATACAGAGAGAAAGACATGATACCGTTGTCATGCCAAAAGGAATAGACGATACGAACGTCATCATTTTCATAGACGTAAAATCCTTTCTCTTTCTTTATTGAATTGTCGATTGGAGCCGTGTAGACAACTTGTACAAGATCACCACAAGAAGCAAGAAATAGAAGTGTAAGTGCAGAAACAAGTAATCGTTTGAGCATGTCGTTTTGTGTTTATGATAAGCGAAAAAAGCATAGCTGCAATTCCCTCCGCGGCGAACAAACATGAGACGTCAAGATAAAAAAGTATCAGACTTATTCCTAACAAATAGTTGGTGACATGTTTGAGTTCATAAAAAAGACTCTTGATTTACTGGTTATAGGTTTTCATTGTCAGTTACCAATTACAAGTTCAAGCGCACTGTCGGTATCTTTATGTGTGAAGTTTGATTGATAGCCCATTGTCGTAGTAATACTGCTATGTCGATAAAGCTTTTGGAGCAACTGAATGGGAATTCTGTCGCCAGCAATCTGAGCAAACGTATGCCTAGCAATGTGCATAGTCAGCTTCTTCTGTATGTCGCATTTTGTAGCGACCTGATTCTTCAGTAATTCATCAACATTTTTCGTTTTTACTGCTATCAATCGTTGTGTCTCGAACTTATTGCTTAAGTCCGTTTTCTGCAATTCGGGAAACACCAAGCCGTTTGCATTTACTTTGAATTTCTCATAATGATCTAGAATCACCTGCGCTTTAGCAGGCACTTTCAGTGATCCTGCTTTTTCGTTTTTCCCCATTTTATAATTCAACCGCCCATCCGAAAAATCCGACCATTTCAACCGGAACACATCAGAGACTCTCATCCCTGCAAAATAGAAAGAAATCAACCAAAGATTTCGAGCATGATCTGCTTCGTGGCTTAGTTCAGCATCTTCGATCTTTTGAACTTCTTCAAGTGTCAATCCAACCTTTACAGAATCCGGAAACTTTATCTTGAGCTTGCCTTTACCAAATGGGTAATATTTTGGATCGCACACGCCATCCTTAATTGCCTGGCTGAAGATTGAACGGACCAAGACAAGATGGTTGACTGCTGACCTCTCTGACATGGAGTATGCAAACTTGAGATGTGCTTTAAATCGTTCGAGCGTACCAATCGTCAGTTCAGAGAAGTTAACATCATTTTTCAGGAACGTTTTCAGGTGTTTGACGCGTGATTTGTTCGCCGAATATTGGTTGAACTTTCCTTCATCTTTTAAACGGGTAAGATACAGGTCTGCCTGCGGAAAAACTGTGCTGCCGGCGCTCGGCTTTATTTTTTGTCGCACTGCGGTTACAGATACATTCGGAGCATTTGCTTCCAATTCAAGTGCGCTATCTGTCGCTTCCGCCAAACGCTGGATAAGCAGATTATTTAGCCGTTTAGAATTCGCATGGGACTTCTTTACGCGTTGATTCGCTTTGTCCCAATCTTGTTCGCGCACATGGACACCTAGCCCGATGTAAGAGGTCTTTCGATCTTTGGTGACTCGGATAACAAGCGGATATTTGCCGTCAGATGTTTTGTTTTTTCTAAGGACGATCTTTACTGAACTCATAACGCCGACTCATGTTGTGAAATTAACCATTGACTGATACAAATCAGGACAACATTTGGACAACATTATATGGTTTTGTGGGGTTTTTTATGGTTTGGTATGTCACCATCAAACTTTGAAACCCTCTATAATCAACCATATCACTACAGATCAATATGATTTGAGATGGACTTAAAATCCTGTTCCCAGCAATGGGAGTGCGGGTTCAAGTCCCGCCTGGGGCACAGATTACAGCCGGTTCGGGAGAGTCGGCTTTTTTGTTGCGTGCAACTTTTGAACAACCAACATGAGTATCCGTTTCTAAGCTTCCTTTTTCTGCTTGAATGTATAAAAGGCTGCTTTTATCATAATATGCGGCAAATGCTTTATCGGTGTTGACCGATTAAGTGGTATCCTGTGCTTCGTCCGCCAGAGCCGTCTTTCTCCAATACTCCCTGTGCTATTAAGTCATTGATGTCTCTGAGTGCCGTATCGGCTGAGCATTTGTTCATTTTAGCCCATTTGGAGGACGTAAGCTTTCCAAAAAACTCTTGATCAAGCAGCTTGTTTATGATGCGTTGCTGGCGGTCGTTCAATTTTTTTGCCGACAGCCATTCCCAGTATTTCGCTTTTCTCAGCACAATGCCAGAAATCTGATCTGCAGCATCCAACGACCTTTCCAGACAGTCCATAAACCACGCTAACCACGCTGTAATGTCAAGCTCGCCTTTCTGGGATTGTTCTAAAATGCTATAATAAGAATTGCGGTCCTGCCTTATTTGTGTTGACATGCTGTAGAAGCGTTGGTTTGTTCCATCAGCTCTTGACAGTTGCAAGTCTGTTATGGTGCGGGTCAATCTTCCGTTACCGTCATCAAATGGATGGATGGTAACAAACCAAAAATGTGCGATGCCAGCCTTTAATACCGGAGGTAGTTCATCTTCAGCGTTGAACCAATCAAGAAATCGTTTCATTTCTTCTTTCAGTCGGTCAGCGGAGGGCGCTTCGAAATGTACTTTTTCTTTTCCCATAGGTCCCGATACGACTTGCATGGGGCTCTCTGGATCGTTGAGGCGCCATCCTCCAACTACGATGCGTTGCATACCGCTTCGCCCGGTGGGAAACAATGCTGCGTGCCAATTAAACAATCGCTCTTCGGTCAACGGCTCCTTATAGTTCTGAACCGCATCAATCATGATTTCTACGACTCCATCAACTGATCGGTCTGATGGAACTAAACCAGCTATGTCCATGCCAAGTCGTCTGGCGATTGATGATCTGACCTGGTCATGATCTAGTATCTCTCCTTCGATTTCACTCGACTTTATCACTTCTGAAGTCATGTTCAAAAGTGTCGCTTCGTTTTGCAATGAGAATCCCAATCCCTCCATTCGCCCAATGAGGCGGCCTTGCTTATTGCCTATCTGGACAAGCCTCTGAAGCAACAGTTTTTCGTTCCAAGTGAAATTGGGCCATTCAGGACGTTGATGTATGTAAACCATGTTTTCTCCGCAGCGTTTGCGGTAAATATAGCGGTTATTTGCCGCAAACTCCATTATTGCCGCACATTATGCGGTGAATAAGGTGCTTATTCGCCGCACAACTTCAACCGAAATATAATACCGCCCGAGAGTCGGCTATTATGTTGGGTATTTATTGTGCCAACTATTGCCACGTCTTTTTACACACCAGAGCTATAAATTGGAGTGTTTCGTGGATATTGTGGGTACGATGTATAAATAGTTTTGCCGCAGCATAAATTTTCGGAAAGTCTCTTTTTTCAAAACCCGGTATTCAGTAGTCTAAAATTTCATTTACTGCCGCTCGTGATCTCTTCAAAGTGCCGGAAAAAATTTTGAAAATGAGCGTTCGCTTTAGTAGTAGGCACAGACGACTTTGCGTCATGGAAATGTCGTGGAAAGCCTTTTCTAACGGGCGTAATATTAATCTACTATGACAAATTAGTTTGCAAATTCTTAACAGGAATATCTATCTTTGAAATCACTTGAAATTTAAAAATTTTTTCAAAAAATAGAAATGGTGAAAAAAGCATTTTTACTATTCACGGCGGCTGCATGCCTCGGAACCGGGTTGCTTAAAGCGCAGACGGTGCCGCATTGCTTCACAGACGAGGTGACGGCAAGGGCGAAGGCGGCACACCCCGAGATAGCGGTAACGGAAGCACAGTTGAAAGCTCAGATTGATGCGGCGCTTGGGAAGATGAATCTGGCGGGATTTAAGGTGACATCGCAAGGAGCCTGGGACGACACGGTGACCCTGCATGTGCCTATTGTATTCCACGTAATCCATAATTACAACGGAAGTATGGAGTACATTTCTGATGATGTTATTTATCAGGAGCTTGATAATATCAATCGTTTGTACCGCGGTGCCAATAGCGATACCAATCAGGTGATCTCTACCTACAAGGGAAATATCCCCGGCACCAATATTAAGTATATAGCCAACACACATATTCAATTTCATCTGGCGCAAAAAGACCCAATGGGTAATCCCACTAACGGCATCACCCGTCGGCGCGATTTCACCACCCGGTCTGCTGGCGATCATGCAAAGTTTGACGTTTGGCAACCGGCATCTTACCTGAATATCTGGATTGTCGCGCTTTTTGATAATAATCATACGGGTGCAGCAGCTTATGCTCTTAAGCCACCGTCTGGTAATGCTACTCCCTGGTATGACGGCCCCATTACTTCATCGCAAGCACCCCTGAATAACGATAATACGATCGGTCACGAAATCGGTCACAGTCTTAATCTCGATCATCCCTGGGGCGGAACTAATAGTCCCGAAGTTACCTGCGGCGATGACGATGTAGATGACACACCCCCAACAGATGGTCACGATCCTGCCGGATGTAACGCAGCCGACAATTACGATACTAAATGTATTTATACGGATGCCATTGCCGGCAAGTTCAAGATCGAAGATCAGGCCTTTAAAGCCTATGATAATGTGAATGGCAGAGGTATTCGTTTTAAGACACTTGAAAAAGTGAATCTTGATCGCGTAAGCATTTATCCTGCAGATAGCGGCAAGCAATTTACTATTGCTTTGAAACATAAAAATGCAAGCGGAAACTATGTGACCGTAAAAAGCTACACAGGTACGACGCTGAACAATAAGCGTACGGATTCTACTTCTCTCGGTCTTCAGGTTATTGACTTTGTTGATGACGCAGCCGCAGTAAGTGATACTTTGAACGGACTCGGCATTACGTTCCGTCTCCGCGACACTCTGGTCCTACGCTCGGTAAGGTTCTTCCCCGATACTGCCGCAGTAAACCACAACAAATCTTATGAGATCGTTCTGAAAAGAAACGGCGTTATCATAGACAGTTATACCGGTGCGGTGAGCAGCTTCCCGGAGAAAGCGAACCTGAACTTCCCGATTCATTATGTGGACACGAACGCGGTTTATAGTTTGGAGTTTGCACACAACCCTGGCGTAAAGCGTCGTCCTGACCCCAACACAAGCTACCGTAACATTCCCGGAGTGATCAGATTTGTTTCAGACACTGCGCAGGGACGGTATAATTACTTCTATAGCTGGAACGTTTACACTTTCGATTTTTCACAGGAAGTTCCGGTAATGTTCCTGATGCCGATAGATACACAGGCACAAGCGTATTCCATCGAATTTACCAACAACCCGGGCGCTGGTCGCGATCTGGGTTCCGTATCTGGAATTCAGAATCAAGGTATCATTGGAAATGTGCTTTATCTGACCCATGATGTCGCTCCTGATGGTTACTATAACTATTTCTACAAATGGCAGCTTCGTTATGGCGACTACTTTGTGCAATATCCTGCTGCAACAGCCAACAACCTGTTTAATGTAGGCGCTACCAGTCCGTGGATTATTGACTATCCCGATACGGTAAATGCTCAGAATGTGATGGATTATACTTATTGCTCCAAAATGTTCACCTACCTTCAGGGTGTGCGTATGCGCGCCGCATTGCGTAGCAATATCGCTCTGAGAAATAATCTGATTGATACGGCGAATCTGATCGCCACCGGAGTAATGAATGCAAACGGAACAATTGCTGCAAGAGCGGATCTTCCTCCTGTAGCGGACTTCTCTACCCGTGCCGGTAATGTCACCAACAATGACCTTTCCAAGGTGAACGAAGGATTTACCTGTGCCGGACCTGATGGGAACCCCGTATTCTTTACCAATAGGTCCTGGAGAGATACATTATCTTCCATTAACTGGACATTCTCCAACGGCGCTTCCAATCCTACGCAGACGGTGAATAATCCTGGCTTCAATACATCTACAGTGAACACAAGATTCACACAACCGGGATGGGTGACGGTGACCATGATAGCTAATTCTAATGCAGGTAGCGATACCCTCGTGAGCAGCGACCGTGTTTACATCGCCGATCCCAATGCCATTGATGCTCAGAGCTATTTTGGTGAGTTTACACAAGGTAGTGACCTCGACAAATATCCTACCTTCAACTACTTCAATAACTTCACCAAGTGGCAGCCGGTTACCAATGCAGGTTATTATGACAATACCAGCATGTCTTACCGTCAAATGGATAATCGTACGGGTACCGCAGTTTATGTGGGTACACCTCGCGGGGACTACGATGATTTCATGACACCGGCTTACGATTTTTCAACCTTCGGTACAAGTAATCTTTATCTTACCTTCTTTACTTCTGGCGCGTTTAGGACCAGCAAACTCAGTGAGATGAATGATACATTGGATATCTTCTACTCTTCGGATTGTGGTGGTACCTGGTCTAACCTCAAGAGTCTCTCCAATGGTGATATCGGAAATTCCGGTATTCAGATCAACGACTGGACTCCGGCAGGTATGTGGGATTGGCAAGCGCAGAATATAAAACTGCCTACAGCTTTAGCAACGAAGAACAAAGTTTTCTTCCGCTTCCGCTACAGACCCGGAACTGAAATGTCAAGTCCTTACTTTATCGGAACAGGTAACAACTTCTACCTTGACAGAATCCATGTAGGAAAGTGGACTACCGATGTTCAGGATCTTCAGAATAAGGCTGCTGGCTTTACCCTTGCTCCCAACCCTACGAGCGGTGCGACAACCATCATCCTGAAGGATGCAGGCAGCAAAACTGCTGAGGTTTCTGTAACTGATGTAACGGGTAAACTGGTTTACCGTACGGAGGCATCGCTTAATGCTAACATCAGCCGCATCGAAATTCCGGCAAATGCAATTGCTGTGAAAGGTATGTATCTGGTAACTGTGGTAACAGGTACTCAGAAGCAAACAGAAAAGCTGGTGGTTTATTAAACAGCTTTGAAACATACAAATGAAAAGCGCCCCGGAAAACGGGGCGTTTTTTATGCCGGTTACAGAATTATCCTGCTATATTTGTCTTAATCCATAGCCAAAAGATGAGCGATAGAAGCATAGTATCCCTACAGAACGCAAATATCTTTCAAGGAAAGACCCTAATCCTTTCCCAGGTGAATTTTCAGGTGCAGAAAGGTGAGTTTGTCTATATGATCGGTAAAACCGGATCGGGAAAATCGAGCCTCCTGAAAACACTTTATGGAGACATTTATCTAAAGCAAGGCGAAGGTCAGGTGGCTGGCTTTGATCTCAAAACACTGAAGTGGCAAACCGTGCCCCTGCTCCGTAGAAATCTAGGAATCGTTTTTCAGGATTTCAGATTGCTTACGGACAGGAACATTTATGACAACCTCGAATTTGTGCTGAAAGCCACCGGATGGAAAGACAGAGCACTAATGAAGGAAAAGATCGAAAACGTGCTGAGTAAGGTAGGGCTAAAAAATAAAGGATTTAAAATGCCTTATGAAATGTCGGGCGGAGAACAGCAACGCGTAGATATAGCACGAGCGTTACTGAATAATCCCAAACTGATTCTGGCGGATGAGCCCACCGGCAATCTTGACCCCGATACCACAGACGAGATCATGCAGTTGTTGTTCAACATTTGCCGCGATTATCACACAGCGTTTATCATGGCGACACACGACTATGGTATCATTCACAAATATCCGGCTCGAGTGGTGCGCATAGAACAGGGGAGTGTCAGAGAGATTTCTGCCGCAGGTATGTAACGATGCGGTTGGCATTACGTCTGTTGTCATAATCCCGCATCAGCACCGACTTCCTTTTCTCCAGCAAGTCTTTGTTCACTGGCAGTCTGGCCAGTGATTGTATGGTTGCAATAAATGAGTCGGCATGCTCACACACCCTGCATGCTTCCTCCAGCCCCGTGCCGTGTACCATTTCCGGATTGACAACGATATGCCTTCCCTTGAAAAGAGCGTGAAGCAATTTAAGTTTCAGCCCCGTGTTTTGAAAAGTAGGAAGAACGTGTATCTGTGCACCTGCAATGAGTTGTTCCATTTCTTCCATGCCGGGGTTTGCAACCAGGCGGCAATGCGGCAGCGCTCCGGCTATTTTTATCAATTCCTCATCAGGATGCCGGCCAGCAACAACACAGGGAAAATCAATAAAGGGGAATACCTTTTGCAATAAAAACAGTGCTGCTTCACGGTTCTCGGCCAACGCCAGATTGCCGTGGTACAAGATAAAATCACCGTTTCCCTGCAGGGTTGCTATTTCATCGTAGGGTTGAAAGGAAGGAAGGTATTCATGCTCGGCCGCAGGATACATCTTCTTGAAAAACTCATGATCGTGCTGCGCAACGGTAAAGAAGGCGTTGGCTGCAGAAAGACGGGACTCATACCGACGGATCAACAGCGCCTCCAATTCATAGTAGATCCTTTTCAGCAGGTGTTTTTCTCGTTTGGCGAGCTGTCGGTAATAATCCTGTTCCACATTTTGCGGACGAAGAATTTTAAGCCGGTCTTGCAAGGCCGGTGCCGACAAAAAGCCTGTAGTGCTCAGGCCATCGAAAAAGACCGGAGCATCCACCTTCAGCAGATTGCGCAGCAGATCCGGATGTTTTCGCGAATATACCATGTAGGGCCACGTGAGCGAGAGCCCGCGGATACCGGTTCTGCGTGGGTAATACCAAACCTGCTTGCAGAGGGCTTCGAGAGCCGCAGCGGGTTTCCGATCGCCATATACAGGGCAATGCAGATAGATATCCACACCCGCTTCCGAAAGTTTTTTCACTTTGTAGAATACATCGATCGCACCACCATAGTCGGGCGGAAAAGGCACATCGAAGGCAACAATATGTAGTTTAAGTGTGGACAAGCTGATCGTAAACGTTTAGAAGTGTTTTCTCTTCTTCCTGCCAGCAGTATTTTTCTCTGGCTTTCAGACAATTTTGTTGCAAGGCCTGGTAAGCACCTTCATCACTAAGCAGGAAGTTTAATCCTGCGGCAATTTGGTCCACTGTTGGCTCCTCAATCAGATGCGCCACTTCGTACTCTGCATTGATGCGAACATACTCCGGATATTGCACACATAGCTGCGGCACTCCACAATGCATATAGTCGAAAAAGCGGTTGGCCAGCGACATCTTGTTGGAGTGTGCTATCGCTTCGAAAAGCGTAATGCCGATGTAGGCGTTGATCGTATAGCTGCGCAAAGCTTCGGGATCCACATATCCTTTGAAGATTACTTTGTCCTCAAGTCCGTGCCGGGTGCAAATTTCCTTTGCCTCTTTAAAAAAGTTTCCTTCGCCGCAAATGATCAGTTGTGCTGATACTTGCTTCATGGCCGGTATCAGATATTCGAAGCACCGGCCCACATTTACCGCCCCCTGGTATAGAATGTAGCGCACGGGCTTTGGGGGAATTTTAAGCGGCCTGAGCACGGTCATGTTCCGCACCAATGCGTACCGCACGCCGTAGCGTTCAAAAAACACGTCAGCAATGTAAGCCCCGACTGTGTATCCGGCCGGGAAATGTGGTACGGTATGCCCTTCTATCCATCGCCACATCTTGTAAACCCCCGGGCGAGTCACCACCTCCTGCAGTTCAGTAAACAGTTCATGCGCATCATAGGCTCTTTTCTTTCTCCTGATTTTGCTGGCATAGAAAACAGGCATAATAGTATCCAGATCGATGGCGCAAAAAACATCGGCCTTAATGAACAGCAGCCGAAAGAATAATTTGAGCCAGAAGTCTATATACAACAGTTTGCCTTGTTCGGCAATAATGGGAAGTCTAATTTGCCGGTAGGGACGGGGCGTAAGCGGAAGGCTGGCTTTTCTTCTGAAGCCGATGATGGTAACCTGATGACCCGCCTGTTGCAGAGACGTGCAGATGCGTATCATTCGTTGATCGAAATTAAGATCGTTCGTTACCGTGCATACAATCCTGAGCTTTTTTGTCATCCGCTTTGCCGTCTAAAAAATGTACTTTTAAAACTGCGTAAAAATAAGTGTTTCGCATAAGCGTTAATATTTTTGCCTTCCTTATGAGCAGCCATCGAATACTTATTGTTACGAACAGGGTACCCTATCCGCTGAATGACGGTGGCTCGCTTGCCATGCATGCCATGATGGAGGGTTATTTCAAAGCGGGCTGGGAGGTTTTTCTTTTCTCTATGAATACCTCGCGCCACTATGTTGGCCTCGAAACATTGCCGCCTTTCTATAAACAGATACACTTTGATACCTTCGATATTAACACCGATTTGCGGCTCGTCCCTACGCTGAAAAACTTTGTATTGAGCCGAAAGCCGAACCATGCAGACCGATTCTATGATAAGGGATTTGCCAGGAGGCTGCAAAAAGTAATTGACGATTTCGAACCTGAGGTCGTTCAGTTTGAAAGTGTGTACCTGACCACCTACCTGCCGGCTGTGCTCGAACATACGCAGGCAAAAATTGCCCTGCGGCTGCACAACATCGAATATCAGATTTGGGAAAGGCTGGCAAATGAAGCTACTTCCTTTAAAAAATATTATCTCCGCGACCTTTGCTCCAGAGTAAAAAAGTTTGAAGTAAACGCGTGGCGACAGGCTGACGTGTTGCTGGCCATTACGCAGACGGATGCCTCGATTGTGCGTAGCCTGACCCCGGAAAAGGAGATTTTGGTAGCTCCCTTTGGCATAGAACTGAAGCCCGGTAAAAAGCGAAGATCAGAACAGGAACAATGGGTAGGATATCATATTGGCGCTATGGATTGGATGCCCAATGCAGAGGCTATCCATTGGTTTCTCGAGTCGGTGTGGCCTTCGCTACATAAAGCACTGCCCGATTTTCAGTTTCATTTTGCCGGCAGAAATATGCCCGGCTCTTTCGAGAAATATGAGCGCGACGGGGTAACCTGTGCCGGTGAAGTAGAAGATGCAGGGGCTTTTATAGCAGATAAGAAGATACTGATCGTGCCACTTCGCTCCGGAGGCGGCATAAGAATAAAAATACTGGAAGCCATGGGCGCGGGAAAGTTGGTGTTGAGTACAGCCGTGGGTATGCAGGGTATTGATGAAGCCGTGCCGGGCGTACACTATTTGCTGGCAGAGACCGAAGCTGACTTTGTCCGGCAGGTGGAATGGGCGCTGACGCACCGCGACGAAGCATCTGCCATGAGCGACCGTGCTGCAGAGATGGTAGCGGCAGAGTACGATCAAAACCGCATCATGTCGCGCCTCACCGCTTTTATGAACCGGTTGCTTACGCAATAAGGAATTTCTTTTTAATAATTGGTAATTGTAAGTCGTTCGTCCTCATTTTACATTGAATTGGTAGTACCTTTGCCGTTCAAAATTTAGTCATAGGCTTTTTTATGCTGGATACCATAGAGTCTGCGCTGGACGATCTCAGAAAAGGTAAACTGCTGATCGTAGTGGATGATGAAGATCGTGAAAATGAGGGCGACTTTGTAACTGCCGCTGCAAATGTTACTCCGGAGATTATCAACTTCATGTCGAAACATGGGCGCGGCCTGATTTGCGCACCGCTTACAGAACAACGCTGTGAAGAACTGAAACTCAACCTGATGGTGGAGAACAATACCGTGCTTCATCAGACACCTTTTACCGTTTCCGTCGATCTCATCGGTAATGGCTGCACCACAGGTATCTCTGCCCACGACCGTGCCAAAACGGTGCAGGCCCTGATTGAAGCACAAACAAGGCCCGAAGACCTTGGGCGGCCAGGCCATATTTTTCCATTGCGCGCAAAAAACGAAGGCGTACTGCGCCGCGCAGGCCATACCGAAGCCACCGTGGATCTGGCCCGGCTGGCGGGTTTTGCTCCGGCCGGTGTATTGGTAGAGATCATGAATGACGACGGCACTATGGCGCGGCTCCCGCAGTTGCGCGAAATAGCAACCCGTTTCGATCTCAAGATCATTTCGATAAAAGACCTGATCGCTTACCGCCTCCGCACAGAAAGCCTTATTGAAGAAGAAGTACGGGTGCAGATGCCTACCAAACACGGAACCTTCGAATTAATCGCCTTTCGTCAAACCAACACCGGCCAAAATCATCTGGCTCTGAAAAAGGGTGATTGGGAAAAAGATGAACCGGTATTGGTGCGGGTACACAGCTCCTGCTTTACCGGCGACATCTTGCACTCCCTGCGCTGCGACTGTGGCGAGCAACTACAGCGGGCCATGGAAATGGTTGAAGAAGCAGGCAAAGGTGTGGTGCTGTACATGAATCAGGAGGGCCGCGGAATAGGCTTGCTCAACAAGCTAAAAGCCTACAAACTTCAGGAAGAAGGGAAAGATACTGTAGAGGCCAACCTGGCACTGGGCTTCAAAAACGATCAGCGCGACTATGGCGTTGGCGCTCAGATACTTCGCCATCTGGGTGTTTCTAAGATAAGGCTGATGACCAACAATCCCCGGAAACGCGCCGGACTGCTGGGGTATGGGCTGGAGATCGTAGATAATGTGCCCATTGAAATCAAGCCTAATCCTTTCAATGAATTTTATCTGCAGACCAAGCGCGATAAATTGGGGCACGAAATACTGAAGTAACCCTATTTCGAAGGATATTTGCCCGGCGGGCTTATACCCGTCGTAATTAAAATCAAATTGCCTTGAAACTTCTTTTTCTCGCAAACAGAATCCCCTTCCCTCCCTATCGTGGCGACAAACTGAAGATTTATAATCTGGCCAAAAGGCTCTGCAAACATCATGAACTTCATCTGCTCACATTTACCGAAACAGAGGAAGACAAGGCCTATGGCGATGCCCTCCGGGAAATTTTCACTACCGTCCATCTGGTACACCGCCCCAAATGGCTCTCGGCCCTGAGCTGCCTGCAGGCACTCTGGAATCCGGAACCCGTACAGGTGCTTTACTTTCGGAGCGCAGCCATGAGGCGCAAACTGGAAGGCTTGCTGGCACAACATCATTTCGACGGCATACATGTGCAGCATCTCCGCATGGCTCCATACCTCGACAGGCCGGTTGATGCGCGCAGGATTCTTGATCTTCCCGATGCCTTTTCTCTTTACTGGGAACGACGCAAGCAGATTAAGCGAGGCTGGATAAGAGCGGCCTTCGAAAATATGGAGCAGAAAAGATTGCTTCGGTTCGAAGGCAAGATGCTCAGGGCCTATCCGCTGTCGTTGGTCTGCTCGCAGGAAGACATGGACTACCTGAGGACTACACACAAGGTGCAGCATGTGGCTTTGCTGCCCAACGGTGTAGATCTGGAGACCTTCAATGCATCGTTGCACGACTATACGCACCGTCATACGATGTTGTTTACAGGCAATATGGACTACGCACCCAACGTAGATGCGGTAGTATATTTTGTGGAAGAAATATTGCCGTTGATACGGGCACGTTTCCCGGACGTAAGATTCGTGATAGCAGGTCAGCGACCCGTAGAAAAAGTGACGGCTCTGGCCAGTGAATCGGTGGTGGTGACAGGGTTCGTAAAAGATCTGGCAGCAGTATATGCAGATGCCAGTGTGGTAGTGGCTCCGCTTCGGTTTGGGGCCGGTACTCAAAACAAAGTGCTCGAAGCCATGGCCATGGGCGTACCTGTGGTGTGTTCTCACATAGGTTTTGGCGGGCTCGGCATTGAGAGTGGCGAAGGAGCGATCATGCAAACGGACAAACAAGCTTTCGCCGCATCGGTCATTTCGTTGCTTGCCTCTGAAGAGCTCCGCCGAACAGTGGGAGAAAAAGGTCGGGAGGTAGTGCGCACTCGCTTCGACTGGAACGTTATTGCACGCCGGCTTGAAGGGTATTTCGGTGTGGTGGAATAAGGGCTACCAGGTACCGCGACTCTGTGTTGTCGTGTCGGTTACCGCCGGTTCTTCATTAAGTTTCAGGTTCCTTTTTCCACTAAAAAGTTCTCCGAGATTATTGAAGGTTTTTCGGTACGACAAACCAATACCACCCCGCCAGATATTTCTATCCACAAGCACGTCGTAATTGCTGGTGCGGAAGGCATTGAAGCGAACACGGCCATCAGTGGTGAGTAGGTATTGCACTCTGAAATCGCCCGCAAGGTTCAGGTTGCTGGTGCTGGAATTGGATGACGTGGGCCTTCCCCAATCATACGCGCTGCCGACTTCTACAATAAGCCTGTCGTTGAAGAGATTTTTCCGGATGCCAAAAGTCAGTTCGTTTCGGTTTACTCCTCCCGAAATTGAAGGATCGCTGAGATTGTAATTCTTATACTTCAGTTCGATCGATAGGTTAGGATCGCCCAGCAATTTGTTTACAATATTCGTTAGCTGAGTGGAGGCTGTGGTCGAAACGATTTCGCTAATGTTGTTTACAGCACCGGTAGCCGCCGTTGCTCCCCCTATTCCTTCGGGCGGAATGAAGGTATTGATAATGAGCAGCGAGGCTACCTGATCGAGCAACTCACGATCGCTCTGATTGATGCGCTTCAGTTTGCTGTAGGCATAGGTTCCTTCGGATCGTTTTTCCGGAAGGTCTATTTTATAATTAAAGTGGGGTTCGTTCAAAGAACCTGTCATGGTGAGCAGCACATTGACCGCCTGTTGCGTTTTGGCATCGCGCAGTTCATTGTCTGGCATCAGCAGTTTTTCATTTTCCTGCAGCAGGTCTATAAGGCGGGCGCGGGTAGAATAAATCGCATTGATGTTCAGGTTGGTCGCTGACATCAGTCCGTTGAAACCGATTTTGCTGCCTGAGGTAATCACAAAGTTTCTGCGGAAGTAGAGCTGTTTGAGTGTAAAGGTGTAATCTCCTTCGTCTATCTCATAGTTCCCATACATTTTTATGTCATCATCAGAAGGTACATTGAGCGTGATGACCCCATTCCCCCGGGCATTGATCCTGTCGCCGGTAGAAGGATCGAGGACAAGGGTCATTTCTGCAAGCGGGTTCATCTTGCCGATGAGCGTAAGCGAAAATTTGTTTTTGTTCTTTTTTGTGAGGACCTGAGTCGTATCGAGGGTTTTGAAACTTACATAGCTGTAGGATCCAATGTCGGAGGTGGTTTTTACGGGTATAAAAATGTGCGATCGTTGCGCCGGTGCTGCTGTTATCGTCATTCTGATATCGTCGAAAGGTCCGCTGATGGTCATGCCTTCCACATTGGCTACGAGGTTGCCATAGAAGCTGCTGTTTTCATAGTCTTTCAGATTCAATACCTGAAACTCGTTCGACTGTAGGTTAACGCGATTGAACCGCATATTCCGGAAGCGGTCGTGGGCAATTCCACCGGTGAGCAACGCCGTACGGTCGTCAATATCATAAATGGTGATGCGGCCAAACTCAATGGATTTGTTGGTTACTTTCAGCCGGGCTGAAGGTATCCGGTAATAGGTGCCGATGATATCTACTTTTGTTCCCACCCTTGCCAGTGCGATTTCGCCGTTTACATCCGGGCTTGCCGCCGATCCTCCAATGTTGATAGCGCCATTTACGGTGCCGCTCATATTGCTCAAAAAACCCGTGGTAAGCGGGCTAAGCCAACCCAGATTTGCATCTGTAAATTGCAGATATCCGTCGAGGCGCTGATCATTGGTGCTGTCGAACGACATGCTGCCCGCGGCGCGAATCATTGACCCCTGATAAAACACAACGGTCTGTGGATCGAGACTAATGATCTTTTTCTTGCCATCGTAACGTCCGGCAAGTTTTATCGTGCCCAGCGTGTCCTTACCCAGTACCACCTGTGTGGCCTGCAGGCTGCCGTCCATCATCATGCCTTTAAAAAGCTGTTCGAACGATACGGTGCCATTGATTTTACCTGAAGGCTGATAACTGGCTATTCCGGCAAGATTGCCCAGCATGGCTACGTCGAGGTCTTTCACTTTTACCGTCAGCGACTGGCTGTTGTATTCGTCGGCGGTGTACGCGGTTATTTGTTGTTGTCCTGATTGTAGATAAAGGTTGCGGATCAGCAGATAGTCTTTGCTGAATACAAAGCGATTGCCTTCCGGAATTTCCCAACGGTACTGATTGAGGTAAAACTCTGAGGGCCGCAGACTCAGGTATAGCGAATCGCCGCTGGCCACAGCGCTACCGCTGATGTTCACCGTGCCGAATGCATTGGGCGAAGTAGTGGTTACATTAAACCGCATGGAATCATTACCTACCTGTGTCTGTACAGACATCGCCGCATGCAGAATGTCGTTCCCGACTTCAAAATCTTCCACATCTGCCCGTAGCCGGAGCGCATTGAAGTTTCCCGTGCCATCAAGCCGAAGATGATGCAGGTTAATACCCGAAATCCCTCCGTAGGGGACATTCAGATTTAGGGAAAGCTGCTGGGATGCCGTGTTGAGCGAGCCGCTAAGCGTGGCGTTGCTGAAGCCGCGCACCGATGGAAGCAATACGGCAAACAAGCTGTCGATGCCGCGTGTAGTAATGTTGAACCGAAGATCCTGATCGGGCGAATAGCGGGTAGGGGCTTGTATGTAATTGGGCAGATAGCCGGAAATGTAAAACTGCACGGATCGGGCCAGCGTGGAAAGCTGATAGTTTCCTTTGATACGACCGGAAATATCATTGCTTTCTATGACCAGTAATTTTTGACCGTCTTCTCTCGATGCTTGAATGTCTATCGAATCAACATCAAGGCGGTGGGCATTCCGGATAAGGTTGATGTTGTAAAATTTTGCATAACCGAGAAAGCTGTCAATACTGTTGCCTACAAAGTTCAGGTCGAAGTCAGCATTGGCCAGCATAGAGTCGCGGGTAATGTTGAGCGCTTTCAGATCGCTCTTCAGCAGGTTGGCCTTGGCATTGATATCGAGCTCCTTGTCGTTATAATCGATGCTTCCATAAAAGGCCAGCGCCAGGTTCGGGTCATCCACAATCAGGTCGCCGTCAAATTTCTTTTTTTCAAGCGTGCCTTCAGCCGTGATGTTATGATACCTGTAGTCGTTAATGTCGAAGTAGTTGATAAAGCTTTTGATCTTTACAGCGGCATGCTCGGGGTCGAATGCGGTGCCGCTCACGTTTGCATTGAAGGCAATTTCACCCAGCAGGGGTTGTCTCAGGAGTTCGCCGATGCTGAAACCCTCTGTAGAAACCTTGCCGGAATATACCGCCCGGTTGCTGTTCATATCCGGCACCTGAAGCGTAATGTTCGAGAGCAGCTTGCCGAGGTTGGTTTCCAGCGTACCGTTTGCCGCAAAATTCCCGATGTATCCCATATAGTCCCCTGTGTAGTGGAGGTAGTTCAACTTTTCTACAGCTACTGAGGGGTTGTCACGGAGTTGCGGCGCATATTTCAGAATGTCATGGTTCGTCGTGAAGATTTCGCCGTTCTGGAAACTGATAAAGGTGCTGTAGATGTCCGGTAGTCCGGTCATACTAAGATCGCCTTTTACAAAGGTGCTTCCATTGGTAACATGCAGGTCCTTCCCCACCAGCCGGTCCACCGTGCCTTCTACATTTCCGGATAAATGCACGATAGTCGGATACTCCTTCAGTACGGGGGCAAAATAAGCCACATCGCGGGCGTCCACCGTACTGTTTTGCAACCGACCTGTCATCACAACCTTATGGATATAATCCGTGAAATCAGGAAAGCGATCGTAATGCATCGCGTAATAATTGTGCAGCTTGCTGTTGTTGGTTTCCAGGTAAAGATGGTCGCAAATGGATGCATTGGGCGACACCGTTACGTCGGCGCTGAATTTTTTGATACGGATGCCGGAGCGCTCTTTTGCAGCAAGTCTTTCTATTTTTCCTTTGATCGTATCTTTTACAATGCTCACGTTTTTTACTTCAATGTTGATGTCCGTGATGTCGATGTGCGCGGGGTCAAATTCATCAGGATAGGCAGCACGTTCCGTAGCATCGAGCCGAAAACCGCCGTTGTGCAGGGTCAGTTTTTTTGCCGCAATAAACCAGTTTTCAGTATTGAATGCAGTGGTGTCAATTCCGGTGGTTTTCTTTCGTGGGCGCGGCGGCCTTCCGCCATCATAATCGCGAAGGGCTACCTGCGCATTTTCAATCAGTATTGAATTGAGTTCTGCTCTTTTCTTTTTAAGGTCAATATCGTCGGCGCTGATCTGAACATTTCCCAGGTCAATATCAAAATCGCTGCCCACCCAGGCATCGTCCATATGGAAGCGCGCATTCCCGATATCTACTTTCTCCAGGTCAAGCTCAAATTCATTTTGCTGCTTTTTTGTGGATTTCTTGCCGTTATCAAAAGCATCAATGATGAACTGATAATTCCAGTCGCCCGATTTTGCCGTGCGGTAAAGATGTCCATAGGCATGGTGCAGTCCGATATAGTGGAGTACAGGCTTGTCTTTCCTGAGTACAAACCAGTCTGTAATGCGCACCCTTGCCTCTCCTGCATACAGAAGTGTATCTCCTGCATGGTCTTCGATATAAAGCCCCTGAATGAGCACATGATTGAGGAAGTCAATCCGCACATGTTGCAGGCTCACTTTGGTTTTTAGCTTATCTGCCAGCATTTCTGTAGCCTTTTTGGCCAGATAGTTTTGTACCGGCGTCAGGTTTACCAGCAGCACCAGCAGCAAAAAAACGCCCAAAATTATCAGGACAAGATTGCGCAGTATTTTAAGGAGTCGAGCCAGTGCCAGAAATATTTACCAAGCGTTAGCTACAAAAATACTTCCAGATATTAATTTATCATGGAAGGATTTGTTAAGCAAACGGATCTGAAGGCTCTGTCTTTATTGTTTTATCCATTTCAGCGTCTGTGTAGCCTTGCCTTCGTTGGTAATTTTTAAGAAATAAATTCCGGAGGCAAGGTGTTGTGGAAGGGCAACGTGCTGTAAACCTTTTGCCTGGCTTAGCATTTCTTTCCATTGCACCTTTCCTGCTGCGTCCGTAAGCGTTATTTCAAGATTTTCAGGTTCTGTAACCGTGAATCGCAGCGTGGCTTCCTGTGCTGAAGGATTGGGAAGAATTGCCGCGTTTCCGTACCGGGTAATGTCTGTGATGGCGGTCGGGTCATCAATCATGGCATCGAGTTCCAGCAGGTTGTAGTCAGTCAGGACCGTTCCGGAAGCGTCCACAAGGGTTACATGATCAAGATACAGTTTTACGGAGTCGCCACTAAAGCCTGCAGGTATGTCGAAATTGACGGTAAACATAGTACCCCAGCCAAAACTGTTCATTCCGTTTGTTTTGGATAGCGCTATGTCGTCTTGTTCGTTGCCGATGCTTTTTTGAAATTTCAATCCGTAGTTGATCCAATTGCTGGTTGGGGTGATGGTTAACGGTGTATTCAGGCTCACTCCGGTTAACTTTACCTCTGCGGCCATTCCGTAAAAGTTGCTGACCGGCTGCCAGGAACTCGCGAAAACCACGGGGACACTATTAGCTCTGGTTTTTATCGGTGCGTTGGAAATGTCAAAGTACAGATCGGGAAGGCTGCTTATTTTGGCTCCGGGCACCGGTGTCTGTTTAGGATGAGGCAGGTTATAGTACTGGCTGATTGGTAAGGTGTCGTTCAGATTCACCGTGCCATCTCCATTGCAGTCGGCATGCTTACCGTTCACGCCATTCACTGAGCTGGACCAGTCTGCGCAGTATTGTCCTACATAGTTGGAGCTGGCAAAGGGCCGAGCGTACCCCGTTTTACCGTATTGCAAGGCAAGATCGAGGGCGTCGAGATTGTTTACAATGTAGTCATGATTGACATCGCCCGGCCAAACCGAATCCTGGCAATTAGAGACATCCACATAAATCGAATCGAGATTGCTGCTGTTGCAATTTGGGTTGGTAACGGTGAAATAATAATATCCATCATTGGCCAGTGATGCGTTGGGAATGGTGAAGCCCTGAGCGGCCGTAAAATTAGTCGGTCCGTTAATCGTTACCACACAGTTCGCACATGTGCTCATCTGGACGATGATCGGGGAACCCGTGCACACCGGTGAATTGCTGGTAAGAGTGGTTTGTAAACTGCCCACTGTGACAACATTTGATAAATCGAATCCGCCGGCATTAGCGCAGGTTGCTACAATACTATAGTCCTCAGGCCCAACTACGCCCGCAGATATATAAGTTGGCTGCGTTGCACCTGGTATCGGAGACCAAAAAATACTACCAGTAGGGCTGGCTTCCCATTGCCAACTAATACCGTACTGATAGGTGTAGCCACTGTCAACGATCATAAAAGGAGCGTTTCCGCAGGGATTGGACGAAATTAGTGTAATCGTCCCTGCAAGAGGCCAGCCGGCGCAAGGATAAATAGGGGTAAAAAACACGTCGTAATCTTCGGCCTGACCGATGCCTGTACTGTTGCAAGCCGATCCACCACCATTTCTCTTTTTTTCAATCCGGATGCGCAGGTTGAAGCCCGTTATCGGTAAACTTGCTGCAGGAGGAACAATCAACTTATAAGCACCCTCTGCAATATTGTTGCCCGCTGAGTTTGTGATTGCCCCCACCGTATAAGCTTCTCCAGGGTCAGCAAAACTTCCATTATCATTCCAGTCGAAATAAGCATATACCGAATCGGTGTAGTTGCCGCCTGTGTTGCCCAATACCATCAATTCAATATTGCCACTCATAACCGTGTCCGCCAGCGCACTGAAATCTTCATAGTCTGTGCTGCTTGTCGCCGCACTCGTATGGTACAATGTGCCAAACTTTACTGTGGTAATCGCGCTTACGCCACCCGGAAATGATGGTGTACAATAGGTTTGTGCCTGCGTCATCGAATAGGCAAGCATGAGTAAAAGAGTATGAACTGCTGTGAGGTAAAATTTCGATTTCATGAATCATAAGATTTTGGTATGATAAAGATAGTGTATGTTTTAAGGCCGGCAGCAGCACTTTTGAAAGTACGCACTGCCGGTCTTACGCAACGGATGCTCCGCTACTGTTGTTTCACCCACTTCAGGGTCTGCCCTCTTGCACCGTCCACATCCAGCCTGATAAAATACATTCCTGGTGTCGGGTGTCCGGGCAGGTTTACGTTTTGTAAGCCCTGCGCTTTCGGCAAAGTGTTTTCCCAAAGTTGCTTTCCGGTGGCATCCGCAAGGGTTAGGTGCACACTGGCAGGTTCGTTAGTATTGATCTGCAGTGTGGCGTCCCGACCCGATGGATTGGGAATGACTGCTGCATAAGACAGCGTGCTGAGTGAACGAACAGAGGTAGGGTCATCAATCATCGCACTCAGGTCTATTATGTTGTAGTCTGTCAAAACATTTCCGGAAGCATCTACAAGGCGTACATCATCCAGTTGCAGTTTTATCGAGTCGCCGGAATGCCCGGAGGGAAGGTTAAAATGGAGCAGGCAAAGCTGTCCGTAGCCGGAGCTGTTTTGATGATCTGTTTTGCAAAGGGCAATATCGTCCTGCTCATTTCCTACGTTTCTTTGGAAGGTAAGCGGGAAGTTGATCCAGGAGCTGACCGGAGTAACTGTTGCCTGGGTATTCAGCGTAAGGCCGGAGATTTTTATTTTGGCGGCAATGCCATAAAAATTATTCATGGGCAGTGTAGCGCTTCCCAGCATTAGGGGAATAGTGTTTTGTCCGGTGACAATAGGAGCGTTGGCTATGTCGAAGTACAAATCCGGGAAGCTGCTCACTTTGGCGTGCGGCGCGGGTGTGGTTTTTGGGTGGGGCATCCCATAGTGGGAATGTATAGCCATCGTATCAGTCAGCAAGACAGTGCCATTACCATCGCAGTCAGCATGTTTTGCGTTTACACCATTATACGAGGTTGCCCAGTCGTATGCGTGTTGTGCGTAGTATGCGGTATCGTGAATCAATCTTGGGTACCCCGTATTTCCCATAGCCAACCCGAGCTGCAAGATGTCTGCATTATCTACAATCAGGTCGTTGTTGGCATCTCCCGGCCATACAGAGTCTGCGCAGTTGGATACATCCACGTAAAAAGAATCTATGAAGGTGTTAACACATTGACTCATGACCGTAGTGCGCACGTACCAACCTTCGTTTGCGAACGATATATTAGGTATGGAAAAGCTTAGTGTGGTTGAAAGGTTGTTTGGTCCTACTATTGTACTGACGCAACTTGGATCGCCAAAATTGACAAGCAAAGTTTCTCCGAGGCAAAGTAGCGTTGAGCTGTAATACAATGTCGGACCATTAACCGAAACGGGAGCAGATACAATGAAGCTCCCAGTGTCGGTGCAGGTCGCAATAACACGATAGTCCTTGTAACTATAAACATCTGCGGGTGCATAGTAGTTAGGGAAATTGGCTCCAATGATGGGTTGAAACAAATTGACGCCAAAAGGGCTCGATTCCCACTGCCATCTCATGCCATAGCTGGTACTATACCCAATATTTACTATGTTTATATCACAAGCGGAATTTTGAGACGGTGGTATCAGCGTGAGGGTACCTGCGTTCATCAAGCTGTCACACTTTGTTCCAGGTAGATATAAAATGCTATAGTCTTCGGCCTGTCCAATGCCGGAGGCGTTACATGACGAAGGCGCCATCCCTTGCTTCTTCATCACCCGAAAACGCAGGGAATAGGCACTTTGTGGCAACGAATCTGCCGGGGCTGCAATGATCAAACTTACGGTAAACGGTGCCGGTGTATTGCCCGTATTGTGAACAACCCCCAAAAAATAAGAATCAATTGAGTCAGCAAAGCTGCCGTCGCCTTTCCAGTCAAAATAGGCATAGAGTGAATCGGTTGCATTGGCGTTAGTTAACCCCTCTATCGCCATCACAAGATCACCTCCCGTAATTGTGTCTGCATTGGCGGTAAAATCTTCAAAGCCCAGTAAACTTGCTCCGGAACTTGTATTGGACATCGTGCCCCACTGCACCTTTGTAATTGCACTGACACCGCCCGGAAACGACGGCGTGCAATAGGTTTGCGCCTCTATGTTTTTGACAAAAGAAAAAAGAATAGAAAGGACAAACAGGAATTTTGAGTAAAGATTGAAGTTCATAAGCTAATGGTTTTTAAATTAATAATAGCCTAATTTAAGACTTCTTTTACAATTTACCTACAGATTTTATTGTTTATCCGAAGGTTACATATGGTTTGGAAATTTGAAGAAGACAGTTGAGTCCGACACAAAGCCTTGTATAAATTTATTGGTCATAGCGTCAAGCAACACGGGTCTGAGCGTCCCGCTCAGACCCATCATTTACAAGCGTCTCGCTTGATAATTTCAGCCTACCGCTTCATAAAACTGTGGCTGTTGATCTTTCCGTCTTTTTGGATGACCCGGATGTAGTACATCCCCGGCGCCCAATTGCCAATGTCTATTGTTGTTTGATCCGCATTAAGTCGTTGTTGCTGCAATCTGCGTCCGGCCACATCAATAATTTCCAATTGCGCATCAGGAAGATTTCCTTTAATGCTGAGTTTGTCGCTGGCAGGATTGGGATAGATGACGAAAGCACTACCTTGATTAATATCTTCGATGCCCGTTGGCGTGACGTACAAGGTTTTGCAGGCCGTGTTGCTGCCACAGGCATTGGTAGTGGTAACGCAAACGGTGTAAACCCCATAGCTGGAAAAAGTATGTGTAGGATTTGCGGCATTGACGGAAGGCGTACCATCGCCAAAATTCCAACTGATTGTAGAATAAGGACCATTGCCGGTGTAGGAATACTGAAAGGTTTTAGAGCCGAGACTATTCGCTGTAAAGGCAGGCTGCAGCAAATTGCAGTTGCAGGATACGTTTTGGTATTTGAGCAAAACTTGCTGATAATCCCCAAGCGTGGTAGTCGGTAGCGCAGTGCCTCCAAAGCTCATGCTTCCCTGATAAATTGCCCCTATATATACGTTGCCGTTTTTGTCCATTGTCAATTTAGTCGGGTTAGTAATCAGGCTTGCACCAAAGCTTAATAGCTGGTGTATATTCCCTGTGGCTGCATCCACACTCAATAAGTAGGCCTTATTATATTGTGTAGTATTTGAAACACTATATGCGCCCCAGCCTAGGCTCCCGTTATAGAGCGCAGCTAGTACTAGATGATTTCCCTTCAACACAAACGACGACGAACCACCGGCGGTTGAAAAAGCAGTAGTAGCATACCGGGACCATCTAAACAATCCGTTTGTGTCTAGGGACATAAGATAGTCAGTTGGAAATGAACCCATTAAATTTTTAGCTGTATCACCGCAAAATATCGCCCCAGGCGTTGTTGAACCCAATAGAAAGAGGTTGCCATCGTTTCCTGGTATCAAAGAAACAAGAGCATTCAAGCTATCCGATTCGCGTATCCATATTTTTTGTCCCTGGTTGCTAAATGCCGCTAATACAGATTTGTAATTATTTCCTGAAGGCGGATTGATAGCTGCATTGCCAATGCTAAGCGGACCATAACTCGTGTCAAGTTGCAGCCATCCGTAAAAACGGTCATTAACCGGATCGAATTCCCATCTGACTGATTTTGAAAACCATGAAGGACTTGGCGCCGTCATATCCATCACTGTAGCACTCTGAAAATTGCCTGCAGCATTGTAGTTGACCGCATAGTATGCCGGAGCAGTAACCGAAAGGTTGCCACCGGCATAGCTGCCGGTATCGAGCATGGAGAACCAGAATATTTTTCCCGAAGGACTTACAGACAGCGAGTTATATTGGTTGTTAACATACGGTAGCGCCTTAATAAGTGGGGTTTTCAGCCATTGAAACTGTCCGAGTGTATCGTATTTTAAAATGTATTTCTGGTGAATCCCCGCAGCTATTTTCAATGAAGTATCGGTACTCCAATAAAAGCTATCAGCGGATTGTGAGGTTTCGAAATACCCAAATACGTAAATGCCATCCAAACTATCCGTTTCAAGTTGCATTCCTACTAAGGCGTTCGAAGAAGGCGCCGGTGTAGCCGTTCCAAAAGTTTTCATCCAGCGAAAACTGCCATCGCAGGTCCAACTTGAGAGGACTATATGGACTGTAGTATCAGTGGATACCTGCCCGCCGACATTCGCTAATCCACGCACATGAGAAAGCGCGTAGATATTTCCATTATGATCCACAGCAGTTTGTGACCAGGCAACGAGTGTTTGTTTAGAGCCGGTAATTGTTTTAGCCCAGGATTCAGTTAGGCTTTGTGACCTGATAAGCCCCGGCAAGCTAGAAAGCAAGTTGAAGAGGAAAAAGAAAGGAAAGAGTTTTTTCATGGGTTTGAATGTTTAGGGTGATGATGACTTAAATATATAGCAAAAAAAGCCCGATTGCTCGTGTGAGGGGTCGGAGAATCGGGCTCTCCTCTCACTTAGGTAACTGCACGGGTCTGAGCGTCCCGCTCAGACCCATCATTTTCAAGCGTCGCGCTTGATAATTTCAGCCTACCGCTTCATAAAACTGTGGCTGCTGATTTTTCCGTCTTTTTGGATGACCCGGATGTAGTACATACCCGGCGCCCAATTGCCAATGTCTATTGTTGTTTGATCTGCATTCAGTCGTTGTTGCTGCAATCGGCGTCCGGCCACATCAATAATTTCCAATTGTGCAGCACGGAGATTTCCATCAATGGTGAGTTTGTCGCTGGCAGGATTAGGATAGATGGCGAAAGCAGCAACATTTGTCAGGTCTTCAATGCCCGTTGGTGTGACGTACAAGGTTTTGCAGGCCGTGTTGCTGCCACAGGCATTGGTAGTAGTAACGCAAACGGTATAAACCCCATAGCTGGCAAAAGTATGTGTAGGATTTGCGGCATTGACGGACGGTGTACCATCGCCAAAATTCCAACTGATGGACGAATAAGGACCACTGCCGGTATAAGAATACTGAAAGGTTTTAGAACCGATACCATTCGCTGTAAAGGCAGGCTGCAGCAAATTGCAGTTGCAGGGTACGTTTTGGTATTTGAGCAGAACTTGCTGATAATCCCCAAGGGTGGTAGTCGGTAGCGCAGTGCCTCCAAAGCTCATGCTTCCTTGGTAACTTGCGCTAATATATACATTGCCATTTTGGTCCACCGCCATTTTTGTCAAATCAGTGTTTAGGCTTGCACCAAAACTTAAAAGTTGCTGGACATTCCCCGTAGAGGCATCGACGCTTAATAGGTAATCGCGATAATATTGTGTATTGTTTGAAACACCATAGGACCCCCAGTTCAAAGTGCCAATAAACATTCCGGAAAAAAGGACTTTATTTCCCTTTTGTCGAAATGAATATGAAATTCCCGATGCTGAGACCGACATTGCAGCATACTGTGACCATTTCATTATACCATTTGTATCAAGCGATATTAGATAGTCAATAGACGATGATCCTAAAGCATTCTTTGCAGTATCACCGCAAAAGATCGCCCCGGGTACGGCGAATCCTGCCATGTAGAGCGTGCCGTCACCTCCTGTCTTCAACATATAAATAGGAAAGTAGCTTTCCGATTCGCGTATCCATATGCTTTTGCCCTGTTTATTAAATGCTGCTAAAACAGTCTTGTAATTATTTCCTGCAGGCGGATTGATAGCTGTATTGCCTATGCTAAGCGGACCATAACTTGTGTCGAGTTGCAGCCATCCGTAAAAACGGTCATTAACCGGATCAAATTCCCATCTGACTGATTTTGAAAACCATGTAGAACTTGGTGTCGTTATATCCATCACTGTAGCACTCTGAAAGTTGCCGGCAGCATTGTACCTGACCGCGTAGTATGCCGGAGCAGTAACCAAAAGGTTGCCACCTGCATAGCTGCCGGTATCGAGCATGGAGAACCAGAATACCTTTCCCGAAGGGCTTACAGAAAGCCAGTTGTACCCATCATGACCAAATGGGACGGCTTTAATGAGCGGCGTTTTCAACCATTGAAACTGCCCGAGGGTATCGTATTTCAAAATGTATTTCTGGTGAATCCCCGCAGCTATTTTCAAAGAAGTATCGGTACTCCAATAAAAGCTATCTGCGGATTGTGAGGTTTCGCAGTAGCCCAAAACATAGACTCCATCCAAACTATCGGTTTCGAGTTGCATTCCTGAGAGGGTGTTGGAAGAAGTTGCCGGTGAAGCCGCTCCAAAAGTTTTCATCCATCGGAAACTTCCATTGCAGGTCCAGCTTGAGAGCACAATATGGGCTGAAGTATCGGTAGAGACCTGCCCGTCGGCATTCGCTACCCCACGCACATGCGAAAGCGCGTAGATATTTCCATTATGATCCACAGCAGTTTGTGACCAAAAGAAAGTAGTCTGTTTTGTGCCGGTAAACGTTTTTGCCCAGCTTTCGCTGAGCGTCTGCGCGTTCAGCAAATCTGGCAAGGTTGAAAGAATAGTGAGCAAGGAAAATAAAGGAAAGAGTTTTTTCATGGGTTTGATTGTTTATGTTGTGCGGTATTGAAATTACAACAAGATAAGCCCGAATGATTCTCTGGATGAAGGGTCAAACGGGCTTGATTTCGATTAGTTAACTTCCCACGTGTAATTTCCTTGATATGTTACATTATTGGTGCCACATTCGCAGCTTCCCCTAATAACAGCATTTGTAGTATATCCACAGTTAACACCTGGTGCGCCTACATGTGGGTCGTAAACTGAACAATTAACTCCGCCAACAGGTGCGAAATAAAGGTGTACCACTGTTGCGCTTGGTCCACCAGGGCAAGCTGGAAAAGTCCCCGTCCCTCCAGGATTAATTACAGGGTAGGTTGTAACTCCAAAAGGTGGAAGGCAGTTTGGAGTTAAGCAGATTCGTTCCATAACAATCGGGCAATTCGTACCATTTTTTACTGTGTAAGTCTGCGATTTCGCGATAGTACCGAAACCAATAGTCAGGATGAGCATCAATAATAGCTTTCTCATAAAAGAAATGTTTAAAAGGTTAAAAGATGCTACAAGTTCAAAAAAAAAAACGATATATCAAATTTTTTAAGAAGAAAGCTTACGTTGGTCTGAGCGTCCCGCTCAAACCCATCATTCACAAGCGTCTCGCTTGTTTTTTCAGCCTTATCCTTCACAAGCGCCGCGCCTGGTTTTTCCAAAAATCATCGCTGCATTCTTTGTGGTCTTATTGTGCTTTTGCACTTAAGCGTTCTTAAAAAATATCCGCTCCCGTCCATTTTTCTAGTCAAATTTTATTTTCATCATTTCAATGCTATATCCTTATCTTTGCCGACCAAAAAATTTCATTTAAAAGGAGGACCAAAATTTTGGAAGAAAATCAATCCATTAACAATCAAAATCAGAATCCTGAAACTGAAGAACAAATGCAGGACGTTCAGACGGCTACCGCGCCTCAGAACGATTACAAGATCGAATCAACAGCTCATGATGATTTCGACTGGAGCGTTGACAAACGCAATGTAGCCACTTATTCGCAAGATAAGCGTGCACAACTGGAAAACGAGTACGATACTACCTTCAAACAGGTGTCGGATTCAGAACTGCTGATGGGTACCATCGTGGGCATGACAAAGACAGATGTAATTGTCAACATCGGGTTCAAATCTGATGGTCTGATTTCCATGAACGAATTCCGCGACTTGTCCGGCACGATTAAGATCGGCGACGAAGTGGAAGTAATGGTGGTGGAAAAAGAAGACAAAAACGGTCATCTCCACCTGAGCCGCAAAATGGCGCGTGCTACGCGTGCATGGCAGCAAATCGTTGAGTTTTACAAAACCGGCGAAGTGGTTACCGGTACCATCACATCCAAGACTAAAGGTGGTCTTATTGTGGATGTACATGGTCTTGAAACCTTCCTGCCGGGTTCACAAATTGATGTGAAGCCTGTTACCGACTACGATCAGTATGTGGGTAAAACAATGGACTTCAAGGTGGTGAAAATCAACGAAGCTATCCGCAACGCCGTTGTGTCGCACAAAGCACTTATTGAAAGCGATATCGAACAACAACGCAGCGTGATCATCGGTCAGCTCGAAAAAGGTCAGGTACTGGAAGGTACGGTGAAGAATGTTACCGACTTCGGTGCGTTCATTGACCTGGGCGGCGTAGATGGTCTGCTGTATATCACAGACATTAGCTGGGGACGTATCAACCACCCAACTGAAGTACTGGAAAATGGTCAGAAACTGAATGTGGTGGTACTTGACTTCGACGATGAGAAGAAGCGTATCAGCCTCGGTCTGAAACAACTTACCGCCCATCCATGGGACAACCTTCCTGAAGAAATAAAAGAAGGCTCTAAGGTGAAAGGTAAGGTGGTGAACATTGAAGATTATGGTGCATTCCTCGAAATACTTCCGGGTGTAGAAGGTCTGGTACACGTATCAGAGATCACATGGTCTTCACAGCCTATCAATGCGAAGGAATTCTTCAAGATGGGCGACGAGTACGAAGCTGTAGTGGTAACACTGGATAAAGACGAGCGCAAGATGAGCCTGTCTATCAAACAGCTTACTGAAGATCCATGGGAGACCATCGAAACAAGATTCCCTGTGGACAGCCGTCACAAAGGCGTAGTGAAAAACATCACTCCTTATGGCGTATTCGTAGAGCTGGAAACGGGTATTGGCGGTATGATCCACATCAGCGACCTGAGCTGGATCAAGCGCTTTAACCACCCGAGCGAGTTTACCAAAGTAGGTGAAGACATCGAAGTGATGATCCTCTCTATTGATAAGGAAAACCGCAAACTGGCGCTGGGTCATAAACAACTGGAAGAAGATCCCTGGAATACTTTTGAAACTGTATTCCCGATCGGATCTATGCATGAAGGTCATGTGACGAAGAAAGATGAAAAGGGTGCAACGGTACAACTGCAATACGGTCTGGAAGCATACGCTCCGGCACGTCACCTCCGCAAGGAAGATGGCGGTAATGTAGAAAATGATGAGACCTTGCCATTCATGATCATCGAATTCGATCGTAACGACAAACGCATCCTGGTTTCTCATACCCGCGTATGGGAGCAAAGCAAGGCAGAAGAAAAAGATGCTGCGCGTAAGGCTGCAAGAGCTGAAGATGAGAACACCAAGAAAGCGGTTAAGAACGTTCAAAGCAAGGTAGAAAAACCAACGTTGGGCGATCTGGGCGCACTGGCTGCTCTGAAGGACAAGCTGAAGAAAGCAGAAGACGAAGCCGGTAAACAATAACCGCCGCTTCCCGAACACATAGAACCGCTCCGCAAAGGGGCGGTTTTTTTTGTGCCAGCGCCATAGCCGAACGCTGCGAAATTGGGATCGTTTTTTTACTATTGTCTCATCAGAGTGCCCTGTAGCGGAGGCTGGTATAATTTTACAGCAGATCGCCGCAAACGCGTAGCCGGGCTTCCGGACATAGAAAATGATTGTATGATCAACAGACGACGGTTTTTACAATTGGGTAGCCTTGCCGGTGCTGCGTTTTTGGTGCCGCCATTCCTTCGGGTTGCCGCCCTTTCCCCAAAATTGTCGGGTAAAAAAATCGTTTTGCTTTATCTCTCCGGGGGCAACGATGGATTGAATACGGTGGTGCCCTATCGAAACGATGTTTATTATCGCCTTCGTCCGCGTCTTTCCCTCACCCCAAAGGAATTGTTGAGGCTCAATGACGAAGCCGGCCTGCATCCCGCACTTACAGCGCTCAGAGCGATTTATGAGCAGGGCGAAATGTGCATGATTCATTCGGTAGGATATGCCCATCCTGAACGGTCGCATTTCCAGAGTGCACTTACATGGAATAGAGCACATGTTGACAGGAACGTACCCACAGGTTGGCTTGGACGAGTCGCCGATGAGTATGGACAGCAAACCGTTTGCGCGGTAGGATCTGTGCAACGGGAAATTTTGCAGGGCGTCCGGACAAATGGCGTCGTGCTTGAGGAGGATGCCACGGCCTTTGTACCGGGTGCAGCAAAGGCAAACGAGCTATGCCGGAAACTTTTGATTACGGCTCAGTCGATCGCTAACGGCGCTGCGCCCTCCATCTATTATCTGGAACAGGGAGGCTATGATACGCATGTTCATCAGAGACAAAGTCATAGACAGCTTTTAACTGAGCTGAATGAGGGATTGAATGTTTTTGCCACGGTATTGAAAAAGACAGATGAGTGGAAAAATACTTTGCTGGTGGTGGTTTCAGAATTCGGGAGAAGAGTGGCAGAAAACCAGTTTGGGGGAACGGATCATGGTGCGGCCAACAATTTATTGATTGTGGGCGGCGAACTTTCCAGCCCAGGTTTCTATAATCCCTTGCCCGATCTTGACCGATTGGATAACGGCGACCTGAAGCATACCGTGGATTTCCGGGAGGTATATGCGACCCTTCTTAGTCGCTGGCTTCGCATGGAGTCTGCTCCGATACTCGGCAAGACCTTCGGTCAGCTTGCGTTCATTTAGTGGTTATCGACGGCAGAAGCTGCTATTTTATACTTAAATTGTAATAGGGAACCGCAGCAATGCGATACGAATCTTATGCGTTTACGAATATTTTGTCTGGTAGTACTTACTTTATTTTCTGTTGCCCTCAAAGCACAGTCACCGGCCTCTTCATCATCTTATGCGCTCCGGCTAAAATCGGGAAATCAGTTACCCGTTGCAAATGCCCAGGTGTGGTGGGATAGTATGAAGCAGGCAAAGGAAAAGGCTCCGGTGCAGGTCATCCTTCAGTTTTCTCATTTGCCCACAACCTCACAAAAAGTGGAGCTTCAGGCAAAAGGAATTTTTTTAGCAGAATACTTACCCGAAAACGCTTTTACGGCATTGATAGAAAATCCTTCTATCGCAATGGATGCTGCTGCGTTGAATATACGTGCGGTAGTCCCCATAAAATGGGAATGGAAGCTCGATGAAAGAATCCGAAACAGAAGCTCGCTAAAAAGCAGTGCGAAACTAAAGGTCCTGGTATCTTTTTTCAAAAGCATAAGTACTCAGGAAATCGAACATTTGCTCAAAACCCATGCTGCGGTCGTCACCGATAAAAAGTTTGCAATAAAAAAGGTTTTTGAAATTGAAGTGGCCGATAATGAGTTGATGGCATTGGCAAAGGAAGCAATTGTAAAATTCATTACGCCCGCAGCAAAAATACAACCGCTCAATTTCGATGCACGATCTTCCAGCGGCGCAAAGCTGCTGGGGGCAAGTTCTTCGGGCTACAATCTTGACGGCAGCGGCGTGACTTTGGGTATTGGCGATAATGTAGCCGGCATTTACCACATAGACGTAAGGGATAGAGTGACCAACTTCAACCCTGACGGACCTACCATGCATGGTGTGCACACCACCACCACCATGGCAGGAAAGGGAATCATTGATCCGCACACCGTGGGTATGGCGCCCGCTGCCAAGGTACTGGGGCATTTGTACGACATCGTTTGGGCGCAAACACCTTATATGTACAGCGCCTACAACATGACGCTCACCAACAATTCCTATGCTGCCATACAAGGCGATTGCAATAATGCAGGGCTCTACGATCAGTACGCACAGTTGCTCGACGACTATCAGAAAACATATCCATTTGTACAGAATGTTTTTGCTTCGGGCAACGATGGGCTCAACCAGTGTGGCTCTTTTCCGGTGAGCTACGCCACGGTAACCGGCGGGTATCAGCCGGCAAAAAATATTCTTACCGTGGGCGCACTGGCGAAAGACAATGTGATCTGGCCTAAGTCGTCTCGCGGACCCGTGAAGGATGGACGGCTAAAACCGGAAATCGTAGCCTATGGTTTCAGAATTTACTCCGGCGACATCAACGATAACTACGGTCACAGCAACGGTACTAGTATGTCTTGTCCGGTAGTGACCGGCAATCTTGCCCTTATTCAGCAGCGGTACCATCAGCTCCATGCCGGGCAAAATATTCCTTCCGATCTGCTGAAAGCACTTGCCATGAACGGCGCAACGGACGTAGGAAACCCAGGTCCTGATTTTTTGCACGGATACGGTTTGCTCAATACCTATCGTTCTATTCAGATGCTCGACAACTCGCATTATGCTATCGACTCGCTCAGCAACGGCGGACAAAAAAATATTTCTATCTCCGTACCACCTAATACGTCTAAGCTTAAGGTCATGCTGTATTGGCACGATGATCCTGCAAACCCGCTCGCAGCAAGTACTTTGGTCAACAATCTCGACCTCGAAGTTGCAGAGCCCAATGCCACATTGCACCATCCGCTTGTCCTCGATCCTTCTCCCGCCAATGTTGCCAATGTTGCTGTGGAAGGTATAGATTCTAAAAACAATTCGGAGCAGGTGGTCATCAACAATCCCTCCGCGGGTAATTATTCCGTCGCGGTAAAGGGCACGAACATCCCGGGCGGAAAACAACATTATGTGGTGGTTTATGACTTTGTGCCAACAGGTATCAAGATCAAAAATCCGGTTGCCGGTGTTCCGCTTCCTGCCGGCGATTCCATCTACCTTTATTGGGATGCCTCTGAAGAAGCCAACGGCTTTACCGTGGAGTTTTCGGACAATGGCGGTTCGAGCTGGAATGTGCTGAGCAATAATATTCCGTCCACACAAAGGCATTATTTCTGGCATTCGCCCAATATTTCTTCCGAACAATGTCGTGTGCGCATTTCGCGCAACAACAGTCCGCAGCAGGATGTAACGGGCAACTTTGTAATGAACCCCGCGCCGCAAATCCAATTGAGCGCAAATCAGTGCCCAGGCTACATGGCGATAGAATGGACAGCAGTGCCCAATGCTACAGGTTACGAAGTATTGCGCAAAATAGGCGACGATCTGCAGCCGGTTGATACCGTGACTGCCTTGAATTTTGTATTCTCCGGTGTGGGTACCGATAGCCTTCAGTTTGCCGGCGTTCGTCCTTTGATTAATGGTGTAAGAGGATGGAGAAGTTTTTCGGTAAAGAGGATTCCTAACGATGGAAATTGTACAGGTAATATTTCTGATAACGACCTTAAAATTGACCGGATTATCAGTCCTTCTTCCGGCAGAATGTTTACGGGCACTGCACTCAAAGCAAGCGATACGCTGCGGGTACAAGTGCGCAATCTCGACGATGTGGCTGTCAACAATTGGCGTGTTTCTTATTCGCTTAATGGAGGTGCGTGGACGGTCCAGAATATGAGCACTTCCATACCTGCTGGTGCATTGGCTACAGTCAATTTTTCCGGACTCAACCTTGCGGCGCCCGGCACTTATAAAATTGCGGTTGCCGTAGAAAACCTTTCAGCACCCGATCCTGTATCTGCCAACGATACGCTCTGGAAATTTGTAAGGCAGCTCAGCAACGATCCTGTAGATCTGAACTCGGGCTTCTTCGACGATTTTGAGTCTTTGCCGCAGTTTACCATCCTCACCGATTCTATAGGCATCTCGCCCAATGATCACTGGGACTATTCAGCAACTACGGATTCCGGTCGTGTCCGCAGTTTTGTGAGTGAAGATGTACTAATAGGCGGAGACCGTTCAGTAAGTCTTGATTTGCAACTGAACCGCGAAGGCAATGAAAATTATTTCACCGGCACCTTCAACCTGCAGGCATACGATACGGCAACTACCGAAGCTCGCGTAGAATTTGACTATAAATTGCACGGTCAGCCGAAATATGAAGATGGGAATGCTGTGTGGGTGCGCAAGGGTACTAATGCGCCCTGGCTTTTGCTTTATCAGATAGATACTACGGTTACGCCGGGCGTCGTCAATAATAGCGGATCATTGTCGCTCACGCATGTGCTGCAGCAGGGCGGACAAGATTTTTCCAGCGACATTCAGGTTAGGATCGGGCAACATGATACGTCTGTAATTGCCATGAATGAGTATGGAAACGGAATGACCATGGATAACTTCCGTTTGTACAGTGTGAAAAACGATGTTCAGTTGCTGAGCGTTACCAGTCCGCTAAAGTTTAATTGTGGTATTGATTCGGCTGCACTGAGCGTGAGGATTTACAATAGCGATAATTTGCCGCAGGATACTGTGTTGCTTTTTTACCGGCTGGATAACGGACCTGTTTTAATGGATACTTTGTTTTCGCTTGCCGCCAAAGACACGGTGCTTTTTACCTTTCCTCAAAAACTTTACGTTGCGGTTGTAGGTCAGCATAGTGTGGATGTGTGGCTCAGCGCAAACGGTGATAGTTATGCTGCGAACGATAGCATTCGGAGTTATAATTTCCGCAATCAACCCAGCATTGCAGCCTTTCCTTACCTCGAAGATTTTGAGGCAGGCGATGGCAACTGGTATGCAGGCGGCTTTAATAGTTCCTGGGAATATGGCACACCCAACAGTCTGCGACAGAAAACTGCTGCCAGTGGCACAAAAGCCTGGGCAACCAATCTGGATGGCAACTATAATGACAATGAGCAGTCGTACCTCTATTCGCCATGCTTTGAAATTGCAGGGCTCAGTAACCCGATGCTCAGCTTTAGTCTGAGCACGCATATCGAAAATTGCGGAAGCACGCTTTGTGACGCCGCCTTTGTGGAATATTCTGCAGATGGTCTCAACTGGACCAAACTCGGCAACAAAGGTGAAGGCTACAATTGGTATGATGATCTCAATGTTTGGAACGATACCAATACTCGCTGGCGTGTGGCTTCAATTCCGCTGCCCAAAAATATTCCTTCGCTAAAGCTGCGGTTCACGCTGCAGTCGGATGCGGGTGCGGCTTGGGATGGCATCGCCGTGGATGATATTCATATTTTCGATGCTCAGTATCCCGTGTATGATGGCGGAAATACACAGGTTACAGAACAGGTAACAGCCAATAACCTCAGCTTTATTACCAGCGGCGGAGCTGTGCTGGCAGCATTGAAAACTTCTTCCGGTCCGGGCTCTGCATTGGTGGATATTTATCGGCATGCAAGTCCGCTCAATCCCATATTGCGATTGTACAGCCTTACCCGCAACTATGTGATCCATACCACACAGCCGCTAACTGATAGTGCCGAATTAAGGCTGTTTATTACAGATGCCGAAGTGCTGCAGTTGATCAACGATAAAAGTTGTGACACCTGCATTCGTGCTCAGGATGCTTACCGTCTTGGCGTTTTACAGTATCATGATGAGGATAAAAAATTTGAAAACGGCTCACTTACGGATAATGTAAACGGTACTTATACACTGATGCCTTATCAGCAGGTGAAATGGGTGCCGTACGACAAAGGCTATTATGCACAGTTTACAGTGAAAAGTTTTTCTGAGTTCTGGTTTACCAACTCCTTGCCGGGAAGAGCAAAAAGCAAATTGTCCGTCTATCCAAATCCGGTATTTGATGATCAACTCAGTGTAGTGTGGAGCGCAGCGCCTGGCGATGATTTGCGCATTCTGATTTATGATGCGGTGGGTAGAATGGTCTTTGATGTAACGACGACCGCCTCCGATTTTGATAACAAAACGGTATTTCAATTGCCCGATCTCGTTGCCGGGGTCTATACTGTTCGTTGCCAGCAGAAAGACGAGGTAAGCACGTTTAAGATTGTGGTGGAAGATTAGTCAATTAATCAATTAGGCAATGTGACAATTAGCCGATGTGCCAATGTTGACGCACGAAAGTCAGAATCATTTTTCCAGATGCAATTGCGTGAAAAAAAAAGAACGTAGCGAAACCGGAACATCTGCTTTTTATTGCGCTGCAATCAGCCGATTGATTCCACGAAAACTTTCCTAACGGTTCATCAATATTTTTATATAGAAAGATGGCTTTCGCAGTTGATCGCGCAGATCCATATCGGTGAACATACAACTGATGGTCTTGCTGAGCGACGGGCTTTTATGCGCCTTATTCACTACAAAGTTGAACAACCACGGATACTTGCACAGACGCTGCAAAGTAGCACTGATGCGGAGCTCATCACCAAGCCGCCGATACAATACATCATCGTAAGCTGTTTTGAAAAAGGTGCTGGAATAATCGTTTTTCTCCTGAGCCGCTTGTATGGCATACGCAGCAAGCATGCCGCTGTACAGTGCATTGCCCACGCCTTCGCCACTGAATGGGTCTATCAGACTGGCTGCATCGCCCGTGAGCAAAAACTGATCGCCCGATACCGGTTGCCGTTCCATACCCATAGGCAAACCCCAGCCCTGGATTTTTCCCTGCAACGTGGCGTTTTTAAAGCGTTTGCTGATGGTGGGATTGTGCTCAATAGCTTTCAGCATCTGTTCGCGCAGGTTGATCTTTTTCTGGCGTATTGTTTCTGACAGTATGCCCACACCCACGTTCGCCATACCATTGGGCAAAGGGAAGATCCAGAAATAGCCGGGCAAAACTTCAGGCAAAAAATGAAGTTCGATGTAATTTTTTTCGTGTAAGCCTTCCACACCTTTGTAATAGGCGCGCAATCCCACTGCGTATGCTTTGGGCGAAGTATGATCGTTGAGGAAGTTTTTTCGCACAGCGCTCTTATCGCCGTCTGCACCTACAATCACCGGGCTCGTCACCTCATAACTATTCCCGTTCTGTTCAAATTGCACCTGCACTTTCCCTTCACTTCGTGTAATGGAGGTCAGTGAACTTCCTTCAAACACGGTAGCATATTCCCGGTTGATTTTTTGAAAAAGGTAATTATCAAATACCATTCGTGGCGTGGTAAAGCCTGCGGCAAGTTCGCCGGGTTTCAGATTGTCGCCGTAGGGAATTTCAAGCGCTTTGCCATTGGGTGCAACAAAAATAATCCCGTTGCTGGGTGTGAAATTTTCCGGCTGTTTGAAGATGTCGTGCAGCCACGAAGGATTGGCTTTGCGCAGCACAAAGGCAGATTTGCCACTTATAGCGTCACCGCACACTTTATCCCTCGGAAAAGTTTCCTTTTCTATAATGATGTGTTTTATTCCCGCCAGGGACAAATAGATGGAAGTGCCCACACCTGCGGGTCCCGCCCCGATGATCACAACCGGCGTATTCATTTTTTGAACGCTCATCGCGGCTAAGATAATGGTTTCGAAGGCTTGGAAAATAATTTTTCTGATGGCTACGAACGGGCAAAAAAGTATCATCTCCCACAGGGCTCCCGTATCTTTGCGCGCTAATGAATCAGTCGGTTAATATACTCGCCATTGAGTCGTCCTGCGATGAGACAAGTGCTGCTGTAGTGCGCGATGGGGTAGTGCTGAGCAATCTTATCGCTACTCAAAAAGTGCATGAACAATACGGCGGCGTAGTGCCCGAAATGGCATCGAGGGCGCATATGCAAAACATTGTTCCGGTAGTGGACGTAGCGCTGAAAAATGCGGGTATAGCCAAGGAAGAAATCAATGCGGTGGCTTTCACACAGGCGCCGGGACTCATCGGTTCATTACTGGTAGGTACTTGCTTCGCAAAATCTTTTGCACAGGCAAGAAATCTGCCACTCATTGCCGTGCATCATATGCAGGCGCATGTACTGGCACATTTTATTGAAGATCCAAAACCTGCTTTTCCCTTTTTATGTCTCACGGTTTCGGGTGGTCATACGCAGGTGGTTTTGTGCCGCGACTATCTCGATATGGAGGTCCTTGGGGAAACAATTGATGATGCCGCCGGTGAGGCTTTTGATAAGACAGCCAAAATGCTTGGACTTCCCTATCCGGGCGGTCCCTTGATAGACAAATATGCACAGCAGGGCGACCCGTACCGCTTTAGCTTTCCGGTTTCAGAAATGAAAGATTATAAGTTCAGTTTTAGCGGTATCAAGACAGCGATACTTTATTTTCTACAAAAGGAGCGAAAGACTGATCCTGATTTTGCCGAAAAGAACATGAAGGATATTTGCGCCTCTGTGCAATACACCATTATCCGCATGCTGATGAAGAAACTGGAGAAGGCAGCCGACGAACTAAAGATTTCTGAGGTGGGAATTGCAGGCGGCGTTTCTGCCAACAGCGGACTCCGAAAAGCCTTACAGGAAACCGGCGAGCGCAAGGGATGGAACGTCTATATCCCGAAGTTTGAGTATTGCACCGACAACGCGGCGATGATAGGGATAACAGGCTACCACAAATTTTTGAAAGGAGAATTTGCTGATTTGTCGGCTACACCAAGTGCAAGAGCAGCCTGGCAATGAGCAACAGTTATTTCCAGTTCAAGCAATTCAGAATAGAGCAGGATCGCTGTGCCATGAAGGTTTCAACCGATGCCTGCATACAAGGCGCATGGACTCCCATATGCAGCGCTTGCAGATCGGTGCTGGATGTGGGAGCCGGTACAGGCTTGCTTTCACTAATGCTGGCACAAAGGAACAGCAGCATTGCCGTAGATGCCATAGAATTGGATGAAGGTGCAGCCACACAGGCGCAGGAAAACTTTCGGCAATCGCCCTGGAGCAACAGGTTGAAGATTTTTCAGCAAGACGCCCGTGAATGGGATGCCCCGTCAATCTACGATCTGATCATTTGCAACCCGCCATTTTTCAGCAAGAGCTTACTCGGCGCAAAGGAACAGCGCAATGCCGCCCGGCACGATCTGTCGCTGAACTTGCAGGAATTGTTCGACCTCGCCACGCGGATGTTGAAGCCTGCGGGCGAGCTCTGCATCCTGTTGCCATATGCGGAGCACCAACATTGGGAGCGTCTGTTATGGCAACATAACTGGCGCATTTGCCGGCAGCTTTCGGTAGTGCCGCGAGCGGGTCAGGCACCCAACCGCATCGTAAGTGTAGCCTCCCGGTTAAGTGAACAGGCGAAGGCGGAGGAAGAATTAATCATTCGCGATAGCAACAACAACTATACTGCCGCATTCATGCAGCTTATGCAACCCTTCTATCTCAATTTGTAGGGTCACACATCCATACCGATGTTCTTTTTCCGGGCTTTGCTGTTTTGTTTGGATACCAGCAGATATAGCGAGATCACCATCCAGCCGATCCAGAAAAGATAACCGCCAATATGAAATCGCTCGCCCAGCCATCGGTGCGAAGTGGTGTGCCGGAAATCATCGTAGGTAAGATAAAGACCGATGATAGCAGCAACAAGCGCAAAAATGTGCACTACCCTTGCGGTGGAAACGGGAGCTCTGCGTTGCACGAGTGATTGCAGGGCGTACAAGATCATCAGTATAGCAAAGACGAGCAGTGCGCCCTGCCACCAGATCTTTAGAAAATTGTACTCTTTGTAAAATAAGGACATGCCTACCTTTCCTATCCACGAGGCATTGGAAAACATATAGCCGCAAACCACAGATAGAATAGCAAGGAAAAGCGTAAGCGATGCTGAACGGCGCATAAAAAAGCTTTTTGTAAAGGAACGAAAATTAGTGATGAGGATATCGAACAGCCATGGTTCTATTTACGAATCTGCGCCCCAAAGCGGGCGAGTCCCCTTCATGCTTCCGAGTGACTCGCCCGGGACGGAAAACAGTTTTAATATCACTTATCTGTTTTGAAACGCCGTGCAGTTATCGCGTCATTTTAACGGTCGGTTTATTGAAACTCTTTTTAGTCTTCTGACAGAGATGTCGAATGACGACCTATCAATTTTCTTCAATTCATTATCATGATTATCCTTGATCATAAAGTAAGTAATGTTAGACGTGTCGCCCTCAAAAGGTATCGAGCTAAAATAAATTTGATTGCTATCGATATAGATACCTCGGCAGTTAGACGCTACGGTTTGGTAAAAGATATTGTCCTTTGTATATCTTATTGTCACGCCGTCATTTTGCGCGTTTAGATCTATTGATGCGTAGTAGTTTCCTCCAAGAGAATGCAATTCTGGTTCATGGGGGTCAAATGCACATGATATAAAACTACAGATCACGAACATCAAGGAAATAGCTACGGCTTTGGAATTACTACATACGCTGGCGCGGGACTTCCGAAGGATGTCTCGTGTCTGTTTTATCTGCCGGTCTTCAGACCGGAATTTGAAGAGTGCCTGCATCATGGAGTGCTATAGCTTTATTAGCAGCAGTAACCCTAATAACAGCCTACATTGCTAAGTGCTGATGAAGATAATTCTCAGATTCTTCTTTTCAAATGCCAGTTGCAAACTGACTACTTCCATTAGACTCGAGAGCCCTGCGCTAACTCTCGCGACAGTGGTCTACGCTCAACAAAATGAGATATTCCAATACTGAGCGGTGGGACTCTTTGATCTAAAAAAAGAATCCTCCCTCTCACTATCACTATCAAAATTATTCTCGCTATCAGTTCTATATATTCCGTGCTCAAAACAATACCCAATTCCTTCTAATAGCAAGCCTAAACTGTCGCAAAAACTGATTGGCGTATTGATTAGTAGCGAGGGGGAAAAAGCATATACAGCTTTTTTATTACGCTGAAGATTAAGAAGCAAAAAGTCACCACCATGTCCGATAATCGGAAAAAATGATTTTTCCTTAAACACACTTTTGTACTCCTTACTATTAAATATATCTGTTGCGTGATTCAAAGAGAAAAAATGCCCCCAGGAGCAAAAGTACGGAGTAGAAGAGCCAGCCTTTTGATTGCCATTTTTCCATAGGTATAGTTCAATTAGACGTTTATCGAATAAACCATGCTCCTTTAGCATATCATGTAGTAAGCTCTCTTCCAATGGCTTATTCAAACTATTATAAACCGAGTTACATTTTGTATAAGTAAACCCTTCTATTTGAATAAGTTGAAACTCTATTTTGTTCATTATTCTTATTTTTTGACTTTATTATTGTGTTGCCGGCACCACTACTCACTAGTGTAAGTCTTTTGCAGCAGACATTAAACCCAAAATAAAAGCAGGTCTTTGACTGGCAAGCAGATAGCTAAGTCGGCTGGTCCGATGCTCATGCTTCCAACAAGGTTTGCGAACTGCCAAGGTTCAATTTACGAATTTGCGACCTGATGCGGGCGAGTCCCCTTCCTGCTTTCGGGTGACTAGCCCGGGACGGAGCATAAAGCTCGAAGCGGATAATCTGTATTTTTGTAGAAAATCAGGCGTTATGAACACAGCGTGGATACGGCAACAGCTTCATGAGTATATAGATTCGGCAGATACCGCTCACCTCACCGCTATGTTCGTGCTATTCGAAAAGCAAATGCCGGCTTCAACTGCCTATGATGAAGATACCTTGGACGTATTATACAAGCGGGTCGAAGCAGATCTTGAGGGTCAGAGCAGATCTTACACAGTCAATGAAGCGCTTGAGATAGTTCGTCGCAATAGAGCTGAATAAGAAAATATGTCCTATCAGGTTTCCATTAAGGAGGAAGCGCTTGCAGATATTCAGGCTGGATATGATTATTACGAAAGTCAGCAGGCAGGTCTTGGCGAACGATTTTTGTCTGCATTGGAGGAGCGTTTATCCGTCTTGTCAGAATATCCGCATTACTTCGGTTTTATTGATAGCAAGTGTCTTCTTAGAGACGTAACAGTTGGCGTTTTTCCCTACAACATTGTCTATGCGGTTTTGGAGGATGTGGTGAATGTTTAGGCTGTCCATCCCACCGCTATGCGTCCAAGAAAGAATCTTTTCAAATAATTTTCTATCGTCCCTTACCGATGTAAGTCTTGCGCAGCAGAACGGGACTGCCTTTTTCATCAGCAGCACCGTTTAGTTAGTTCCGGTACTTTATTGGACCAGGATCTTTTGATTTTGAAGAGCTTTTCCGTTGTAAGTCAATACAACATTGAATACACCAGAGCGATCAAGCCTTATTTCGATAAATTTCTGATTCGTGCTGATCATTCTTGAAAATACCTTACGCCCCGTAAGATCGAATATTTCAAGTTGGCAGTTTTCAGACGGCGCTTGACTACTAAGATCGAGCGCAATAATCAAATTTTGAATGTCTTTCGTAACCGGATTTGGAAAGGTTCGAAAATAACCAGGCTTCGACTCCTTTATCTTTGTGGTTGTTTCGGAAAGCTCTGCGCCCTTGTTTAAATTCTGACCAACGGCGGCATTTCTAGCAATCTCCCACTCTTCATAGTTGTCACAGATGATGGGACCAAGACATTGATGACCAGACGGATCGGTGTAAATTTGCTCAGCATCAGAATTTTGGCATACATATGGAGCTGGGCACGATGGATTGTTAGAAGGGGCAATTGTAAGAGGATAATCAATTCCAACTCTCACTTCTCCAGATGTTACATAAACTTCTTTACCATCAATCTCTTCCGTATAAACAACAAAGAGGCGGTAACAGTTGAGACGCTCGGTTCCATTCATTACGTGACCCATCCAAAATACATAAAGTTTGCTGAATCCACTTTGCACCCCACCGAGTAACAATAGGGTGAGCAGCACTGCCTTTTTTAATAGAAGTTTCATAAGTTGTATTTTTTTGCCGACTTTCAAAATTGGGTCGCGGCTTACACCAGTTTAGAAGTTTTATGCATATCCTCTGACTCTAAATTTATTACAATGCGTAATAAAATACAAAATGGTAAAAATTAAACTGTTTAATTAATTGAAAAAAAGCTGTGGTTACATTTCAACGATCTCCATTCGTTTAAGGTGATGTTATCAAAACTCCTCACCGGTTAAAATCTCGCGCAGCAGTCTTAAACTCAAAATAACTTCTCCTTGTTTATTTTCTAACAAGCCAGGAAATAAAAAGACGAAGCTGAGACGGATCAACCAGTTGCGCTGGCAGCACTGCCTTGTTGCCAAGTCCTGCGCGGGGATGACTACGAATTCTTTGTTGAACTCAGATCACTAAGCCTTCAGCGCATTCACTGCTGTCCAAACCATTAAGCCTACGCCCGTTTTGAGTGCTTCTTCGTCTATGTCAAACTTTGCATTGTGTACGGGTGCTGTAAATGCTTCACCATTTTTGCTGGTGCCTATGCGGAAGAAACAGCCGGGCGCATGATGGGTGTAAAAGCTAAAATCCTCGGCAGCCATGCGCAGGTCGAGCGTATGAATGTTTTGAGCACCGATAAAATCTCTTGCCCAGCTTTCTGCCTGCGTGGTAACATGCGGATCGTTGTACAATGAAGGATAGCCTTTGGGGATTTCCACCATCGCAGTAGCGCCAAAGGAAGTACAAACCTGTTCTGTAATGTCTTTAATCCATTTGTGCGCCTCATACCGCCAGGTCTCGTCCATGGTACGGAAGGTGCCGAGTATCTCTACTCTGTCGGGTATCACATTTGTTGCGAACCCTCCGGCAATTTTTCCGAAGGTGAGCACCGATGGAATCAGCGGGTTCGATTTTCTGGAGATGACTTGCTGCAAGGCTGTGATGACCTGTGCCGCTATAGCTATGGGATCTATGGTTTGATGGGGCAGGGCAGCATGACCGCCTTTGCCTTCTATGGTGATGTAAATTTCGTCGGCGCTTGCCATGTATTGACCCGCACGGAAACCGGCTGTACCACTTGGCAAATGCGGATAAACATGCAGGGCAAAAATGGCTTCGGGTTTAGGATGTTCCAGCACACCGGCAGCAATCATCAGGCTGGCACCACCGGGGTGTTTTTCTTCGCCGGGCTGAAAGATCAGTTTAATAGTTCCTTCAAATTCGTCTTTCAGTTCATTCAGAATTCTTGCTGCGCCGAGCAGACAGGTGGAATGTACATCGTGTCCGCAGGCATGCATCACGCCATCGTTTTGCGACCGGTAAGCTACATCATTGGCTTCCTGAATAGGGAGTGCATCCATATCGGCACGCAGGGCGATGCATTTTTTGCCGGGATTCTTTCCTTTGATGAGGGCAACAATACCTGTACCAGCCACACCGGTTTGGTGCTCAATGCCCATGTCGCTGAGCTTGCCGGAGATGAATGCTGCCGTCTCATACTCCTGAAACGAAAGCTCAGGATGGGAGTGGATATGATGACGAATGGCTTGGGTGTCCGGGAAATACTGCTCAGTTTTCTCTTTGATTTTGTTGATCATCTCGAAAAGTGTTTATGACAATGATGTCCGGAACAATCATTACCGGCGAATAGATACGATTGATTTCCTGCAGAAAATGTTGTGCTTCGGCTCTGGTCCGGAAGTCGCCCACCTTTACCCGGAACTGTGGCTGAATGTAAGACATATAGGTGCGCACAGACGGATACCGGCGGATAAAATCCACCTTTAGTGCATTGGCTTTATTGCGGTCGTTGCCATTGTAGATCTGCACCCGGAAGCCGCGCCCCGAGCGGATAAGACCCGTGCGCGAACCGCTGGTATTGATGATGGGCACCCGCGACTTTGGTGCCGTTACAATTGCCAGTCGCGGATCGGCATGGATCACCACGCCGTTGGTGTCTTCAGCATCTTGCTGTGCCCGGGCAGCCGTGCTGACGGCAAGCAAGGCAAGCAGGCAAATGAGGTGGGTGCACATTTTCATGGGTCAGTCGCTATTGGCTTTTACTTTCTTCGAGAATGCTCACGCTTGCCGAGCATCCCAATCGGGTAGCTCCGGCTTCGATCAGTTCTTTTGCAAAACTAAAACTACGAATGCCGCCGGACGCTTTGATAAAAATGCTGGTGGGTAAATGCTGTCGCATGAGCTGCACCGCATGAAGTGTAGCGCCGGTAGAAGCATAGCCCGTAGAGGTTTTGATAAAATCCACCTTGTTGGAACGCACCAGCGCGCAACAACTGATCAACTCAGCATCGGTAAGTTCTCCGCTTTCAACGATCAGCTTAATCACTTTTTGAGAAGCATGCACGATGCTGGTGCAGCGCTCTATTTCATTATCCAGAAAGTCCCAGTCGCCATTTTTTACCGCAGCAAGGTTGATGACCATATCCAGTTCGTCTGCACCATCGGCTATTGCTTCTTTTATCTCTTCAATCTTCGACCTTGTGCTGCTATAGCCAAAGGGAAATCCGATAACCGTAGCGATTTTCACCGCGGTGTCCTGCAATTGCAATTTGGCAAAGCGCACATAATGCGGCGGCACACACACAGCTACAAAGCCGTAGATGCTCGCTTCATTGCAAAGCTTGATTACATCATCTTCGGTAGTGGTCGGTTTTAGTACGGTATGGTCTATATAGCCGGCGATGTTCATAATTATTCTCCTTTTTCGAGTATTACTCCTGTACCCATATTCTTGATGATCTCCTGTGCAAATTCACTTGTTTTCAGCAAAGTGGCATCATGCATCAGGTTGTAAAAATCTATGGTCACGCGTTTGCGCATGATTGTTGTCTTCAGCGCATCGAGAATGCAATTGGCGGCTTCGTTCCAGCCCATGTATTCCAGCATCATCACCCCGCTCAGCAGCAACGATGATGGATTCATGGTGTCGGTGTTGGCAAAACGCGGGGCGGTGCCGTGGGTAGCTTCAAATACGGCATGACCGGTAAGGTAGTTGATGTTGGCGCCCGGTGCAATGCCTATGCCTCCTACTGCGGCAGCCAGCGCATCGCTGATATAATCACCATTGAGGTTGAGGGTGGCTACTACCGAATAGTCTTTTGGCGCCAGCAATATCTGCTGCAAAAAGTTGTCGGCAATTACATCTTTCACTATGATCTTTCCGCTGAGCTGCGCCTTTTTCATCGCGGCATTTGCGGCTTCTTCACCTTCCTGCTTTTTAGTCTGCTCCCACTGCTCCCAGGTATAGACGCTGTCGCCAAATTCCGCCTGTGCCAGTTCGTAACCCCAGTTCTTGAATCCACCTTCAGTAAACTTCATGATGTTACCCTTGTGCACCAACGTCACTGACGGGCGGCGATGCTCGATGGCATATTTAATAGCAGCGCGGATAAGCCTTTGTGACCCTTCTTTAGAAACGGGTTTGATGCCGAAAGAAGAAGTTTCCGGGAAACGGACTTTATCTGCTCCGCCGATTTCTTTAAGAAATTCAAAAAGCTTTTTAGCCTTGGGGTCGTCGTAGTTGAATTCAATGCCCGCATAAATATCTTCAGTGTTTTCGCGAAAGATCACCATGTCCACATCTTCAGGGTGCTTCACCGGCGAAGGCACGCCATGAAACCAATGCACCGGGCGAAGACAGACATAGAGATCGAGTGTTTGCCGCAAAGCAACGTTCAGCGAGCGTATGCCACCGCCCACAGGTGTGGTCAAAGGTCCCTTGATCGACACAATGTATTCTGTAGCCGTAGCCAGCGTTTCCTTAGGCAGCCATTCGCCGGTTTTGTTGAAGGCTTTTTCGCCTGCCAGCATTTCTATCCATTCTATCTTGCGCTTACCGCCGTAGCATTTTTCTACCGCTGCATCCAGCACCGCTTTCGAAGCGCTCCATACATCCGGACCAATACCGTCGCCTTCTATAAAGGGAATGATGGGATAATCAGGAACATCCAGCCTGCCGTTCGAACCCATTGTGATCTTCTGAGATTTCATATTTCGCGAAGTAGTTTGAAAGTGAATAACGCGCGCGAAACTACAAAACTATCCAACGCTCCGGTCATGGAAACAAAGGGAGCTTTGCTAATTGTGGTCAGTGCTGCCGGGCTCGCCAAAGTCTAAAAGCCTACATTACTCTTGAAAATTTTCACAGCAATCGCCAGGAGGATCACGCCGAAAAACTTCCGTATCACGGAAATGCCTGAGGGTCCTAACACCCGCTCAATGGGGTTGATCAGGATGAGCGTGATATAGACAAAAATCAGGTTGACCATAATGGCGATAAGAATATTATAAGCATGGTATTCTGCCTTCAGCGACATGATGGTCGTGAGTGTTCCCGACCCGGCGATGAGCGGAAAGGCGATGGGCACTACATTGCCACTTTTGATGTCTTTCTCACTCCTGAAAAATTCAATACCCAAAACCATTTCTAAACCAAGAATAAAAATGACGATGGAGCCCGCAATGGCAAAGGAATGCACGTCGAGCCCCATGAAGTTGAGCATCTTCTCACCCACAAAAAAGAACAGAAGCATCAGCCCGCCCGATACCAGTGTAGCTTGCATGGCGCTGATCTCGCCCATTTTTTTCTTGAGCGAAATAATGACCGGAATGGATCCGAGCACATCTATTACGGCAAACAGCGTGAAACTGAGCGTTACAATCTGCGTAATATCTATTTTGGACAGCTCAAACATCGGGCAAAAGTAAAGGCAGTAATTAATACCATAATGCTATTTTTACACACTTTTTTTCTATACCAGAAGAGGCAAATCCGTGCTTCTTTCTAAAATTTTAGGATACGATGGCATTACAAAATTATCAACATACAGTAGCTGACCGTTTTATGCGTTATGCGCAAATAGATACGCAAAGCGATCCAAACTCTCCGAGTCAACCTTCTACCGAAAAGCAGAAAGACCTGAGCCGGATGCTGGTAGAAGAACTCCGGGCAATAGGTGTGACCGACGCCGAACTTGATGAGCATGGCTATGTGTATGCTACCATTCCGGCTACCGTGGATAAGGATGTGCCGGTGCTTTGCTACTGTGCGCATGTGGACACTGCGCCCGACTGTAGCGGCGCGGGTGTAAAGCCGCTGCTGCATATGAGTTGGGATGGAAAGGACATCGTACTGCCCGATGATCCTACTGTGGTGATCAGCACACATGATCATCCCTATCTGAAAGAAAGAATCGGCGACGATATCATTACCGCATCAGGTACAACTTTGCTGGGCGCCGACGATAAAGCAGGTGTTGCCATCATCATGGACCTCGCGCAATATTTAATACAGCACCCTGAAATAAAACATGGTACCATCCGCATCCTGTTTACGCCCGATGAGGAAGTGGGAAGAGGGGTGAATGCTGTGGATATGAAAAAACTTGGTGCGCAGTATGGTTATACACTCGATGGCGGCGAGCGCGGTCATCTGGAAGGGGAAACTTTTTCGGCAGATGGCGTAACCGTGGTTTTTCATGGCATCAGTGCGCATCCCGGCTATGCAAAAGACAAGATGGTAAGTGCAATAAAAGCCGCATCTGCCTTTGTGGATAAGCTGCCGCGCAATGAATGGTGTCCGGAAACCACAGAAGGAATGGAAGGCTTTGTGCATCCGGTAGGCATTCAGGGTGTGCTGGAGAAAGCAAGTGTGCAGTTAATTGTCCGCGATTTTGATAGTGCCTTGCTGGCAAAGCACGAAGAAAGATTAAGAGCTTTGGTGGATGAAACCGTTCGCGAATTTCCGGGCGTTACCACCGAGTTTATCATCAAAGAACAATACCGCAATATGCGCGAAGTGCTCGATCAGCATCCGCAGGTAATGGACTATGCGGCGCAGGCTTATCAGCGTGCGGGACTTGAAGTGCAGCGTATGAGTGTGCGCGGAGGTACGGATGGATCGCGGCTTTCCTTTATGGGTTTGCCTTGCCCCAACTTGTTTACCGGAGAGATGGGCATTCACAGCAAGCAGGAATATGTGAGTGTGCAGGATATGGAAAAAGCCGTGGAAGTGCTCGTGCATCTTGCCGGAATATGGGAAGAACAATCCAACTAAATTGCATCAACTTTTCTGAGTCAATATGAACCAACAACTAAAGACCGTTCTGCTTACCGTGCTTACGCTTTCTGTGTTTGTGATTGCACTGGTAGAACTAAGCGGTGTCAGCAAGACAGCGCTGATCAACAAATTTGGCGGCGAAGAAATGCATCAGACCGGTGCGCGCAATGAAGCAATTTCGAAACTCCCCAAAACCACCATTTCCTTTGCGGAGCAGAAGCACAGCTTTGGCACCATCAACGAAGGAGACAAGGTGCGGTTTGCTTACAAATTCACGAACACAGGCGCCAATCCGCTTGTCATCAGCAATGCCGTTGCCTCCTGTGGTTGCACCGTGCCTTCCTTTCCTAAAGAGCCTGTGCCGCCCGGAGGCGAAGGCGAGATTTTAGTGGAGTTCAACAGTAAGAATAAAAAAGGTCATCAGGAAAAAAGTGTGATGATCTATTCCAATGCCCAGCAGGAAGCCATGCCCATTCAGTTTGATGTGGATGTAAAAGAAAATTAAAGTGGGATTGTTTAAAAAGATCAACGACTACCTTTCGCTTGTAAAATTCAGCCATACTGTATTTGCACTCCCCTTTGCGCTCATTGGTTTTACGCTCGGCATCCTCGAAGTGAACGATCATTTTTCCTGGATGTGGTTTGCCGACAACTGGAGTCTGTTTTTGAAAGTGCTGCTGTGTATGGTGTTTGCCCGTAGTGCAGCCATGGCTTTCAATCGTTATCTTGATCGCCGCTTCGATGCTATGAATCCGCGTACAGCCAAACGGGAAATACCCGCGGGAGTCATCTCGCCCAACCATGCGCTGTTGTTCACCATCGTATGTTCGCTGCTTTTTATTGCTACCACCTTATTCATTAACCGTACGGTATTTTTTCTTTCTGTTATTGCGCTGTTTGTTATACTTTTTTACAGCTACACCAAGCGCGTTACGGCACTTTGTCATGTAGTGCTTGGGATAGGACTTTCACTATCGCCCATAGGCGCCTATCTTGCCGTAACGGGATATTTCAAGCTTCTGCCGCTCTTGTTTTCGTTTACTGTGCTTACCTGGGTTGCCGGTTTCGATATTATTTATGCCTTGCAGGATGAAGAATTTGACAGGGCGCAGAAATTACATTCTATACCTGCAGCATTGGGTAAAAGCAATGCTTTGATGGTCTCCAATTTGCTGCATGTACTGAGTGCGGCTTTTGTTATCTATGCAGGCATTACCGGACATTTTTCCTGGGTATTCTGGACCGGCTCTGTAATCTTTATTGGCTTACTGATTTATCAGCATCTCCTTGTTAAACCCAACGATCTTAGTAAAGTGAACATGGCATTTGCCAATACCAACGGGCTTGCCAGCATGCTGTTTGCCTTGTTTGCCATCACATCATTTATCCTTCAATTGTAGCACATGAACATAGGACTTGTAGGCTATGGAAAGATGGGACATGCCATCGAAGCGCTTGCGCAGCAGCGTGGACATAATATCGTCTTACGTATCAGCACCGCCAACCGGCACGAGCTGAACGCAGTGGCATTAAGTCAGGTGGATGTGGTGATAGAATTTACCCGTCCTGAAGCGGCACATGAAAACGTGGTAACCTGTCTGAAAGCGGGTGTGCCTGTGGTCTGCGGCACAACCGGTTGGAACCATCAACTGGAGCATGCCAAAATGGTAGCAGTAGATCATGAAACGGCATTGCTGCAGGCGTCCAATTTCAGCATCGGCGTCAATATTTTTTTTGAAGTCAACAAGCTGCTTGCCTCATTGATGAATGACCAACCCTCCTACGAAATCTCCATAGAAGAAACCCATCACACCCAAAAAAAGGACGCCCCAAGCGGCACTGCCATTACCCTAGCCGAGCAGGTACTCGATCATGTAGAACGCAAAAAGCATTGGGTGAAAGAGCAGGCGGAGTCATCAGACGAGTTGCCCATTGTGGCGCATAGGGTAGAAAATGTTCCCGGCACGCATAGTGTAAAGTACCGTTCAGCTATTGACGACATTGAAATTCTCCATACTGCTCACAACCGCGATGGCTTTGCCTTAGGCGCTGTGCTCGCTGCTGAATTTCTTGCCGGCAGGCAAGGCATATTTACGATGAAAGATGTGCTGGGAATCGGGCAGCGTCAATAATCCGCATTTCGGTTGTCCACAAACTTTACCTGCTTTCTGCTTGCTTGCGGAAATTGCATGAGCTGCATCTGTTCGGCACTGCAATAGTTTAGTTGCGGTGCCACACGCAGTCTGCTTTGAAGCAAGGGACGCAGTCTGTTGCTGCATTGTTCATCAGTAAGGTCTGTGAAAAGATGGAGTTGAAGATCATCCATTCCAAGCGCATCCGTAGTCACTTCTACCTGATATTCTTTTATGTAATCCTGACTGTTGAGCAATTCGAAAATAGCGGGCGGATAAAGCGTGGTGCCTTTGTATTTGATCATCTGTTGCTTGCGTCCCAGCACCGGGCTGAGCCTGCGCGATTTTCTGCCGCAACTACAGGGAGCATCGTAATAGCAACAGATATCGCCTGTACGGTAGCGCAATAGCGGCATGCCTTCTACACCAAGCGTGGTAATGGTGAGTTCTCCATATTCACCTTCACGCAGTGGGTTTCCTTGATCGTCCAAAATTTCAAAAATTACGAGTTCGGGAAGATGATGCCCGCCCATGCCTGCTTCGCACTCAGTAAATGCGGTTTGCATTTCTGTAGAAGCATAAGTGCCAAAGAGTTTGATGTTCCATTGGCTGGTAATGCGCTGGGCGAGGGTATTGGGCTCAAAATCGGCAGTGCGCAAGCCTTCGCCGATGCAGAGCACTTTCTCAACCGGACTGTTTTTAAGATCAATGCCGGCTTCGTTTGCATAGGCAATCATTTTCAGCAGGAAGGAAGGCACCGCCACAAGGCTATTTGCCTGCAGCCTTTGTATGGTATCCCACTGCAGCGAAGGAAAGCCCGCACCGGTGCGTACCACTGCGGCGCCCAGCTCACGCAAGCCAAGATAGTACGCCATCCCCGCCATAAACTGACGGTCGAGCGTGAGCATGAGTTGAAAGATATCTGAGGATTTGGCGCCTGTAGTAAGAAAAGACTGCTGCTCGTTGTAAGCAAGTCTGCGCAGGTCGTTTTCCGTCAGTGCTATGGTCACGGGTTTGCCGAGCGTGCCGGAAGTAGCAGTGTATTCCCTCACCTCATGGTCGGGAACACAAAGAAAATCCCAATTGTGTTGTTGCATATCGTCCTTGCAGGTGGTGGGCAAAAAGCTAAGGTCGTGGAGCGAACGGATGTTATGAATATCGACATGATGTTTGCCGAGCAACTTTTTGTAGTAAGGCGACCTGTCCTGCAGGTATTGAAGGAGAACTTGAAGTTGGTGGTTTTGCCAGAGATTTTGTTCGGGCAACGGCTGATACGCCAGTTGAGATTGCCTGTTCATGAAAGGCAAATTTACTTTTTGTCTGGGTTGTTTTTTCGTTTCCCACCCAGACGGCTCTCTTCGTGTTTGGAAGGATAAGTCTTATTCTCGAATCGATGCTTGCATCTCCTCAATAAGTACTATTAGATTTATCATAAAAAAATATAAATGAAAGGTTAGTGTATGGTTAATTTATTCCCTAACTTGGGACTGTCCGGATGTAGTTTGTTACACGGCTTATTGTCCACAACTAAAAGCGCGCGGCAGCCTATGATGTAATTCCATTCTGTTAAAAACCTTCTGAACATCACCATTACAGGATTTTTCCTGTACAAAACAACGGATACTCTAAAATCTTCTCTGGACCTGGCTATTGTTTCTAACAGTGCTCACACCTCACGGGGTTATGATTTATTAAATTTTAAGGGGAAGCCGAAAACCTTAAAGAGTAGGCATCTAACAAGAACGTATCATGAACAAAATCTTACACAGAAAATTCAGGCAACTGGGTACTCTTCTGCTGTTGATGTTGGGATTTCAGGTCTTTGCACAAACGCCGACCTACTACAACAACAATACGGCATCGCCCAGTAACGCTTTTCCCTGGGCCACTTCTGCGGGTAAAGGTTGTCAAAACTATTTTCCTGCAAACACTTTTCCCACATCCTACAATGGTCTGATCACAAAGCTGTATTACAAAGTGACCCCGAGTGTCACTTCGACTTATACAGGTCTTGTCATTCAATTAGGGCAGACCTCGAACAGTGCGCTGATGACGGGAGGAATTGACAACACCATCACTTTTCTGACCGTGTACACTGCTGCCAGTGTATCGTTGACATCAAACAGTTCAGGATGGCTGGAGATTCCTCTTCAGACACCCTTCCTCTACAATCCTTCGCAGGCACTGGTCTCTTATGTGTTCAACTGTTCCTCATCGAGCACGAGCATGCAAACGGCAAACTTTTCGCCTGGCCCCACGCCAACACGGACTTATATTAACAATGGGGGCTCATGTACACCCGTATATTCTGGTCAGGATGCCAATACCTGCGCCTTTGGATTTGATCTGATCCCGGCAACGCCTTGCAGCGGAATGCCCACACCCGGTTCTGCAGTGACCACCAACGCTAACCCTTGTCTTGGCAGTCCTTTTACGCTTAGTCTTTCAGGAAATTCTATAGGAGGAGGACAAACCTACCAATGGCAGAGCGCCACGAGTGCAAGCGGTCCGTGGATGGACATTGATACAGCCAAATTATATACCTCGCAAAATGTTACGGCTTCTGTAACCTCATTTTACAGAGCAAAGGTAAAATGCGGTAATGATTCCACTTATTCGGATTCTGTATTGGTCACTGTCCCCATCGCTTTCCCGGGCGGAACCTATACCATTAACAAAACCCTCCCTACCGGAGGAACAAACTTCAATAGTTTCACCGATGCCATTTCCGCGATCGGTTGCGGCATTGCCGGTCCTATTGTATTCAATGTAGCAACGGACACGTTTACCGAGCAGATCGTTATTCCCTCCACCGTGGGTTCGAATGCGACCAATACGGTGACATTTAACGGAAACGGAGCGGTACTGCAAAGCGCCGGAACAAGTAGCAACTATGCGACGCTTGATATTGCAGGTGCTGACTACATTGAGATCAATAACCTGATTGTACGTGCTACGGGAGCAACTAATGGATTTGCGCTGCATCTTTCAAACAATGCAGACCACAATACCTTCGATAGCTGCACTTTTGAAACCAACATGACCAGCACCGGAACTACTGCCTGTGGCGTAGTGATGAGCGGTTCGAGTACTTCGTATTCCACCAGCGGCGCTAATGGCAGTTACAATACCTTCAGTTATTGTACCGTTGTGGGCGGATATATGGGGATGGTACTTTATGGTGCTTCTACTACAGGTAATACTAACAATACAATTACGCATTGTAACGTAAAGGACTTTTACGTTTATGGTATTTACAACTTACAGCAGTCGGGCAATACAATCACCGACAACATTATTGAGCGCCCCACCCGTACGAGTATTTCTACGTTCTATGGAATCATGCTTTCTACCGGGTGTAACAAAACTCTGATTGAAAGAAACCAGATTCGCGCTACGGCCGGAGCTGCTCCCAATACAAGCCTTACAGCTTACAATATCTACGTATCGTCTGCTGCATCTTCGGGTAACGAGAATAAGGTCTATAACAATCTTATCTACAACAACAACCACGATGGGTCTGATTACGGACTTTACCTTACGTCGGCCACGTACATAAAGGCGTATCACAATACCATTTCTATTGACAACCCGCTGGCTACTACCGGAACGGTTTATGGTATCTATGCTACCGGAACCGCCAGTGTGGATTTGAAAAATAATATTGTCTCTGTGACCCGTGGAGGAACAGGAACAAAATATTGCCTGTATTTCTCTGGTGCCGGCAAGACCTCTAACTATAATGACCTCTATATGGGTTCCACCGCAGGCACGAACAATATCGGTTACTATTCTGCAGCATTTGCTACACTGGCCAACTGGAAAACAGCAAACAGTGCCGCATTCGATCAAAACAGTATGAGCGTTGATCCGTTGTTTGCCAGCATCGGGGTGGAAATCTCACACCTACGAATAGCTTGCTGGATGATTTGGGTACGGTTACCACGGTTACTACGGATTTTTACGGTGCTACACGCAGCGTAACCACACCAGACATCGGAGCGATTGAGTTTGCCGTGCCGCCGTGTGCCGGTACACCGGTTGCTGGTACAGCAGTGGTTGCAGGCAATATTACTTCCGCTTGCGTCGGTGCGCCTATTAGCTTATCACTGTCTGGTTTCACCATTGGTACGGGCATCAGCATTAGTTGGGAGTCAGCTCCGGCAGGCTCCGGTTCGTGGAGTGCTATTGGCACCGGTGGTTCAACGCTGAACACAACGCTTACAGGGGCTACCGATTTTCATGCCATTGTTACCTGTGCGAACGGAGGCAGCTTTGACGTTTCAAATACAGTGTCTATTGGCGTCAATCCTTTCTACCAGTGTTACTGCTCTCCGCTTACCGGAGTAACCTTGCACACTTCTACCTCAAACTATATCACCAATGTAACTATTCCGACGACTACGCTCAACAGCAGTACTGCGGCTATAGGCGCCGGTGGATATACACAGGCAGATTTTACCATTCCTTCTAATACGGCCACGCTTACACAGGGTCAGACTTATACGGTCAATGCTACACAGTCCACTACGTACGGCGTGGAAATGTGGGTGGACTGGGATCAGAGCGGAACCTTTGATACGGGTGAATATTACCTGCTGACCAGTGCAAACCCCGCTACTGTGAGCATCACCGTTCCGGTTACTGCTGTGGTAGGTTTCACCGGCATGCGCCTGAGAAGCTATGTTACAACACCACATGGTAATGCCGGCGCTTGCCTTAGTAGCACAGCAGGTCGCGAGACGGAAGACTATGTAATAACGATTGCACAGGGAATTCCTTGTAGCGGTACACCATCTACAACCGGTATTATTGCCGCAGTCAATGCTTCACTTTGTAATGGCATGGCGGCAACCTTAAATCTGACCGGCTTCCCGAGCGAACTGGGTATTGCCTATAGCTGGGAATCTTCTCCTGCCGGTCAGAACAACTTTGGACCTGTCGGCGCCACTGGCTTCAGCTATACATCAGGACCGTTGAGTGCCAGCACAGACTATCGTGTGGCCGTAACCTGTACTAACCCGGGCGGAGGTACTGCTTATACCAACGTAGAAGCGGTAACCGTGACCAACCCCTCCATTGTAACTACCAACGGTGCCACAAGGTGCGGATATGGTCCTTTGACACTTACGGCTACTGCCGCTCCCGGCGCAATCGTAAACTGGTATGCCAATGCTACCGGCGGTACACCCTTGGTTTCCGCTAATGATACATTTGTGACGCCTTCCATAGCAACTACGACCACTTACTATGCCGCTGCAAATGCGGGCGGTACTACTGCCAATATCGGACGTGCATCGAATATGACTCCGGGAGACAGCTACAATACAGGTTCTACCGGCATTTACTTTGATGCTTATGCTCCATTTACCTTGAACTCCGTAGTTGTCTATCCTTATGCAGCCACAGCCAATACCTCCGGATCGATTACCATAGCGCTGCAAAACAATACTGGTACTACCATACAGTCTGCTACCGTAAATGTAATCGGAAACCCAACAGCCGTGGCACAAACGGTTTCCCTGAACTTTACCGTTCCTGCGGGTACCGGATATCGTCTGATTTGGTTGACACCGGGTACCAATATCACAGGCTTGTATCGGGAATATACGGCTACACCATTCAACTTCCCCTATACCCTACCTGGTATCGCCAGCATTATCAGTTCATGGAATGGTGCTTCGACAACGGCTTATTACTATTATTTCTACAATTGGCAGATCTCTACCGGTTGTGAAGGAACCCGTATGCCTGTAGTAGCCACGGTTACCGCTCCACCTGCCTATGCCGTAGCTGCAACTCCGGATACAGTTTGTGTTGGAAGTCCAAGCACGGTTTCGGTGAGCTCTGCCAACAACTATAGCTACACATGGACGCCCACAGGCTCCGGCAGCTCGTTCTCTGTTTCTCCAACCACTACTTCGAAGTATTATGTTTCGGGTATTGACGGAAACAACTGTGCGATCTACGACTCAGTGACGGTAAACGTGAAATCTGTACCTGCCAATGTCACAGCCGTTGCCAGTCCGAGCTCCATTTGCGCTACGGGAAGCACCACGGTAAATCTCTCTCCTGTACCGATGAGTGGTATTGGAATACAATGGGAAAAGAATACAGGCTCGGGTTATAGCAGCATCAGCGGTGCAAACAGTTCTGTTTATACCGAACCTGTTACGGCCACCACGTTCTATCGCGCTTTGCTCTATTGTAACAACAATCTCGTGGGTACGTCTGTGCCGGACACCGTTATTTACAATAACCCTAGTTTCCTTTCCACCATTCCGGGCTCACGCTGTGGAACTGGTCCGGTTACATTGGCGGTAGTGGCACCGGCCGGAATATCTACAAAATGGTATGATGCCCTCACCGCAGGAACACTGCTGGGAACCGGCGCTGCCTATACCTCACCTTCTATCAGTACTACTACCACTTATTATGCTGAGCCCACATCGGGTCTGGGTGGAAACGACTCTGTAGCGGTACCCCTTGCCAACGGTACGACGACGGGAGTGTATTATCATATGTTTATGATGAGTACTACCACCGGACTTACTTTAAACACTATTGGTATTAAGTGTAACATGGCGATCAATACGGCTACCTCCTGGGATATTTATTATCGTCCGAATAACTATCAACAAGTTTCGGGTGCCAATACCTCATCTACAGGCTGGACGCTGCTTTCTTCTGTAACCAACGTTCCTTCTCAGGGGGCAAATGCTTACACTACGATAGCAACAAACCTCGGTCTTGTGATTCCGCCCAACAGTACCTATTCCTTCCATATTGCGCCGGGCTCTGGTGTAACGCACCAATATGCTACCAACGCAATGGGATCGACAACCGCGAGCAACACTAATGCCTCGATCATTGCAGGCCACCGTGGTAGCGGATTGTTTAACTGTACGACCACTGCGGGTCAGGCTGTAGTCAGCATGGGATATTCGCTGGGTTGTACCGGCACCCGCGTACCGGTGACGGCAACCATCAATCCTGCGGCTTCGGGTACGGGTCTGGCAACAGGCGGTACAACGGTAGGCAATGCACAGGGCACAGGTACCACCGTAAGCTATACGGATGCCTGTAATGATACGGTAGCG